>NZ_QJTJ01000001.1:0-285911 GCF_003217295.1 Ureibacillus chungkukjangi
ATTTAAAAAAGCTGCCGCCTGCAAAATACAGACAGCAGCTTCAACAAGTTGCCTAGGCTCTTTTTCAAAATGTCCTTTACAAAGGGTACACTTTAATTCCTCTAGGTAGCTTCCTTTTAGAAAATAATATATTTAGCGTATTGCTTCCAATTAAGCTCATTTAAAGTGCTTTTACTTGGTGTTTCGAATGGCATTGGGAAAAATGCATTTGAAGGTTCGTTTTTAATTTGGTCATATAACACAATACTACCATTTGAAATACCACTCAAAATCGCTTCTCCTCTGTCTTCGAAGGCAACATCCACTATCGAACTTCGAATTTTCCCATCTACGTCTATTGCATACACGAAGGTAGCTTCTTTTGTTTCTTTGTCATCCGCTATTTTTTTCTTTAGTACCCAGTTCTTATCTACTCTAAAGGCACTTGGTGTTTCGTTAATAATAACTTTTGCCTTAGTTAGACTAGCATATGGTTTATTAACGACTTCCTCATTCAAATCCACTCTTACCTCAAAGGAAAGTGGTTCAGGTAATTTTACTACCTTTTCCATTTCTCTATACCAAAGGGAGCTAGTAGCTGGAATAGTTTGCTTTTCTACAATAGTTCCTAGTATTTCGACTTGCGGTTCTACTGAGCTACTAGTATCTTCAGCATTTGTTAATCCTTCATGTTCAGCTACCGTGTCGAAAATGGATTGATCCAGCTCAACAGATTGATTTTCTGCAACCTTTTCCCACTCTTGCTCTGAAACGTAGGTGATGAGGTTTTTTTGGTCTGTATAAATTATAAATGTAATAGCTCCACTTTCATCAATAACCTCTCCAATTACCCCATCAATCGGACTTGAGAGAACATTTGAAAAGCTAAGGTCAGAAATTCGGTCTTCTAATATAGCAATATTTCTTTCTACCTCAGCGATTTGCTTTTCAATTGATGCAATCGCTTCTACAGGAGTTCCCTGCATTATCTCTGTTTCTACTGTAATAGATAGTTCATCATCAATTTGTTCTGAATCAATCGTCGTAACTGGATCATTTATATCCTGTGCCTCTAATCGTCTCAGAATGCCCTCTAAGGTCGTCAACTCACTTTCGTAGGCATTCACCTCAGATTGGATCTTAGACTGCTCCTGTGTAGCTTCTTCCGTTTTATAGGCGGCAATCTCTTCGTTGGCACTAATTTTTTGACCGGGACGGACAGAAATCTGTGATAATGCATTTGCATCAGCTGTAATTCGAATCTCTTCATGTGGGATAAGCATTGCCTCTTTTTCTATATAAGCCCTTTGTTGCTCTAATGCTACTCTTTCATAATCGGTAATATAGTATGAGCGTGCAATTTTGCTATCCTCTTTAAAAATAATTACACAATTTACTGTTAAAAATACTAATAATAAAACACTACCTAAACCAATCCAATGTTTCCTATTACTTTTCATAAACCTACCACCTTAGTAACATAATCATAGAGAGGTAAGACACTAATTCCAGCTGTTACAAGAGCAAAGAAAATATGTATGCCAATTATTTTTGTTAATAATAAGCCCTTACTCTCATCCTCCCATTGCGACAGAAAACTATATTGAATAAAAATAGCAACAGCTGTAGCAATAGAAAGCTGATTAAAAAAGTAAATGACAAAGCTTTCATCTGTTAAATATGTACTTATCGGACCTAATGACAAAAATGATATTGCCGTCGTAAATCCGGACATGGCGAAAACAATAAAAAGTATAGCTTTTTCTAGTAGAATACTCGCAATAACAAAGATTTGTATCTTCGAAATCGCTTTAAAGGAATAATCAGTCAATATCGCTAAACAAATTGCGACAAAATAGTAATGAAAAGCAAAAAATAACAACCCTTTGATTGCGGCACCTAACACCGCTAAATATCGACCTACAATATACTCCTCTTCTAAGTTTTCAGCCATAAGATGAGTCAAATTTTCAGAACCCATTCCCCAGACACTTCTAATAACGAAAAAGAAAATCGTTAAGCCCAGAAGTATAAAGAATCGACTATGATAACCTTTTAATCGATGATTTTGTTCTTGATTATCTAATGCAAAGGCTAATTTACTAGGATTTAATAATGATTGCCAAAATCTAAATTGATAGTCCATGTGTAGTCCTTTCTTTTCTTAGAAATATATGTTTTTACTAATATAACAGATAATGTAAATAGATTTAAATGCACAACCCCCAAAATACTCCAATAGGTTTATAAAGCTTTTAAAAGAAACATTTCTAAATACCTTTCTCTATTCCCACTAATGGACTTTAATTTCAAATCAACTTCTGACAAATTTTTTAGTGCTTTTAATAATCGTTCCTCATTAGGGCGTTGTCTATTTTCCAGCATCAGCTTCACTCGATATGGGTGAAGCTTTAGCTGCTTTGAAATCTGATTAGGATGATACCCTTTTTTCTGCAAATAATAAACATTACTCATTGTACGAATATTTGAAGCTAAAAGGCCCACTAACATGATTGGTTCTTCCTTTTGTCTTAGCAAATCATGATAAATCTGAAGTGCTTCAGAGACATTGCGAGATAAATAAGCATTTAACATTTTAAAAGCATCATGCTCTAATGTTTTAGCTACTAATTCTTCAACCAGATGTACGGTAATTTGTCCTTCCTCACCTAGATATAAAGCCATTTTTTCAATTTCTATTTGGAGCTGCAGCATATTGGCTCCAACCATTTCCACTAACTTATCTACTGCATCATCAGTTATACTTTTCTCAAAGCCTTTGACCTCACTTCGAATCCAAGTAGCTAAATCATTTTCTTTTGGTGTTTCAGCATGAAGCAGTATACTTTTTTCTTTCACGGCTTTCGTTATTTTTTTTCGTTCATCTAATTTTTCGTAAGGTGCTATAAATAACGTGACACAAAAATCGGATGGGTGGGCTAGCCAGTTTTCAAGCCGCTTTAAATCATGCTCTATTTTCTCTTTCCCTTTTTCACTTGCTTTTAAAAATGAAGCATTTTTGGCAATGACTAATTTTCTTTCAGAAAAGAATGGAAACGTATCTGCCTCATCAATCACTAAATCAACAGGCTGCTCGTCCATATCAAAGGTCATAACCTCTGCTTCTTCAGCTGTATTTAACGCTTCTTTTATTCGTTTGATTGTTTCGTCGATAAAATAAGATTCTTCTCCATAAATACAATATACAGGAGCAATTTGCCCATTTTTAATCTCTTTCCAAGCTTTTGTAAACATATTGCTTCCTCCTAACTTTTCGTATATATAAGTATACACGTTTTTCGTTTTCTATCATCCATGTATAAAAATTTTCAATAAGACAAAAGTTAGTTAGTAGAAATTGATTTATTGGATATAGCTTTTTATAATATATTCACTTATAATTGATGTTGAGTAGGAGGGATAGGTATGTCATCACATGATGAAAACGTTGTAACACACAATCCTTTTGAAGGAAAAAATGGCGCATCTATGCGTAACCAAGCAATCGATGCTGGTATAGGATTTGGCGTTTCATTCGTATTTTTTGCAATTATGTTTATTATCGCAATCATTGTTGAAGTAGCAGCATAATCGGTGTTACGCGAAAAGAGGAATTTCAAGATAAACTTGAGATTCCTCTTTTTTAATGCTTATTTTGTTTACTCGATTTTACTTTAACCGATTCACCATCCAGCCTTACTTCAATTGTTCCAACCTCTCCAGTTGCTAAAGTTGTTAAACCTAAATTTTGAAAACGTTCAACCACTTCCAAATGAGGATGACCATAACGATTATTTTCTCCAGCACTAAAGACTGTTATTGCTGGCATGAATCTTTTCACAAACGCTTCACTACTCGACGTTTTACTCCCATGATGCCCTGCCTTCAAAAGCTCTACCTGAGCTAATTCAGGATATTTTTGCAGGATTGATTCCTCCCCTGCTTCCTCTACATCGCCCATGAATAAAGCCTCGAAATTTCCTTTTGTAAGGTACAACACAAGTGAATCATTGTTCCCTTCATAAGTTGTGTCAACTGGCCATAGATAAGAAAATGATACCCCTCTTTTCACCCAGCTTACATTTGCAATTTGCTCTACTACGGGAATTTTCTGTTGCTTTGCCTCTACTAGCAAATCTGTCATTACTTCTTTGGAGTAGGAGCTTGGTGAGATGTGTATTTCTTCAACTTGTATTTCCTGCAATATTTCCTCTGCTCCTTCAACATGATCACTATCTGCATGAGTCAAAATCAATTTATTAATTTTAGAAATACCCTTCCCCTTTAAAAAGGGTACAACAGTATCTCTTCCAATTTCATATGGACTTTTAGTCTTTTTCCATTCCTCCTGGTTAAATCTCAAAATTCCACCTGTATCAATCAAATAAACCTCGTCCTTAAAGGGTAATTCGATGACAACGCAATCCCCTTGTCCAACATTGACAAATGTAATAATTAAATCATTCGTCATTTTCCCACTAATATGGATGAGTAATGCAGGAAGAAGAAGGACAGCAAGGACTTTCGATAGTTTCACTTTTACATCAATTAAATAAAATGTTGCAAAAACACTAAAATAGGCAATAGTTATTGTAATAAGAGTTGGCCTTCCAGGATTCCACATTTGATGGGGGATTGCCTGTAACCAGGTGATAATTGTTGTTAGCATACTTCTTAGTGGCTCATAGATAAAAAACATTAAGGCTGCGAGTGGTTCAACAACATAAGAGGTGGCTAATAGAATGATATTTACGGGTAAAATAATGAAAGAGAATAGTGGCACAAAGAATATATTTACTAATAAAGATGAGAGGCTAAGTTCATAAAAATGCAATAGAAGTAATGGATAAACGAGTAACTGAGAAACGAAGGTAATGAGAAAGGATTGAACAATCCATAAGGAATACCGATTAATAAATTGACCCGAGTAAATTAGACTAATTGTTGCCAAATAGGATAATTGGAAGCCGATCTGATAAATAGACCAAGGCTCTAAGTAGACAAAAAATATAAAACTAATGGAGAGGGCATCAGCTGCTGCCAGTTTGCCTTTAAGACGGCTAATCATAATTAGCTCAACAACGGTAACAGCACGCCACACTGATGGTGCTCCACCTGCTAGTAAAGCATAAATCGGTAAAATAACTAAAAGAACGATAGAGGCAAGTTCTCGCCTAACACCAAGCCTTAAAAGTCCTTGATAAAATATGAATGCCACTATGCCCACATGAAGTCCAGATATGGCAAACAGATGAGTAATGCCTAGTTTTTGATAAGCCCTGGTCATTTCATCGTCCATATTTTCCTTCAAGCCAATAATTAAGGCCTGTGCTTCTGCTACAAGTGATGGTGGGAATACTTCTTCAATGTGCTTTTTCACTTTAAATCGTTGCTTTGCTATCCTTTGGGAGATACTGTTACGGGTTTCGATGTATTGCCAATCAGATATTTCCACAACTCCGATAGCACCCTTACTCTTTAAATAGCTCCCCATATCAAAAGCAAATTCATGATTTGGTTGTGCGGGTTCAACCTGATCTCCGTTCACTAAATATTTACGCCCTGCCAACGAATACTGCTGGAAAGAATGCTTTTCCTTTTCAGATTCAAATTGATAAACGACGTAAACCTTCGTTTCTTGGGAGTCCTTCATAAAACCGCGCAAAGAATCACCATTTATTTTATATTCGTCTGTCCATGTTAAATCGGTTGGAAATTGGAGTGGTTTTTCGATTGCATGGAGAGCCTGCGTAAAGTAAGTAAAACTGAATACAGCCGTAATAGTGATACTTAATATATGAATAATACTAAATTTTTTCATGTAGAGTAATAGTGTAATTGGCACCAATAAAAACAATAGCCTCACCGATTCATGAGCCGCAATTGACGCAATGAGAACCGATAAGGCATAGAAAATCCATTTATGCTTGAACGAGATCAAATAGTTCTTTCACCTTCTCTTCAAAAGGCTGTAGCTCCTCTTTAGAAGCACCCAGATTTCTTAGCTTATCTAGCATCCCTACGGCGAGCTCAAGTTTTTCATCCTTTAAAAAATCAATTTTAGATTCGTCAAAAGGAATTTGTACAACATTTACATTCGCTTTTTTAAATAATTCTAATGCATACGCATTATTTTTATAATCATTTGCATAATATAAGTTTTTTATGCCTGCTTGAATAATAGTTTTTGAGCAAGGCAAACAAGGAAAATGTGTTACATATATATCCGCACCATTAGCTGGTGTACCATATTTCGCACATTGCAGTAATGCGTTTGTTTCAGCATGAACTGTTCGAACACAATGATTATCTACAACATAGCAGCCATCCTCAATACAATGCTCGTCGCCTGAAATCGAACCATTGTAGCCACCTGCAATAATTCTTTTCTCTCGGACAATTGTCGCACCAACTGCTAATCTAGTACATGTACTTCTTAGGGCCAATAGATGACTTTGTGCCATAAAAAACTGATCCCATGTTATTCGCTCCATATGATTACCTCCAAACTGTCTTATCAATAGTTTAGATGGAAAAGCCTTATTATGCAAATGTGTCTAATTTGCTATTTCTTATTTCACTACGATAAATTCTTTTAATTTTTCAAAGGTTTTTTCTCCGATACCAGTCACATTTTTCAAATCATCAATTGTTTTGAAGGAGCCATTTTCCTCACGAAACGCTAGAATTGCTTGTGCTTTTGAAGGACCAATTCCAGGGAGTGTTGTTAATGCTGCCTCATCGGCACTATTCAAATCTATCTTTGTACCTTGTGAACTAGATGATGCGGCTGTAGAGCTGACTACTACTTGTCCAATCGAATTCTCTTGGTCTATTTCCTCGCCTATTTTAGGGATATAGATGAGCATCTCATCCTGAAGCTTTTGTGCATGGTTTACCTCTGTGGATTGAGCCTCTTCAGTATAACCACCAGCTCTATCAATCGCATCTATAATTCGATCATCTGCAGTTAAGATATAAACTCCTGGTGATTTTACGGCACCTTTTACATCAACCATAATCTCTTCAATTTTAGGTTGCTCAATTGTGGCATTTGTTGTAGCCTCATTCTCGACTACCTCTTCATTTTGCTCTTGTGGAATTGTTGTAATCGTAAAGGTTTCTTCTTCACTTGAAGTATCTTGTTGCAGGAAAACATAAAGGAGAATTAAACAAACGATGCCGGGGAATAGCACCATTTTTCCATACTTTTTTAAAGCTTGCTGAAATATAAAAAACACCTCTCAAGGAAGGTAAATCATATGGAGTATATTTATAATATACATAATTTACCTTCAAATGAAAAGTGTCTAAATTGTATTATTTAATTGCACGGATAAAAATTCTTTCGCTTTCCTCAGTTGGAGGTTCATCTGTCCAATCCGCTGTTACTTCAACTTGAGTAAAACCAATCTCTTTTAACCATTGTACGTACATGTCTGCAGGAAAGGTTCTTTGAAAGTGCTCTTCATCAAATCTTTCGAAAAGTCCACTTTCCTCCTTCAAAAAGAAGGTCATTTGATGATAAACCGAATGCTCGAACTCACCTGGCTCTGTATACCACAGATAAGTGATGTCTCCATCATCATACGTAAAAGGACTTTCCATAAAAATATGATCCATTTTAAACAGTGAATGCACATCAAAAAATAGTTGACCGCCCTCACGTAAGGCACCGTGAATTCTTTTTAGTGTTTCAATTACCGCATCTACTTGTGGTACATAGTTAATAGAATCAATCGGAATTGTTACAACATCCAAATCAGAGAAGCCTTCCAATTCATCCATCGACATTGTAAATAAAGGAATTGAAGCTCCATGAGCCTGTAATCGTTCATAGGCAACAGCTAGCATATCCTCAGATAAATCAATTCCGCTTACATTATAGTCCTGTTGATGAAAGAGAAGGGAAAGTGTTCCTGTACCACAGCCAATATCCAATAATTTGGGGTACTGCTCTTGTGGAGCATATGTTTTCACCCAATTGACATATTGGTCATACGGAATATCTTGCATTAACTGATCGTACACAAGCGCAAATCTTTCATAGCTAGAATTTATCATTCTGCAGTTGGTACATCAAGCTGAGGAGCATCTCCCCAAAGACGTTCTAAATTATAAAATGCACGCTCATCTTTATGGAAAATGTGTACAACAATATCTCCAATATCAACTAAAATCCAACGAGCCGAGTCAAATCCCTCTACACGTTTTACATCATAGCCGTGCTCTTGTGCTTTGTCTTGAACTTCTTTAGCAATTGCTTGTGCTTGACGATCAGAATTACCGTTACATATTAGAAAATAATCTGCTAGTAATGAGATATTTTCCATATTTAGTACAACGATATCCTCACCTCTTTTATCATCTATTGCTTTATAAACAATCTCTAGTAAAGTTTGTGTCATTCTTCACTTTTCCTCTCTATTTAACGCCTAAGCGTTTTTTGAAATAACATCATTAAAACATTCAATCGATACAGGATAAATTTGCTGCTCTGTTTGAACTAAAAACCCAATTGAATGACTAATACAAGCTTTCATAGCTAAATTCAAATCTTCCTCTGCCACTTTTCGCAGGTTATCTACCCCGGCAAATTTTCGATTTGGTTCAATCATATCCGCTATATATATAATCTTCTCTAATTTTGACATACTCGCCCTACCGGTAGTATGAAAACGAATAGCATTTAAAATATCTTCATTATTAATATTAAATTCAGTTTCTGCAATCCATGCCCCTACTGGACCATGTAAAATTTCTGAGCCCCAATTAACGAGTCGTGCGTCGAGACCATTATCTTTTACAATTTTACGCATCCAATCCTCATCAGCATATTTAGCAATATCATGTAAGATTGCCGCTGTCTCGGCAGACTTACTTTTCTCACCATACTTATTAGCAAGGTGAATTGCTGTTTCCATTACACCAATAGTATGAATATATCTTTTTTCAGGCATACGTGGTTTTATTGCCGCTAAATAATTATCGCGTTCCATATAGACCTTCCCTTCGAATATAACTCTCCACACCATCGGGCAATAAAAACTGGAGTGTGCTGCCTGTTTTTAATCGTCCTCTTATTAAGGTTGAAGACAGATCAATTTCAGGAGCCTCTACAATTTTCACATCATATGTAGTAGCCGATTTCGTTCCAGGTCTTTTTAGACCAACAAACTGAACTAATCTGACTAATTCATCAATCTTATACCATGTATGAAGGGAATCAATCATATCGCCCCCAATGATAAAGTAAAATTGTACATCTGGTTCCCGCTTTAGAAGCTCTACAATCGTATTATACGTGTAAGAAACTCCGCCGAGCGCTAATTCGATTGTTTCAATTTTAAAATGCTCATATGGCTTTATGGCGATTTTCACCATTTCGAGACGATTTTCCATGGATGCATCATCGGCTAATTGTTTGTGTGGCGCAATAGCATTTGGCATAAATCGGACTTCATCAAGAGATAGCGCATCAAACGCCTCATTTGCCATTATTAAATGTCCGATATGGGGAGGATTGAATGTCCCACCTATAATGCCAACTTTTTTCATTGCTAACACACCTTATTTCTTGTCTACTTTTGGTAAGACAATCTTTTTATTGTTTCGTGATTCTTTATATAAAACAACTGTTAGTCCGATTAGCTGAACTAATTCTGCACCTGTTCCTTTTGCAAGAGCATTTGCTACATCATCTTTATCTTCTTCACAATTGTCTAAAATACGTACTTTTATTAATTCACGAGCTTCTAATACATCACGTAATTGACTAATCATTTGATCATTTACGCCACCCTTTCCTACTTGGAAAATTGGTGTTAAATGATGTGCCTCTGCACGTAAAAATCTTTTTTGTTTGCCTGTAAGCATAAAACTTAATGTCCTCCTAAATTAACTGCACTAGTTCCTCAGTTAATCTTTTTATCATGTTATTTGTGTTGGGATACTGTTCAAGCCAATAATTATAAGCAATAGCTCCTTGGTGAACAAACATTCCTAAACCATTTACTATTGTCACGTTTTTCTTCTGTGCCTCTAATAAAAATGGTGTCATTAATGGATTATACACAATATCAGCAGCAATTGCTCCTTCTTGTAACTTTTCTAGGGATAGTGGCAATTTAACTTCACCATTTGCAAGCCCAACTGATGTAGATTGGATGACGATACCAAATTTTCCCAGTGATTGCTCTGCCTCTTTGATAGACATAGCTTTCCCTTCACCTAACTCCACAATAATGTCCTCAGCTTTTTCAACAGTACGATTCGTTATTGTTAGTTTGCGATAGCCAAACAGCTGCAGGGCAAAGGCAATACCTCGCGCAGCACCCCCAGCACCTATTAACAGCACTTCCTGGTCCTTGTTATCTTTTCCTATCACTTCTTCAAGCGCATGGACAAATCCCGCTCCGTCCGTGTTATATCCTTTAAGTCGTCCATCCTGAAGGCGAACGACTGTATTAACAGCACCCATTTTATCAGCTAGCGGATCGAGTTCATCTAAAAACGGAATGATGGTTTGTTTATGTGGAATCGTGACGTTCCATCCACTAGCTCCTAATGTTTTTAATGATGAAATAGCACTCTCCAGATTTTCACTTTTTACATGAAGTGGAATATAAGCAGCATCAATATTCATTTCTTCAAACCAAGCATTATGCATATTAGGAGATTTTGAATGAGCTATCGGATCCCCAATTACTGCAAACCATTTTTTCATTTCTAAAAACCTCTTTTTCCAAGTCTTGACTCTTCATAAAACCTTAAGATTATATTAAAGACGGACGAATGAATACCTCTACCCCTTTAGGAGCATGTGCTGCAACTACTACATTGGGATGCTGGACTGTAACCCAACCAAGACCTGAAATTACTACATCAGTTTTCCCCTCTTTAATGGCAAATTCATGACGTACAAGCTCAGGGAGCAGATGTATATGCTCCTTTGTTGGAGGTGCAAGAAGTTCCCCTTTATGTTCTTCATACAATGTATCGGCCTTTTCAAGCTTTGTACGATGTATCGGCAAATCATTAGCTGCATAGATTGTAAAGGCAGAGCGTTCACCCTTTATAAAATCAAAGCGAGCAAGTGCACCGATAAATAAAGTTTGTCCTTCATTTTGCTGATAGACTTTCGGTTTGATTTCTTTCTTTGGTGTAATGTATTTTAACTCACTTGAATCAATATGATGAGCCATTTGGTGATGATTAATAATACCTGGTGTATCATAAATAGCTGCACCATCATCAAGAGGTATTTCAATCATATCAAGAGTTGTACCAGGGAAATGAGAAGTTGTAATAACATTACCTTCCCCAGTTGCCTGCTTAATAATTCGGTTGATAAAAGTAGATTTTCCTACATTCGTACAACCCACAACGAATACATCCTTGCCTTTTCGATGCATTTCAATCGCATCTACTACCTCACCCATACCCATTCCTTTATGGGCGCTTACTAGAACTACATCAATTGGTTGCAGTCCTAAGCTTTTTGCTTCACGTTTAAGCCAGTTAATCACCTTTTTAGGCTTTACTGATTTTGGTAACAAATCTGCTTTATTGGCCACTAATAATACTGGATTTTTTCCAACGAATCGGTGGAGACCAGGCAACCAGCTTCCGTTAAAGTCAAAAATATCAACAATTTTAACGATTAAGCCTTGCTGCTCTCCAAGACCATTCAAGATTCTTAAAAAGTCATCATCTGTTAAACTAACCGGCTGTATTTCATTATAATTTTTTAAACGAAAACATCTTTGACAGATAATCGCCTCTTTTTCCAATGAAGATGGCGGTGCATAGCCTAATTCCTTTGGATTCTCTGTTTGTATATCCGCTCCACAGCCAATACAGCTATGATTTTCATTCATTACTTTTCCTCCCAAGTTTTAATTCCTTTACGCTTTAACATATTAAATACACGACGTTCAACAAAACGGTTAAAAAGCGTAACAAAACCATCCGACTCCGCTACAGGTCGGACTAAAAATGTATATAATTTCAAACGATTAGCACCCATAATATCCGTTAGTAATTGATCGCCAACCATTGCAACTTCATTGCTTTTCAAACGAATTTCTTTCATTGCTGCATAATAGGCTGCTCCTAATGGCTTTTTTGCACGATAAATAAACGGAATTCCAAGTGGTTCTGCAAATCGCTTTACACGTTCTTGGTTATTGTTTGATGCGATAATTACACGAATGCCCGCATCCTGCATTAGCTTCATCCACGTAGCTATTTCTTCCGTCGCATCTGGCCTGTCCCATTCGATTAAAGTATTATCTAAATCAGTAATAATCCCTTTAATTCCTAAGGCAGCTAATTTTTCAGGCGTAATTTCAAATACTGTAGTTACAAACTCTCTCGGCAACAAAAAATTATACAAAGCCTTGACTCCTTCAAAATATTATATGATTCCTTTTAATCAATGGAGGATGGTTCCTCTGTTTGTAAAGATTCTCATTGGACAATTATAACATAATTGCGATAGGTTCACCCATCTTCACATTATGCCCTTTATTTATATTTTCAGTAAAGCTAATCGAGTCTTTCTCAAACAACATAACTACCGTTGAACCAAAACCAAAAAACCCTATCTCTTCACCTTTTTTCCAGGCTGTCGATACATTCGTTAAAGTAATGGAATTTACAAACATAGCACCCACTTTAATTAGCGTGACATGTTTATTATTTTGAAATTGTACTTCACTAACCATACGATAGTTTTTGCTAATCGGCTTCTTGCCGTACGTCAAACCCAACTGATTTACCGGGTAGGATTTATTTCCAAGTGTATATTGCCGAATCACTGTCCCATCGAGAGGACTGTGAATACGATGATAATTAGCAGGACTTAAATAAAATACAATATACTGTCCATTTTTATATTTATCTATTACCTGTTCATTCCCTAACAGATCCATAAGGGTATATGGCTTTCCTTTTACAGTAAAGATAGCATCCTCACCAATTTGACCAAAGGATTCAACTTTTGCATCAACTGGACTTACAAACAAATCCTTTGATAGATTTACAGGTCTAACTTCTTCTTTTAACTGTCTAGTGAAGAAATCTTGTAAACTTGCAAAACTTTTTAAATCACCTGAAACCTCATTGACATCTATTCCGTATACTTTACTATAGCGCCCAATAAGATTTTTACTTATTGGCGATGTAACAAGTTTTTTAAGCATGAAAGAGCTGTATTTTCCATTCGTAAGTTCAATAAGTGATTGATATATTTTTTCTTTCATAGGAACCCCCAACAAAGTCTAATTTTTAAATGTAAATTTAAGGATTTTTTATTGACTTACAATTTACGCTGTTTCGAAGTATAATATATAAATATATTTAGCGCAAAGGAGTGTTTCCCCATGTTTATAATCCATATGGTGGATTCCACGATTAAAAAAATTAAATCGCACGCTGCTAACCTAATTACACTATGTAATTTGTCCTTCGGTGGTGCTTCGATAATGGCAACAATAAATGAAGCATACAGTTACAGTGTTCTATTTATATTTATTGCCGCTTTTCTTGATCGATATGATGGTAAGGTAGCACGAAAATTTAATCAAGAATCAGAACTCGGTAAACAATTGGACTCCATGGGTGATATTATATCATTCGGTGTAGCTCCTGCTCTATTAATGTACGAATGTATTCTCCGTGAATTTGGAATGATTGGAATAATATTAACGATTCTTTATATGGCTTGTGGAGCCTTCCGTTTGGCTCGCTTCAATATTTCAAATGCTACGGGCTATTTCATCGGGCTGCCAATCACTGCTGCCGGAACCGTTATAACTTTTTCTTACTTTCTAATTCCAGTAGTTGGTCCACAATTTTACCTTTTCCTATTCCCAACTTTATCTATTCTAATGGTATGTACATTAACATTAAAAAAGGTCTAAACCACACGATGCATCATTTTTGATGGCATCGTTTTTTTATGTCCTGCTACATGTCGAATCACCAACAACGTTTGTATTGCGTATAAATAGGTTGATGGTAATTTTTCAGTGCCCAACTCGTTATGTATTGCTTGTGGTAAATGTGATGATCAAAACGCTAATAATTAGAGTTTACACCATTCTGCAGAACCTATAAAAGTCTGGTTTATATCGGTTTTCTAATTTTATCTGCTTTAATTTTCATGTTCTTGAAAAGTTTATCATATAATGTCGAAAAAGGCAGAAAGGATGACGTGATTGAGCGGAATTTTGGCATCACTAATGCAGCTTTGGTTAGACATTCCGTCATTACTTGGGTATTTAAAGGGGCAGGCTTTTCATCGACCTTTCTCTAAAGAGGAAGAAGCAAAAGCGATTGAACGCTTTATGGCTGGCGATGAACAAGCACGTCTCGATTTGATCGAAAGAAATATGAGGCTTGTCGCACATGTCGTCAAGAAATTCCATCCTCAGCACGAGCAGCTAGACGATTATATATCCATTGGTACAATCGGGTTGATGAAAGCGGTTAGTAGCTATACACCAGATAAAAAAACCCGTTTAGCCACTTATGCTGCACGTTGTATTGAGAATGAAATCTTAATGCATTTACGCGCACAAAAGAAGGTACAAAAAGACGTATCTCTATTTGAACCTATTGGAGTAGATAAAGAAGGACAATCATTACAAATCCGAGATTTACTACAATTTGAGGAACAACCTGCCATAGATAAAATCGAGCAAAAGGAAAGTTTTGAACAGCTTTACGCTTACTTAGGTACCCTAGATCCGCGAGAGCTAGAAATAATAGTGTATCGATATGGATTAAACAATAATGACCCATTAACTCAAAAGGAAATTGCAAAGAAGCTAAAAATTTCAAGAAGCTATGTATCACGGATTGAAAAGCGTGCACTCGTAAAGCTCTATCAACAGTTTAAGCATAATCAAGCCGAGAAAGAAAGTCGAAAAGCTGAAATTGAGTCCTCTCATTTAAACAATTAGAAAAAGCTCATTAGGGTTCTAGAACCTTAATGAGCTTTTTTCTTAATGATAAGTGTTTTCTTTTGCTCCAGAATAAATAAGAATTCCTAAAATTGCTGTGATAGCTACAGAGCCTGCCATAAGCATTAACATAGCGTTCCCCCCTAACATTCATACTTCTATATTACTTTGATTTTTTCTCTTCATCAAGTTCGTTTGTGAACAATAGGTGACGATTAGAGTTTTTCGATTGTTTTAAGGACAATTTCTGTCGAATGCTTTGCAGCAACTGGTAAGAATTCTTCAAAGCTAATGTTTGATTCTTTTCCAGCTATATCCGATAATGCACGGATTACAACAAAAGGAGTTTTAAATTGATAGCAAACCTGAGCGACTGCAGCAGCTTCCATCTCAACAGCTTTCATTTGAGGGAAATATTCTCTCACCTTACTAACACGCTCAGGATCATTCATAAAGGAGTCTCCCGAACAAATTAACCCTACACCATATTGGTGCTCGCCAATCTCTGAAACAGCTTCCTCAGCTAATTTCATTAAACGTTCATCTGATTTAAAGGCTGCTGGTAATTGAGGAACTTGCCCCATCTCGTAATTGAAAATCGTTACATCAACATCATGATGACGTACTTCATCAGAAATAACGATGGCACCCACTTCTAGCGAAGGATCATATCCCCCAGCTGAACCGGTATTAATAACTACATCAGGTTTAAATTCGTATAGCAATGCTGTAGTGGTCATAGCAGCATTCACTTTCCCAATTCCACTTTTAAGTAAAACAACCTCTTTATCGTGATAAGTACCTGTTGTATATTCACTATTGGCAATAGTAGTTACTTCCGTATTTGTAAGTGAATTTCTTAATAATTCAACTTCTTCTTCCATAGCTCCAATTACTGCAATTTTCATTTTATAATTCCTCCAATTCTTGACACACATATATTAAAGAATATATGCCTTAACGTCAATAGATTGGCTATCTTGCCCCTACTGATTGATTCAGCTTTTCAACCTTTACCGGTTTCCAACCTTCGTTTTCTAACCATTGGATGTGGATGCGATAATTTTCAGTTTTGTCCCCTGTCGAAACAACTGCTATAGAGCTATCAGCACTTCCACCGTTTTTAACAGACCAAAAAATGATATCATTTTCACCTAATCCAACAGCCTGACGGAATGTTGTTAACTTTTCCTCGTAATCTGGATGCCCTTTTTCGTATGCCGAAACATGCTCGCCTACTTGTTTAGTAGGCGTTACTTTCCACTCAGGATTAACAATCACTTCCTCAACAGTCGGATCATTTGATGCTTGCACAATAATCTTCGAATCAGTAGTTGCGTCTGAATTAACACC
Organism: Ureibacillus chungkukjangi; assembly: GCF_003217295.1. Classification (GTDB taxonomy): domain Bacteria; phylum Bacillota; class Bacilli; order Bacillales_A; family Planococcaceae; genus Ureibacillus; species Ureibacillus chungkukjangi. The sequence goes on from NZ_QJTJ01000001.1 coordinate 16,302, forward strand.
TTCTTGTGTTTCTGTTTCATCTGACTCAAGTTCTTCTGCTGAAGCAACATTTTTACCAGAATTAGATTCTGTATTTTTAGTATCCTCTATCTCGTCATTTTTATTGTCATCTTGTTTTTCGACTAGTTCATCTGCCTGTTCCTTTTCTTTATCATCATCACTAAAAATTGTTACCACATTTAAAACTATAAGAATTGAAACAATTGCAATCAGAATGTTTAAGATTTTGTCCACTTTACTTTTTTTGCTTCGTTGTTCACTACGCTTGTGTTCAGTTCGTGTTAAAGATTCTTGTCCTTTAGACATAATTGAATCCTCCTTTACTTCATTACCTTTATTGTATCAAGATTCCAGTTGAATACCATTATTTACTCTAGATTTAATAATCTTGTTAAAATTTTAAAGTAAATGAAAAAGTCGACAAAATCTTTATATGATTTTGCCGACTTTGATATTCAAATATTATCTAAAATTAACTTTAGACCACTTAAGAAACAACCAATTTCCTACTTAAAGGAAATTCCATTTCCGAAACTAGAGGCTATGTATTAAGCCAAAAATAAAGGAATCTAAGTAATTTAAATTAGTTAGCTGTTTTAATTGCTACGATACGTACTTCCATATCTCCACCTGGAGTAGTTAATTTTACGATATCATCCACTTTGCGTCCTAATAGAGCTCTCGCGATTGGAGAATCGTTTGAAATACGACCTTCAAATGGATCGGCTTCAGCAGATCCTACGATTGTATATTCTTCCTCGTCACCTTCTGGTAGTTCAACGAAAGAAACCGTTTTACCTAAAGTAACAACATCACTTGCACCAGATTCTTCTATGATTATTGCATTACGCAGCATCGATTCGATTGTTGTGATACGTCCTTCAACAAATCCTTGCTCTTCTTTAGCAGAATCATATTCAGAATTCTCAGATAAATCACCGAAGCTACGAGCAATTTTAATACGCTCTACTACTTCTTTACGTTTAACTGTTTTTAATTGTTCTAATTCTTCTTCTAGTTTTTGTTTCCCAGCTATAGTCATTGGGTATTGTTTTTCATTTGCCAAAATAGCTCACTCCTTAAATCATCACGAAATTTTACTTGAAACAATACTATACACACCTTAACAAAGGAAATGCAATCGTTTTCCATTTTAAGATGTAATAATAAAACCCGGTTAGTAGTTAAGCATATGAGGTAAAAGGACTAAATAGAATCCCTAAACCTACTTAACTAATAACCGAATTTAACTTGTAATCGCAATATTTTTTTATACTAATTAATTCCAATACTCACTCATCATATTACACAATTGTTGTAGTTTCAAGAATTGTTTTAATTTTTGTTACCATTAAATCAATTGCAACTTCATTTTCTCCACCTTCAGGGATAATAACATCTGCATATCTTTTAGTTGGTTCAATGAATAGATTGTGCATTGGACGAACAGCCGTTAAATATTGATCGATAACAGAATCTATTGTTCTGCCTCGTTCCTTAATATCTCGCTCAATACGACGAATTATACGTAAATCTGAGTCTGTATCAACAAATAATTTAATATCCATTAAATCTCTTAATCGTTTATCTTCTAATACAAGGATTCCCTCTAGGATAATAACATCCTTTGGATCTACATGGATGACCTCATCTGCACGTGTGTGATTTACATAGTCATAAACAGGCTTATCAATAGCTTGTCTTTGTAATAAGCTGTTAACATGCTCTAATAATAAATCGTTATCAAACGCTAGCGGATGATCATAGTTTGTTTTTAGACGTTCTTCAAAAGTTAAATGACTTTGATTTTTATAATAGTAATCTTGTTCAATTACAACCACGGAATGCTCACGAAAGACATCATAGATGGCATGAGTCACGCTCGTTTTTCCAGAACATGAACCGCCTGCAATCCCTATTACTAAAGGGCGCTTTTTCGACATTTAAATATTCTCCTTTCGCATCATGTTGTAGCTGAACAACGGACGCTCACACTTAAATTTTACAATTTGTAATGGATGGTTAGCAATTTCTAGCTCATTACCTTTTTCATCCCAAATTTGACCAACCGTTAATTTGAAGGATTCAATATCAGGACCAAAGAACTCAACTGTATCTCCAGTTTTAAAGTAATTACGCTGCTGTAGAGTAACCATCTGTGTAGCTTGGTCATAGTCAAGAACTAGACCTGCAAAATCCCATTTCATTTTAGAGGCATGGTCACCAAACATTTGCTGCTCGTAGCCTGGCTCACCTTCAAAGAAGCTTGATGCCGTTGGACGGTTTGCACAACGATCTAATTCTTCAAGCCACTCTTTTTGAATTTTAAAATTATCCGGATCTGCACAATAAGCATCAATTACTTTACGGTAAACAGAAATAACAGTTGCCACATAGTGAATTGATTTCATGCGACCTTCAACCTTTAACGAATCAATCCCAAGCTCAATCATATGTGGTATAGACTCAATCAGCTTCAAGTCTTTTGGACTCATTGCAAATGGTGCGTCATCTTCGTTAAATAAAGCCTTTTCCCCACCATCAACCTCTTCATATAAATCATAATCCCAACGGCATGATTGACAGCAGCCGCCACGGTTTGAGTCACGAGCTGTCATATGATTTGATAATACACAACGACCTGAATAAGCAATACACATCGCACCATGAACGAAGGCTTCGATTTCAATATCTACCTCTTCCTTCATTTTGAACATTTCTTCTGCACCTACCTCACGTGCTAAAACAACACGATGCAGTCCTTCCTGCTTCCAATACTTCACAGCTTTCCAATTCGATAATGACTGCTGTGTTGAAAGATGGATTTCTAGTTTCGGTGCCACGCTGCGACAAGTTTCAATAATTAAAGGGTCTGCAACAATAATACCTCTTACACCGACACCTTCAATTGCTTGTAAATACTCCTCTAAGCCAGCCATATTTTCATTATGTGCAAAAATATTAGTTGTTACATAAATAACAGCACCATATTTTTTCGCAAACTCAACACCTTCACGCATTTCTTCGATGGAGAAGTTGCCTGCATTTGAACGTAAGCCAAATTCTTGACCACCAATAAATACAGCATCAGCACCATAATGAACAGCAACTTTTAACTTTTCTAAGCTTCCAGCAGGTGCTAGTAGCTCAGGTTTTTTAGTAATAACACGTTTACCATTTACGGTTTCACGAATTTTTTCGTTTTCTATTAGCTGTAACAAGGCAAGGTTCTCCTTTCTAATAAACTGTTTCTTTGAAGATAAAGCCTGTATCGAGTGGACGTAATTCTGGTTGAATTTCTTCAATTTTCTCTAAAAGCTCGTCCTTAATATCATCATAAGCATCTTCACCGGTATCGAAATATGCGTCAATAGCTTGTCGATAACAATTAGTTACCGTGTTGATGTAACCTTCAGTATGTAGAACACCATCGAATTTTAAGGAATCAATCCCCGCTTCGAAAAGCTCTGTTAATTCATCGATTAGACACATATCATTTGGAGAAAAAATATGTGTTCCGTTTACATCTTCAAAAATCGGGTATTTATTTTTACGTTCCTTGTCATGTAAGAACATATTTTTATTTGCCTTACGATTTTCTATTTCCATTACTTCATCACGGTATAAGAAATAGTTCCCTAATAAGGATCTCTTAGATTGGAACATACATGTCATTCCATGTATTTGAACTTGAATTTCTGGCTGTGCATTTTCTTTAATCTCAATTACTTCATCTAATGAAAGTTCACGAGCAAGGACTGTACGTTTTGCTCCTCGTTCATACCAATAATTTGCTTGGAACCAGTTCGTCGCAATTGTTTCCGGATTCCAATGTAGAGGTATCGTGATTTCTAATTCACGAACTGCTACTACCACGGCTGGGTCGCCGAAAATTAATGCATCAACACCAATTCGTTGCATTTCTTTTAAATAATTATCAAGAGCATCAATACGATCATTGTGGAAAATAGCATTAACTGCAACGTATACTTTTTTTCCAGCCTCATGGATTAGCTTCGTTGCTTTTTCCACGTCACTTACTGAGAACTCACCTGCTAGACGTAAACCAAATTGGTGTTCACCTATAACAAAAGCGTCTGCGCCCATCTCGATCAATGCACTTATATGATCTACAGACTTTGGTGTCACTAATAATTCAGGTTTTTTCATAATTCGTCACCTCTTCAAACAAATTAGTAAGCCGTCGCCGACAGGGAAAAATGTACTATCATAATCTGGATGTGCCATTATCCAATCAGCAAAGGTTTTCAAATTGCGAATCATTGTTCTTTTCCGCCTTGGGACTTCTTTGATATCTAAATCAGATAATCCATGCATGTACATATTATCGATATATAAAATACCGCCCGAGGGTACTAAAGGAGAATACTTTTTAAAAAAGCGCATGTATTGACCCTTAGCTGCGTCAATAAAAACAGCATCAAAGCTAGATTGAATACTTTCTACATCTACTTCTAATGCATCTCCTTCAATCACTGTAATACGATTCGCTGCTTCTGAGCGTGCAATAAATTGCTTTGCAAGATCAACTCGTTCTGAATCCCTTTCAACAGTAACAATTGTACAGTTTGGTAAAGTAATCGCCATGCGTAGCGCAGAATAACCAATGGCTGTCCCTATTTCTAATATACTAGATGGTTTTTGAATACGTAGCAGCTGATTTAATACATCAATACCCGATAATTGCATAATCGGCACATGATGCTCCTTTGCATACGTTTCCATTTCCATCAATAATTCATTACGAGGCTGAATAAAGGATTCTATGTACGTGTTAGAAATTTCCATTCATGTGAACCCCTTTATATTGAAGAATTTATATTTTATTTATGGTAGGAGATTAAAAATAGAGATTTACAATCTACTTCATCCTAAAAAAACACAACTTATAATATCATGAAAATAGAAGGAAAGCGAATAAATCTTTATTATTCACTGGATGAAAAGCTAGCTTTCTAAACTTTTCGTGAAATAATAAATATACTCGTTTCCTTCTAAAGTGTTTTATCTTTTATTGATTTAAAAACTTATTGATATTTTGTAAATGTTCATCATACGATTTGGCAAAATGATTATTTCCTTCAGCATCAGCTAGGAAGTATAAATAATCCGTATCGGTCGGATTAAGTGTCGCTTCAATGGAAATTTTTCCGGCATTTGCTATCGGCCCTGGAGGTAATCCTTGAATCACGTAAGTGTTATATGGATTATCCACCTCTAAATCTTCATAAAGTACACGATCTTTATGAGAGCCTAATGCATACAAAACAGTTGGATCGGTTTGTAATGGCATATTAATATCTAGGCGATTATAAAAGACACTAGCAATTGTTTCACGGTCTGTCTGAGCTGTAGCTTCTTCCTCAAGTAATGAAGCAAAAGTTAGAAGTTGATGTGCTGTCATCTCTTTCTCTTCTAGTATACTTGCGTACTGCATAACGACATCATTGGTTAATGAAATCATCGTTTCCACAATTTCCTGTAATGATGGATTTTCTTCGTAGAATGAATAAGTTGAAGGATATAAGTAACCTTCTAATGCATTACGAATACTTCCATTTAAGATCTCCTCGGTAATGAGGTCAGGATAAGTACCCATCATATTTTGGATAAATTCAGTACTGTTGACTAATGTCAAAAACTCCTCAGCAGAGTATTGCGTATTTTTTTCGATAATCCCTGAAATCTGATCCAACGTTAACCCTTCTGGAACTGTTACTGTAAATACAGGCTCACGGTATACTTTCCCAGTTTTTAAGCTTTCGATAATTTCATCAAGTGTCATAGACTGAGTCATTATATAATCACCGGCTTGGAAATTCGATTCATTCTTAAATTTTGTATAGTATTTAAAAATACGTGCATTTTTAATAATACCGTTTTCTTCTAAAATAGACGAAATTGTCGAGATTCCCGATCCCATCGGAATTTCTAATGGAATTTCAGTAGTAGCCTCCGGATTAACCGGCTCAAGTGCAGAAGTCACATAAAAATAACCACTAACTCCTACAATCCCAACAACCAATAAAATAACCAACGTCACTATCGTTACAATCCGACGAACAACTCGTCCTTCTTTTTTACGTATCGTCATCTTTTCAATCATCTCTTGTTTTTTAGATTCATTATTATTATCCACCAACGTACCCCCTAACATCTCCCTAATATGATACAAGAAAATACAAATGGTGACAACAAAACCCGCCACATCTTCAGATGTGACGGGTTTTACCTACGCCGAAAGCTTGCGACAGGTGCAATAAACTTAGATGTAGCCTATTGCACCAAACACTTTCTATTACTACTTTCCTTGCAGTTTCTCGATTCACCAGGTAGCAATGCATGTGTCATTGCTACGATCCAAGCAGTTTCTCTCTCCACATGGTAGCAAAACTTCCTCTATTGCGACGTTCCAACCAGTAATTCATTCCACATGGTGGCAAAGTGCTTTCTATTGCTACGGTTCAACCAATTTCTCTCTCTACACGGTAGCAAAGTACTCTCTATTGCTACGATCCCAGCAGTTTCTCTCTCCACACGGTAACAAAGCACACTCTATTACTACGATTCAAACAGTTTCTCTCTCCACGCGGTAACAAAAAACTCGCCCCACCTTTCCAAAGCACACACTCCCTCAAAACCATCCTCTATGTTCAGCAAGAACCAATCGCGCGGAAAACAAAAAACTGGTCGAAAAGTATTTTACTAATACTTTTTCGACCAGCCTTATTCATTTTATTTTTGATTTAACGATGCTAGCTCTTGTTCAACTTTTTCCCATTCTTCATCAGTTTCGATCGGTAATAGGTCTTGAACTTCACCTTTTTCACCCGCAATATAGCAGGCTGCAAAAATCTCGCCGATTTCCATATTTTCTTGGTCTGCAAAAGTATAAAGAATATAGGATTTATTAAACTCTTCTAATTCAAAACGATGGATTACTTCACACACAACCTCTTTACCGTTTTCATCTGAAATGGTAAAGAAATCTTCTTCGCCATCTCCAAATTCAGCGATTAGGGTGTTTAGGACTTCATCTACCATTTCCCACTCTTCTTCTGTTTCCAGAGATGTGAAATCTGTCATTTGACCGTTCTCATCTAACTCAAAACGAAGTGCTGACACTTCCTCGCTATCATTTCCAGCCTCATCAACTATTGAATATAACACATAAGAATGGTCATCACTATCAAATGTAATAATCGCTCTACACTCTTGTTCTGTACCATCCTCTAATTGAATTTTAAAATTTTGCTCATCCATATTAGGCACCTCCATATTTTGATTAATAATATCTTTGCAAATAGCAGTATTATTTTATATCAATCCCCTAAATTTGCTGCTTCTTATCAGCAAGAGGAGAAAAACAGCTCGGCCAAAAAGAGGCAAAGCACCTGTTACAACTTCAAGGTATTTTTTAAAAACATATGCTTCTATAAGCTAAAAAAGGTAGGCAAATTTACGCCTACCTTTTCATTTAGTTATTATTCTTCTTCTTCGTCTAATTGATCTTCAAGTTGGTTTAAAACTTCTTCAATTAAATCCCATTCAGCTTCAGTTTCGATCGGTTCTAATTCTCCGTCTTCACCGTTTTCTGATGGAGTAAACGCAGAAGCAAAGATTTCGATTTGGCCTTCATCATCTTCTTCTGCACCAACTAAAGAATAAAGTACATATGATTTACCAAAATCTTCTGAGTCGAAAGTATGGATTACTTCGCATAACTGCTCGTTACCATTTTCGTCTACGATTGTAATATTTCGTTGTTCGTGATCGTGTTCTTGTACCATTATTGGTCACCTCTTCATTAATTTTTAACTTTGCTACATCTCTAGTGCGAAAGTTTATTTGCTCTTTGTTACTCGTTAACAAGCAGTGAATATATTACACTGTCATACACGTTTGCAGCAAGCTATAACCCTTGAGCTTGTTACAATTTGATGTTAACTTGCTCAAGGATATAATAATTGCCTTGTACGATAAACTTCGGTCATTGGCATTTGCCCATGCCTCAAACTCGAGGAGCAAAAGAATTAACTTTCAAGAAATTGAAACTTAGTTCTTACTATCTAGATATCCTTGTAGGATCATTACAGCCGCCATCTTGTCGATTACTAGTTTGCGCTTTTTACGGCTAACATCAGCTTCGATAAGCATACGCTCTGCAGCCATAGTTGTTAATCGCTCATCCCACAGTTTAACAGGTAATTGGAAGGTTTCTTCTAATAATGCTTTATAATTATTAGAGGCTTCTCCACGAGGGCCGACTGTATTATTCATATTCTTTGGAAAACCTACCACAAATTCGGTAACAGCATATTCCTTCACAAGCTCTTTTATACGGTCAATACCAAAATCGCCTGATTCTTCGTTAATTTTTACAGTCTCAATTCCTTGTGCTGTCCAGCCTAACGCATCACTAATTGCAACGCCGACTGTTTTTGAACCTACGTCTAAACCCATGATTCTCATAGTTACTTTTATGCCTCGTTATTCATCTTAATATAAAACTTTACTAGCTCTTCAAGAATTTCATCTCGCTCAAGCTTACGTATTAGATTTCTTGCATCCTGATGGCGAGGGATATATGCCGGATCACCAGATAAAAGATACCCTACGATTTGATTTGTAGGATTATACCCCTTCTCCTCTAGTGAAGAGTACACCTTCAGCATCACTTGCTTTACTTCTTGTTCCATTGATTCTTCTGGGAAACTAAATTTCATTGTTTTATCAAACGAACTCAAGACCAGCACCTCGCTTTCAGAAATTAGGAAATGCAACGACGTACTACATCCCCGTTTTCTTTATTATAACTTATTATTGTTTGCAATCAAATATTGGAATGGTATTCTTACCATTTTTTACATGAAGTAAATTTGCAATATGAAAATTTCACTCTTCTATTGAGGTGAAATTAGAATGATTTAACGTAATCATACACAGAAACTAATGCTTCTTCAAGTTTGGAAGCATCCTTCGCACCAGCCATCGCCATATCTGGACGACCGCCACCTTTACCACCACAAGCTTCAGCCACTATTTTCACGATATTGCCTGCGTGATAGTTTCCTCCAACTAGGTCCTTCGATACTCCAGCACAAATCATTACTTTGTCACCATCAACAGCTCCAAGTACAATGACAGCTTTATCTAATTTCCCTTTTAAATCATCCATCATTTGACGTAGTTGATTATTATCCTTCGCATCAACTTTTGTCGATAAAACTGTTACATCTCCCAATTTTTGAGCAGCATCAAGTACTGCGCTTGCTTGAGAATTAGCAATTTTTTGGGATAGAGCATCATTTTCGCGTTGCTGTTCCTTTAACTCTTGCTGTAGATTTTCAACACGTGCCACTAAATCTTTTGGATTTGCCTTTAAAAGTCCAGCAGACTCTTCTAAAATACGTTGTTCTTCTTTAACAGCCTCGTAAGCAGCTTTTCCAGTAACAGCTTCAATACGTCGCGTTCCTGCCCCAATACCTGCCTCAGAAACGATTTTGAATAAACCAATTTCTGATGAACGTTTAACATGGATACCACCGCAAAGCTCAACAGAGTAGTCACTTACTTGAACAACACGAACAAGATCACCATATTTCTCGCCGAATAATGCCATAGCTCCCATTGCTTTCGCTTCTGAGATTGGCATTTCTTCGATAACTACTTCAATATCATCCCAAATTTTTTCATTAACAATACGTTCAATTTTTTCAATCTCTTCTTTTGTTGCTGGACCAAAGTGAGAGAAGTCAAAGCGTAGACGATCTGGACCCACATAAGAACCTGCTTGGTTAACATGGTCACCTAATACATCTTTTAATGCACGTTGCATAATATGTGTAGCTGTGTGGTTTTTCACAACTAGGTTTCGCACATCACGATCAACCCTTGCCACTACATTGTCATTTAAGTTCATTTCACCAGATTCAATTACAACCGTATGAAGTGATTGACCATTTGGCGCTTTTTGTACATCTTTTACAAAAGCCTTAAATGTGTCGTTTTCAATTGTTCCATGGTCAGCAACCTGACCACCCATTTCAGCATAGAAAGGTGTTTCTGCTAAAATAACAAGAATCTCTTCACCTTCAGAAGCAGTCTCAACGATTTGACCATTTGCAACCAATGCGACTACTTTGGTTTCCGTTTGTAATGTATCATAGCCAACAAAATTCGATTCTTGCTTTAAGTTAGCAAGAACTTCTGATTGAACCTGCATTGAATCCACATCAGCACGAGCTGCACGAGCACGTTCACGTTGCTCCTCCATTGCTGATTCAAAGCCTTTATGGTCAACTGTCATACCAGCTTCTTGTGCATATTCCTCTGTAAGCTCAACAGGGAAACCATATGTGTCATATAGACGGAAGGCATCACTACCTGGAATCACATTTAATCCAGCAGCTTGTTCTTTTTTAATAACCTCTGAAAGAATCGCCAATCCACCATCAAGTGTTTCATGGAATCGATTTTCCTCATTTTTAATAACACGTTGGATAAATTCTGTTTTTTCTTTTACCTCTGGGTAGAAGTCCTTCATAATTTCTCCAACAGTTGGAACTAGCTCAAACATAAATGGCTTTTCAATTCCAATTTGTTTAGCATAACGAACCGCACGACGTAATAAACGGCGTAATACATAACCGCGTCCTTCATTTGATGGTAGTGCTCCATCTCCAATTGCAAAAGCAACCGTACGAATATGGTCTGCGATTACTTTAAACGGTGTATTCACATCTTCTTCACTACCGAAGATTTCTTTTAAGTCAATTTCACCAGGACGTTTGTAGCCGCGGTTTGAAAAATCTTCAATTTTCTTGATAATTGGCATAAACAAATCTGTATCAAAGTTTGTTGGTACATTTTGAACAACAGATGCCATACGCTCAAGACCCATACCCGTATCGATATTTTGCTTTGGAAGTGGTGTGTATGTGCCATCAGGATTATGGTTGAATTGTGAGAATACTAAATTCCAAATCTCAAGATAGCGTTCGTTTTCTCCACCTGGATATAGCTCAGGATCATTTTCATCATTCCCATACTCTAATCCACGATCGTAGAAAATTTCTGAGTTTGGACCTGATGGACCCTCACCGATATCCCAGAAGTTCCCCTCAATACGAATTAAACGATCCTCTGGTATGCCAATTTCGTTTCTCCAAATATCATATGCTTCTTGGTCCTCTGGATGAATCGTGATAGATAAAAGTTCTGGATTGAAGCCCATCCATTTTGGATCCGTTAAAAATTCCCATGCAAAGTGAATAGCTTCTTTTTTAAAGTAATCACCGATGGAGAAGTTTCCTAGCATTTCAAAGAATGTATGGTGTCTAGCTGTTTTCCCCACATTTTCAATATCATTTGTTCGAATTGATTTTTGAGCATTTGTAATTCGTGGATTATCCGGGATTACACGACCATCAAAATATTTTTTTAATGTTGCCACACCTGAGTTAATCCAAAGCAATGATGCGTCATTAATTGGTACTAATGGTGCTGAGGGTTCTTGTGCATGTCCTTTTTCAATAAAAAATTCTAAATATTTGTTACGAATATCTGATGCCTTCATCTTAAAAATACCTCCAAAATTAATTTAATTTGTTTTTACATGATGGTGTCAAAATTCAATGATAGTAGATAGTTTTCACCAGATTTGGATAAAAATCCGGTTAAGTCATGAAAATATGCGATGCTTGTTCAAAGTGTCGCAAAAACAATAGCTAATTCCGCCAATTTTTAAACAAAATAAAAAGCCCTCATCCCAGTGAAGGGACGAAGACTGTATTCGCGGTACCACCCTAATTTATAAGTCGGTTAAAGTCAAAGGTTTTCACCTTTACGACTCAACTGAGAAACGATTTCTTTTTAACCTCTATTTAAAAGTTAAAATCAATCATTTTCACGAAACCAAACTTATATCTCAAGCACTGTAACGTAAGTGAACGTCAGGGATTAGCTGCACTCAGGAGTAGCTTTTCCGTTAAAGGTTTACGTAAGATTCTTTCAGCCTTAGGAATCTCTTTCTGTTCGAAACGCATAAACGTACTTTTTCCATCATTGTTTTAAAAGTATGAGAAATTAGTATACGAAACCAATAATAGGTAAATTCGTATTTTCTAATAAATTATATGAAATGGATTTGATTGTGTCAATTATAACTAATTTACTTTTTTCGATTATTCAAAACGATACATATTCCAAAAGCCAATATCTTCAAATCCAAGACGCTTATATATTTTTCCTGCCTCCGGATTATCGTAAAACAGACAAAGCTCTTTTCCCTCTTCTAAAAGATCTTTACATAATTTAATCATACAATCTGAAGCAAGACCCCTGCGTTTGAATTTTTCCTTTGTCGCAACTGCAATAACCATTGCTGAGGAACTATTTTCTGCCGTTGTTGAAGCAGTTGTCGCCATCTCTTTATCTACTCGAATAAAGTATGTACGGCCAGTGTTATTTTCAATCATACGCTTCTTGGATTCTACAGTAATATTACTTGCTTGAAACTCTGGTACACCCTTTAACAGCTCAACATTTTCTACAAGCTCATTTAAGCTTAACCTTTCAACACGAGCTAACTCATCATCACTCTTTGTTTCTAGTAGCTTCTGGCATTTTGCATAGTAAAAGGAGCTATTTGTTTTCTTTTTCTTTGGAATCAAGGGCTCAAGTTTTTCTACTACTTCTTTTAGTCCTGATAACTCGCGCATATTTGGATCACTGTTTATAATTTCAGCAAAGCCTTCTACATCATAGACTCCCTCTGCATAAGGAATATAATTACTTTCATATCTTAATAGTACTGCAACGAGCTCATTAGCCTCATTGAATTGACCCCAAAGTGTTTGGAAATCACTTTCAAACCCAAAGGCCTCAACATCCCCGATTATAAATAAATTCTCTGCAGGTTTTTTCCCTATAAATTCCATAAGCTGCTTACGATTTGCTTCTGTAAGTTTTTTTATCATATCTATCCCCCCATATCGACTATAAAATTATTAAGAAATTACCATATTTTTCTACATAATTCAAGTAAGGTTTAACCATAATCTCTCTTCTTAATAGAACTCTCTTTTCATATATTGATGGTAAAGTGGACGAACATTGCTTAGAAAAGACGGGAGAGAGTATGTAATGGAAATATTATCCGGTGAATTTTTAACTGCTTTAGTTACTATTATCATGATTGATTTAGTACTTGCAGGGGATAATGCTTTACTGATTGGACTGGTTGCTAAAAATTTACCTAAGAATCAGCAAAAGCGAGTCATTTTTTGGGGAACCTTCTGTGCCATTTTTGTTCGTATCCTTCTGACATTGGTCGCAGTCAAACTACTTCAATTTGACGGTCTCCTATTAGTTGGTGGCGTATTACTTCTGTACATATCCTATAAGCTTCTATTGACAGAAGAAGATATGCATGTGAAGCCAAGTAAAAAGAATTTTTGGGGAGCAATCGGCACAATTCTGCTTGCAGATGTTTTAATGGGGGTAGACAATATTATTGCAGTTGCTGGGGCAGCTCATGGCAGTACCTTACTGGTGATTATTGGTCTAATCGTTTCAATCCCTATCGTAGTTTGGGGTAGTGCCTTTGTTACCAAACTGATGGAGAAATTCCCACTTATCATTGTGCTAGGGTCAGCACTTTTAACATGGACAGCTGCGAAAATGATTGTAAAGGACAGCTATATTTCACCTTTTTTCACAACGCAAAAGGATATTTATACATTTGAAATTATCGTTGTAGGCGTGGTACTGATCATTGGATTATCTGTAAAATATCTGTTTAGACGTAGAGAAGTCGTCCCTAGCTAGGGACGACTTTTTCTTTTAATATTGATAGACTTTTTTTGTGAATAGAATGATGAAGATAGCCGGCACTGTAAAAACAATCATACCTAAAAAGGCTAGGCCGGGAGTAATCTCATATAAAAACCCTCCAAATAAGGTTAATACTGCTGCACTTAAGCTCATAGCTAACGCAGAATATAGACCCTGTGCATTAGATAATTGTTGTTTAGGTAAATTGCGCGTTATGTATTGAACAAATGCATAATGAGCCATTGCAAATGCTAGGGCATGTAAGGACTGTGATAAGACAAACACCCATACATTCGGGAATAGGAAAATCATAATCCATCTTAAGGTTGAACCTGCTGCTGCTAGAAGGAATAAGGATGATGTTTTCCACTTAACAAAAAGGTGATCCACCTTTAAAAAGAATAAAATCTCAAAAATCACAGCTACATTTAAGATTAACCCAATATAAAAGGTATTGACCTGTAAATATTGCTGTAAATAGATATAACTATAGTTATAATAGGACGCTAGTGAGCCCTGTAGTAAAATTGCTAGTATCATGATAATTGGGAACCCTTTTATTTTCCACAAGCTTCTCATAGAAAATTTTTGAGAACGGTCTTCTACTGTTGGCTTCACATATAATACTTCTGGTGCAGGCATAGCTTGTAAGCCCAGCATAATGATTAAATAAGCGATCATACTCCATAAAATTGCATCCTCACCTAGGTAGCCAATAATAATACTAAGAATGAAAACAGAAATCACAAAACTTATTGAGCCATAGGAACGACTTTTTCCATAATGTACTTTCCCTTGCTGAACAAGGGTTGATGCACTACTTTCGATTGCCGGTAATAACGAAGGATAAAACAAACTAAAAATCATCGTTACAATAAACAAAGTAATGAAATGATTAAAAGGAATATATAAAATTGCAGCAATCAATGCACTTATCACTAAAAATTGTGTTAACTTTTTATCACTTAAATATTTTGATGCAAACGGGAAAATAAACATTGTTGATATAGCACGCGCTACTAAACCAAATCCCATAATAAGACTAACCTCAGAGACAGATAATCCTTTTGCCTCACTCAACCAACCTGCCCAATACTGTAAATATACGCCCCAAGTAAAGAAAAAAATAAAGAAATTTTGGGACAACCATCGCTGATCGTTCATAATCGTCATTCAACCTCCCATATAGTTGAATAATAGCATATTTAAAATGAGAAATTGATAAAAAATGTAAAAAGTCACTAAAAGCAATTTTACTTTTAGCGACTTCTTTTTTTCTTATGAGTATTTTGAAATAATTTGTCCTAATTGTCGACCTAATAAATGTAAGTCCTGTTGAGTGATTGTCATTCTGACATGAGTTTCATCGGTATCAAGTGCTTCAGCAAAGAACCCACCTAGCCCTCTTGCTTTTCGATCTACCTGCATAAGTATTTCAACTTGGTTATCAGATTGAGAAAGAAAAACAATTTCTAACTCGTCTAGTTTCCCTCGAAAAGCACCACTTGTCGGAACAAATTCAAATTCCTGACTAAATGGATAGTTCCCTCTTAGTTTATGAGAGGCTTGTTTACATTCTACCTCTCGCAGTCTAAAACCTAATTGCTGTACTTCATCTAATATTCTTGAAGCAATTTTTGATGGACGGATATCTATATAATCTCGATCCCCTGAATCCAATCCATTTTTAATATCTAACTCGGTAGCAACCCATACCTTTGTTTTACCAACTGTAATCGGAACATCAAGAGGGATATTAAATGAAATAGGAATGATTTTCGTTTCGTTCGCATTAATAATAAACGGATCACTTACTTTAAACTTTTGGATTGCTGCATTAGCAGTATACTTCTTATCATCCGCTTCTTTAATATATGTCGTATATAAAGTTAAATAAATCGTATTAATTTGTTGTTCTACATTACCACCATAGATTTCAACTTCACCTTTGATTTCCTCCCCTGCTTCATAAGCAGATTTCTCTAATTTTGTATCGACCTTTGCCGATCCAATGCCGATACTTGCACCAAATTTTTTAAAAAATGCCATTTCAAAAACTCCCATCAAAGTTATAATGTTTTTTAATACGGATATAAGGTACTGAAGGTTTCAACTTATGGATACATTTTTTGTAAAAAAAATATCGAGTCTGTTATTAATTCCTTTAACACGTCTTCATTTACATCAGCTAACTTATTTATATAGACACAGGCTTTACCAGATGTGTGCTTTCCGAAACGCTCTAATAGTTTTTCCCTAGCGCTATCACCTGTTGCAAAATATAAACTGATTTTTGCTTTTCTAGGAGAATACCCAACAAGTGGTGCATCCCCTTCATGCCCAGATTCATACTTATAATGGTAAGAACCGAAGCCAATAATACTCGGCCCCCACATTTTAGCTTCGAAACCCGAAGTCTCTTCAAATATTTTTAAAAGCTTATATGCATCTTCTCTTTTTTTGGCGCTATCAACAGATTCTATAAATTCAATTACGCTTTGATCTGTTTCTTTTGTTTTTTGTTCATATTCCGCCATAATGCACCCTCTCCTTCTTGTCAGTATTGCTGCAAGGTAAATATATTTTATCCACTCTAACTTCTTCATTTACTGTTACTTTTCCTCTTCATAAAAAAAGAGAACCTACAAAATATAAGTTCTCCAGCATTTAAAATTGATATTTTACATTTAAAGTTGCTTCTACAGTAATCATGCCCTGTTCAATTGGGGTTTCAAAGGAGCTTTGCGTTACAGCAACCGTTCTTAAAAGAATCGGACCACCGGAAGTTTCTTCTATAATCTCAACTGGTAGCGGCTTGTAAGTAAGTCTAAGGGATGATGCAATAGCATCCGCTTTTTCATGCGCATTCTGAAGTGCCAATTGTAACGCTTTCTGATAGTGGAGAGAATCGTTTGCTAACTTAAACTCTAACTGAGAAATGCGGTTGGCACCATTTTTTATAGCTGTATCAATAACTATGCCTACACTATTTACATCATGCACATTTACTGTTAGTCCGTTTGAAACCTCGTATTCTCGAAATACTTGCTTTCCTTCTACAAAATCATAGCGTGGAAAAACATTAAAAAAAGCAGTTTGAATATCATTCCGATTAATATTCAATGCCAATAAAGCTTGTATGACCTGATTCATTCTTTGAGCATTTTCTCTTTGAGCTGTAGATAAGTCACTTGATTGGGTTACGACCTCAATTTGCAATTCTGCATAATCAGGCTTCACTTCAATTTTACTATTCCCTACTACTGAAATTATACGAGGCTTGTGAGAAGGATGTTGAATTAAATTTTGATAATCCATCAATATCCCCTTTCCTTTTCATAGAACTACTATATGCTTGAAAAGTAGAAATTTGCCACGTTTTTCAGTTAGTTAGTGAAGATTTAACTGCCATGATACACCAAAGGTATCTTGAACCCAGCCAAACTTTTTGCTAAACCCATAGCTAGCAAGAGGCATTAAAACCAGCCCATTTTCAGCAAACCTCGTAAAAGCCTCATCTAGCTCTTGTTCTGTATCGAAATCTAAAAACATCGAAATTGACGGGGTAAAGGTAAATTCATGCTTGATATTACTATCATTAAAGTAGAATTCTTGGCCATGTAGCTTAACTACTGCATTTGCTATTTTTCCCTCAATCTCAGGAGCTTCTGGTC
Organism: Ureibacillus chungkukjangi; assembly: GCF_003217295.1. Lineage (GTDB taxonomy): Bacteria > Bacillota > Bacilli > Bacillales_A > Planococcaceae > Ureibacillus > Ureibacillus chungkukjangi. The sequence continues at coordinate 33,833 of NZ_QJTJ01000001.1, forward strand.
CATACTTCACCATCGAAACGATTTCTAAATCTTTAAAAACAGAAGCGTAGAACTGGATAGCTTCTTCAGCTTGACCTTGAAACATTAAAAACGGGGTTAACTTTGTCATTTTACACTCTCCTTTTCATCCTCTAAAAAATCATACGGCGATAAACCTTTCATCCCTATTAAAGGATGAATATAAGGAGCGGTTTCCACATTTAAGACTGGCGCGATTACCTCTCCATTAACTTGCACCGCTTCTTGTTGCTCGTTTACTTCTGTCGATTGATTCAAGGCCTTTGAAGCTTCCTTCGTAACACCTTGCTCAACCTTTTCAATTTCATCGATTTCCATTGGATTCAATCTTGCCTTTAAGCTTGTTAAACGCAACAAATCATCTGTTTTGGACAGACCGGCAGTAAAGACATCTGGTTCTCCACATAAAATTAAAAAGTTTTTAGCTCTCGTAATTCCTGTATAGAGGAGATTACGCCGAAGCATTTTTGAATAGCCTCGCACAATCGGCATAATGACCGTTGGGAATTCGCTCCCCTGTGACTTATGAATGGAACAACAATAGGCAAGGGTAATTTGATTCAAATCTCCCCGTTGGTATGTAACTTCATTACCATCATAGGAAACAACAAGTAAATCCTGCTTTTCGATGTTCTCCTTTGCTCGAAGGATTGCAATAACTTCCCCCATGTCACCATTAAAGATATTACTTTCTGGTTGATTGACAAGCTGTAATACTTTATCACCAATTCGATAGGTTACATCTCCAAAGACAAGCTCTTTTCGTTTCCCATCATTATTAGGATTAACTAATTCCTGAATTTTTTTGTTTAACATATCGATTCCAGCTGGTCCCTTGTACATTGGAGCTAATACTTGAATATCACGAATCGATTGACCTTTTGCAACAGCACTTTTAACTACCTGTGTAACTACACTTGCAACTTGATCTGCTGATGCTTTAATGAAAGAACGATCACTTGTTTTATTTTCTACAGAGCTTGGGATATTTCCTTTTTTAATCTGATGGGCTAATTCAATAATCGTAGAGCCCTCAGCTTGACGGTAAACATCGATTAATTCTACTGTGGGCACTTTTTTAGATGCCAACAAATCCTTTAATACTTGTCCAGGTCCAACTGGCGGCAATTGGTCTTGGTCTCCTACAAAAACAACCTGTACATCCTCACTTATACTTTTTAGAAGTTGATGTGCTAGCCAAGTATCGACCATCGACATCTCATCAATAATGATAAGACGTCCCTCGATTTCACGTTCTGTTTCTTCTTCTTTTTCTTGCCCGTTAAATCCGAGCAAACGATGAATCGTCATTGCAGGAAGATCCGTCGACTCTGCTAATCTTTTCGCAGCTCTTCCTGTAGGTGCAGCTAATACAATTGGAAACGGCTCTTCTTTTTGTGCATATTCCTTTGGATTTAATGACAGGCCATGAAGCTCTGCATATACCTCTACAAACCCTCGAATTACAGTTGTTTTCCCTGTCCCAGGTCCACCAGTTAAAATCATAAGAGAGGAATTAAGTGCACACTCGATGGCCTTCGCTTGTGTTTCAGCATAAGAAACCTCTAACCGTTCTTCAACTTCCCCAATAGCTTTCCGAATTTCATCCTTTGAAAATCGTGGTTTTCCGTTTTGATTTAACAGCTCCAAAATTTTAGAGGCGATCCCAACCTCACTATAGAATAGAGAAGGTAAATAAAGTCGCGTTTCTTCACCGCAAATTTTACTTTCCTCTCTCATTTCAATAATGGCTTTCGAGATTGTCTCGTAAGGAATTTGTTGGGGTTGGCGTTGTTCAAGCATCGATTTTACTTCTGGTAAAACATGCTCTGCGTCTAAATACACATGTCCATCCGAAAGCGATGCGTTGGTTAACACATGTAATACCGCCGCTTTTATGCGATCTGGATGTGCTCCAGTGATTCCTAGCTTACTTCCCAGCTCATCTGCCCGCCCAAATCCGACACCCTCAACATCCTCTATAAGTCGAAACGGATTTTCGGTAAGAAGTGTTATGGTTTCTTCACGGTACGTTTGATAGATTTTCATCCCAAGTTGCGGACCAAAACCCCATTCGTTGAGCTTAATCATTACCTTCTCTAGACCGAGATTTTGTTCTAAGGTCTCACGAATTTTGGACTTTTTCTCGTCATTTAAACGTGGGACGCTATCTAGCGCATAGGGATCCTCCATAATAATACGGATTGCATCAACACCTAATTTTTCCACAATTATTTCAGCAGTTTTTCGTCCTATACCTGAAAATAAGTCACTCGATAAATAATGGATAATCCCCTGTTCCGTAGCTGGCACCTCTTTGACGAAGGTTTCCACTTGAAATTGTTGCCCATATTTCGGATGAGTTTTTAAAACGCCCGTAAATCGATATAACTCTTCTTCGTTTAGCTTTGGAAAATAGCCTACTACGATAATTTCCTTGTCGTCATATTGTAAATTTGTTTCTTGTATTTTTACTCGAACAATTGAATACATATTCGTCGCATTATGAAAAATGGACACAATTGGACGGCCAAGAATAAACAATTTATTCACTTCAAATAAATTAAGATTTTCTGCCATCCTTACTACCTCTTCTCTTGCCATAATACTTATAATTTTACCATATGAAAGGATAACTGTCTTATAATGAAAAAGATTGGCTACCTCGAATTTTTTGATTTTGAATGCTATGATAATTATGTAACTATTCGTATTTAAATACAGCAACTTTTTAATTGAGAAGGGATTTGTGAAAGAAGTGGAATTTAGACCTTGTATTGATTTGCATGATGGAAAAGTTAAACAAATCGTCGGAAGCACGTTAGGCCATCAAGACAAAAGTGTAGTTGAAAACTTTATATCAGAAAATGATTCAGCTTATTTTGCGACAATGTTTAAAGAAGATGGCTTAACTGGAGGGCATGTCATTATGCTCGGTTCCGGTAACGAGGAAGCAGCACTGCTTGCACTGCAAAGCTATTCAAGCGGTTTACAAATCGGGGGGGGCATTACCTCCGAGAATGCAAAAAAATATATCGAAGCCGGTGCATCTCATATTATTGTAACCTCCTATATTTTTCACGACGGGAAATTAGACTTAGCTCGATTAGAAAAGCTCGTAGAAGCTGTTGGCAAAGAACATATAGTAATTGATTTAAGCTGTAGAAAACGCGATGGCAAATGGTTTGTTGTAACTGATAAATGGACAAAATTTAGTGATTTTGAGGTAAATGAAGCATCCATCAGCTATATCGAACAGTTTTGTGACGAGCTGTTAATCCATGCGGTGGATGTGGAAGGAAAAAGAAGTGGGATGCAAGAAGAATTGGTAAAAGACTTAGCCCTTTGGACATCCATCCCTACTACATATGCAGGTGGTGTACGCTCACTAGAAGACCTGCAAAAATTTAAAGACCTTTCTAACGGAAAATTACATGTAACAATCGGAAGTGCACTAGATATTTTCGGAGGAGATTTGAGTTATCACGATGTTGTTTCTTTTTGTAAAATGGAATAATAGTAGACATCTCCTTTTAATATCCAACAATTAAAAGCGTACAAATCACTTTTCGATTTGTACGCTTATTTTTATAAAAACATACCCGCTATAGCAGCATTGACTAGCGATGCTAAGGTACCAGCGATTACAGCTCTTACGGCTAGCTTTGCAATAATTGGCCTTCTGCTTGGTGCCATTGAACCTAAACCACCTATCAATATTGCCATTGAGCTAAGATTTGCAAATCCACATAACGCAAAGCTAATAATCATGACAGTTTTTTCGGTAAGCTCCGGTATAACTGGTCCAAAGTTTGAGTAAGCAACAAACTCATTTAAAACAAGCTTCTGCCCTATAAATGAACCGGCTTCTATTGCCTCACTCCATGGTACTCCGATTGCAAATGCCAATGGAGAAAACACATAACCTAAAATTCCTTCAAGTGTTAAGCCTCCAAAACCAAATAGCCCACCAATGCCACCTAATATCCCATTGATTAATGCTATTAAGGCAATGAAAGCGAGCAGCATCGCTCCTACATTCACCGCAAGCTTTAATCCGTCTCCTGCTCCACGCGCAGCAGCATCTATGACATTTGCCGATTCAGTGTCTTTATCTAGCTTAAAGTTCGATTCATTGACTTCTTCCGTTTCTGGCAACATTAGCTTTGCCATCACCAACCCTGCCGGAGCAGCCATAAAGCTTGCAGCTATTAGATATTCTAATGGAACACCTAGTAATGAATAGCCCACAAGCACTGAACCCGATACAGATGCCAACCCACCTGTCATAACAGCAAAGAGCTCTGACTTTGTCATCTTCCCTAGAAACGGTCTAATAACTAGTGGTGCTTCAGTTTGACCAACAAAGATATTGGCCGCTGCATTCACAGATTCTGCTTTACTCGTTCCAAGTAATTTGGACAATCCTCCACCTAAAAACTTGATGATTAGTTGCATAATTTGCAGGTAGTACAAAACAGAGATTAATGCTGAAAAGAAAATAATGATGGTTAAAACACTTAATGCAAAAACCATCCCACCAGTAAATTCGGGATCAGCTAAAGGACCAAATAAAAATGAAATCCCTTCATTGGCATAGCTTATTAGTTTTTGTACAGCATTTGATATTTCAACTAAAATATTTCTGCCAAATTCCCACTTCAAAACGATAAATGCGAAGATCAACTGAATTGCTAAACCTCCGCCGATTGTACGCCAATTAATGTCTTTCCTATTACTAGAAAAGACATATGCAATTAATAACACAACGAAAATCCCTAAAATACCCCATAAAATATTCATATAAACACCTGCTTTACAAATTTAAAAAACTTGAATTCACTAAAACAAGGGACAAATAAGAAGCGCATTTTACTACTCATTTCATTCCCTAAGTCCATTGAAAGAAACTAAATTTCTTTTCTTAGTATCCTGCTTCTTGGCAAAATCATTCTAATTAAATTTGCAAAGCAAAAAAGGAGTTGTGTCTCAATCACTCGAGAACAACTCCTTATATCCTTTTATGAATTAGTTATGTCTTTGACTAATCATATCGTAAATATATTTTGCTTGGTCAAAATTTGAATCGATTGTATAGGCTTCCTTCAAATGCTCCATAGCTAATGCTGTATCTTCAGTAGATACTGCGTAAAGAACGCCTAAATTATAATGAGCATCTGCACTTTTCGGATTCTTGACTAACACAAATTCAAGCTCATCCTTTGCTACATCAAACATTTCTAATGTACAGAGTAAAATCCCATATGATAATCGAATTTGCAAATCGTTCGGGGCAAGCTCTGCAGCTCTTTGCATATATGGAAGTGCAAGCTTTACTTTTTCATCTCTTTCGAAGGATTTGGCAAGCATATAGTAAGCATCTGCACCTTGAATCCCATGCTCGATCGCTTTTTGATACAGCTTTGCTGCTTCAATGTAACGTTCTGCATCGTAGTATAAGTTAGCTAAGCCATAGTATGCAGTAGCAGTTTTTTCATCAACCGTTATTGCTTTTTGGAAAAAACGCTCCGCTCGTTCACTATCATTCATCGCTGCTAATAAATTACCAAAATTAACATAACCTATAGCTTCATCGGGATTATTTTCAATTGCTTCAGTAAATGCTTTTGCTGCATCTTCATATCGTTTTTCCTGGAATGCAATAATTCCTATTTCGTTATAATCCATTATCTTCACCTCTAAACTAAGGGCATACTGCCATTTTTATAACACTAAGCCTTCGTTTGAATTATGTAGAACTTTTTAAGTAAAGGACAAAGTTGAGTGTCCTTATCCTACATACGTTAATTTTTCACTATTTTTGAATACTTCATCAATAGTCCCGCCACCTAGACATTCATCGCCATCGTATAATACGACCGCTTGACCAGGTGTAATAGCACGTACAGGCTCTTGGAAAGTAATCAGTGCTGTCCCGTCCTCTAAAAGCTCTACTTCAACAGGAGTATCCTCTTGGCGGTAACGGAATTTTGCTGTACAGCTAAATTTAGAAGATTTGTCCTTATTCGATGTAAAGCTCATTTTTACAGCTTTTAAAGAAGTCGAGTAAAGCGCATCATGGTGGAAGCCTTGTTCAACATATAGTACATTGCGTTCTAAATCCTTCCCAATAACAAACCAAGGATCACCGTCTCCACCAATTCCTAAGCCGTGACGTTGACCAATTGTATAGTACATTAAACCATCATGGGTACCCATAACACGTCCATCAAACGTTTCCATTTTACCAGGCTGTGCAGGTAGGTATTGACTTAAAAATTCTTTGAAATTACGCTCACCGATAAAGCAAATACCTGTAGAGTCTTTTTTCTTTGCTGTTGCAAGGCCTGCTTCTTCAGCAATTTTACGAACCTCTGGCTTTGCGATATCCCCAATCGGGAACATAACATGCTTTAATTGGTCCTGAGATAATTGATTTAGGAAGTAGGTTTGGTCCTTATTATTATCCACACCGCGCAGCATAGCTACCTCACCATCACGTTCTTCTACACGAGCATAGTGACCTGTTGCTAAATAATCTGCACCCAGCTTCATAGCGTGGTCAAGAAACGCTTTAAACTTGATTTCTTTATTACACATAACATCCGGATTTGGTGTACGACCTGCTTTATATTCTTCAAGGAAATAAGAAAATACTTTGTCCCAATATTGTTTTTCAAAGTTTACTGCATAATATGGGATACCAATTTGGTTACACACTTTAATAACATCATCATAATCCTCTGTTGCTGTACATACTCCAAATTCGTCTGTATCATCCCAGTTTTTCATAAATATTCCGATTACATCATAGCCTTGTTTTTTTAATAAGTAGGCTGCAACTGACGAATCGACCCCACCAGACATTCCAACAACAACACGGATTTGTGATGGGTCTCTTGTTTCTACCATTGTCGTTTCACCTTTTCTATATTAATTCGCTAGCCTTTTTACAATCTTCGCTGTACGTTCGGCTGCTTGCTTAATCATTTCTTCTGTTATTTCGAGTCCAAAACTAAACCGAATTGAGTTACGGAGTTCTTCTGTATCATTGCCAAACATTGCTACTAGTACGTGAGACGGATCAATTGAACCAGCAGTACACGCAGAGCCACTCGAAGCATAAACACCTGACATATCCAAATTAACTAAGAAGGATTCTACTTCCATCCCTTTAAAGCTAATATTTAATACATGTGGCAATGCATGCTCAGCATTTCCATTAACCTTGTAATCAATCTTTTCACTATCTAATACATTTAGGAAAATATCTCTAAAATGTTTATATTGTGCTTGTTTTACTTTCATCTCGTTTTGAGCGATCTCTACAGCCTTTGCAAAACCAACTGCTGCTGGTACATTTTCTGTACCTGCTCTTCTTTTCTTTTCTTGCGAGCCACCAAAAAACGTTGCACTTAATGGAGTACCTGAACGTTGATATAAAAAACCAATTCCCTTTGGTCCATTTAACTTATGACTAGAGACACTTAGTAAATCAACCTGAAGCTCATCCACATTTAACTTTTCAATTCCAAATGCCTGAACTGCATCTGTATGAAAAATAGCTTGATGCGCCTTCAAAACCTCACCAATCTCTGCAATTGGCTGAACTGTCCCTACTTCATTATTACCGTACATAATTGTTACAAGAATAGTATCCTCACGTAGTGCCTTTTTAAAGTCTTCAATCAAGATTCGACCGCTCTTGTCTACCGGTAAATAAGTAACCGCATATCCTTCTTTTTCAAGCTTTTCACATGCATTTAGTACTGCGTGATGCTCGATTTGAGTTGTGATAATATGGTTTCCTTTAGATTGAAGAGCATTGACTACACCAAAAATCGCCGTATTATCTGCTTCAGTTCCACCGCTTGTCATGATAATTTCCGTATCCTTTGCACCAATTGCACGGGCTAAACTAGTACGAGCATCATCTAAAACCTTTCGCGCTTTTCTACCTGCTGTATGAATGCTAGAAGGATTGCCGAAAGTTTCTCTAAAAGCTTGGCTCATCACTTCAATTACCTCAGGATGCATTGGTGATGTCGCGGCATGGTCTAGATATATTGTTTCCATCGTAAATCAAAAGCTCCTTTAAGAACTGTATAAACAGTTATTAGTATATAAAAGTAATTATTAGTTACGGGTTAGCCTCTATTAAATATAGAACATGTAACCATCTACATCGGTTTCATCATTGTAATTTGCAAGGTCTTCAATCGAAGTTGTATCGAGTACGTTTTTCACAGCGTCACGAATTCTCATCCATAGCTGCTGCTGTGGTACCTCCTCGTTTTCAATTCCTTCGACTGGTTGAATTGGTCCCTCTAACACTTTAATCACATCAGCTGCTGAGATTTGATTTGGAGGTAATGCCAATAAATAACCACCATATGCTCCACGGACACTTTTAACTAAACCAGCAATACGCAATGGTGAAACAAGCTGCTCTAAATAGGCTTCTGATAATCCTTTTTCTGCTGCAATTTGTCGCAATGGAATGGGTCCATCTCCATAATGTTTTGCTAATTCAATCATAATTGTTAATCCGTATCTACCCTTTGTAGAAATTTTCATTATAACACCTCTATTTTTCTTGTCCATTCTTTAGCTCAAGTATATCATAAATCCTTTAATTCCACTTGGAAAAGCACTAATATAGAAGTAGTAAAGTCATATGGAGGAGGAAGACATGCACAACGAACCTTTAGCATATCGAATGCGCCCACGAAATCTAAACGAGGTTATCGGGCAGCAGCATATAGTTGGAAAAGATACAGCACTGTACAAAATGATCTATAACGGTCATGTCCCTTCAATGCTTTTATATGGTGAGCCAGGAATCGGCAAGACTTCAATTGCCTACGCTATTGCCGGCAGCTCAAAGCTTCCCTTTTTCGCTCTAAATGCAACAAATGCAGGAAAAAAAGATGTGGAACAAATCGTTTCAGAAGCAAGAATTGCGGGGAAGGTCATATTATTTCTAGATGAAATCCATCGTTTCAATAAATTACAGCAAGATACACTTTTACCACATGTAGAAAACGGGTCAATTGTTTTAATCGGAGCTACAACTGAAAACCCCTTTCATGATGTGAATCCAGCTATCCGTTCAAGATGTGGTGAAATTCTTCAGCTTAAACGACATAGCCAGGAGGATATTGCACAGTTAGTTTCAGCTGCTCTATCTGACGCGGACAGAGGGCTTGGTAAAGAGGTTATCGAAATTACTGAAGAGCAAATAGACAGAATTGCCTTAGCTTCAAATGGGGATGCCAGAAAAGCTTTAACACTTTTAGAATCGATTTTCTATGCTTCTGATGAAGTAGATGGCAAGGCTATTGTTGAGGATCATATCATTGAGCACCTATCGCAAAGAATTGGTGTCTATGGAGATAAAGGCGGCTCACATTATTACAACTTACTCTCGGCGCTACAAAAATCAGTGCGAGGCAGTGATACAAATGCAGCGGTATATTATTTAGCCCATCTTCTTGAAAATGGAGATTTAATCGCTGTATGTAGAAGACTACTAGTGATGGCATACGAGGATATTGGTCTTGCGAATCCCGCTGTGGGTGCACACGTCTATGCAGCAACGGAAGCAGCTAAAACCTTGGGGCTACCCGAAGCACGAATTCCATTAGCAAACGCAGTCATTGAAATGTGCTTATCTCCTAAATCAAATTCTGCATACTCTGCATTAGATGCAGCTACAGCAGCTATCCACGAAGGTAAAACCGGAGATATTCCATCCCATCTTCGAGATAGCCATTATGCAGGGGCCAAGGTTCTAGGACATGTTGGATATCAATATCCCCATGACTATCCAATAGGTACATTTGGAGGCTGGGTAAATCAAGAATACCTGCCTGAAAGCCTAACAAATATAGAATTTTACAAACCAGTTTTAGCAGGGGAAGAAAAGCGTACTGCTGCCATTTATGAAAAATTAAAAACGTTCAAAAATAAAAAATAACAAAGTAAAAGAAGTTATCCACGGTCATCGGATAACCTCTTTTTCATCTAATAATTAAACATATTTAAAATTTTAATAAAAAGGTTGTTATTTGAACTTTCCAACCCCCTTTTAATAAATGTGTATTAAATCAGTTCGATTATTTAACCTATTCTTTCTGTTGTTCTTTTTCGAGTAATTCAAAAAATGTTGGGATTCTTTGGAATGTCCTTGTCTTTAACCCTTCCAAAATCTTTAGAATTATCTCATGTTCTAAATCGTCACGATTTTTTGGATCTGTTTGTGTTAACTCTTTCTTAATTTTCGGCTTAAGCAGCTCAATCAGCTCTAAGGGCGAGATATGCTCTTTTATAGGAATCACTCCTTGTCTCTTCTATAATCCATTTCAATTCTTAGTGCCTGAATCGATTGTTCAAGACATTCAATTTTCTTTTCGAACCTGAATAATAGGTACATCGAGATGACAATAGGAAAACCATTGTTACTAATTAAGTTAACTAATTGATCTTCAAGCATTTATCAATCGCCTCACCTTCGCTAAAGCGTTATTTTTGGATTTTGATATAGCTTGTTGCGTCACATTTAACTTTTTACTTATTTCTGTGTCTGAAATATTAATAACATAGGCCAGATATAAAATTTGCTGTTGCCGCTCATTTAACGACTGTATAGCTTTGAACAACCTCGGATGCTGAATATACTGATTTAACTCATGACTCAGCTTTTCTTGAAAACGTGTAGTAGCCGATTCATCCACAATCATTTCCTTGAAAGAGTTGTAGCCTTCATTTTTACTCCCGTTACCATCGTTACTAGAGCTATCTAGCGTTAATACATAACGTTTTTCGTATTTTCTTCTTTCCATATCAAAGTGGCGAGCAGTAAAATAGATTATTTTAGAAAAATAAGCAATAGCACGAATACGAATATAAAATTGTACAAATCGTTCATCAAGTAATTTCTTCAACCATTCACTAGGCGACTCACAGTATTGCTTATAAAGCTCCCAATGCTCCAGTTCTCTTAAAAACGCTTTTAATAATGGGTTCTTAAATTGAGTTTCCTCCATCCTCATACCCCCTTAAAAGAACATTTGTTTCATTATAGTTAAACCTAAAAATACTTAAAAGAGTACATATACCAAATTATTGAAGTATTTTTTAATAAAATAGCCTATAATTTCGACTAATTTTGAAACGATAGTTATTCGTTTTAGACTGGAGAACTTAGGATTTTTTTAAATAGAATTGTGGTATGTTGAAATAATCAAGTTAGCATTTATGTATCTTATAAAGGACAATCTTTCCCTAAAATAACAACCTTTTATAACTTTAAACAGTAAAATGAGGAAAAGGAATTATGTTTTCATGTAAAAAAAGGTAAAGTTGCAATAATGCGACTCTACCTTTTAAACAGTTATTTTAAGAATAAACTCGATGCTTTTGAATAATAATTAAAGCAATCAACTATTCTATTATCTTGCTCTATAATGGATTGTTCAAATTCCACTTGTTTTCCCTTAACTTGTGAAATTTCCTCATAGCTTTTAGCAATCTCGTTTAAGTATTCCGCATGTCCTTCCTTTTGTACATCCGGAATACAGTTAGCAGCTAGCGTAATCAACTCTAAAACTTGATTTTTTACCGCTTCTTTATTTGTTACTTTTAAATGATAATAAGAAATCGTATGGAAATAGATTAATCTGAATGAAATGTTTAAAAATAAAATGGCAGACGTATTCTCCTTAGGCTTATCCCCATTAGCCTCCATAAAGCCATTGTAATAGATTGTAGCCTTTTCAAGTAGTTCGTCTAACTTATCGTAGGCTACTTCCCATTTTTGAGATGTATCTATATAATTAAACACAATCTCATCCAATTGCTCTTTAATTTGAAGTAAATACACAGCATTCTTCAAAGGTACTTTTGTTGACACTTATATCCCCCTCCCCGTTACTCCCCTTTATAAAGGTAAGAATACTATAACAATATTACTAGCATAATTTTAAGGAAGTTAAAAATTCACGCAAAAAATGTGATATAAATGTAAAAAAGTTTCTTTTTTTAGCTTTCTTTCCACTGTTATCCTTCGATTTTTCCACTGCAAAATATGTCGAAAATCATTATATAAGTAAAATAATATTTTCTATAATACCCTTAATACATATTTGGGATATAGCCCATGAACTAAATTATATTTTTCACTTGAAAGCCCTTCTTTGGGAATCTCAATTATTGTGTCCTTTACAATTTTCAAAATAGAATTTCTAGAACCGTAGAATATCCATGTTACTTCGTCTATCCAATGAGCCTGTTTATGATTTTCTGACTGAAAAAAATTCTTATCGGCTAATACTTTCGCCATTTTATAAAAGCCCTCACACATTTGATATTGTTTTGTAGAAAAGTTAAATTCAGGCTCTACAACTTGGTTGATATCATAAATATGAATCACTTTTTGAAGACTATCAATAGCTATTTCTACAGAACTAATTTCATCTAATAGATTTAAACCTCTATATTCTAGCTCGAAAATTCCACTCAAAATTATCCCCTCATTTCCTGTCTAATTATATTCTCTTATATATTTAAACAAGTTTACCTTTTTTTCTATTAATATAGTGACAAAAGAAAGAAATTAATGTATAAATTAATCAAATATACTTAATTTTTCATCGTTAATAGATAGTACTAAAGGGGGTTACATCATGAATTTGGAACAATTAAAAAAGGAAGACCTATTTGAAAAAAATACAATTTTAATGTTAGTTTACGGTATTGCCGGATTACTTGGAGGAATTGCTCAATTTATAATTGGACGACCAATCGGCATTGCTTTATCTGTCCTACTTCCAGTAATCATTGTATTTTTCTATTTTCTAATCCAAAGAAAAATAGAAATACTTCGCTCTGCATTTCCATATCTAACAATTATTGCGGTTGTATTTACTGTTTATGGAACGATCATATCTAACAAAGTAACTTTAGCAACAATTGTATTAAGCTTCTTTACTTTAATAATTGGTAGTATACACAACCATTATAAAGTCTTTATTCTTGGCTATATCGGTTCTTTGATTTGCCTAATTTTAAATTTTGTTTTAGATACGCAAGGGTTTGCAATTGATCCAGCGAACGTGTTCGTTGTTCATACATTAATGGCTTTAGGCGTGTTTCTTCAAGTTCGTCAAAACAAAAAAATGGTTCATAACATTGAAGGCTTAATAAGCGTAGCAAATGAAAAAGCCATACACGAGCAAAACTTAAATGGTCACTTAGACTTAGCTGTGCAAAATATTACTTCTAAATTAGAAACGATTACAAACAGTATGATGAACGCTTCTCTTGCTCAAAATGACATGATTACATCTATCCAGGAAGTAAGTGCTGGCTCACAACGCCAAGCTGATCATGTTTTTGAAATTGTACATAGTACCGAGGCTACTACAGCTGAAATTTCACGAATTCAAGAGCAATTGAATACCATTGTAAATAATGCAGAAGTGGCGAGTAAAAGTGCCTTTTCGGGTGCGGACGCAATGAATGAACTTTCATCAGAAATAGATTCATTCAAAACCTTCTTTACTCAATTAAATGACACATTCCATATTCTTTCGAAAAAGATTAATGAAACAAATCAATTTGCGTTAGCAATTCAAGGTATTACAAACCAAACAAATTTACTTGCTCTTAATGCTTCTATAGAGGCTGCACGAGCTGGTGAGCATGGAAAAGGGTTTGCAGTAGTAGCAGAAGAGATTCGTAAATTAGCTGGTACTACCGATGAAACCCTCATCAAAATTGATCAGAATCTTTCTGAAGTAAATGCTTATAATCAGGATGCTTTATCAAAGCTAGAAAACGGTTTAAAGCATATGACAAACCAAATCGAGACTGCAGAACGATCAAATCAAACCTTTACTGAATTATTCGAGTCGATGAACTCACTAAAAACTGATCTTAATCATTTTGTTAAAGCCGTTGAGATGATTGAAATGAATAGTAAAGCGATTCAAGAAAGTACAACAGATTTCGCTGCAATCATTGAAGAATCCACTGCAGCTGTTGACCAATTAAGCTCTATCCTGACTAGTGTGAATCAAGAACAGCAGCAGGTTTCAAAGCATGTTGAAGAAACGTATCAAGAAACATTAAATATCCGTCAATAACAAAAAGGAGGTGCCCCATTTCACTGGACACCTCCTTTTGTATTAGTGATTTACTCTTGTAATTTGCACATCTTTTAAAATTTGATTGATTACCCAGCTTGCTGCTATTAAACCTGCAACAGAAGGGACAAATGCATTTGACGAAGGAGGCATTTTGGCCTTTCGAATTTGAGCATTCGGATTCCCTACCTCTTCCACTACATCTGGACGAACAACAATTGGTGATTCATCTGAAAATACTACAGTAACTCCTTTTGTAATCCCCTCTTTACGAAGCTTTGTACGAATTACTTTTGCTAGTGGATCTGTATGTGTTTTTGAAATATCAGCAATTTGGAACTTCGTTGGATCCATTTTGTTCGCGGCACCCATACTTGAAATGATCGGAATCCCTCTTTTTAAGCATTCCTTCATCAGATGGATTTTGTACATCACGGTATCAGATGCATCAATAACAAAATCGATATTCTGTGCAAAGAAATTTTCATAAGTTTCTTCTGTATAGAACATATGCATATCAATGACTTCACACTCAGGATTTATATCTGCAATTCGTTCTTTCATAACAGCTGATTTCGACTTTCCAACTGTTGAAAGATACGCAACTAATTGACGATTCACATTTGTAATATCAACATTGTCCTTGTCTACTAAAATAATTCGACCAACACCACTGCGTGCGCAAGCTTCTGCAGCAAAAGATCCTACTCCACCAATTCCTAAAATGGCTACAGTCGTATTTTTTAACTTCTCAAGGCCTTCTTTTCCGATAGCTAGTTCGTTTCTTGAAAACTGATGTAACATAATTGTATGCCTCTCAATCTGTATTTTACTACTCGGAATTATAACATACTAAAGTCCTTACTGTAAATTTGAATCCTAAACCAAAACTGAATCTCTAAAGAAAATAAAAACTCCCCTAACTAGTAGGAGAGTTTTGGCATGACGAATCCCAAATATGCCGCAAGCATGGAAAGCATCGTTTTGAACCCGCATTATTCACAGGTGGGTACTCTCTTCACTTCTTTAAACTTCCCTCGTCCATTTGCAGGGCTTGTTCGTCAAAGCAAAATATGAATTCCCGACGATTTGTTGTTCGGTCAAAACAGTATAAAAAGCTTATCAAACACTTTAGGATTCGTATTAAAAATATAATAACACTCATTATCTGAATTTTCAATAATAAAAAGTGAAAATATTAATTTTCTTTCTTTATTACTATATTTTATTCGCGATTAGTAGATTTGTCTTATTTATCATCATATTGATTGGCAGAATACTAAATCCATAGTAGGGATTTTTTATATATTAGAAAAGTTTTTTCAAGCAATGTATTATTTACACGTGAGTATAGATTGTAAATTTTAATAGGTAATCAATCTGACCAAAAAATAACGCAAACAGCTGAATATTCCATAGCCATTTGCGTTAACTTTATTCTAATGTAATTAGTCTTCTTTTTTCTTAGTTACAGCTAAGCTAAGCTCTTGCAATTGTGCATCTGAAACTTCACTTGGAGCAGAAGTTAATAGACAGCTTGCTGTAGCAGTTTTCGGGAATGCGATTGTATCACGCAAGTTCGATCTACCAGCTAATAGCATTACTAAGCGATCTAAACCGAATGCAAGTCCTCCGTGCGGTGGAACACCATATTCAAATGCTTCTAATAGGAAACCAAATTGTTCCTGAGCTTCCTCTTGTGTAAAGCCTAGCAATTTAAACATTTTTTCTTGAAGGTCACGTTCGTAAATACGTAATGAACCTCCACCTAGTTCATAACCATTTAATACGATATCGTACGCTTGTGCCCGTACATCAGCAGGATTTGTTTCCATTTTTTCGATATCTTCCTCGAACGGACGAGTAAATGGATGGTGAGCAGCTGAGTAACGCCCTGCTTCTTCATCATACTCAAGTAATGGCCAGTCTGTAACCCATAAGAACGCATAAACAGACTCATCGATTAAGCCTAGCTCTTTACCTAATTTGTTACGTAAAGCTCCTAAGCTCGCTGCTACAATAGGTGATGCGTCAGCTACGAATAATAAAAGGTCCCCGCTTTCTGCATTTGTTGCTGACATCAGGCTCTCTGCAACTTCACCTTCAAAGAATTTTGCGATAGGTCCGTTTAATCCTTCGTCCGTGACTTTTAACCAAGCTAAGCCTTTTGCACCGTAGATTTTAACAAACTCTGTTAAAGCATCGATATCCTTACGAGAATATTTGTCTGCATTGCCTTTTACATTGATCGCTTTTACTTCGCCACCCGATTCTACAGCTTGAGCAAATACTTTAAACGAAGAATCACGAACGATTTCTGAAAGCTGAACTAGCTCTAAGCCAAAGCGAACGTCTGGTTTATCTGAGCCATAGCGTTCCATCGCTTCTTTATATGACATACGTTGGAATGGCAGTTGTACGTCCACACCTTTTGCTTCTTTCATAACCGTTTGGATTAAACGCTCGTTCATGCCGATAATCTCATCCATTGACATGAATGAAGTTTCAATATCTACTTGTGTAAATTCTGGCTGACGGTCTGCGCGCAAATCCTCGTCACGGAAGCAGCGTGCGATTTGGAAGTACTTCTCAAAGCCTGACACCATCAATAATTGTTTAAATAACTGTGGTGATTGTGGTAATGCATAGAATTCACCTTCATGTACACGGGATGGCACTAAATAGTCTCGCGCACCCTCTGGAGTTGATTTTGTTAAAATTGGTGTTTCTACTTCTAGGAAGCCTTCATTTTGTAAGAAATTACGAATCGAGCGTGTAATATCTGAACGTAATTTAAATGTGTTAAACATTGCTGGACGTCTTAGATCTAAATAGCGATATTTTAAACGTAAGTCTTCAGAAACTTCTACTTTATCATCAATTGCAAATGGAGGAGTTTTTGCTTCGTTTATAATGATAATAGAAGAAGCAATTACTTCAATTTTACCTGATTTAATGTTCGGGTTGATTTGACTTTCGTCGCGAAGTACAACTGTCCCCTCAATTTCAACGACATATTCGTTACGAATTTTTTCAGCAACAGCTAGTGCGTCCTTTGCTTCGTCGCCAAATACTACCTGTACGACTCCACTACGGTCACGGACATCTACAAAGATTAACCCACCTAAGTCACGACGTTTTTGTACCCATCCTTTTAATACTACTTTCTCACCTTGCTGTTGTTCGGTAATTTGTGCACATGCATGTGTTCTATGAGCCATTTTCTTTCCTCCATTTTTTAACAAATCATTATTTATGTTCTAATAAGTAAGTAACAAGTTCAGCGAATGGAACCTTCTCTTGATTTCCTGTAGCCATCTCTTTTACGTTAACAGCCATTTCTTCAAGCTCTGATTCACCCATTACAAGGACAAATTTGGCACTCAGTCTGTCCGCTGACTTCATTTGTGCTTTCATTTTCCGATCGATATAGTCCATATCAGCAGAAATTCCTTTTGCACGGAAAGAGCTCATTAGTTCAGCAGACTTCAATTTTGCTTCGTCGCCCATTGCTACTAGATAGATATCTAGGCTATCTTCCACATCTAGCTCTACGCCTTCAGCTTCAAGTGCTAAAAGTAGACGTTCAATCGACATTGCAAATCCGATACCCGGCATATCTGGTCCACCAATATCTTCTACTAATCCATTGTAACGACCACCACCGCAAAGAGTTGTAATAGCACCAAAACCATCAGAAGTACTCATAATTTCAAATGCAGTATGATTATAGTAGTCAAGACCACGAACTAAGTTTGGATCCACTACATACGTAATCCCTAATACATCTAGATATTGCTTCACTTGGTCAAAATATTTTGCCGATGCTTCTGTTAGGTAGTCAGTTAGGGCTGGAGCTGACTGCATTAGTGGGTGATCATGATCCTTTTTACAATCTAAAATCCGTAAAGGGTTTTTTGCTAAACGATTTTGGCAATCCATACAGAATTCCCCAATACTCGGTTCAAAATGTTGAATTAAGGCTGTTCTGTGTGCCTCTCTCGTTTCTTTGTCTCCAAGAGAATTTATGACCAATTTTAAATCTTTTAAACCAACTGTTTGGTAAATGTCCATTGCAAGTGAGATTACTTCAGCATCGATTGCTGGGTCGCTACTACCAATGGCTTCTACACCGAATTGTACAAATTGGCGATAACGCCCTGCTTGCTGACGCTCATAACGGAACATCGGCCCCATATATGAAAGCTTTACAGGTTGATCTGGATATCCGAACATTTTATGTTCTACATAGGCGCGAACACTTGATGCAGTTCCCTCAGGACGAAGCGTTAACGAACGTCCTCCACGATCCTCAAACGTATACATTTCTTTTTGAACGATATCAGTTGTATCGCCAACACCGCGTTGGAAAAGTTCTGTTTGTTCAAAAATTGGTGTACGGATTTCTTTATAACGATAAACATGAGTTAGTTCTCTTAGGATTGACTCAACTTTTTGCCATTTAGGTGTTTGTTCAGGCAGTATATCTTGTGTTCCTCTTGGTACTTTAAAAGACATAAAAAAAACTCCTCTCTTTCATCTATTACTTCGTGGTATTTTTTTAGGGAAAATAAAAAAGCCTTCGCCCCTTGCATATAGCAAGGGACGAAAGCTTGTAGTTACTTCCGCGGTTCCACCCTAGTTGATGTACAAAAAGTACATCCTCTCGTAAACGGATAACGGCCGTTTTCCGTCTTTCCCTACTAAACAGTATTGTTTTTCGAAAAAGAGCCTCTCAAGTGTTGTTCGTTACTACTTGTAGTAGGAAAGATTTCAGCCTAAGTCTTTCCCTCTCTTGTCTACAGAGGTAATTTCTACTTTCTTGGTCAATGGCATTCATTGCTTTATATAATATATCCTATCTTAATTGTGCTATGGCAGATTTGTCAACTATTTTCAAAAAAGTGTAGATTTTATTGCATATTACACTTTAAAATGGAAGAGTATATATCGGGTTACTTCCCTTTACTAAAGTTCCAAAGAAAGGAGATATAGGATGCATCATAAACCATTGAAATATTTAATCAGTCTTATATTACTTTGTTCGTTACTGTCTCCCTATACATATGTAACAAATACCGCTTTTGCATCTAGCGAGGAGTCAGATTTAGTCGTATCTGCGGATATACTTTATTTAAGAGAAGGACCAGGGTTATCTTATCCAGTTCTAACAACCTTAAAAAAGGGACAAGGCCTTACATTTATTGAAAAGCAAGATGATTGGTATCATGTAAAAGCAAAGGATATGGAGGGCTGGGTAGCTTCCTGGCTTACATCTGCTACAAAGACTAATGATACTGCCTCATCAGATGACAACTCTCTTGAATCTAGTTCTATTATTTCACAAGTAGCTCATTTAAATTTACGTGCAGAACCATCTGTATCATCCCCTGTCTTAAGTCAATTGAACACAGGTGACGAGGCACGGGTACTAAACAGTGAAGCTAATTGGGTTCAAATTTCATTTAACGGACAAATAGGATGGGTTTCTACAGACTATGTAACGATTAAAAAGAATGAAACAAAAGAAGAAAGTGATTCGAGCAATAAAAGTAATTCAGCTACTGATGACGACAATGAAGTTAGCAGCTACACGGAAAAAGCAAATGTTAAAATTGACCCGAAGCTATTTACTATTGCTGTAGATGCCTTGAATATTCGAAAAAAGGCCGATTTATCCTCCAAAAAAATTGGTACAGCTAAAAAAGGTGAACAATATGAGGTTCTTGGAAGAGAAAATAATTGGGTAAAAATCCAGTATGGTAAAAAAGTAGGTTGGGTTTATAGCTTTTACGGAACATTTCATGTAAATGAAAAAATCACAGCAACTGCTGCTCCAAAAGAAGCAAAAGAAACAGATGAAACTACTAGCCCCTATGTAACTATCATTTATAATGGGACAAATCTTCGAGAAGAGCCATCAACTTCTTCAAATGGTGTTGTTCATGTTAATGCAGGTGAAAAATATAAAGTACTTGCAACTGAAGGTGAATGGTACAAGGTAGAGGTTGATAAAAACACGATTGCTTATGTGGCAAACTGGGTTGTTTCTGTAGATTTTGACATTCAATCTATTTTGGATGATGAACAAGAACAACCGAAGACCGAAGACCGTAAGAAAGGAACTTTAAAAGGCGTAACTCTTGTTATCGACCCCGGTCATGGGGGCAATGACAAAGGAACAACTGGTGTTCGCGGTACTAATGAAAAGGATATTAACTTGAAAACAGTTGAGCTGTTGAAATCTAAATTACGCTCAGCTGGTGCTGAAGTTATTTTGACACGAGAGTCAGATGAATATGTTGACCTTCGAAAAAGGGTATCTATCTCCCATCAATATGCAGCTGATGCATTTATAAGTATCCATTATGATGCAACGGATGATAGCTCCATATCCGGATTTACAACATATTACACAAATAGCTACCAACGTGAGCTAGCCGAATACGTTCATAACGGTCTTTCTAAAAAAGTAACGATACGAGATCGTGGTGTCCAACCAGGAAATTATTTAGTAACTCGCGAAAACAAACAAGCAGCCATCCTGATCGAGTTAGGTTATTTAAGCAATCCTAGTGAGGAAAGTGTAGTCACAACTGATTTTTATCGTGAGCAAGCAACACTAGGTATCTATCAAGGAATTTTAAATTACTTTGATGCACAATTGAACTAATACAAAAAGAGGCTCCCTAAACATCAAGTTTGTTTAGAAAGCCCTTTTTTATTTACTCTTTTGCTTTTGATTCTACTATTATCGTCACCGGGCCATCATTAACTAAAGAGACGTCCATCATTGCTCCAAAAACACCTGTCTCTACCTTTAGACCATAAGTAGATTTTAACTCCTCATTAAACGCTTCCCATAATGGAAGAGCCTTTTCAGGTCTTGCAGCTTCAATAAAACTTGGTCTTCTTCCTTTTCTTGTATCGGCATATAAAGTGAATTGCGATACAGAAAGGATTTCTCCACCATGCTCTACGATAGAACGGTTCATCTTTCCTTCTTCGTCTTCCCACAGTCTAAGCTCTGCAACTTTTTTTGCAACATATCGTACATCTTCAAGTGTGTCTTCATGAGTTAGTCCAACTAATAAGACATAGCCTGAATCAATTGCACCTGTTACTTGTCCATCAACAGTTACAGATGCTTGCTTACTTCTTTGTATAACTACTCGCATAAATTTACCTCGTGCTTCTTAATTTATTACGCGTTGTACCGAATATATATCTGGCAGCTGCTTTATTCTTTCTACCACTTTGTGTAAACCGGATATATTTGAAATCGAAATCGTTAAATGAATTGTAGCAATTTTATCGTGATCTGCACGTCCTGTTACTGCTAAAATATTTGTTTTAGCCTCACTTACAGCGTGCATAACATCATTTAATATTCCTGGACGATCAAACGCAGAAATTTCAATATCAACTGGATACTCTTTTCGAATCGGTGTTTCACCATGCTCCCACTCTACTTCGATTAAGCGATCGGTATTTTCACCTTCTTGAATGTTTGGACAATCCGCGCGATGCACAGATACTCCGCGTCCTTTTGTTATAAACCCAACAATTTCATCTCCAGGAACTGGTGTACAGCAGCGTGATAAACGGATAAGTAGATTATCAATGCCTTTTACGATTACGCCTGATTCCGTACGACGTTTTTTCGCTTGATTGTTTTGCATTTCCTTAACAATCTTCTCTAAGGCTTCTTCCTTTTCACGTTCTTTTCGTTTCTTCTCTGCCAAGCGGTTAACAATTTGTTGAGCGGTTATACCACCTACGCCAACTGCCGCGTATAAGTCTTCTTCATTTGTATAGTTAAGCTTATCGAGAACTCGTTTAATATTTTCTGAGGAAAGGACTTCTTTTGCATCGAAATCCTGAGACTTAATTTCTTTTTCGATTAAATCCTTACCTTTTAGGATATTATCTTCACGTAAATGCTTCTTGAAGAATTGTTTGATTTTGTTTTTTGCTTGAGAGCTTTGTGCTAATTTCAACCAATCTCGACTTGGCCCAAAGGATTGCTTCGACGTTAAAATCTCGATGATATCCCCTGTTTTTAAAGGTGTATCTAACGGAACCATTTTCCCATTCACTTTTGCACCAATTGTTCGATTCCCTACTTCTGAATGGACACGATATGCAAAGTCAATTGGTACTGAGCCTGATGGTAATTCAATAACTTCCCCTTTTGGTGTAAACACGTAAACCATATCAGAAAATAAATCGAATTTTAAGGATTCCATAAATTCCTCTGCATTCGAAGACTCATTTTGGAACTCTAAAATTTCACGGAACCAAGTTAGTTTTTGATCGATCGTTTCTTTTTCACCGTGAATCGATTTACCTTCCTTGTATGCCCAGTGTGCTGCAATTCCGTACTCAGCAATCTGATGCATATCACGCGTTCTAATTTGTACCTCCAAAGGATCCCCAAATGGTCCAATGACTGTAGTGTGAAGTGATTGATATAGGTTTTGTTTTGGCATTGCTATATAATCCTTAAAGCGACCAGGCATTGGCTTCCATAGAGTATGTACAATTCCAAGTACAGCGTAACAGTCTTTAATGCTGCCTACTAGCACACGTACAGCTAATAGATCATAGATTTCGTTGAATTGTTTATTTTGTAAAACCATTTTTCGATAGATGCTATAGATGTGCTTAGGACGACCTGAGATATCTGCTTCAATCTCGACATCTCCTAATTGTGACTTTACTTCACGCATAACATTATCTAAATAGGCTTCGCGTTCGACACGTTTTCTTTTCATTAAACTAACAATGCGGTAATATTGTTGAGGATTTAAATATCTTAAGGCAGTATCTTCTAACTCCCATTTTACTTTTGAAATTCCAAGGCGATGAGCAAGTGGTGCGAAAATTTCTAAGGTTTCATTTGAAATACGTCTTTGCTTCTCTGCAGAAAGATGCTTAAGCGTACGCATATTATGGAGACGGTCAGCAAGTTTGATTAAAATAACACGGATATCCTGTGCCATGGCAACAAACATTTTTCGATGGGTTTCGGCTTGTTGTTCTTTTTTAGAAAGATATTTAATTTTCTCAAGCTTTGTTACCCCGTCCACTAGCATTGCAACTTCTTCACTAAATTCATTCACTAAATCTTCTCGAGTGACTGTTGTATCTTCTACGACATCATGAAGAAAACCAGCAGCAACGGTATCTGGATCCATTTGAAGTTCCGCTAATATCCCAGCAACTTGTATAGGATGTATGATATAGGGTTCCCCTGAACTACGTAATTGTTCTTTATGTGCTTCATTTGCTACTTCGTAAGCTTTCTTTACAAAGGCAACATGTTCATCATTCATATATGCTTTGACTAGCGCGAATACGTCTTCGGGCGTCAATATTTGCTCTTTCGCCATTTGTTGTCCACCTTGCTAAAAATTTTTCGATTAGGATATATAGTTACAATTGTATAAAATATTTGTACATGCTGTAAAGGCACGTCGGCAATTACTTTATAAAATATGGCTATTTTTATTTTTTTTTGTAGAAAAACTGGTAAAAACTTAATATTCATGTACGAAAAAGAAGCTGTCTCATGGATTTTGAGACAACTCTTTTTTCTTATTGAACCTCATCGATAGACTTAACAACAGTATGAGGAATTTGTTTCCATTCAACTTCCTTAAATAAGGCTACAATTGAAATTGGAATATAGGTCATCATGAAGAAAGGGAATGTAAAGGAATAGACAATTTTCTTCCACCCCGCACAATGAATTCTATTCCATTCAGTAATGGTAGTCATTAAAGCCATAAATAGCATAATACTATAATACATCCCTATAGATTGCAGCATGAGGAGAGTAGTATCACCAATACTTTCTTTCTCAAAAATACCTATCAAGACTGCTATATAAAACAATCCATTAACTAATATTGAGAAATTAGTAAGTATCATAGCTGGCATTATTGTCATCGTCATATCAAAGCACGAAAAACTGTTATGCTTTCGATTAAAAATACATCGCATTAAATCTTTACCATAATTCGATAAAACTTGATAAAATCCTTTTGCCCAACGTAATCTTTGGTGCCAGGAGTGTTTAAATGTTACTGGTTGTTCATCATAAAAAACTGCCTCTGAACAATACCCTATTTTAACTCCATTCAGAATTTGAAAAATAGAAAATTCTATATCCTCTGTTAGTAGATGATGAATCCACCCACCATTCTTTTTTATTATGTCGGAATGTACTAAAAATCCAGTTCCAGAAACTGCACAGCTAGCATTTAACTTCATCCTCGGCAGGTTCAAATATTCTGCTTCATGTAAAAACCAAAGAGCATAGCCAGCAGTAATCCAATTTTGATCGAAGTTTTTAGAATTCCGATAGCTTGTTACAACCTGATAGCCTTGATTGAAGGTTTGATTCATATTAAGAATATAGTTTTCATCTAGTAAATTATCTGCATCAAAAATAAAATACCCATCATATTTTTTTGAAGAAAATTCGTTATTTATAATCTTGAACATAAAATCAAGTGCATAGCCTTTGCCAATTTTATGGTTATTAAATCGTTCTCGTACGATTGCGCCTACTCGTTTTGCTACATCAGCCGTTTTATCTGTACAATTATCAGCAATAACAAAAATATCAACATATTCTTGAGGATAATTTTGTTTTCGAATACTTTTGATCAATTCTCCTATTACAAGCTCTTCATTTCTTGCTGCAATGATTACTGCATATTTGTTTAACCGTGCATCTTTTGGCAAGTATTTTTTATCTCTTTTACTCTTAAAAGCCACAAGCATATAGATAAACTGATATGAGTAAAGCAATAAAAAAACTAGAAATGTGACCATATTAAAATGCTGCAGAAACGATGATACAAAAGAATCCAAGGTGCAACCTCCATGACATCAATTTTATACTTCTAATATTATTCCCATTCAAATTGTTATTATATACCACTTTTACTAATATTAGATAAAGCCAATATTAATCTAGCGTAAAATAATTGTAATTAAAATCCCAGGCAAAAGTCGAAATCCAAAATAAAAAAGCTGCTTAAAAGTTTTTACACTTTTAAACAGCTCTTACTTAGAATTAGTATTGGATTAAAGTTTTTACTGGATAATTCCCAATTTTTTCGCGACCATTTAATTCATTTAATTCAATGATAAATGCACAACCCGCTACTTCTCCGCCTAATTTTTCAATTAACTGGATTGTAGCGTCAACTGTACCACCAGTTGCTAATAAGTCATCCACGATTAAAACTTTTTGTCCTGGCTTGATAGCATCCATATGCATTGTTAACACGTCTTGTCCATATTCTAGACCGTATTCTACACGTACAACCTCACGAGGTAATTTTCCCTCTTTACGAACAGGTGCAAAACCAATCTCAAGTGCATAAGCTACTGGGCAGCCAATGATGAAACCGCGAGCTTCAGGACCTACGATAATCTCTGCCCCTACTTCTTTTGCGAATTCCACGATTTTGTCTGTAGCATATTTAAATGCTGGCCCATTATCCATAATTGTTGTGATATCCTTGAAGCTAATACCTTCTTTTGGCCAGTTTTCTACAGTTGTTACATATTGTGTTAAATCCATTACTAATTTGTCCTCCTTAGGAATAGTTATATTCCCTCATTCGTTCATTAAACCATTGTTTTAGTTCTATATATGGTGCATACAAAAGTTGTTGTTCCAATTCAATCTGTTCCACTCTTTGTTTATAAACTCTAGCTTCAGTTAGAGATCGTTTTGGCACATTACTATTTACTGTTGTCAGACCATTTTCTATTGTAACAAAACCTAGCTCAAAAAACACGTTTGTCATAAATTTTATTATTTCAACATTTAAACCGATATGCTTAGCCAATTTTTCGATATGCATCTGCAGGTTAAAATTAGGACGTTTTTTCAAAAAGCCGTAATACCAACTAAAATGCTCCCTAGTCGGCATACCATTGAAATATTTAGACTCTGGTGTATAAAAGACTGCATATATTCGTTGCGGCTTAGCTTGTTCAATCAATTTCTCTAAAGTTTGTGCACTTTTAGGCAAATCTAATAGCACAATATTAGAAGAAAGATTTTTCATATCTTCTTCATTCGTTACTAGATGGATTGGATTTGTAAATTGCTCCTCAAATGCCTGTAAAGTTGATTGTTGGAAGGCAATCAAGTCGCAATCCTTCTGAGGCAGATTGTTACTCCATTTTTGAGCTTGATTTTTCCCTCTGTAATCATATAGCTGCCACTCATTTGTTTGAACATCTGTAATCATTAATTGAGGCTTTTTCTTTCCTTGCCATTCATTAATTTGCAAATCTCCAACAAACGAGAGGTTCACTCCATAGGTAATTTCGTCATACAAGTGTCCTTTACTAAAACCGATTGCATCGATAAAGCCATGTGCATCTTCTAGCTCTAGCTTTAAATGGTTTTCACCGGCTCCAATTTTTCGCATAGAACGTACCTGCACATCCTGTAAGGCGTAAACAGGCTTTGCAAAACCAGTTCCAAATGGACCAAGCTTTTTTATTTCCTCAATTGCATCCACAGTGACTTCACTTATATCTACTGGTACATCTATAGAAAGCTTTGGTGTAAGCATCTCATCTGTTAGACATTCCAATGCTTGCTGATGAAGACAGCTGCGTATTTCATCGACATTCTCCAATGCAAAGGTCATACCAGCTGCCATTGGATGCCCCCCAAAAGAGGTGAGTATTTCTCGGTTTTTCGAAAGCTCTCGGTATAAGTGGAAGCCTTCGATACTACGACCAGACCCCTTTGCCGTTCCTTTTTCCGGGTCCAGTGATAGTACTATTGTAGGTCGATAATACTTTTCCACTAAGCGCGAAGCAACAATCCCGATAACACCCGGATTCCAGCCTTCTTTAGCGATGACTAAAACAAGGGAATTTGAAATTGTAGAATCATTTTCAATCATTTCTATAGCTTGTTCAGTAATAGTATTTACAATTTCTTTTCGTTCAACATTTTTTTGATTTAATAGTTTTGCTCCTGTTGTAGCGTCTAAATCATTATCACTCATTAAAAAGGCAACACCAGGATCTGCATCTCCTAATCTACCAATAGCATTTAGTCGTGGTGCAAAATAGAAGCCAATTGCATCTTCATCAATCTCTTGCTGTTTTACGCTCGTTACCTCACACAAAGCACGTACCCAAGGGTTATTAGTTGTTTTTAATTGCTTTATTCCCTGCTGTACAATATATCGATTTTCCCCTTCAAGTGGTACTAAGTCCGCCACAGTCCCAATAGCTGCAAACTCGTACAAATGATCTGGGACTTCTCCGTATAGTGCATGGGCTAATTTAAAGGCAACCCCTACCCCGGCTAGTTCTCCGAAAGGATAGTGTCCTTCAGGTACTCTAGGATGGATGATTACATCAGCTGGTGGCAATACTTCCCCCGCTTCATGGTGATCGGTAATGATAACGTCCATTCCAAGCTCTTTAGCCACTCGGACAGGTTCAATTCCACTAATTCCATTATCAACTGTAATAATTAATTGGACACCATCATTGTATGCTTTTCTAAATAACTCTTCATTTGGTCCATAGCCATGTGAAAAACGATTAGGAATACAAAATTCTACATCGGCTCCTAGATCCAGTAATACATTCATCATCACTGTGGTACTAGTAATTCCGTCGGCATCATAGTCCCCGTAAACAAGTATTTTCTCGCCATTGTTCAAAGCTTCTTCAATACGTTCTACAGCTTCTTTCATACCGTTTAATAGATATGGGTCATGAAGATTTGAACTATCCATATTGATGATTTTTTGAGCTTTTTCAACAGTTGTGTAGCCTCTTGCTGCTAAGATTTTCGCTGCTAGCGATGATATATTTAATTCTTTTTGTAGTTGTTTGATTAAATCTTCGTTCGGTTGCTCGACAACCCATTTTTTAGTTGATTGTATCATTTACTCACTTCCTCAAGTTCTCATTATACCGAAAATCCATGTGAACTTCTAATCTATAAAAATAGATTAATTGAGTAATTTTTACTGTTAGGAGAAGTTAATAGATAAATCTTGTGCCCATATTTACAAAGCAATAATATTTCATATAAAAAAAGACAAAGTGCAGAAGTTAAAAAGTACTTTGTCTTTAATGTTCTAAATTAAATGTTTATTAAACAACTGGCTCATCTGAACCCCATTGTTTCTTTTCTTTTCTTTCAACAGCAGTACCTTTTTTGTCCATTTCACGGGCTTTTAAAGAGTACCAAATTTGTGCTGCGATACAAATTGATGAATACATACCTGTTATTAAACCAATAAGTAAGGCGATAGAGAAATTTTGAATTGCTGGTGCACCAAATAGTAATAGTGCAACTACTACGATGATTACTGTTAGCACTGTATTTACAGAACGTCCCATTGTTTGGCGAAGAGATTTATTGACAATCTCAGCCAGCTCTTCTTTTGTTGTAATTTTACCTTTTCGATCCACATTTTCACGGATACGGTCAAACGTAACGATTGTATCGTTAATAGAGTAACCAACGATTGTTAAAATCGCTGCGATGAATGTAATGTCTATCTCTAAACGCAGCACACTGAATATTGCAACCATAAAGAATACGTCATGTACTAATGAAGCAATGGCGCCAATACCCATACGCCATTCAAATCTGAATGCCACGTAGATAATAATGCCCAATGCTGCAATAGCTAAGGCATACATCGCATTTTTCACTAGCTCTTGTCCAACAGTTGGTGAAACTGTACTTACGCTAGGTTCATGACCATAGTCTTCAAGCACTGTGGACTTATAGTCTAATATTTCTTGTTGTGTTAAATCTTCATTATACGTAATAACAGCCGTATTTTGCTCTTCACCTGAAATAACTATTTTTTCTGCCGGGAAGCCGATTTCCTCAACATATTCTGTTACTTCCTCTTGTGTTAACTGTTGATCTGCAAGTATTTCTACTCGAGTACCGCTAGAGAAATCAATACCCAGATTTAGCTTGAAGATACCAATAAGTATGGCTCCAACTATTAGAATACCGATTGAGAAGCTATAATATTTTTTACGATTTCTTACAAAGTCTAAGCGATCGAAATTCGTCGTTAAATCTAATGTTGCTAAACCTTCAGATGCATCATGAATTTTGGATTTACGAACGCCGTATAGGGCTGGACTATTAAAATAGCCGCTATTAATAAGTAAGCCTATTAAGATTCGTGATAACCATACAGCTGTAATAAAGCTTAGCACGATAGAAATCATTAAAGTAGTAGCAAACCCTTTTACCGAGCTTGTACCAAAGAAGAATAGTACTGCTGCTGCAAGTAAAGTTGTTACCTGTGCATCAATAATTGCTGATAACGATTGTTTTGAGCCATGCTGATATGCCTCTTTGACACTCTTGCCTACACGTAGTTCTTCTCGAATACGCTCAGCAGTTAGAATGTTAGCATCAACTGCCATCCCGATACCAAGAACAAGTGCAGCAATACCTGGTAATGTCAATACAGCATTGATTGCATTAAATACAACTAATACTAAGTAAGTAAATACCGATAATGTAATTATTGATACAAAACCTGGTAAGCGGTAGTAGAATAGCATGAAAATGAAAATGACTAGTACCCCTATTACACTCGCAAATACTGTGCTATTTAATGCTTGTTCCCCGAATTGAGCACCAACTGAGGTTGAATAAATTTCAGTTAACTTAACTGGTAATGCCCCTGCGTTTAAAACACTGGCAAAATCTTTTGTCTCCTGAACAGTAAAATTACCGCTAATCATTACGTCAGTTGTATTTAAAACCTGATCAACAGCTGCTGCAGAAACAAATTTCGGATCTTCCTTTTGGGCTTCAGCAGCATACGAATCAACGCCCTCTTCAAAATCTAGCCATACTACCAATAGATTTTGACCAATTCCCATTTGAGAAACTTGTTTTGTTACTTCCGCAAATTTAGCAGCATCTTTTAATGTAAGTGTTACGATTGGACTGTTTTGTTGGTCAAATGTAGCAGCTGCTCCACCTTCTTTTAAATCCGTCCCATCTAACAAAATATTGTCATTGACATCTCGGAATGTTAAGTTCGCCGTACTTGATAACAATTCACGTGCTGAAGATTGATCATCGATTCCTGCAAGCTGTACACGAATTCGATCTTCACCTTCAACTTGTATACTCGGTTCACTTACACCGAATTGGTTTATACGATTAGAAAGTGCAGTCGTTGTATCAGTCATTATAGCCTTTGTAATTTCCTGATCATCGTGCAGTGTTTCTACCTTGTATAAAACCTCAAACCCACCTTGTAAATCAAGCCCGAGTTTTACATCCTTCAAAACTCCTTGTACTGTTGCACCCATTGCAGCAAATAGTACAACTGCTATTAGTACAAAAGTAAAAATACGGCTTTTAAGCTTCATATGTAAATCCTCCTCAAATTAGTGTATACAGCTTGATGTATACACATTAGAAAAACACTATTTCACTGCATTTAGGCAGTAAATAGAATGTTGCGTGTTCTAATAGAATAGCTATAGAAAATAGATATCATATTAGACTTTAACAACTAGCAATTACTATCGCTTTTCATTTTCTATTAGTTTAAACAACTAAACTAAATAGGACTAGTTTATGTACAAAACTAATTATGAAACACGATTCGCTAGCTGTCAAACCAATGTACATGGTTTTATTTATCACTTTCTACAGTTTTGGACTTTAATAACTCTTGTAATTCGTGGTTACTTATGTCCTCAAACCAATTTTCTGAACGGAATTGCTGGATTTGGAAATAGCTAACAATTTCTGACGGCTTCACTGAATAAATAGTCTCGACTATTTCATATAATCGCAGTTCCTCTACTTTTTTTCGTCTCCATCTTTTCTTGATGCAAAAATTCCAGATATCCTCTAAAGTGATTCCATCATATTCATAGTAATTTATTTCATCCATTTTGCTTTGTAATACTGGTAAAACCTCTTTGTATAGCTGTTCGAACTGAATCATGACAATCCCCCCAACCAATAGTTTTAACTTACTACATTCAAGCATACAAATATTGTATCTGAAATTTCTTGAAATGAGAAGGGATTGAATGAATGAGTTCATTTGTTAAAGGAACTGTTTTTCTAACGTTTGTAATTTTTTTATCTAAATTGTTCGGCTTCATATATAGGATGCAGTTCATGCGGGTGGCCGGAGCAGAAGCTGTAGGTATTTACATGACTGCCTATCCTGCATTTATCTTCTTCGTGTCACTATTACAATTAGGTATACCTATTGCTGTTGCAAAAGTAATAGCTGAGCTCCATGCTAAACGAAGAGATCACCTATTAAAATCAGTTATGACAACAGCCACTAGATGGGCAATTATTTCGATTATCATTTTTACACCGTTACTGTTTTTGTTTATACCATACTTAGCTGGGACACTTTTACATAACGATGCAACAAGACTAACGCTTTATATTGGTTTAGGGGCTGTTCCGATTGTAGTTTTTTCAGCGCTAATAAGAGGGTATTTACAGGGTATTGCTGTTATTTCTGCAACTGCTTGGTCACAGATGCTAGAACAGGTTATTCGTATCGGGTTAATCACTTTACTTCTACCTTTACTTGTTACAGCAGATAACCCTGCTTTAACAGCGGGTTATGCAATGGGTATCACAGCATTTGGAGAGGTTTTCTCATTCATATATCTATACATTCACTATCAATATAAGAAAAAGAAAACAAAGAAATCAGAAGCAGATAAGGCCTATCCTGCGATGCCACTATTAAGAATTGCTGTGCCATCAGCAGGAAGCCGATTATTTGGGACATTTACTTGGTTTTTAGAGCCTATCGTTTTCCTAAAAGCCTTGACCGTTTCAGGGCTTACTGCAGTAGGAGCAACTACCTTGTACGGAATTATTTCAGGTGTACATGTACCATTGCTTTTATTCCCTTCCTTCATTCCAAACGCTCTAGCAATTGTTCTTATCCCAGCTGTCAGTGATGCTGTTGCAAGAAGTAATACTCAATTATTAAATGAACGGATTGGTATTTCTTTACGACTTTCTTCTTTAGTAGGCTGTTATGCTGCCACTTATTTCTTCATCCATGGTGATGAGCTTGCAATGAAGCTCTTCGACTTAGAAGAGAATCGTGGTTTTATGAAGATTTTAGCACCTATATTTTATTTCTATTATATTCAAAGTCCGCTTCACTCTATTTTACAGGCAATGGATGAAGCTCGTCCTGCTATGATGAATTCTATTTACGGTGGTTTAGGAAAGCTATTTGTTATGTTTGTACTAGCCTCTCAACCGTTTATACAAGAATACGGTGCCATTATTGCGATTGGCTTTGGTGTATTAGTTACTTCATTCTTGCATATGGCAACACTACGTGGACACAAAATGATTGCAGCTGGATTTAGATTTTTTGCTATTCCGTATGGGATTTTCATATTAACTTGCTTTTTACAAACCTATCTTATCCCTAAGGTATCATTTAATTTTTGGACAAACAGTGCGTTGACCTTGATTATCTTAACTCTATTATTAATCCTTACAAATCAAATCAAATGGAGTGACTTTAAAGTTTTACGCTCAGTCGTTTCACGTCGTTCTTAGTTGAACATGAAGCTCGTTGTCTTCAAAGCAGCAATAGAAGATATCCTTTATCCTTTTTTCATAGCCCTGTTTTTTAAGTTCACTTAGTAGCCATTCTTTTTCTTTGTTCATAAGCTTTAAATGCTTTTCAACGATATAACCATCCACAATTAGTGGCAGTATCAGTGGATCATCACTTTTTAAAAATATAGATAGTTTCCCTGAGGGTTCTAAAAAGGCATAGTCAATTTGCTGCACTGATGGAACCCTTTCTTCACGCATTTGTTGAAATAAGTCATCTAAATTATATCTCTGTTTTCGCATTTGCTCTTGGTCAATAACACCATCTCTTATAATTAGAGACGGATCTCCATCAATGACATCACGCATTTTTTTACTCTTTAAAGTTAATAAAGAATTGATAAATTGAATGATCAGTAAAATAATAATGGGGAAGATATTTTGAAAGACGGGTTTATCCACATCCTCTAAAGCAAACGCAACACATTCAGCGATTAATACAAAGACTACTAAGTCCATGATACTTAGTTCGCCAACTTCCCTTTTGCCCATAAGACGAAATACAACTAGTATAAAAATATACAGAAATACTGTTCTAATAAGAATCTCAATATAAGTTTCCATATATCCTCACCCTCCACTACTCATTTTGAGCACTAGAGGAAAGAAGTATGCATTGAAAAAGAATTTCTGCAATTTGTCCTAACAGCAA
This sequence comes from Ureibacillus chungkukjangi, assembly GCF_003217295.1. Taxonomy (GTDB): domain Bacteria; phylum Bacillota; class Bacilli; order Bacillales_A; family Planococcaceae; genus Ureibacillus; species Ureibacillus chungkukjangi. Next base: position 67,338 of record NZ_QJTJ01000001.1, read on the forward strand.
AAAAGCTTACTAAGCTCGGAGCTTGTCCGATTTAGTAAGCTTTTATTTTTGATATTATTTTTCAGTAAGTACTCGACCGATTGCTTGGCGCTCGAATTTTAAACGAGTTTTACCATCAACAAGAATGTAAACTGCAGCATCCTCAATAGCATCAACTTCACCATGTAGTCCACCAATTGTTACCACTTGGTCTCCACGTTTAATGCTGTTTTGCATTTGAGCAGTTTGTTTTTGTTTCTTTTGTGCTGGACGGATTAAAATGAACCACATCGCAACGAACATAATAAGAATTGGAAGTAAACCAACGATTGTATCCATAGTTATATGTCCTCCTTTCTAAATCTCACTTCTTAAGTATAGTATATTTCGAATAGAAAAAGCGATTTGAAACTATTATTTTTATGAAAATAATCACACTTTTTCATATTCTTCAAATTTCCGCCATATTAATAAGCTTATTTTTAGAAATTTTTAGCATTTGGCTTGTTAAATCCGTATTTTTCGAAGAATTCTTCACGGAAATCACCAAGACGATCCTCACGAATTGCTTGTCGAACTTGTTCCATTAATTTTAATAAGAAATGAAGATTATGATATGTTGTTAAACGAATACCAAAAGTTTCTTCTGTTCGAATTAAGTGACGCACATATGCACGAGTATAGTTTTTACATGTGTAGCAGTCACAGTTTGGATCAATTGGGCTGAAGTCGCGCGCATATTTTGCATTTTTCACGACTAAACGGCCTTCTGATGTCATTAGTGTACCATTTCGAGCAATACGAGTTGGTAATACACAGTCAAACATATCAATTCCGCGAATCGACCCATCGATTAATGAATCCGGTGAACCAACTCCCATTAAGTAACGTGGTTTGTTCTCTGGTAATAATGGTGTTGTAAATTCTAACACACGATTCATAATGTCCTTTGGCTCACCAACAGAAAGGCCACCAACTGCGTAACCTGGCAAGTCAAGCTCCACTAAGGCTTCTGCTGAACGTTTACGTAAATCCTCAAACTCTCCACCTTGTACAATTCCAAATAGACCTTGGTCTTCTGGACGTGCATGAGCTTCTTTACAGCGTTTTGCCCAACGTGTTGTACGGTCAACGGAATCTAACATATATTCATAAGTTGCAGGGAATGGTGGACATTCATCAAATGCCATCATAATGTCAGACCCTAGATCATTTTGAATTTCCATTGCTTTTTCCGGACTTAAGAAAAGCTTGTCCCCGTTTAAATGATTACGGAAATGAACACCCTCTTCCTCGATTTTACGGAAGTCGCTTAATGAAAATACTTGAAAACCGCCTGAATCTGTTAAAATTGGACGATCCCAGTTCATGAATTTATGAAGACCACCAGCTTCTTTTACAATATCATTACCTGGACGCAGCCATAAGTGATATGTGTTAGATAGAATAATTCCTGCTTCCATCTCTTTTAAATCTTCTGGTGACATTGTTTTTACCGTTGCTTGTGTTCCTACTGGCATAAATGCCGGTGTTTCAAAGGAACCATGGGGAGTATGTACAATCCCAAGTCGAGCTCCTGTTTGTTTACATGTTTTAATCAATTCATAAGTTACTGCTGGTTTAGTCATTAAAAATTTCTCCTTCTTGTGGTGTAAAAACAGTACACCAATTAGTCTTTAGGTTTCCCCGATTAGTTAATCAAGTTTTCGAAAATAAATTACGAGCGAGCAGGTCGAATAAACATTGCGTCACCAAAGCTAAAGAATCGATATTTTTCTTCCACTGCTCTATTATACGCATTTAAAATAATATCTCTAGAAGTTAACGCACTTACTAGCATTACTAAAGTAGATTTAGGTAGATGGAAGTTCGTAATTAGCCCATCAATAGCTTTATATTCAAAGCCTGGATAGATAAAGATATTTGTCCACCCTTGCTCAGCACGAATCTCGCCCTCGTATTTTTGTGCAATAGTCTCTAAAGTTCGTGTAGAAGTAGTACCAACTGCAACAACCTTACCACCATTTGCTTTAGTTCGATTAATCGTTTTTGCTGCTTCTTCTGTTACACTATAAAACTCAGAATGCATATCATGGCTTTCAATGGATTCTACACTTACAGGACGGAATGTACCAAGTCCTACATGTAAGGTAATAAAGACAATTTCGACGCCTTTTTCTTTAATCTGCTCCAAAATTTCATTGGTAAAATGTAACCCGGCTGTTGGAGCAGCTGCAGAACCAATTTCTTTAGAGTAAACGGTTTGATAGCGTTCGCGATTTTCCAATTTCTCATGGATATATGGAGGAAGTGGCATTTCACCTAGCTGATCTAAAATCTCATAAAAGATACCGTCATAACTAAATTTAAATAGACGACCACCATGATCTAGCTCTCCTGTACAGATTGCTTTTAGTAGCCCGTCACCAAATGTAACTTCTGTCCCAACTTTGACACGCTTGGCTGGTTTAACTAGAGTTTCCCATTCATCATCATTTCCTTGCTTCAGCAAAAGAACCTCGATATGTGCACCTGTTTCTTCCTTGACACCAAAAAGTCTGGCAGGCATAACTCTTGTATCATTTAAAACAAGACAATCCCCTTTTTGTAATTCATCTACAATTTGTGGGAAGTGACTATGTTCAACCTCACCTGTTTTACGATCTACAATCATTAACCGACTTGCTGTTCGGTCTTCTAATGGCGTTTGAGCAATTAGCTCTTCAGGTAAATGGAAATCAAAATCTTCTACTTTCATTTTTACAACTTCTTTCATTATGATTGTTCTGGATAAGTATAACCAAAATGGTCATAGGCTAATTTCGTTGCTTCTCGACCTCTTGGTGTTCTTTGAATAAACCCAATTTGCATTAAATATGGTTCATATACGTCCTCAATTGTCTGGCTTTCCTCACCGATAGAAGCAGCAATTGTATCAAGGCCAACTGGACCGCCTCGGAAGCGCTCAATCATGCTAACCATCAGCTTATGATCGATATGATCAAGTCCTTGAGGATCAACTTGCAGTAATTCGAGTGCTTGGTTGGCTAATGGATGTGAGATAGATCCATCCCCTAACACCTGAGCATAATCACGAACCCGTTTTAATAAGCGATTGGCAATACGTGGAGTCCCTCTGGAACGACGCGCTATTTCTCGTGCAGCCAGTCGATCGATTTCCACATTAAATAATTGACTACTACGTAAAACAATTTCTACTAGTGCCTCTTCATCATAAAAATCAAGTCTCAATAAAACACCAAATCGGTCTCTTAATGGGGCTGATAAGGCACCAGCTCTTGTTGTAGCACCAACTAAAGTAAATGGCGGTAAATCCAAACGTATCGACCTTGCCTCTGGTCCCTTCCCTACTACAATATCTAAGCAAAAGTCCTCCATAGCAGGATAGAGAACCTCTTCTATCGCTCTTGGGAGTCTGTGTATTTCATCTATAAATAAAACATCTCCCGGTTGCAGCGAGCTAACAATGGCTGCTAAATCTCCAGGTCGTTCAATCGCAGGTCCACTTGTTAAACGAATATTTACATCCATTTCATTTGAAATGACTGTTGCTAACGTGGTTTTCCCTAATCCAGGAGGTCCATATAATAATACATGATCTAAACTCTCTTGACGGAGCTTTGCAGCTTCTATGAAAATACTTAAACTTTCTTTTACCTTATGCTGCCCAATATATTGAGAAAGCTTTTGTGGTCTAAGTGATAGCTCATATTGCTCATCAAAATCATTTGATTCACTTGAAATAATTCGTTCGGACATGATTCCTCCTCCTTACTTCATTTTTAGCAACAGCTGCAATGCTTGTTTCATATAGCTTTCAGTTGTCGTAAGCTCGCCATTATCCTCTAAGCTAGGTCTAATTTTCGTTAGCTCCTTATCAGAGTACCCAAGTGCAAGTAATGCTAAGATAGCTTCCTCTAGTTCTTGCTTGTTCGGATTCACGCCAAATAACGGTAATTCATCCTCTGAACTCGGCAATTCTACCTGCTCGAGTAATGAACCAAGCTTTCCTTTTAAATCGAGAATCATCTGTCTTGCAGTCTTTTTTCCTACGCCAGGAAATTTAACTAAAAATGCTTCATCTTCCATTTCAATAGCTGAAATTACTTGTGAAGGATTTCCACTAGCTAAAATAGCTAACGCTCCCTTTGGACCTATTCCTGAAACTTGAATAAGTTTGCGGAATAGCTCTCTTTCATCAAGAGATCTAAAGCCAAATAGCATCTGGGCATCTTCCCGTACATGCATATGTATAAAAATTTGTTGAAGCTCTTCTTTTATACGAAAGGCAAAAGGATTTGGTGTGAATATCTGCCAGCCTAAGCCTTGCTGCTCTAAAACTACATACTCTGGTGTAATACGTTTTATTTGTCCAATTATATAATCATACATCTTCGTTCCCCCACATTCACTGCTATAAATTATAGCATATTGTTCGGTCATACCCCGAACAAATTCAACTGCCTACTCTTTAAAACTAGTTTAAAAATTCGATAGAAGAACACAACTCGACCCTATTAGATCGAGTTGATGTTTTTTCTTCTTGCAATGGTTTTTCGCCAAAAGAAAGACCGTCCTTTTAGACGGCCGAGTTGACTTTATAGTTTATAAATGATTCTTTCATTTTATCATAAAATCCGTTATTAGTGACGGTTCGAATATAATTTTTCAGTTTGTATCATTAATTCAGGCCAATGCCTTAAAGCTTTTTCTGTAAATGGCATTAGATAGTCTAAGAAGGCTTCTCTTTCATATTTGCCTAATTGCAGTACATAAAGCCATTCTCTTAGCAGCTCATTGGGATACTGCAAGTAATTGATTTTCGGCAAGCAAAGATGATATAAAAATGGATTTTCATTTAATAATTTTTCTAGGTCATAATTAATTGTAGGTAATACGCGATGCATCCAAAGAAGCATTTCTTCCGCCGAATCACCTACAACCGCCAAATCAAAATCGATTAATTTCATCTTTTTGTCTTTGCAAATTAAAAAATTGTGATGCACAACATCGCCATGCAACAATGTTAGCTTCCCATTTATTTTATGCTTTTGCTTACGCATTTGTTTTAGTACCCTACTTGCATACAACGTTATATCATAATAAGCATGCTGCAGTATCGGCAGCAGCTCTTTTTCATTGATTAAAAAACGTTCCAATCGAGCATTCCATTTTTGATATAGCTGTTGTCTCGGTAAAATGACCTGGTTGGTCCAATCAATTTTATCTCCTGTGTCATGTAATGCTTTTAGGATTTTGAAGCTTTGTTTTCGATGCGATTCGTTTGAAAAATCTGCACTAAAGCTTCCATGCTGCCAATATTGCACAACTAAATCTTCATCCTTACTTTTAACTAATGGAATAACATATGGAAACTTTATATCCTCAAGTTGACTGTGAATTGTTTTGACCTTTTCTGCAACATTGATATGATCGTATTTTTTTATAAACAACGTCCCTTGAGATGTCTCTTTCTTCCATATATTGCTCTTGATTTGCATTTTAATAATTCCAAGGTTTGTTTTGTGTTAAATAAGGGTTATAAGGATATCCTTGGCAGTTAGGCTGCATCATTTGTTGTGGCAAACCTTGTTGCATATTATATGATCCATAAGGGTTTTGAGGATAAGGATAAGCGCTGTTTCCATAGTTGTATCCATCTTGATAGTAGTTAGCTACTTGCCCATGGTCAGCCATTTGGTCGTATGGGTTATACTCATCAAAAGCTTGTGGTCCTACCTCTGGTTCACAATCCTGTTCAACCATATTTGCTTTCATCTCTGAAGAATCTAGTAACCACTCTGGTAATCCATCATGATGTTCCTCATAGGGACCTTCCATCGCAGGAGCTACATCTGTCATTGGCGCCATATCATAATTTGGCTCGAAATACGGCATTCCATAAGGCATCATTTCTTGTGCAGGATATCCTCCTCCACAGCCACAGTCATGTTGCTGCTGAGGCATTTGCTGGAAGTCAAATGCTGCTTGCTGAAAATGTGGTTGTTCTTGACATCCACATGGGTGTGGTTGATGGAATTGCTGTTCTTGACATCCACATGGGTGTGGTTGATGGAATTGCTGTTCTTGGCAACCGCATGGGTGTGGTTGATGAAATTGCTGTTCTTGGCAACCGCATGGGTTATGGTAATATACTGGCTCATGACCTACACATGGTTGTGGTGGTTGACAGTATACGTAAATAATCTGCGGCTGTACTGGTATTTGAACATACTCTACTTCTTTTTCTACTGTTGTTTCGACATTTGTTTCAACTTGTGTTTGCGGTACTTGAATATAAATCGGCTGCGGCTGTGGCGTCGGTTGTGGTGCTGGTACTGGCGCCGGTAAAGGTTGTGGCTGCTGGAAATGCATTTGTGGCGCAAAATCAAATTGAAATTGCGGCGTCAGTTCTACTTGCGGCGCCGGTTGAGGCATAGGCATTGGTACTGGCTCAGGAATTGGTGCAGTTTCCTTAGCCTTTGGCGCTTCTTTAACAGGTTGAGCTTTTTCGACAGGTTTTGTTTGCTGTACTTTTGGTGCAGTAGCCATTTCTTTCGACATCGGTGCAGTTTGCTGAGCTTTTGTCATTGTAGACTTCAGTGCTGCTGTACCACCTTCAGGTAAAATAATCTCCATACCGGGAACAATATAATCAGGGTTAGCCAAATGCGCATTTAAACGTTTAAGTTCATCAAGCCCAATCCCATACTGTTTAGCAATACGCCAAAGAGTCTCACCTTTTTGAACAATATGAATTCGCACAAACATCCTCCTTTTCTCGTTTTATAATATGTGATTCATATGAAAAGGACACAAAAAATTAAAACGCTTTGTGTAGTTCCTCGTGATAAACTATGAATGATAGAGTGATGTATATACATGAAATTCCATATGAAAGAGGTATTATAATGAAAAAAATGTTAGGCGAGGATCGTCGACATGAGCTACTCCATATTTTAAAAACTAAAAATGAGCCAATCACTGGAACAGACTTGGCAAAACACGCGAATGTCTCTAGACAAGTCATAGTTAACGATATGAATTTACTAAAAGCACGAAACGAACCAATTGTTGCAACAAGTCAAGGTTATGTGTATTTAAAGCGTGAAGATAAATCTGAGGTTTTCGAGCGGAAAATCGTTTGTCTACATACAGCAGAGCAAGCTGAAGATGAAATGTTAACAATTGTAGACTGTGGTGTCACTCTAAAAAACGTGATCATAGATCATCCCGTATACGGTGAAATTACCGCATCCATGATGTTATCAAATCGACACGATGTAAAAAGCTTTCTTCAACGGGTAAATGATACAAAAGCAAATTATTTATCGGTCTTAACTGACGGTACTCATTTGCATGAGATTTCTGCTTCATCTATAGAACTTTTAGATCGCACAGAGCAAATGCTAAGAGAAAAAGGCTACTTAGTTGAAGAATGAAGGCCCAGGCTTTAACTAAACAAAAAGAGTGGGCTTGAAAATTTGAGAAGCCCACTCTTTTAATGTAAAAACCTTTCTAGCTCTTCTTTGGTTGGAATCCGACATTCGGTTTGCTTCATTAGCTTATGGCGATTTTTTGCCACAACATCATAGACAGTATTTCTTAAAAATTTTGGAATGATTAGAAATGGGTACAACAATTTCCACATACCATCTAACCTTCTACAAATTTTTAAAGCTGCTGTAGATTTTACATAGCTACTATTTCCTTCAATGAATATTAGACTGTCAGTTGTTTTCGGTATTTGAAATTCTTCTAACAGCTTTTGCCCAATTTCACTTTGAAGAGAAGCAAATTTAAAATATTTTTTTTGATCTCGTTTTATAATAAATTGAACACTAGTATTACAAAAGTGGCATTCCCCATCAAAAAGTATGATATTCATATCTACCCCTCTTTTACTCTCGTGTTAAAAATGTATAATATGTACCAAGAGATTTCACATTACAGCCAAGTGCAGCTAGCTCTTCCATTGCTCCTTTCATCATCGCTCCATTTTCATCTGCATGTACATCCATGATGAAAAAATACTCCCCTAAACCAGTTTTTAAAGGTCGGGATTCAATTTTACTCAAGTCCAGTTTACGCCAAGCAAATACAGAAAGTACTTGATGCAATGCCCCTGAAACGTTTACTGGCAATGTAATCATCAACGTCGTTTTCGCTTTTCCCTCTGAGTGATCGACTGGAAGACGGGTATTACTTTTTGATAGAACTAGGAATCGCGTATGGTTAAACTGAAAATCATGAATATTTTTTTGTACAATCTCTAAATCATATTTCTCTGCGGAAGAGACATTACCGATTGCAGCAATACAACGGTCTGGATTTTCTGATACCAGCTTTGCGGCTGCAGATGTTGAAGAATAACGCTGCAAAGGAACTGAGCTAAAACGATAATACAAGTATTTATGACATTGCGCGAGAGCGTGAGGATGAGAATAAATTTCTTCAATGCTTTGCCAATTGTCTTTTTGATTTTTGTGTACCATTAAATGCTGTTGAATTTTCGATAAGCAATCGCCAACAATATATAAATCGGCTTCATGATATAAATAATCTATCGTCAAGGTTACCGTACCTTCTATTGTGTTTTCCAGCGGTACTACTGCTAGGTCTACTTTTTCCTCAGATACCGCCTCGATGCACTCAGGTATCGTTGAAAAAGCCTCAAGCTCCTCATTAGGAAATAAACTCTTTGTCGCCAAGTATGTAAAAGAAGCTTCAGGCCCTAAATACGCAATCCTTTGATGTCTCTCTCCATTCCTCAATCTTTTCTCCCCCAAATTCTAACAAGTGTCATTTTTCAATCTTTTCTATATTGAAAAAGAGAGAGCAATATTAAGTCTTTGCTCTCTTCTTTATTGTACTACTTTTAAGTTAAAGTGCACCAGAACTGATTACTTCTGCTGATTCAACAAATTCTAATTTTTTTAGTTGTTGAATGAGTTCATCAAGTTCGTATACCATGCTCGTTACGTCTAAGGATAGCGTTACATTCGCTCTGCCCTGAATAGGGATAGTTTGATGTATCGTTAAAATATTGCACTGTGCTACCGTAATAATCTCTAACAGACTTGCGAGTGTTCCTTTTTCATCTTGCAATTGTATAAAAATCGTTAGGATTCGTTCGCGTACAATGGAGTGAAAAGGAAAAACGGCATCTCGATATTTATAAAATGCGCTTCGCGATAAATCCACTTCTTTTACCGCATCCCAGATTGAAGAAACTGCTCCACTTTGTAATAGATGCTTCGCTTCTAAAGTTTTTTGCATAGCATCTGTTAGCACATCTTCCCGAACTAAATAATACCGTTGATTGGCAACGTTTTTCATGCTCTCCCCCCAAAATCTTCTACGATCCAAAATCTATAAGGTTATTCTATAAATTCAAATTCGAATTCCATTAGGCGGACGATATCTCCATCTTTTGCTCCACGCTCACGTAAAGCATCGTCTACACCCATACCACGTAATTGTCTTGCAAATCGACGAATACCATCTTCACGACTGAAATCAGTCATTTTGAATAGACGTTCGATTGAGTAGCCTGACAGTACATAAGCCCCGTCATCATCACGAGTAATTTCGAAGTCGTCACCTTTTTTCTCATATTTATAAAGTACAGTTGCATCACTATCCTCCGCAACCACATCATTTAATTCGAAGTGAGGTGTAACTTCAAGTAAGTCTGCGATTTCAAATAATACAGGTTTTAAGCCTTGTCGTGATACAGCAGAAACTGGGTAAACCTTAACAGAATCTCCAATTTTTTCTTTAAATCCTTTTAGGTTTTCTTCAGCATCTGGCATGTCCATTTTGTTTGCTACAACAATTTGTGGTCGTTCTGTTAAACGTAGGTTGTATTGTTTTAGTTCTTCGTTGATTGTTAAAAAGTCATCATATGGTTCACGGCCTTCCATACCAGACATATCGATAACATGAACAATTACTCTTGTTCTTTCGATATGACGAAGGAATTGCATCCCTAATCCAACACCCTGATGTGCTCCTTCAATCAATCCAGGTAAATCTGCCATTGCAAAGCTTCGTCCATCTTCAGTTTCAACCATCCCAAGATTAGGAACAATTGTTGTAAAGTGATAAGCACCAATTTTTGGTTTAGCAGCAGACACTACAGATAGTAATGTTGATTTACCTACACTTGGGTACCCAACTAACCCTACATCAGCTAGTACTTTTAATTCTAATATAACATTTAAGTCTTGTCCTGGCTCACCTTTTTCAGCAAGTTCAGGAGCTGGGTTTGAAGGTGTTGCAAAGCGGCTATTCCCACGTCCGCCACGCCCGCCACGTGCGATAATGGCAGTTTGTCCATGCTCAACTAGATCAGCAATAACAGCTCCAGTTTCTTCATTCATAACTACTGTACCTGGTGGAACTTTTACCACTAGGTCACCAGAGTTTCTTCCGTGCATCCCCTTGCTCATTCCATGCTCACCACGGTCAGCTTTAAAATGACGTTGATAACGGAAATCCATTAGAGTTCTTAGTCCTTCCTCTACTAGGAAAACGACATTTCCTCCATTTCCTCCATCGCCACCTGCTGGTCCACCATTTGGTACATATTTTTCACGACGAAAGGCAACCATACCGTCCCCGCCGTCTCCACCTTTGACAAAAATCTTGACGTGATCGACAAACATTACATTCACTCCTGTTCTATGCTCAAAGCATATTTCCACTCATTAGTAGTTTGCTCATATGTTTGAACCTTTAAATTGTTATTCTCTTCATGATCGAAAATTTGAGCTTCCCACTTCCCTTTCAGGTCAAAAAGCAAAGTGAATTCGTTCTCATTTGATTCGATTGAGATCTCTAGCTGTTGTTCTGAAAAAGGATCTAGAGTATCGTATACATGAATAACTGTCTTTTCTAAGTATTCTACAATTTGCTCATCATTTTTCATATCAATTGGAAAAGATATATTACTATTTATGGTAGTTTCAAATGCTTGAAATCTCCATTGTATAGTTTGTAGCCATTCCCCAGTTTTAGGTAATTTTAGTTTATTGATATTTGAAAGAGTCTTACTTTGCTCTGAAAATTTTTCAATCAGCGATTTTGCTTCTTCAATTCTACCCAGATCTAAATTCATTTTTAATAATTGAATTTGATTCATATAATCATGATTAGCAAATCTTAAAACATCATTAACCGAAAGTGTTGAAGTTTTCATAGTTAACCTCCAAACTTAAATAGAAAAATTCTACCAATATGTTTATTAGTATAACAAGTTTTTCTATTTTTCGCTTTTGTTTGCTCTAAAGCGTGTAGTAATACTATAAGAAAATTTCAGATATCCATAGATATGTACCAGTAAATTGTATAAATCAAAAGGAATTATATTAGCATAACTCCTCCAATAAATGAAAAAGGACTGCTGGCTAGCAGTCCTTTTTGATAATATATACTATTAAGCTTCTTGAGCTGCAGGGTATACACTAACTTTTTTCTTGTCGCGACCTAAACGTTCGAATTTAACAACACCGTCAACTTTAGCATAAAGTGTGTCATCTCCACCGCGGCCTACGTTTGTACCTGGGTAAATTTTTGTACCGCGTTGACGGTAAAGAATTGAACCACCAGTTACGAATTGACCATCAGCACGTTTAGCACCAAGGCGTTTTGACTCAGAGTCACGTCCGTTCTTTGTAGAACCTACCCCTTTTTTCGAAGCGAAAAATTGAAGGTCTAAAGAAAGTAACAATTTCATATCGTTCCACCTCCTACTAGGCTACTTGGTTGTAGTTAATTTTGATATATTGTCCATAAGTTTGAACCATCGAGTAAACTTGAGCTGTCATAACTTGGACAATAAGTTGTAATTTTGCATCGACTTCTGCGTCAATATCAGTAGGAAGATCTACACGAAGATAGCCTCCACCTTCTGTTGCCTGGTCGATTTTCGGCTCGATTTGTAATAATGCATAAATGGCATTTACAGTACCAATGGCAATTGTAGATGCACCTGCACATACTAAATCCTTACCTGTTTGATCGTACTCGGCATGACCTGAAAATTCGAATGCAGAAACATGTCTATTTTCATCGTGATGAATTGTAACAGTTATCATTTCATTCACCTCGACTCTTAAGCGTTGATAGTTTCAACTACTAATTTAGTGTAAGGTTGACGATGACCTTGTTTACGACGGTAGTTTTTCTTCGCTTTTAGTTTGAATACAGTAATTTTTTTCGCGCGTCCTTCTTTTACAACTTTCGCTGTAACAGTAGCACCTGCAACAGTTGGAGCTCCAACTTTTACTGTTTCTCCACCTACGAATAAAACTTTATCAAAAGTAACTACTTCGTCAGCTTCAACACCTAGTTTTTCAACATAGATCTCTTGTCCAGCTTCTACTTTGATTTGTTTTCCACCAGTTTCGATAATTGCGTACATTAAAATGCACCTCCTCTTAGACTCAGACTCGCCTGTAACGAAAGGTGTTCGAAAATCGACACTTTAAAACCTTCCCAGAGCGGTTGTAGCACGGGTGCTACAAACAATAACATTACAATACTATCATAGGATAGAGTTTCAAGTCAACCGTTTAATAACATGTTTCTCAAATGCAAAACGGTATTTTCTAAATCGCCAAGCATTCACGATTTGTATAAATAAAAAGATACTCAGTACGAGTAAAAATAAAGTTTTTGGTAATAAAATAAACGTAATAATAACAGTAAACGTAATTAATATGAGTGAAATCGTTAAATATAATTCGACCATTCGAATGCGTGGGCAAAAAATATGAATAAGTGCCATAATAATACGACCACCATCCAACGGCCAAATGGGAATGAGATTAATTCCAAGTAAAACAATTTGAATTTTCAATACCAAATCGGCTAACAAAGGATCGAGAAACGGTGTTACCGCAATACAACAAAGTGTGGCAATCGGTCCACCAAGTGCAATAATCAGTTGCTTTTTAGGAGCAATTGTATTACCACCCTTTAGTTCAATTTCTCCTCCGTATGGCATTATAACACATCGCTCTACCTTAACCTTACAAAAGAAGGCAGCAAGGATATGTCCAACTTCATGAATAATTAAAGATGATAATATTAGAGCATAAAAAGAAACATTCCCATATAACACAATGGTAAACAGAATCGGCAAAAATAATGGATGAATGGTCATACGCATCATGATTGCGTATGCTCTTTCATCCATTCTAAAGTTTCCTCTAGGTTTAATACCTTGCCGCCTTCTTCTATTTTTATATATAAATCCCCAGGTTCCTTATTTGCAAGGGTCCCCCCTCGTTCTATTGATGTATAGGGCAATAATGAAAACGAATCCACATTTCCATATGTGACAGTAGTATCATTCTCATAGTAAACGGATATTGTTTTGCCCGTGTGTTTTGTATGACCTGTATATACAACAAGACCATTTTCGATAGCAAGAATCGGAATTGCTTCTTCAAATGTTAACAAGTAACCATGGTCATACGCTTTTACAGAAACAAAGGACAACAGCTCTTTGTTTACCGTTTCTGATGAGACCGTGATTTTCTCAGCTGCATCCTGACCAAATACTTCTCGTAACACATTTCGCATAATCGTTAGATCTTCAGAGCTATAGACAATTTTTTTCACATCTACTGCTAATTCTCCTCTCTCCTGGAGTTGCGTACCTAATATGACGACCCCGCAGAGAACAATAGCCGCTATCCATTTCCATTTCTTGTTCACTACCTCATCCATTCTCTTTTTCATAGTATATGAAAAATATAAAAATACGATTCTAGTGGAAATGAAAAGATACTGTCCGATTAAGTCGAAACAGTCAATAAAATTATTTCCAAGCCACGTATTTAAAAGAACACCTAAATATAAAAACAAAAAACTGCAGACATACTCGAAATTTTTCGAGTCCATCTACAGTTTGCAATACACTTAGCTCTATTTTGAGAAGATAGAAATAAATTTTTTAAACATGCCCTTAGAATTATCTTCGATAGACATTAAAGGAACCGATTCCCCTAGTATTCTTCTTGCGATATTTCGATATCCCAAAGAAGCCTTACTATTTGGATCCATGACGATAGGTTCACCTTTGTTAGATGAACTGATAACATCCTCACTATCAATCACAATCCCTAATAAATCAACAGATAAATGCGTTGTAATTTCATTAATATCCAATGCATCTCCGGTTTTCATTAAATCTTTACGAATACGGTTAATAATCAATTTTGGTGGTTCAATATTTTCCTGTTCAAGTAGTCCGATGATACGGTCTGCATCTCGAACAGCAGAAATTTCAGGAGTTGTTACGACAATAGCACGATCAGCACCTGCTACTGCATTTTTATAACCTTGTTCAATACCCGCAGGACAGTCAATTAAAACATAATCATATTCACGCTTTAACTCGTCTACTAAACTCTTCATTTGCTCTGGATTTACGGCATTTTTGTCCGTTGTCTGAGCAGCAGGCAATAAAAATAGTTTCTCATCAACTCGTTTGTCCTTAACTAACGCTTGATGAATCTTACAGCGACCTTCTACGACATCGACTAAGTCATAGATAATTCGATTATCTAAACCTAACACTAAGTCTAAGTTACGTAAACCAATATCTGTATCTACTAAACATACTTTTTTCCCTTGAAGAGCCAATGCAGTTCCCAGATTGGCAGTTGTTGTTGTTTTACCTACTCCGCCTTTACCTGAAGTTATTACGATTGCTACACCCACATTAGCTTCCTCCTTTAATCGTACTTAATAATGGACGTATTTTTCTTACTTCTTGTACTCGTTCATATGAAATTATGCCATCTCTATTAATATATGCAAAGATTTGGTCAGCATTTTCTTTAACAAAGGGTTTTTCGTTGGACATAACTTCGATCTGATCATCAATTAAAACGTGAGTAGGTTCAAAATGTGATGCAACGACTATCGCCTCTTTGTTTCCATTTACACCTGCATGGGCAATTCCTTTTAAATTCCCTAGAACATAAATACTTCCACCAGCTTCAATTTTACCATTTGGATTTACATCACCAATAACAACAATATTTCCATCAGTTTTTACTATTTGACCAGAGCGAATAATCCCTATATAGGTTTCACTCTGATCCGTAAGTACTTTCTCATTACTTTCTTCAATTGTTATAACATCACTGTGCACTTTTGAAACGTGCATATTACCAGGGCCTTCTACAATTGCGATGAGTTCTTTTTGCTGCGCACTCAGTAGGTAGCGATTTCCAAGATGTAGTTGTACATCAACTTTTCCATCGATTCCACCTTCTAATACCTTACGTTCAAGTTCTTCCACTAGTTCTGCGTAGGCGCACTGATCATCAAGCCGAAGTACCAACCCCGCTTTAGTCCCCTTTATATGGACAAGCTGTTTATTCATAAAAAAGCGACACCTCACGCCAAGTCAATTTAAGAATTATCTCGGGCACGCTGTAACAAACGCGCATTGATTAAATATTTAAATGCCCAACCAAGCATTATTAAGAATAATAGGTTCGCGATTATAGTTGGAAGTAATCGGTTGCTTAAAAAATCGCTCACCGGTATTGTTGTAAACTGAATAAAAGAAAAGAAGTAATACAAAAAAGCTTCCATCAAAGCTACTAATACAACGGATAATATTGTTGTTACACTTAGATGCTGGTGGATAAATTTTACAGTTGACCCAGCAACAAAGCAAACAAGTGGATATAAAAAGGAATATAATCCAATAATATCAATGTAAAACACATCATACAAGAGCCCAAAAATTAATCCGTATAAACAGGCTCTTTTTTTGCTGTAGTAGATGGAAATAAAAATAAGATAGAGAATAACAAAGCGCGGTACTAATATCAGTGTTTGGTCTCCCCAACTGATTGGTGAAAACAATGCAAACTCTGGCTCTAACAAAAATAAAACAACTGCTACAAAAGGTATCAAGAATCGTATCATTTATTCTTCACCTTCAATAGTATCAGTAGTTTCACTTTCAGTACCATTTGTTAAATCTGCATTCGTACCCGTACCATCAGAGCCGTTTACGGAAACGGACGTTCTTTTGGCAATGATTACATCCTCTAGCATAGAGAAGTTTGCAGCTGGTTTAACATAAGCCATTTTAGTCAGGCCATAATCATCTGTTGTTACTTCTGTTACTTCACCAATTAAGATTCCTTTTGGATATATCCCACCTAAACCAGACGTCACCACTTGCTCGCCCTCTTTTACCTTAAAGCTAGAATCGATTCTCTTTAGTATTAATTCATTACGTTCAGCGTCATATCCTTCTATTAAACCAAAAACATCCGAATTTTCTCCTTGAACCATCGCAGATACTCGATAATTCGGATTATTTGAGTATAACAACTCAACTTCTGAAGTAAATGGCGTCACTAAACTAATTTTACCGATTAAGCCGTTCGCAGTCATGACAGCCATATTTAGTTGAACACCATGAGATGAACCTCTGTTTAAAATAATTTTCTCTTCCCATTGGTCTGGGTTTCGAGCAATCACCGTTGCTTTTAGTGGGTCGAAGTCTTTTAAACTATCCTTTTTGTCTACCAGTTCTTTTAAAGATTCATTTTCAGATTGCAATGTATTAACTTCTGCTTGAAGTACAGCAAAATCTTCCAAACGCATTTTTAAACGTTTATTTTCTTCGTACGTATTTAGTAAAGAATTAATATCATTAAAAATACCTGTTATGTAATTAGCAGGCTTTGCAACAAGGAATTGAGCAAAGCCAACTGTGTCTTTAATAAACTGTTCGGGAACGCTTGCGTTTTGTCGATCTCGTAAAGAGAAGCTAATCAATGCCACAAGGAAAATTGTGCCAACTAGTAGCAGTATTAATTTCTTGTTCGTAAAATGTGGCATTGCGAATCCTCCTTACCCTTTCATCTGTTGGGAACGAACTAAATCGATATGGTCTAACGCTTTACCAGTACCAATCGCTACACAATCCAGTGGATTTTCTGCGATAAATACAGGCATATTTGTTTCGTCACTGATGACTTTGTCGAGGTTACGAAGAAGTGCCCCACCGCCAGTTAGAACGATTCCTCTTTCCATAACGTCCGCGGAAAGCTCTGGAGGCGTTTGTTCTAATGTTTTCTTCACGCCATCTATAATAGCTGATATTGCTTCTTTTAAAGAATCTGAAATTTCCTCTGCAGTAATTTCAATTGTTTTTGGTAATCCTGTTAGCAAATCACGTCCACGGATATCCATTTTTTCGTTACTGTCATCAACTCGAGCAGTACCGATTTCGATCTTAATCTTTTCGGCAGTTCTTTCACCGATTGTTAGGTTATAAGTTTTACGGATATAGCTGATAATGGAATGATCCATTGCATCGCCACCGATACGAACTGACTCGCTTGTCACAATACCACCCAATGAGATTACGGCTACCTCTGTTGTACCACCACCGATATCAACTACCATTGAACCAGTTGGATCCCATACAGGTAAATCTGCACCAATCGCAGCTGCGAATGGTTCTTCAATTGTAAAGGCTTCCTTTGCACCAGCTTGTCTAGAAGCATCGATTACTGCACGTTGTTCTACTGATGTAATACCATAAGGTACACAAATCATAACATTTGGCTTTTTCCAATTAGAGCCAGAATTTTTTAAAGCTTGTTTTAAATAGTACTGAATCATTGAAGTTGTAATATCAAAATCAGCAATTACGCCATCCTTCATCGGTCTAATGGCTACAATTGACCCAGGTGTACGTCCAATCATATTTTTCGCATCATTACCAACAGCAACAATGTCTCCTGTTTTCGTATTTTTCGCTACTACTGAAGGTTCACGTAATACAATCCCTTTTCCTTTAATGAAAACTAATGTATTCGCTGTGCCAAGATCAATCCCGACATCTTTATTTCCTAATCCAAACAAATTTAGTACTCCCTTTCTTTTTTAAGCAAACTATTAAAGCGCTTAAAATCATAAGAATTATTATAGCTGATAAGCTCGAAAATTTATAGTGTCACATGTACTGTTCTACCATATTTCTCTAATGATTTAATTTTACACGGATACGCGAATTTATATTTCGTAGTTATCCGCATAAGAAAACTCATCAATTTTCGCTATTCCGGCGATAAATCGTGATTTCTAATCGACATTTTTCATTTTATTTCGATTTTGCCCTTGAAACAAATAAAATAATTATGTAAGTTTTTACATTCATGTAACAAGTACTCCATAGAAATGACGAAAATCCACGAAATAGGTTCTCTGATATCAAAATGAAATATTAAAAGTATAAAATTACAAATTACGAGCTCTTCTTTAATTCTTTTGTAACAACAATGTCATTTGTTTGTTAAGCTATTTTATTTTAATTTACCCCCAAAAAAGTCGAATATCCATAAAAACGGACATTCGACTAAAACTCTTTATGAAAGTTACATATATCCTTTTTCCTTTAAGCTAATGAATTGATGATCACCGATAATTACGTGGTCAATCAATTCAATGCCAATAATATATCCTGCTTCTTGCAGCCGTTTCGTTACCTCAATATCTTCTGGACTCGGTGTTGCATTACCTGATGGATGATTATGGCTACAAATAATAGATGCTGCCGAACGTTTGACTGCTTCTCGGAAAATCTCGCGAGGATGAACAATACTGGAATTTAAGCTTCCTATGAAAATTGTTTGCTTGTGCATTACTTGATTTTTCACATTTAAAAATAAAACCACGAAATGCTCTTGTTGAAGAGAAGACATTTCAGGCATCAAATACGTTGCTGCATCCTGCGGAGAACGAATGGTAAACCGGTCATCGACTTGTTTTTGAGATAATCGTCTACCTAGCTCAACTGCAGCTAGCAGCTGGACTGCCTTCGCTTCACCAATTCCTTTGATCGACATGATTTCTTCAATTGTCGCGTGCTTTAACTCATGTAACTTTTCAAAATAAGTTAATACACGATTAGCAAGAGTTAACACAGACTCCTGCTTTGAACCTGTACGTAATAAAATAGCTATTAATTCCTGGTTAGATAAACTTTGGGCGCCTTGTCGAATTAACCTCTCCCTTGGCCGGTCCTCTACATGTACATCACGTATCATAAGCTCGGGAAATGGGGCAATCGTCATTCATTTATCACTTCCTACAGTTTTAGAATGTTTAGTGCTATGAGCTTTTCGAACAAGCTAGCTAATGGTAAACCTACTACATTGTTATAATCTCCAACAATATGATCCACAAAGAGTACGCCATCAGTTTGAATCCCGTAGCCCCCTGCTTTGTCAAAAGGATCACCAGTTTCTACATAGCTTTCAATTAGCTCTTTCGATAGTTTTTTAAAATAGACTTTTGTTTCTTCAACAATGACTTCCTCTGTGCCATCTGCTTGAATAATGACAACCGCCGTCATTACTTGATGAACATTCTCAGATAGTCTTGTTAAGTGAGCTATTGCTTCTTCTTCATTTTTGGGCTTATGTAGTAATGTGTCTTCAAAGACAACTACTGTATCTGCACCAATGATTGTTTTGCCCTTCCCCTTTTTTGCTACATCACGTGCCTTTAACAACGCAACTTCACGTACATATTCTTTCATTGTTTCAGCTTGTACAGACGTTTCCTCTACATTACTTGTGATGACTTCAAAGGGGACACCTAATTTTGAAAAGAGTTCCTTCCTTCTAGGTGATGCAGATGCTAAAACAAGCTGATGATTCGTATCAAAATTCATATCCATTCCTCCTACTTCTATGATAGCCGAGGAATGGAATTTTGAAAAATCCTTCATAATTTACAAAACTAGATTTTGACGTAATTTTAATGATTAAAACTCGATTTTCATACAATCATTTTTGTCAAAATAATGGGCAACTAGATGCAAACGAGCTATACCTAAATCCTGTGAAAAGCTTGATAACGCTGATGTTATTGTTTGCCAATCATCTGGAATATTGTCTGGTACAGCACCCTCTTGAAAATAAAATTTTGAGGGGTCATTGTTTTCTAAAACAGTCGGCAAGCCCTTTAACGTTTCTTCTGTGCAAGCAGCACCAGAAAATTTAAATGCCTTAGCAAAAGAAGTTGGCGTTTCCGATAAGATGAGCTCTTCTCTAATCGGCGTTACTGAAGACCAGACATAGTATTTCCCATCTACTTCTACCGTTGCACTTGTATTTAAAACTGGATGTTCAGAGATAAAATCCGATGCAGATTCTTCACTCTGAAAAACTCCATATTGGTTTGCATAAAATTCTACTGAAGAAGTATCTTCAATGGCCTCGTTAGATGATTGTACAGGGATTACTTCTTCTTCACCCTTCCCTGAACTTGCTTGCTGCTGCTCTTGGTTTGTTGATGAATTCATAGAACTGAGTAAAAGGATAAAAAATACAACACCAGCCAGCCCCGCAACGGAACCAATTACTGCTGCGTTTCTCAATTCTCGTCTTCCTATTACATTTGGAAATTTCATACGCATCACCTCATATATTAACGGTAACAAATCTAGATTAAAAAAAAGCGAGACAGATGTCGTCTCACTTAAAAAATATATCGCAAAAATCGTCATTAAACGCTCTTTCTAAACAATATCTATTACTACTATTTACATTTAGTGAATTTTTAAATCAATACTTATATATTTTTATTTTAATAATTGCTCTCTAATTTCGGTTAATAAATATAGTGAACCTGTAACAAAGGTTTTACCTTCTTTGGTACTTACATTCTCGAGAAATGAAATGTAATCCGTCAATACCGCCACATTCGAAGCCGCTGATAGGGCCATCATTTTTTCTGAAGTCATCGCCCGCTCATTTTCAAAATCAACAAAGTAAAACTCATCACTAACCTGCTCCAATAGCTGTAAAACTGTTTTAACATCTTTATCTGCTAACATACCTATGACAAAACGTATTGGCTCATTAGGAAATTGCCGTTTAATAGTTTCCATTAGTTTTTCAGCACTTGCAGGATTATGAGCACCATCAAAATAAACATTTGCTAAAACCTCTTCAAAGCGACCAGGTAAGCTCGTCATGCGAACAGCATTTCGAATTTCATCTATCTCTATAGGGATTTTTAAATAGTCGGCTACCTCAAAAAATGCAGTGATTGCTAACGCCATATTGTCAGCTTGATGAGCACCAGGCAATACACGTACAAGCTTATTAATTTCCAAACCTTTTCCATCATTTGTATAAACATCAGTATCATCTACAGTGACATCAAAATGATCACCAAGAGCTATTATTGGTGCATGTTTTGCAAAGGCTTCAGCTTCAATTACCTGAAAAGCTTCTTGTGGTAATCTTCCAATAACAGCGGGGATATTTTCTTTTATAATTCCTGCTTTATGCTTTGCAATACTTTCAATGGTTGAACCAAGAAACCTCGTATGCTCTAATGCAATACTGGTGATGATTGATACAATGGGAGTGATGACATTTGTACTGTCTTCACGTCCGCCCATTCCAGTTTCCAATAATACTAGATCTACCTCTTGCTGAGAGAAATAAAGAAATGCTGCACAGGTTAAAAGCTCGAAATCTGTTAGCTTCCCGCTAAGTCCTGCATTCTTTAGTTGAATAAAAAGCTCATCCATTTCATTTTCAGTAATGGATTTTCCGTTTATTTGTAGCTGATCATGCACATCTACAATACACGGCGACATAAATTTTCCAACTTTTAATCCGTGATTTCTCGCAATTTGCTCTAGAAACGCTATTGTTGAGCCTTTTCCATTCGTCCCTGCAACATGCACATAAGAGCACTTTTGTTCAGGGTTCTGCAGCATTTCCAAGGCCTCTAGTATTGCATCTAATCCCGGTTTAATAGATAGATCACTATCCACAGCCCATTTTTTCTTATAGTCATCTAATCTAGGAATCATATGCTTCTACCTTCTCTACTAATTTTTTTCGCACATCGGCTATGAAATATAAAGACCCAGTAATAATCAGTAGCTCATCTGTTTTCAGGGACTGTCTTTCATCTTCTATTAACTGCTGCCAATTTTCATTGATGTGGATATTGGGATGGTTCGATTTTGATGCAAGATCTACTGCTTTCGCAGCTCTTGGCAAATCGATTTGCGTAAAGCACATAGTAGCAGCAATCTCGTCCATCATTTGAATACTTACGTCATGATCCTTGTCCTGTAGAGCTGCGTAAACAAACTTATATTTTTTAGTCGGAAAGACTTGCTGTAAAGTACGAATTAAGGCACTGGTACCTTCTGAATTATGTGCACCATCTATAATAATTTGTTCACTTAAACGCTCGAAACGCCCCTCCCATTTAGCTTTTTGTAATGCTTCATGAATCGTCGTCTCCTTTATGGACTTATCAAATAATAAAGTAGCTGCTATAGCAAGTGCAGCATTGTTAACCTGATGCTCACCCTGCATTGCTAAAGGAATGCTCTTAAATTGATAACCTTCAAAGGAAAAGTCGAAATGCTGTGGAAAGCCCTTTTCAATATTACCAATCTCAATTTCCTCGTTTAAGAAAAAGGCATCTGATTCACATTCTACTGCTTTTAGTTTAATAACCTCACTAGCTTCTGGTTGCTTCACACCTACGACAACCGGTTTTCCCCTTTTAATAATTCCAGCTTTTTCATAAGCGATCTTTTCAATCGTATTTCCTAAAATTTCAGTATGCTCCAGTGATATTGTCGTAATGACTGACACCTCAGGAATAATCACGTTAGTAGAGTCGATTCTTCCACCAATGCCTGTTTCCATTAAAGCGACATCAATTTGCTCATTCGCAAAGTGTAAACAAGCGATTACGGTCATTATTTCAAAAAAGCTTGGGTACTGACTATCTAATTTTCGTTGTATGACATCCATTACCTGGTTTGAGTAGCTTAAAAATTGCTCATCTGTAATCTGGTCATGGTTAATGGTTATACGTTCATTGACCCGTTCTAGATGCGGAGAAATAAATGCTCCAACACGTAAGCCATGCTGCAATAGAATCTCTCGTGTAGCATTTAATGTTGAGCCCTTTCCATTTGAGCCTGCAAAATGAATGAATTTTACTCTTTCATGAGGATTATCTAATTCAAATAATATTTTACGCATTGCCTCTAACGGTTCGCCCTTATATGTACTAGCTCTTAAGTTAAATATAAATTCGGTGCATTCATCAATAGAATGAAACATGTCAAATTCTCCTAAGCATTCATAATAGTTATATAATAAACTTTCGCATACTCAACTCCATTTGTAAAATATCAAAATTGCGAATGTATATGAAAAAAGACTGCAGCTATCCTTGAAATTTCAAGGTAGCTACAGTCAATAAAATCACTGATTGATTACATTCTTTTAAGCTCTGCTAAGCGTTTTTCAACCGCTTCGTGTTTTTCCTGGTACTCAGCTAGTTTTTCACGTTCTTTTGCAACTAAACTCTCAGGTGCTTTAGATACAAACTTTTCGTTATTTAGCTTTCCATTTACAAGCTTCACTTCTTTAGCCCATTTTTCAAGCTCTTTTTCTAGACGAGAAATTTCTTCCTCTAGATTAATTAAGCCTGCAAGCGGTAAGTAAATTTCTGCTCCTGTTACAACAGCAGTCATCGATTGAGCTGGTGCTTCCATAGCTACACCGATAGATAGCGTTTCAGGGTTACAGAATTTTTCAATATATGCTTTGTTTGTTTCAAGGATGCTAGCAATTGTTTCATCATTTGCTGAAATTGTTAATGGTACTTTTTTGCTCATTGGCGTATTAACTTCTGCACGGATGTTACGTACCGAACGAATGATTTCAGTAAGAAGCTTCATGCTTTCTGCATCCTGTGCAAAGTTGAATTCTTCTTTAACTGTTGGCCATGCAGCAACTGTAATAGAGTCTCCTTCATGAGGTAGGTGCTGCCAAATTTCTTCTGTAATGAACGGCATCATTGGGTGTAGAAGTCGCATTGTGTTATCTAAAACATATGCTAATACAGAGCGAGTAGTTTTCTTAGCAGCCTCATCTTCACCGTAAAGTGGAAGCTTCGCCATTTCAATATACCAAGAACAGAAATCATCCCAGATAAAGTTATAAAGCTCACGCCCAACTTCTCCAAACTCATACTTATCAGATAGAGCTGTTACACGTTCAATTGTTTCATTTAAACGTGTTAGAATCCATTTATCAGCAACATTTAAATCACCAGTTAAATCGATTTCTTCATAAGTCATACCTTCCATGTTCATAAGGGCAAAACGTGATGCATTCCAGATTTTGTTGGCAAAGTTCCAAACAGATTCAACTTTTTCAGTTGTATAACGTAAATCTTGACCAGGTGATGAGCCTGTTGCTAAGAAGTAGCGCAGTGCATCTGCACCATATTGGTCGATTACATCCATTGGGTCAACACCATTCCCAAGAGATTTACTCATTTTACGTCCTTCACCATCACGTACTAAACCATGAATTAATACATCTTTAAATGGACGTTCACCTGTGAACTCTTTTCCTTGGAAAATCATGCGAGATACCCAGAAGAAGATAATATCATAGCCTGTTACCAATGTGCTTGTTGGATAGTAGCGTTTGAATTCTTCATTTTCAAGATCAGGCCAGCCCATTGTTGAAAACGGCCATAATGCAGAAGAGAACCAAGTATCTAATACGTCTTCATCTTGTGTCCAATTGCTTACGTCTGTTGGTGCGTCTTTCCCTACATAGATTTCACCAGTTTCGTTATGATACCAAGCCGGAATTTGGTGACCCCACCATAGCTGGCGAGAAATACACCAGTCATGGATATTTTCCATCCAACGGTTATACGTATTTTCGAAACGATTTGGTACGAAGTTTACTTTTTCGTCTTCTTGTTTTTGCATATTTAACGCTTCTTCTGCAAGTGGTCCCATTTTAACAAACCATTGGGCTGAAAGATATGGCTCTACTACAGCGCCAGAACGCTCTGAGTGACCAACTTGGTGAACATGAGGCTCAATCTCAACTAAAACGCCTGCTTCCTGTAAATCGGCAACAATTTGTTTACGACATTCGAAGCGGTCCATGCCTGAGTATTTACCAGCAAGCTCATTCATCGTTCCGTCTTCGTTCATAACAAGAATACGTTCTAGATTATGGCGGTTACCAACCTCAAAGTCGTTCGGATCATGTGCTGGTGTCATTTTCACAACGCCAGTTCCAAATTCCATATCAACATAAGTATCAGCAACAATTGGAATTTCACGACCAACGATTGGAAGAATTACTGTTTTGCCGATTAAATGCTTATAGCGTTCGTCTTCTGGGTGTACAGCTACGCCAGAATCCCCTAACATTGTCTCAGGGCGAGTTGTTGCTACACGTAATTTACCAGAACCATCTGCTAATGGATATTCCATATGATAGAAGGCACCTTCTACTTCTTTATGAATTACTTCAATGTCAGACAACGCTGTTTTTGCTGCTGGATCCCAGTTAATAATGCGTTCTCCACGGTAAATTAAAGCTTTTTCATATAATTTAACGAATACTTCCTTAACCGCATCAGATAAGCCCTCGTCTAAAGTAAAGCGCTCACGTGAATAGTCTAATGCTAAACCAAGCTTTGCCCATTGTGAACGGATATGGCTTGCATACTCTTCCTTCCATTCCCATGTTTTTTCAAGGAATTTTTCACGGCCAAGATCATATCTCGTAATACCATCTGCTCGTAGTTTTTCTTCTACCTTTGCTTGTGTAGCAATCCCGGCATGGTCCATACCTGGTAACCAAAGAGCGTCATACCCCTGCATGCGCTTCATGCGAATTAAGATATCTTGTAAAGTCGTATCCCAAGCATGGCCTAAGTGTAATTTACCTGTAACGTTTGGAGGCGGAATTACGATGGAATATGGCTGCTTCCCGCTTTCTGGTTGTGCTTCGAAAAATTTGCCTTGTAACCACCATTCATAACGTCCAGTTTCAATACTTTGTGGATCATATTTTGTTGGCATCGATAAGTTTTGTTGTTCTGTCATATTGACTCCTCCTTATAAATTTTATTAATGTAATAACAGCTCATTTTTAGGGGAAATTTCTTACCAAATAAAAAAACTCCTTTCGCCCTAATAAAAGGACGAAGGAGTTTTGAATTCGCGGTACCACCTTTAGTTCCGAGTTAGTTTCATTCATATAGATTAAAAACGATTTTCCACCAGGCTCGGCTCTCAATTAGCTAACGGGTTTTACCCGGCATTTTGCTACTACTATTTCACAAAAGCTGCTCCAAGGCTACCTTCAAATGATTGCTAGCAGAAACTTTTCAGCTACCGTTTCCTCTCTATAGCAAGCAAGAACATTTTACTCTTCCTTTTCAACGCATCTCACATTATTCACTTGTACTTCCCTTATGTCTCCCTATATAGGGTTCTTATAAACGAAGTATGACTGTTCTTAATGTATAATATACCACCAACAGTTTTCAAGTGACAACAATTTTAATAAAAGGAAGAAATTTTTTTAAAAACAAGCATTGTTTTTGAGTTCAGATAGTTATTCACGATAAGCTTTATTAGAAACATTTAGTAAAGTATATGACTCTGAAAGGTCATTATAAAAATCATCCGCATCTGTCGGGAAATATTGGTTTTTAGCCTCTACAACCTTTTCCTTTTCATCATTCTCTGCTTGTGGTTCTTCAATTTTTTTCTTATCAATATCTTCTATAACCGAACCATCACTTACTTCAACACTTGGCTTAACCTTCAAGCTCGGACTTTCATCAGCCTTTGGCACTTCAATATTGTCAATCGCTCCAGCTGGTGGTTGTCCATCAGCTACTGATGCTTCTTCAGGGAAAATTCCATCAGCTCCACCAAAGCGAATTTCTTCCGTAATCGGTGATTGTTCTTTAGGTAGAAAATCTTCATAGGAAGGCGCAACTTCAATTAAAGGCACTTCAGGCTGTTCAAACACTGGAGGCTCCGGTATTACTTCAGTGATTGGTGCAACCTCTTGAATTACTGGCTTTTCTGGTAATGGAACTTGTTGAAGATCAATAGGAGCCTGTTGGTCAAATTGAAATAGTCCACCTTCTACAGATTCGTCAAATTGACAATCGACATCCCATTTAAACGTACAATTTGAACCATCATAAACAAAAGAGGAAACATCATTAACACAAACCTGTGGTGTGCACTCAAAAGCAACCTTATCGCGAGGTAAATCTACCTCCAAAGGTAAAGCATATTCAAAATAACCATTATTACCTTCAAATTCTAGCTCCTCGATTAACGTCCCATCGCAAGAATCCGGAATTTCAGCTGGATTAAAACGAGCAATCGCAGCAATATGATAGATACCAACTAATCGTACAGAGTCTTCCGTGTCAATTTGCTGCCAAATTGGTTTAATATCTACAGAAACCACTTCTTCAACAACACCTAGCTGCTCTGGAAAAACAAATTGCGTCATCATATCCCAATTAAATTTTTGCATCTCGCATCCCTCCCGTAACTACCATATGCTAGAAGATTTTAAGTATGCTAAAGCACATATGAAATATCACTTTAAGAATGTCATAGAAATAAGAGCCCCCTCTTTCATTTAAGAAAAAGGGGGCTCTTGAGTTTAAATATTTTATTTTGCTAGCTTAGCAAATACGTTATGGAAGGCTTGTACTGTTTTAGCAATATGCTCTTCAGTATGAGCTGTTGAGATAAATAACCCTTCAAATTGTGAAGGCGGTAAGTAAATTCCTTCTTCAGCCATTAACTTGAAGTATTCAGCAAACATCGCTAAATCCGAAGTTTTCGCAGATTCAAAATCTACTACCTCTTCATTCGTTAAGAATAGGCCAATCATTGATCCAGCACGGTTCACGGTATGCGGAATATTGTACTTCGTTGCAGCCTCACGAATACCTGCCTCTAATTGATCTCCAAGCTTTTTGAAATGCTCATAAGACTCAGGCGTTAAACGTGATAAGGTTTCAATTCCAGCAGTCATAGCTAGCGGGTTACCAGATAACGTACCTGCTTGATAAACTGAACCAGCTGGTGCGATATGCTCCATAATTTCACGTTTACCAGCAAAAGCACCTACAGGAAGGCCGCCACCTACTACTTTACCTAAGCATGTTAAATCAGGGTTAACGCCAAAGTAACCTTGTGCACAATTGTAATCTACACGGAAGCCAGTCATTACTTCGTCAAAAATTAAAAGTGCCCCATTTTCTTCAGTTACTTTACGCAATCCTTCTAAGAAACCTGGTTTAGGTGGAACAACCCCCATATTACCAGCTACAGGTTCAACAATTACACCAGCAATTTGTTGGCCAAACTTTTCAAATACAACTTGAACTGCTTCTATATCATTATAAGCAACAGTTAAAGTATTTTTAGCGATATCAGCAGGTACCCCAGGGCTATCTGGTAATCCAAGTGTCGCAACACCTGAACCAGCTTTAATCAGTAATGAATCTCCATGACCATGGTAAGAGCCCTCAAATTTTAGGATGATGTCTCTTCCAGTAAACCCACGTGCAAGACGTAACGCTGCCATAGTAGCTTCCGTACCTGAAGAAACAAAACGCACCATTTCAACAGATGGAACACGGTCGATTACGATTTGAGCTAATTTATTTTCTAATAGAGTTGGAGCACCAAATGAAGCACCCTTTGCAACCTGTTCTTGAATTGCAGCTACTACTTCTGGATGTGTATGACCTAAAATTAGTGGCCCCCAGCTTAATACGTAGTCGATATATTCATTGCCATCGATATCTTTAATGATGGCTCCTTTACCAGACTCCATGAAAATTGGATCTGTATTTACTGATTTAAATGCACGAACTGGACTATTTACTCCACCAGGCATTAAATCTACAGCTTCAGAGAAAGCTTGAATTGATTTTTCATATGACATAATTATTTACCCTCCAACCAGCGAGCAACATCTTTTGCATGATATGTTAAAATCATGTCTGCTCCTGCACGCTTCATTCCAAGTAAAGTTTCCATTACAACTGGTTTTTCTTCAATCCAGCCATTTTGTGCCGCTGCTTTAATCATTGCATACTCACCTGATACATTATAAGCAACGATTGGTAAAGTATAGTTATTTCGCACATCACGAATGATATCTAAATAAGATAGAGCAGGTTTAATAATCAAGAAATCTGCACCTTCTTCAATATCAGACTCTGCCTCACGGAAAGCTTCTAAACGATTTGCTGGATCCATTTGATATGTTTTGCGGTCTCCAAACTGAGGAGCACCATCAGCCGCTTCACGGAATGGTCCGTAATAAGCTGAGGCATATTTAACTGCATATGACATAATCGGTACATCTTCAAAGCCAGCTTCGTCTAAAGCAACACGAATTGCTGCTACAAACCCATCCATCATGTTAGATGGCGCAATAATATCTGCCCCTGCTTTTGCTTGAGATACAGCTGTACGACCTAATACATCAAGAGAAGCATCGTTTAAAATTTTCTCGCCTTCAACTACTCCACAATGCCCATGGTCAGTGAATTCACATAAGCAAGTATCAGCGATTACAATTAGCTCAGGATGACGTTCTTTAATTTGTCGAGTTGCTTCTTGAACGATACCGTGATCATGGAAAGCTCCTGTACCTACAGCATCTTTTTCAGCAGGTAAGCCAAATAGAATCACTGCTGGAATCCCTAACTCTACTACTTCATCTACTTCTGCGTTTAATGTATCTAAAGAAAATTGGAAAACACCAGGCATCGAGCTTACCGGGTTCTTAACGTTTTCACCTTCCATCACAAAAATCGGATAGATTAAGTCTTCTTTGTGTAAATAAGTTTCTTTCACCATTGAACGCATTGCTTGGGATGAACGGAGACGTCGATGTCTTCTAAAATTAAGTTCTGTCATGTCTAATTTCCTCTCTCTTTCGTATTTCTTCTATAACCGCTACCATTGTATAATCAGTCGGTTTATATGTAACTTGAGCTCCATAATGCTCGAGACGAGCAGCTGTAATATGCCCAATGCTTGCATATACAGCATTTCCCCATCCAACCTCTGGAGCAATATGCTTTGCAAACATATCTACTGCTGAAGGACTAGCAAAAATAATAATAGGTTGCTTCCCAGATTTGATAAGCTGAATAAACGGTAAGATTGAAGTCAAATTATCCTGTGTATCATAGACTGTCCATTCAAGTAATTTAAACGGCAGTCCTGTCCGTAATGTATCCTTAGCCTTACTACCTCTTAAAAATAGACAGCTCGGATGGTCCCCTGCTACTCGAGGAAACTCATTGACAAATACATCTGCACTAAAGACAGTTGGTGTAAAGCTTACCTCAAAATGATTTTCCTTCAGTAACTGTGCCGTTTTAGAGCCGACTGCAGCAATTTTCCCATTAAAATCTGAAGGATTCAACTGATGACGCTTTAATTTTGCACAAAAAGCCTCTACAGCATTTTGACTAGTAAAAATCAGCCAATCAAAATTTTGCGTTTTCTCTAATTTCAGCTTATCATCCGGACTATTTAATTCCTTTGTTGCTATAAGCGGAAAAAATACTGCTTCCCCACCTAATTCCGCAATTTCAAAAAGGACAGCCGTTGTTTTAGAAGACCCTGTCACAACGACTGTTTTTCCACTAAGTGGCTTATGCATCTAACTCAGCCTTTACTTTTTGAATTAAATCATAGGCTCCTTGCTCAGTTAAAATTTTTGCTACTTCTTTACCTAGTACCTCAGGGTTTGTTCCTGTTAATGTCTCTTTAAAAATAACAGACGAGTCAGGTGCCGCAACTAATCCTGTGAAAGTAATTGAATTACCTTCAGTAGTTGCATATCCTGCAATCGGCACTTGACAGCCGCCATCCATAGCAGCTAAAAATGCTCTTTCTGTATGTGCTTCGTCCCAAGTGATTTTGTCCGTTAATTTTGCTAATTCAGCTAAAAGCTCTTGGTCATCCGCACGGCATTCAATGCCTAATGTCCCTTGTGCCACAGCTGGTAAACAAATATCTGTATCTAAATATTCCGTTACTACGTCATCACTCCAGCCAAGACGCTTTAGTCCAGCAGCTGCTAGGATTATTGCATCAAAGCCTTCGTTTTCTAATTTAGCTAAACGCGTTTCTACGTTACCGCGAATCCATTTGATTTCTAGGTCTGGTCTTTCTTGCAGTAGCTGTGCGCCACGACGTAATGAGCTTGTCCCAACGATAGCTCCCTTTGGAAGGTCAGCAAATTTAACATGTCCATTAGAGATAAATGCATCTCTTGCGTCTTCACGAGGAGGAATACAACCAATTACTAAGCCTTCTGGTAAAACTGCTGGCATATCCTTCATAGAATGAACCGCAAAATCAATTTCTTTGTCATATAGAGCTTGTTCGATTTCTTTTACAAATAAGCCTTTACCACCAACTTTAGACAATTGAACATCCAGGATTCGATCTCCCTTTGTCACAATTTCCTTAACCTCAAATTCAAAAGGAACTCCAGCATTTTTTAGCTCGTTAATAAACCAGTTTGTTTGTGTTAGAGCTAACTTACTTCTTCTAGAACCTACTATAATTTTTCTCATAATGATGAGCCTACCTTTCTATTTCAAATGCGACTAAGGAAATATTAATGTCGCAAGCATGCGTTACATTTAAATTCTTTGGCACCTAATGGAGGATTCACCCCAATATTTACCCTTTATGTTAATACCAAATATGAAAATTTGATAATTTACTGCCTAAAAAGAAATTAATTACTACAAGCAAGAATGTGTAAATTTGTGCCCAAGCGAAATTCAACCCTGTTAACCTTCCACTATGGTGAAGCACTAATATTAATAAATAGATAATCGTAATAACAAATGAACCTAAAATTTTCACATCAAAAATAGATAATGCATCAAGTTTTAAAAACGCCCATTCAAGTCCTAAAAGCAGACTTATAAAAATAATCGGCACCCCGACTAAAATCGAATAAAGCATCCACCTACTTGTTTGATGCAAATCTGGCAGTCTTGACCATAATTTTGTATATTTCTTCTGTTTTAATAATCTATATAAAATCAAATATAAAACAGAGAAAACAAATGAAAGTGAAAATGCTGCATAGGCAAGAATCGCAAAGGAAATATGAATGAACAACATCTCTGATTCAAGTGATTTCACTAGCGGATTTTCTACTTGAGTTGGAGCAAATAAATGGATTGTGACAAAAATAAACCCTAGTACATTTATAAAAAACACAGGTAAATCTACACGGGCTATACAATGTAAAAGTATTGAAAGCGTCACAAGTAACCAAGCATAAAAATAAATTCCTTCTGTTAACGAAAGAATCGGAAATCTTTTTGTTTCAACAATATACAGTAAAAAGAATATTGTTTGTAATACCCAAACTATCGAGATTAACCAAAACCCAAATCGACGAATTTTTACACGCTTATAGAAAAAATCAATGAAATAAAAAACGATACCAATTGCATATAAGACAACCATTATTTCATAAAGCCTAGCCATTGCTAATTGTGTCATTTCGCTACCCTTCTTCATCTTTTACAACTTTTATGAAGTCTAATACCATTTTTACAATTTTTGCGTAATACATATGTATAAAATCCCTCTGCAAGCTACATGGTCCTGAACTTTAAAGTCTAAATTTGTAGCAAGCATGAAATTTTTGTAAAAATAGGCGTCCTCGTATCTAATTTTAACATACAGATACGAAAACGCCTCAATTTCATAATCATTATTACGCCTTGACTAAATTGACACTATTCTTATTTGGTTAGTGTTAATTTACTTGAGACTTGTACAAAAATTTGTGATTTTAAGAACAAATCTAACGTCTAGGTTGAATAAAATTAGAATGACAATTTCCCATCTAAAACAGACTTGTTCTGTGAATTATCGATAAACGCTTTGTCTTTTAGTTGTTGTGCGTTCACTTCTTCTACTACATCTTCTTCGATCCCAAAAATTTGTTGGAATAGCTGAAGCTGTTGATTTGCCTTAGGAGAATTTGCCAATTCCTTCGCCTGTAAAATCGGATCCTTCAATAATTGATTAATGATGGATTTTGTATGCTTATTTAAAATTTTGATTTCACGTTCAGTTAAATCCGGCAATTTATTTTCAATACTTGACATCGTTTCCTCTTGAATACGATTCGCCTTTTTACGTAATGCAGAAATGACAGGAACAACACCAAGAGTAGCAAACCAATCCTTAAATTGAAGAACCTCTTGTCCAATCATATCAGTGATTTCTTTTGCTGCTTGTTCACGTTCTGCTAAATTTGCTTCTACAATACCCTGTAAGTCATCAATATCATATAAGAAAACATTTGGTAAATCGCTAATACGTGGATCAATATCACGTGGCACAGCAATATCTACCATAAATAATGGTTTTCCTTTACGTAAACGTTCAACAAATTGCATTAGTTCAAAGTCAATCACATAGTCAGTAGCACCAGTAGAGCTAATTAAAATATCAGCTTCTAATAGCATACATTGCAACTCTTGCATCGATTTTGCATCACCATTAAATTTAGATGCAAGCTTTTCTGCTTTCTCAAAAGTTCGATTAACAACTGTAACCTTACCTACACCGTTGCCATAAAGATTTTGAATTGCTAGCTCGCCCATTTTTCCAGCGCCTAAAATAGCTACATGCTTATTTTTTAATGATCCAAAAATCTTCTTTGCAAGCTCAACAGCTGCATAAGAAACAGAAACTGCATTTTCATTTATCGTTGTTTCGTTATGTGCACGTTTTGCAAATGTAACAGCTTGTTTAAATAGCTGATTATAAATAGTACCTGTTGTACCTACTTCTTGTGCATCTAAAAAGCTTTTCTTCACTTGTCCAAGAATTTGCGTCTCCCCTAATACCATTGAGTCGATTCCAGACGTAACGCGGAAAAGATGATGCAGTGAATCGTCATCTTCACGGATGTAAAGATGCTCATCAAATTGCTCAACAGAAATATCGAACCATTTAGCTAAAAATTGTTTAATATAATAACGACCTGTATGCAATTGGTCTACAACTGCATATATTTCAGTTCGGTTACAAGTTGAAACAATTACGTCTTCTAATATGCTTTTTTCTTTTTTCAATGCAGCCATCGCATTCGGTAGTTCACTCTCAATAAACGACAATT
This sequence comes from Ureibacillus chungkukjangi, assembly GCF_003217295.1. Lineage (GTDB taxonomy): Bacteria > Bacillota > Bacilli > Bacillales_A > Planococcaceae > Ureibacillus > Ureibacillus chungkukjangi. The sequence continues at coordinate 101,444 of NZ_QJTJ01000001.1, forward strand.
TCTCACGAATTTCGACTGGCGCAGTTCTATAATTCAAGCCTACTACAAGTGTATGCATGAACTTTACACCTCACACGATCTATTTCATAAATTCTATTCTAACATAAAGAAAGCGTTATCCACACTCATTTTGTGAACATGCTATGAAATTATTTATCATTTTAAATTAGAATTATTCTAAAGTAAGTGTACCAAATATTATATGGGGTTTCAATAATGATGCCTTATAAAGAACTATTGCGAATATTCTATTAGCATAAAAGGACGAAATTAGACAAAATGCACTAGCGAAATTTCACTAGTGCATTAAAGTATGTAGGCATTACTTACATTCGTTTTTCAATTTCTTGCCAAGCTTCTTCAAATCCAAGTCCTGTTTCTGAAGAGAAAACAATTAATGGATCATTCTTGTCCATTTCTAACGCATCTCTAACGACTTTCTTATGCTGATCCCATTTCCCTTTTTTAATTTTATCAGCTTTAGTAGCTATAATAATCGCAGGGATGTTGTAATACTTTAAGAAATCATACATCATTATATCATCATTAGTAGGCGGATGACGTAAATCAATGATTAATACAACAGCACGCAATACACTACGCGCTGTTATATATCTTTCAATCATTTTTCCCCATGCTTCACGCTCAGTTTTCGAAACTTTTGCGTAGCCATAACCAGGTACGTCTACAAAGAACAGTTGCTCTTCGATTCTATAAAAGTTTAGGGTCTGAGTTTTACCCGGTTTTGATGAAATACGAGCTAATGCTTTTCTTCCAATCATTTTGTTGATAAATGATGATTTACCAACGTTTGATCGACCAGCTAATGCAAATTCAGGAAGTCCATCCTCTGGATACTGTTCTGGCTTTACGGCACTGATGACCATTTCTACATTATGGACTTTCATTGTTTAAAAACCTCCAACAAGTGCTATATTCAGCACTTCTTCTGCAGATGATACAGGCTTAAACGTAAGTTGCTCACGAATACTCTCTGGAATATCATCAATATCTTTTTCATTATCCTTTGGAATAATGATTGTTGTTAACCCTGCACGGTGAGCACCTAATGATTTTTCTTTTAGTCCACCAATAGGAAGAACACGGCCACGCAAGGTAATCTCACCTGTCATACCAACTTCACGTTTGATCGGTTTGTTAGAAATAGCTGAAACTAAAGCTGTTGCCATTGTAATCCCTGCAGAAGGACCATCCTTTGGTACCGCACCTTCTGGAACATGAATATGAATATCATTCTGATCAAAATAATCGTTATCAATTTGCAGTTTTTCGGAAAGTGAACGTACATAGGATAGCGCTGTTTGAGCTGATTCCTTCATAACGTCCCCAAGTTTACCTGTTAAAATTAACTTACCCTTACCAGGTGTTAGGGAAACTTCAATTTGAAGTGTATCTCCACCAACAGTTGTATAAGCTAGCCCCGTAGATACACCAACTTGGTTTTCCTCTTCTGCTTGACCATAGTGATATCTGTGTTTACCAAGCATTTCTTCTAAAACCTTAGAATTTACGGTTACACGTTTTTTCTCACCTGACACGATTATTTTAGCAGCCTTACGACACAACGCCGCAATTTGTCTTTGAAGATTACGTACACCTGCTTCACGTGTATAGTAACGAATCAAATCAATAATTGCTTCATCTTTAATAACTAACTGATTCTTTTTCAAACCATTTTCACCAATCTGTTTTGGAATTAAATGGTTTTTTGTAATCATCGTTTTTTCAATTTCAGTATATCCAGCAATCGAAATAACTTCCATACGATCTAGTAATGGTCCAGGGATAGTACTTAAATCATTTGCAGTTGCGATGAACATGACCTGTGATAAATCATATGGCTCTTCGATGTAATGATCACTAAATGTACCGTTTTGCTCTGGATCGAGTACTTCTAGCATAGCTGCGGATGGGTCGCCTCTGAAATCATTTGACATCTTATCAATTTCATCAAGTAAAAAGACTGGATTCACTGTTCCTGCTTTTTTCATACCTTGAATGATTCGACCTGGCATCGCGCCAACATAAGTTCGACGGTGTCCTCGGATTTCAGATTCATCTCGAACCCCACCAAGTGAAGCACGGACAAAGTTACGGTTTAAGCTTTCTGCAACCGATCTTGCTAAAGAAGTTTTACCAACCCCTGGAGGTCCTGCTAAACATAAAATTGGTCCACGCACAGAGTTCATCAGCTGACGAACAGATAAGTACTCTAAAATACGCTCTTTTACTTTTTCTAAACCATCATGGTCACGATCTAAAATTTCTTCAGCATGCTGAATATCAAGGCGATCTTCTGTACTTTCTTTCCACGGAATTGTTACTAGCCACTCGATATAATTTCGAATAACGCCACTTTCTGCACTAGCTGCAGGAAGCTTTTCATAACGATCTAATTCTTTTATAGCAACCTTTTGAGTTGATTCAGGCATACCAGCATTTTCAACACGCTTACGCAGCTCTGCTACTTCACCAGTTTTACCCTCTCTATCACCAAGCTCAGCTTGAATTGCTTTCATTTGTTCACGCAAATAATATTCTTTTTGCGTTCGTTCCATCGCTTGCTTCACTTTAGAATTAATCTTTTTCTCAAGATTTAATACTTCTTGCTCATCATGCAGGCGAATAATTAAATGATCAAGACGCTTTTTGACATTAAATATGCCCAGAACCTCTTGTTTTTCTGCAACTTTGAAAGGTAAATGAGAAGCCACAATATCTGCTAGACGTCCTGGCTCTTCGATATCTGTGATAGAATCAATCGTTTCAGTCGTAATCTTATTTGAGGATTTAGCGTACTTTTCAAAATAGCTCACAAGAGTGCGCATTAAAGCCTCAATTTCAGGATCCTTTTCCTTTTCATCCTCATGCACTTCTAAATCAACTGTCGTAAAGTCTTTCTCTTCCTGATAGTTAGTCATCTTTGCACGACTAATACCCTCCACTAAAATGCGAAGTGTACCATTTGGAAGCTTCAACATTTGTTTTACATTAACTAAAGTTCCAATTGAATAAAGCTCATCTTCCTTTGGTTGTTCAACACGTAAATCTTGTTGTGTTGCCAAGAAAATTTGATTGTCATTTAACATTGCATGCTCTAAAGCCGCTACAGATCTTGCTCTCCCTACATCGATATGTAAAACCATTGAAGGGTAAACTAATAAACCACGTAAAGGTAAGAGTGGTATACTTTCGATTGTTTTACTCATGCGGGTATTCACCTCCATCCACGTTTTCCGAAACAACCCGCTTTGTTAGTATGTCTTAAAAAATCTACATTTCACTTACATAATCATAGAAATTTTTGTAATCAGGATTATAAATTCCATTTATTCATTTTATCCTACCTACTACTTATTATGTAAATAAATGCTCAAATTAGACTCTATATGTATAAAGTTTATTTTGGAAGAAAGAGCTGACTTACGACAAGCGTTGTTGACGCTAGTTCGAAGTCAGCTCTTATCATCATAAACTATGCTGAACTCAAGCTACTTAAGCTGAAGTTTTTTCATCGTTCTTTTTTAATTCTGTACCATCAGCAAGAATTAATTTTGGTGTTTCTTTGTCAGTGATTGTTTCCTTCGTTACAACACATTTTACAATGTCTTCACGTGAAGGAAGCTCAAACATGATATCTAACAGTGTTGCTTCAATAATTGAACGTAATCCACGGGCACCCGTTTTTCGCTCAATTGCTTCTTTAGCAATTGCTAGTAATGCTTCATCATTAAATTCTAACTCAATTTTATCTAGCTCAAGCATTTTTTGATATTGCTTAACTAGGGCATTTTTAGGTTCAGTTAAAATTTGTACTAAAGCATCTTCATCAAGCTGCTCTAATGAAGCTAAAACTGGTAATCGCCCGATAAATTCAGGAATCAAACCAAATTTCAGTAAATCCTCAGGAATTAGCTGCGAAAGAAGTGAAGTTTTTTCTTCTTCCATCTTCTTAAGATCAGAACCAAATCCAATTACCTTACGTCCTTGGCGACGTTTAATGATTTGTTCAATTCCATCAAACGCTCCACCAACGATAAATAGAATATTCGTTGTATCTATTTGTAAAAATTCTTGGTGAGGATGCTTTCTTCCACCTTGTGGAGGCACACTTGCTGTAGTACCTTCAAGAATTTTAAGCAATGCTTGTTGAACACCTTCGCCTGATACATCACGCGTAATGGAAGGATTCTCTGATTTACGAGCTACTTTATCGATTTCATCTATATAGATAATTCCTTTTTCTGCACGTTCAATATCATAGTCAGCTGCTTGTATTAATTTCAGAAGGATATTCTCAACATCCTCCCCAACATAACCCGCCTCTGTTAGTGAAGTTGCATCTGCAATGGCAAATGGCACATTTAAAATTCGAGCTAAAGTTTGGGCAAGAAGTGTTTTCCCACTACCTGTTGGTCCAATTAAAACGATGTTCGATTTTGATAATTCAACATCATCAATTTTGCTGTTCGAATTAATACGTTTATAGTGATTGTACACTGCTACAGCTAATGCTTTTTTGGCGCGCTCTTGTCCAATAACATATTCATCTAAAATCGATAAAATTTCTTTTGGTTTCGGGATTTCTTGGAAATCGATTTCTTCTTCGACCCCTAATTCCTCTACAACGATTTCAGAACACAGCTCGATACACTCATCACAAATGTATACGCCTGGTCCAGCTACTAGTTTGCGCACTTGTTCTTGTGGCTTACCACAGAACGAGCACTTTAAATTGCCTTTTTCATCATTAAATTTGAACAATGTGCTTCACCCCTATTCAAGCAACAATCTTACAAGATTCTAGAATCATTATCAAATAAGTTGTTTGTATAAGCTCATAATAGATATATTATAAGCATTTTTTGTCTATGTATTATTCAGTATGTCAGAATTAAAACATTAACTCCACTAAGAACCATTGCTTTAATGTAAAAATTATTAACTATCTGAAATTTCCTAGTTTGAAAACAAGGTACGGTAATATGCCGTACCTTGTCCATAACTTAATATTAAACTAATAATTTACACTTTTACAAGCAATTGCTTGTCGAAAAAATGAAAATTATTCAGTAATTTTTGCATTCTCAACTAAGAATTCTACAGTTTTTTGAGTACGGATATCGTTCTCTAAAATTTCAGTAGTTCCACCTAATGCAGCTAAAATTTGGTCAGCTGACATACCGAATTGACCAGACATTTTTTCTAATTCAGCTTTAATATCATCTTGAGTTACTTCGATATTTTCTGCTTTTGCAATAGCTTCTAAAACTAATGAAACGCGTACACGATTTTCAGCTTCAGGACGCATTTGCTCATGTAAAGCATGCTCATCTTGACCAGAGAATTGGTAGTAAAGGTCTAAAGTCATACCTTGCATTTGTAAGCGTTGACCGAATTCGTCGATCATACGGTGAATTTCGTTGTGAGTCATGCTTTCAGGAATTTCGATTTCAGCATTTCCAGCAGCTTTTTCCACTAATTCATCACGTAATGCACTTTCAGCATCTGTTTTCTTTTGTTCAACAGTTTGTTCTTTGATTTTCGCGCGTAACGCTTCTAAAGATTCAACTTCTGGGTCGATTTCTTTAGCGAATTCGTCGTTTAACTCTGGAAGAACCTTTGTTTTAACTTCTTTAACAGTTACTTTGAATGTAGCTTCTTTACCAGCTAACTCTTCAGCATGGTATTCTTCTGGGAATGTTACTACTACATCCTTAGATTCACCAGCTTTTAAGCCTACTAATTGCTCTTCAAATCCTGGAATAAATGAACCAGAACCGATTTCTAATGCGTAGTCTTCGCCTTTACCGCCTTCGAATGCTTCTTCACCTAAGAAACCTTCGAAATCGATTGTAGTAGTGTCGCCAGTAACGATTGCTGCGTCTTCTTTAATTTCTAACTCAGCTTTACGAGCTAATTGCTCTTCAATTTGAGCTTCTACTTCTTCATCAGTTACTACTGTTTCAGCTTTTTTCACTTCTAAACCTTTGTAATCACCAAGTTTTGGTTCAGGTTTAACAGTAACTTTTGCTGTGAAAGTGAAGCCTTCACCTTTAGCAAAGTTTTCAGTTCCGTCGATTTCTGGGTAATCTACTGGAGTGATACCAGTTTCGTCGATTGCATTTGAGTATGCATCTGGAACTAGAATTTCTAAAGCATCTTGGTATAGAGCTTCTACACCAAAGCGTTTTTCAAACATTGGGCGTGGCATTTTACCCTTACGGAATCCAGGCACGTTGATTTCTTTTACTACTTTAGCAAAAGCTTTATCGATCGCTTTGTTTACTTCTTCAGCTGGTACGTCGATTGTTAATGTACCAATGTTACCTTCTTGTTTTTCCCATTTCGCTGACATATATAATACCTCCAAAATTAGTTTACAATTGTTAGACAAACCACTCGTATCTACGATTTTGACAACCATTTTAGTATAACATAGATACTGGTAGTTTCAACTTTTTTCATACTTCTTGTAGTTCTGTTAACTTTTCGAGAATCTGTAAAAACTCTACTAGTTCATAATCCATTTCCTGCACACTACCAAACATCGCTCTTACTAAATCAATATAACTAATCGCTACATCTTCAGTTTCATAATGCAGCCACTCAAATGGATAAGTAACTATTGCATGCTTAGAAAGTAAGTATTCTACCATTTCCAACGTTGATGGCTCTTTTTCTAATTTCTCTATTATAATCTTTGATACAGCGATAAACTGTGGCATTTTTGTTGGTAATTCCAATACAGTAGGGTTCACATACTTTTCTTGTTCAAACTTACTTATCTTTATATTAACGTCTACCTGCTGCTCCACAAGTAATATTAAGACAATACTTTTAATAAAAGGATGTGTTTCTTCATTTTCTATGATAGCCTTTAGCTGCTGTACAATCGGTCGAATATTCATAGTAGTTAATTCATGAACTAACGTAAGCTGTCTGTTCGGTGGAAGAGACAGAAATTTTTCAAGCTGGAATAAGTCCTCGTCAATTTCGTTCACGCTAGCAATTATATCTTCCTGTTTTTTAACATTGTCTGCAATATTTGAGTTTATATCTTTCAGTCGCTCGAATTTATCAATTTGCTCCTGAGGAATAGCCCCTTCCTCAAGTAAAGATGAAATGATACTTTCTACTTGTTTGTATTGCTTGAGCTGCATACAAATCGTTAAATATAATTCCATTACTTCCAAATACATCGTTGGTCCAATACTTAATAGTTCTTCACAAACCTTTTTAGCTTTTTCAAATGACTTTGTTTCATATAGTGAATAAGCATAAACACTTAATGTCACTTCATCGCCTTCAGTATATTTCAACGCTTCTTCAAAGCTGCTATTTGCTAAATCATATTGGTAGTTTTCAACATATTCATGGGCACGAGCAATTAATGTTTCAACTGTACCAGGAAATATTACGACATTTTTAAATGCTGTATACTTTTTTTGTTTCCTCTTCAAACGTCTCACTCCCGGATGTCAATTAGAAACCTTGGCATATCAATAGGACGAACAGCGATATGCCTTAGTTGCACTTTAGTGGATAGGAAGCTTTAAACCTCCACACATCCACAAATGAAAATATTACCAGTCAATCCATGTTATTTTATCATTTTATTTTCTATGCGAACAATCTATTTTAACTTATACAAGTATTAACCGTATTGTCCCGTTTTTAATCTAAGGTATAGAAGGGACTAAAGTCTCATATTTCAAGTCCTCAATGTACATAAATTATGAATTAAAATTAAAAAAGCTACTTTTTAATAAAGAGTAACTCTTTACAAAAGTAGCACTAAGCTCATTCAATTTTTATTTTACTTGGGAAGACAAAGTTTTTATAAGGTCTGGTAGCCACGCTTCTAATGGCTGACATGTAAAACCAGCTTCAATAGATTTGGCTTGAGTCATATACCAGTCTTTTGGAACAGCAAAAGGAGAACGGGACTCATCATCCCCAACTAGTGCAATTTTCGCTTTCTTCCCAACACTTCCTTCAATCATCTCCATTAATTCCTTTAATGAATAAGTGCCCGAAGAGGTTGCGTTATATGCTCCTACAATTTCCGAGAAACCTGCAAATTTTAAAAATTCACTTGCATCATCAGACAAGATATAAGACATTCGAGCATCCATATTTAAGAAGCTAATAGCCTTACCTTCTGCAGTTCTTTCGATATGGAAATGTAATCGTCTTGTATAATCATCTTCTCCTAAAACGATTGGAAAGCGAACTGCCACCACTGGAAAATTCGCCTTTTGGAAGAAGACCGCCTCTGCCAGTCGCTTACCTTCACCATATGAAAAATCATTTAAACCTCCGTAACGAATTTCATAATGGTAGGGATCAAACTCTCCCTCAGAAAGCTCAGCCCCTAAATCTGAGTAGGTAGACATAGTTGAAGTAAATACATATTTTCGGGTTTTACCTGCAAAGATTTCACACGCAGCCAAGGCATCATCAGGTGAGTAGCAAATATTATCGTAAATAATATCCCATTGAGTATCGGCAAAAGCTGATGCCAAATCACTCTTATTCGTGCGATCTACGATTTGCTGATTGACTTTTTCCCCAAAAGAATGTGCAGTTTTACCACGAGTTGCAATTGTCACGTCATGCCCTTCTTCCAGAAGTGTTTCAACAAGCTTTTTCCCAAAAAATCTTGTACCGCCAAATACCAATATCTTTTTCATACCGCTAATCCCCCTATCCCTATACTTCTTGAAGTACTGCGGTTTCAACTGTTATACGGCCATTATCCGTTTTAAAACGAATTGGAATCGTGCCATCACCAAATTGAAACTTCTTCCCTTTTTCCCCATAAACACTGATTCGACCGAAATCTGACTTAACGGATAAGGTGACATTATTTAATACCTCATCAGTTTTTAAAACAATGCTGCCATTATCTGTTTTCCATTGTAACGGTTTTGTCACTTGAGGAATATACCCTTCAATTCTACCATTATCAGTAGTTGCCCAAATTTCACCGCTTACTTCGTTAAGCTCGATTCGGCCATTATCTGTTGAAAGCTCAAATTTTTCCGATCTTGAATGATCCACACAAATTCTACCATTATCCGTTGTTGCAATAACGTTCGTGAAATTTGAATGATCCAAGACAATTCTTCCATTATCTGTTTTTGCCTTTAATGTGCTAGCCAATAAGGATTTTAAGTGAATTTTCCCGTGATCTGTTTTGAACTTCATGTGCTTCGCTTGTTGAGATTCTATTTCAATTTTCCCGTTATCACTCTCAACCTTCATTTGGTCATATAATTTTTGAGGCAGCTGTATCGATACATCGATTGTTTTCAACCCCATGCTTAGGTGAATGAAGAAAAATGACATGATGCTATCCTCACGTTTAACTCGAATTTTCAGCGTGTTATTAACCACTTCCATAGTAGCCTTTGTTTTTCCATCCTGATCCTTTACATTAATAATTGGTTTGTCACCCTCCGAAGGAACAATAGAAATATTCGCTTTGTCAGCCTTAATGTCTACATTATCAAAGCCTGTTTCAATAGCAGGAGTCATTTCAACATGAGAAACAAACTCTTCCTCTGAATAAGCAGCTAGCAGCTCCATCGCTAAGTCATGAATAGGACCAAACGATTCAACTATTTCTTCTTCCTTTTTACCTTCAGCTCTACCATTTGCAAAATACTCTTTAAAGTCACGCAAAATATCTTTTCGTTCGTCTTCCTTTAATAAAAACAATTCCTTTTCAAGTTCTTTTAGAAATTTCTCCTCAGACATTTAAATTTCCTCCCCCTGAATTAATTCGTTTACACCTTTACTAAAGTTCTGCCATTCTTCACGAAGTTCCTTTAAATTTTCTTTACCTAAAGCAGTGATTTGATAATATTTACGTGGTGGTCCTTCAGTTGATTCTTTTAAGTATGTTGTAAAATAACCTTCCGACGTGAGCCTTCTTAATAGTGGATAAACAGAGCCTTCCGAAATCTCAATCTGATTAGAAATAGCTTGAACGAGCTCATAGCCATACATATCTTGTTGGTCGACTAGAGCAAGGACACACAAATTTAATACACCCTTTTTAAATTGGACGTTCAAGTTAACCACCTCCTCCACTACTATTCATTGTACAGTAGTGTATCATAACGGTATTACTCATTGCAAGGTACTGAATAATATAAATTAACTAATTTACTACCTCCCTTTAGCTTCATCACTCAATTTCGAATAATATTTATGAGAATCTGAATAATAATCACTTTCTTGACTACTCTAGTTTTTGTAATACCATTACTATTTAATTAAGGGAGTGTTTTTTTGGGAATTTTAAGTAGAAACCCTAAAGAAGAGCCACTACATTACGGAGAAATATTCACAATATGGTCGAACGTTCTAACTAATAACGGCATGATCGCTATGTATCAAACTTTATATAATCATACTGGTGACCGCGAACTTGCCAAGATAGTTGAAGAATCAATCAATGGGATGGAAGAAGAAAACAAGCAATTAAAAGAAACGCTAAAATTAAATGGAATCGGGCTTCCTCCAGCACCACCTGAGCGCCCTAACGCAAGACTTGAAGATATCCCAGTAGGGGCACGATATAATGACCCTGAAATAAGCGCAATTATCTCTGGGAACGTTGCCGCAGGTCTAGTGGCGTGCAGTAAGGCGATGGGGACATGCACTCGTGAAGATATCGCCATGATGTATGGTCAATTCCATATTGCTAAAGCTCAGCTTGGCGCTAGGTTATTACGATTAAATAAAGCAAAGGGATGGTTAGTTCCTCCACCACTTCACCTTGCTCCACATGACGAAAGATAACTTTCAAAAATAGTGGTTGCCTTATGCAGTCAACCACTTTACTTTGCTAAATGATTTTATGTTATTTTATTTATTACATAGGGTAAACGATTAGAAAACAAAAATGGAGGGTTTAGATGTTTGAAAACAAAACAGTTATTGTAACTGGAGCTTCTCAGGGCATCGGAAAAGAAGTTGCCACCCAATACGCCCGTGCTGGGGCATCCGTCGTTTTAGCAGACATTAACGAACAATCAGGTTACTCCGTTGCCTCCGAGTTAGCTAAAGAAGGTCTAAACGTTTTATTTGTTCCAACAGATGTACGTAAAGAGCAAGATGTCATCCAACTAATGACAAGTACTATCGAACAATATAAAACAATTGATATTCTTATTAATAATGCAGGAATCTATAAACCAATTTCGCCTTATGATCTTTCAATGGATATCTTTGATGATATCATCAATACAAATTTAAGAAGTGTATTTTTGTGCTCAAGAGAAGCTTCAAAGTTTATGAGATTAAATGCAAAAGGTGGAGCAATTGTATCAATGGCTTCAACGCGTGCTTTCATGTCCGAAGCCAACTCAGAATCCTATGCAGCAACAAAAGGTGGCATCGTAGCACTTACACACGCACTGGCAAGCTCGCTTGGACCAGACTCAATACGAGTGAATTGCATTTCCCCTGGATGGATTGAAACTGGTGATTACGCTTCTTTACGAGAAGTTGACCATCTACAGCATTTTTCAGGTCGTGTCGGCAAACCTGAGGATATTGCACGAGCATGCTTTTATTTAACTGACGATAAAAATGATTTTGTTACTGGAATCAATTTGACTGTTGATGGCGGGATGACAAAGAAAATGATATATGAAGAATAAGTAAAAAAACGACTAACTAGGATGCCCAAGGTTAGTCGTTTTTTTTCGTTTCTATATGTTTCAATAGCAACAAATTACTTAAGCGCATATATTACAAATAGCTTATTACGGGAAAGGAGTTAACGAACATGAATCCTTCCAAAACTAATTATTCAAAACCAAAAATCTATCTCAACCCACAGCAAGATAACAGAGGAAATCAAAACTCCTATAACATTTCTTATCTAGATGAAAAAATCCGTTCAGATTTAAATCTAATCTTAGAAAAACAAGCGGTACTCGAACAATCTCTTATCAAATTCCATCAAGTGATCAATAATCTTATGTTAAATACAAAACACTCTACAAATCTTTTAAGCAGTCATTTAAAGATGCTTCAAAACACAATGATTGAACTGATGAATAAGCCCATTCAAAATGAAGAATTCCTAAAACTCATGAGAAAAACGGTGCCCTCTAAAAACATTAAAAAAATCTATGTAAATGGCTCACCCATCGAAGTAAGTGCAGTTCTTGATTTCCACGAAAGGAAAAACTCAGTAACCTTTTTAACACCAGATAATCATACTCTTGTGGTGGATATAACTCAGATTAACGGCTTTGAAATACAACAATAAAAACCTGTACAGTTCTCAAGTAGAGTTGTACAGGTTTGTTTTACATATACAAGTAAATAGTAAGATACATAAATAGACTACCACCCATAACAAACACATGCCAAATCGCATGATTGTACGGGATTTTTTTATTTTTATAAAAGTAAGTTCCTATTGTATAGCTTAATCCTCCTGCCACTAGCAGCAGTAATCCATCCATTGTGATAAATTCAAGCATTGGTTTATAAAAGATTATGGCTAACCAGCCCATCCCTAAATAAACAAATAATGATAATCTCTCAAAGCGATGCACAAAGTACATTTTAAAGAGAATTCCAAAGAACGCTAATCCCCATTCAACGAAAAAGATTGTCCACCCTATCTTACCGCCAATTGCGATTAAAGCAACAGGTGTATATGTCCCAGCAATCATAAGAAAAATCGAGCTATGATCCAGCTTTTTTAACAAGCTTTTATGAGTTGGCCAGGCGTGATAAATAGTTGAGGCAGCATATAAGCAGAACATAGAAATTCCAAAAATAATGTAGCTAACAAGTTCAATCGTCGACCCTTCTAACCGAGCTTTTTGAACTAAAAGTAAAGTAGCCGGTATTGCGAGCAGCGCTCCAATTCCATGACTTAAGGAATTCAAAAATTCTTCCTTTTTACTATACCCACTTTGAACAGCTGTTAATTGTGCCATTTTCTTCACCTCTTGCTAATATTATTCCATAATGATTCAAATTAGGGAGAGTTAGTTGTAATAAATATCAAATGATATTTGTCATAGAATGTGACGAATCGTTATTTTTATAATGAAACATACATGAGAAATAATGCAATAAATTGCTCCTTTTAGTCAAAAAATTCCAAAGATATAGCAAGTCAAGTTGACGCGAATTGGAAATTATATTACAGTTCATTAAAATCACTATAAGCTTAAATAAAAAAAATACCGAATAAGGACATTTGCGAGAATGTCTCATATTCGGCAGTTTAATTTACTTCAAATTTATGGAGTTGTCGTTGTTGAAAGATCTCCAACTGATTCTTTTTTAGTTTGTTCCAGAATTCTTTTCTGTTTATTTACATCTGCTCGTAGGAATAGTGAAATAAGTAGAGAAATCGCGATTAATGCTGTAAACAGGTAAAATACTGGAATATAGCTATCGTACATATTTTTAACTGTACTTACGATAATCGGACCAAAAACCCCACCTAGAGACCAAGTTGTTAATAAGTAACCGTGAATTACACCAAGTTGCTTTGTTCCAAATAAATCACTTGCATATGCAGGTAGGTTTGAGAAACCTCCTCCATAACAGCTAACTACTAAGAAGATAAATACTTGGAAGATGATAACATTTGTTGTAAATGGTAATACAGCAAAAGTGATTAATTGGATTGTAAAGAATATAACGAAAATATTTGTACGTCCAATATAGTCAGAAAGTGCTGCCCATAGTAATCGGCCACCACCATTGAATAGTCCCATTACACCAACCATTGTTGCAGCTGCTGCTACAGATAGCCCTACAATCTCTTGAGCCATTGGTGATGCAACAGAAATCATCATAATACCAGCTGTTACGTTTACTAAGTGCATAGACCAAAGCATCCAGAACCGTCTTGTTTTAACAGCTTCTTTTGCTGACATTTGAGCTAAATCCTGCTTAATTTTCTTCTCGCCAGATTCCGTTGCCTTCTTCATTCCTTCAGGCATATATCCTTTAGCTGGAGGAGCAATATAAGAAGCACCTAAAATCATTAAGATGAAATAGCTTATTCCTAAAATAAAGTATGTAGATGAAATACCTACACCCTCCATTAAGTTTGCTGCTACTGGAGCAGTAATTAAAGCACCAGAACCAAATCCTAATACAGCCATCCCTGTTGCTAAACCACGACGATCAGGGAACCATTTTACTAAAGTCGATACCGGAGCAATATACCCGATACCCATACCTAGACCACTTAAAACTCCATAAGTTAACCAATATAGTATAACTGAGTCCATTTGTATCGCTAAACCAGCACCTGCTTGTCCTGCTCCGAATAATACGGCAGCAACCATCGCTGATTTTCTTGGACCTAATTTTTCTACTAAACTACCAAATAGTGCTGCTGCAAAACCAGCAAGCCCCATCATTATTGTAAAGGCTACAGTTACGTTTGTTTCACTCCATCCCATTTCCGTTACGATTGGAAGCTTATAAACACTATAAGCATAAGCTCCTCCGATTGATAAATGAATTGCAATGGCAGAAAGAGCGATTAACCATCGATTTTTCTTCATAATTCTCTTTTAGCCCCTTTCTTTGTAAATGTGATAAAGTTGTGAACAACTCTTTATCTCAAGATAACATTTACAAAATATGAAATGCAATAGTTTTTTGAAAAAAATTATTTGTGTAAAAGAGATTATTTCTGCATTTCGTAGAAAATTTGAAGTTAAACGCAAATTTCTATCTTATTTATTGTAGAAGAAATTACTTACAATTGCTTTTACCCTATAATTGAATGACCGTAACATGATTCTTGTTATAAAACAGCAAGATATTAAGGTATTATGCTATTTACAGAGCATTTGATACAGCGAGTAAAAAGTATTTAATTGCTTTAAAAAGAAAATTGTATACATTTTGTAGAATAAACATTATATACAAAGTTGAAATTTGAAACTTTAAATAAATTTAGTAGCTCTACCCTTTACTCCTATTACATAATAGTTATTTACTATATCAGAATAACTTTACATGTTAAAATTTCACAAAATAATATTATTTCGTTATTATTTAGAATTTACATACATAAAAGAGAAAATTTTAAATTTAGATTTAAAAATATAGCGTACTTCTTTCATTGATTAAACAAAAAAAACATCCATTTTCAGAATAAATGGATGTTTTTTTAAAATTAGCTTAAACGATTTAGTATAAATTATCGTACAAGTTGTATGTCACATGTTGCAGAACGGACTATTTTTTCTGCAACGGAGCCGATGAGCATTTTTTCTAGGTTTGTATTACCTGTTGCTCCGCAAATAAGTAATTCAACTCCTGGAAGCTCTGTTAAAATTTCCTTTGGAGAGCCTTCTTTAATGACTACCTCAACTACAGGAATTCCCGCAGCAGCAACCTGATTTTTAAGCTGATCCATCTTGGTCATACTCTCTTCCTTAAGCTGTTCAGCGTAATTTAAGTCATAGGCTGCAATTGAGCCAAATGATTCCGTATCAATGACATTTATTAATTGAACGGTCGCATCATTGTCCTTCGCCACAAGTATTGCTCGATCTAGTGCTTTCATTGACTGCTTTGAGAAATCAATTGCTACGGCAATTTTTTGATAATGCTTAATCATAATTGTCCTCCAATATTGTCATTACTTCATAGTACCCATAATTTTTTAAAACAAACGAAAACTATACAAATTGAAGTCACTAGCAGAATAGATATACTAACTTAAAGCTACTGCTTTAAGCTTTCTAGCCAAATTGTACATATCTTCCCCATCCACTTTAAAGTCTGTGCCCATCGAAACATATAACTCGTATTTACCATCCTTCGTAAACTGAACTTCTCCAACTCCAATAAAAGTAACGGCTTTCAAATGACTCATCCATTCTTTAATCGCCCAAAATTTATTCACATAGCTTTTATTTAAAGGATCTGTTTTAAAATGCTCCATAAAGACAATCGCGATTTCCTCGTTTTGATAGCCCACAATAAGCTCAGCGGTAGATTCAAGCAATTCAATATCCTTTATAAAGCCTTTTATAATTCGGTTTTTACCGATATCGGAAGGACTAATCTCATGAACAAATCTTGAAAGCAACTTTTTTCCTTTCGTTTTCGTAAAGTCTTCATCAATCGCTCCACCAAAAAGTGTCATTTGCGCTGTTTCTGATGCATTCGTTTTTACTTTACGGTGACTATTATTTTTAATCTCTTCAGAATTTCGTTCAAGTATTGGCCCATTGATTTCATCTATCATCATAGATTTGTAGGCTCTCATTAACGCACTCTGTTTATGCCTCTTGCTAATATTAACCTCTAATTTTATGTCCTTGCTTCCAATTTGCTGTATACCATCACGCTCTAAATTATATGGGCAGGTTGGAGAATGATTACTATATCTCCACGTTTTATAATGCCCTTTCTTTCCACTACTATAAGATAATTTTGCAGAACAATGCTCCGTAGGACAAAATAACTTCCCCTTAAAAGCAGCAATATATTTCTTCTTTGTCATTTGTCCAATTGGAATCAGCTTAATATCATCTTCTGTTATCAGTTTCGCTTTAGAAATTCTCATAAAAATACCTCCTATAACTTCAGATTTGAGGAGCAAATTTATAAAAAAGCACACCATCTTTTTTCACTTTGATGATGTGCTTCTAGCTGTCATTATTTTGCAGGAAATAAACTTCCAACCGCTGTAATTGTTGTGGCTAAATCTTCCCTATAATTTATATGATTTTTATTTAAACTATTAATACTTACTTCATTTCCGCCAAGAGACGAATGGACATATAAATCATCGCCCATATACATAGCAATATGCCCCGGGAAGTAGAGAAGATCACCTTTTTGAATATGCTCGATGTTGATTTCTTTAATTGGGAAGCGATCGACAATTTTGGCATCTCGATAAATCACAACACCATTTAGCATATACGCCATCGAACAGAGCCCTGAACAATCAATGCCTAAAGGAGATTTCCCACCCCATCGGTAAGGTGTAGTAAGATAGCTTAAAGCCGTTTGTACGACTCTGTTTCGAAAATCCTCCTCCAAAACGCCATTAAGTTCAAGCTTTTCCCCAATCCATTGACTACGTGTATATCCTACTTCACCAGTTGCTAATTGAATCATGGACCATTCTTTATTTATTTCTTCATTTGGCAACACTTTGATAATTGAGCCACGTACAAGTGTTGCTAGCTTACTACTTTGTATTTTCGGCTTCAGTAGTATATCTGCAAAGCCTTGGTAAATGATACTTGCTGCTTCCTTCTGCCAAGTATCTACCTTTTGAGGATCAAATATTAAATCCTCTATCCTACAAAAGCCTTCATATTGATATGGTGTTTTCACATAGACCCAATCATTTTCTCGTTGCTTTACTATTTCTACAACCATGCCATATAATCCTTCATCAATCAGTTCCGATTTTGAGTTAGGCTCTGCATGTAAATTAGCAACCTTCGATTTAATAATAGCTTTCATAAAAAAACTAAGCCTCCTTACTGAAATGATCATATATAATCTTAGAAAGCTTCCCTATAAAACTCTTCGCTTCTTCAGTATTTGTGTGATCAGTGACAAAAACACCAATTATATAAGGCCTCTTCTTAGAAAAAAAGATACCTATATCGTGCTCCACTGTCTCAAGGCTGCCTGTTTTGTGAGCTACTTTCACATCGTCAGCAATATACCTTTTTAATGAATCTTGAATGCGTTGTCGACTTAATATATCACTCGCTAACTCGCTAGATTTTTTTGACAGTAGGTCCTGACGATAAATAGCCTCAAAGAGAAAGGCCATTTCTCTAGCAGTTGTTAAATTATCAAAGCCCTTTTCTAGCTGTTCAAAATCCATCATTTTTCGTTGAATTGTCGTATTTTTCAATCCAATCTTTTTAAAATAATGATTTAAATTTTCCATGCCCCAAAAATCAATAAGAACATTTGTCGCCGTGTTGTCGCTTGTAATAATCATCCATACTAATAATTCATACAAGGACGCTTCGCTTACTTCCAGTTCTGATAGTACGCTAAAATCAACTCGATTTTCTTCAGCAATTTTAACAATTTGATGTATTGATTCATTTTTATTTTCAAGGAATTCCAGCACCGCTACTAGAATAGGAACCTTTATCAAGCTTGCGCTGGAGAATACATCATCAATATCCTTTGTAAATAGAAATTGATTAGGTTCCGCACAATCCTTCACAACCAGCTTAACCTTGTAGGGTACCTGTTCGATTAAATCCTGAAGATTCTTTTCCATTATATGACTATTCAATAACTTCAATTGTTTTTGTTTCAGTATCAAAGGCAATTGTTCTACCTAGAGGCAGTGACATCGTTGGTAAGCAATGTCCACAGGCAACATCCATTAAAATCGGCTTATTTAATGGGACCAAAATCTCTTCAAAAATCGTTTGTAGTCTCAAGCTATGCTCTGGACGTTTTGGATTTTGTGGACCGCAATTTGTCCATGCACCAAGTAAAATGCCCGCCACCTCATCTAACTTACCTGATAACTTAAGCTGAGTAAGCATACGGTCTATGCTACGTTCATACTCATCAATATCCTCTAAGAATAGAATTTTCCCCTTTGTATCAATCTCGTATGGTGTTCCAAGGGAAGCTGTTACTAAAGTTAGGTTTCCACCTATAAGCTGACCTGTTGTTTTTCCAGGTACAAGTGAAGACATCTCTTGATTTGTTGGATTGGCTAAATAATAATTAGATTCTTTTGTCAGAGTAATACTTTCCAGAAAGGAGGACCATGTGTATTCATCCATTTCTGGTTTAATGAATTCTGTAGATGGCATTGGTGTATGGTAGGTTACTAAATCACATAACTGATTAAAGGCAATATGCAGTGCAGTCACATCACTATATCCAGCGAATACCTTGGGATTTACTTTAATCATCTCATAATCTAGTAAAGGTAAGATTTTTGTGGCTCCATAGCCTCCTCGAATGCTAAAGATTCCATCAATAGAAGCATCACGGAACATTCGATTTACGTCATTTGCTCGAAGCTCGTCACTTCCAGCTAGATAGCCATGTCTTTTGTGACATGAATCCCCCACAACCACATTAAATCCAAGCTTTTCTACAGCTTCGATAGCTTGTGGTAAGCTTTCCTGCGGAGTGGCACTAGAAGCACCAACCAGACCGATAGTATCTCCCTTTTTTAACGCTTTTGGAATTTTCATTCTGTCACACTCCTATTGTAGTTCGCTTACGATACAGTGCAATTTCTTCTTCATTGGCAAGTACAAAATGCCCCTCCTCGATTTCTACAAAAGATGGAGGATTCTTCATATAGTCATGAAGCTTGGGGTCGTAAATTTCAATCGTTTTGGCACGCTCTTTATAAGGATTTGGCTCAGGCACAGCAGAAATAAGTGCTCGTGTGTAAGGGTGGATAGGATTTGAAAATATCTTTTCTGTATCAGCCAGTTCAACAATTTCTCCCTTATAAATAACCGCTGTGCGATCTGTAATGAAGCGAACAATCGATAAATCGTGGGCGATAAATAAATACGTTAAATCATTTTGTTTTTGTAAATTCGATAATAGATTCAACACCTGTGCCCGAATCGAAACATCCAAGGCTGAAATCGGCTCATCCGCAATAACAAATTCCGGCTCCATGACTAAAGCACGGGCAATACCGATTCTTTGCCGTTGACCACCTGAAAATTCATGTGGAAAACGACTTGCAAACTCCGGAAGCAACCCTACCTCTAACAAGGCATTTCGAACCTTTTCCAAACGATCCGCCTCATTTTTGTATTTTTTCGTATTTACTAAGCCTTCTGAAATAATATAGTCAACCTTAGCCCGTTCATTTAAGGAGGCCATTGGATCCTGAAAAATCATTTGGATTTTTTGCGTAATTTCTCTATCCCAATCCTTCGAAATCTTCCCGCTAATTGGCTTGCCCTTAAATAGAATTTCTCCGCCTGTTACTTCATTGATACGCATTATGGCACGACCGATTGTTGTTTTACCAGAACCCGACTCTCCCACAAGACCAAATGTTTCACCTTTATAAATATTGAAGCTTACATCACTTATCGCCTGATATCTATTTTTCCCTTTTCCAAAGGTAACATTTAAATTCTTTACTTCTAGCAATACTTCTCTATTAATCATGAGCGTATCGTCTCCCCTCTTCAAAGAATTCCTGCAGACTTAGCGGAGGCTCTACCTTTGGTGCATCTGAATGTAAGAGCCACGTTTTAGCAAAGTGCGTATCTGTGACCTTAAAGAAAGGCGGACGTTCAACAAAATCGATGTTTAATGCAAATGGATTACGAGGTGCAAAGGCATCTCCCTTGATTTCCTTAAAAAGATTAGGCGGTGTTCCTTTAATAGAATATAATTCCTCCCCCTTAGCCCCTAATTGCGGCAAGGATGATAGGAGAGCCCATGTATAAGGGTGTTTTCCATCGAAGAATACTTCATGGGTTTTGCCAACTTCGATAATCTCTCCTGCATACATTACAGCAATACGATCAGCTACCTTTGCAACAACCCCTAAATCATGGGTAATATAGATAGTTGTTAGTCCATACTTTTCTTGTAGATTTTTTAATAGCTGCAAAATTTGTGCTTGAATCGTTACATCCAAGGCAGTTGTAGGCTCATCACAGATAAGTATTTTGGGATTACACGCTATGGCTATGGCAATAACAATCCTTTGTCTCATCCCGCCAGAGAACTCATGGGGATATTGCTTATAGCGTTTTTCCACATCATGAATCCCTACATCTGTAAGTAGCTTTAAGGTTTGGTCATATGCAGACTTACCCTTTAACCCTTGATGTAGGACAACACACTCTTCAATCTGTTTTCCAACTGTTTTTAAAGGATTAAGAGAAGTCATTGGGTCTTGTGTAACCATCGCAATTTCCTTACCTCGAATTTTCAGCCAATCCTTCTCAGTACTAAATTTCGCTAAGTCATAATCTTTATAAAGGATTTCCCCTTGATCTATAAAGCCATTCTTATCTAGTAAACCCATTATAGATTTCACGAGGACAGACTTACCCGAGCCCGACTCACCTACTATTGCCAGACTTTCACCTTTATAAAGATCAAGAGAAATATCACGAATTGCTGTAAGTACTTGGCCACGTAGTTTAAACTTAATGATTATATTTTGAATCGATAAAATGCGAGACTTTCCGTTGCTGTCTACCATCGTCATCCCCCCTCTATACATGATTCTTTGGATCTGCAGCATCTGCAAATGCGTTTCCAATAATATAAAAAGCAATTGTAATAATACTTAAAACAACACTTGGGAAGATTAATTGATAGCGTAGATCTGGCGACATCATTAGTACACGCCCTTCATTGATTAAATTTCCTAATGAGGGTTCACTAATTGGCAAGCCTAAGCCAATATACGTTAAAAATACCTCTGCCCCAATCGCAAACGGAATTGCTAAGCTCATTCGTAGCATAATAACGGAAATTAAATAAGGTAATAAATTTTTTAATATAATTCGATAGCTTGGAGTCCCCAAGCATTTTGATGCCAGGTTATACTCTCTATCTCTTAAAATCACAATCTGATTTCTTATAAACCTTGCCATCTCCACCCAGCCCGTTATACACATCGCAATGATGATCGTAGAAATACTCGGTCGTAAAATATAGGACATTAAAATTAGAACAATCGTAGTCGGTATATTTTCAAAAATGTTATACACCTGAGTAATCGGTGCTTCAAGCTTTCTTGAAAAGCCCCAAAGTGCCCCTACTGAAATTCCTACCAAAACCTCTGCGAATGCAACGACAAATCCTATAAACAGCGAGGTCCTTGTTCCTGCCCAAATCCTCGACCATAAATCCTGTCCAATTGAATTTGTTCCAAACCAGAAATCTTCTCCTGGCGTAATGTTTCGTGCCTGAGAACCAGTTTGTTCATCGATATAAATTTCTGTTGGAGATTTTTGATAAGGTAGATATGGTTGAACAATAACAAAAGCAATTATTAGTCCTACCACTACTAATAGAAAAACAGCTATTCGATTTTTTAGAAAGGATTGCCAGGTAGAGCGCCAATATGAATAATTTGAATAACCTGTTTGCTCCGCCTTTTGGTCATCTACAACAGCGAAGTCAAATAAATTTTCGTTTGACTTTTTTGAAATATTCGAAATTTCCTCAGAAAAGATTCCCATTATCGAACACTCCCCCCTTTACCGAGCTTGATTCGAGGATCGACAATTGCCATCGCTAAATCTCCTAAAAACAGCCCAATAATTCCTAGAGACGAGAAGATTAATACTAATCCTTGCACGACAGAATTATCCTGACGTTGGATGACATCAACTAGTAAACCGCCCATCCCAGGAATCGAATATAAGGATTCAATGTATATCGAGCCTGTAATTGTAAATAAAATTGTAGCAGGTAAATACTGTGCCATAGGGATAAAAGCATTTCGCATCACATGCTTAAACATTAACGTTTTCTCTTTAACTCCCTTAGCCCGAGCTAGTTTTATATAATCTTTATTGAGCTCATCCACCATGTAACGACGCATCCACATTGCATAAGAGGCTGTTGGAGCTAAAGCCATGGACGTTAGCGGCAGAATCCAGCTTGCTGAATTATATTCATCAAACAGCATTGGTAAATTTAAAATATCCGTTACATACATTTGAATGAATATATAATAGACCGCTGCTGGAACAGCAACAACGAATACAATATAACCTGTTCCTAATCGATCAAGCCATCTTCCTTTCATATGGGCCATCAAAATTCCTAAAGGTACCCCAACAATAAGAGACAGTGCAACAGCACCAAGCCCAAATAGTAACGAATATATAATCTTTTCAGATATGATTGTCGTTACTGCGACATCCGTACGATATGTAACAGAAGTTCCTAAATCACCCATTAATAAGTCTGAATAGAAATTCCCTAACTGTACAATCAGTGGGTCACGAAGTCCTAAATTTGTTAAATATACTTCCTGCTGTTCAGGCGACATTTTTTCAGCTGCTGCTCCTAAGTAGCCTTCTTCAGGCATCAGTCGCAGTAACGAGAAAACAATAGTAATAATGATAAAAAGCGTTAATACGGATTGCAGTAATCGTTTTCCTATATACCACAGCATATTCTAACCCCCCAACAATTTACGCCAAATAATGAAGGAAGGAGACACCAAAACTGGCTTGGTCATCTCCTTCTTCTTATTAGTTAAAATTTATTTTTCTGCATTCGCTAACGCTTCGGCACGCTCTTGTTCCCATGCTGCTTGAGCTTCTTTAAATTCATCGTTACTCATTGGTTTGTCTAAAAGATTTTGGCCTTTAAACTTCTCAGCCGTCACACCAAATGGTGAGTATTGTGCTTCAAACGGATTTAATTTTGAAGCAATATAGCCAGTTCCACCTACTGCATAAGGAATAACAAATGCTTCTTCGATTAGGAAGCTCTCTGCTTTTGCAAATAGTTCATAGCGTTTAGCTAAATCCATTTCTGATTTTGCAGCGTCCACCATGTTTTGATATGTTGATTTACCGTTTGAATCTTTGTAGCCTTCAGCAAATTCAGGCTTGTTATACGAACCACCTTCAGTAAATGGATCTGTGTAGGATGCAGGATCTGCATAGTCAGGTCCCCAGTTCACTTCTAATAATGCAAATTTACCTGGACGACGAACTTCACCTAAGAATCCAGTAGAAGGTCCAGCTTCCACGATCACATCAATATAGTCTGTACCTAGTAGTCCTTCAAGCTGTTGTTCTACAACTTGCGCACGGTTAGCCCAATCAGGAGAACCTGAGTTATACGGCATTAATACTTTAACTGGGAATGTTGCTTTTCCATCAAGTTCAGCCATTGCAGTTTCTTTAAATTCCTTCGCTAAATCGCTATTAAAGGAATCAGTATTTGTAACATCAGCCAGAGGTGCTAATTGTGTATAGTCCACACCTTCCACATCGACAAAGTTCTTCGGTGTAATTGTATTACTCAGCATATCATTTGGATTGTATGGCTCTGTTGTTAACATCGCAGATACTCGGTCAAGTCCATGGTAAAGCGATTTACGGAAGTTTTTGTTGTTCACAACCACCTTCCAATTCTCTGGCTCATACTCTGCATCGAATTGTGGGTCAAAGTTTAAAGCATAGAAATACGTATAGAAGTTATTTTGACTTTGACGTACTTGTGATTTTTTCTCTTCGTCATTGAACCATTCGTCAATTACGGATGTCGGAATTGAAGCGGCATCGACTTCACCACGCAAGAATAGCTCTGGTGCAACAGTTCCAGCTTCTTTATTGTATTTATAGCGGATACGGTCAATTAACACATTTTCTTTATCCCAATATGTGTCATTTTTTACAAGTACACGCTCATTTTGAGGTTCAAATTTGTCTAAAATGTAAGATCCATTGTAAAGGAAATTTTCGTTAGTTGTTCCAAAACTTTCGCCCTTTTCAGCTAAGAACTCGCCGTTTACAGGGAAGAAGCATACATAGTTGAGCATCGAAAGGAAATATGGTGTTGGATTCTCTAATGTGTATTCCACTGTATGGTCATCTAGCGCCTTCACACCAACCTCTGTAAAATCAGTAACCTCCCCGTTATAGAAGGCATCACCGTTTTTCACCACAGTTGCAATCCAAGCTGTCGAGGATTCATTTTTTGCATCTAGCACGTAATTCAAGCCATCTACAAAGTCCTGTGCAACAACATCTGCATATTCTTCACCATCATGAGTAACCCATTTTACACCTTCGCGAAGCTTGAAAGTCCATACGGTTGCATCATCATTTGACGACCATTCTTCAGCTAGGCCAGGTTGTACAATTCCATACTGATCATACTCGATCAAGCCATCTACTAAATTCGCCGCAACGGCAAATTCATTTGTTTCAGAAGTTTTTAAGTAATTAAGTGTTTTAATCTCCCCTGAATATACTGTACGGTATTCTGATACTTCTTTTTCAGAAGACTCGTCTCCCTTGTCGCTACATGCTGCTAGAACTAGCACAGACACTGTAGCTAAAAGCAATAACCACAACTTTCTCATAAAACCCCTCCTGTTTCTTTACTATCTCTTTTTTTATAATGAAAATCCTAGTTCAGGCTTGGCTGACATTGTCATGAATTGTGTATTAAATGTCGGTTTACCTGATATAGGATCATCCATTCATATCCATTCATAGCAAAGGCAAATCTGAATCGCCCATAGACAAATAGCAATATTTCGAATATTCTACGTAAATAGCAGCGTAGTTTTAATGGTGTAAACAGGGGTACTTCAACTACGCCTACTAAAAGATTTAATATTTTTAATCCAGCTTCAATCTACGTTAAAAATTGTAAAATACGTAATACTTCATAATAATCCTCAGTAACATATTCAACCGTATTATGTGGTTTAAATGTTGCACCTGGATAAAATGAATTTCTAAATGCACGAGCATGGTCTCGGTAAACTATTTCTACCGTGAACTTTTCAGGTAAAGCTACCTGTAAACTCTCTCTATCTAACCTCATTGCTTCTTCAACTAATATTCTAGTTTCTTTAAGCGTTAAGCTCGGACTTACACTTACCGTTGCACTTCCGATTCCTTCCTTTGTAGCAAAGGTAAGAATATTTTCATTCAATTCACGAATTTCTTCTATAAGACCTTCATCACCACTTACAAAGGCAACCGGTACGCCATGCAATCTAGCAGCATAGGTATTTATTAAAAATTCACTAGCATATTCTCCATTAATTTTCACATCAGCATTGACTACTAAAGTGTGCGCTAATGGGTTGCGATGACTTCCACCTTTACTGTGATAGCCTATAAAAATTGCTCGGTCAAAGCTTTCGTCAAGCCCAGCCACCATACACATTGGATCTCCCGTCCAGCCACGGATAATTTTACAATTTACCGGCAAGTTCGAGATATCAATGTTACGAGCCGAATCATGCGCATCCTTAAGCAATATTTCTGTAGCTCCACCTGCTATAGCGCCCTCAATCGCTGCTTCTACTTCCTTCGTCATTTGCTTTAAAAAGGGTTGAATATCCGGTGTATTAAGCTCCGTTTCAATCCAAGCTGTTGTACCAGTGATGCCTTCAATATCTGCACTAATATATACCTTCATAAATATCGAAACTCCTTTATTTGATGTGTCTCTATTATTGCTTCTACAGCACTATACATTGCCTCTTGTGCATTGACTCGCCTTGCCCATGTCACATTGCCGTAGTCATAATGCCACCATTCCTCTGAATAGTTTGTGAATCCGACAGCTGTCATTGCATTATACAAAAGACGCCTATTTTTTAATGCTTCATCATTTTCCTCAAGATGCTGCTCATAATAACGGGTTGCTGACTTTTCGCTCATCTCATCAAATGCACCCCCAAGATCTAGGGGATTGCCTGCTAAATCTCCTAAGGTTAAATCAATGGCCCCTCCTGTTATATGTGGCGACGTTTTATATGGCTCTATACTGGGAAATGCTACGAATTTTAGTGTTTCCTCTAAAACTGCTGCATCCGAATAATCTGGATTTTTGTTTTTAACCTCTTGAGAAAATAGTTGAAATAAATGCTCTTGTACCTGGAGAGGACGGTAGCCATCATATAAAATGAAGCTATAATGCATAGGTAATAGAGTCAAAGCCTCTATCAATTTCTCACAGGTGCTTTTACGTAAATAGATTGTTTGTAAACTATTGGGGATTCCTTGCTCAAAATACATAGGTTTTATAAAAATTTTGGGATGCGCATTAATTTTCACTAGTGGTTCACGATTATCGTTCACTTTAGGTTTGCGCTTGACAGAGGGAGCCTCAAGCTTTGGAATTGATTTATAAATATCCACTTGTATAAATATCACCTCACACCATGTATAATTATCTCAAGTATATGAATATTTTGATTATTTCGTATTTAAAAATAAATCTATCATACTTTACATTTTTTTACTAGGCAGTAAAAAATATTTCTGGAAATTTATTATCTAATTAACATTATTATGTAATAGTATACCCTCACTATTTTATTACCTTAAACTCTTCAATCTAAACGATTCACTCCATTTCTTAATTTCCTATTTCTATATAAAAAAAGTTATTTAAGGATTTTTAATTCCTTAAATAACTTTGCTTATTTCTGTTTTATTTAATAAATTCGTATGCGTGAACTATATTCCCGTTTCTTCCTGTTGTCGTCTCTGCTTGAGTAAGCGAGTTAATAATCGCTTCTTCTGTAGTCTCTGCAGCTGCTGCAAATAATTCATTCATAATAGGGTGATCCTCACGCAGCTGTGTATGACTCTCTATTACCTTATTGGTTGAATGCTGAATATCATGTGCAATTGTGAAGCCAATTACAACATCACCACTTCCATGTGCAAAGTAGCTTCCCGTTCTGCCTAATCCTACACTACAGCGTTTAATAACACGGGTTAGTTGCCTGCTACTAAGGGGTGCATCTGTAGCAAGAACTATCATAATTGAACCGTCTGTTGGTGAAATAGTCGACTCGGGCTGTGCATTTGAGCTAATATAATTTTCTTTTAAAAACTCTGAGCTTTTCCCGAAATTTGTTAATACCATACAACCAACAGTAAATGACATATCTGTATTTTCTACTTTCACTATTCGAGAGGATGAACCTATTCCACCTTTGTATCCAAAGCAAATCATGCCTTTACCAGCACCAACTGCTCCTTCCTTGGCAGCCTCGTTTGAAGCTTTCTCAATCGCTTCTTTAGCATGCTCGGGTTTTACAGGACATGCTCTGATAGAATTCAAATGACTATCATTACATTCACCTACGACAATATTAATGGTTCCTGTCTTGATTCCGATATCTTCATTGTTATCCAGCATATATTCAAGCGTTCCTTGTGTCACTTGAGGTACACTAAACGTATTTGTCAGCATTATAGGTGATTCAATCACACCTAGTTCATTCACCTGGATTAGCCCGGCAGATTTACCAAAACCGTTGATAACATAGCTAGCTGCTGTCACTTTATTTTGAAATAGATTCCCTCCATGAGGCAAGATGGCAGTGACTCCTGTACAAGCATAATCCCCTTCTTTTTCTAGCTCATAATCTAATGTAACATGCCCTACCCTGACACCCTTTACATCAGTAATACAATTTTTCTTTCCCGTTGGTAGCTTGCCTATTTTGATGCCTAAATCACGTGCTTTTTTTCCCATATGTGCCCTCCTTTATAAAGCATTTCTATGTAAACTCTCTAAACGATAATAAGACTTCGCTTGTCTGTATTTAAAACTTCAACAAAAGGAACCAAATCCCTTTTTTAAAGTCAAACTCAGTATTTTCCCTTATTATGTGTATTTAGGTTTATTCTACTCAAAGTTTATAGTCAATTTACTGAATATCAACCGTATTTGTAAGTCATAATAGGGATGGTGATTTTACACCTACTAACAATCGATGTGGAGGGCACTTTTATGAACAATATTCGTGAAGGCTTAATTCCTACTGTACTTGGCTCAGCTGTAACTGCTGCAGGGTATGCCATGAAACAAAAAGGTTCTAACCAAATGTTGGCGAACACCCTTTTCGGGTTTGGATTGGCACACATTGTCTTAGGTGCAATTGACCTAGTCGAGCATCGTCGTTAGTATGATTTAAAAGAGCACATAACGTGCTCTTTTTTCATTATTATGGAAATTACAAAACTTTCATATAGGTATTGCAATCTCATAACAGGAGAAATTCCCGCTAATGTAGATATAGGTCACTTAAGAAGCAAAGATAAGCGAAAGATTTAGTCAAGTCCAAGTAATTGTGTAAAATTCAATACAATTGTTTTCAACGTTTAATTGGGGAATAAAAGTTCCCCACTTATCTAACATTTTTTTGGCCTTAACTCCCATGGATTAATAACTTCACATTCCGTAAAGGCTGTCAAAGGCTCTTTTCACTTTGACAGCCTTTACGGAATGTGAAAGACTCCATTAATGGGAGTTTGGTTAAAAAATAATCAATCAAATCCTATTTAGTCAGACTTTTTCTATTCGAATAATCGTTTTCCTGATAGTGCATTAATACAGCACCAATTAACCTGAAAGCAGATTGTGTATTCGGGAAAATGCGAATCACTCGCTCTCTTCTGCGTACTTCTTGATTTAATCGTTCAAGCGAATTTGTACTACGAATATGGACACGTATTCCTTCCGGAAAATTCATATATTGAACCGTATCTTCAAATCCATCATCCAATACATTGAGTGCCTTTTCATATTTTTGATTTTCTGCATATTTATCCATTAATTCCGCTTTAAATTTGCGTGTGTCTTCAAGAGTGACAGCTTCAAAAATTCTTTTTAACATGATACGGAAATCTTCCGACCCTTTTTTAGGAAGCTTCTCGATAATATTACGTTTAAAATGCACATTGCATCGTTGCCATCCAGTGCCTAAGAATTCTCGTTGTATAGCCTTTTGTAAGCCTTGGTGTGCATCTGATATAACTAGCTTGGGTGATTGAATACCTCTTGATTTTAACTGTTGGAGAAAACGACACCAGCTATCATAACTTTCAACATGATCCACACTTAAGCCAAGGATTTCTCGAGTATTTTCTTCTGTAATAGCGGTTGCAATATAAACAGCCTTTGATACCACTTGATGATGCTCACGAACCTTAATATACATAGCATCTAGAAAGACATAAGGATAATAAGTTGAGCTTAATGAACGACTAGCCCAAGTATTAATAATTGGATCTAACTTTTGAGTAAGCGAGGATACCAAAGATTTCGAAACACTTTCACCACAGAGCTGTTCAACAATTTGAGTAACTTTTCTCGTAGAGACACCATTCACAACCATTTCAATCATTGATAAAACTAGGGCTTGGTCATGTCTTGCGTATTTTTCAAATAGAGCTGTGGAGAACTCACCGTTCCGAGTCCTAGGAACTTTTAAAGTTAGTTTCCCAAGACTCATGATTAATTCACGCTCATAGTAACCGTTTCGATAATCAAGACGTTCACTAGAACGCTCATAAGCAGCTGCTTGTAAATACTTGTCTCTTTCTTTTTCCATAAATTCATTAAGGACAAGGACTAACGCTGATTTAACAACTGTATCCAAATTAGAATGTAGTACAGAATCTTTTAAAAAATCCATATCTAGGTTAAACTGTAATTGAGTCATTTTAATTCCTCTTTTCATTGTTTATCTTCGCAGAAAACATTGTACCCAAGAGTGATTAAAATGACTCTTCTCTTTTTACACAATTATACGGACTTAATCAAAGATTTTCCGTTAATTGCATTAAATTAGACAAAATTCAAAGATTTTCCCACTATAACAGGAAAAACTTCCTTTATTATTAAGAAAATATAGGTATTTATCAAATTAGGAGGAATTTTTCCTTTTATTTTTCCCTCTAGACCTATTTACTTAGGCAGAAAAGACCTTTTTACCATATTTTACAAGAACCCTCTATTTAGAACACTTTCTCTCATGTATAGTAATAGTAAGGAGACTTGTTAGGGGGATTTTCATGAAAAAGTTACTATTTGCAACCTTTATGCTGTTAATATTAGTAGGCTGTACCGATAAATTAGAGAATGAAGAAAAAACAGAACAACAGAAAGACCATATTGAGGAAGTGGCGCCAGTTGGTCAGGAGCACAGAGAGACAGAATCGGTTTCCACTAATACAGAACAGCAGCAAGCAAACAAAAAACTATCTGAAACACTAACTAATTTATATCGAAAATATGGAGTAATCCATCCGAACCATAAATATGAAGAAAAACTTGGAGATCTTTACGTTGGAATTGTCTATAGTCAATTAATCGATTTTGACAATGATGGTCAAGTGGAACTATACATTCTTATGAAAAGCAGTCAGTATATGAACGAGGATTTAGAGCATCGCAACGAAGCCGGTTATGTTGAGGAAATTTGGGGCATTACAGAACAGGAAGCTAAATTGATCGATAATAATTTCTATTCCTATTACGAGGACGCTGCCGAGATGTCATTTATAGCGTTAACTGATGGAACGACTGCAATCATGCGCTCCAATCCTCAAGATAAACAATTTTTCACATTGCAAAATCAACAATTCTCCGTTTCTGATGGTGAGTTAGTCGGTGAGGAAACACCCATCATAAATCAAGAAAATGGTCAAAAACAATTTGCCATTGATTTGAGCGAACCAATTTCATCTATACAAATAGTCATGAATCAGTTATCCAAAGGTATGAACACTGCTTTCGATGCTGAAACAGAAGCATTAACACCTGAAATAGAAGCAGCTATTAGACAATTTATCAACTTTGGAGATATCAACTCCTTGGATTCTACAATGTACGAGAGTATGATTGAGGCTTTAATTTTTAATCAAAAAATAGAAAGCGATCAAGACCCAATCGAGAATTATGGTGCTGGCTTTTCAGAACAATTAATCAAGGATGCTATGAAAAAATATTATTCGGTTGATTTTAAGCCCGAGGACCTTGAAGCAAGAAATCCCGATTCAACAGATTTTCATTGGTTGGAGTATGAGGATGGTGTATTTTATTTAGTAGCATCTGAATATTATATGGATATTAACCTGCCAACGACTGAAAAAATAGTGAAGCTATCTGATGCTTTGTATTTCATAAAAATCCAAAGCACTGAATTTAAAGCTCTCCAATACAGTATGGATACAGGAGATTATTTTGATTATACAGAGTATATCGATGTTCCGTTTAACGAATGGCCAGAGCCTACACAAAACTATTTACAAAAGAATATTCCATCCTATCAAATTTTGAAGGAATCAGCTGGTGACTATCAGCTACTATATCAAAGCTATAATAACTTGACAGTAGCTGAATTAGAAGCTTTCTTGAAGCAATAGAAGTTAGCAATAAAGGTAATGACCCTATCTGATAGAAGGCTGGTGAGAATATGCTAGGTGATATTTTTGGTATTTTGGTTTTAATAGCTGTGATGTGTTTCGCCGTTTACCTTGTACTGTTTGTCATTTATAAAATTATTTCAAGTATCAATTATTTCTTCAAATGGCGTAAGTGGACACCTGCAAAACGTGCCTATGAAAAACGAATACGACAAAGATACTCCGACTCAAACGGGTCAAATGGATGGTGGACATTTGACTCTGGAGGAAGCGGAGGCTCAGACTGCGGTGGAGATGGAGGTGGCGGCGGCGGAGGTGATTAAGCTGCCCAGCTTCCCCCACTTTTTACCTCTACATGATAGCACCTAGAATTCCTTATCTATTGGAATTTTAGGTATTTTTTATATTCAAAATACATCCCCTTGAAACTAGTTGGATAGCCCTTACTAGAAGAGTTGTAGATACATATGCTAGAGCAACAAGAATTAGAGGAGAGGTTGTACCTATGAGAAATGGGAGATTTGGCTTCTGCTATCCGGGATATCGATATTGCGGTCCTGGCTGTTCAGGTCCTGGTGCCCCAACAAATCCTGTAGACGCCTGCTGCAAATTCCATGATGAGTGCTACATGTACAATAGAGATAGAGGTAGTAGAAGAGGCTATTGCGACAATCTATTTCAGCAATGCTTAAATCAGTATACCTACATGAACAATAATCTAGGAAAGGATGCTAGGTTATTTTCAAGCGCTATTAATATGAAGAATTTTTTCTTCTAAATTATTTGAGGCATGAACACTCACTTACCCCTGCGTATTCATGCCTAACTTACTTAAATAATCCGTTTTCTTCTCTCACTTTTCACCCTTCTTCCTTAATCAAATATTCTAAACTTCTTGAATATACAATTAATGTTATACTATTTAAAAAATAGTAAAGAAGGTTTGTAGAAAATGAAATACAGTTTTAAAAATGATTATAGTGAGCTTTGCCATCCTGCACTTTTAGAAGCTCTACTAAAAGCAAGCACTGAACAAAATACTGGCTATGGCTTGGATAAGCATACAGAAAATGCAAAGTATTTAATAAAAGATAAGCTAGAAAGCGATAATTGTGATATCCACTTTGTCACTGGAGGGACTCAGGCTAATGCTTCCGTTATTTCCCATATTTTACGACCATACGAGGCGGTTTTAGCTTGTAGCTCTGGGCATATTAATGTATATGAAACTGGAGCAATCGAAGCAACAGGACATAAGGTTTACACTGCTGCAGGTATTGACGGAAAGCTAACTACAGCAGATATTGAAGCCGCATTAGCATATCATCAGGATGAGCATATGGTGAAGATTGGAATGGTTTACATTTCACAATCAACAGAGATTGGTACAGTTTATAGCTTTGCTGAACTAAAAGCATTATATGAATTGTGCAAAGAGAAACAACTATATTTGTACATAGATGGTGCACGCCTTTCAAGTGGTCTTGCAGCAAGTGATGTAGAATTCAATCAATTGAAGGAGCTTTGTGATGTAATGTATATCGGTGGTACAAAAATCGGTATGCTAAGCGGTGAAGCAATTGTAATCTTTAACGATCAGTTAAAATCTTATTTTAGATATCATATAAAAAATAAAGGTGCAATGCTTGCCAAAGGCTACGTATTAGGAATCCAATTTGAAGCCGCTTTTAACGATAACCTTTACTTTGAAATGGGGCAGCATGAGAATGAATTAGCACACTTTTTGAGTAATGAGCTAAAGGAGCTAGGGATACCTCTATTAAGTGAATCACCAACAAATCAAATCTTCCCTATCTTCACAAAGGAACAAGTAGAAAAATTACAAAAGGATTATGCCTTTGAAATTTGGGAGCCAGTTGATGACAAAATCGCAATACGCTTTGTTACTTCATGGGCTACAACAAAAGAAGTTTGTGAAGAGCTTATTGAAGATATAAAAGTTGTTATCTCATAAATCTAAAAATCGGTAAAATAAAATGCAATTTGCAGACTCGCAAATTGCATTTTTACTATTCATATTTCATGAAACTCTTTCGTTATTCATCCTCTGATGCTTGAAGCTCTTCCTTCGCTCTTACTACACGATTGCGCCCTAGATTCTTCGCTTCATAAAGCGCTGCATCGGCAAGCTCGATTAATTTTTTTGGATTCGAAGCTTGTTTAGGGAATACTGCAATTCCTGCAGAGAATGTCACCGATTTCCCAATCGGACTAATTGTACCTTCGACATTCCGACGTAGTTCTTCCGCTATGTCATACGCTTCATCTACACCTGTCTCAGGCAATAATATGATAAATTCTTCTCCACCATATCGACAACACATGTCTTGCTCCCTCACAGCATTTCTCATTTGAAGGGCTAGAAATTTTAACACTTCATCTCCCGTTGCATGTCCATAGGTATCATTTATCGATTTAAAACGATCGATATCCAACATAATCACAGAGTACATTTTGCCTTGAACTGTCCATGCCTGCAAAACGGCATCCATGGCCCGACGATTAGTTAAGTTTGTTAGTGAATCAATCGAATTTTCATCCTTTAATGTACTTACTTGACCATGTAAAAAAGAGAAGCTTTGTATTAAGGCATTTTTGATTTTAGAGGCTTCATAATACCAGGCATTTAAGCTGTTCAAATTCCCCATTTCACTTTCATTTAACACTGTTCTCAGTAATAACAGCGATCTGCTGTAAAGGCTTTGTAATCTTTGCTGCTAATCCTAAGACGATGATTATGGAAATTAAAAGTAAAGGTAATTCAAAATAAAAAGTGGTTAATACTTGCTGCCCTACCGAGTCTATTGCATTTTTTCGAGGAGTCTGAACAATTACTCCCCAATTAGTTTTCTCTAACGGGCTAAAGCCGGCAAGCATTTCCTCATTAAATTTATTTATAACTAGTTGCGCCCCACTCTCGCCCTTGTTAATTCTTTGTATCACCTTATTTTCTGAAACATCCATACCTAAACGAGATCTCTCATAATGATAAATAATCCGTCCTTTTGAATCGACCACATATACATAGGAACCATCTTGATATTGATGCTCACCTAAGACCTTTTCAAAAAAGTTCGATTCATGGATATATACACTCCCATTAATAGCTCCCTTATATTGTCCATCACTCGAAAAAATCGGGTATGAAACTGTGATAAGTAACTTTCCAGTTGACGCTCTAAAAGGATCTGAAATTGTTATCTTTTGATTTTCCAACTGTGAAAGACCTTCTTTTGAAGTAATTCTCTTC
The DNA here is from genome assembly GCF_003217295.1 of Ureibacillus chungkukjangi. Taxonomy (GTDB): domain Bacteria; phylum Bacillota; class Bacilli; order Bacillales_A; family Planococcaceae; genus Ureibacillus; species Ureibacillus chungkukjangi. The sequence continues at coordinate 136,646 of NZ_QJTJ01000001.1, forward strand.
CCTTTTAGCGCATACTTTTCAGGAGCTCCTTCTAACATTAGTCCATTAGGATCTGCTATGATTACAGAATTAAATGCATTTTGTTGTGTTTGTAAACGATTGACTTCTTCATTCAACAATTCCTCATTATCCATCTGATCGGCAATTTTAGAAGCGCTATATCCAAGTACTTGTATAGTCTCATCCAAATATAAATCCACAATTTGAGATAGCTTTTGGGCATACACCCGATTTTTATCTAAAGATTGTTCTTCTAGTAAAGTAACACTTCTTTGATAAATACTAAACAAACTACTAGCTATTGATAATAAAAAGGCTAAGGTTATTATCCCGATGATTAAATATTTCAATTTAATTTTTTCACTTAATTTATGCATTCTTGGTCCCCTGTATAAAAGACTTCAACCGCCTTTATTGTTCGATAGTTACGAATCTTCATTATACTCTGACGCTTCTATTATTGAAAGTGTTCCCCATTAGTTTAACCTATCTTTTGTAAGCATCAATCATTTTACTTGTAGTAAAAAAAGAGCCTCAAAAGGGATTAGCCTTCTGAAGCTACACTAACAAAAGTTATTTATTTTGTAGCCATTTCGAAAATTTCATTTGTAAATGCTTCATCGACATCGGCTTTTTCTTTAATAACTCCAAACTGATGCGCAATATCGGCTGTCTGCTGGAACATCTTCGGATCAGTTTTCCCTAGTTCCTCGGCATTAAAGCCTTCAGGCAGAACTAACTTTGCTACTTCCTCCATCATCGTTAGCTGATGCTCTCTTGTACTGCTCCCCTCTTCCGACTCTGCCATTATGATATCGACTGCCCCTTCTGCATCTTCAATCGCGGCTTTCCATCCTTTAATAGAGGCACGAATGAATTTTGCAGCTGTTTCTTTGTTTTCTTCTAGCCATTCTTTGTTGGCAAACAGATTATCCTCAAGCATCGCAACGCCCTCATCATTCATATCGATAATATTTAGATCGCTTGCTAGAACACCTGATTCTAGCACAACATGATATTCGTTATATGTCATAGCAGAAGCAGCATCTAAATCACCAGATAAAAATTGATCCATTGTAAAGGCTTGCTTCACAAAGGAAAGATCACTATTTGGGTCAAGACCATATTTATCAAATAACGCTAAAGCCTCAAATTCGTTTCCACCCATCCAGTTCCCAACATTCTTACCAGCTAAATCCTTAGGTGAAGTAATTCCTGCATCCTTTTTCGAAATTAGCAATAATCCACTTTCTTGATAAATTTGAGCAATTTGAATTAACGGCATCCCTTGTTCAATATGCGGTAGCAAGCTTGCTACCCAGTCTACCCCAATTTGAGCTGCACCATTAGCAACTTGTTGCTCTGGAACAATATCAGGACCACCTGGAGCAATTGTCACATCCAACCCTTCTTCTTTATAATAGCCCTTTTCAAGCGCTACATAATATCCTGCAAACTGGGCTTGTGGTACCCATTTCAGCTGTAAGGTCACAGGCGCTAAATCTCCACTAGAAGATGTCGCCACCTTCTCCTCATCCGAGCTACACGCTGCTAAAACTGAGACTAAAGCTAAAACAACAATTAAAAGAATAGAATTCACATTTTGTACTTTTACTTTCATAAAATTCCCCCTCCAAATTCAGACACTGGTATTCATTTAAATTCTTAAGTGCTTATTTTCGGTTAAAGCTGCATTCAAAACGATTATCACTGTCACTTTCTTTCAGACGCATGCCAGCCTATAAACATTTTTTCCAAGCCTTCAACGACTAAATAGAATATCACCCCGGCAATAGAAGCAATAATAATACAGGACCAGCCTAGGGGCATTTGTGCAATTTTAATAGAGTTAGAAAGCAAATAGCCTAATCCTTTAGAGGAATAGAAGAACTCCCCAACAATCGCTCCAATCATACTTGCCGTTGTATTTATTTTTAAAGCAGTGAACACGTATGGGAGACTATTTGAGATTCTTAAATACTTAAAAACCTCTAATTTCTTTGCAGCGTAGCTATGCATTAGATCCAAGGCAAGTGGATTTACATTAGATAGTCCTTTGTGGGCATTGATAGCCATAGCAGCCATTGTCGTGATAGTTACGATTGCAATTCTTGAGCCCATACCGTTCCCAAACCATAAATTCATAATAGGAGCTAAGGCAACAATCGGTACAGCATTTAACGCCACTACTATCATCAGCCCACTTCTACCCCATTTTGGGAAGGCCGATGCAATTAATGCCAGCATAAAACCTACAGAGGAACCTAGTAGCATTCCTAATACAGCTTCAGTAAAGGTGTAGGCTGTATATGAGAAAAGAGTGCTAAAGTTTTCTATAAACGCTGCCATTATGGCTGAAGGAATAGGTAATTGATAGGTTTTCAATTGAAAAATCCCATGAAAGATTTGGAATTCCCATAATAGAAGGAAGACTATCCCTGCTGTTATAGGAATTATAATCTTGCTTGAATTATGTCGGTTCTTTTTCTTTTTCACTTTAGTAACTTCCAGCTTTAATGGTAGGTTGGCGTACTCTCGATTCGTTGTCGGTGCAATCCAGGCACTTTTGTGTTCAGCTGTTTTTTCCTCCAATTACTCATCGCCTCCAGACTTACGAAATTCAGGCTGCCAGGGCGTTACCATTCTTTCTATTAAACTTACAATTAGATAGCTTAAAATCCCAAGTGCAGCACCAAAAATAACTGTCAGCCAAAACATATAATTGTGAGAAGGGCCATAGTACAGATTTCTAAGCATGATTACACCAAGTCCTCGTGTCGCACCCATTAGCTCTACTAAAATAGCTCCTGTTACGGCTAACGGAGCTGCTATTTTCAACCCACTGAAGAGACTCGGCAAGCTTTGGGGAAAACGAAGTCTCCAATAAACAGACCAAGGCTTTGCGGCATAAGAATACATAAGTTCAAGTGCCTGTGGATCAGCACTGCGTAAGCCTCTCAGGCAATTTAAAGCAACAGGGAAAAATGTCATATAAGCTGCTATTAACACTCTAGAAATTTGCTCATCTCGAAAAATGCCATATACAATCGGCGCCAATCCAAGAATAGGAATCATCTGTGAAGCAACCGCATAGGGAAATGCAAGCTGTTCTACCCATTTAGAAATACTCATTAATACTGCAAGAAAAACCCCACCAAGAGCACCTAAAGCAAAACCCATTACCGCATTTGTTAAAGTAACCGAGCATTCTGAAAAAAGGGTGCCGGAATAGGTTGAAAAGGTAAGAGCTAATTCGTGCAGATAAGGAATTTTTGATTGTGCGAGCGGCACCTCTAATATGACCAAGAACCAAGAAAGGAACTGCCAAATGAGCAATAACGCTAGCACTACGACAACAGCAGGAGTTAAACGACCAAGAGAAATTTGAGATTTCATATGGCTACACTCCTTCAAAGCTATTTCGAATATCAGAGATTAATTGATAAAATTCTGGGCTATTTCTCATTTCTTCTCTTCTTGGTCTGGGCAGGTCAATTTCAACAATTTTTGAAAGTCGACCAGGATGTGGGGATAAAACAAACACTCGATCAGATAAAAAAATCGCCTCTGGAATACTATGGGTAACAAAAACGACTGTATTACCTACCTTACTCCATATAGATAAAAGCTCTTCGTTTAAACGTTCCCGGGAAAACTCATCTAATGCTGAAAACGGCTCGTCCATCAATAAGATTTCTGGCTCGATTGCCAACGCTCTTGCAATAGCTACACGTTGCTGCATGCCCCCACTTAGCTGCCATGGGTATTTCTCTTTAAATTTCGATAAACCAACCAAATCCAGCAAAGTAGTCGCTCTTTTTTCCTGCACCTCCTTGCTAAGCCCCATCATTTCCAAAGGTAGTGTAATATTCTTTTTTACTTTTCGCCAATCGTACAAAACAGGGCTTTGGAATACAATGCCATACTTTCTTGCTAACCTGGCTTCTTTTGCTGTACCACCCGAAACTGTAACACTACCACTTGTTGGCTGTATTAGGTCAGCCATAATACGAAGCAGCGTAGTTTTTCCACATCCAGATGGTCCAAGCAATGATACGAACTCTCCCTTTTGAATATCAACCGTAATATCCTTTAAAGCTAATACCTTTGCAGTATCAGTTTGATAAGACATGCTAACCTGGTCTATCGCAATTTCTGGTGTATCAATTTTTGTTAATGTCATAAAATCTCCCCCACCAAAGTAAATTTTGAATTTTTAGATAATCAAAAGCAGTTTTTATCACTCTTCATGTAAAGATTACTTACATAATTATATATCTAGCAAAATTAGCTATACATTAGACAAAGTGTAAAAAATTTAAAGGAAATATTGGATACTTTGAAATATGGGAAACTGAATTTGTAAAAAAAAGCTACAAATCTCTTTAATGATAAAAAGATTTGTAGCCATAGATTCATTATTAAATAAAAATACCCACTAAAGTTGCCGTAAGCATTGATACCATCGTAGCTGCTAATAACATTTTAAGACCGAACTTAGAAATTATTGCAGCTTTTTCTCCATTAATTGCTTGCATAGACCCACTAATAATACCGATTGAGCTAAAGTTGGCAAAGCTGATTAAGAATACTGAAACAATCCCAACCGTTTTTTCTGATAGATCAGGAATATGCTCGATAAATTGCAGCATTGCAACAAACTCATTCGTTGCTAATTTTGTTCCCATCGTTTGACCCGCTACTAAAATGTCACTGGCAGGGATACCCATCAACCATGCAATTGGTGCAAAAACATATCCTAGAATTTCAGTAAATGATAACCCAATTATTGCATTAAAGCCTGCATCGATTACAGCCATTAAGCCAACGTAAGCGATTAACATTGCAGCAACAATTAACGCTACCTTCCCGCCATCTAAAGCACCTACTGAAATTGATTCAAATATAGATTTTGCTGGTGAAGCGTTTTCAGTATCGATCGCTTCATTTTTAGCAGCATTTCGTTCTGGTGCCATAATAATCCCGATGATTAATGCCGATAAAGCATTTAATGTCATCGCACCTAATACATACTTTGCAGGTAACATCGTTATGTACGAAGCCATAATTGAAGCAGAAACGGATGCCATTGAGGAAACTGAAATAACGAATAATTTATTGTTGCTCATATTATGAATATGAGTTTTAATCGCTAAAAGCCCTTCTGATTGACCAAAGAAAATATTATTAACTGCGTGGAAAGTTGTAACACTTGATAAGCCAGTTATCTTAGAAAGGAATCCACCTAAATATTTAATAATAAGTGGTAAAATTCGTAAGTAAGTTAAAACTGAAAGCAACATAGAAGTGAAAATAATAATAAGTAAAACATTTACAAAGAATACTGAATTACCTTCTGGCACCCAGCCCCCAATTACAAAGGTAACACCTTCACGGCCAATTTCAATTACTTTAGAAAAGCCATTGCCTATTGCCTCAATTACTGTTAACCCAATTGATGTTTTGAACATAATTAATGTTAGCGCCACTTGCATAACTAACATAATTCCAACTGCTTTATAGTCGATAGCCTTCTTGTCATTACTCATTATGTATGCTAACCCAAGAACTACAACTAAGCCTAAAATCCCGATTATAATTGACATTATTACTCTACCTCGATTGTTTTAGATTCAGTGCCTCAATACACTACGTCGTTTAATCACTATTCATCTATTAATTTCCAATTACTGCCGTTTAGAAATCTTTTTAAAACTACTGTAATAAATGAAAAATAATTAATGTATATCGAAAAATTTTATACCACTAGTTATCTATAGTCAAATAGTTATTAGAATTATAGTCTGAAGAACTAATATTCTAAAAATATATAAAGTTTTGTCTTGTATAAATTATTAGTATTATTAAGTATTTACAAGGATATCGCTTTAATAAATTAAAATTCAGAAATAATAGATTTTGACACTTATTTGATATTAGTCTATTCAAACTTTTTAAAAAGTTCATCATTATAAAAATAATACAAAAAGACCGCTCTCTAAAGTCCAATAGTCTGACTTTAAAGAACAGCCTTAATACCTAGCTTATTAAATTTTTAGCAGCTATTTACCTTTAACTTTATACCGTAGCTCAACAAATTGGTTGAAGCTTCTCATACCTGTAAAACTAAGGTCTAACTGATAATCACCATTTTTAAATAGTGGAATTCCTTCTCCCAGGATAGTAGGGGCAAGTGTAATGATAAATTCATCCACAAGCTTCTCCTTGATGAAGTAAAACAACAGCTCTCCTCCCCCAACAATCCAAATGCTTTTTCCATCTTTCTTTTGTAGCTTTTCAACAAATTGGCGTATATCCTCATTTACAAACTTCACATCTTCTGTGTCTTCATGGCTTGTTCTTGAAAATACATAGCATTCTTTATTGATATATGGGAACTCCTCCAGCTTTTGGTCTATCAGCCAATCGTACGTTCGTTTTCCCATAACCACTGTATCTACAGTTTCATAGAACTCTGAGTAGCCGTTGTCCCCTTCCCCTTCTACATTGAATAACCATTCAAGGGAATCCTCCTTTGTGGCAATATAGCCATCTAAGGTTGAAGCGATAAATACTACTATTTTTCGTTGTTTTGTGTTCATTATTTTCTCCTGTTTAATACTGCATTTTTTTCATTACTAAATAAATCTCCCGACAAACTCCCATACTGTACCCCAATAAGCTTCAGGGTCTACCTTTTCTGCTTCGCCATGACCTGCCCCATTGATAATTAACTTCTCTTTTTCAACTGCTCCTGCAGCATAAACCTCTTCTAGCATTTCAAAGGGTACAAAGGTATCCTGATCTCCATGGATAAATAAAATCGGTTTCACACTTTTTGCAACCTGCTCTACTGCCGAAGCCTCATAGAGGTCATACCCTGCACGAATTTTCGTTATCGTATTGGCAGCATTGATAACCGGGAATTCTGGTAAACCAAACAAATCATCTAGCTGATAAACAAACACATCACTGACAGATGAGTAACCACAGTCTTCTACAATTACTTTTACATTAGGAGGTAGGTCCTCTCCAGAAGTCATCATTACCGTTGCACCACCCATTGATACCCCAAATAATACAATTTCCGCGTTTGGATCCAGCTTAATAATTTCATCAATCCATTGCAAAATGTCTAGACGATCATGCCAGCCCATTCCAATGTATTCCCCATCACTTTCTCCATGCCCACGTAAATCCGGTGCTACTACATGAAAGCCTTTTTCATAAAAGTTACGGATATATCTTGTCATCCCATCTGCACTTGATGTGTAGCCATGTACAACTATTGCGTATTTATGGTTAGTTTTTCCGTTTTCATAAAAATCAGCCTTTAGGTTTAGCTGCAGACTATCCTTTGATACAATTGACATCGTTAAATCTTCTGTATTGGTTTCAAATTCTTTATCTGCTACTTCGGCCGCTTCAGATACCGCTGCCATTACGGCAATGCTCTCTTCAAGATTGGGATTATCCTCCATAAACTCTTTTTCATCATTTGCCTTTAAAGCGAAATTATAAAAATAGTTCCCAACCCCTAAATATGTAGCCCCCAACACTACTAATAAAGCACCTAATATAATGATTATTCTTTTTTTCATAACTCATCCCCCATGGTTATTAATTCAATCTTTTCTCTCTCGTTTCCTCTATGTATCGGCTTAATAAGGAAATTAATATATTACTATTTTTAAGCGAGTATGTAAAAAAAAAAACGGTGATTCGGTTCCATAAAGACCAAATCTCCCGTATAGATTATTTTTAATCCTATGAGTTTAAGCATAACCCACCTCTGACCTGTCTCCTAATCTATTTAATAAAGCGATTTTCCACTCGATCCTCAAAAAATGTTATTTCCCCTAGTGTATTGTCTGTTTCAATAATTGATTTGCCTTCAATTTGGGCATAATGTAATTGCTCTTTCCATAGAAAGTCTTCTATGGGGAGGGATTTTTTATCAGTATCCTGAATCAGGTAGGATAAATCACAAAAACGATAAATGAATTCTTGCTGGAGTACCTGCTTAAGCGCTGTGGTAATTTTCATGAGGGTACCAAAGTTTTTAAAGCTCATATTTTTCAAAGGACTTGCCGTTATTTGTTTGACACTCATTTCTTTCTCATCTGAAAATGTGAAATTTGCGGTAGCCGAAAAACTGTAATGTACATCACCCGAAAGCACAACTGTGTTACCAGGATTCCACTCTGACAACTGATTCAGAAAATTTGTCAGTCCTTTTCCATTGTATCTCCATGCCTCTACATCAAAAATTGTTTGAACATGGGCTCCTAATATTTCAATGGTCGGTAAAAATTGAAGAATCGCCTTCTCGATTAAATCAAAGCCGATTACCGGCGTTGGCGAGATGATGATTAACGGGTCTCTTTCTACCCATCCACTTGACTGTAGCTGCTTGGTAATCGACTTGTATTCGTCTTCATTCACTAGCTGAGGCGGGTATGCTCTTTCTTTTACTAACTGTTCAATAATTGTCGTATTTGGCTTATCATCATATTCTCTCAATGTTCTTGTATCCAGAAAGACCGCCCTGGGATTGGTTGGTGCTACAAAGTGCCATGGCTGGTGCTCCATTATCAAAGCTATCCATTCCTTATAGCTTGCCTCTGTATTACCGCCACATAAATCTTTAAAATACTCTTTAACCCCTGGAATAAAAGCATCTTTGAAAACCTGTGGCTCATTCCCCCAACCTTGAAAAGCAAAAAAGGCTGCTAATCCATTAGCAACAATATGTTTACCTAATGGTGATTGTGTCACTTTTTCTTTCCAATCGGCATTTATATTCAAATCGTCTGTTATATCATGGTCGTCGAAAATCATATACGTTGGAATATTGGCCAATAGCCTTCTAATTTTATAGGTAGCTGTGGGGCAACCATTAATGAGCTTTTCCTGTTCGGTAAATCGATTTTGTAATTGTGTTTTTTCCAGTTTCTTAAGCTTATCCGTTGCTCTTGTTAGCTTCAAATGAAAATGGCCCTTCTCAAACCCATTATCAAAGGATTCGTAGAGGTTTCCTTCTTGAGCTATTTCCCATAATATCGGACTCCAAGCCAATAAATACATTGCGGCAAACTCACCAAACTCGATAAGATGATTAGATCCTTTTCTTGTTGATAAGCTTGCCATGTCCTTTATAATATCTTTTCTCGCATTAATTTTATGCAGGGCTGATGAATAATTGGCCAGTCGTTTATCAACTGTAACCAAATCCTCATTTACTCCCATTAATGCCTTCCCAAACTGGTTAATGAGGTAGAAAATTGGGTCTGCTACATCATCTGCATAAATCTGATCACCCATCAAGAAGAGTGCATCTGGACGATTGCTTATATCACGACTGTTGTCTACTAAAAGCTGATCACCCTTTGCTAACAAATCCTCCCCTTCACCATGTAGCTTTCGACATGAGCCAAATAAAAATTTAGCAGAGAACTCTGAGCTTTTTTCAGGGATAAAGAAGGTAGGATATTTTAAAGAATCATAGACAATGCTTTGTGGATTGTTGTTTTTCAAAAGACCGAGCATTTCTAGATCAAATTGTTCCTTCTTATTTTGGAAGTGAAGATTATAGCCTATTATTTGATTAGTAGGAAATTTATTTGAATTGGGGGTTATTTTGAGTAAGTGAATAAAAAGGTTTTTTCCAAATTGAATTGTACTTGTGTCAGTAGCTGAAGCTAATTTGGTATAATTATCGGCTTCTTCGCTTGAAATAATTTCATATACCTCGGCGGTTATCTCGTAGTCTTTACTTGTCGCCACCCAAATATATACTTGTGATGACTCAAGCCGACGTATCATTGGACCAGCTAAAAGAGCAGGAAATAAATCTGGATTCATGTATTTCTTCCCCTCATTCTAGACTTTTATTACAATATGCAACAAGCCCAGGAAATGTGTATGAGGGGGGTAGCTAAACGATCTAAAGTATGGGTCTTATATTTTCAAAAAATTCGAAACTTTAATCATCCAATTCCGTAAATATAGTAAGTAAAACTAAAAGGAGGGGATTTTTTGAGAAAAAGATATTTTCTAATTATGACAGCTGCCTTTATCATAGAATTATTCATTACATATCTAGTTGCCCTATTATTTTCAGTGAGAATAATTGAAGTAATGTTTTTCACAGGTGTTGTCCTATCTGTAATTATTCTTTTCTTTACTAGTAGCGGAGGGATCATTTCCAATATGAGCTCAGCAGAAATAAGTGCTAGAACAGGAATCATGCAAAAAAACGAGCCCTTTATTTTTAAAAGAGGTCCGATTTTCATGGCTTCCATTCTTCTATTAATTATCGGCCTTGTACTCTTTATCTTACTCATTCAAGGAGTTATCCCACCTGCTTAAACTTGGGAAAGTTAAACTATATAGAGCATGGAATGACCATGCTCTTTTCGTTACCTTGAAGAATGTACATTTTAGGAAATCCACCATATTAAAATTCTTCATTCACCAAATCATTAATGACTCCCATGGCCGCCTTCGTTCCTTCACCAGCTGCAACAATTACTTGCATAGGGGCTGATTTTGATATGTCCCCACACCCATAAACCCCTTCAATATTGGTGCGTCCGAAATTATCTGTCTCAATCCCGCCATTTTTAGTTAGTACACAGCCCAATGATTCAGCTAGTGGAGAGGCTTGTACTAAGTTTGTAGTGACAAAGCCTGCCTTTCTTTTGAGCTGACGTTGATTTTTGAATCGAATGGCACTTAAATTTCCAGCCAAGCCCTCCAAACATGATATTGTCTCTTCAATCACTTCTATTTTATTTTTCAATAATAATTCCTGTTGCTCTTTTGAAAAAATTTCCTTACCGTTTGTACAAACGACCAGATCCCTACTCCAATTAAAAATTAATTTTGCCTTATGGAATGCACTTGGATTTTCAGTTATTAGTACAAGTGGTTGATCCTTCAATTCCCAGCCATCACAAAATGGACAGCTAAACAAGCTTGTACCATAGAAATTATGTATTCCATCAATTGGTGGGAGCACATCCTTTAAACCCGTTGCTAAAATTACTTTTCTCGATTCATATATTTTGTTACTTTCTGTATAAATAACAAAGCATTGTGTCTCTTTTTTCAAATCGACGACACGCTCATTATACATTGTGAGATTTGGATATTTCATAAGATCAGCCTTCGCTTGCCTTTTAAATTCTGAAGGCTTAACGCCATCTCTAGTTATAAACCCATGGGATTCATGCGTAACAGCATTTCTGGGGTTATCATCATCAAAAAGCATGATATTTTTCCTTCCCCTTGCAAGAATGAGTGCTGCATTTAAGCCTGAAGGACCTCCTCCAATAATGACACAATCAAACATTCATTTTACCCTCCCCTATATTTAATCCTTTCCTTAGGGTAGACACGAACAGCTATAATAAATCAAAAAGCTGACCTCTAAAATTGAGATCAGCCTTCAAAATTATATAGTTAATTTCTTTTTTGGCAGTACATAGTAGTCAAAGCTAGGCACTAATTCAGCTAATAAGCCATGATCCAGCAGTGGATACTCGTACAAGCTTCCCTCGTAAACTAATTCAAAGCGTGGATGCATTAAAAAATCATTTGGTGAAATTAAAGCAGCAGGAAGATCCCATAAATTCAATCCACTATTTTCAAGGACCTCGGCAACAAACTGAGAGCAAAAGTATTTATTCTTTTGATTAATCGGATAGCGGACAGCCACACCTACAAGACCCAGCAAATTATACGAATAACGTTCCTTATGGTTATTAAAGCTCTGAATTACCTTTCGAATAGAACAATACTCAGTTGCTGAAACTTCAATTTTTAACAAAACACAGCATGTATCATCAAAATAACGATAGGTACCAAAATATACGTCTTCCTTCACAAAACCTGCAATTAGTGGATTCTTTGGATTTTTTCGACCAAAGCTATATATTTCGTTAAGCTTATCGTCAAAGCCAATTGAAACATGATTATAAGGCGCATTCGTATACCATTTGATAATTTTCGTTAAAACTGTACCGGTATCAGTTAATAAAATATAAACTGTTTTTTTCTCTTCTGTCATGAGTGCTTATTCCTGACTAGCTTCATCACTTTTATATTCTAAAATATCACCTGGCTGACATTCCAATGCTTTACAAATCGCCTCTAGTGTCGATAATCGAATAGCTTTAGCCTTTCCATTTTTTAGAATCGAAAGGTTCGCCATTGTAATTCCTACTTTTTCAGATAATTCCGTTACACTCATCTTCCTTTTTGCCAGCATCACATCAATATTGATAATAATTGCCATTGTTTTCACCTCAGACCGTTAAATCATTTTCTGATTTTATATTAATAGCTTCCTGCAGAAGTCTTTGGAGAACAGCAGCAAAGACTGCAATTACTAGTGGAGCAAAAACAAAGAGCAATGCTATAATTCCAAGTCCTGGAGCATCATCTATCTCCGCTAGAATAAAGACTAATGGTACTGCTAGAACATACAGACCACTAATAATAATTGCACAGATTTTTATTTTTTTTAATGCCTGTACTGAAAAATCCGAGAAAGCTTGGTTCTTGTCAATATAGCTTAAAAGGTTAAATGATTGGTATAAGGCAAAGTAAAACGGAACTACCGATATATACATTACCAGTAAAATTCCATAAACTACATAAGCTACATCTGAACCTCTTTGTGCTGCTTCATTTGCTTCTCCCGCTATTTGAGGCAATAAAAACAATGCCATAGCAAGTACAGGAAGTCCGATGAAAATAACAGCGATTTTTAAAAAGAGCGTTGACCCTTTTTTCATTTAAAAAGCACCTCACTTATTTATTGTCTTATTGAATTTACCATCTTTTTTATCGTTTTGCAATAAAATTTTATTAATTTTAGATGTTAATTTATTGTTAATATTTTCTTCTGGCAAAGAAATAAGCATCTCTCCCAAAAAGAAATGCTTAATAAATGTTTTATTTTTATCGTGTTATATTTAAAGGATCTACTCTACTGACAAACACCAAGTGGATTATTGTCAGGATCATAAAAGGTGAAAAATCTGCTGGTACCTTCCCCGCCAATTGGGTTAACCCTTACATTCTTTTCGATTAGTGATCTGTATGTTTCTTCGATATCATCTGGGATAAAATTATAATACTTCCCTACACCGAAATCATTATTAGGAAACTCCATCGGCTGGTGATCTTTAGTTCGAACTAGACATACAACCGTTTGAGCTTGTTCATGGATTTTCATAACAGCAGCCTCTTCTTCAATATAAATCAACCTGAAGCCAAGTATTTCTTCATACCATTTAGCAGAAATTTCAGGGTTCTTCACTGGAATAAAAACGCCTTCCATCCCCTTTAAAAGTGATTTTGACATTTTATCCTCTCCTTCTTTTATAGTACAGAATGATATATTTCGCCTAATATCCCTTCCTTCTGACCAATATCTAATTAAAGGAATTTCTCCGATTAAAATCAAATATAAATAACAAGAACGAAAGGAGTTTAGACATGATTATTCAGATACGGTCCATTGGGATAATGTGTATTGTTTGTCTATTATTTTTAGTCGGCTGTAAAGCAAATGACACTGATGAAGATTCTTGGAAGGAGTCACCAACTTTTTATATCGATGATAAAAAAATGTACGGTGTGAAAGGTGAAATTGGATTAGAACGACTTAACGGCGAAGAAAATGAACCAGACTTCCCTGCAACCCAAGGCAGACTTTACAATATTCACTTTTTCGATGCTGCGAAAGAATTGTTTGGTGAAGAAGCTGTAATTACTGCCACACATCAAGATACCGGTAAAACAATAGAACTCTATAATCTTATTGCTTCTAGCATTGCCTCAGCTAAATTTGGTTTTGAAGATGAAGGCTTATGGAAGATTTCTGTCTCGATTAACGAAGAACCATATACAAGCTTTATCATTAGAGCCGAAAAACCATAGACTTGATATGCATCTCCATGAGTCAAATGGCCATTATACTTTCACACGAATCAAATAACGTGAAAATGTGATGGCTAAACCTTTTTCAGAAGCATTCTTCTCAAAAATCCTAGTTACCTCTGGTAGATTTTTTTCTTTTATTATTTCTAAAATGGAGGGATGCTGACCAAAGCAGCACAATTTTAAAATGTCTATTGGTGAATTGATATATTCAATACTATTTATTTTTTCTAAACTCTTATTAGCAAACTCACTATTTACCATTCTTTCATGAATAGTATCCAAAATCGGTGTATCTTTTGTGACTTGAAAAAGATTAGGAAATAGAAATGGCAGCTCCATTGACGACTCGTCACCAGGATGCAGTCCGAGAATAACTCCACTCTCTTTTACAACTCTCTTTAAATCTGAATAAGCAGAGGTTGGTCCCTTTCTTATATAGGCACAATCAAATTCATCTTCCTTAAAAGGTAGCCTCTCTTTACTATTACCCCTTACAAAGGTAACATTAGATTTTTTACTGGATGATCCTTCTTGTACAAAACGATCAGTTACATCAAAGCCCACGATTTCATTAGCTATTTCACTACACTGTAGTGTAAATCCTCCGTGGCCACACCCCACATCTAATACTTTCTTACCTGGAATCATATTTGTTACTTCTCTATCAAAAATCGACTCGCCATTAGGCTCTGTATGTGTGGAATTCCAAGGATATACGTATTTCCCTTCTTGGACACTTAGCTGCTTATACCACTCCAATGAATGCGGCATAAGCCATCCCGCTAAAGTCGTTGGGTCAATTAATTTCATAACCACTCTCCTTACGTAAGCTCTTTTAAACGCTTCATCACCGAATGAATCGTTAATCGATGGAATGTTATTAGGCTACCTTTATAAACAACTGAAAATATTCCATAGGGTGTAGGTGATAGCTCCATTAACGCATCTCTATTTTCTATGTCAATGATATTAGCCTCAATCCCTAATTTAGTTGCCCCTGCTAGTATATTTTCTGTAGCTACCTCTACATATGGGCACTGAAAGGAACGAATTATTGTTAAGTCATCAAATCGTGCAACTCTCTCGTCCCAATTAGATGGAAAGCTCGGCAAAACGTCGCTTTTTTCAAACTGATACACAAGTAACTCAAAGTTAAAAGGCGCTGTGTCAATCATCTGAAAATTATTTTTTAAAAAGATTTCCTTACTCGGTGTCCAGGCAGTGTCAGGGTTCGTCACCACAACAACTCCATGCTTCCCATTACTTTTTGCATGCCCAATACAATGCTCAATAAGTTTCGCTCCATAGCCCTTACCGGTATCCCCTACCCAAAGACAATGGATTACTAAATAATTATCTGCATGAACAACTCTAGAAGAATTTTCAGCATCCGTAAATTCTATAAATCCAACCTGCTTTTTATTTTCTATCAGTTGAACATACCTTAAGCCCTCCTCAAATCTTTCGTTCAACCAATTACTTTTATTTATGTATCCAAGCGACTTTTTCTTACTTCTAAGACAATAGCTACCGATCCCTTCAAGTAGCTCCGAATCAAGCTCAACAACCTGCAAATCTGTCAAAAGTATCCCTCCTTTTCTATACTAAATAACTATTTCTAGTTATCCTGTAAATTCTCCTCCGTAGTTTTGAAATCTAAAAAAACATCAATCCTCTGAAAGATTAATGTTTTTAGGAATTATCTAATAGTACATACACCTTACTGTAACTCCTAGAAGCTTACATAGCAGGCTATAAAATTAACTTCGCTTCCTCAATAACGGATAGATAATAACCTTCAATCCCTTTAAGCTGTGTGAACGCCTCCTCAAAATCGGGTTGAATTGTTGAAAGCTGCACGAAATTTCGATTGCGTAAATAAGCACTATCCCCATGCAGATGAATTCCGTTTAATTTCAAATCTTCTATAATACCTATTAATTCATCTGATAGTTGCAGCGTTATAATCATCGGGTAATGATTGGTGTTAACCCCATATTTCTCGGCAATTTTTAAGTCTCGCATTTTCATAAACCTTTGTTCGAGTAATCGATAGCGATCTGGATAATTCTTTAACGCTTCCAATACATTAGCTACTAGCATAGCAGGAATAGTAAATGGTGGCTTCGACTTTTGATATTTTGCTAAGTTCAAATAAGACGGCATTTTTCCTTCCTCAACAAGCTGTTCTGAGAAGATAAAAGCAAGACCGCTCACTGCACCAATTGCCTTCCCACTAACAGATGTAGCTAAATGCAATTCGCTCATTGAAAAGGGCAGAGCGCCAAAGGAACTGATGCAATCCACACAAAGCTTCACATTATAACGTTTTGTTATTTCTAGAATTGGCTCAATTGAATTTAAAGTTCCAGTTGACGTCTCGCCATGGACCATTAATACCCATTCATACGCCTCCGATTTTAAATGTAGATTTAAGTCTGAGAGATTATGAGCCATCCCCCAATCTGAAGCTAGCGTTTCAAAACTGAGCCCCCAATTATTGGCTTGATCAGCTAATCTTTCCCCAAACTCACCATTGACCAGGATTAGGCCTTTTTTCTTGCTACTTACTTTTAGCTGGCCCAGCATCACGTCATTCGCTAAAGTTCCGCTTCCAACAACGGTTGCTATATAATTTGCTCCAGAAAGCTCTAAAAGCTGTTTTTTCATCCTCGTAAATAGATTATTAAATTCACCAGAGCGATGCGATAAATTCGTATGAGATAAAGTGCTGTTTTGTTTAACTGGACCTGGATAGAATGTATATTGGTTCCCCTTCGAAATTCTTTTTTCTAGCTCCTGTTCAAATTTGCTTCTAGTTAAAATCATCGGAACAAATTTCGCCTCTTCGGATCCGACTGCTGGAGCAAAGGCTTCAAAGCCCATTTGTTTATATAATTTTTGTTCACGAGTGGTTCCTGATATGACAGCAGCAGAATATCCTTGATGGTATGCAAATGCATAAACTGCTTGTATTAATCGAAATAATACTCGTCCTGTACGAAACGACTTTCTAACTGCTAGCAGTCGTATTTCAGCTAACTTCCCACAATCTGATTCATTCAAATATTGCTCTACTTTTCCAATTTTCTCATCTAAAGAAAATGGTCGATTATCTCGAAAAGCCAGCATTCCTACGATTTCTGTTTCTTTGTATACGACTATGTATTTATTTTCACTATGAAAACGGTCTACTTTCCTTCTCGATTCATTTGCTTCATATTGTGGAATTTCTTCTATAAAGGTTTCATAATTTAGTGCAGCAATGTCATCAAATTCCTTTTCAGTTGTCGCTATTTTACACCAATACATATTAAACCCCCATTCCTCTATTTAAAGTTAAACCATACGGTACGCCCTCTACCGCTATTCAATCCCATATTTGCGAGAAAAATTACTTCTGTGTTTCCAAATTATAAGAAAGATTGCTAGAATAACCGCGCAATATGTACCGAAATTTCCTGACCAACCGAAAGAGGCTATATAAAGACTAAATCCCCCAAGCATCGCAACCGTTAAGCTTCGTACAAATAAGTAAAGCACTAACGTTCCTAGAATCATCCACATAAATAACAAGGGCTCTAAGGCAATACCAGCACCAATAAATGTAGCCACACCTTTACCACCATGAAACTTTAGCCAAAATGGATATAAGTGACCCAAAATGACAAAAAGCATCCCGACTGCTAAAATCCACTCGTCATAATTCAACAATTGACCAAACAGAATTATTAATGCGCCTTTAAAGGCATCCCCTAAAAATGTACATACAAATGCCGATCGTCCAAGGACACGCCCAGCATTTGTTGCCCCTAGATTTTTACTATGCTGCTTTCGCAAGTCCACTTTATTCCATTTTCCAATCATATATGCCGTCATAAAATTTCCTGCTAAATAGCACACTAGCCAATAAATAATAGTCGATTCACCCAAGCTACGACCTCCAATTGATAGAGCAATGGTTTGGATTCGTTATGATAGCTTTAATGCTGAATAAGGACAAAAAGTAATGTGGCAATTATAAAATATCCTAAAAACCTTTCCTTTCCCTTAAACTTCTTTTCTATTAGAAGATACAATATTAGAACTATAAAACACGCTGTAATCAAATTTAATATCAATCAAATCCCCCCATTTCCATTTTACCATAATTAACCAATGTGAGGGTTGATACGTTGGATTCAATTTTAATAAGGGACGGTATTTTTGGGTAAAAGTTCCATTTTATACAGACATGATTTTATAATAGAAAATAGTTGAATGTAGTTGTCCATCAGCAGACTTTGCGTAAAGAGGAATTTTCCCAGCCTCCAAATAGTCCATTGAAGTATAAAGAAGATTAGATGGATCTCCTTCTCTAGTATCAAGAACTATTAAAGTCCTGCCTTGCTTTCTTGCGAATTCTTCTGCTTTTTCCATCAGGGCACGACCTATGCCATTACGTCGAAACTCAGGATGGGTCATTAATTTTGCAATTTCGGCTCGATGACTCCCATTTTGCTTCGTACTTAAATGCAATTGAATACTACCAACAATTTGATTATTGATTTTAGCGATAAATAAAAGCACCTCAGAGCTTAAAAGATTTTCCCAGTAAGCTCTTGCATCCGAAGCTTGCAATGGCGGTAAAAAGCCAACAGATGCCCCTTCCTCCACTACCTGAACGAGAAGCTCTGACAGCTCATCTATATGATTATCGACAGAATTTATTTGTTCAATTACAACGATTTTCTTCATATGAAAGTCACCTCAATTATTATTTTAATAATTCATTCGACAAAAAAGAGCATTAATCCTTCATTAGATTAATACTCCCCGTGCCCTGTTACACATATATTCTTTAACTTATTTTTTCTACCATTCATTATAGACCATCACAGCCTTTTTGCCTTAATGTTTCATCAATCCACCGTCTATCAATTGATCCGTCCTCTATGGATTGTAAAACTATCTTTTCTTGCTCTTGTTGCTGTTGTGCTAATTTAATAATTTGTTCGGCATTTTGTGACGGTATAGCTACTAGCCCATCTTCATCCCCAACTATGATATCTCCCGGATTAATGACCATCCCGTCAATTGAAACAGGAACGTTAATTTCTCCTGGTCCATCTTTATACGGGCCAAGATGAGTTACACCTCTTGCATAAACTGGAAACGTTCCTTTGCTAACGGTACCAGAGTCTCTTATAGCCCCATCGATTACAAAGCCAGCAATACCATTTTTTCTGGCAATGCTTACCATGATTTCACCTATAATTGCATTCGTTAAATCTCCACTAGCCTCAACTACAATTACATCTCCTGGTTTAGCTATATCTATCGCCTTATGTACCATTAAATTATCACCTACTCGCGTTTTAACTGTAAATGCACATCCGATAAGCTTCCCCTCTTTATGGTAAGGGCGTAAGTTATGCCCTATAGCATGCAATCGATTCATAGAATCACTAAGTAATGAAGTTGCAAGTGGTCTAAACCTTTCAATTAGCTCTTCGTTTAACGTATTCTCATTTTGTATAATTCTAAAACCAATATTGTTCAAATAGTCATCCCTTCTGCATTAAGCTTTAGTCTCAATGAATGTGTATGTTGATCTGTTTACTTTTTAGCACTTTACTCAACTAAAAAGAAGCTTATCTCAAAGCTTTTTAAAAATTCCTATTACTATGTTCTAAATAACAATTTACAAATATATAATGCATTACAACACGATAAAGGACTCTATGTATATTTTATTACCATAATAATTCTCTTCCAATTAGTACGCTTTTATTTGTCTTAATAATTAATTTTAATAAGGATGGTGCTTGTATGAAATTTGTTTCTTTTCAATCGGTAGATGGTATTAGATTAGGTATTGTAACAGAAAATGGGATTGTTGATGTACGAACAGTTGCTGAAAAAAACAGCATTAATGCACCTATTACAATAGAGGAAGTTATTGCAGCAGGTGATGATGGATTATATCAACTTCAGCAAGTGCTCTCCTTAGCAGAAGATGTTATAGAGGAAGCAACGATTACATACGCTCCTGCTATACATTGCCCTGGAAAAATTATATGTTCTGGAGCAAATTATCGTGCGCATGTTGCTGAAGCAAATTTGAATATTCCTGAGTTTCCTATATATTTTCCTAAGTATCAAAGCAGTTTAGCTGCTCACAACGAAGACATTGTTCCCCCTTCTATAACAGAACAGGTTGATTACGAAGTGGAATTGGTCGCTGTCATTGGGAAGCAAGCAAAAAATATTTCTCAAGAAGATGCACTTGATTATGTTTTTGGCTATACGGTTGGAAATGATTTATCAGCTCGAGAGCTACAATTCCGCGGTCCTCAGTGGATGTTTGGTAAAGCAATTGATAAATTCGCACCTATTGGACCATATCTTATAACTGCCGATGAGATTGCAGATCCTCAAGACCTTGATTTAAAATGCTGGGTTAATGGAGAGTTGCGACAAAGTTCAAACACGCAGCATATGATTTTCCCAATCGCAGAGATGATTAGTGATTTATCGAAGATTATGACATTAGAACCTGGTGATGTTCTCTTTACCGGTACTCCTGAGGGTGTCATCTTAGGTCGAGAAGAAAAAATTTGGTTGAAAGCAGGTGATGAAATCGTTTGTGAGGTTGAAGGAATAGGAAGTTTAGTTAATCGCCTCGCATAATGTTTTAGTCTACCTTTAGATACACAAATTTCACTATGAAGAACTTAATCAAAGATCATTCGTGTTAACTTGTATCCACACCACTTCACTTTATCAGTACCTTCATTCACGAATGATCTTCTTTTCTCAACAAAACGTAAACGCTTACAAAAATAATTTGTTTTGCATTTTAAGCTTGGAAATTTATTGAGGAGGTCTAAAATGGAAGGTACTATTTTCTCCCTAATTCCCCCAATTGTTACCATTGCCCTTATTATTATCACGAAACGGTTATTTTTATCTTTAGGTGTAGGAATTGTATTAGGTGCACTTCTTTATAATCAATGGCATATATTTGACAGTGTTTCAAATATTTTTAACATTGGTGTAGAAGTATTAGTCGGTGATGGCAAGATTTTAATTTTTGTTCTTCTAATAGGAATCCTTTCTTCTCTATTATATCTTTCAGGTGGGATAAATGCATTCTCGCAATGGGGAACAAAAGTAGCAAAGACAAGGGCCCAATCTCAAATGGCAACTATATTCCTTGGATTTTTTACATGGTTTGATGATGCGTTTAGCTGTCTATTCCGTGGAACTGTTATGCGCTCAGTCACTGATAAATACAACGTTTCGCATTCAAAATTATCTTATTTAATTCACTCTTCATCTGCTCCAGTAGCCCTTCTAATACCTGTTTCAGCTCTCTCCGCATTCATTATATCGATTATTGATGGTGTATTAAAATCTAATAACATCGCAGAATATCAAGCTCTTGAGGCGTTTTTACTTGCTATTCCTTCAAACTTTTATACAATCACGACGATTGTTTTAGTAATCATCGTTGCTTATACAGGCATAAATCTAGGGCAAATGCAGCGTGATGAGAAGCGTGCTATTGAAAAAAATATATTATTTGATACAAAGCATGGAAAAATACCTGGAGCTGACGAATCAAAGCTTCCTTCAAGAAACGATGGAAAAATGATGGACCTTCTTTTACCAGTATTAGCTTTAATATTAGTAACTATTATTACTGCTGTAACAATTGGCAGTGCTGGTGAAGGTTCAAATTCACCGATCGAGCTACTTAAAAATACCGATATTATTACTTCCCTTTTATATGGAGGAATCTGTGCAAATATTATTATCTTAGTAAGACTAATTATAAAGAAGACGTCTGCAGGACACCTTTCATCCACAATCTTTTCTGGAATTAAAACGACTTTACCGAGTGTAACGATTCTATTCTTAGCACTTGTTACCGCACAAATTATCTCCTCATTAGGAGTTGGCCAATATTTAGCTTCTTTGATTCAAGGGAATATGTCGATCGCTTGGTTGCCTGTTATTTTCTTTGTATTTGCTGCATTTATCTCTTACTCCATTGGAAGTACCCTAGGAACAGCAGGAATTATGATACCAATTGGGGCTGAAATTGTTGCTACGATTGATATCACATTTTTAATCGCGATAATTGGAGCAGTTTTAGCTGGAACAGTGTTTGGAGAGCACAGTTCTCCATTATCAGATACAACCATTCTTGCATCTATTGGTAGTTCGGTACACCCAATTGATCATATGATGACACAATTACCATACGCTGTTCTTTCTAGTATAGCCTCGATTATTGGCTTCCTAGTTCTTGGATTTACTAATAGCATTTTAATAGGGCTTGGAGTTTCATTGGTCGCAGTCGTTATCGGAATTTTCTTCTTGAAAAGTAGGCAAGCGAAATTAAAATCTACCTGAATCGGGTTCATTGTAAAGCATTAGAAGTACGTGTTGCCAAGTTTAATACTTCATCTTACAAAATAGATTAAAAAAAACCGTAGTACTCTGTATTTTTTGCAGTACTGCGGTTTTTATTTTATCTCTATTTTTTATACTTTTAGCAATACTTTCCCTTCGTAATTACGACTTTCTATTAATCTGTGTGCATCTGCTGCTTCGCTTAAATTAAATACTTGTGCAATTGGCAGGGTGATCTGCTTAGTATCAAAAAGTGGAATGACTTTCTCTGCTACTGGCGCTAATCGCTCCGGATCCTGTTTTCTTGTTGTACCTAGACTAAATCCTTTAATATTTCTACAGCTACTATGGACATCATTTGTTGTAAAAGTTCCAGCTTTACCACTACTATTTCCGAATTGTAACAGTGTTCCATACAATGCTAAGCAATCTAGACTTTTTGTAGTTACATCCCCTGCAACTGAATCAAAAATCAGGTTTGCACCTTTGTTTTCTGTTTCTCTTAAAACTTCCCCTGCAAATGTATCATATGAATATACAGAATCCGCTCCTAATTTCTTCACATAATCTATTTTTTCTAAACTGCCAACAGTGCCTATTATTTTTTCAACGCCAAATAATTTAGCTAATTGTATAAGCATTGATCCCACCCCACCAGCAGCACTATGGATTACAATAGTGTCTGTTGTTTTTACTTGTCCTAGCTCATGTAAAAGCATATAAGATAAGATTGAAACAACTGGCATAGCTGCAGCTTGTTCGAATGATAGACTGTCAGGAATTTTAAAAATTAAACTTTCATTTGCCACAACAGATTCTGCATAAGAACCAGCTTTAGGAAAGGCAATCACACGATCCCCCTTAGAGAAAGGAGAATTGGCACTAGCTTCTTCAATAGTACCTGCAGCATCTAAGCCAAGCATTAAAGGAAAATTTCCTTCATTTTTATTTCCAATGCGAGCTTTAATATCCGCATAGTTCACACTTGTATAGGCAACTTTAATCAAACATTCTCCCTCTTTGATTTTAGGTACTTGAACATCTGTATATCTAAGTACGCTTGTATCACCAAATTCGTACTGAACGATTGCCTTCATTTTAAAATTCCCCCTTCACCATTATCTAAATTTTACCATTTAAAGGAATCATAATTAAACCTTTTATAAATTTATGTAAGAACATAAGATTTTCTAATACTTTTGGTTATATGCATATCTATTATTTTCATTTAACTTCAATCAATTGTCTGATTTATTTATAAAGAAAAAACAGTAAAATACATATTAGAGGTGAAAAAATGGAAATTTTCAATCTTAGCGATTTAATAAATTCAGAAATAAAATTCAGTAAAATATGGGAGAGTTCGTGCCAAAATCATCGTATTTTATATTTTCAAATAGATAGTGATTTTGTAGATATACCTGCACACTTTCATCCTAATGGTGAAGACAGTGCTATTGTTCTACAGGGAGAATTGACTTATGATGTAAATTTTGAAGAGCAGATTACTGCATTTGAAAACGAATTTGTTTTCGGTTGGACAAATTATGTACATGGTTATCATAATAAATCTTCAAATCCTTTACATATATTAATATTCGCAACACCTGAGAACAATTGGAGCGTTTATGATAAAGATAAGTTACCAGAAGTTGAATTTAATGAAACACGAAAAACAATTTTTACACACTCCATAATAGAAATAGAATCAAGACGAATGATTTTTTCTTCCAAGAAAATAGATACATATCAAGATAATATGTTTATTTTTAATCGGGAGAAAAAAGAATTAAGAAAAATTAAGAGTAATAATCCCCACCCAATTACGCCTGAATGCATGTATATTCAATTTAAATAAAAGTCTATTTCAAATAGCTTACTCTGGAGTAGCGCTCATCATCCACGACAGTTAATTCCCAAAATTTACTAGACGAAATTTAAAATTTTAATATCTACCGAATCAATTATCCCAATATCTTCTTTCAAATCCCAAAGTCTAATTTCAGAGATTTCTTTGTTATGTTTAAATGGTTGGATTTCATTAACTTTTCTAAAATACACAGGATTATATTTAACTTCCCCACTCACTGTATTTCTCGATTTTAACAAACCCTTAAACTCCATATCAGGTACTGCTTGGCCAGTTTCCTCGTACAGCTCACGGATTGCGCATTCCTTTGGCGTTTCTTGTCCTTCACGGCTTCCAGCAGGTAATTCCCACTGTTTCCGCCAAATGTTATAGCCCATCAGGTACCTCCCGTTGTGCTCTACAATTGCAAATGAACCAGCAATTGGATGATAGTTAAAAATCTCTTTTTCTGCTATATGTATGAACTCTAGAAACTCAAAGCCATTATTTTTTAGTCTATGCAAACCACTACCTCCTAGATAATAATTGCCCGAGAAACATACTAGCTTCTCGGGTTAATAGTAGTTTTCTAGTTTTTATTAATTTCACGTTCATTTAACGGTTGAACTGGCCGACTATTGTGTGGAATGATTTCTTGAAAAGCTTCTATTTGCTTTTTTGACATTTCGATCGGTTGCTCCAATAGTACCCACCTTACCTTTTCAGTACATGGAGGGGTAGTTAATGAGCCCTCGTAATAAAATAATGCTGGTTCTTTCGGAAGTAAATCCTGTAAGTTAACATTTTCGTTCATCAAACTAGAATCAGTTGTCTTTTCTTTTGGTAATCCAGCCCACAATGAGCTTAAGCTTTCATTTTCAACACCTTCTTGAATCATCACCCCTAGAACAGCTAGCTCTTCTTTGTCGTTTTGGTGGACAAGATGTAACTCTAGTGGAAATTGTTGACCATTAAATTGGTGTTCGCTCGGCGTATGAAAGTGGAACTGTACAAGTCGATAATCTGTTCCGTCCAGAGTAATCTTATTCGTTTCAGATGAATTGTCCACTTGTATCGTATGTCCATTATTAACTACCGAAAAGCTCGTTTGTTCATATTGAATACCAAGGGTTGCATTCATGTCTTTTGTTGCGACATTGGAAAATTCTATATTGATAGGTGATTGCTCACTCCCATTTACACAAGAAGCATATGTTTGATCCAGCTCTCCCCAGGATTCAGGACCTGTATCTCCCGTATAAGACCAATTAGTAGCTTGCAGATCATGCCCCTCTTCCTGACTTTCAATTTCAATCACAGGTTCAACAGTTTTTGTTGCTTCTGGAGAACAGGCAACCAATGCTGTAGTAAAAAGCACAGCGGATAATAACTGAAGCTTTAGTTTCATAGTAAATTTATTCTCCTTTCCATTTAGTAGACAATAGATTACTAAAAAATGAAAAGTTATCAAATTAATAGCTACCATAAATTCGGCTCATCCTGTAATTTCGTTATTATCTCCCACTGATTGGCTTTTAACTAAATCCTTCTGTACTAAACTATCTAATTCTATTAGAGTATGTTTTTTACCTTCAAGCATTAGGATAGAAATAGTTATCTTTTGGACGTTTACTGTTCTCTATAAAAGCATTTAGTAAGAAAAAGGTTAGTTTTAGATTTGGATTACTTCCTTTCCTTTCGTACCACAAAAAAATGCCCCAAACTCATATAACATGGTTTGAGGCATTTTGACTTGGTTCTAAATTCTTTCTAACTCTTTGCTTACATAATCGTATAAAGCTACAAAAGAGATATATTCTCGACTAAAGTACATTTGGGTGGACCCATTACTAAAACGTTAACCACTCCCCAGTCATCAAAAATACAATACAATAAATATCTGCTGGCACCCGCACTAAGATTGGAGCCACTGGATTTACTTTTAGCAAGAGCCATATGATTGTGCTTTTTAAACTTTTGCTTACCTCTTTTTCAGCTTCAATACTTCCTTGAATCATTCCTGAAGTACTTTCATTTTCTAGCTTTATATGACTTAAACTAGCGTTATTATAATCGGCCTCCAAAAATGAATATTGAGGATTTAAAATCGTCAAGTTTACACTCCCTCGTATCCTTTATGAACTATTCACACGATAAAGCTGGAAGCAATGGGAAATACAATTGGTTTATTATATTCATAGAAATTTGTCGACATGACATACTTCTTGTAAACCAAGTCAAAAGTACAAGCTTCCTTTTATAGAGATACAATCTTAACGGGCTTCCACCTTGGAAATAAGTACTCTCTAAAGGAGGAAGGCTTGTCCCATTGACTTCATATTCATTTTTCAATAATCGCCTATGCTAGTTAGTCTCTATTATTTTAATAAGCTTAAAAAGCTAGAGAATGCAGTTACTAGTTCTTTATAGTATTCAATTATTTTGTTCTTTAAAGTTGTAGCTTCTTCTTCTGTTTCAGCTTCATTTTGATCAGCTTGTTCTGCTTCAGTATCTAAACCTTCGTTTTCAGTTTCTGATGCCACAGGTTCTACTGATTCTTCTGACTCCACAGGTTCTAACACAGTATTTTCCACTGTTTCTAGATCTTCCTCTGGTACTTCTACATCTGAAGGCTCATTTTCAGTCGTTTCAACAACTGGCGTTACAGAATCAACTTCAGTTGGCAATTCTGTATCTGAATTATCTACAGAACTATCTTGAGATGAAGCCTCATCTAAAGCAGTTGTCTCCGGTGTTACAGGAGCCGATGTTTCTGTTATTTCTAATGCTGTTGTTTCAGGTGTTTCTAGGGCTGTTGTTTCCGCTGTTGCTTGGTCAGATTCAGCACCATCAGTAGATTCAGCAGAAACCTCATCGATTGAATCCATATTTACAGATTCTTCACCTGGTAAATCGTAATCTGATTCAGTTAGGTATTGTTCAATTAAAGTCTGATAAAACCCTGTAAGACTTTGATAACCTGCGCTGATAAATTGATAGCTTTCATCTACCCATGTATCTTCTTCAAGAGTTTGCTCTTCATCAGATAGATTTGTATCTTCAGCTGCTGGTGTTTCTTCTGTTGTTGGTGTTTCTACTTCTTCTACCTCTTCTTCAGCTACTTCAGTTTCTTCCGTTGCTGGCGTCTCTTCAGTCGCTGGTGCTTCTACTTCTTCTACTACCTCTTCTTCAGGTACTTCTGTTTCTTCTGTTGCTGGCGTCTCTTCAGTCGCTGGTACTTCTACTTCTTCTTCAGGTACTTCTGTTTCCTCCGGTGCCGGTACCTCTTCTGTCGTTGGTGCTTCTACTTCTTCTACTACCTCTTCTTCAGGTACTTCTGTTTCTTCCGGTGCTGGCACCTCTTCTGTTGTTGGTGCTTCTACTTCTTCTACCTCTTCTTCAGGTACTTCTGTTTCTTCTGTTGCTGGAGTCTCTTCAGTTGCTGGTGCTTCTACTTCTTCTTCTACTACCTCTTCTTCAGGTACTTCTGTTTCTTCCGTTGCTGGCACCTCTTCTGTTGCCGGTGCTTCTGGTTCCTCTACTACTTCTTCATCTACAACAGGTTCCTCTGTTACTGGTGTTTCTTCATCTGTTGATGGATTATCATTTTTATCGCCTTCTTGAGACCCATCAACATTTGTTTCATCTATATTATTAACCTCATCATGGATTGGATTATGAATTGGTATTAGTTTGTGTTTGTGTGAAGCTAAATCACGAACTAGTTTCCCTTTTTGAGGAGATCCTGGAATACTTTTCGATAATTCACTTACCTCCTTACCATGATGATGATGTTTTACATGTTCAATTACTTTCGGATTAACACCCTTCGAATCAAGCTCTGCTGCTGAAATAGGTGCACCAGCTACTAAAAAGGTTGCAGCTATCACAGATGTTGACATCACTAATGGTGCTACTTTTTTCGAAATTTGTTTATTAACTTTCTTAGTTTCCATCTCTTTTTTATTCATTACTTCATCTCTCCTAAGGTGTATTTTTTTCTACTGATAGGATGGATTTTTCATAAAGCTCCTCTTTTCTTACCTCCTTCTAGTTTGAGTAAAAACACTACTCAATTTTTCCGGCAGTACCATCTTCTGCCTGTCTAAAATATACACAAGTAATGTTACCGTTTTATGTTACTCAGTTTAAATATAATGTCGAAACCTTTTCGATTTATAGATTTTCGCAACAATCGAAATTTTTAATCTGAGGATAAAAATGCTGATTTTAAAATAATAAACACGTCCTCATCCTTATTCGTTTCGCTGTTTTTGCTATCCATCTATCTCGCTTCAATCGAGGGGAAAATGTCGAAATTAGTCGTTACAAATTGAACAACGACATTAAAAATTATTAAATCAGTATAAAGATTATTTAATAATTATTTATATTCAATCTTCTCTCTGAATTTTTATTACAAAATATTATTCAACTTATTTACTGGGGCATAATAAATTTCTCCATAAAGAAAGCTTCAATAACTTAATAATTAAGGAGTTGAAGCTTTTTCCGGCTCAAAATTATACATAAAAACTTTATGACAGCTCATTTGGCAGATAGGAGATTTATATAAAAAGGATGGGAAGCAAAGCTAGTGGTTAGGGCTAACCACGTTTTACAAAGGACAATCAGGGATATTTAGAAAGTATAGTTTCGAGCAATATTTACTGCGAAAATTTTACCGCTATCCATTTCAAATTAATAATTTTCAAAAATACGGAGGAAAACGATATGGAATTTTTCATCATCTTATTTGCGAAAATCATCGAGGTTTCATTAAGTACGGTGCGAACTGTTTTTATTGCAAAAGGTATGAAAGGCTATTCTTCTATAATTGCCTTCATCGAAGTTCTGATCTGGTTAAAGGTAGTCAGTGTTGTATTAATCGGACTTAGTGAAAATCCAGCAAGCATGGTCGCCTATGCAATCGGCTTTGCAATCGGGAACTATATTGGTATATGGCTTGAATCCAAATTAGCCATAGGACTCATTACCATTCAAGTCATAGTGGATGAAAGTGTCGGACAAGAATTGGCAGGCTACTTGCGAAGCAGCCATAACGTAGCCGTAACAGTTATGCATGGAGAAGGCAGAGATACAAACCGCAGCATCCTCATCCTTCACTTAAAACGTAAAATCAAAGATAAAGTGATTGATGACATAGAGAAAAAGGTTGAAAAAGCACTGATCACAGCATCTGATGTCAAAGCAATACATGGCGGGTATGGTTTGATTCGGAAGTGATGAGTTAAATGAATTACGTAGAGAGATGCTAGAGTTAGCGTCTCTTTTTATATTTTACAAATATTTCAAAACGAAAATAAACCTTAAGAGTCAGCTCTTGCTAGATTGCTAAGGCACTAGGTAGAATTGTTACTATAAGTACTAAAATTGGAAGCGAGGTTATTATGAAAAAGACATTAATCATATTTTTTATCATTGTAGGCGTTTTAGCAATTGGTGTAGGGGTTTACTATTTAAGTAAATATTTAAACGAACCATCTGAAGAAGAAATTCTTGACGCTCAAGAACAAATTGAAGAAGAGTTCAAAACTGCCGAAGTTGATATGCCTGAAGATGATAAACTTGATCTGAAAATAAGGTTCCCAGATGATTTAGCTGAAAGTAACATACAGGATATTATTCATGGCATGAGTCACCAAAAAGTAGCGGCTGAACAAAAATGGGGCGAATACCAAATCACACAAGAACGTGTTGAGCGTTTACTTGAAGTTGCTATATTAAACAAAGAAAAATACATTAGTGGAGATGCTTATGTGAGCATTTTAGAAAAATGGGTACAAGGCGATTTTTCAAATGCTGTTCTTGACCACAACTATATCTGGAGTTTACAAGGTGGAAACGTAGGCGAAGCAACAAGATTACTAACACCGGTTGAGGAAAAAGCATACATTGAATCTCACTTTAAAAAGTAATCTTCTAATGTAGTGAAAACAAGTAGAGAATTGTGATTTTTTTACACTAAAACGAATCCCCTACCGTTGCTTACATATAAATAAAACATAAGAGACCCCTTGATAAACAAGAGATCTCTTTTTCAATTGGTTTAACTTTCTTTCGAGTAGTATCCTTTTTAATTTGCTTAACTTTTTCAAGCAATTCTTCATCTATCACGTTCTTTTAAAAGACACTTAAATTGTAATGCTCAGAGATTTTCTGTAAAAAGTCCATTCCTTTGACGCTATTTCCGATCTCATCAATCATTGGACTGAACACACCGATTCCCATTCGTCCCTGTAAGTGTTCGATTTGACCATTTTGGACGGTACATAATACGCCTCCGGATACCCCGCTTTTCATCGGCATTCCGATCGTTGCCGCATATTTCCCGGATGCATTATATAGGCCGCATGTCATCATAAGTGCTTTTGTATAGCGGGCTGTTTTTCGGGTGATGAGACTTTTATTTTCCGTTAGCAGTAAACCGTCAGAGCAGATAAATAAGCCGAGTTTCGCCAAGTCTTCTGTCGTTAATTCAATCGAGCAAAGTTGCAGATACGTCTCTAACGCTTCCTCTACCGTACCCCGCAGATAATCGTTTGCTTTTAAATAGTTAGCAATTGCTCGGTTCCGATATGCCGTTTCCATCTCTGATTGGAACACTTCTTGATTCACCGAATGCTCCCTTGCTGTTACTTGGCTAATAAAATCAGTCACCGACTTCACTCTTGCTTCAACATTTTCCCCAGGTAACAATGAAGCGACAGTTATCGCTCCAGCATTAATCATCGGGTTAAAGGGTTTTCCTTTTTCAGCTACTTCCAGACGTACAATGGAGTTAAACGGATCGCCTGTAGGCTCAACATCAACTTTTTCAAGTACTTGATCAATTCCTAAATTATCCGCTGCTACTATAAAACTCATTACCTTAGATATACTTTGCAAGGTCAATACAACATTGAAATCTCCAAAAGTTAATACTTCCCCTTTTTCATCAATTATGTACACTGCAAATAAGTCTTTCGGCTGGTTTGCTAATGCCGGAATATAATCTGCTAAATGTCCCTTTTCTGGTGCACTCATTACTTCTTCAAAAATAGATTGTATCACTGTATTCACCTCTGTATTGACTTTCCTTTGTAATTGAATATGCGTGCTCTAAATTTTAGGATTCATGCATATTGCATTTTTGACTTTATTAAAAGACAGCTCTTCAATAAGTCTGGCTACCTTTATTGTTCAAACCTTACTAATGATATCATTCCCTACAATATACTACCTACATTCATAAAAGCAATTTGATATTTCTTTTTTAATGACAGCAACTTGCGCATACAAATAGAAAAGTGAAATCAACAACCAACTAACGTTCCCTTTTGATGAATAAAGAACAAAAATTCCCTTTTTAGAAATAAGAAAAAACCAGGTAATTAATACCTGGCTAATTGACTTATGCAACAATCTCCCACGATTATTGTATAAAGGATATTAAATTTTTATTAACTGAAACTATAAACAACAATTATACTGGTATTCAGGTTCATTTTTGTATAACCGCCGTTTTCTCAATAACAAACTTTCTTGCGGCTTGAAGTAAGACCAAATTATTACACCATAAACTACAAGCAATCAACCTATTAACGCTATCATTTTCACATTCGACACTTACGATTGAATTTCTTACGAGTTTTAGAATTCATCCAATTATTACCACACTGTCCTATTGGATGAAAAAAGCACACTCCCACTCAAGAATCGCGCCCTATAATGGAATAATGGTGTAGATTCTATTAGCTAGTTTAACTAGCAATTTATAAAATTACATAAACAAAGACTGTCCATATTCTTTTTTATTTCTTTTTAATCGGTATCCATATCTCACTATAATAATCCTCTGAAGAAGGGTCAGCATCACTAATGTATACCTCCATTTCTGGTCCACCAGCATGCTCATATCCAGTTGCTGGAAACCATTCAGAGAAGATCCTCTCCCATATCCTTGGCATTGCGTCGGGCATTGCTCCGTAGACCGGAAAAACTGCCCAGGTTGCAGAAGGAATCTGTCTTTCTTCCCAGTCAAATGGGATTTGTTCAATATTCTTTTCTGCACCGATTAAGTAGGTTAGATTTTCTTGTTGTTTGTCAAAATCCGTGCAAATTCCGATTAATCCAAGGGAGCCACAGTTTCTAGCAAGCTCTCCTGTGAATCCACTCTGGTTCGATTCATCCCAGAAAGCAGCTATCTTTCGGTTGTTCTCTCCGCCTATTGTGGTTGTACGAATACTTTTCCCTCCAACAGTAAATCCGTCTTTTTCCACGATCTTGTAATCCATTTCCACATCACCCTTTAACTGAATTTGAAAAGAGAGTTTAGGATAAGCCTTCAAGGATTGACTATTTTTCTTGGCTTCTGATGGACTGATACCATGAATTTTCCGAAATGCTTTTGTAAAAGATTCTGGACTTTCATATCCATACTTCATTGCAACGTCAATTACTTTAGACCTAGAATTCACCAGTTCCTGCGCGGCTAATGTAATACGGCGATTTCGGATATATTCACTTACGGTATATCCAGTTAGCATATTAAACATCCGTTGGAAGTGAAATTTAGACATGTAGGCGATTGCAGCAATATCTTCAATAAAAAGATCATTGTCTAAATTCCGTTCTATATACTCGATGCTATCTAGCATTCTTTGAAGAGCTTCCAGGTGAAACTCCCTCCTTTCAATAATCAGTCTATCAACAACGGTTTTGTCATTCCTGTTAATCCGTGCTCTATTAAAACAGGGTCATACTGCATTTCAAATATTATAGTCCCTTTAAATTCACAATTTTCATTTATTTTAACATAAATACCCTTTTATTTTGCTAAAACTTAATTAACATTCTCCCCCTATCCATGGTGAAAGACCCTCTCCTTATTCAAGGAAAGCGCAAGATTGTTGAATATTAAGATAGTGATCATTCCTATACTTTTAAAGCTAAACCCCTATTATTTCAAGATTGATTTTTTATTATATCATCGTAATAATCACTTGGATTTAAGATGTTATTATTAATAAAAGCCTTTCCACAATGATTGTACATATCTAAAATAATTATGGTTCTTTGCTTTAAGTCTTCTCAATCTTATATTTGCTACAACGAAAAATCAGATAACCAACAAGGTAAAGCAGCAAAGAGTATTTCTACTCGTTAGCATAATTAGGTAAAGTTTGTAAAAAATGTTTACAAACAACTTAAAGATAGATATACTTACAAAGTAAACAAAAAAAATTCTTAAGGAGGTCGAATGAAATGATGGTAATCGTTAAATTGATGTCACTGGTAGTTACAACTTCAGCAAAAAAGAATATCACACATTCGACCAGTTCGGAATGGATCGCTTAAGTTTTTTTTGTAATTAAGTATACCCATACCGCAGGGAGAAGTGTGCCCCTGCGGTATTTTTGTGCCTTTTTTACCGTAGGGGAGTCTCTCTACGGTTTTTTTCATTTTTTAGGGTAATTTAAGGAGGTGATAATAAATGACATTAAACATTTTTTCTCTTACGATAACTGTTACAAAACGTGTAATCTCTCATGAGAAAGCACTTCATAATGAAAATGTGAAAAAAATCTTTGAAGAGAACCGAAGAAAAGCAGAAAATTATTTTCGTCAATATTAATTTTGTTTTAATTAAATAATATGAAAGGTGGGAATTGAAATGATTTTTATGAACAAAAGACGTCATGCAGTTTTATGGCTGGAGAAAGACTCAACCTAGCTCATAGAATGAAGCATGAAGTAAGATAAAGTAACAATATCGCTATCTAAATTTAAAATCTCAGTAAAGCTAACCCGTTCTAACCTAGGACGGGTTGCTTTTAGGAGGTATCTTGCATTTTTAAGCGATATTATAACTTACAACTTGATGTAGTTGTGGAAAATGCGGAATTACATTGTTAGGGAATTTCTAATCCTAAAAAGCTTCTTTGATATTGAAATTAAACTTGGCAATTTTTAATTGCTTAATTTAATTACTCCGTTAATCTGCCCCGTTAGCACAATAAGATAAATAAAAAAGGCATTAATCGTTCTCGGATCAATACCTACTCTTAATTTTGCTAATGAATAAGTAACTCTTATTCAACAATAGCTCCCGATTGTGGAATAACGATTAGCTTCTATTAGCTAGTTTGTATTCTATATATCATAATTTCTATTTTTTCACTTAGTTAAATGAGGTTAACTCTCGTGAAACAGATTTTAAAAACTCTTTCTCAAACTTATATTATTGCTCCATTAATCGGTCCTTTTCATAAATAACGACGTATTTCTCATTAAAGAAAAGCGCCCGAGTGTGGATGATTGTTCTTCAATTTAGGTGCGTAATTGAAGTATGAACGATAAAAAAGCCAGTTTTAAAGCATAACAGCATTTCTTGGACTATTGTGTTACCTAATCTTTTATTTGGTTGCCCTTCTTTTATGCACAATACCATTTATTAATAATATAATAATTAATATTATAGACATATTAAATGCCGTTTTGGAAATTTCCGCTTTTACTAAAATGGCCGTAAAGTTATTTAATAAGATAACAGCACAGATAATAAACGATAGATTAGCAATAGATTTATTGTTCATATGTCCACACGCTCCATAACTTTGATATGGATTATTATACCATTACGAAGATGATGGTAATTATAATTGATAAGACTTTCCCCAAAAAGGCGTTTAGTAACATCCTTAAAAGATTGTTATTCAACAAAACATATCGAAAATTATGTTACATATCATTTACTTACATTAATTCAAATTCTTCTACCTCAACGTTCCATTCATCGAATTTTTAAAATTGTTTCTTTTAGAGTTCAGACCAAAGATTGTACGTGGTAAACTGAATCTATGGTGTAATTTTGAAAGTAGGTTTGTTCAATGGAATTCGTCATCTTTTTTCTGATTGGAATTATAGGTAATGTAGTCGGTACATTGGTCGGAGGAGGGGGACTGATTAGCTTACCCACTATGTTACTTATGGGGTTACCCGTGCATTCAGCAATCGGTGCAAACAAGGTTTCCAATACCGTCAGTTCACTCTCAAGCTTTCTTGTCATCTTAAAGAGAAAAGAAGTTTCCACGAAAGAAGCATTATTAGTCCTAATGTTTTGTCTTGGAGGAGGTATTTTAGGTGGACTCATTGCTTCATTTTTAAGCGGAAGTACCCTAACGATTATTGCAATCATTTTATTAAGCTTTGCATTTGTAACTTCCTTCATGAATACAGGTAATTTTGATGGAACTGAACAGTTTCATGCAAATAAAAAATCAGGAACTGCACTGATTGGTATAGGAATGTATGACGGAATGTTTGGGCCAGGAAGCAGTACACTTGCGATGTATTTATATGCAAGCCAAAAAATTGCCTATATCCGAGCAGTTGGCTTAGCAAGAGTTGGCGTTTTTGCAAGTTGCTTTGGTTCTGCCATCACTTACATATCAACGGGGAAAATTTTCTGGCCACTTACCATAGCATTAATGCTTGGATCCATTATTGGTGCACAGTTCGGTGTAAGATTAGCTCGTAAATTAAAAACGAAACATGTAAAACTACTACTTAGATTAGTAACAGTTATTTTAATCCTACAAATGATTGTAGATTACTTTAATTTTAAAGGTATCTTATTTGAAGATACTAATTAAACTACAATTCTAACCAGCGTCCATCACACTTTTGAATCGGCGCCTCCTCCTTGATTTAAGGATAATATTTATCGAGGTTCTAATAAAAAAAAATCAGAATTCTATTCAACTTGTTCTTCAACTATCCTGCCCCGTTAGTTTAATTATATTGCTTCACAAACTCTTTAACATTAATTATTGAATATTTATATTATAGGGTTAATTCACAATCTGGAACGATTGCTAAAAAAATACACTCTTCTTCAAAAATTAACCCTTCAATTGATTAACCGCTGATTATTTTAGCACTATTAAGAAGAATAAATCTAATTAGATGCCAAATACATTGCGGTGATTTGGTTTCATTTTGTTAGATTTGGTTTTGTAATACTCTATCGCTGATTAAAAATTGTTATGGAGGGTAATATGTAATAATAAAAGAGGTGATAGTAATGTCTAACATGATAAAACAAGAAGAAATTGAAACATTAAGAGAGTTAATAAAAGATATCGACATGGCTATGTTGACTACAGCTACCGAAGAAGGTCTTGTTTCACGCCCCATGAAAACGCAAGAAGTAGAGTTTGATGGTGACTTATGGTTTTTCACTAAAAAAGATACAAATAAATATGATGAAATATTACAAAATCAAGATGTTAATGTAGCATATGTTGGTAAATCCTATGTTTCCGTGCGTGGAAGAGCAGAAATCATTGAAGATTTAGACAAGAAAAAGGAATTGTGGAGTAAAGTATATGAGAAAATTATGCAAACTTCTTATGATGATCCTAACCTTATCCTGATAAAGGTGAAAGCTGAAGCAGCCGAATATTGGGAAAGCGGAAATCTCATAAAGAAGATTGTCTTTTATTATAAACGCATGACGGGGCAAAGCTCTCAAACGACAGACATTAATGAAACGCTTGAATTAGATAATTAACTACAAAAATGGATTGTCCGGTAATAGGACAATCCATTTTTCCATGTTGAGGTAGCTCGAAAATAGTTAAAAAACAATCTAACGGACCAATACAAAGAAATCCTATAAAGGAAGGCTTATTTGCCATACCCTTTTTAATATATCATGTAGGTTTTATATTTTTTATTGAAAAAATCATGACAACTATTAGCTGTTTCTGTTGAATAGTTAAAATGCAATTAAAGCGGTATTTGGCGTATTTATGAAACTCTCATGATTCCAAAACGTATGTATAGTAACTATTAATCAGACGGAGTGATAAAGATGTTAATAGCTTTTTATAGTACACTCATTATCTTCTTCATCTTATTTATTTTCACAATTGGTTATTTCCTCCACCTCATAAAACAAAAAAGGGCAACTGGCGGCAATGTCCTAGCTTTAACCTCTCTGTTACTCTTAACCGGTATTATTTCAGGCATATATGGATTCGACTTTTATAAATTGCAAACTGGTGAAGTACAAATAGCACAGGGCGAATGCTTTATTGGGTTTAATGATAACGGCAAAAGTATTGCAAAAACTACAGTTGAAATAGATGAAACAATTTATCAAATAAAGGGCGATACATTCAAGCGTTTACCAGATGGAACTTATCATTGTAAAATTCACTATTTACCAGTTACTAAAAGTATTGAATCTTTAGAAATCGAAAATAAATAATAGAATTAGCAGGGATTTAACTGACTACTATTTATTCAAATATAGTGTGATGCTTTAACTTAAAATTTTAATGAATTTTGAGATTGATGATCAAAATAACGGACCTTATTAAAGAAAAGCGCTCGATATTTGAACAATAATTCCACTACATAAAAACAAAATGGATAAATATAGAAACGTCACGTTCCGTTATGCTGGTGAGTAGCAAACACAAATTATTTGTACTAATTGTAGTTAATGCTAAAAAAATCATTAATTAAAATATTTTAACTTTAAAAACAATACTAAATACCGTTTTTTATAAACCATTCTTGTGTGAAAAATGTGTATAAACTTTTCTTTTTCTATCCTTTTCTAACGTATTCTCAGAAAAAGGAAAAGCGCCCCAAATCCTTTATACGAAAGGATTTGAAGCGCTTTTCTATAGGTTCTCATTCTATCGGAACCTTGATACGTCCCAGGAGGGATTCGAACCCCCGACCGTACGCTTAGAAGGCGTATGCTCTATCCGGCTGAGCTACTGAGACATTTGACAATCAAGTTAGTTAATAACCTGAAAGACAATTATTATTATAGCCATTAAAAATTTAAAAGTCAACGGTATTTATAAAAAATATTTGATTTCCTTATAAATTTTTCCGTTTATAGAATTACTCGGTTAATTCATAAGCATTTGTAAAAATTACTTCACCTTTATCAGTATATGCTGTAACAATCCATTTATGATTGACCCATTCCACTAATGCATAGCTTTTTTCAGCAAGTACACGGGGTTTCAGGAGGCTGCCTGGATTCACAAATAATATGTTGTCCACTAGCTCTGCTCCCAATACATGTGAGTGGCCGAAAAAGCTGACGTTCGCCTGTACTTCTTTTGAGCGATACAGTAAATTCATGATTGTCGATTTTACATTTAGCAAATGGCCGTGTGCAACGAATATTTTCTTCCCTTCCACTTCAAATAACTCTTCTTCCGGAAATCGATCATCACCGTCACAATTGCCGCGCACTTTCCACACATCATCTAAATAAGGATGGTCATAGGCAAGCTCACTGTCACCACAATGAATAATAGCATCAACATTTTCAAACGATTCACGAACACGTTTAATTACCTCTGCATCTCCATGGGTATCACTCATCACTAACAGCTTCATTTACTACACCTCCAAATTTTAAAGGAGTCCAGTTACTTCGGAAAATTAGATTTTCCAAAGCTTCTGGACTGGTTTTAATATATTTATTGGACACTTTTTTGATTTTATTGGACACATTACGTGGTTTATTGGACACTTTTCTAGATTTATTGGACAGTTCACGATTTACCGGACAGATTTTGAATTTTACCGGACACTTTCTCAAATTTACCAGACACTTTTCTAAAGTAACCAGACACAATCCCAGCTTTACCGGACATTTCGATAAAACCGTTTCCCCAGCATCCCACTAGCTCACCACCAACCAAACCCTACTTCATCAAATTAGTCAGCTCTTCACCAAGCTTGCGAATTGCGTTACCACGGTGCGAGATTGCACCTTTTTCTTCTGGTGTTAGCTCGGCCATTGCACGGTTTAACTGTGGAACATAGAAGATTGGATCATAGCCAAATCCGTTTGTGCCGCGTTTTCCCTCTAGAATCACGCCTTCACATGTACCGAACACCGTATGAGTCTCGATCTCTGGGCCAGCGATGGCTAAAGCGCAGCAAAAGCGTGCAGTTCGTTCTGCTTCAGGTACACCATCCAATTTCTCTAAAACTTTTACGATGTTTGCTTCATCATCATGGTCGCCAGCATATCGAGCAGAATACACGCCTGGTTCGCCTCCTAGGGCGTCTACAGCTAGTCCACTATCATCTGCTATGACAAGTTTGTTAAGGGCACGAGAAAGGGTTTCAGCCTTTAGAATGGCATTCTCTTCAAAGGTCTTGCCTGTCTCCTCGATTTCCATGTCAGGTGCCACATCGAACATAGTTACGACTTCGTAGCCTAGTGGAGAAAATAGTGCCTCGAAATCCTTTGCTTTACCTTTATTTTTCGTAGCGATAACGACTTGTTTCATTACGCTTCCTCCTTTGCATCCCTTACTAAAGCGGCTGCTTCACCAAGTGCAGTTTTTTGAATCTCGATTAATTCACGGATTCCATTTTCGCCTAAATCCAATAATTCGTTAAGTTCACTGCGTGAAAAAGTTGCTTCTTCACCCGTTCCTTGGATTTCAACGAAGCGGCCACTTCCCGTCATTACAAGATTCATGTCAACTGCAGCAGCAGAATCTTCAATATAATTCAAATCTAATACAGCACCTATTTCATCGACAAAACCTACACTTGTTGCAGCTAAGTAATCGACAATCGGGAATTTTGCAAAGGGTTTATTCTCGTGAATTTTCGCTAGTGCTTGAGTTAATGCAACGAATGCTCCTGTGATTGAAGCAGTACGTGTGCCCCCATCAGCCTGGATGACATCACAATCAATCCAAATTGTTTTTTCGCCTAGTGCTTCTAAATCGACAATTGCACGTAATGCACGGCCGATTAGGCGTTGAATTTCCATTGTACGACCGTTAATTTTTCCACGAGAGGCATCACGCTGTGTACGCTCTGCTGTTGCTCTTGGCAGCATAGAATATTCAGCGGTAATCCACCCTTTACCTTGGCCGCGTAAGAAGCCCGGTACGCGATCATCTACTGTAGCTGTACAAATGACCTTCGTATCTCCCACTTGAATCAGTACAGAGCCTTCTGGGTGCATTAAATAATTCGTTTCTATTTTTACTGGTCTTAGTTGTTCGACCGCTCGTCCATCATGTCTTGTCATATATATCCTCCTAGTTGTTTCGCGCTACCCATCTTACCATAATTTATCACTCTTTTCGAGTCGTGTACCTGGTCCTTGAACAATTCTGAATATTCTAGGGACCAGGTACACAAACAATTCTCACACAATTCACAAAAAAACTCGAAAGCAGGGGATCCTGCTTTCGAGTTATGTTTAGTTTGCATATCAAATTTGAATTGTAAAAGAGATATTACCAATGAATGAGGTTACAATTTTATTCGTCGGATATCTAGTTTTTCGGATTCCAACCAATTGTTAGCAATTAATTGAAAAATTGGTACTGAGCCTGTTGTATAGAATACATGGTGCGGCTTATCTTTTGAAGTTGAAAGCTTCTGGTTATATTCTAGTAGGTCTTTTACTTCTTTAGCCGTTTCCTCTGCTGATGAAAGGACTGCTACATGTGGTCCTA
The DNA here is from genome assembly GCF_003217295.1 of Ureibacillus chungkukjangi. Lineage (GTDB taxonomy): Bacteria > Bacillota > Bacilli > Bacillales_A > Planococcaceae > Ureibacillus > Ureibacillus chungkukjangi. The sequence goes on from NZ_QJTJ01000001.1 coordinate 177,386, forward strand.
CAACTTTTTCGATATAGTGCTGGATGATTGGATAGTGGGTACATCCTAATATAACTGTATCAAACTTTTTGTCGGCTAGCGGCTTTAACCCTTTTGCTACTAAGTCGAATGCAAACTGTCCCTCATATTCGCCACTTTCTACAAGTGGTACAAATGTTGGACACGCAAGAGGAATTATTTTCGCTTTCGTACTTAAAGAAAGTAGAGCATTTTCATATGCTCCACTTTTTATAGTGCCTTCAGTTGCAAGTACGACAATCTCATTACGTTTTGTTTTTTTCTCTGCAGCGCGTGCACCTGCATTAATAACACCGACAACCGGAATTGACAGATGCTTCTGCAGGCTCTCTAACGCTACAGCTGTTGCTGTATTACATGCGACGACGAGCATTTTGATATTCATTTTTTCTAATGCTTTAGCCATTTGCCATGTAAAATGTAAAACTTCGCGTCTGTTACGCGGTCCATATGGACATCTTGCTGTATCACCAATATAGTAAATTGTTTCATTTGGTAATAACTTCATCATTTGTTTTGCAACCGTTAAGCCGCCAACGCCAGAATCAATAACGCCTATCGGGGCATTCACTAAAACCGCCTCTATCCTATTGCATTTGTTGATGTAGTTTGTGCAGTAGTTTTGATAGGTTATTTACTTCATCCTCATCAAATTCTAATAACACATCGTGTAAGTAATTCTGTCTTTTTTCGATTACTTCTTCGATTATTCTTGCGCCCTCTTGAAGTAAATGAATGTGTACAACTCGGCGGTCTTGCTCGTCACGAATACGCACTACTAATTCATTTTTTTCCATACGATCAACTAAATCAGTTGTCGTACTAAAAGCCAAATACATTTTATTCGATAATTCACCAATTGTCATATCGCCTTTTTCATGTAACCATTGAAGCGCTATGAATTGGGGAGGTGTTATCGTATAATTACTTAAAATTTCTCTACCCTTTTGTTTAATCAAATGTGAAATAAACCGAAGTTCTTTTTCTAAAAACGCTACAGTTTCTTGGCTGTGCATTTCGTCCTTCCTCATAATAGTGCAGTCACACTCCTCAAGAATCAATTCAGTCTATAGCGACTTTGAAGTCCGTGTATACTACTCGGAACAAAATTTATATGCTAGACATTAATATCTAACTCTATTTTGAAGTGTTTTAGACGAAATAGCAAGCATCCAATTAGTGTAATGATAATTCTTCTAGCCTCAGCAATTCTATTAATGCTTGTGATCTACTGGATACGCCCAGCTTTTGAATCGTGTTTGAAATATGATTACGCACCGTTTTCTCGCTAATGCCCAACTTCTGCGAAATGTCCTTAGTTGAATAATCTAAGATAAGTAACTGGAAAATTTCCCGTTCTCGTTTCGTCAAAAGTGAACGATGCTGCGGGCTATTCATAAGGCAACACCCTCCTATCTCCTCTTCTATGTAAAGTATGTCAAGAGTTGAAAGGCTGTGAGGGCATTTTCACTATTTCTCCTGTAATATTAATTTTTCTTTTTCATCCCATGGAATGGCTTTACCTGAAGACTTGTCGATTTGAACAATCGTGCCTCTGCCGATAAAACAAGGTTCGTCTTTTTCGTTTCTCGCTAGATAATGAATGTCGATGGAAGAGTTACCAATTCGTGCTGCCTTTACATAGATTCGTAGAGTTTCATCAAAATAAACTTGTTTTAAATAATCACACTGCAAATCTGCTACAACTGGAATTTTCGTCATCTCTGTTGAGGACCAATCCATGAAACCAAGCTGTTTTAAATATTCAATACGTGCATATTCAAAGTATGCAAAAGGTATCGTATTGTTCAAATGACCATACATATCGGTTTCTGAAAATCGGACTGTAACCTCTACGAAAAACTTAAACTCCTCCTGCCATTTTTGCAGATCAGTAATATAACTTGCCTTCATACTAAAAACCCCTTCCCCTTTTTCTCCCTATTCCCCTTATTCAAAGTGACTTCGCAGTATTGTTCACTAACAAAACAACGAAAATGAATAGTGGTTCATTTAATTATAGCAAATATAACAAGGTTGGATAAAGGAGATTGTCTTACTAATTTAGTCTGTAATGGAAATGATATCCTCAAAAATTGGTATAGGGTTCACAAACAAAATCGTTAAGCTATCCATTTATGCTTTATCTTGCGAATAGGAATCATTTTAGAAGAAGTGTTTTAAGGGTCTGAAGATTTTTATATCGCCCTATCATATGCAGCACAACGTAAAAAGGGTATCTAAAAGTCACAAATATGACTTAGATACCCTTTTCTTATATAGGAAGAAACTAATACTTGTTAATTAAACTAATAATATATTAGTCAACCATATGGTCTGAACCGAAGAAGTTACGGAACATTTGTACAGTTGTTTCACGGTTAAGTGCTGCAATTGATGTTGTTAATGGAATACCTTTTGGACATGCAGCTACACAGTTTTGTGAGTTACCGCAGTTTGCAAGGCCACCATCTCCCATAATTTCTGCAAGACGTTCATCTTTATTCATAGCACCTGTTGGGTGAGTATTAAATAAACGTACTTGTGATAATGGAGCTGGTCCGATAAATGACGCACCTTCAGATACGTTTGGACATGCTTCCATACAAACACCACAAGTCATACATTTTGATAATTCGTAAGCCCATTGACGTTTACGTTCCGGCATACGAGGACCTTCACCTAAATCATAGCTTCCGTCGATTGGCACCCAAGCTTTAACTTTTTTAAGTGCGTTGAACATACGGCTACGGTCAACTTGTAAGTCACGTACTACAGGGAAAGTTTTCATAGGCTCTAAACGAATAGGTTGCTCTAATTGGTCAATTAGAGTAGAACACGATTGACGTGGACGACCATTAATAACCATAGAACAAGCTCCACATACCTCTTCAAGACAGTTCATATCCCAAGTTACTGGTGACGTATTTTTCCCGTCAGAAGTAACAGGGTTTTGTTGAATTGCCATTAAGGCAGAGATCACGTTCATACCAGGACGATAAGGCACTTCGAATTTTTCCCAACGAGTTGCGCCACCTTCAGTATCTTGACGAAGGATTTCCATTTTAACAGTTCTTCCAGTTTCTACTGGTGTTGTCATGATTAATGACCTCCCTTAAGTTTATGAAGAATAGTCACGTTTACGTGGCGGAATTAGGGAAACATCTACTTCTGCATAAGAAATTTCAGGTTCACCAGTTTGTGGATTGAACTTCGCCATTGTTGTTTTTAAGAAGTTCTCATCATCACGTTCTGGGAAGTCTGGCTTGTAGTGCGCTCCACGAGATTCGTTACGTAAAAGTGCGCCTTTAGTAATTACACGAGCAAGGTATAACATGTTTTTCAACTGACGAGTAAAGTGGGCACCTTGGTTACTCCATTTTTGCGTGTCGTTGATGTTGATGTTTTCCCAACGTTGTAGTAATTCTGTAAGTTTGTTGTAAGTTGCTTCAAGACGATCATTGTAACGTACTACTGTTACGTTATCAGTCATTAATTCACCCAGTTCTTTGTGAATTAAGTATGCGTTTTCAGTTCCGTTCAAGTTAATGATTGCATCCCATTTTTCTTGTTCTTCCTGGATGCGAGCATCGAAGATAGATTGTGGAAGATCTTCCGCACGTTTCTTTAAGCCTTTAACATATTTCACAGCGTTTGGTCCAGCTACGCTACCACCATAAATCGCTGAAAGTAATGAGTTTGCTCCAAGACGGTTTGCACCATGTTGTGAATAATCACATTCACCAGCAGCAAATAGGCCTGGAATTTCAGTCATTTGATCGTAATCTACCCATAAACCACCCATTGAGTAGTGAACTGCTGGGAAGATTTTCATTGGTAATTTACGTGGGTCATCCCCTACGAATTTTTCGTAGATTTCGATGATACCACCAAGTTTTACATCTAACTCATGTGGATCTTTGTGAGAAAGATCTAGGTATACAACGTTTTCTCCGTTAACACCTAATTTTTGGTTTACACATACGTCGAAGATTTCACGTGTCGCGATATCACGAGGTACTAAGTTACCGTAAGCTGGGTATTTTTCTTCTAAGAAGTACCAAGGCTTACCGTCTTTGTAAGTCCAAATACGACCACCTTCACCACGTGCAGATTCTGACATTAGACGGTTTTTGTCGTCTCCAGGAATCGCTGTTGGGTGAATTTGGATCATTTCACCGTTTGCATAAGTTGCACCTTGTTGGTAAACAATTGATGCTGCAGAACCAGTGTTAATAATTGAGTTTGTAGATTTACCAAAGATGATACCAGGACCACCTGTTGCCATAATTACAGCGTCAGAGCGGAATGATTGGATTTCTTCAGTTTTCATATCTTGAGCTACGATACCGCGGCAATGTCCTTCATCATCAAGAACAGCTCCAAGGAATTCCCAGTGCTCGTATTTCGTAACTAAGCCATCTACTTCATAACGACGAACCTGCTCGTCCAATGCATAAAGTAATTGTTGACCAGTAGTTGCACCAGAGAATGCAGTACGGTGCATTAATGTACCGCCGAAACGACGGAAGTCAATAAGACCTTCTGGTGTACGGTTGAACATAACACCCATACGGTCGAATAAGTGGATGATACCAGGGGCAGCATCACACATTGCTTTTACAGGTGGTTGGTTTGCTAAGAAATCTCCACCATAAACAGTATCATCAAAGTGGATCCATGGAGAATCCCCTTCACCTTTTGTATTTACAGCTCCATTAATTCCGCCCTGTGCACATACAGAGTGTGAACGTTTTACGGGAACTAATGAGAATAATTCAACTTCAGCGCCTTCTTCGGCAGCTTTCATCGTAGCCATTAAACCGGCTAAACCGCCACCTACGACGATGATTTTGCTTTTCGCCATGATTACTCTTCACTCCTCTTAATTTGCTATAACCTGTTTGGATATACTAGTAATGTAATTATACGAATGCTAGGATTGCAGCAATACCAACGATACTTAATAGAACGAAGAAGATCATTGTTACGTAAGTTGCAACTTTTTGTGCGCTTGCTGATTGTGTAATACCCCAGCTCACTAGGAATGACCATAAACCGTTTGCTAAGTGGAATGTTGCAGATAAGATACCTACAATATAGAATGCTAACATTGCTGGATTGCTAACAATTTCTGCCATCATATCGAATTCAACTTCTGCACCAAGTGCTTTTTGAATACGTGTTTGGAAAATGTGCCAAGCAATGAAAATTACAAGGAATACTCCTGTAAAACGTTGTAATACGAACATCCAGTTACGGAATGTACCAAAGCGTTTTACGTTTGGTGTAGCAGTGAATGCAATATACAGACCATATAATCCGTGGAATAAAATCGGTATGTAAATTACAATCCATTCAACAATTAACAATAGCCAATGTGGAACTAAATCCATCATTCCAACTGAATTATTGTAAGTGTCTTCACCACCAGTAGCAGTAAAGTTCAGTGATAAGTGGAACACTAAGAACAGACCTACAGGAATTACACCTAGCAGTGAATGTAAGCGTCTCCAGTAAAACTCATGATTTTTTGACAAGACTATTACCCCCCTCAGTACTTTTAAATACGCATGACAATATCGTCACCATTTTGTAAAGGATCCTTCATTGACTGTGTATTTCATAATGGTACAATATTATGACATGTCCATTGTACTCTCAAGTAGTACAAGCGTCAAGGTAGCTTCCGATTTTTTATACTTCCTTTTAAAGAATAATTATTCTAATTTAGGTGGAAACTTTCTAGTTATCTAAAATTTTTTGTTAATTTAAGCTTAAACAAGAAAAATAAGAAAGAGGTATTTTTAAAATGACATCAATGGAGAACAAAACTATCCCAGTATTTGGATATGATATTTTGCGGGACTACTTACTCCCAACAATCTTAGGAAAACATGAAAAAGATGTACTTTACTGGGCTGGTAAGGACTTAGCAAGAAAATTCCCCTGTATGGATATCCAGCTCATCATCTCGTTTTTCCAAGATGCAGGCTGGGGCATTTTAACTTTAACAGAGGAAGAAAAGGATGGCTATATTTTTCAACTTTCAAATGATGTCGATTTATTAAAAATTACAGAACGCTCTTTTAGGATTGAAGCGGGATTTATCGCCCAACAAATCCAATCCATAAATGGCTACTTAACTGAGTGCTATGACGAAAAAGATGAAAAACAACACCAAATCACCTTTACGGTAAAATGGGACCCAAAAGAGAAAATACAGTAAGGGAAAAATTGCTAATTTTTCAACTTCTACCCATTATTAATAAATACTTCTTCTATATAAATATAAAAGCCAATTCTTGTAAAATGAGTTCTCACAAGAATTGGCTTTTTACATCGTCACTATACTAGCGCTTCTTCTAGATTAAACTCATCGTGTAATACATTTGCAGCTCTTACCATTTCATCCTGTGGTACGACAACAGAAACTTTAATTTCCGAAGTACTAACCATTTTAACTAGGATTTTCTCTTTACATAATCGGTCAAACATTCGAGCAGCTACACCCGGATTCGAAACCATTCCCGCACCAACGATTGAAACCTTGGCTAATCCTACCTCAAAGTCGGCAAAGCTAAATCCTAGCACAGGCTTGTTCTTTTCCAATACTTTTAAAGCCTCTGCAAAGTCTTCTTTTGCAATTGAAAAAGAAACAGTTGGCTTCACCCCATCAATTACAGCCTGCACAATGATATCCACATCAATTTTATGTTCTGCAAGTGTAGTAAAGATATCAGAAAGAGACGATTGTTCATATGAATCATAACCGACTGTTAAGCGAATTATATCTGCTTCATATGCTACCCCACGAACAATTAAATTTTTCTCCATGTCAATCTCTCCCTTTATCAATGTACCTTCTTGGTTTCCTGTACTTGAGCGTACAAGTAATGGCATTTCAACTATTTTCGCAAGCTCCACTGCACGGGGGTGAATTGAATAGGAGCCAAGATTTGCAAGCTCTAGCAACTCATCATAAGTGATTTGCTTTAGCTTTCTTGCTTGGTTAACCACTGCAGAATCAGCAGTGTAAATTCCATCTCGAACCGTTAAGATTTCGACTTGTTCTGCATCAATTGCTGCTCCGATAGCGACAGCTGTTGTTTCTGTTCCTCCCTCACCCATCGATAGAATATCACGATTTCGATTAATTCCTTGCGAACCCGCAACAACTACAATTTCATCGTTGTTTAAGTGTTCTAGTATATACTCATGTTGGATACCATCTATCAAAACGTTTTGATTGGACTCAGTTACTTCAATCCCGGCTTGCCATCCATTTAGAGATTTCGCTTTTGCACCCTTCTTTTCTAAGGAAATTGCTAGTAAACTAATTGCCACCTGGCTATTTAAAGCATTGAGTGCATGGAGCTCTCTATCAGAAGGATTGTCCGATAAGATTTGGGAATATGGTAGCAGTCTATCCTCTAAAGTTTCTAGTGCTGGAACAACTGCAACGATTTGGTTGCCAGCGTTTTTTTGTTCTATTAAACTATCTGCAATTTGTTCAATTTTCTCTGGTGTTGCAAGAGAAGTACTATCAATTTTCACTACAATGCTTGGCATAAAACCACTCTCCTTTTCAAAGGCATTTTTCTTCAAGGTCAATAGTTTTTCTATTCAGATAATTCATTTCACTATTACCCGCTTTAGAATACAAAAAAGACAGTCTTCCACAAAGCGTGAAAAACTGTCTCAGCACAAACCTATCGTTACGGAACGTTCAGAGATAGCCCTCCAGAACCCTGTATTTGATTCTGACAATCTTGCATTTCTTCAATGCAAAACCAGCAAATAAATCTAGGCAATGGATTTATCACTTCGGCAAGGGACCCTTTCAACTTCTATCAACGGATTTGCCCATCCTCCAGAAAGTCTACTAATGCAGCTTGCACCTCTATCTTGTTATAACTATTAAATTAACATTATCATACAATTATTCTGTTGACAACGAATCTTTGTGGAAGTGATTATAGATGGCTGTTGCTGTTGCACTTGGAATTTGTGCCTTCATCAGCTCTTCTACAGATGACTCTTTAATTTTCTTAATAGAGCCAAAATGCTTTAGAAGCTGTTGCTTCCGTTTTGGTCCTACTCCTTCAATTTCGTCTAATACAGACTGAATCGCATGGGTTTGATGCTGCTGACGTAAAAATGTAATAGCGAAACGATGGACCTCATCTTGAATTCTTTGCAGTAAATAAAAGCCATCGCTTGTTCTTTTCATCTCGATTGGCACTGGAGGGTCACCATATAATAGCTGGGACGTATTATGCTTATTGTCCTTTGCAAGTCCTGCTATAGGTATGAATAAACCTAATTCATCCTCAATAACCTCTCGTGCGACCTCCATCTGACCTTTCCCACCATCGATAATGATTAGATCAGGTAATGGCAAGTCTTCTTTAAGAACTCGTGTATATCTGCGTCTAATAACCTCTTGCATGGCGCCATAATCATCATGCTTCGCCGTTTCACGCAATTTATATTTTCGATATTCTTTCTTCGCAGGCTTCCCATCTACAAAAACGACCATGGCTGAAACAGCATCTGTCCCATGCATATGACTGTTATCGAATGCTTCAATACGAAGGGGTGGGCTGATTTCCATAGCATCTCCCAGAGCTTCACATGCTCCAACGGTACGTTCCTCTTGACGTTCAATCAGCTGGAATTTTTCGCGGATACCAATTTGAGCATTTTTCATGGCCAAGTCGACAAGTTCCTTTTTTGAGCCACGTTTAGGAATTATTACCTTTACGTCGAGATACTTTTCCAGAAGGGCTTTGTCAATCTGAGAAGGAATGAAAATTTCCTTAGGCTTGATGTGCTCTGGAATATCATAAAATCGTCCGACAAATGTAAGAAACTCCTCTTCAGAATCTCTATAAATCGGGAAAATCGATACATCACGTTCGATTAACTTTCCTTGTCTGACAAAGAATACCTGAACACACATCCAACCTTTTTCAACAGCGTAACCAAACACATCACGGTTCGATAGATCTCCTGTTACCATTTTCTGTTTTTGCATCACTGTCTCAATATGGGTAATTTGATCTCTAAACTCTTTTGCCCGCTCAAATTCTAAATTCTCTGCTGCTTCAAGCATCTTCTTTTCAATATCTACTTTTACATCCTCGAATCCGCCATTTAAAAACCTGGAGATTTCCTCAATCATTTCATCGTAAATCTTTGGCTCAATGTCTTTTACACAGGGAGCTAAACACTGACCGAGATGGTAGTATAAGCAAACACGATCTGGAAGCCGTGCACACTTTCTTAATGGATATAACCGATCCAGGAGCTTGCGTGTTTCATTTGCTGCACCAGCATTAGGATAAGGACCGAAATACTTCGCCTTATCTTTTTTCACTTTTCGTGTTGTTAATATGCGCGGATATTTTTCATTCGTAATTTTGATATATGGGTAGGTCTTATCATCCGTCAGCATAATGTTGTATTTCGGGTCATGCAGCTTGATTAAATTCAGCTCTAAAATTAACGCCTCTAGGTCACTTGATGTAACTATATATTCAAAGTCTTCAATTTCACTTACTAATCGTTGTGTTTTGCCATCATGTGTTCCATTGAAGTAAGAGCGTACTCGGTTTTTAAGCACCTTTGCCTTACCTACATAAATAATCGTGCCCTGACGATCTTTCATTAAGTAACAGCCCGGTTCATCTGGTAATATGGCTAATTTATTTTGAATTGTATCATTCATCTATCTCACCCTTACGAGCTATTTTCTCTATTATATCGGATTTAAAGAGGTTTACGCGATTGTTTACTGTCCAATGTGACGATTTTGATTTTGCATTATCCACATTTAACAGGCTCCTAAACAAAAAACATCCCAAAAGCATGTAAGCTTTTGGGATACTCTATTATTGGTTTTCGTTAATGAATTCGATTAAAGCTTCTTTCGGCTGGAAACCAACTGTTTTTGCTTTAAGTTCGCCGTCTTTGAATAATAATAATGTTGGAATTGACATTACTTGATATTCAGCAGCAGTTGCTTGGTTGTTGTCTACATCTAATTTCGCGATTTTAACTTGGTCACCAATTTCAGAATCGATTTCTTCTAATACTGGAGCGATCATTTTACATGGTCCGCACCAAGTAGCCCAAAAATCTACTAATACAACGCCTGAAGCGATTTCTTCCGAAAAGTTTTGATCTGTTACATGTACAATTGCCATTTTAATAGCCTCCTTAAATCTAACATCTGAATGTAGTATATCACGATAGAAATTTTTGAGATAGTAAAGTGAACTGAAAATGACCCATAAAATTTACAATTCTTTTATAATCTTAACGAAAAAAATAGAAGGAGTTTGAAATTATTATGGGGAAATTCAGTTCTTGCAAGGTCGGATATATTTGAATACCAAAAAACCTCACCAATATTTTGGCAAGGTTTCAAGGTATCTATCCATTAAGAATTTACTTTTAACGCTTTAAACTCTTCAATAAGCATTGGAATTACTTCAAATAAATCGCCAACAATTCCATAGTCAGCTACTTTGAAGATATTTGCTTCTGGATCCTTGTTAATCGCAACGATTACTTTAGAATTCGACATACCAGCTAAATGCTGGATTGCTCCAGAAATTCCTGCTGCAATATATAGGTCAGGTGTTACAACTTTACCTGTTTGTCCGATTTGTAGTGAATAATCACAGTAATCAGCATCACATGCTCCACGTGAAGCACCTACAGCACCACCAAGTAGGTTGGCAAGTTCTTTTAAAGGCTCGAATCCTTCAGAAGATTTCACACCACGCCCACCAGCTACAACAACTTTCGCTTCCGATAAATCTACACCAGTAGTTGCTTTACGAACTACATCTTTAATGATTGTACGTAAATTTTGTACATCCACTGAGATAGAAGCCACATCACCAGTTAGGCTTGCATTTTTATCTAAAGGCTTAATGTTGTTCGGACGAATCGTCACAAATATTACACCGTCTTTAATTTTTACTTTTTCAAATGCTTTACCAGAATAAATCGGACGAACGAAAACTGCATCTTCTCCTGAGCCTTCAATTTCTGTAACATCTGAAATTAGACCAGATTTTAATTTTGAAGCTAATTTAGGAGATAAGTCTTTCCCTAAAGATGTATGACCAAATACAACACCCTCTGGTTTTTCTTGCTCATAAACCGCTAAGAATGCTTGGCTATAGCCATCTGATGTATATGCTTTTAAATGTGGATGCTCTACAGTTACCACTCGATCTGCACCATAAGTAATTAACTCGTTTGCTAGCTGCGTGACACTATCACCAAGTAATACACCTACAACCTCGCCACCATCAGCAATTTGCTTTGCTGCAGCTACTGCTTCAAATGAAACATTACGTAAAACACCATCACGAACTTCGCCTAATACTAATACTTTGTTTGCCATTTGAAATCCCTCCGTTACCGTCTTTTTTCTTTAGACTACTTTTGCCTCTGAATGAAGTAAGTTAACTAGTTCCTTCACTTGTTGTGAAAGCTCTCCTTCTAATACACGACCAGCTGCTTTTTGAGGTGGTAAGAAAATATCCACAATCTCGATTTTCACTTCTACATCGTCCTCATCAAGATCTAAATCATCTAGTTCAAGCTCTGCAAGCGGTTTCTTCTTCGCTTTCATAATCCCTGGAAGAGATGGATAGCGTGGTTCGTTTAACCCTTGTTGAGCTGTCACTAATAACGGTAAAGAAGTTTCGATAACCTCAGAATCCCCTTCGATATCACGAACAATCTTCACATTTGTACCATCAATCTCTAAATCAGTAATTGTTGTTACATAGTTAATACCTAGTAAGTCTGCAACACGTGGACCAACTTGACCAGTACCGCCATCAATTGCAACATTACCAGCTAAAATTAAATCTACCTCTTTATCTTTTAAATATTCTGCTAGAATAATAGCTGCAGAATATTGATCTAATTCATCTAAATCATCTTCTGTATTGATAAGTACTGCTTCGTCAGCACCCATTGCTAGAGCTGTTCTTAGCTGCTTCTCAGCATCTTCCCCACCGATTGTTACTACTGTTACTTTACCGCCTTTGGCATCACGCACTTGAATCGCTTCTTCAATTGCATACTCATCATAAGGATTAATGATAAATTCAGCACCATCTTCTTGAATCTTGCCATTTGCAATAACAATTTTTTCCTCAGTGTCAAATGTACGTTTAACTAATACAAAAATGTTCATATTACTAACCTCCCAATGCGATTATCAGATTGCTTGTACAATCTATGATTTATTTTGCTTTGCTATGAAACTAACAAATTACTTCCCTGTAAAGGTAGGCATACGTTTTTCAAGGAATGCTTGAATACCCTCTTTTGCATCCTGAGATTCAAAAACAGTACCAAAGCTATCTGCTTCTGCCTTAACTCCGTCATAATAGGCTGGATGCTTACCGAACTGCAGCATATCAATAGTTGCTTTTAAAGTAACTGGACTCTTTAAAGCTATCTTTTTAGCAATCTCCAAGGATTTTGCTAGAAGCTCCTCAGCCGGGAATGCACGAGTTGCAAGACCTGCTTGAACTGCTTCTGCTCCTGAAATTGGTTCGCTTGTAAAGAGCATTTCTGCTGCTTTTGCTACCCCTACATAACGAGGTAATCTTTGTGTTCCTGCAAAACCAGGAATCAGTCCTAGCTGAAGCTCAGGTAAGCCTAACTTCGCATCCTCTGAAACATAACGAATATGACAGGCCATCGCAAGCTCTAAGCCACCACCTAAAGCAGCTCCATGAATCGCAGCAATCACTGGTTTAGAGAACGTTTCTAATCGTTCAAAAACTTTTTGACCACTAGACGCTAATTTAGAGAATTCTTCACCTGATGAAACCTCGGTAAATTCTTTAATATCAGCACCAGCAGAGAAGAAGCGCCCTTCGCCGTGAAGAACTATCACACGAATTGCATCATCATTTTCGACTGTACTTAACATCTCATCTACTTCTAAGATTAAGCCACGTGATAATGCGTTTGCAGGAGGTCGTTGAATTGTTACAATTGCTACCCCTTCTTCAACTTTCCAACTTAGAAATTCCATTCTCCCACTCCCTTTAAAAAACTTACTTATCGTTAACCCCTAGTGATAAGTCTTATTCAGATATGAGAATTTTAAATTCTCGTACCTGAAAGGATATTGCCTCATAGAATCTATTCAAGAAGCGCAAGGCTTCGACAAAGCTTCAGCCTAAATATATGAAGTTTGAAGCTTTGTTAACCTTTTAAACCATTTAACAGCATATGCCTTACTTTCGGCGCCGTCTCTATTAAATCGTATCTGAACTCATTCATGACCCAGCTTGTGATCGTTTCATCAATTGTTCCAAATACCATTTGTCGAGCAATTCTTACATCCATAGTAGAATTAAACTCTCCTTTAAACATACCCTCGATTAGAATCTCGTCAAGCAGCTTCAAATACTCTTTTAAAATGGAGTTAATCTTCAACCTGAGATCTTTATTTGACTGCCTTAACTCTAATTGCGTCACTGTTGCAAGGTGGCGATCATTTGCTAAAACATTAAAATGGTTATCAATCATTTGTGATAATTTGTCAGTAGATGACTCACCGTTTTTAATGATTTCTTGTAGAGATTCTACGAAGACACCCATTTTTTCTTGAAAGACAGAAATCAAAATATCTTCTTTATTTTTGAAATATAAGTAGATTGTTCCGTCTGCAACACCTGCTTGCTTTGCAATTTTAGAAATTTGCGCTTGATGATAGCCGTTTTCTGCAATTGCAATTACAGCAGCATCGATTATTTGTTTATATTTGGGTTTATCTCGTTTCATGCTGTTCACCACCGTTAAAAACTTGGCTTATTGTTTTTCGAGTCTCAATAAGCCTTCACCTGTATTTTCGACTAGACAAAATAATTTTGCCTAAAAAAAATACGAAAATATGAATGATGATTCATTCATATTTTCATATTATAATTTAATAAAGATTCTGTCAATCATTGTACTAAATTATTTTGCTTGTAACTCAGCATTTTTTTGTTTTTCTTCTTCAATTAATGTACGCCTTAAAATTTTCCCTACTGCGGTCTTCGGCAATTCTTTGCGGAACTCGTAATGACGTGGCACTTTGTAGGATGCCAGGTTTTCACGACAGTATTTGTTTAATTCTTCTTCTGTCACTGTTTTTCCTTCACGTACCACAACATAAGCCTTAACAGTTTCTCCGCGATACGGATCAGGTATACCTGCAACTACACATTCCAAAATTGCTTCATGCTCATAAAGCACTTCCTCGACTTCCCTTGGGTAAATATTAAAGCCTCCAGCAATAATCATATCCTTCTTGCGATCAACTACATAAAAATAGCCTTTATCGTCCATATAGCCTAAATCACCTGTTAAAAACCAACCATCCACAAATGTCATAGCCGTCTCCTCTGGACGATTCCAGTAGCCTTTCATAACTTGTGGACCCTTCACAGCAATTTCTCCTACCTCACCTGGCGGTAAAAGCTCTCCCTCTGACGATTTGATAATAGCAGCCTCCGTATCTGGCCAAGGTACACCGATTGAACCAGTAATACGATTTTCCCAAATAAAATTAGCATGTGTTACTGGAGATGTCTCTGTTAGCCCATATCCCTCAACTAATTTCCCACCTGTAACTGCTTCGAATTTTTGCTGTACATCCACTGGTAAAGGCGAGGAACCACTTAAACACGCTTTAATAGATGACAAATCATAGTTCCCTATATCAGGATGATTTAACAACCCAATGTACATTGTCGGTGCCCCTGGGAAAAGTGTAGGCTTCTGTTTTTCAATCGTTTTCAGAACCTGCACTACATCAAATTTAGGCAGTAAAACCATTTTAAACCCTTGCATAACTGATAAAAGCAGTACCGTTGTCATTCCATATACATGGAAAAATGGCAATACACCTAAAAGGATTTCCTCTCCATCTTTACATTGGTACATCCATGCATCACACATTTTGGTATTAGCAATTAAATTTTTATGCGTCAGCATTACACCCTTTGGAGATCCAGTTGTGCCTCCTGTATATTGTAAAAGTGCGATTTCCTCTGCGATATCGAACTCCTCTAGCTGAATAGGTGTTTGCTCGCTAGTACGCAAAATTTCAGTAAATAAATGCGTTAGTCCCTTATGCTCTACCTTTACACTAAATCCATATTGTTTTTTCTGGATAAATGGATACACAAGGTTTTTAGGGAAGGGTAAATAATCCTTTATTCCTGTAATGATAACGTTTTCAATTTTTGTGTCCTTTAATACTTTTGTAATGCGTGGATATAGAATATCCATAGCTAAAATAACTTTTACGCCTGCATCGGTCATTTGATATTGAAGCTCACGTTCAGTATAAAGTGGATTTGTTTGAACGACGATACCACCAGCATATAAGGTACCATAGTAGGCAATAACAGATTGCGGACAGTTCGGCAGCATAATAGCCACTCGATCGCCCTTTTCAACACCTAAACGCCTCAAATAGTTCGCAAATTTTAATGAAGATTCATAGAGTTCCTTGTACGTTACATCTTTCCCCATGAAATGTATCGCAACCTTACTAGGATAATTCTCATACGCCCTAGTTAAAAAGCTTTGGACTGGAACATTCTCGTAAGTCATGCTGTGTGGTATTTCTTGAGGGTACTGGGAAAGCCAAACCTTGTCAGTCATTAACAACTCCCCTTCGTTCAATGTTTTAAATATTCTTACAATTATTATAATGCAAAAGGAAAGGTCTTTCAAACTATTTTTATAAAACTTTCGATTTTTAGCTAGAAAATTCTATTTTATTCTATTTATGTGCAATATTTAATAGATTCATATTTCCCATATAATTTGTTGATTCTTAAGTAGGAGGGGGAACAGATTTACGGTTGAGGTAGAAGGTGATGTCATAGTTTTCCTTTTAAGGGGCTAATTAGGATAGTGTTCGACTAGGTTATGTCTTATTTCACTTATTCTCCTCAAAACGAGCTCTATTTTTTCAAATAACCGAAAAATCTCCGCTTATTTTCACTACAATAGCCCCCCTTTTATCGCGAACCCCAATGCTCATTGACAAATACCAGTATCCCACTTCCCTTGCTTTATCCACTCACAGCCAAACTAATAAAAAAGACAAGTAGACCTCGAGCATCTACTTGCCTTTCAAAAAAATCTTATAGAGTTGTTAAATAATAGATTCCTACGAGTACAAATAATATACAAACTACGATTAATACTTTCGCTAATTTTTCCATATCTATGCTCCTACAATATACTTGCACCGATTACAAAGGAGAGTCCGAGTGAAATTGTGAAGGAAATAAAACCGACTGAACGATTTTCGTTTTCAATTTCTTCGTCTACTTTAAAACGAGGTGTTAAAAATTCAAATAATAGGTAAGCAAAGATTAACAAAGTAAATCCAAATAAGCCCCACCCAATCATTTCTAGCAAAGTAGAGTGTCGTTCAATAGAGTATCTGAAAATATTACATATACCTAGAATTTTACCGCCTGTTGCAAGGGCTACAGCAACATTCCCCTTCTTTATCTCTTCCCAGTTTTTATACTTTGTTACAAGCTCGAATATTACCATCGAAACGATTAAACAAAGCACCACTACACTAAAGTAACCGGCTGTTTCGACTAAAGGATGTTGCCAAAACTTCGAATCTAGCAATAAAGTCAACTCCTTTTTCACCTATCTAATGTGAATAGCAAATTTCTTTTGAGATTTTACCCGAGTATACTCGGGTAAAATTCATTTTCTCAGGATTCATCTGTACTGTTTTATTTTAACTCCACTACAGTTACACCAAACCCACCTTCTCCAGCCTCACCGTATCGGAATGACTTCACACGCTTATGACCCTTTAAAAAGCTTTGGATCCCTTGTCTTAGTGCACCCGTTCCTTTACCATGAATGATTGAAACACGGGGATAGTTTGCTAAAAGTGCATCATCGATATATTTTTCGGTTCTTAATATCGCTTCTTCATATCGTTCACCGCGTAAATCTAATTCTAGTTTAACATGACCACCGCGATTTTTCACATTTGTCATGACAACTGTCTGCTTTTCTTTTTCAGGCTTTAAATACTGTAAATCTGATTCTTCAAGCTTCATTTTCAGAATACCGATTTGAACGACCCATTCAGTATCTGATACTTTTTCTACTAGCGTTCCTTTTTGACCGTAGCTCAGGGCTTTTACCTCGTCCCCAAGCTTTAAGTTTTGAGCTCGTTCTCGAATTTGCGCTTGTTTTTTAAGTACCTGATTTTCCTGCGGCGCTGCGGCATCTAATTTTTTCTTTGCTTCAATTAACTCATGCTCTTTTACAACCTTGCTTGCATTTGCTCGCATTTCACGGAGCTCCGCTATTACCTTTTCAGATTCTTCCTTCGCTTCATCCACAATTTTACGCGCTTTTTCTTTTGCTTTTTTCTCTAAAGCTTCCTTTTTCTCGTCATAGGTTCTTAATCGTTCCTCTAGCTGCTCATGTAATTGCTGAGCTTCTTCTAATAATGCATGAGCTTCGTCTGCTTCACGTTCAGAACGACGTCGACTTTCCTCTAATGAGGCTATCATAGATTCGACTTCATGGCGGTCAGAGCCTGTGAAGCTACGTGCTTGCTGAATTATTGATTCCTTTAAGCCAAGACGTTTTGAAATTTCAAAGGCATTTGAGCGACCTGGCACACCAATTAGTAAACGATAGGTTGGGCTCAATGTCTCGATATCAAATTCCACACTTGCATTGACCACTCCTGGACGATTATAGCCATATGCTTTTAGTTCGGGATAGTGAGTAGTTGCCATTACTCGTGCCCCACGCCCAACTACTTCATCTAGAATAGAGATTGCTAGTGCTGCTCCCTCTTGAGGATCTGTACCTGCTCCTAATTCATCAAATAAAACAAGCGAACGAGCATCAAATTTACCTAATATATCAACAATATTGACCATATGAGAAGAGAAGGTCGATAACGATTGCTCGATAGATTGCTCGTCCCCGATATCTGCAAATAATTGATTAAACACTGCTAGCTCAGAACCGTCTAACGCTGGTACTGGTAACCCTGCTTGTGCCATTAACGTACATAGACCCACCGTTTTTAAGGTTACAGTTTTACCACCAGTATTTGGACCAGTAATTACGATTGCTGTGACATCTTGCCCTAATTCTATTGTGTTTGGAACTGCTTCTTCAATTGAAATTAGTGGATGTCTCGCTCGAACTAAACGGATATAGCCTTCTTCATTCATTTTTGGCTTTGTGCATTTGTTAGCTTGACCATATTTACCTTTTGCCAGGATGACATCGATGTCACCTAAAATTTGAACAAGGACAAATAAATCGTGGGCAACCTCCTGCACTCTCACCGATAACTCCAATAAGATTCGTTCGATTTCAGCTTTTTCCTTCACCTTTAAACGCTGTATTTCATTATTTGCTTGTACAACTGATTCTGGCTCTATGAATAATGTTTGTCCTGATGAGGATTGGTCATGGACAATCCCACCGTAATGACCTCGGTATTCTTGCTTAACAGGAATAACAAATCGTTCATTACGAATAGTTACGATTGCATCAGAAAGCATTTTTGTGGCATTAGAACCACGAGTAAAGCTTTCTAATTTTTGCCTTACCTTCGCCTCCTCTGCACGAAGAGATTGTCGTATTGAACGCAATGTGGTACTTGCAGAGTCTAATACTGCTCCATTATCATCAATACAATCATTGATTTCATGCTGTAATGCCGTTAAAATAGGCATTTGCTCTTTTCTTTCAACAAAATGAGGAATTGTAATTGTGTCTTCCTGTTCAATATCCTCGATGAAATTTCGAAGGATTCTACTTGCACGAATGGTACTGGCAATCTCCATTAACTCCATCGAGCTCAACATGCCACCAATCTGTGCACGCTTCGATTGAGGGCGTACATCGAAAATACCACCCATTGGTACATTTCCTTTTACACGCAAAATGGAAAGACCCTCATCCATTTCTTCTAACAGCTCCACCACTGTTTTAAAATCAGTTTCAGGAATTAGTTGCCCGATTGCACTTTGTCCTAATGAAGAGGTACAGTATTTTGCAACCTGTTCTCGTACTTTGTCGTATTCTAATGTCCTTAATGCGCGTTCAGCAATCACTCCCGAACACCTCCTAGCTCTTATAATTCGTACAATTCAATTATTTATTTTTCATGATAAAGGCTTCAAATTGCTCTAATGACCATGTATTAACGATTAAATCTTTTTTCAGCCATGCTTTTTGAGCATATTTTGTGCCGATTTCCATTACATCTAGCTGCTCGATAGCATGGGCATCTGTATTAATGGCAATCGGAACATTAAGCTCCATCGCCATCACTAAATGCTCGATACGAAGATCTAGTCGGTACGGGCTAGCATTCAGTTCGAGGATTTTTCCTGATTCTGCTGCCCATTGAATCAATTGTGGTATATCTGGATTATAACCTTCACGCTGTCCAATAATTCGACCGGTTGGATGTGCTATCATGTGCACATATGGATTTTGCATGGCTGTTTTAAGTCTTTCCATAATTATCTCTTGCGATTGTGAAAAGCTTGAGTGAATCGATGCAATAACAAAATCTAGACCTTTTAAAACCTCGTCCTCAAAGTCTAACGAACCATCGGGCAAAATATCCATCTCTGTTCCAGCAAACAGTCGAAACTCTGGATGCGCTTCATTAAAATCATATATTTCAAGACGTTGTTTAGCTAATCTTTCAGGTGTAAGTCCATTTGCCACTTTTAAATATTGTGAATGGTCCGTAATTACTCCATGTGTATAGCCGCGCTTGATTAACGCTTCTCCCATTTCTCTTACTGTATGAGCTCCATCAGACCAAGTCGTATGCATATGCAAATCCGAAACAATTTGCTCTAAGGTAACAAGACCATTTATTTCGTCTAAACGCTCTAATTCCTTCCCTGACTCACGTACAGTCGGTGGAATAAATGGTAGATCAAAATGGGCAAAGAATGCTTCTTCAGAGTCAAAGGTCATGATGGAACCATCTGGTTGTTCGACCCCATATTCACTTATTTTCTTCCCCTGCTCCTTCGCCAATTGTCGCATACGAACATTATGATCCTTTGAGCCAGTAAAGTGATGAAGAGCTGTTGCGTATTCTTTTAGCGTAACTAAACGGAAATCTACACTTACAGGATCTTCTGCCTCCAAAATAACTGACACCTTTGTATCTCCTGCTGCAACAACTTCCTTCACGGTAAGGTCCTTAAGTAATCGATCCTTAACAAGCTCAGGCTGTTCTGTTGCCACAATAAAATCTACATCCTTACTCATTTCACTAACTCGGCGGAAGCTTCCTGCCACAGAAAACTTTTGAATTTCTTCTATCGAATTCAATAATTCATTAATTTCTGCTACAATTTCTTGCAGGTACCAAATAGGTAACTTCTCGCTACGTTCTCCGAAATGCTCAAGCTCTTTTAAAATTTTCTCTTCTGATTTTGGTCCGAAACCTGCTAGCTTTTGAATTTTTTGGGATTCACAGGCTTCCTTTAAGCTTTCTGCACTATCTACACCTAGCTCACTATAAAGCTTTGCTAATTTCTTACCGCCTAAACCAGGCAGCTTTAATAATGGAATTAACCCCTTTGGTACGGCTTCCTCTAGCTCTTTTAGTTGAGTAGAGCTACCCGTTTCAATCAGCTCATGAATAACGGTTGCCGTTCCTTTTCCAATCCCTTTAAGCTTTGTAATATCTTCTATTTCATTTAAACTACGTTCGTCTAATTCAAGGGCATTGGCTGCTTTACGAAAAGCCGAGACTTTAAACGGATTTTCACCTTGAAGCTCTAGTAATAAGGCAATTTTCTCTAGTGTTTTAATGACAATTTTTTTATTCATGATTTACCCCCTATAAGAAATCTGGATTGTTCAAAAATAATTTATCAAAGGCGCACTTTCCTTTGTTCGTGGAAAAAGGAAATGCCCCAAAAAGTCGCTTTTGGGACATTTCCTTCATATCGATTATCTACGACTGACGATAATCTTAGCTCATATGTCTAGTGCTCTTTATAGATATACCACCAGTCTTGAACCATGTCTGTAAAGAATGGAGTATGCTCTAACATGAGCTTTGCAATGATGGAACCATCCATTAAATTTTGTAGGGATCCTATTGGAAGCAATGCTAACACATACATGCCAATAAATACTATCAAATAGAATTCCACAAAACAGAGGACAGCACCTAATAGTCGGTTGACTGAATTTAAAATTGGTAAATACGTTAAAAAATCAAAAATGGAGCCAAGAATTTGTAAAGCAATTTTTACTGCAAAGAAAATTACAGCAAAGGCTATAATACGGTAAAATGTTTGGTCAACATTTAACTGATCAAGAACAAGCATCATAGATAAATCATCTGTAACTCCTGGATATGGAATCCATAAAACAAACTTTTCCGCAAGCGGCTTATAGTAGACAAACGCTACAAAAAGTGCAACAAAATAGCTGACAAGATGAATGGCCTGAACAATAAAGCCACGTTTAAGTCCTATTAGTATACTAGCAGCAAATATAATAAGTAATATAATATCTAGCATTCACTTCAACCCTTTAATTTTTTCAATTCTTCTTCAAGCTTTTCAACTTGTTCTTTTAATTTTAGTAATTCATGTACGGTATTGACAGCTGTTAAAACGGCAAGCTTGGAACTATCTAATGAAGGATTATGTACACGTATTTCTCGCATTTTATCATCTACTATAGAAGCAACTAATCTCATATGTCCAGTAGACTCGGTCCCAACCATTTTATAGGAATGACCATAAATTTCTACTGATATTCGATTTTTTTCTTGGTCAGCCATGCAATACCTCCTAAAACTTAGCAAAACAGTGTAATCCTTAAAAACTACCATCCAACTCTCAAATCAATTGAAACTTATAGATTTGAGTAATTTCTGCTTCATTAGAATACATTAATAAAATTTATAATACATATCATACCATCTTTAGTTTATACAGCACAACTACATTAAGGTTACAAAACCAATACTATCAAGACTTTTGGTCACGTACCTAGTCTTTAGCTTTGTAAATAAATGTTTATTAACGCAGCTATTCACCCTCATTTAAGACTCATAAATAGACATATGTCCCTATTTAGGGGTTATTCTATTGTCTTCAAAGTAAACTCGTTATAATGATACTATGGATTATAAAATATGGTAATTTTAAATATGGTATTCGAATAGCTTAAATCGAATTCTATTGTTTTTTATAAGTACCTTAAGGATGAAAGGAACGAATTAAATGTCAAATATTGTGTTATTGCTTTCAACCGACCAACAAAATAAGGTGAAATCCTATTATGCTTCCTCAGCTGTCGAACGAAAAGCTCCAGGTGTTATTTTTGCTGCTAAGCTTCCAGATACAGCAATTACTGTCTATAAATCTGGAAAAGTAATGTTCCAGGGTAGTGGTGCTACAAGAGAAGCGAGCCGTTGGGGTGAAGTAAAAGAAACCTCTTCAAATTCATCAACAGCTACCGATTCAAATAAAATCATTAAAACGAAGGGCGATATACTTCCAGAAAAATTCGCTACTCTCTCAGTGCTAGGATCGGATGAGACTGGTACAGGGGATTATTTCGGCCCGATTACAGTAGCCGCTGTTTATGTACCTAAGGAAAAAATTGAGCTGATTTATGAGCTTGGTGTAAAGGACTCTAAAATGTTGACTGACCAAATTATGCTCAAAATTGCTCCTGATATTATGGCTGTTTGTCCTCACAGCATTTTAACATTAAGAAATGATAAGTATAATGCAATACAAGCTAAAGGCTATTCCCAAGGAAAAATCAAAGCAATGCTTCATAACCAAGCATTAAAGCATGTCTTAACAAAAATAGAGCCCGAAACACCCGAGTATATTTTGATTGACCAATTTGCTGAGCGAAATATTTATTACAATCATATTAAAAATGAAAAAGCGATAGTTCGGGAAAATGTGTTATTTTCAACAAAGGCTGAGCAGCTTCATGTAGCAGTTGCTGCAGCATCCATTCTAGCTCGCTATGCATTCTTAAAGGAAATGGACAAGTTATCTAAAACTGTTGGCATGAACTTACAAAAAGGTGCCAGTGGTAAAGTAGATGAAATGGCAGCACGTATTTGGCTAAAGCATGGCGAGGAAACCTTGAAATCAATCTCTAAATGGCATTTTGCAAATACTGAAAAAGCTCGGAAGTTAGTGAATAAAAGTAAATAGAAGAAAGAGAAACGCTTCAATAATTAGTAGCGTTTCTCTTTTCATTCTTATACTACTATGCATTTTCAACTTCTAGTGTTCTATTTAAATCTGTTTTATTTGGAAGAATAAATGAAACTATAATCGTTAATAGTACGGAAATTAGTACTCCCCACAGGATTCCAAATAACACAGACGCAATAGCTCCTGAAAGTAAACCGATTCGACCACCCCAAACAGATACTCGGCTATTTTGTGACCCCATTTCAAATTTTTCAAACTTTCGCTTTTTCCATAGAAGCCCAACAATCAATACTGGTACTACCCCACCACCTGTTAGTGTATAGGCAAAGGAGAATAGACTAATAATGGATTCTGAATAATTTGCCGCTAGTGTTGAAAATACGCCAACCAAAACAACGACCCATTTGGAGAGGACGATTAGCTTCGCATCTTTTATTTCCCTGGAAAAAGGAATCACTAGATCATTCACAATGACGATGGCTGCAGAATGCAATAATGAAGAGGCACTCGAAATGGCGGCTAAGAAGATTAAAATGAAGAAAACAAGTGCGGTAAATTGAGTCATTTCATTTAAGATTAACCACGAAACAGCATTTGCAGATTCCACATCTGGGTTTAATGCTTTTACTATCATTCCTGAAACAGAGGCTAAAATCGTAAACATAATAGCACCGATTCCACTATATAACATCGCCCGACTAGCAGCTTTGGGATTTTCCGCTGCAAAACAACGTTGCCAGTACATTTGAGCTGCCAACACTCCAAAACAACCGGTAACAAAGAGCGTTACAATCTCCCATCCAGAAATGTCAATTTGCGTTAAATGGCTAGCATTCACTTCAGCTAGCATTATTTTCAGATTCGAATAACTAAAATCAATCTTTGCGTAAACTTTAATATAAAACCATATGGCTATCCCTAACAACAAAACTCCCTGTATAAAATCAGTCCATACAACAGAAAGCATCCCGCCAATTGTTGTATAAATAATAAAAACCGCTGTAAAGAAAAAGATTAATGGCAGTGGGTCTGCTCCCGTAAAGACAGAAAAAAGCTGCCCCATTCCTTTTGCTTGTCCTCCAATCCAGGCAATCATAATAGCTGATGTTAATACTCCTACAATCGCTCTCGATACCTTGTCTCTTAATATCAAATCATTTAATAATTCAGCAATACTTTTATAGGTAAACTTAGCAGCAAACCCTGCAAATAATAATGCAAAGAGTATTTTTGCACCTTGCTCTCCAATAATGAATGGAATGTTGGCAATCCCGGTTTCAAAGCCCTTCGAGGAGTGCCCGATAAAATTACCTACCCCCATAATTGTCGCAAGATCGGTAAATAGAAGTAAGAAAAATGGCAGTGTTCCACCAGCAATAGCAAACTGCAAAAAGCTCTCTTTTGACTTTTTTCTAAATCTTAAAGACATTCCAATGAAAAATAGGCTTAATACAACCGTCACAATCCAGGTCCAAGTTGCCAGCATTTCTTTCCCCCTTTTCTCGTAGTTATTTCATACCTATGCTCTCTACCCATCATGTAGAAATTAAAAACCATACACCACTCGTTGGAAATACAAGCTGTGTATGGCTAAACTAAATCTATATTATTTTATTTTATTTTACTAGCTTACTAATTGCTTTAAATTGGTCCCCTTTTGCGATTTGGAGCATTTCAAATAGTGCCATTTCAACAGTTGTTACCTTCACACCAAGCTGCAGCATTTTTTGAAGGCCAATTTCATGGCTTTTTGCCGTACGGGAGGATATACAATCTGCTAACACTTCAACTTCATAGCCATTCTGTATAAGGTGGGCGGCAGTTTGATAGACACAAATATGTGTCTCGATTCCCGCAAGCAAAACTTTTTTGCGATTTGTTGCTTCAAGCTGTTCAACAAATTCAGGTGTATCATAAGCACTGAACGTTATTTTTTCAATCGGCTTTTGGTTTGGTAACGCCTGTGCAATTTTGTCGACAGTTGGTCCAAGTCCCTTTGGATATTGTTCCAGCCATAATACAGGACATCCTAATATTTGTACTCCTTCAGTTACCTTCGCTATATTAGAAATTACAAACTCGCTATCATGAACAATTTCTGCCAATCTTCCTTGAATATCAATTAAAACTAAAACCGTCTCTTCTTTTGTAAGCATCTCCATATCCCCTTTGTTCAATATTTCTACTTTATTCATTATATATGATTCGATTTAGATATTAAATTCTCTAACCCTCCTAAACTAATTTGAAACAAAATGGAAGGACATGTATAGTATTGATTAGAGAGGATGATATTTTTGATTCGTTTAAGCTGGCTAATAAGTCTAGGCCTTTCACTCCTTGGCTTTTTAATAATAGGTCATTTCTTTACCATCCAACCCGAGGAGACTTTGAGCAATGGAAGCTTAGGCTTTATTGGCATTATTTTTGTACTGCCGTTTTTATTGCTTAGTATCTTTATAACCTTTAGGTACATTCTAACTTTGACAAGAAGCACTGCTGATCGCCTGATGAAGGCGCTATCAATTGTTGTCGGATTTTTAATGCTTGCTGTCCTGGTATATTTAACAATGGATTATAAAAATGATATTTTAGTTACATTGGACGGGGTTAACACTGGAGGCACCCTCACTCTTCCAAAGTTAAACGAATATACATATACGATTTATTTTAATTTTTATACCTTTGCATTGATTCATGCTATTGTTGGGGTCATTGCTGCTATCATTGGGCTCATAAAGCCTGACACGAAAAAAGAAGAGTTGGCGGAGTAAATTCCCGCGCAACTCTTCCTTTTTTTTATGAACGAGCTTATCGAAGCTCTGCTCCAGCCTCAGTTAAAGCTTTTAACACTTTATTGTGTGCACTCACCACTTCATCATCAGTTAATGTACGTTCTGGGTCAAAGTATGTTAATGAGAAGGCAACGGATTTTTTACCAGCTTCCATTTTATCTCCTTCATACACATCAAATACCTTTACTTCTTTTAATAATTTTGTTCCAGCATTACGGATAATCTCGATAATTTCACCAGCTGGCTTTGAACGCTCGAGCTCTAAAGCAATGTCACGTGTCATAGCTGGGAAGCGTGGAACAGATGTGTAAACTAATTCCTTAACCTCTGCTGTAAGAATCGCATTTAAGTTAATTTCCGCTACAAATGTATCTTTTAAATCGTACTTTTTACGCTCAGCAGGATGTAAACCACCGATAATCCCTACTTTTTCTCCATCAAGCAGGATAGCGGCTGTTTGACCAGGGTGTAATCCATCTACCGCCGTCTTTTCGAAAGATAGGCGTTCTGTTAAGCCAAGTTTTTCGAATAAGCTCTCAACGATTCCTTTTGCTACAAAGAAATCAACCGCTAGCTTTTCGCCTTGCCATGCATTATCAACCCATTTTCCCGAAACCACTAATGCAAGATGCTCTTCTTCATATGGAAGTTCTTCTGCAGTTTTTCCAAGGAACACAGAACCAATTTCATATAATGCAACTGAATCTGCTTTACGAGCTACGTTATAGCTTGCTGCATCTACTAAATGTGGGATCAAGCTTTGACGCAATGTTGAACGTTCTTCACTCATAGGCATTAATAATCTAGTTGTATCTTCTGCTTTAAGTGCGAATTTTTGAGCAAGCTCATCAGATGTTAATGAATAAGTAACTGCCTGGTATAGACCAGCCCCCTCCATAACATTTCGTGCAACTCTGCGTTTTGCTTGGTATGGTGTTAAACCGCCAATTTGATCATTACCTTCTGGTAAAGTCATCGGGATTTCATCATAACCATACAAACGAGCAATTTCTTCCACGATATCTTCTTCGATTTTAATATCCTGACGACGAGTAGGTGCATCGATGATCAATAAACCATTTGCCGCTTCTACATCAAATTGCAGTCGATTTAAAATAGATAGCATATCTTCTAAAGAAATTTTCATACCTAGACGATTGTTGATAAAGTCTGGAGAAACAACAACACGTGCAGGTGATTTGTCTAGGTCATCAACTAAAACAGTGCCTTCTAGAACCTCTCCACCAGCAATTTCTGCTAAAAGCTGTGCAGCGCGTTCTCCAGCTAAAAGTACTCGGTTTGGATCTACCCCTTTTTCAAAGCGAGCAGAAGAATCAGAACGCAAGCCTAATTCTTTAGAAGTTCGGCGAACAGAGTAGCCTTCAAAGTAAGCTGCTTCAATAACTACTGTTGTTGTTTCACTCGTTACTTCAGAGTTTGCTCCACCCATCACACCGGCAATTGCTACAGGTACTTCACCATTTGTAATAACTAGGTTATGTGCTTTTAAAGTACGTTCTTGCTCATCTAAAGTGACAATTTTTTCACCTTCATTTGCTAAGCGAACAAGGATTTCATTTGATTTCAATGAATCGTAGTCGAAAGCGTGAAGAGGCTGACCATACTCCATTAAAATATAGTTCGTAATATCAACTACGTTATTATGTGGGCGAACACCCGCAGCCATTAAATAATGCTGTAGCCAAAGTGGTGATTCGGCGATTTTTACATTTTTAACAACCTTCGCTGCATATAAAGGATTTTCTTTCGCTTCCACGCGAACTTTAATGTAATCTTCAGCTTTTTCCGAAACCGTATGATATGAGATTTCAGGTAATTTCACTTCTTGAGATAAAATTGCAGCTACTTCATAAGCTACACCAAGCATAGATAATGCATCAGAACGGTTTGGTGTTAGTCCAAGCTCCAATACAGTATCACGAAGACCGATTAACTCTAGTGCATCACTGCCTGGTACTGCATCTTCTGGTAAAACGTAAATCCCATCTGCATATGCTTTTGGTACAACGCGGCCTTCTACACCTAGCTCTTGCAGTGCACAAATCATACCGTTTGATTCTTGCCCGCGCATTTTTGCTTTTTTAATCTTAACGCCACCTGGAAGACGTGCGCCGGGTAAGGCTACGATAACTTTTTGACCTGCATCGACATTCGGAGCCCCACAAATAATTTGGCGGATATCCCCTTCACCAACTTCTACCTGGCACACATTTAACTTATCTGCATCGGGATGTTTTTCTTTTGAAACGACATACCCTACCACAACATTTGTCATGCCTTTAGCACGATCGATTACGGCGTCCACTTCAATACCTGAGCGCGTAATTTTTTCAGCTAATTCTTCTGCTGCAATACCATCTATATCAACATATTGTTTTAACCAATTTAACGAAACTAACATAGTTGTACCCCCTTACCCTTCTGTTCTATGGAATTGTGATAAGAAACGACTATCATTTGTATAGAAATGACGAATATCATCTACTCCGTACTTCAACATTGCGATACGTTCTGCACCAATACCAAATGCAAAACCTGAAACCTTTTTCGAGTCATAGCCAGCCATTTCTAATACATTTGGATGTACCATACCTGCACCTAAAATCTCAATCCAGCCAGTATGCTTACATACGTTACAGCCTTTCCCTCCACACTTAAAGCAAGAAATATCCATCTCTACAGAAGGCTCTGTGAATGGGAAGAAACTTGGACGTAATCGTATTTCACGATCATCACCAAACATTTTCTTAGCTAAAGCATCCAGTGTTCCTTTTAAATCACTCATGCGAATATTTTCGCCAATTACTAGACCTTCAATTTGCATGAATTGGTGTGAATGAGTTGCATCGTCATTATCACGGCGGAATACTTTACCAGGGCAAATAATGCGAATCGGCTCACCTTTTTTCTTCTCCATTGTACGAGCCTGAACTGGAGAAGTGTGTGTACGTAAAAGTGTTTCTTCTGTGATATAGAATGTATCCTGCATATCACGAGCAGGGTGACCTTTTGGTAGGTTTAAAGCTTCGAAGTTGTAGTAATCCTTTTCAACCTCAGGACCTTCAGCAATTTCATAGCCCATTGAAACGAATAAATCTTCAATTTCTTCGATAACTCTTGTTAAAGGATGACGATTACCTTGGCGTACCTTACGACCAGGCAAAGTAACATCGATTGATTCCTTTTCTAATTGCTCCTGGATTGCTTGCTCTTCTAATACAGTCACTTTTTCTTCCAATTGAGCTGTAACATTTTCGCGCACTGCGTTAACTAGAGCACCCATCTTCGGACGTTCTTCTGGAGATAATTTCCCCATTCCTTTTAATAAATCCGTAATCGGACCTTTTTTCCCTAAATACGCAACACGAACTTCATTTAACTCTTTTAAGTTAGAAGCAGCTTGTAGCTTCGCTAATGCTTCTTGTTCTAATTGCTTTAATTGTTGTTCCACTTGAGTACCCTCCTTATAAAAATAAAATTTGCTTTGGTTTTATGGTGGTTGCGAGCAGTTGAGATACGTGCGAGTTCGGTCGCTTTACGTGCGACTTTCGCCCGTTTACGTGCGGCGCGACTCATCATGTGCGAATTCGCTCACACTACACTCTCATTCAACAACACATTTACTACTGATATCCCGCCTTGCTTTTTCCTTAAAAAAACACAAAAAACCTCGCCCCTAAAAAAGGGACGAGGACTAGATTCGCGGTACCACCCTAGTTATTGCACTCGTAAAACATGCAATCACTTCATTGACTTAACGACTCGATTGGCCGGCTTTCCTTTTGCAAAGACTTGCTCCCGGAAGCTGCTTGCGGGGTGAACTTCAATACTGATGACCATACATAAGCTTTCAGTCTATGGCTTATGCTCCCTTGATAGTCACTTCACTATTTACTCTTCCCGCTACTAACGCATTTGGATTGTTATTCTTTTTAGTCTTCATTATTTTACGGTAAAACGGAAAACGTTTCAAGTATTGCCAAAGAATTAGTAATTAATCTTTTTCCTTGCTCTAGGATAGGTCATTCGAAATGATTTTAAACTTGCTATCAGAATTAGCTTTAGCCTATTCTAAAAAAAAGATTTTGATTAGTCAAACGTCTACCGAAGGAAATGTTCTGATACAATTACTCTAAAAAGCTATATGTAGACATTGTACACCAACATAAAAACACCGACCCACAACGACATGTGAACCGGTGCTATCGATTTTATTTTACAAATTGGTATAGCAAAATCCCTGTAGCTACTGCAACATTTAAAGATTCAGCCTGTCCTAAAATCGGGATGATAACATTCTGATCTGTTTTAGCTAATAGCTGAGGGTGAATACCGCTGCCTTCATTTCCTACGATTAAAGCAAAGCTGCCTGAAGTTTCTACTTCTGTATAGACAACTGCCTCTTGTAATGCAGTTCCATATACCTTCACTTCACGATCTTGCAGGTCTTCTATCCAATCAGCTAAATCTCCACGAATAATCGGGATATGGAAGTGAGACCCTTGGGCTGAACGCAAAGTTTTTGGATTATACGCATCTGCACTACCTTTACCTAATACAACCGCATCAATACCAGCAGCATCAGCAGTACGAATCATTGTACCGATATTTCCTGGATCTTGTACTGCATCTACAAGTAAAAGCTTTCTCCAGCTTCCCATAGCCGCTTCATCCACTTCTAATTGTTTGCAGTGTGCAAAAACTCCCTGCGAGGTTTCTGTTTCTGCAAGCTCAACTGCAATCGGCCCGGTTATTTCAACCATTTCTAAATTATCGATATCCCAAAGCAATGGTAGGTCTACACCATCACGTACGATAATTTGAACGATTTGTTCTTTATTTTTCAAAGCCTCTTCCACTAAATGAAAGCCCTCTACGATAAACTCTCCTGATTTTTCACGTTCTTTTCTTGTCGTCACAAGCTTTTTCCAATGCTTCACTAAAGCATTTTGTGGTGATTCAATTCGTTTCATAATAGTACGTTTACCGCCTTTTCCTTTTCGTTCTATTGCCTAATTTTACATGAAAAGTCGGTCAGTGTAAAAAATGTTCTATATCAAAGAAAATATTGTTGTTTAAAGGCAGAGTTCTTCACCAATAATCCTTAAACTTTCTCCAAGCTTTTCAATATGCTCCTCCGTTGTTCCATCTCCAAAAGATACTCGGAAAAACTGGCGTGCCTTTGATAGACTATTCCCCATTGCTAAAATCGCTTTTGTTCCAGA
The DNA here is from genome assembly GCF_003217295.1 of Ureibacillus chungkukjangi. Lineage (GTDB taxonomy): Bacteria > Bacillota > Bacilli > Bacillales_A > Planococcaceae > Ureibacillus > Ureibacillus chungkukjangi. The sequence continues at coordinate 208,745 of NZ_QJTJ01000001.1, forward strand.
GCTGCTATTGATATCACAGGCACTTCCTGTAGAAATACCTATGCCTGCTTCGTTTAACTTAAGCATTACCATTTGTCCTTCTACACCATTAATGCAGAGACCACAAATGCTTGGAAGCTGCTGTTCATCCTCAGCCTCGATAAAAATACAGCCCGTATCATTTAAAATCTCTTTTAAACGATTTCGGTACAGCTTAAATTTCTCTAATTCATAAGTAAATTGCTCCATCGCTGTTACCATCGCGACTATTGCAGGCAGATCCACTGTCCCCCCGCGTAATCCTCTTTCATGTGTTACACCAGGGAAAACTGGGACAGTTCTTTTACGAGGGTTCATATAAATTACCCCGCAGCCTTTTGGACCTCCGATTTTATGGGCAGATACAGTTATGGCATCAACATCCTTCGCGAATTGCTTAATCGGCAATTTGCAGAAGGATTGAACACAATCGACATGAAATAAAATATTATTTTGTCGTGCAATTTTTGCGATCTGTTCCACTGGCTGAATGGTGCCAATTTCTGAATTAACATGCTGAATCGAAATTAACACCGTATCCTCACGAATTGAGTTTTGGAGTATTTCTATATCGACTAATCCATTCTCATCAAGAGGGATCTTTGTAATCAAATAACCTTCTCGTTCAAGTGTATTCATGGCAGCATGAACACTTGTATGCTCAGCTGCCGAGATAATTACATGCCTTCGTTCACCAACTCGAGCTAGAGATAATATCGCTAGAAGATTCCCTTCAGTCCCACTTCCAGTAAAAATAATGCCGTCACGATTGACACCTAGTTTTTTTGCAACTCTTGTTCTAGCGTTTTCTAATAAAAAACTCGCGCTTCCTCCTGCATCATGTAGGCTAGATGTATTTCCATACACTGCCTTTGCTGCTTCTGCGTAAGCTGCGATAGCTGCATCTGTCATCGGTGTTGTTGCAGCATAGTCAAGATATATCATGTTGGTATCTCCTTTAAATTTAATCCTAAAATGAATAGCGCTCGCCTTTAAATCTCTATGAAACTGACATTATTTCAATACTTGTTTTCCATTTCATTTTATGTAAAGATAGGTGTCAAGACAACTGTAAAGAAGGGGAATCTATGAAAATCGAAACTGACATCGTCATTATCGGTAGTGGAATTGCCGCACTTCAGGCTGCTCGTGTATTATCAAAACGTTTTAGTATCCACCTTATTACGAAATCCAACATTAGAAATAGTAGCTCCTATAGAGCTCAAGGTGGAATTGCTGCAGTAATAAGTCAGGAAGATCATACATCTCTCCATATACAAGATACACTTCATGCAGGCGAGTATCATCATGTAGAAGCACATGTAGAACAGTTAGTTAAAGTAGGAAAAGATGCGGTTCAACAGCTTATCAATCAGGACTTCCCTGTCGATCGAACTGTTCAAGGAGATATTTCACTAGGACTCGAGGGTGCACATAGTAAACCAAGGATCCTTCATTCTGGTGGAGATGCTACAGGAAAAGTATTGATTGAGCATTTAATAAAGGAACTCCCTCAAAACGTAGAAGTCCATGAGCATGAGATTGCATATGAACTACTTTTAAATACTTCAGGTGAATGTATAGGTGTCAAAACAAAGAACGATTCAGGTGATTCAATCTATTATGCTTCCTACGTCATCCTTGCTACTGGTGGTGCTGGTAGTGTTTATGCTTGCACCTCTAATTGTCCGGATAGTGTCGGGGATGGAATTGCCCTAGCTTATCTTGCAGGTGCACAAATTACGGATATGGAATTTGTACAATTTCACCCGAGCTTACTCTATATAAATGGTACTGCAAAAGGGCTTGTCTCAGAGGCAGTACGCGGTGCTGGCGGATATTTTGTTGATGAAAATGGAAACAGGCTAATGGAGGGTAAACACCCCCTTGGTGATCTAGCACCTCGTCATGTAACAGCTTATGAAATGTATAAAGAACGCGCAAAAGGCAATGAAGTCTACCTCGACATATCCGGTATTGCTGATTTTGAAAGGAAATTCCCTACTATTACACAAATTTGTCAAGAAAATGGGGTTTCTATTTCACAAGAACGTATCCCAATTGCACCAGGTAGTCACTTTTTAATGGGAGGAGTCGTAGCGGACCGATATGGACGGACCAGTATCCCTAGATTACTTGCTGTAGGAGAAGTTGCGTGTACGGGCGTCCATGGCGCTAACCGTTTAGCAAGTAATTCCTTGCTAGAAGGAATTACCTTTGGAAAGCTCATGGCTGAAAAACTCTTATTAAATGGAACAAAACAATGGAACTTTCAGGAACCCCCTTCTTTAGCTAGTGATGAGAGGTTAACTCTTCTAGCGAAAGAAACCCTGCAAAACGAAATGTTAGATAAGGCTGGAGTTATACGGAGCATTAAAGATTTGATCAAATTACAAAAGCTTTTACCGACATATAATCAAGTGGAATTTTTTGATTTTAGTGGATGTACGAAGCAGCAAATCGAGCTTGCTTTTATGCATATTACAGCCTCTTTAATCGTGAATGCTGCTCTTTTGCGTAAAGAATCTCGTGGAGCACATATTCGTACAGACTTCCCTTCTAAATGCCAGGATTGGCAAAATAAATGGGTAGTTTTTGAAAAAGGAAAAATGAATGTGAGGGATGGACTATATGAACAAAATCAAACTGCAAACGATGTTAAAGCAATTTTTCAATGAGGATATTGGTGATGGAGATTTATCTAGCGAGCTTTTGTTTTCATCATCAGACAAAGGCTCTTTTACTTTTTACGCAAAGGAAACAGGCATTTTTTGCGGAGCAGAAATTATTCATATCGGCTTCAGCCTTTTAGATCCTTCACTACAAATATCACTATTGAAAAAGGATGGAGAAACAATTGAAGCAGGTGACGAGCTTGCCGTTATTGAAGGGCCATTGCAAAGCTTATTATCTGGAGAGCGAGTTATTTTAAATTTAGTTCAACGAATGAGTAGTATTGCAACGAACGCTTCTAAAGCAATGGCTTTAATAGAGGGGACAAATGCGAAAATCTGTGATACTCGTAAAACAATTCCGGGTCTAAGAATGCTAGATAAATATGCTGTTCGCACAGGTGGCGCCTACAATCACAGAAGCGGTCTTTATGACTGTATTATGTTAAAGGATAATCACATTGCTTTTGCAGGGAGTATTTCTAAGGCTGTAAATACTGCTAAATCTAAAATCGGACATACCGTTAAAATCGAGGTTGAAATCGAAACAAAAGATCAGCTAATAGAAGCAATTGAGGCTGGTGCAGATATTATTATGTTCGATAATCGAAGCCCTGAGGAAATCCGTAACTGGCTTCCCCTTGTACCTGCCCATATCATTACCGAGGCTTCAGGTGGAATTACTTTTGATAATTTAAGAGCTTATGCAGAAAGTGGTGTCGAGTATATTTCCTTAGGCGCCCTTACCCACTCTGTAAAAGCATTGGATATTAGTGCATTAGTTCAACTGAAGGGAGAAATGGTTTATGAGCATCATTAGTTTACTTGCGAGCAATATGCTGCCAGAAAAATATCGTACGATGACTCGATCAGAAATGGAACAACGTGTTCGCAAAATTAAAGAAGCCCTGGGTGATAAATTATTCATTCCTGGTCATCATTATCAAAAGGATGAAGTCATTCAATTTGCTGATAGTGTTGGTGATTCATTGCAGCTTGCTCAAGTAGCGGCAGCAAATAAAGAAGCAGAGCATATTGTTTTCTGCGGTGTACATTTCATGGCAGAAACTGCAGATATGCTTACAACAGATGAACAAACCGTTTACCTACCAGATATGCGTGCAGGCTGTTCGATGGCCGACATGGCGGATATCTACCAAACCGAAGAAGCATGGATAGAGCTACAAAAGCTTTTTGGTGATACAATGATTCCTTTAACTTATGTAAACTCAACAGCTGCTATCAAAGCCTTCACTGGCAGAAATGGTGGTGCTTGTGTTACTTCATCGAACGCAAAGAAAATGGTAAAATGGGCATTTACTCAGAAAGAGCGTTTATTCTTTTTACCTGACCAGCATCTTGGTCGTAATACGGCATACGAACTAGATATTCCATTAGAGCAAATGGCTGTTTGGAATCCAGTAATTGGCGGGCTGGAGTATGAAGGAAATCTAGAAGATATTAAGGTCATTCTGTGGAAAGGCCACTGTTCTGTACATCAAGGCTTTACTGTATCAAACGTAAACGAAGTACGTAAAAAATATCCTGAGATGACTATCATCGTCCACCCTGAATGCTGTCGTGAGGTGGTTGAAGTATCAGATTTGAATGGTTCAACAAAGTATATCGTAGACACGATAAATGCGGCTCCTGTTGGTTCAAGCTTTGCAATCGGAACAGAAATGAATTTAGTTAAACGAATTATTGCCGAAAATCCAGATAAGTATATCATTTCGTTGAACGAAAATATGTGTCCATGCTTAACGATGAACCGCATCGATTTACCGCACCTATTATGGGCATTAGAGATGATTGAAGAAGGCGCTCAAGGAAATATTATTAAGGTAGCACCAGAGGTAACAAAGGAAGCCATACTATCCCTTGATCGAATGCTTGCATTAGCTTAAATATAAAAAAAGCAACTCACTACAGGAGTTGCTTTTTTTATACTTCTTTATAGTATTAGTAAGGATTAACAAAACTCTCAACGTTTCTCTTTAATTACGATGTATAGTTTCGACATTGTAACGCAGACTAGTCATTAAGGAGGCGATTGTAATGAATTTTCAAATTAGACAAGCCATTGCATCAAATGTTACAGGTGATAGTGCTACAGAATTCCGCGATACTGTAGAGGATGCCATTTCCCGTGGAGACGAGCATTTATTACCTGGTCTAGGCGTGTTTTTAGAAAAATGGTGGAATTCTTCTACACCAGATGAACAACAGCAATTTACTGAAAAACTTTCACAAGCATTTCAAAATTAAAGAATTGTAAGGCTGACAAGCTTCTAACTTCGTGTCTTGGCAGCCTTCTACCTTTATATTCCCCAATCACTTTTCAATATTGCTTTTAATTGTTGAATTTCAACATTTTCCGATATTTTCTTTTCTATATCCTTTTTTAAGACAATGTATTTATCAATACAAATTTGTCCAAGGTCAGTTAACTGAATACATTTATCACGATTATTACTCCCTGGAACCAACTCGACTAATCCCTTAGCTTCTAATTTCTTTATGACTTTATGGGCTGCTTGTCGGGATATTTGTACGTTTTTAGCAATCATCGATATTGTTGGCTGATGGTTGTTTACCTTTGACATGATGTACCATTCTGAATTTGAAATGGAAATATCGCTCATTTCATTCCATTTTTCTTCTAATATTCTTCGTATTGTACCGTGTCGCTCACTTATAAGGTCAAATAAGTCAAATTGTTCCACGTTTATCATTCCCTTGCTTTGCTATTTCGAGATTAATATACTCAATGACTCAGCGTTTGTCAACTAAGTTGACATTTTTCATCAAATAACCTATAATAAAATAAGTCAACCTAGTTGACAATACGTACTTGGGGGCGAAATAATGTATAATATTGGCGATACAATCATTTATTCTTCTCATGGATTATGCCAAATTGACGGCATCAGTGAAAAAACCTTTTCAGGTGTAACGAAAACCTATTATGTACTACACCCACTTAATAATGAAAAATTAGAAATCAGTACTCCTGTTGATAATAAAACAATCTCAACGCTTATGGCCAAAGAAGAAGCAGAAGAAATTCTGAATTTATTTACACAACCAGGTGTCGAATGGATCGATAAAGGCAATCAACGTACACAAGGCTATTCGTTAATTGCTAAAAAAGGTGATCGTAAAGAACTTGCAAAAGTAATTAATACATTACTTGTGAAAAAAAATGAGCTAGAAAATAATGATAAGAAATTCCCAGAACAAGATCGTAAGCTTTTAATCTCCATGCAAAGTATTTTATTCTCAGAACTTGCCCTTGCGTTAGATACAACGACAGAGGATATATCTGGAAGAATCCAGCACTTATTAGGAATTGACGGCGAAGTTCTCCTAACAAATGAATAGCAGTGTTTTCACAGACAGCATCTTAAAGTATCGATCCTTTTAAGAGCTGTTTTTTCTTTTATCTATTTCCAATAAAAAAAGCAACCCAGCGTCTCCCAGGTTGCCTTTACTATGTAGCGATGCACCGCTCCATCTTGAACGTTTGCATCGCCCGAAATCTCTACAGCGAGTCCCCCATAGACAGATTTCTTTTATATTCCTCAAGTAAAAATATACCACCCGTATAATTTTTACCCTTTTAAAACAATTAAGCTAAAATTGATGCCAGTACTGCCTTTTGCGCATGGAGTCTATTTTCCGCTTGCTCGAAGATGTATGAATTTGGTCCGTCGATTACTGAGGTTGCTACTTCTTCTTCGCGGTGTGCTGGTAAGCAGTGCAAGAACATGTAATCAGGCTTTGCATGGGCAACTAGTGCATCGTTAATTTGATAGTCCTTGAAGTCCACCAAGCGCTTTGCAGTTTCCTCTTCTTGCCCCATACTAGTCCAGACATCTGCATAAATCGCATCTGCATTTTTAACAGCAGCTATTGGATCAGTTGTCACTGTAACTAGGCTGCCATTTTCTTTGGCAATCTTTTGCGCCTTTGCAATAATTTCTGCATCAGGCTCATAACCAACTGGAGTTGCTACCACAATGTCTATTCCTACATGTGCAGCCGCAACAACTAGTGAATGTGCAACATTATTGCCGTCTCCCACATAGGCAATCTTCAACCCTTTTAGTTCCCCTTTATTTTCAGCAATCGTCTCTAAATCAGCTAATGCCTGACAAGGATGATATAGATCTGTTAACCCGTTAATAACCGGGATTGAAGCATGGTCTGCTAATTCCTTCACCATTTCATGAGAATTTGCACGTATCATAACTGCGTCAAGGTAGCCTGATAAAACATGCCCTGTATCTGAAATAGGTTCACCACGGCCAATTTGCATATCACGAGAATGCATAAACATCGCTTTTCCGCCTAGCTGGTTCATGCCAACCTCAAAGGAAATACGTGTACGTGTTGAATGCTTTTCAAATATCATCCCTAATGTTTTACCCTCTAGTAATCTCGGGCATTTGCCTGCCTTTGTAATCTTTTTAAGTTGTGAACTTAAGTAGATTAAATCTTGAACTTCCTCGCTTGAGTAGTCCAATAATGTCAATAAGTCCTTCCCTTTAAGGCTTGACACTAACTTAAGCTGAACCTCTTCTAATAATTTCATAGCTTTTGCCCCCAAACTTCCGATTGATGATGAGTTCATTATACATATGTATATTTATTAAATCAAGTGTATTTTTATAATTTATCTAACTTTTTACAATTCATTATTTATACAGATAAACAGATATATTATTCATAAAATAAATAAAATACTCATTATCACTTATAAAAATTCACATCATCGCATTCACCACTATTAAACATATGCAAGTCCTTAGAATTTAGTCACAAAGACAAACAAAAAAAAGGAACAGAATAAATTCTGCTCCCTAGTTTTAAATATTAATCAAAAATAATTTTATTCACAGTATCACGGTCTAACTTTTTAACAAGTTCAACGATTAGTTTTACTGTGTTTTCGTAATCATCACGGTGTAAAATAGCTGCATGAGAGTGAATATAACGAGTTGCGATACCGATTGCCATTGCAGGTACACCGTTTGCTGTTAAGTGGATAGATCCTGCATCCGTTCCCCCACCAGGTGTTGAATCGAATTGATATGGGATGTTGTTTTCTTCCGCGACATCTACAACAAAGTCACGAAGTCCTTTGTGTCCTACCATAGAAGCATCAAAAATTATAATTTGCGGGCCATCACCGATTTTAGAAGTCGATTCCTTAGGAGTAATGCCTGGTGTGTCACCAGCTACACCAACATCAACTGCAAAACCGATATCCGGTTGAATTTTAAATGTTGCAGTTTTGGCACCTCGAAGACCTACCTCTTCCTGAACATTCCCTACACCATATACAACGTTCGGATGCTTTGTATCCTTTAATGCCTTTAAAACATCAATTGCAATCGCACAGCCAATGCGGTTATCCCACGCTTTAGCTAAAAGCAATTTTTCATTTTTCATTACATTAAATTCAAAGTAAGGCGTAATCATATCGCCTGGGCGAATACCCCATTCCGCAACTTCTTCTTTTGAGCTCGCCCCGATATCGATGAATAATTCTTTTAAGTCCATTACTTTTTTGCGTTGTTCTGCCGGTAAGATATGAGGTGGCTTTGAACCGATTACCCCAATGATTTCCTCACCTGAACGAGTTGTGATTGTCACACGCTGTGAAAGCATTACATGACTCCACCAGCCACCAACTGTTTGGAATTTGATGAACCCCTTATCATCTACTTGAGTGACCATGAAACCAATTTCGTCCAAGTGACCAGCAATCATGATTTTCGGACCGTTTTCATCCCCAACTTTTTTAGCAATTAAGCTTCCTAAATTATCTTGTTCAATCTCGTCAGCAAATGGCTCAATATATTTGCGCATTACTGCACGAGGAGCTCTTTCATTACCTGGAATACCGTTTGCATCAGTTAATTCTTTTAACATTTTTAATGTATCATCTAATTGCACCATTGTTTGCCCTCCTAAAATGACTCTTCCTAATTATACCTCTTTTATTTCGGTTATTGAAATACATTTCCCTTTTTACTAAGTGAAAGTTTTACGAAGGTTCTAATAACCATTTCTTTGACGCTCATAGTTTTTTTCATTTTTGGCTAAATAAGCTTGAATAATGTCTTCTAAAGAAAAGTCTAAATTGAAAGCCAATACCCCATAATATTGCCATACATCTTGATAACTATCCCTAGTAGGATTTTGAATAAATGCTAAAATAACCTCCTGTGTACGTAAAAACCAAGTCGTTAAATCCTCTTTCACCTTTACCTCTGGCCAATTTTCCAGTGACAATCCCTTAGCATTTCCAAGAGATAATAGAAAGTGAATAGAATCCACGAATTCCTCCAAAATAACTTCACGCTCTGAAGGACCTTTTGTACTCCAAAATTTAAAGCATCTTGTTTCATTTGCCAGTTCTGCTAGCTCAATCATTAAAGCAAGTCCTTTTTCTTTAAAAACATCGCGCTTAATATTCTGCGTATTTTCAATAAAAGTATCTAATTCTCTTTGCATTACAAATAATTCGTTAAATTTCATAAAAAAATCCCTCAATTTCTAAATAAAAATGAAACCTATTGTCCTTCTTAATCGTAAAGGAACTTACAACGTTTTTACAAGGGGGAACTTGTCTTGGCTCTTCTACTATTCCGTTTGCTTATTATCGTATTAGTCGTTTACATATTTTACAAAGGCGTTCGTTACCTTACTGACCCTAAGCGTAAGCTCGATGAAGCTTTTGAAAAAGGCGAATATTATTTCTATGACGACGTAAAAAATGTTCGTAAAAATTTTTTCATTTCTTATAAAGGTGCTCTTTTTGAGGGTGAGAAATATCTAGGAACTACTGAAAATGCGTTTGAAGTTGTATCGATTTTCGTTTGGGTACACGATACTATGAAGCTTCAAGGGCTTACGAAGGATGATTTCTACTATTTAGAAAAGGAAATTCAGATGAGCTATCCAAAGGCTAATATTAACTGGAAAAATCCGATTGAACAGTTAATGAAAGATTCAACGAATAAAAGTTGAATTTGCACCTTTTTTGTTGGTAGCATATCTTCCGAAAATAAGGATTGTCTAACATGCCTCCATCTATGCATCCTCGACAATCCTTCCTTTTTTGCGAAAGAAAAATATTATTTCACAGCTGAATTTTCTTTTAATTTTTCAACCTCCTCTTCAATTAGTTTAAGATCTAAACGTTCAAATAGAGGTTCAATTTTCTGTATTTTGTATGGCAATTCAGTTTGAACAATCCATCTAGCTTCATTTAAAGCAAGCATTTCAGTTATTCTAGCTGCAGCAAATGGCAAGAACGGCTGTAATACTCGAGCAAGATTTTGAATGATAAAAACACAAGTTGCTAGCGTCTCTTTACATTGCTCCATCTCTTCCTTCACCTGAATCCATGGCTTTCGTTCATCAAAGTATCGATTTGCTGTACGGACATAGTCAAACACTGTTTCCAACGGTAGTTTGAAATGTCCCGTTTCTATTAATTCTCCAACTTTAATATATAACTCCTTTGTTTTCTCTTTTATTTTTTCATCTACTTTTGCTTGAGGAATTTCTCCATCAAAGGATTTTTCAATAAACTTCAGTGTTCGATTTACAAAGTTTCCAAATGCGCCGAGCAACTCACTATTATGGCTATAGATAAACTCTCTCCAAGAAAAATCAGTATCTCGATTTTCAGGTGCATTTACCGTTAAAAAATAGCGAATTGAATCCGGATCGTATTTCTGTAAGATTTCAGGGAGCCATACAGCCCAGTTTTGACTAGTTGATAACTTTCGTTTTTCCAAGGTTAAATACTCATTTGAAATAATATGAGTTGGCAATGCAGGATTGTTAATTCCTAAAAGAATTGCTGGCCAGATAACCGTATGGAATGGAATATTATCCTTCCCATGGATATAGTATGAGATTGTTTTTTCGTTCCACCAATCCCCTAGATTCACTTGATTCAGTTTTGCCCATTCCATACTTGCCGTCAAGTAGCCCGCTACTGCCTCAATCCACACATAAATCTTCTTCCCCTCAAATCCTTCAACCGGCACATCAACACCATTCGGTAAATCTCTAGTTACTGCTCGATCTGGCAAACCTTCTGCTAAATACCTCTTTGTAAGATTAATAGCATTTTCTCGCCAAAGCTTTTCTTGTTCGGCTTTTGCAGTATAGGCTTCAAGCTTTTTTTGAAAAGCACTAAAGGAAAAATAAAAATGCTCCGTTTCTTTAATGACTGGTTCTATTCCACAAATTTTGCATCGTTTATCGATTAAATCGAGCGGATCTAAAATCTTCGAGCAGCTATCGCACTGATCCCCTCTTGCTTTCGCTCCACAGCTTGGACAAACTCCTTCTACAAAGCGATCAGGTAGAAATTGTCTATCGTGCTCACAATATGCTTGCTCGATTTTCTTCTTATATAAATAGCCATTCTCTAATAAGTTTAAAAAGATTTTCTGAACAGATTTGTGGTGATGGGCTGAATCAGTTCGTGTATATAAATCATAAGAAAATCCAAGCTTGTTAAACACTTGCTCGAATTCCTCATGATATTTGTCCGCTATTGCTTTAATCGTTGTATTTTCTTGGTTAGCTCGAATCGAAATGGGGGTTCCATTACAGTCACTGCCAGAAACATATAAAACCTTTTCCCCCTTTTGACGATAATATCTCGCTAAAATATCCCCAGGTAATAATGCAGCAATATGCCCTAAATGTAATGAACCATTTGCATACGGCCATGCCCCACCTACTAAAATTGTCATTAACACTCTCTCCTTTTTAATGTTTTACTAACAAAAAATGACCACAAAAAAACGCCCTAATCGAAAAACGATTAGGACGAGTGCTCTCGTGGTACCACCTAAATTTACAAACAGCTCACACCATTTGCCTCTATCAGTACGTGTTCATACTGCCGCTGTTGTAACGAGTGCCTTTCTCGTCGTAGCCTACTCCCCATGGTTTCAGTACGAAGCTTCGAAGGGTCATTTTCAATAAGTTTCGTTTGCCTCATTTCCACCAGCAGAAGCTCTCTTTAAAACTACCTCTTACTTACTTTTCCTTCTCAAACGCTTTTAAATAGTAATTAATAACTAATTATAGACGTTGTTTTGGGGTTTTTCAATAGTTGAATATTCGGAAATTTTTGGAGTGGTGAGATTTGTAGTGAGATGAATTAGAGTTGTTGATCGGGTATTAGGCTTTGGTTAATTGGAATTTGAGGAGTTTTCTCTTTATAACGGAATAGAACGATATGAGGTATATTTATGTATCGTGCTCTAACTGTATTAACTGAAATAAAGCGCATCAATATTTCTATGAAAGCCAAAATTGGAGATAGTTCCTGGTGAAGTGGCTTTCATCACTCTTATGAATGCCACTTTTTTTGTTTGATTCTTTAAAAGTGGTTTTCATCTCCTTTATGAATGCCATTATTTTAGTTAAATTTTTTAAAAATGGCTTTCATCACCATTATGAATGCCACTTTTTTAGTTAAATTCTTTAAAAGTGGCTTTCATTCCTTTTATGAAGCAGTTCACATTACTGATTACACGCCGCAATGCGTTTCATCTTTTCTTTTTGTCTCTCAAATAAAAAATGCCGATCATTTTAGCTTGATCGGCATTTTATATCAATCTAGAATATAGTAAAGATTCTCACGACAATAAAGATTTGAATGGCTGCAATGATAGGAAATCCAAATGAAAAGGAGTTGTGCTTCGTTTTGTGGCGGAATAAGTACATTCCTAGTACGCCACCACATGCGCCACCAAGGATTGCCAATGTAAATAAGGATTTTTCTGAAATACGCCATTCGTGATTTCTGGCTCGAGATTTGTCAATGTACATAAAAATACAAAGGACAATTGACATCACTACTATATAGGCTAAAAATGCAAATTCCATAGAAAATGCCTTCTTTCTACAATAGAAAAAACGATTCAATTAAAGTTTTTTCCAGCTTAAGATTATATTCTTAAATAAAAAGGCTGATAGGATGTCCTACCAGCCTTTTATATGTTCACTTTACACCTGAATATGTAAATGTGATGTTATTTCCGCACCTGCCGCAAAGCTTTCGGTGCAGAAATAATTTTGCACCTGCCGCAAAGCTTTCGGCGCAGAAATAATTAAATTCACAAGTGAATTTAATTATTTCGCTACAGCTTTTTTAGCTGCATCTGCTAATTGTGCAAATGCTGCGCTATCAGTTACAGCTAGGTCAGCTAACATTTTACGGTTAACTTCGATTCCAGCTACTTTTAAACCGTGCATTAAACGGCTGTAAGAAAGACCGTTTAAACGTGCAGCTGCATTGATACGAGTGATCCATAATTTACGGAAATCACGTTTCTTTTGACGACGGTCACGGTATGCATATTGACCTGATTTCATTACTGCTTGGTTAGCAACTTTGTATAAAGTATGTTTAGAACCATAATAACCTTTTGCTAATTTTAAAACCTTTTTACGACGCTTGCGCGTTACTGTTCCGCCTTTTACGCGTGGCATACTAATTACCTCCTGCTGATTCTTCCGAATGTTTAATATAAAAATACGTTCAATTATTACATAAAATCCACGAAGGGATATATCTTCTTAGAAGAAAGATTATTTCATGTAAGTTAATAAAGATCTAATACGTTTGAAATCACCAGATGAAGCAACTTTTGCTTTACGTAGGTGACGTTTTGCTTTTGTAGATTTGTTAGCGAATAAGTGGCTTCCGTAAGCACGGTCAAATTTTAATTTTCCTTTGCCCGTTTTTTTGAAACGCTTCGCAGCGCCACGGTGAGTTTTCATTTTTGGCATTTCGAATTTCCTCCTAAACTATTCGTGGGTATTACTATTTCTCGTTCTTTGGTTGAAGAACTAAGAACATGCTTCTGCCTTCCATTTTCGGTTTTTGTTCAACCGTTGCAACTTCAGCACAAGCTTCAGCAAAGCGATCTAAAACGCGTTGACCAATTTCCTTATGAGTAATGGCACGACCTTTAAAACGTAAAGAACATTTTACTTTGTCGCCCTTCTCTAAGAATTTGATAGCGTTACGTAATTTCGTTTGGAAATCATGTTCATCAATTGTTGGACTTAAACGAACTTCCTTGATATTGATGATTTTTTGATTTTTACGAACTTCACGGTCTTTCTTTTGCTGTTCAAACTTAAACTTACCATAGTCCATAATACGAGCGACTGGTGGCTTAGCTTGAGGGGCCACAAGGACAAGATCCAAGTTTACACGAGCGGCGATTTCTAACGCTTCGTTACGAGATTTAACTCCTAGCTGATCACCATTATGATCGATTAGACGAAGTTCACGCGCGCGAATGCCTTCGTTTACATACATGTCTTTGCTAATACGAATCCACCTCCAGGTTTGTGTCGGGAATACATGAGTTAAGAGCAAATATGCCCGGTTGAACGGTACACTTCCTAAGTATGTCCATAAAAAAAGGACGGACATTTCAGAAGATGTCCGCCCGCTATATATTCATACGCTCATTAGTCAGCGCAAATAATTCAACGTGTCAATACCTGTTAACTGCTATAGCGTCATTCAGGTGAGAAGCGGGCAGCCTCTACTTTTAACTATATCTGTATTCATAACCATATCAATGTTAACATCTATTCCCTTTAAAGTCAACACTTTAAATAGGCTTACACCTTTTTTAGAAATTTAACTGATATTTAACAACAACTTATTTAACCATGATTATAAAAAAATAGCAACAATATTTTTAAACCAAGACCTAAATAATATTCTTTTTGTAAATTTCGACATTTTATTCAAAGAAAATGTTTTAACCAAAAAATTGAAGGGAAGAAAATCTACATCTCTCCTTCTCTAGCTAAGTTAGAAAAGGATGGCTAAAAATAAGAGCGCTCAAGCAGCGAAGTGATATTAAAAGCATATACAAACAAATGGAGGTATAAGTATGACTCAAAGAAAAGTACTATTTATCTCGGATCATGGAGATCCCTTAGCTCCACTAGGAAGTAAACAAGCTGGTGGTCAAAATAACTATGTTCGCCAATTGGCATTATCCTTAGAAAAAATTGGCTATGCAGTAGATGTGGTTACACATTGGTGCTTAGAAGACGCTCCCCAAATAGAACCTTTCGGCAAGGCAAGTCGAGTTATCCGTTTAGAAGCAGGAAAAAAAGGTTTCGTCGACAAGAACGAATTATTCAATCTGCTTCCTAATTTTTATAATGAAATGAAAAGTATAATCGATTTATCAGAATACGAACTTGTTCACACACACTATTGGTTATCGGGTGTGCTTGGTCTACAGATTAAAAAGGATTTCCATTTACCGTGGTTCCACACAAACCACTCCTTAGGAATTGCAAAGGAATTAGGAACTGGTGTCCAGGATAAAAGACGTCTTTACTATGAAGATAAAATTTTGTCAGAGGTAGATCAAATTATCGCTACAACTCCAAATGAAAAGCAATTAATTCTTGATACGGTCACATCACCTTCAACAATTCATGTAGTTCCAATAGGTGTTGCAGAAACCTACCATCACTTATATGATAAGCCTTTTGATTTCGGGAATTATTTTTTATTTGTCGGACGTTTAGAGGAAGCAAAAGGCATCTTCGTACTAATTCAATCATTCCGCGAATTAGTGGAGAAAAAGAAAATCTCAAAAGACATCAAGCTGCTTATAGCAGGTGGCACCACATCTAATGTAGATGTAAAAAATCATTATCCAAAGGATCCAAAAATGAGACAAGCCATCAAAGGACTAGAAGATCACATCAAATTTTTAGGTCCACAAAATGAACAGGAGCTTGCACTACTATTTAAAAATGCTATAGCAACTGTAGTACCTTCTTATTACGAATCCTTTGGTATGGTGGCAGCCGAAGCACAAGCATGTGGCTGTCCGGTCATCGCTTCAAAAGTAGGCGGTCTGAAGGACATTGTCATCCCAGGTAAAACAGGGTTGCATGTAACAAAAGGCAGTATACCAAAGCTTGCAGAATCAATGCATTTACTATTAACTAAGCCGCAGATTGTTAAAGAGTTAAAAAATAATGCGCGCAAGTTTGCACAGCGTGAATTCAAATGGCAGCTTATCGCAAAAAAAATCAAACATCTTTATGAGGTGACATTATATGAAACTGTTAGGTAGTGCAATATTAGCAACCGACCTTGATAATACATTAGTCGGTCATAAAGAAAAATTAGACCAGCTTTGGTACTACTTTAAAACACAAAAAATCCCTATTTCTTTAATCTATATCACTGGTAGACACTATGATTCGGCGGTGAAGCTTATAGAAGAACACCAGCTACCTAGACCTAGTATTTTGATCTGTGATGTAGGAGCTTCAATCTATATTGGCCCTGATCTAGAAGAGGATGAACAGTGGCGCCTGATTACATCTGCTGATTGGAATCCCGAGCTAATATTAAACGTAACCAAGCAATACAAATATCTTGAACGTCAGCCATTACCAAATGATTATCGTCTATCCTTCACCATTGAGAATGATCCAGGCTATGTAAAGGAAGTAGAAGAAATGTTAAAGCTATATTGCTTAGCCTTCTATTTAATGTATAGCTCAAACAAAGATGTTGATATTTTACCCTCACATACTAATAAAGGGGAAGCCTTAAAATACGCTCTTCAAAAATACGCACCAGAACAATTCCGAATATTGGTTGCCGGAGATTCAGGAAATGATATCGATATGCTTCGTTTAGGATTACCTGCAGTCATTGTAGGTAACTGCCAGAACGAAATTAAACGATATCGCTATCTGCCAAATGTTTATTTTGCCAAGGATTCCTTTGCATCAGGAATACAAGAGGGCTGGGAGTATTTCTATCAATCAGCCTATTAAATCACACTAAAAAAACTTGGATGAAAAATTAATTTTTTCATCCAAGTTTTTCATTTTATTTATTTGCTTCAGCTGTAATCATTTCTAAGAAGCTTTCTAAAGAAACAGTTTCAGAATCCTTTGAGCCGTAACGACGAATGTTAACATCGCCAGCTTCCATTTCCTTGTCACCTAATACAAGCATATAAGGAATTTTCTTCATTTGTGCTTCACGGATTTTGTAGCCTAGTTTTTCTTCGCGATAATCCATTTCTACACGAATGCCTGCTGCTAGAAGCTTTTCTTCCACTTGTTTTGCATAGTCAAAGTGAACTTCGTTTGATACAGGGATAATTTCCACCTGAACTGGTGCTAACCAAGTTGGGAATGCCCCTTTGTATTCTTCAATTAGGAAGGCAATAAAGCGTTCCATTGTTGAAACAACTCCACGGTGAATAACTACTGGTCTATGCTGTTTACCATCTTCTCCAACATAAGATAAGTCGAAGCGTTCCGGTAATAAGAAGTCAAGCTGAACTGTTGATAAAGTCTCTTCTTTACCGATAGCAGTTTTAACTTGAACATCTAATTTTGGACCATAGAATGCAGCTTCACCCTCTGCTTCAAAGTATTCTAGCCCTAATTCATCCATCGCTTCTTTTAACATGCTTTGTGCCTTTTCCCACATTGCATCATCATTGAAGTATTTCTCAGTATCCTGAGGGTCACGATAAGATAAACGGAACTTATACTCTGTTAGGTCGAAATCTTTATATACATCCAGCACCAGTTCAACTGTACGCTTGAATTCTTCTTTAATTTGGTCTGGACGAACAAAGATATGAGCATCGTTTAAAGTCATCCCTCGAACACGCTGTAAACCAGATAAACCACCTGAAGATTCATAACGGTGCATTGTGCCAAGCTCTGCAATACGAATTGGCAACTCGCGGTAAGAGTGCATGCTGCTTGCATAAACCATCATATGGTGAGGACAGTTCATCGGACGCATTACTAATGTTTCGTTGTCCATCTCCATTGGCGGGAACATATCCTCTTGGTAGTGCTCCCAGTGACCTGATGTTTCATATAAACGTTTTGAACCAAGAACTGGAGTGTAAACGTGTTTGTAGCCTAGGCGCAATTCCTTATCGACAATGTAACGCTCTACTGTACGACGGATTGTTGCACCGTTTGGTAACCAAAGTGGTAAGCCTTGACCAACAGTTTGTGATAATGTGAATAGCTCAAGCTCTTTACCGATTTTACGGTGATCACGTTCCTTTGCTTCTTCAAGCATTTGAAGGTGGTGCTTTAAATCTTCTTTGTTAAAGAAGGCTGTACCGTAAATACGTTGAAGCATTTTGTTATCAGAATTCCCTCTCCAATAAGCCCCAGCTAAAGACAGTAACTTGAACTCTTTTAGTTTACCTGTTGATGGTACGTGAATTCCACGGCAAAGGTCGAAAAAGTCACCTTGATAATAAATTGAAACTTCTTCGTTGGCCGGGATTGCTTCTAAAAGCTCTAATTTGTACTCATCATCAACTTCTTCATAGATTTTTTGCGCATCATCACGTGAAACGTTTTTACGCTCAATCTCAATGTTTTCTGAGATGATTTTTTTCATTTCTTTTTCGATTTTCGGGAAATCGTCAGCAGAAATTGGTTCAGGCGCATCCACATCATAGTAGAATCCACCTTCGATAACTGGACCGATACCAAGTTTAATACCTGGGTACAAACGTTTTAATGCTTGTGCAGTTAAGTGGGCAGTTGAGTGACGTAGGATCTCTAAAGCTTCCTCTGATTTTGGTGTAATAATTTCAATTGCACCATCTTCTTCAATTGGTGTTTTTAGATCGATTAATGCACCGTTTAATTTACCTGCTAATGCTTGTTTTTTTAGTCCTGGGCTGATTGAGCCTGCCACATCCGCTGTTGAAGTACCACGCTCAAATTCCTTTACTGCGCCATCTGGGAAAGTTAATTTAATAATTTCTGACATGTCCATTTCTCCTTTTCATTCTAATTTTGGCAGAAGGTGCATGTAAAACTCCTTAAATGCTACGCTTCCTGATTCTGATTGATAGTCATACGTAATCAATTTATTTTTGCCAAAATAAAAAGCGCCATCCCTATGAAAGGGACGACGCGTATGCTCGTGGTTCCACCCTTCTTCCTTCCGATACCTATGTATCAGACGAAGCTCTAGGTCGGTTAACGTACCGAATACGTTAGCGGATTATCCCCGCTAATGCTCCAAGGTAGTAAAGAATGTGTTCGTTACTAGGAAGCTTGCAGCCATGGCTTCCCTCTCTTTAAGTCGTTTCACAAACCTATTGTCCTTATCAAAGCATTTAGATATTGATTAATTACAATGTAGTATACGCTCGAAGTTTTAAAATTGCAACATTGAAATAAAGTTTTTTTACTTTTAGGTTCTTCGATTCATACCTTCCATTTGAATTGGCGTAGTAGTCGCTTTAATACGTTCCATTATTCGAGCTGCTTTAACTACCTCTACACCACCTTTTTGAGAATTCGCTAAGTGATTTTCAAGTCCATCATAATCAAAATTAGATGTTATAAAGGTCGGTAGCTCTTCTGCCATACGATAATGTAAAATCGTACCTAAAATTTCGTCACGTGTCCAAGTAGAAAGAGTTTCTGCACCCAAATCATCCAGCATTAAAACAGGCGCTTTCTTCACAAAATCCACCTTTTCTTGAAGTGAATTATCAGAGATTGCTTGCTTCATTTCGCTTAGGAATTCAGGAACGAAAACTACTACAGAGCGTATTTTCAAGCTAGCTAATTCATTTGCAATGGCACCGAGCACAAAGGATTTCCCTACACCAAACGGGCCATAAATATAAAGACCTTTTGAAGGTAATTTACCCGTTTCCTTTACTTTTTTGATGAACTTAGAAGCTAACTCTGCCACATCCATCTGTGAATCATTTGTTAATAAATCTTTTACTCTAGCTCGTAAAACGTCTTTAGGCATATACATACTCGAGATCATTTTCGCTGATTCACGTCTCTCCTCTTCAATCAGCTTTTGTTCACATTTGTAATACTCAATTTCAATTGAATTACGAATAATTGAGAGCTTTGGTACAAAACCATTTAAGTAATTCGTACAATTATCCGTATTATCGCAACCGCAGCAAGTAGAATTCTGGCTAATGTACTCAGATAATGTTGTTAAACCTCGCTCCACCATATCTTTATTGACAACTTGGTCATTTTCTTGTAAAAACTTTTGAACTTGAGCATTTTCTAAGATTTCCTGTCTCATTTTTTCATATCGTTCTTGAAAAGAAGGCATTTTTATCACTCTTTTAAGAGCTTCATTTATAGGTTCGATTTTAGTTCACCTCTCCATCTGATTGTCCCAACGCTTCTAATATCTTTTTACGTCGTTCCTCAGTTGACTTCTGTTTTTCGATATCCGGCTGCTTCGTTTCATCCTGTTTGTTTCGTTTATAGAACCATTCTGGAATTATTTCTTTACTTTGGCGTTGTTGATTTTTATAGCCTGTACCGCCCGATTTCGAGCTTTGTGGTTTATTGTCGTTTTCATTTTTCCATTTTGTATACTGATCTCTTTCAGTTCGTGCTAATTCCATAGCCTCTTTAGCCGTTGTTAAGTTCTTCCGCATCCAATGATCTGCAATTCTTTCCACATATTTTCTTGGAAGCTTCATATCAGTTGTCAGCATTACATATTCAAGCAACACATTTACCACACCAACCGGCATACCGTGCTTCATGATTAGATCCTCTGCAAGCTCTACTGATGATGGCAATGGTTCTTTTCCGTTGTTGATATCTCTCAACACTTGAAGTGGAGGCGTTGTTTCTAGATAGATTTGAAGATCCTGCTCCTTAGATGCTTTTAAAGGTATTTGTGGACTTTCGCCTTGAATAAAGGTTTTCTCCATTTTTGGTGCATCCTTTGAAACAGTTAGCTTATAGTAATCTGCAGCTGCCTTTTTTAATCGATCATTAGAAATTTTCATATTATCATCAAGAGCTAAAATAACAACCTTTTGCATATCCAATGGCGATAAATGATAAAGAAAGGCAAGCTTTGCAATTACCTCCTTCACTTCAGCTGTAATACTACTGGCAGGAATAAGGTTTTCCGATAAGCCAGACATTAATAAATTAAAATCAAACTGCTCAAAGTAAAAAGGATATTCCTGCTTTTTGCTGACACTCATCTCTCCAAAATCCTTTGGAACATTCATGTGCACCGGCTTGTACACATCTATAAATGAGCGGGAAACTTCATTAAACGAATCCTTATTAACCGCTCTTGTAAAGCGTTTTCTTAGTTTACGGTATGCCTGTTCCCCAATTTTAGAGAATAAGAACATTGAAAGTAACGGATCCTGAAAAAAAGCAGGTGCATCAAGAGGCCGACTTAATTCATATATAAATCGGCGACTATCTTCTTCATCCTTACGCCATGTCCTAAGTAGTCCTATCGCCTCAAGGGCAATTCTTGCTTCGAAAATTTTCCCTATTGGCATATTTAATACATTCATCAAATAATAATGGGTCATTGGCTGAGTATTATGTAAATCTTCCCCTTCTGCCCATAATGTTAAATAGAGACTAATTGGTTCAGGTCCTGTTAAGGGTTGATAAAATAATGTTAGTAATTGACGTTCATTAGTTGATAAAAAATGAGGGAGACTGATCTCAAAATGATCCGTTGGCTGTACTTCTTTATACAAATGAACCATTTAATTCCCTCCATAGCTTTATTTTTTCAAATCTGACTGACGTTGAAGCAGTTCTTTCATTTCTGCGATAAATACATTTATATCTTTAAATTGGCGGTAGACAGATGCAAAACGAACATAGGCTACCTCGTCTTCTTTTGCGAGTAAGTTCATAACCTTTTCCCCCACATCGTCTGAACGCACTTCGGAGTTGCCGATTCTTCGTAAATCCTTTTCGACAGACATCGCAATTCCTTCTAAAGTGTCTAAGGATACTGGGCGTTTTTCACAAGCTCGAATAAGACCGCGCAATACTTTTTCACGACTAAATTCTTCCCTCGAACCATCTTTTTTAACAACGATTAAAGGTGTTTCTTCAATTTTTTCAAATGTTGTAAAACGAACACCACAGGATTCACATTCCCGGCGGCGACGTATTTCTTTATTATCATCAACAGGTCGTGAATCTACAACCCGTGTTCCATTATATTGACAAGCTGGACATCTCATAGTAATTCTCCCGTCTCACTCTATTTCATAACACTATTATAACAAATCTCATTTATATAGAAAAATAGCAGTTAATTTGTGCTCGTAATAGTAAATTTTAATATATTTCACAGTAGAAAAACATGGTTTTCTTAAATATTTCTTTTTTGAACGAAACGGGAATCATGGGAATTTTATTTTATGAGGGGGTTGAGTTGGGGTGGGGGTTGAAACTCACTTCCAATCCGAATTCCATCCATAACGAGTTTCATTCCACTTATGAAACTCACTTCAATCCTGATTTTCTCCAACAACGCGTTTCATCCCAGTTAAATAAAAAAAGATAGGAGCAATAAATACTCCTACCTTCGTGTATTATTTCACAATTATGCGTGTACTGCTTTTAATGCTTTAACGATTTTCTTAGTTAGGTCAACTACGCGTGCAGAGTAGCCCCACTCGTTGTCATACCAGGCAAGAACTTTCACTTTGCGTGAGCCCATTACCATAGTTAACTGACCGTCAATTGTTGAAGAATAAGTTGTAGTGTTGTAGTCTGTTGAAACTAATGGCTCCATTGTGAAATTTAAAATTCCTTTTAATGGACCTTCACTTGCTGCTTTGAAGGCTGCATTTACTTCTTCAATTGTTACGTCTTTTTGTAGATCTACTACAAGGTCAACTAGAGAAACGTTTGAAGTTGGTACGCGCAATGCCATACCGTGTAATTTACCTTTTAGTTCAGGTAATACTAGTGATAACGCTTTTGCTGCACCAGTAGAAGTTGGGATAATGCTTTCTGCACATGCACGAGCACGGCGTAAATCCTTATGTGGATTATCTAAGTTCTTTTGGTCATTTGTATAAGCATGAACTGTAGTCATTAAACCATTTTCAATACCAAAAGTATCATTTAATACCTTTGCTACTGGAGCTAGACAGTTTGTTGTACAAGATGCATTTGAAATTACATCATGTTTGTCGATATCTAATAGCTCATCATTCACACCCATAACAAGCGTAATATCTTCATTTTTACCTGGAGCAGTTAAAATAACCTTTTTTGCACCAGCTTCTAAGTGCATTGCTGCTTTTTCACGATCATTAAATTTACCAGTTGCCTCAATTACAATATCCACACCTAATTGTTTCCATGGTAATTGTAGTGGATCACGTTCACTGATTAATTGTACATGTTTACCATTTACGATTAACGCATTCTCTTCAGTTTCAACCGTTCCTTCAAAACGACCATGATTTGTGTCATACTTAATTAAATGTGCTAACGTTTCTGCTGGGTAACTTGCATTTATCGCAACAATATTTAATCCCTCTTGAGCAATCGCTTGGCGGAAAACCATGCGTCCGATACGGCCAAAGCCATTAATAGCAATAGAAACTGTCATTATTAAAATTGCCTCCTATATTTGAAGTTTATATTAGTTAATTTTCATCTTGTAATTAGTATAACACATTTACGCAAAAGGTGAACACAATTTAACCAAAATAAAGAAGTTTCTATATTCTGAAAAGTCGACAATTATTTTTGAATCCAGTAGTTATAATCACTGTGATACTTTATATAACAGTAGTTATAGTTTTTCCTACCCATACTTAAATATTCTGAAACAAGAAAAAGGCCGACTCATAAAAGTCGACCAATTGTATAGCATATTTGGTTAAATAATCCGCCTAAAGTACAAGATTAATGTATAAAGCGCTAAATAACGTTCCAGTTACGCAATATAGTTTCTAATTGCTGAGCCGTTTCTTCGATTGTCCCATTATTATTTATAACCGCGTCTGCCCCTTGCTCTTTTACACTAAGTGACAGCTGTGTTTGAATACGTGCTTTTGCATCACCTTCAGATAATTGGTTTCGCTCCATTAAACGCTTTAGCTGCGTTTCTTCCGAGACTGACACAACCAATATCTTCTCAACAAAATGCTGTAATTTACTTTCAAACAATAATGGAATATCCATAACAACTGTTTTTTCACCATTCTCAACATGCTCGTCTCGTTGACGAAGCATTTCCTGGCGTATTGCAGGATGGATGATGCCGTTTAAAACTTTTCTTTTTACTTCATCATTAAATATGATAGCACCGATTTTTTGACGATTCATAGCTCCATCTTCTGTTAAAGCATCTTCACCAAAAGCCTCTACAATTTTTTGCAGGGTAGATGTTCCTGGTTCTACAACAAGTCGAGCAACAACATCTGCGTCAACTATAGGTAAACCATATTCCTTTAACATATTGGCCACGGTACTTTTACCGCTCGCTATACTGCCTGTTAACCCAATAATCATTCCCCATACACACCTTTAATGCTGACATTTCGGACAATATACCGAAGTACGTCCGCCTAATATCAATGATTTTGTAGCCGTATTACATTGTGGGCAAGTTTTCTTCCCGTACATTTTTAAACGGTCCTGCATCCCGCCAGCCTCACCGTTTATATTGCGGTAGTCTGAAATTGTTGAGCCACCCATTTCAATACTTTCCTGTAAAATCGTTCGAATCGCCTCAAACAATTCAATTTTTCTTTTTTTACTAATGCGATTTGTATTTCTAGCAGGATGTATGCCCATTTTAAAAAGAGCTTCTGTTGCATAAATATTGCCACAGCCCGAAATGACCTGTCCATCCATAATCACTTCTTTAATGGGCTTGTTTTGATATTTAGACTGCTCACACTTTTCTAAAAAGAAATCACATGCCCCTGTCTCAAAAGGCTCAGGTGCCATTAGAAGCAGTGGTGGATGCTCCTCAACTTTTCTTATAAAGCGAAGCTCCCCAAAACGTCGAATATCCGAATAAACTAACAGGTCCCCAGTCTCCAGGGTAAATATGGCATGTACATGCTTACGAAACTTATCTTCTGTAATTTCGCTTAATGCTTGTACAACAAACCATGCTCCAGACATCCCTAAATGATTCACAAAAAGAAATTTCTCTTCATTTTTTTCTAAATGAAAATAAATATACTTTGAGCGACGGGTAATTCTTTGAATCAGCATTCCTTGCATAGCCTCTTCAAAAAGATTCGGCTCTATATTTTTGACAATGCATTGCTTGCCTAGTCCAAAAGAGGTGTAGATTGTTTCAGAAAGCTCACATTTAGTAATGAGCTTCCCTTCAACTGCAGGCACCAGTGCCCGAACAACCCCTTCTACCTCTGGTAATTCAGGCATAATTCCACTTCCTTATTTTGCATCGTACCAGGTTTGACCATAATTGAAATCTACTTTTAATGGAACAGCTAGTTCAATGGCATGCTCCATTACTTCTGGTACAATTCTTTCTAAAATTTCTATTTCTTCTTGCGGTGCTTCAAAAATTAATTCATCGTGCACCTGTAGTAATAGCTTTGACTTTAATCCTTCTTCTTTTAAGCGAGCATCCATATCAATCATCGCTTTTTTAATAATATCTGCTGCACTACCTTGAATTGGCGTGTTCATAGCAGTCCGCTCTGCAAAGCTTCGCAAGTTAAAGTTTCTGCTCGTAATATCCGGTAAATAGCGTCGACGATTTAATATTGTTGTGACATATCCTTTGAGCTTCGCCTCTTGAACAATTGTGTCCATATATTCCTTAACACCTGGGAAGCTTTGTAGATATTTCTCGATAAAATCGGCTGCTTCCTTACGCGTAATATTTAAGCTTTGCGATAAACCATAATCACTAATTCCATAAACAATTCCAAAGTTAACTGCTTTTGCAGCACGTCGCATATTCGAGGTTACATCTTCCTCTGATACATGGAATACATCCATTGCAGTACGTGTATGGATATCCATCCCTTTGTTAAACGCATCTACTAAATTTTCATCATTGGACATATGAGCTAATACACGTAATTCGATTTGTGAATAGTCTGCTGCAAATAAAATCCAGCCTTCTTCAGATGGAACAAACGCCTGGCGAATTTTTCTACCTTCCTCCAAACGAATCGGAATATTTTGAAGGTTCGGATCTGTCGAGCTTAATCGACCAGTAGAGGTTAATGCCTGTTGGAAACGAGTATGCACCTTGCTGTCCTCACAGTGTACCTCTTTAATAAGACCTTCAATATAAGTAGATTGTAATTTGGCTAACTGACGGTAATCTAGAATAAATTGAACAATTTTATGCTCGCTTTGTAGCTTCTCTAATACATCAGCAGCTGTTGAGTAGCCCGTTTTTGTTTTCTTAACAACTGGAAGTGCCAACTTTTCAAATAAGATGACACCTAATTGCTTAGGAGAATTAATATTAAATTCCTCTCCAGCAAGGTCATAAATTTCTGTTTCAAGTGCAGCAATTTTCTTCTCTAAGTCTGCTCCCATATTTTCAAGAGTCGGGATATCCACCTTGATTCCCTTACTTTCCATAGACCCGAGAATCGATGCAAGCGGAAGCTCCAAGTCGTAATATAGCTCAAACTGTTCGTTTTCCCTTAGCTTCTCTTCAAGAATCGGCTGTAATGACCAAATAGCATAGGCTTTACGGCTAACATGCTCACCTAAAACCGTTTCTTCAGGAACCGTCCATTTTGCACCTTTTCCATAAATCGTTTCATTTGCTTGGACATCTGAATAGCCAAATTCCTTTGAAATTGTGGCGATATCATCACCTGAAATGGCTGGATTTACAATATAAGCTGCAAGCAGCATATCAAATTCAACACCACGCAAGGTTACACCAACACGATTTAAGATAGCCTGAGCTGCTTTACTATCTGACATGTATTTCTTTTTTGTTTCATCCTCTAACCAGTTTTTAACTGCTTCATTTTGCTGCATTGCTTCAAAGGAAAGATAGAACGTTTCTTCACCATTTGTAAAGCCAAATCCTAAAACTCGACAAGAATGATAATGTTCATTTTCAATTTCTACATGAACAGCCATGACATCCTTTAGCATATCCTCTGTTACTTCTTGCACAATATTAAAATCTAATTCAGCAGTTTCCTTTTCTTCTACCTGGAAATCACTTTTTTCGATTAACGATTTAAAAGAAAGCTCTTGCCATACATTTAATAGTTCTTCCTCATTTGGCCCCGGATAATTTAAATCCTCCAAAGTGATATCAATAGGAGCTTCTGTAAAAATTGTCGCTAGCTGTTTAGAAAGCTTTGCTTGTTCTTCGTTGTCCACAAGCTTTTCTTTCATTTTCGACTTTTTCATTTCTTCGATTTGTTCATATAAAGCTTCTACAGAACCATATTCCTTTAATAATTTGATGGCCGTTTTTTCTCCTACACCCGGTACACCTGGAATATTATCAGAGGCATCTCCCATTAACCCTTTCATATCAATGATTTGAAGAGGAGAAAGTCCGTACTTTTCTTCAATATGGGCTGGCGTGTATTTTTCAATATCCGTCATCCCCTTACGAGTGATATAAACAGTTACTTGATCAGTGGCCAGCTGTGTTAAATCCTTGTCCCCTGAAACGATGATGACATCCATCTGTTCGTTAGCAGCTTGCTTTGCTAGGGTACCAATAATATCATCCGCTTCGTATAGTTCCTTTTCGTAACGCTTAATTTGATAAGCATCGATTAGCTTTCGTATATACGGAAATTGCTCTGAAAGCTCTGGTGGTGTTTTTTGTCGTCCGCCCTTATACTCACCATAAGATTCGTGTCGGAAAGTGGTTTTCCCGGCATCAAAGGCTACTAGCATTTTGGTTGGTTTCTCTTCTTCTACTATTTTTTGCAGCATAGTTGTAAATCCATATACAGCATTCGTATGAATTCCACTATCATTTGCTAGTAAAGGCAATGCAAAAAACGCCCGATATGCCAAACTATTTCCATCTAGTAATAATAATTTATCTTTACCCATTAAACGCTCTCCTTCATAATTACAACAATT
Source organism: Ureibacillus chungkukjangi (assembly GCF_003217295.1). Taxonomy (GTDB): domain Bacteria; phylum Bacillota; class Bacilli; order Bacillales_A; family Planococcaceae; genus Ureibacillus; species Ureibacillus chungkukjangi. The sequence goes on from NZ_QJTJ01000001.1 coordinate 236,404, forward strand.
CTTTATCTACATATAAATAGTCTCTATTTTACTTTATCCTTTCAACGACCTTTTTTCCATTATAAAACACGTATCAGCCGAAATTACGACCAATACGTGTTACGAATATTCTACAAAAGAATTAGTTATGAATTTTAGGAGTTTGATTGTTTGATAATCTAGGATAGAAGATTTCCTCGTAAATCACTGTTAGTAAAAATGCATTCATAAAGGCAAATACTAAATAAAGGGGCATCCCACCAAGATCATGTACCATTAAACTGCGAGCAAAAATTTCTACGAATCCAACCTGTGTGAAATAGAAAATCATTCCTACACCAACCTGCCAAATTGGACGCTTGTCTTTTCTAGTTTCAAATTTCAATACTTTTTTAAAGCTATTTCGTACATCCTCTACGATGTATAGTGAAAGACCCAGTATAACGACGAATAATACAGGTATATGTAACAACTCAATTTTTAACCAAGAGTATGGAGTTGCATTAAAAATTGAAGTTATAGAACAAGACATTATGAATGCTAGAAGTATATTTTGAATCAGTTGGTTCACCTTTTGCAACATTCATTCCTCATTTCGCTAAATTTACTTCTTTTATAGTACAACAGATACTATATTAATGAAAAGTAGTAAATTATGTATCTTTTAAACTATTTTTTTAACATCAAAGCCATAAAAAGAGGTATAACCCAATCACTTAATAGGTTATACCTCAACATATTAGTTTACTTTCAAATTATTATAGGAGCACTTTCCACCTTCAAATGCATAGAGGCCCCACATACCATGTTGGAAGGTATCATCTTGTACGGTCAATAGATGCTCATCATTTATATATAAAGATAAATTATTATCTATTGCTTTCACCTTTAAATGATACAACTCACCGTGCTGCCATTTGAAATCTGTAGATGCTAAAACGGTTGTATCAAAGTTCTTTAAACCAATAGCTACCTTGTTATTAGCCTCAAAGCCTGCATAATAGAACTGTTCTGTACCTAATGATCTAAAGAGAATTCCATGAGAATTTCCTTTTTCTGGAGTTATTTTCGCTTCGATGATAGCATCCTCCATATAATAATGCCCGGTGTAGCTAGAGCAATCTTCATCGCTTTCCATTACCATTTTATCCTCTTCAATTGTCCAATTCCCACGCTGATGAGCAAAGGGTGTCACACATTTAAACTCAACCACTTGTTTATTAAAGTCAATTTCATATGACGGCTTACCATAGATTCGAAACTCATCTAAAAAGATTTTACCGAATGCCCTTTTTGTTCGAGAAGAGTCGGAATGAATCATCAAACCTACCTCTTCTATTAAATCACCATTTGTATCTGGAATGGTAAATTCAATCGTTTGCCAAATATTATTCCCGATAATCGGTTCTGCCGTTTTAATGATTTTTTTATCAGATGTTGTACGTATATATGGTGTTAAAACGATTGCTTTTCCATGTAAACGCTCTATCCTAACCTTCATGGAAACCGTTTGCCCACTATAGGCAGTTGGCGCAAAGGTTGGGGAATATTTTTCATCCATGAAAAGATTTCGCCGGTAAAAGGTTCTATAGAATACTGTTGATAAATCTCCTTGATACATTCGAAAAACAATAATTTCTAAGGATCCACTAGTTGTATATCCTTTGTTTTCCGAATTACGCAAAAATGTTTTAAATGGATAGCTAGTACGGAAGCCATGAGTTGAGCCTGGCAAAGTAAAGTCAAAATAAATTTCCTTCTCTTTATAGCTTTTTACTAATTCAGCAGGCGCTTCCTTATTTGCTTCCCGATAGCCTAAAAGGGCAACCTGTTTTGCAAATGTAGGTAAATCCACGATATTTAAATAGCCCGAAACACTCGATGCAACGATGGAATCATTAATTGGCTTGCGATAATTAGGAGCAATTCCATCTATCCCATTTAATGCTCCAACAATTGATCCTACAGTACCTGCATTACAATCGGTATCCCAGCCGCACATTGTAGCTATTTCAATTGTTCGGCTAACATCCCCTTCTCCGTAAAGAAGTGCTAAGATACATAACCCTGCGTTGGGAATAATATGGCAAACACCGCCATACTTATCGTATCCCCACTCATCCTCAAGAAACTGGCGACAAGCTCGGAAATCATCAGGATTATTTTTATGAAACTCCATTACAGCATGAACTACTTTTGTATAAGTACTTTCTTCTGGAATTTGTTTTAATGCCTCCTGGATAATTTCGTGGACATCGCTCTTGCCAAAAGCCAGCGCTATGCATGCTGCAATAAATCGAGCTCCGTATATCCCGTTTCGATCGTGGGATACACTTGCTGCAATTTCAGCATATTCTGCAGCCCTCTCTGGATTATTCGGGAAGATTAAGCCAAAGGAATCGATAAATATCTGACCTCCGATTTGCTCTGCTAAAATCTCGCCATTTTGTTCTATTGACCCAGAGCGGTGTGCTGTTATGCCATTTTTCAAATTTAAATAAGCTGTATGCTCGGTACTGATTTGGTCACCCCCCCACCAAATCATCCCTAGTCCTTCACGTAAATAGTTTAACCATGTTTTTGCAACGTCCTGTGGCTCTAACTTGCGGTCCTTTGCATGATCAAGCAGTGATCTTATAAAAAATATTGGACCGTTTGCATCGTCATCAGCTGAAAAAACATTATAATCCTTCACATAATCCGTAATATCTCCAAAGACATCCTGAATCATTTCCGCGGTCCATTCAGGTGGCTCCACTGGTGCACCTAACCGTATACCAGCATTCATCGCTAAAATACTTGCATATACTTTTTCTAAATAATCGTTTGGGATCATCATATGGCCCCCCCATTAATGCCCAATAATTCCTTCCTGTTTCCGAATGATTTGTAAATCCTTTTTAATAATTTGTTTTGCTACTTCTCCAAAGGAAGTCGCCTCGTTATCAAAATTAATCTGGTTCGTCCTTGAAAGTAAGTCTATGTCTTCCTCTTCAATAAATTTTGTTCCATACATCGCCCCCAAAATCACTCCCACCATTACACCGATTGAATCGGTATCTCTACCAGAATTGACACCATCTAAAATCGACTTATAGTATTCTCCATCGTTATAAACGATAAAGGCTAATGCCAATGGCAATTCTTCAATAGAGAATAACCGGCTTGGTGTATAATGATTCGAAGGAATTCCAACCTTCTCTATTTTGCGGTGCACATCATCACCCATTGGAGAAAAAGGGGCAATGCTGTCATGGAAGCTCTTTACTAATTCATGGTAGGAGCATTTACGTTTTTTTAATTCCTCCGCTTTTGTTGTAAGCGCTATTATCGCTTGCTTTGTGCCATCCTTGGCGACAGTAATAGCCGTTTCAACAACATTCTCTACTGTTGCATTCGGTGTAAACGCACATGCGACACATGCTGCCAAAACTCCAGCCGCTTCAAGGCCATAGCTTACTTGATGGCCAGAAGCAAATGCTATTGCTTCATTATATGCAGCAAGTGGGTTTCCTGCGTTTACTATTCCAATAGGGGCAATATACATCGCGGCACCACAGTTCACCATATTTCCTATGCCACCTTGTCGAGGCTCACAATTAGCAAGGACATGGCGAAGGAAAATATGTTTTTCTGGATAAAATAAGCGATCTAATATAGGTGCCTTTCGATTAAATTCAGGAATAAAGGTTTTACGAAAGGCAATCTCTTTTGTAAATTCATTTGCCAGGTCATAGGCATCTAAATGACGCTTTTCTGTTTTATAGACACGACAAAGGGCTAATGTCATCAAGGTGTCATCAGTAATAATCCCATTGCCTCGTCTTTTACCAAGTGTTGCATCTTCGCCCAATGCTTCCTTATACCAAAGTGTTTTTAAGCTTGTCACATAGCCATACTTTTCTTCAATTTCTTCACGTGACAATTTTTCAATAGGAGCACCGAGCGCATCGCCCAGTGCTGTTGAGATCAAAACCCCTTTTACACGTTCTTCAAATGATATCATTCATAACATTCCTTTATTTAATCGTTTCGTTCGCTAGCTTTGTAATGCCCTCTCCTCCGGCTGCATACCACTCTTCTACAAATGTATCGAACTCGTCGATTGAAATTTTCCCCGTAATAATATCAGCCGCATATTCTTTGTATAAATTCTCCATCGCATCCCATTGGCTAATGTACTCTTCTGGTATTGTGAAATCATTGTCTGCTACATAAGTATCAACGATTGCATTTGTAGATGCCTGACCTGGAGGGCTCAATAAAGGCGTTTCAGAACTGATCGGTGTATCTAGCTTCACATCTTGCGGCTCCCAGAAGCGAGAAAACCATTCAGAATAGAACTTCTCAGTTAACACGACTTCATCCCCTTCAATCGTGTATTGCTCTCCCTCATACCCTAGTAAATCAAGCTTCATCCCTTCAGGACTTGCTAAAAAATCTAAAATTTCAAATGCAATGATTTTGTTTGCTGATTGTGACGAAATGGCAAGTCCGCGTGGCTCCTTAGTAACACTCGTTGCAGCATAGCCCGATGAAACACCAGATGCACTTGGTAAAACAGTTAACTCAGCTCCCTCGCCATTTACAGCTACTGTGCGAGTATTATATAAATCGATTACTTTTCCATTTGTTCCAACGATAACGCCTGCTTTATTATTATAGAAATCATCTTCTTTAACGTCCCATTGCTTCGTTAAATATTGGTTATCTAGTAAACCAGCTGCATACAGCTCCGCATAGTATGCTAGCTTTGCTTTTTCAGCCTCAGATACTTTTTTGTACACATAGCTACCATTATCATCTTCTAGCCATGTCGAAGTAACTCCAAATGCCATGTTAAAGATAAAATCCAATTCCGCAATATCCCCAGCAACAGTTACACCATAATCAGACAATCCTTTATCAACCATCTCCTGGAAGAAGGCCTTATAATTCTCTGGAGATGGGTCTGCTAATAAGCTTTCTGATGTGGATATCTGCTCTAAATAATCCGTACGAACAACCGGCACCTTATGATTAATTGGCTTTACCCATAATAGATATGGATAATTCTCCAATCTTGTGACATTATGTTCATATAAAATATCCTTTAAATATTCAGAGCCCTCGATATACGGCGTCAAATCCTCCAACAATCCTTGAGATGCAATTTGTTCGTCACTGCCCTGGAAGTAAATAATGTCTGGAATTTCGCCACTATAAAGAAGTAAATTTAACTTTTCAGCATAATCGCCTTGTGCAATTTCCACAATATTAAACTCAACGTCCAAGTCCCTATGCTCTTTTAAAGCGACCTCTAATGCATCATAGTATTTTACTGAAGCCTCACTCGATGGACCATCATCTTTATAAGCAATCGTAATAACTGTTTTTCCATCCTCTGTCACTTCTGGTTCTGCAATTACTTCTTCCCCTTTGTCACTGCAAGCTACTAAAAAAACTGCCAACAACCCAAATAACATGAACCCCCAAACTTTTTTCACCCTTTAACCCCCTGTTTATATTTATTTATTCTTTTACTCCACCATCCATAGTCCCCTTTGTAAAATACTTAAGGATAAGTGGATAAAGTAATAACATTGGAATAACAGCAACCACAATTGTTGCTGACTGTAGAGACCCAAAATCCAGAGTTGCCAATAATTCAGGAGTCATCCCCTCTACCCCCTTTAATAACGTTGTATTGTCCTGTGTTACAACGAACTGGCGTAATACAACCTGAAGTGGCCATTTATTTGGATCTGATAAATAGATTGTGGCACGGAAATATTCATTCCAATGATATACCCCATAAAATAAGGCTAATGTGGCAAGGGCAGGCTTTGAGAGCGGCAGCATAATTCTCGTGAAAATTCGAAAATGTCCCGCGCCGTCTATTTTTGCCGCTTCTAATATACTAGTAGGTACCTCCTGGAAAAAACGCATTAAAATAAAGAGATAATAAACATTAATCGCCTTATATAAAATGACGGCTGCATAGGAATTTAACAAATGCAAATCCTTCATAAGCAAATACTCAGTAATCATTGATGGTTCAAATACCATAATAGCTATCAAAACTACTAAAACAATTCGCTTTCCAACGAATTCGGTTCTAGCTAAAACATAGGCAGTAATCGCCGTTAAAAATAGGTTTAGCAAGGTACCCACAATCGTGATAAACACTGAGTTAAAAATACTTTTTAATATAAATGGATTGGACATGATAATTTCATAGTTGATAAGGGAAAATCCTTTAGGCAACACGCCCAGTCCAGATAATTCGCTGACTCTCGCTGGATCAGATAAGGACAGCGCAAGTATATTCAATAATGGAATTAAGACAGCTAATGTAAATAAAAATAAAATAAATTGAATGATCGTCTTTGTCATACTAAATTGCCTCATCTTAATTCCCCCTTACCATACGCCTTTTCCGGTTAATCGCTTCGACAAGAAGTGAGTGCCCAATATCAATACCAAGCCGATGACACCCTTAAATAAGCCTGCTGCTGTGGCATAGGAATATTGTCCATTCAAAATTCCGATTCTATAAACATACGTATCTAAAATATCGATAACGCTCAAAACAGAATCATTCATAAGGTTAAATACTTGGTCGAAGCCTGCACTCATAAAGAACCCTAAATTTAATATAAACAATGTAACGACTGTACTCATCAGTGCTGGTAACGTGATATAACGCATTTGTTGAAGGGTTGAAGCCCCATCGATTCGGGCTGCTTCATAAAGTGAGGGATTTATTTTAAGAATAGCTGCCAAATACAGAATGGAATCCCAGCCTGCACTTCGCCACATTTCTGAATACACAAGCACCCATCTGATATGCTCTTTACTTGTCATATAGTCAAGTGAAGGGAGCTGGAAGAAATCTCGAATAACATTTACTCCTCCATTTACTGGATTTAGCAATGTAATCCAGATTCCTGCTATAACCACCCATGATAAGAAGTGAGGTAAATAAGAAACAGACTGGACATATTTTCGATATGGACCAAAACGCAATTCATTTACTAAAAGCGAAACAAGTATCGGTATTGGAAAAATAAAAATAATTTTCATGGTACTGATGATAACGGTGTTCATCAAAACATCCTTGAAGGCTGGTGAGCTAAATAGCTGTTCAAAATGCTTCATGCCAACCCAGACATTTTCACCGATTATTCGATAATCCTGAAAGGCTAGCTTCATGTTGACAATAGGTATAATGTGGAATATTACAAAGTAAAGCATTCCGGGCAAAAGCATCAAATAGAGTATCCAATCCTTTCGAATACGTTTTAAGCTGCTTATTTTTCTCATCCCCTCACCCCTTTCTTCACATTTCACTCATTTTATAGCTCGAGATTCATCAATGGAGCATGCTGCTGGGCGCCATATACATCTCGATCCCCAGGGCTCCCTGAGGAGATTTTTCTAGCAATAGTTATTTTTATGCCAAGTGCTTGATCGAAATAAACTAGATGATGAATATCTTTGATCGGCAAATTATAAATCTCTGCAATGGTCTCTTTTGAGATAATCCCTGAATTCTTTACTTCCTCATAGACTGATTTGTCATCAAATAAAACATCCAAAGTGATTTCAAAGGGTCCTGCATTTTTACTTCGCAGGATTTTCGCTTTTTCAACTAATTTGACCATACTTATACCTCCACAATTTCCAGAAGGAATGGATCACGGTTAATCTGCATTAAATGATAGATTGAAAACTCATAGACAGGACCAAATTCAATATCACTTGGCGCAAATGGGAACGCTAAATTTCCTGCTGAGGATTTTCGCCCCTGGTAGCCATAATGTAAAAAGGTAGATCTTACATTGGCACAGATTGAATTGGCAAGCTCCTGATCCTTTGCTAATACCTCAAACATGACTCCAATTTCGTGTCCATTGAAGGAGCTTGGCTCTTGCTCCCCTAATACGGCATCCTTCCCATAGTGATAAAAGTTTACCTGATAGTCAGCCTCCGAAATCTCAGCGAAATAACTTTTCACTTGCACAAGGACTTCCTTTTCTACCTCTTCCAATTGAGAGATTAGTAACGGATCCCGAACACCAGCAATCACAAATGTACGAAAGGCAACCTGTCGGGCTCCTTCTAGCTTGATTTTCATTTCTTTATCCGGGAGGTATTGACTGTTTCGAACCTCAATAATCCCCTCTGCTACTTCATTGAATTCACATTCTTCCAGATTTAATGTAAAGCCAGGCCCATGCAATATAAAGGGATGCTCTTTTTCATAAAAGGTATGTGCTGCAACGCTTGTTGGAGTGCATTTTCGAATCGGGTTTAATGCCTTCACAGTAAAGGAGTCATGGTAAAGCGTCCCTAAAATACTGTCCTTAGTTGTTCCAGGCTCGGCACATAAAGCACCACACTCCAATATCTTTCCTAAATGATAAGACAAGCCGGGATCCATCCCATGATAAATGCCTAATGCAGCAAAAGGAGATGGATCATAGCTTCTACCACATAGGATAATGTCACATTTTTGTTTTAATGCTTTTAAAATTGGTTCATGCCCCATCTGTGCCACAATTGTTTTTGTATCTAAAATCTTCTCTTTCGTAAGCTGGGGAATATTGGCACTTAATGGTGTAATGCGCCCCTCCTCTAGAGCATTAATAATCGTTTGTTGCTTAAAATCAGCCCATATAATACCGATTTTTGCATGGGTGCTTCGTTCAGCTAAAATCTCCCTTACTACCTCAAGAGTTAGCTCTACATGTGTTTTCGCACCAGCTCCACCTGAGGAACCGATGATAACTGGAATTCGATGCTGTAAGCCCTTTTCTAAAATAATGGACAAATCCTTTTTGAGGGCTCGTCGACTCACAATTGAAACATTGGCTCCTAATTTGTGAGGACCTGCGTCTGTTGACCCTGCATCTACTACAATTCCATGAATCTTTTCCTGGAAAGCTTTTAAAAAAGGTTCTTTTGGAAATCCATATCCGAGAATGCCACAAGGAGATAGTATTTTTATGCTGTTTTGCATCTATTTCCTCTCCATTTCTTGACCATTTTTGTAATCGGTTACACTCTAAAAAAAAGGATTGGAACCAATTACTTTACCAAAACCTGTCTACTATTTTATTTTTTCCATTCGTTCCTTAACCTGTGCTAGCGTTGGCATACCACCCTGTGCCCCTATTTTCTCTACAGATAACGAAGCAGTCGCGTTAGCAAATGTTAAAGCCTCTTCAAGAGAGAAATCATTTGAAATCGCATAAGCAAAAGCGCCATTAAAGGTATCGCCCGCACCAGTCGTATCAGTCACTTCGCTCTTATAGCCAGGCACCTTAATAAGCTTTTTCCCATTGTGATAACAAACTCCATTTTCTCCAAGGGTTACAATTACTTTGTTAGGGAATTGTTCAATTACGTCTTCCACCTTATCTCCAAAAATAGTCTCAAGCTCATGTTCGTTTGGAGTTAAATAGTCTACTAAATCCATCCACTCTAATTTAAAAACACTCGCAGGCGCAGGATTAAGTATCACTTGTATACTTTTTTGTTTACATTTTCCCAATACATATTCAACAGTTTCAGCTGGAATTTCAAGCTGCATGACAACTAGGCTACTATTATTTATATGCTCCCAATGTTCATCAATCACTTCTTTTGTTACTTCTAAATTAGCACCCGGAACAACAATGATGCGGTTATCCTTTTCATGAAGAATAATATTAGCTATTCCCGTTGAGACATCCCCATATTGCAAACCCTTAACATTCACATTCTCTTGAACTAACTGCTTAAAAAGATATTCTCCAAAGGGATCTCTTCCAACTCTACCAACAAACGAAATATCACCACCAAGCCTAGAAATGGCTACGGCTTGATTAGCTCCTTTTCCACCTGGATTCATTTCAAAAAAAGAGCCTAACAAAGTTTCTCCCTTTTTTGGAAAAACCTCAGAACCAACCGTTAAATCCATATTGATACTTCCGATTACTGTAATCATGCATATAACCCCTTCTCGCTGTACTCCGTATAAATTAGTTTAGGCAAAATTCGTTGTCCTCATAAAACGATAGAAATGGAATGCTAAGCTCATGCATAAAATAATCGTATATTCTATAGTCCTACAACCCATCAACTTTACGAGCTAATTTTATATTCTATGCGTGCTTTTTCTAAAATTTGAAATGGATTACCCGAAAAGTTTTTATAGAGGAGGAAGTTTATGGAAGCTTTAGCTTTGGAAAATATTTGTAAAACCTATGCTGACGGCTCTCAGGCAGTTAGCAACTTTAATTTACTAGTGGAAGAAAAAGAGTTTATTGTACTAGTGGGACCATCTGGTTGTGGAAAATCTACAACTCTACGAATGATTGCTGGACTTGAAGAGATTACAGATGGTACCTTGCGTATTTCTTCCAAACAAATGAACGAGGTTGCCCCTAAGGATCGAGATATTGCGATGGTATTCCAAAACTATGCGCTCTACCCTCATATGAATGTTTACGAGAATATGGCTTTCGGTTTAAAGCTTCGAAAATTTTCAAAGAAGGAAATTGATAAAAGAGTAACAGAGGCTGCTGGCATTTTAGAGCTTACTAACCTCTTAAAGAAAAAACCCTCCTCCCTATCAGGTGGTCAAAGACAGCGTGTTGCTTTAGGCCGTGCCATTGTGAGGGATGCCAGTCTATTTTTAATGGATGAACCGCTATCGAATTTAGATGCAAAGTTACGTGTCCAAATGCGTGCAGAAATTTCAAAGCTTCATCAACGCTTAGGGACTACAACTGTCTATGTAACACATGACCAAACAGAAGCAATGACAATGGCAACCCGTCTAGTGGTGATGAAGGATGGCATCATCCAACAAATAGGCTCGCCAAAAGAAGTCTATGACCTGCCAAATAATATTTTTGTAGGCGGATTTATAGGAGCACCTGCGATGAACTTTTTTGAAGGAAAAATTGAAAATGACCATTTCCTAATGGAAGCCTATCAATTTAGAATTCCTCAAAATAGATATAAAAAGTTAAAGTCATTGGGCTATGAGGGGAAAACAATCAAATTAGGCATTCGACCAGAATATATTAATCAAAATACAATTTTAAAGGATTCTCCAAATTTGGTGAGAGAAAAAGTTCTGGTGGCAGAATTAACAGGCTCCGAGCTGATGCTCCATTCGATGATAGGAGACCAACCCTTTATCGCCCGAGTCCACCCAGATACAATCGCTTCCCCAGGTGACGAAGTAGAACTGTACTTAGAGATGGATAAAGCACATTTCTTTGATGTGGAGACCGAAGAACGAATCTGAATGCTGGTAATCTTAGAATAGAATCGTTGGTTAGTAAGATTTTTAAAAAGAAGAATACACGCAAAAAGGCAGCTAACTAGTAGATTAGTTGCCTTTATATTTGGTTATAGGGGGCTTCTATTGAAGGGGCTGCCGGTTGTCTGACGTGTTTTAGGTTGTCGTTTCCTCCATAACGCGTTTCATCACCGTTTTCTGGTGCGTTTCGCTTTCCCTTTACATCCACAACGCGTTTCATCCGCTCTCTCTGACTCGTTTCACTTTCCATTTACATCCATAACGCGTTTCATCACCGCTCTCTGTCTCGTTTCGCTTTCCCTTTACATTCATAACGCGTTTCATCACCACTCTCTGACGCGTTTCACTTTCCCTTTACATCCATGACGCGTTTCATCACCGCTCTCTGTCTCGTTTCGCTTTCCCTTTACATTCATAACGCGTTTCATCACCGCTCTCTGACTCGTTTCACTTTCCCTTTACATCCATAACGCGTTTCATCACCGCTCTCTGACTCGTTTCGCTTTCCCTTTACATCCATAACGCGTTTCATCACTGTTTTCTGGTGCGTTTCGCTTTCCCTTTACATCCACAACGCGTTTCATTCGCTCTCTCTGGCGCGTTTTCGGCAGATAAAAAACTGTATCCACATTCACATGAATACAGTTTTTTCGTCTGTTTTACTTGCTTCATAACTATTTAATTTTTAATATAATTTTCCCTTTAGCTCTCCCGGCTTCTGCATATTCCATCGCCTTTTGAGCATCCTCAAAAGGAAAGACTTTATCAATGACAGGCTTGATTTTACCTGCTTCAATATAGTTTGCTAGTATGCGTAATTGCTCACCGCTTGGCTCCATGAACAAAAATGTATATTGAACATTATGCTTTTTTTCAAGAGCAGTGAGCTTTTTACTTGCTACTGCGAACAGGAAGGTTTTAAACAATCCCGAGCCATATTTTTTCGCAAAGCGAGCATTCGGTAATCCAGAAACTGAAACAATTTTCCCTCCTTCTTTGACTATGCCAAACGATTTCTCAAGTATCTCACCCCCAAGAGTATCAAATACCGCATCGTAATTTTGCAATATATCTTCAAACTTTTCTGTTTTGTAATTAATAATTTTATCTGCGCCAAGAGAATTTACTAAATCCGTTCCCGCTGCACTTGCTGTCGTTGCAACAGTGGCTCCCATTAACTTTGCAAGCTGGATTGCAAAAGTTCCGACACCACCAGCTCCTGCTTGTATTAAAATCTTTTGTCCTTTTTGTAATTGTAGAATGTCTTTAAACGCTTGATATGTAGTTAACCCAACCAACGGAATCGAAGCTGCTTCTTCAAAGGTTAAATTCTTAGGTTTTAAGGCAATATCATCTTCATGTACAGAGATATATTCAGCAAAAGTACCAATTTTACTTTTACGTGGACGGGCATATATTTCGTCACCGACTTTAAAACGAGTTACCTTTGCGCCAACTTTTACTACAACACCCGAAAAGTCATTTCCAAGAATAAGAGGCATTTTATATTTAAGTAACAATTTCACTTTCCCATCACGTATCTTAAAATCAACCGGATTAATACTAGCTGCATGAATTTCTGCAAGTACCTCATGATCAGCAATTTCTGGTGTAGGCAATTCTGCCATACGCATTGGAGCCTTTCCGTATTTATCTATGACCATTGCTCTCATGTCTATTCCCCCAAATAATGTATTTTATATTATAAATTTCAATAAAAATCCTCCAAAAACTTATCAATATCGCTCACTAGATTTTTTAATAAACCTATTTTGGTACGTATATTTATATAGTAAAAATTCATTGTCCCTTCCTTACGCATTAAAATAACACCGGCTTCTCGTAAAATCTTAAGATGATGTGAAACAGCAGGTCGAGAAAGATGTGTTTGTTCAGTAATCTCACCTACACGCAATCCGGTTTGACATTCCGTTCCCATTAAAACCAAAAGAATAGATTGACGGGTTTCATCACCAATCGCCTGTAATACTTTTTGAGAATGAATAAAATCTTCTTTGATACGATTTAGTTGGTCTTGTTTATTCAATAAAATCCCTCCAATAGTCCGTCGAATAGTTTAAGTTAACGAACCATATCACCGAACACAACAATATAATATAGTTAAGTTTGGTGCAATATTGAGAAAGTAAATCGAGACGAATGAAATTTCACTTCAAATACAAGGCATTCGTTTCATCTATTAATGCCAATATAAAAAGCACCTTCCTTGGAAAGTGCCTACTTTTTGAAGAATATTTTTCAGACAAAGCTGCTTTTTGAGTTTGTACGGATTTTATCTACAAATAGAAAAGTCAAATAACCTACAATATTAAAAATGATAATTACTAAAGCCCATTTGACATTTAGTTTTTGCTGGCAACTAATACTTTTTATTGCCCATATAGAAAATAAGATAGCATAGAGGAGACCTCCTAATAATAAGCAGAATACGCTTAGCTCATGGAAGCTTTCTCTTTCAGTTACAACATACCAATTACCAGTACCACTCCCTGTAGGTAATTTATCAATAAATAATAATTTATGTGTCCCTAGATCTCGACTATACTTAAAATCAGATTTGGCATTATTAACATACTCAAATATTTTTTCAATAGGAATATCTTTAACATAATAAATTTGAATCTTTGAGATATGCTTGGTCTCGTGGACTAAATGTTCTATTTCTTTTTTTTCAGCAATTGATATATTACTGTTACTGTCTAAACTATAATGGACTGCTGTTGATAAAAATGATTTTTCATTTAAACTTGTGGTCTAACTTGACTGAAGAACACTAAAAACAATGATTGCTAAAATAAGAAAACCTAAGGCTAAGGCGAAATAAAGTAACCTATCCCTCTTTTCACCAATCTTCAAATAGACACCTCCATTATTAGTACATGTCCACGGTTAACGAAATATTACTCTGCTAATTATCACATATTAAAATAACTATTCATTAATTAACTTATCATTGAATGTTGCCGTCATACCCCACGATGTTAAAAGTTATTCAAAAAATAATTCCCTTTAAAACAATAAAAAAGGTACATTCCTCGAAAAAGAAATGCACCACATAATGGACTAGCCTGCAATATTTTAATTTTCATTATTCCCCCCCCCATAGTAGCCCTTTGCCACTATAAAAGCTATTCTTTATCAAGCATCGTTTGCTTCATTGGTAGTGCTCAATGTATTTGCCTTTTTCAAAAATGTCTTGAGCTGTTAAAGCTGTCCATTCTTCTGGTGTTAGTGTGGGATATAAGTCGAGATAGGATTTAACCATCTTATAGCCCTCACTGTAACCATATAAATCAGGTAAATCTTTTCCACCAATTATAATTTCTAACGACCGATTCAAGTCCTGTTTGTTTAAATCTGGTTCTACTTTAGACCATAATTCTTTGTTGTATGTTAAATCTACTGAAGTGCTGCTTTCTAGCTCGGGATAAACGGTTTTTTCGAACATGACCGCTTTTCCTTCAAAGATAAGATTATCTAAAACAGTTCCGAAATGATTATTCAAATACTTTTGGGTCCAAAAACTGTGATGATATTCATGTGCAACACCAACCTTTATAAAATCATCACTAAAATAGCCATTATAGGGAATAATAATTTTCCCTGCCCCAACAGTAATCATATGTACATCATGGGTAGAGGGCAAAACGCACACCGCTACCTCTTCTTGAGAGGGTAGAAGTTCTGCAGATTTCAAAAGGGACTCCTGAATGAGCTCATTGATTTCTATTTTACGAGTTTCTAAATTTTCACTAATTATTTCTAATTCTGTTAATCTATTTGGAACATCCCCCAGTAAGTCCTCTGCCATATAGAGGTATTCAGCATTTTTAAAACAATCCTTGTATATAGGCTGTATAACTTCCTCTTTATATTTTTCCAGAGTTCCATTGCTTGGATCCCCCTTTGTTTCTTCAATATACCGCTCAAATAGTTGATTGGCATGAATGATTTTAAACTTTTGCTTTGTCTGGGGATTCTCAAATGTATACATTATTTCAATATCATCGGTATTTAGTTCTTCCTTACTTTTTTCAGCTTGCGTACAAGCCGTGAGTGTAAATAATAATAGAAATACCATGAAAAAAACACTAGTTTTGGATTTCAATTTCAATCTTTTCCCCCCATGCAGTTTGACATTGAAAGCTACTGTTACTACATTTTAAATTTTCCCATCTTATAAAATATAGTATTCTAACAATTTTTGTAAAAATAGGCTGACCTCCAAACAAGAAGCCAGCCCATTTTCTTATTCTAAATACCCTGATAAAATTCTAGCATATGGAGAGTTTGATGGAAGGATAATAACTGTGTCTTCCCCGATTGTCTTTTTGTAGGATTCGAGTGTTCTGTATAATCCATAGAATTCTGGGTCGCGTGAGAAGGCAGAGTTATAAATTTTGGCTGCCTCTGCTTCCCCTTGTGCACGGATAACAGCAGCATCTTTATTTGCTGTTGCTATTAATTCACTAACTTCACGATCCGTTTGGGCAACACGCTCATTCTTTACTGCATCCCCTTCAGATAGATATCTCTGAGCAATTGATTCACGTTCAGAAATCATGCGCGTATAGACAGATTGTTCATTCTCCTGTGGTAAATCCGTACGACGAATACGGACATCAACAACTGCTATTCCAAAATTACCATTTTCCAGAGCCTTATTTACTTCTTCCGTTACACGGTCATTTATACTACCACGCTCGGAATTTTCATCATTTATAATTTGGTCGTAATTTAATTGTCCCAGCTGTGTACGCAGTACGGAATAAATATATTCCTCCATACGAGACTCAGCATTTATGAGCGTCCCAGCATTAGAAATTAACGATTTCGGATCTGTAACACGCCATACTGCATAGTTATCAATAATAATTCTCTTCTTATCTAATGTGTTAATCTCTTCTTGTGTCATTTCGTATGTCATCAAGTTTTTTGGTAGGGTAGTTACACTTTGGATAAATGGAATTTTAATATTTAAGCCAGGTTCTTCCTCATATTTTACAACTTCTCCAAATTGACGAACGACCTTGTACTCATTTTCTTTCACAACATAGACATTCCCTATGACAATAATAATTACAGCAAATATGGCAGTAAGGAGGATAGCCGATTTGGCGAATTGCCGTCCATTAAACGGCTTTTTCTCCTTCACAATCTTCGTATCATTTGGGTCGTTTGAATTTTTCTTTTTGTTTTTATTATTTCCGAAAAGCGATTTAGCCACTTTTTCTAAATCACCATCAAATTGATTGTTGTTGTTACTCATTGCTTATCGCTCCCTTCAGAGGATTCTTCTGTTTTGACAGGAGAGGTTGCCGTTGGTTGAAGCGGTAAATATTTTAAGGTTTCACCATCATCATTCATGATATAGATCTGAGTATTTGGTAAAACATTTTCTAAGGTTTCAAGAATTAAACGCTGTCTAGTAATATCTTTATTGCCTTCATATTCTTTATATAAATCATTGAAGATTGCAACTTCCCCCTCGGCTTGCTGAATACGGGCAATTTTTTCTCCCTCAGCACGAGACTTAATAGCACTTACTTCACCCTGTGCTTCACTTAATTTTTGATTTTTATATTTTGCTGCTTCATTTGTTTTCGTGCTTTTCGTTTCACGAGCATCTGTTACAGCAGTAAAGGCTGCACGTACTTCCTTATTTGGTAACTCGACGTCCTGAAGCTTTACACCCAGAATACTTACGCCAATGTCATATTTATCGACTAATGACACTAATAAATCTCGTGTAAATAATTCAATATCCGCTTTTCCGTTTGTTAATGCATTATCAATAGTAGTGCTGCCAATAATGGAGCGAATCGCACTTGAAGTGGCATTATGTAGTATTTGTTTTGGATCTTCGGAGTTAAAGAGATATTTCTTCGGATCTGTAATCTTCCATTGTACGACTAAGTCTGTAAGTACAATATTTTCGTCACCTGTAATCATTTTTGTTTCATTGTCATAGGATTCAATCACGCCATCCTCGGTCTGTTCATAGCCAAACTGCAAACTATACGTTTCCTTTGAAAGGATTTCTACCTTTTGTACCGGCCATGGTAACTTAAAATGTAATCCTGAATCTGTAATGGTTTCATCTGCTTGACCAAAAGTAATCACAACTGCCTGCTCTGACTCATCTACTGTATACCAGGAAGTAAAAACTGCTATCAGTGCAATGATTGAAAACAAACTTAGTCCAGTGATTAACAAAGTACGTTTAACACTCATCTTGTGGTCCCCCTAAATTGTAAAATTTTGTTTCTTAATACATTTACGGATAACTCTCCGATAAGTTTCAACAAAAAAAGAAAATGCCCCTACATTGGGACATTTCCTTTTTGTATATATCTATTTACTATATTTGAAACAGGGGGGTTTCTATAAATAATCATAGGGTAGAAATATGAAGTAACAATAACAATATTGTAAATCTATTGTTAAGTTATTTTTTTAATGGAATTAAGACCTTCATGCAAGTACCTTTTCCAACCGTACTTTCTACATTGATCTTACCATGATGAGCTTCTACTAAGTGTTTTACAATCGCTAGCCCTAATCCTGTACCTCCAGAATTACGACTCCGTGCTTTATCAATACGATAGAATCGTTCAAAAATACGAGCAATCTCATTCTTTTCAATGCCCATTCCCTGATCCTCTACCTCGATAATTCCATATTCACTATTTGCTTTTATACGTAAAGTAATGGTTGTATTTTCCGGAGAATAAGTAATAGAGTTTGTAATTAGATTCGTGAAAATTTGAATCAGTCGATTAAAATCACCCATGACCATCACATCTCGCACAATATCTACATCAAACTGCATGTTCTTTTCATCCATTCGTGGGCTCGTTAACTCCACTGAGCGAATCAACACCTCCTGCAGGCTGGCAGGCATTATATTCACAGAGAAGCCATGCTGTTCAATTTTCGATAATTCAAGTAAATCTTGAATAAGCATTTGAAGTCTATTACTTTCCTGATAGATGATATCTAAAAATGAAATAAGCATCTTTTCATCTTTAAATGCACCATCTAACAGGGTTTCTGAAAATCCTTTAATGGAGGTAATCGGTGTTCTTAATTCATGAGATACGTTTGCCACAAAGTCCTTCCGTATTTGCTCCAGACGGATGAGCTCAGAAATGTCATGCATAACGATTACTACACCTAGCCAACGCCCATGATCTCCTACAACAGGTGCTCCATATATTTGTTTGTATTGGATTTCCTGATGGATTTCCACTTCAATTTGTTTACGATATGGAAGCTCTGTTAAGAAAACATGGTCGATAAACTTTTCAATCTCACTTGGCAGTCCTAGCGTTAAAAAGTTGAACCCCTTCACTTCATCGATGGATAGCTCAAAGCCTTCAAGAAATTGACGATTTACAATCGAAACGGTGGCTTCACGGTCAATCATAATTAGTGCACTACCCATATTTTCAATAAGGGTTTTTAAACGCTCTTCTTCAATTTCTCTTATTTTCTCAATTTCCTGCAGGTTCCTTGCCAAAATATTAATGGAATTTCTCAACTCCACGATACTAACAGGTCCAAGTGCATATGCTCTTGCACGATAGTTCCCTTTTGTTAACTCTCTTGCTGTTAGTGTTATATTTTCAATTGGGTCCAATAAGTTTCGTATTAGATAATTCGCAACAAAGCAAATTAGTACAAAGCTTAGGAAAATCAAGAAAGCTATGATAGAAGCGAACTGTCTCCGTGTCTCCTCAATACTTTCCATATCAAAAACAAGACTATTTTTGGTTCCAAAGTTTTCGATGATAAAAGGAAAAAGCTGACCTAAAATAAAGCCAAGGACAGCTAAAATCGAACCTGTTAATATCATGAAGGTAACAAACAATCGGTTACGATATGCCTTCATAGGCTTTTTGGCTCCTCAAATTTATAGCCGATTCCTCTTATAGTTTTGATAAATTTTGGCTTGCGGCTATTTTCCTCAATTTTATCTCTCAAATGACTGATGTGGACATCAACAATTCTTGTATCCCCAGCAAAATCATAATTCCATACTGCACTTAGAAGCTGATCTCTTGTTAGTACACGATTTTTATTTTCTAAAAGATAAACAAGTAGTTCAAACTCTTTTGGTGTAAATTCCAATGACTCCTCATCCAGAAAAGCTTCGAAACGATTTGGATAGACTTGTAGTTTTCCAAATTGATACACAGCATTTTCCGGCTCTTCTTCCTCTTGAGGCAGAACTGGTGTAAAACGACGCAAAACAGCTTTTACACGTGCAATTACTTCACGAGGACTAAAGGGCTTCGTCATATAATCATCTGCACCAAGCTCTAAGCCTAAAACTTTATCAAACTCATCATCTCGAGCTGTAAGCATAATGATAGGAATATTGCGTCTTTGACTGCGTAACTCCTTACAAACTTCCATTCCATCCATAGTAGGAAGCATTAGATCTAATAAAATCAGATCAGGTGAGTGCTCAATTGCCATATCAAGGCCAACTTTCCCATCATGTGCAAGGAGCACCTCATATCCACCACGCTCTAGATTGTACTTTAATAATGTTGCGATTGATACTTCATCTTCTACGACTAAAATTGTTTTTAACATAAGTAACCTCCAATGATGATTTGAAACCCCCATTTCAAATCAGAAAACAAAACTCTAATAAGGTGGTACTACTTTTATAACACCATTTAATACTTGAATTTTTTTATCCTTAAATGCATTCACATAGATTTCCACAAAATTTTGAGCGAAATCAATATGCTGTACTTCAAGTAAAAGCTCAATTGTTTCGTAATGATACACAGGCTCTAAATAAATGATGTTTTGCTCACGAATATGAGAACCTGGTCCAGGCAGGTGCTTGGATATAGCAGAAGTAATGATGCCATTTAACATAATTGCAGGAACTATCGGCTTTTTATAAGGTGTATCAAGCGCATAGTCATGTTGAATGTATAGCGGATTATTATCATTTGTTAAACCTAAATACAGAAGCAGATCTTTATCTTCAATCTTTTCATTTAACTGAAGCTTTTCGCCAACAATGATTTCATCAATCTTCTTTCCTAATTTCAAACCCTTACGTAGCAGCAATTAAGCAGCAACCCCTTTTCTTCACGGTTACCTTCATATTATCAATTTTTACTGAAAATAACAATCTCTAGAAGTATTGAAAGAATTTAGTTAGCTTAAGGAGATATGATTTGAAGGATACGTTCTGTTGAAGAACATAATAGTCTTACCCACTTTTACTTTTTATGACAACTTTTATGGTATACCCTAATAATTAAAAAAATCGAGTGAGATTATTCCCACTCGACACTTTAGAGAAGCATTTATTAATCTAATATTCTCATTACTTCTCGAACAGCTTCTGCTGAGACATCCAAAGCTACTTTTTCTTTTTCGGTTAGCTCAAGCTCAAAGATTTTTTCGATTCCGTTTGCACCTAGCAATGTAGGAACGCCGAGATAGATGCCATTATAGCCGTATTCACCCTCTAAATAGGCAATAGAAGGCAAGACGCGTTTTTGGTCTTTAATGATTGCTTCAGCCATTTCAATGAGCGCTGCTGCAGGTGCATAGTAGGCTGAGCCGTTTCCAAGGAGGTTGACTATTTCTCCTCCACCGACTCTGGTGCGTTGTACAATCTCCTCTAAACGTTCCGGAGCAATCAGGGTTTCTAATGGAATTCCCCCGGCATAAGAATATCGAGTCAGTGGAACCATTGTATCCCCATGTCCTCCTAATACAAAACCTCGAATATCCTTTACTGAGATATTTAACTCTTCTGCCACAAATGCACAGAAGCGAGCAGTATCAAGGACTCCAGATTGTCCGATTACGCGACTCTTAGGGAAGCCAGTTTCCTTAAATACTGTATAGGTCATTGCATCAACTGGATTTGTTAAAACTAGGATGGTTGCATTTGACGAATGTTTGGCAATCTCACTTGCAACCGATTTCATGACCTTTTGATTTATTTGCACTAAATCATCACGACTCATGCCAGGCTTACGTGCAACGCCAGCAGTAATAATCACTAAATCTGAGTCAGCAGTATCTGTATAATCCGATGTACCTTTTACATGAGCATCAAAGCCTTGTACAGGTGCTGCCTCCCACATATCTAAAGCTTTCCCTTTTGTTGGGTTTTCACTTTGTGGGATATCTACTAAGACAACATCCCCTAGTTCCTTTTGAGCTGCTAGGAACGCTGCTGTTGCTCCAGTGAATCCTGCACCGATTACAGATATTTTTTTACGTTTTAGAGACATATTGTAAAACACTCCTTTTGAACCTGAGTTTGTTTAGTGCTTATTTATTTTATAAGGGGAGGCCCAAAATAAGCATCCGCCTTCTCCATAAATTAAAGGATTGATTACTTATTTACCCGTCTAAACTCAATATATCCAAAAAAGAAAGAAATAAAAAGAAGGGTAGCTAATAATTCATAAAGTATTACTACTTTAATCATAAAAGCTTTTAATATAATTTTAAGTTTTCGAGAAACTAAGAATTAAAGGTTTTTGATTAATTCGTTAGCGAACTCTGAACATTTAACTTCTGTAGCGCCATCCATTAAACGAGCGAAGTCATAAGTTACAACTTTAGAAGCAATTGTTTTTTCTACAGAGTTAGTGATTAAATCTGCAGCTTCTTGCCATCCTAAGTGTTCAAGCATTAATACACCTGAAAGTAATACTGAAGATGGGTTAACTTTGTCTTGACCAGCATATTTAGGAGCAGTTCCGTGAGTTGCTTCGAAGATCGCATGTCCAGTTACATAGTTAATATTAGCTCCTGGAGCGATACCGATACCACCAACCTGTGCAGCTAATGCGTCAGAGATATAGTCACCATTTAAGTTCATTGTAGCTACTACGTCGAACTCATTTGGACGAGTTAAGATTTGTTGTAAGAAAATATCAGCGATAGAGTCTTTTACAAGAACTTTACCAGCAGCTAAAGCTTCGTCTTGAGCTTTGTTAGCAGCTTCTACGCCTTCTGCTTCTTTAATGCGGTCATATTGATCCCAAGTGAATACTTGATCACCATATTCACGTTCAGCTAAATCGTAACCCCATTGTTTGAATCCACCCTCAGTGAATTTCATGATGTTACCTTTGTGTACTAAAGTTAAAGATGGACGGTTATGCTTAATAGCATACTCGATAGCAGAACGTACTAAACGCTCAGTACCTTCTTTAGAAACTGGTTTAATACCGATACCTGAAGTTTCTGGGAAACGGATTTTGTTAACTCCCATTTCTTCTTTTAAGAAGTTGATTACTTTTTTCACTTCTTCAGAACCTTGAGCATATTCGATACCAGCATAGATATCTTCAGTGTTTTCACGGAAGATTACCATGTCAACATCTTCTGGTTTTTTAACTGGAGAAGGTACACCTTCGAAGTGACGTACTGGACGTAAGCATACATATAAGTCAAGTTGTTGACGTAATGCTACGTTTAAAGAACGGATACCGCCACCGATTGGAGTTGTAAGAGGACCTTTAATAGCGATTAAGTATTCGTTGATTTTATCTAAAGTTTCTTGTGGTAACCATTCACCAGTTTGGTTGAATGCTTTTTCACCAGCAAGTACTTCTAACCATTCAATTTTCTTTTCACCATTATAAGCTTTTTCAACAGCTGCGTCGATTACGCGAGATGCTGCTACCCAGATATCTGGACCAATTCCGTCACCTTCGATGAAAGGAATTGTTGGATTATTTGGTACCTGAAGTGCACCGTTTTCTACTACAATTTTAGACATGGATGTTGCCTCCCTATTTTCATAAATCTAGGACTGTGATTTCACAGTCCTAGACAATTTTAACATATATTCGAAAAATTATCTTTCCTCGATTGATACGTATTTTTGCATTCCTGGTCCAACATATTCTGCACGAGGACGAATTAAACGATTATTTGCATATTGCTCTAAGATATGTGCAATCCAACCTGAAGTACGAGAAACTGCGAAGATTGGTGTGAATAAGTCATGTTCGATTCCTAATGAATCATAAACTGATGCTGAGAAGAAATCTACGTTAGCTGGAAGATTTTTTTGCTCAACGATCATGTCATGAATTTTTACTGACATGTCATATAATTCTGGCTTACCAGTTAATTTAGTTAACTTTTCGCTCATTACACGTAAGTGTTTTGCACGTGGGTCGCCTTTGCGGTATACGCGGTGACCGAAGCCCATGATTTTTTCTTTGTTGTTTAATTTAGTTTGGATATAGTTCTCAACATTATCAAGTGAACCAATTTCAGATAACATTTTCATAACTTGCTCGTTAGCTCCACCGTGAAGAGGACCTTTTAAAGCACCAATTGCAGATGTAATACCAGAGTATACATCTGATAATGTAGCTACACATACACGTGCAGTGAATGTAGAAGCGTTTAATTCATGGTCAGCATGTAAAACTAATGCTTTGTTGAATGCTTCGATTTCGATTGGTGCTGGCTCTTTACCATGTAACATATATAAGAAGTTTGCAGCATATCCTAATTCAGGTTTTGGTGCAATTGGTTCTAAACCTTTACGGATACGAGAGAAACCAGTTACTACAGTAGCAATTTTAGCTTGTAGACGAATTGCTTTACGGTAGTTAGCTTCAGTAGACATTTCGTCTGCTTCTGAATCATAAACACCTAATAATGAGATAGCTGAACGTAATGCAGCCATAGGGTGAACTGTATCTAATGGATATGTTTTGAATTGGTCAAAGATTGCTTGAGGTACTTCAGCATTGTCCGCTAAGCTTTGAGTTAACTCAGCTAATTCGGCTTTGTTTGGTAAACGTGTATGCCAAAGTAAATATACTACCTCTTCAAATGTAGCATTTTCAGTTAAATCATCAATATCATATCCAACGTATGTAAGTGTGTCATCGATAATTGAACTGATTTTAGTTTCTGCAGCTACGATACCTTCTAAACCACGTGTTGCTGTCATAAAAAATCGCTCCCTCTTGTATAAAAGTTTTTAGTTGTAAGTGCTTTCTTTTTGTAGCACTCAATTATTCTGCTCATGTGAACCTATAAGTAAATCGCTTACATCTCATATTATAATAAATTTTGACGTCTTTGTGAATGAAATTAAATGAAATTAAGAAAAAATTGATTAGTTAATGAAAATATCGTTTAAAGAAGAAGAAATTAACTAAAACGAGATATGAATTACATAAAATAGAGGTGGTAAATTTGCAAGCAAGTAAAAAGAACGTCTTTCCTTACAAAAAAAACCTGAAATATTTACTGTTAATTCTATACTTTGCTATTTTATGGCTCATATTACCTGTTTCAATCGCTGTATTTTTTGCCTATTTCTTGTATCCTATTATCAACTTTTTTCATAAGTATTTAAGAATACCATACATATTAAGTGCTATCCTGATTTCCGCATTAATATTCATATCCACTTATGTATTCTTTTTCATGACCGTTCAAAGCATAATCGCTATTTACCCAGAAGTAAAGGTTCAAGTCCAAAATTTAGATATTCTTAATTCGGGAGATCATATATTATTAGAAACTATTTTCAATAAGTCTCTTTCCTATATTGATGGTGCCATTATGGGCATTGCCAATGTATTGCAGGATATCCTATCCTACATCATCGAGCTTTTCATCTTTATCGTGGCTTTCTTCTTTGCCATATTCGAGTCAAAAAACAATCGCTATTGGTTTTTCATCTATGTTCCCAAACAATACCGCGACGAGTGGAAGGGCTATTTTTCAAAAGGTACAAGTCTATTCGGATACTTCATCTTTGTAGAATTCCAATTATTTATCATTACCTTCTTCTTATTAAGCAGTGGACTTGCCT
Organism: Ureibacillus chungkukjangi; assembly: GCF_003217295.1. Lineage (GTDB taxonomy): Bacteria > Bacillota > Bacilli > Bacillales_A > Planococcaceae > Ureibacillus > Ureibacillus chungkukjangi. The sequence continues at coordinate 261,552 of NZ_QJTJ01000001.1, forward strand.
TAATGCAATTTGAGCATCCAGTGAATAAATCGTTCTTAATATCCTTAGCAGATGCCCTACCATTTTTCGGAATTGGCTTATTTCTAATTCCGATTGCTATTTACTTCTTTGTTATTGGCGAAAAAATTCTTTGTTTAGCTTTAGTCGTTCTATATATATTTATACAGATTACAAGGCAACTCGCTGAGTCTCTATTGTGGGCATCCACATTCCATCTAAGAACTGTACACACCTTCTTTATAAGCGCTGCCTCAATATTACTTTTCGGAGTATATGGAATACTATTAAGCCCATTCCTTTTGCTGATTGCAGTAAAGCTTAAATCAAAATCTATCTATGGACAATAAATACCTGCCCATTCTTAAGCTTCTTTCTTAACCAATAAAATATTGCTGGCTTATATAATTTTCGAGTAAACGGAATAATTAAAGTAAATCCAACAAGATCTGTTAGAAATCCTGGTGTTACTAATAGTACCCCACCTACAAAGATTAAAAACGTATCGATTATCGCAACTCCTGGCGGGTTTCCTTCAGATATACTATTTTGGAGATTACGTACAGATTGCATTCCTTGTTTTTTCGCTATAATAACTCCGATTACGCTAGTTAGTATTATCAATAGTAATGTAGTAAATACACCCATTACTTTTCCAACCACTATAAAAATAGCTATTTCAACTAATATTGCTGCTATAAAAGCACCTATTATTTTTCTCAAGATTTCAACCTCCATTTTCTAGAGTATTTCTATAGTATATACGTTCTATCTAGGGTAAAAGTTTCATTTCCATAGAGGTTAAAAAAAGGAGCATACTCATACATTGAGATGCTCCTCTTCTATAGTTTTACATATTATAAAACACTCGCATGACCTTTATAAATTACACCTGTTTCAGCGTCCATTGTAATTTCTTGGCCGTGACGGATTACAGATGTCGCTTCATTTACTCCAACAATGACAGGAATTCCAAGGCTTAAACCTACTACTGCAGCATGACTTGTTAAGCCACCCTCTTCTGTAATAATCCCTGCACATTTCTTTATAGCATCCATCATTTCGCGATCTGTTCCTACAGTTACTAAAATCGCATCCTCTGCATCGTAGCTGCGTGCTTCTTCAGCATTTTTCACAACAATCGCTTTCCCAACGACTGAAAGCTTACCAACACCTTGACCCTTTGCCAATAAATCGCCAATTACATGTACTTTCATTAAGTTTGTTGTACCCGCTTCACCAACTGGTACACCAGCTGTGATAATTACAACATCTCCATGATCTACATGGCCGCGTTTTAATGCTTCATCAACCGATAATTCTAAAATTTCATCGGTTGTTGTCACTTTAGGTGTAACAATTGGTGTTACACCCCATACAAGTGTTAGCTTCTGAGCTGTTGACGGAATATTAGTAATAGCGATAATCGGTACCCCAGGACGATATTTGGCTATCATTCTAGCTGTAGTCCCACTTGCTGTAGGTGCAAGTACAGATTTTACTCCCAGGTTAATGGAAGTATAAGCTACTGCTTGTGAAAGCGCCTCAGTCATTGTTGACCCACGCTCTTTACTACGCGTATTTACAATGGATCGGTAGTCTAAAGAATTCTCTGTATGCTCAGCAATTTTGTTCATAGTCTTTACAGATTCAACTGGATAAAGTCCAGCTGCTGTCTCACCTGAAAGCATGATTGCATCCGTTCCATCAAAGATTGCATTGGCCACATCACTTGCCTCTGCACGAGTTGGACGAGGATTACGCTGCATCGAATCTAACATTTGTGTTGCAGTAATAACTGGTTTTCCTACTAAATTACATTTTTTAATAAGATTTTTCTGTACAAGTGGTACTTCTTCAGCTGGAATTTCTACACCTAAGTCTCCACGTGCAACCATTAAACCATCCGAAACCTCAATAATTCCATCGATATTGTCGACGCCCTCTTGGTTTTCAATCTTAGGGATAATTTGTATATGACTACCGCCATTTTGTTCAAGTAATTCACGGATTTCAAGAACATCCTTTGGTGTACGAACAAATGAGGCAGCAATAAAATCAACACTCTGTTCAATACCAAACAGAATATCCTGTGCATCCTTTTCTGTTATACCAGGTAATTTAACCGAAACACCCGGCACGTTTACACCTTTTTTATTTTTTAGTAGCCCTGCATTTTCAATAATTGTATGGATTAAACCCTTTTCTAAATCCTTCTCTAATACGCGAAGTTCAATTAAACCATCATCTAATAGAATTCTGTCATCTTTGTCCACATCTTCGATTAGGTTCTCATATGTTACTGAAAAGGCGCTTTCAGTTCCTACTACTTCTGTCATTGAAATATCGATAGCTTGTCCTTGCTTAAGATGTAGCTCACCATTTTCCATAGTATGTGTACGAATTTCAGGACCCTTTGTATCAAGTAAGATCCCCACAGTTTTATTTAGTTTTTGAGCTACTTCTCTAATTGTTGTAATTCTAACGGCATGCTCTTCATGATTGCCGTGGGAAAAGTTTAATCTTGCTACATTCATGCCTGCTTCCATAAGCTTTGTAAGCATTTCCGGCGATTCACTTGCTGGACCAATAGTACATACGATTTTTGTTTTTCTCATTGTTTTCTCTCCGTTTACTATAGTTATATTGAAAGTTCCTTGGATAATGTATATAGACTTAAATCTGCCTTATGCTTGTTAGCAAATGCTTCGTCTAAGTCGTAATCATAGACCTGATGATTTTTTATGCCCACTGCTCGTCCACTTCCACCTTCTAGTAGGACTTCCACAGCTTTTGCACCCATACGCCCCGCTAAAACTCGGTCTCGCGCAGAAGGTGAACCACCTCTTTGAATATGTCCAAGTACTGATACTCTTGTCGTAATGTCTGCTTTTTCTTTTAAAAGTTTTGCTAATTCACTACCAGCCATGACACCCTCTGCCACAATGATAATACTATGTTTTTTCCCTCTAGCAATACCATGTTCAATCCGAGAAACGATATCATCAATGTCGTATTCCTCTTCAGGGATTAATATCGACTCTGCACCTGCTGCAAGCCCTGCCCACAACGCAATGTCACCAGCATCTCTACCCATAACCTCAACGATAAATGAATTTTCATGTGAAGTGGCTGTATCTCGAATTTTATCTATGGATTCAATAACGGTATTTAAAGCCGTATCAAAGCCGATTGTATATTCTGTACCGGGTATATCATTATCGATAGTTCCAGGAACGCCCACACTTGGGAATCCTTTTTTCGTTAGTGCTAATGCACCTCGATAAGAACCATCTCCCCCAATGACTACTAGGCCTTCTACTCCTGCTTCTTTCATTTTTTCAATACCCTGCAATTGATATTGATCTTCTTTAAATTCTGGGCAACGGGAGGAGAATAATTTAGTTCCACCTCTTTGAATAATCCCGCCTACAGAGCCTAAATCTAAAAGCTCCATCCTACCATTGATAAAGCCCTCATATCCATGGTAAATACCCATTACATCAACACCATGGAAATTTGCTTTACGGACAACAGCTCGAATGGCAGCATTCATCCCTGGTGAATCTCCCCCACTTGTTAAAACGGCAATTCTCTTCATTGCATAAAGAACCTCCTAAAGTTTCCTCTTATTAAACACATTAGCATAAATTGAAATGAATGTGATTATTTCAAAAAAGTTGTAATGATACTTTACAATAAAAATAAATTAAATAAATATTGGAGAAATGCTCAAAATTTAAATAATAACTAATCTTGTGTTTTATTCTACTCTTATTCTGCAAAAAACACGAGCATCTCTATAATGTGAAATTAGATGTTTTCATAAACAGATAATTAGAAATATGTAAATAATTCAACTATTGGCTTTATATAGATACCCGAAAAAGGGTAATACTAGTAAAAATTGCTAGAAAAATTTCTGGGGCTAGCCCATTTGAATGTCTGACCATAATTCCCTCGAATCGAACGTGAGCTTAGCAAAAAAAACGACAAAACCCAAGTTGGATTTTGTCATTTTATTTTGATCATTTCTCGAAAGCTTTAGATAGATGAATTTATCATTCAAATCAGTTTACTTCTACTTCTACATCTACTTTTCCATCTACTTTTACTTCAACTTCTTCTTCGATGAATTCGCCAATTTTTCTAAATTTGTCGTAACGATCATTGATAAGTTCTGTTTCTGATAAGATAGTTAATTCTGTTAATGCATTGTGAATACATTCTTTTAGTTCATTGGCTTGAGCTTGTACATCTCGGTGTGCTCCCCCAGCAACCTCAATGACAATTCCATCAATTATATTCATCGCCTTTAGGTCGTAAGCAGTAATTTTCATAGCCTCTGCTGCTTGTTTTGCTAAAGTGGCATCCTTCCAAAGGATCGATGCTGCTCCTTCTGGAGATATTACGGAATATGTTGAATTCTCAAGCATAAATATTCTATTTGCAACCCCTAATGCTAACGCTCCCCCACTGCCGCCTTCACCAATAACAACACTGATTACTGGAACCTTTAGTCCTGCCATTTCAAAAAGGTTTTTTGCAATGGCTTCGCTTTGACCTCGTTCCTCAGCTGCTTTACCTGGATATGCTCCCTTTGTATCAATAAAACATATTATTGGTCGTTTAAATTTCTCTGCTTGCTTCATTAAGCGTAGTGCTTTTCGATAGCCTTCTGGATGTGGCATCCCAAAATTACGACGAATGTTTTCTTTTGTTGTTTTACCCCTTTGATGTCCAATAATCGTAATCGGTTGACCATTGAAGCTAGCAATTCCCCCGATGATAGCTTCGTCATCTCCAAAGCTGCGATCCCCATGCAGCTCTATAAAATCAGAGAAAATCTCATTAATATAATCTAAAGTTGTTGGACGCTGTGCATGTCGAGCTACTTGAACTCGGTCCCATGGCTCCATATTTGTGTAAATCTTCGTTTCTAATTGCTGAAGCCTTGTTTCAAGTGTTTCAATTTCAGTTGACATATCGACATCTGCATTTTTCGCAATTTCCTTTAATTCTTGGATCTTTTCGCGAAGCTTTACAACTGGTACTTCGAAGTCAAGTGACTTAGACATTTGAAACTCCTCCTTTTTGATGCAGCTTTACAATCGTTGCTAATTTATCTCTCATTTCCTTACGATGGAAAATAGCATCTAGTTGGCCATGTGCAAGTAAAAATTCAGCTGTTTGGAAATCATCTGGCAGCTTTTCACGAACAGTTTGCTCAATTACACGACGCCCAGCAAATCCAATCAAAGCTTGTGGCTCTGCAATGTTTAAATCCCCTAATGATGCAAAGCTTGCTGAAACTCCCCCTGTTGTTGGATGAGTCATAATTGAAACGAAAAGTAAACCATGATCACTATGACGTTTTAAAGCAACACTTGTTTTAGCCATTTGCATAAGCGAGATTACCCCTTCTTGCATACGCGCCCCACCACTTGCTGTGAAAATAATAAATGGCAATTCATATTCAGTTGCTTTTTCAATCGCCCGAGTGATTTTTTCTCCAACTACTGATCCCATCGATCCCATCCTGAAATGAGAATCCATAATCGCTATAACTACTTGTGCCCCTTTAATACTTCCCATCCCTGTTAAAACTGCTTCATTTAACCCCGTTTTGAGTGAATCAATTTCAATTTTCTCTAAATAGGAAGGGAATTTTAATGGGTTAGAAGTACGTAAGTTTTCATCAAAAGATTCAAATGTACCTTCATCTAATAAAATAGAAACTCGTTCCCAAGCAGTCATTTTGTAGTGATAATCACAATTAGTACAAACTTTTAAATTGTTTTCTAATTCCTTAGATAAGTAGATTTTTTTACATTCAGGACATTTTGTCATTAAATCTGCAGGAAAGGAATTTTCTTTATTACGATCTACAATGACCCCTTTTTGTTTCTTTTTGTTAATAGATAATAAACTTCTAATTGCCACTGTTTTTCCCCCTTACCATTATGATGATGAATTTCTCAAATAGTGAATCCAGTTTTCATAAGCGCTCAATGCTTCTCTTTCATAGCCTAACTGTAAGGATTTTATGAGCATCTGAAGCATTGGCTTTTCTTCTTCAGTCGATAATTTTTTCAGTGGAGTTGCACTATATGCGGCAAGCTGTATCCATATTTTTAAAGCTAGTCGATTACCAGAAGCAATCATTAATTCTCTTAATAAAAGATCTCGAACGATTTCATTTTCTAGCTCCAGTTTCATAAACAAGCTTTCCCAAACCGGCAAACTTCTTAAAGATTGTTCTGAACAGATGACTCGTATGGCTTCCTTTTCGTGCATTCTTCTTACTATATGAACATCCTCTACTGCTTTATTTTCCTGCAATATAAAGGATGCTAAAAGTTCGACCAGCTGGTTAGAATGAACTGCTGATAAAAAGGTTCCCCCGCCATGTCTCGTTTCAATAAGCCCAAGCAATTCTAGGCTTCTTAATGCCTCTCTTACTGAAGAACGGCCAACATTCAGTCTTTCAGATAGCACACGTTCTGAAGGTAATTTTTCTCCCGGTTGAATCCCCTCGTGTTTAATTAACTCTCTTAATTGATTAACAATCTCTAAAAATACTTTTTTGTTTTCCTGTTTTTTATCCATAAGCACCCCGCATAACGTTAGGAACTAAAGGCATTATTTACCGTACAATGTAAATCACATAACAAACAATAAAAACTACGATTTTTGGCAATACTAGAGCACATTAACGAATTATAATTTCAATTTCCACATTTTATTTCTTATCAGTTCAAAAGTGGTCTGACCACTTTTTATTAGAATACATAAAGTTTTTTTATTTGTAAAGAAAAAACTGTGCAAAATTCGCACAGTTTTTGTAATTACTTCTATTATTCGCTCGCTATTGACTGTTTTTCATCGTTTTTACCTTGATTTGCGAATTTCCATTACGGAATTCTAATACACCTTCAACATAAACTATTTTGTCCTCTTTTATCCAACCGATAACTTCATTATAGCTTTGTGGAAAAAGTGTTGCAGAGGTTGTCCCATACTCATCCTGAAGCTGGACAAAGGCCATTAGCTCTCCTTTTTTCGTACGGATTTGGCGAATACTTTCAACCATGCCGACTAATTTAATAAAGCTATTTGGTCTTACCTGCAAAATTCCCTTTGTCGTAGCATTGACTTCACTCCATTTCGCTCTTTCTAAAGCAACTGGATGCTCCGACAAATAAAAGCCTAATGCTTCTTTTTCAAATTGTAGCTTCATCTTATCTGGAATTTCATGGGTTTCTACATATTTAGGCTTACCAAAGATTAAACTATCTGAGCCAAACAAATCATTTTCGTCTTCATTTGGTCGAACAAGGGAAGCATGCTTTTCTGCTGCATCGATTGTGGCTAATAGCGTTGCTCGGTCTTTCCCGAAATCATCCAATGCACCGGATTTAATCAAGGGCTCAATGACTTTTCGAGTGAAATGAGCTGCACTTAGCGAAACTGCTAAGTCAAAAATATCCTCAAATGGCTGCTCCTTTGATTTTCGAATGGCCACAATTTTTTGTAGTAGAGGCGCTGGTACACCTTTAATAGCTGATAAACTGAAGCGAATCTTTCCTTGCTCAACCGTAAAGGCTCTTTGGCTCTTACGAATGGACGGCCCTAAAATCTCTATACCTTTGTTTCTTGCTTCTAAAATAAGCTGGAAAAGCTTTTCTTGGTTACCTATTGCATTGGTCATCAGAGCTGCATAAAAATTAGCTGGGTAATTAGCCTTTAAATAAGCCATCTGATAGGAGATAAAACTATAAGCAACAGCATGACTTTTAGCAAAGCCGTAATCAGCAAATCGAACGATTAACTCATACACTTCCTTTGCGATATGCTCAGGGTATCCTTGAGATACTGCTCCTTTAACGAAAGCATTTTCTTGCTGCTCTAGTACTTCTCTTTTCTTTTTACTGACAGCTCTTCGAAGCAGATCTGCCTGACCAATCGTAAATCCAGCAAATAGATGGGCAATTTGCATAATCTGCTCTTGATACACGATTACGCCATAGGTTTCCTTTAAGATTTTCTCTAATATTGGATGGGGCATTCGAACCTGCTCACGATTCGCTTTTCTTCTTGCATATACAGGAATAAATTCCATTGGGCCTGGACGATAGAGTGCATTTACAGCCACGATATCCAAAAATTCAGTTGGGGCAATTTCTCGCAAAGCATTTTTCATTCCATCGGATTCGAGCTGGAAAATCCCCGCTGTATCCCCTTGCCTTAATAGCTGAAAGGTTTTTTCATCATTTAATGGAATTTGGTTAAAATCAATCAATTGTTTATGTGTATAGTAAATCGAATGGCGTATATTTTCTAAGATGGTTAAATTACGAAGCCCTAAAAAATCCATTTTCAATAAGCCAATTTGCTCAACCTCTTGCATTGGCCATTGAGTTAGATAAATTCCATCATGACCTTGTTCAATCGGCACTACATCTACTAAGGACATAGGGCTAAGTACTACTCCAGCTGCATGGGTCGAGGCATTTCGAGGTAAGCCCTCAAGCTTTTTCGCTGCATGGAACCAGGTAGTATGAATCTGCTCTGCTTCCACCCATTTCCGGAATGCTTCTGATGTATTATAGGCTTCCTGTAACGTGACCCCAGGTTTATTTGGAATCAGTCTTGATATCATTGAAAGAGTCTCACTCTCAAAGTTAAACATCCGCGCAACATCTCTCGCCACTGCCTTTGCGGACAAAGTGCCAAAAGTAATAATTTGAGCTACATGCTGTTTGCCATATTTCGCTGCTACATATTGAATAACTTCCTGACGCTTGGTATCAACAAAATCAATATCTATATCAGGAAGAGTAATACGTTCAGGATTTAAAAAACGCTCAAATAACAAGCCGTATTTTAATGGATCCACCTGGGTGATATTTAAACAATAAGCGACAAGTGAACTTGCCGATGAACCCCTACCTGGTCCAGTTAATATATTCGACTTTTTAGCGAAATTCATGAAATCCGCAACAATTAGAAAATAATCGGCATAGCCCATTGAAGTAATTACTTGTAATTCATACTGTAAACGACTTAAGTACTCTTCTGGCGGAGTATTCGATTGTAAACGTTCCTTTAATCCAGCTATCGCTTGCTCTGTGAGGAGCTTTTCTGAGGTTTGTCCGGATTGCAAAGGGAATTTTGGCATGAAATGTTTATCATGCTTTAAGTCTACCTGACAGCCCAGCATAAATTGTCTACTATTTTCGAGCAAGTACGGTTGGTCTTGGTACCAATGTTGCCACTCGGCTACTGTAGGGACATACTGGTTTTCACGATTACTATGTATTTCTTCACTTAGCTTCACACCTGTTTCAATAGCTCTTGCAACCTTGTATGCAAAATGGTCCTCACGTTTTAGAAATAAGGATTCTGAAATTGCAATACAGCGAACATTGAGACTTTGGCTTAAATGGAATGCTTTTTGCTCTATTGAGGAAATAAACCCTCCACTCCGGGCAATCCCAAAATAAAAATCTGATTGAAAGTTTTTAGCTACCGCTTGTGTATAGCCCAAATTATCCTCATTAAACCACTGTTCAGAGTCACTTGAAATAACTGCCGCGCACCCTTGTGAGTAAGCTACTAGCCAGCGCCATGGAATCTTTTCATCTTCACGAATCGAAATACTGCTGCTAATTTTTAAAAGATTTTGATAGCCCTCATTATTTTTAGCATAGATAAGTATCGGCAGTGTCACTTCATCAGTAAATTCAACCTGAATAGATAAACCTACAACTGGATGTATACCTGCATTTTTTAACGCATACCAAAAAGGCAAAAGCCCGTACAATTTCGTATTAACCATTGCACAAGCTATTGCCTTTTGTGATTGTAAAAAAGGGATGAGCTCTTCCATACGAATTGTACTTTTTAATAAATCTGCACTTGTCCGTATTTGTGGATATACGACTGTCAAACTACATCCCTCCATTATTATTTATATTTTATATTGACGACAGATATCTTTTAAATCCTCAATAGCTCGTTCAACTTCTTCCCAAGAGTAAGCTGTTGCTCCTGATGCAAGAGGATGTCCACCGCCGTTATATTTCTTTGCAAGCTCGTTAATAATCGGGCCTTTAGAACGTAATCGGATACGAATTTGATCGCTTTCCTCTACAAAGAACACCCACGCACAAACACCTTTAATGTCGCTTAAGGATCCTACCAGTAACGATGTATCATTAGGGGTTACTTGGAATCTTTCTAAAACGTCTTTTGTTAGTTTGATATAACAAGCTCCGTTTTCATCGATTTTAAAATTCTCATAAATATAACCCTGCAAGTGCAATAGGTTTGCCTCTTTTTCATACATGCCATTAAATACTTCCGTACGATCGAAATCGTATTTAATTAACTGTCCAGCAACCTCAAATGTTCTCAGTGATGCACTTGGATATAGGAAGCGTCCTGTATCACCAACGATTCCTGCAAATAAAAGACGTGCAGAAGCATCTGACAGTTGCCAATTTTTATATTCTTTACCTTCTATAAATAATTCATAAATCATTTCACTGCATGAGCTAGCATTAGTGTCTACCCATAGTAAATCACCGTATTGATCATCATTCGGATGATGATCAATTTTAATGAGGTACGCACCAGTATTATATCGACTATCATCAATGCGTCCTGTATTTGCTGTATCTGTAACGATAACTAGACTTTCCGTAAAAACGTCATCACTAATAGTTTCAGGAGTTTCTAAAAAAGTAAGTGAGGGATCATGCTCACCAATTGCATAGATTGTTTTGTTTGGATAGTTAGCTTCTAATAATCGCTTTAGACCGAATTGAGACCCATATGCATCCGGGTCTGGACGAACATGTCTATGGATGATTATTGTATCATATTGCTCAATTTTGTCGATGATTTGTCGTTTCAAAAGGAATTCCCCCTGTTATCTCTATTTTCCGTTTTATGTGTTAGCTTTTTTGGATAAAAATCGTTACAATAATGTAAGCACTTTCTACATACATGAAATTATACACCATTTGGAGGTAAAAAATGGCAAACTTAGTTTTCGTATTTTTCATTGTCATATCATTTGTAGCTTATTTTTACTATAAAACAAAGGATTTCCGCTCGACACTACCTATTCGAAAAAAATGGTATAAAGCAAAAGCTGGTCTTGCATTAGGCATTTTTGTGATTGTATTTGGAATCAATACATGTATCGTTTACCCATCACTTGTCGGCTTTTTGATTGCGGCAGTGTTTATTCTTATAGGGGCTGTAAAAGCCTATTCTAGCTATAAACGAGTACGACATGAAGGTCAATATGTTAAAGAAGAGTATGAGTTAAATAAATAACTTCATTTAACGACTAAGCAATATACAAGTAATCCTTGTATATTGCTTTTTTTCATTATTTAACGTTCTAATAATTGGAACATCATCATCGCTTTTCCTACGAGCACTGATTCATTAAATACATCAAAATCCATTTTTACGAATTTGCGACTCATATCCAGAATGTGAGGTACAACCGTTAAAACACTTTCCATTTGAATTGGCTTAATAAAGTAAATTGTCATGTTTTCAGCTACTGCATCGCCACGTTTTCTACGTTTTAATGCAAATGAGCCCACTTCTGCCAGTAATGTTGTAAAGGCACCATAAGAAATTGCCCCATATTGATTGGTCATTTGCGGCGTTACCGTAAACTCAACCACAACATCCTCTTCACCCATAACTTTCATTTCACTTTTTACTAAATCGTCGATAGTTTCACCATGCTGCGGCTGTCTTTGTGCATGCTGGAGGGCTTTTAGTACATCTTGACGGCTAATAATACCTTGAAGGACACCATCAACATTCACTATTGGCAACAAATCGATTCCTTCCCAGATCATACGGTGACCTGCAGAAGCTACACTTGTTTTCATAGATCCTGAGATTGGATTTTTAGTCATAACCTTATCGACTGTCTCACTATCATCTTTTCCAATAACGTCTTTTACAGAGATCATACCTACTAGCTTATTTGTAGCAGTCACTATTGGAAAGGCACCATGCGATGTCTGTAAATTCAGCTTATGGAAATCTGCAATTGTTTCAGTTGTTTTTAAAGAATACGTTTCTTCAATCGGAACATAGATATCCTCAATTAATAAGATATCTTTTTTGATTAATTGGTCGTAGATTGCACGGTTGATCATAGTAGCTACGGTGAAGGAATCGTAGCTAGAAGAAATGATTGGCAATTCTAATTCATCAGCTAATTGTTTGTTTTCTTCAGTTGTATCAAAGCCACCAGTAATTAGTACTGCAGCCCCTGCTTTTAAGGCATTCTCATGTGCTTTAAAACGGTTTCCTACAATTAACAGGCTACCTGCATCTGTATAACGCATCATGTCCTCTAATTGCATAGCTCCTATAACAAACTTTCCTAAGGTTTTATGCAAGCCATCTCGTCCACCTAGTACTTGTCCGTCTACTATGTTAACAATCTCCGCAAAAGTTAATCGTTCGATATTCTCTTTTTTCTTTTTCTCAATTCGAATTGTTCCAACGCGTTCAATGGAACTAACTAGACGACGGTTTTCAGCTTCTTTTATAGCTCGGTATGCAGTCCCTTCACTTACATGCATTTCCTTCGCTATTTGTCGTACTGAAATCTTATCGCCTACAGGTAGAGATTCTATATATTGTAAAATCTTCTCATGTTTTGTTGACACTCTATCACCTATTCCCATCTATCTTTCCTGATATAAGTGTAACATATTTTAATTTATGTATAAAAAAAGAAAGTAGCGTAAAATTTTGCTGTTTGAAGAATGTTTTTCAAACGTTCAAATTTACACCACTTTCTAGTTATTTAATTAGAATTTAACTTCTTCGCCTGCATTTAAAATTTGCACTTTACTATCCTTTACAAGCTCAGCGAAGACTGTTGGATCCTGTTTAATAACAGGGAAAGTATTGTAATGGATTGGTACAACTGATTTAGGCTTCAGCAGCTCTACCGCATATGCTGCATCCTCCGGTCCCATAGTAAAGTTATCACCAATTGGTAAGAAGGCTACATCGATTGAATTTCTATCACCGATAAGCTTCATATCTCCAAATAAGGCTGTGTCACCTGCATGGTACAGCGTTACTCCTTCTGCGTAGAAGAGAATCCCACCTGGGTTGCCTGCATTAACAACTTCTGATTCTGTTTCATAAACAGAGCCATGGTATGCAAGAGTATATTTCACTTTCCCAAAAGGAAATTCATAGGCTCCACCGATACCCATCGGATGTACATTTAACCCTTGCTTTCCTAGATACACTGCTAATTCATTTGGAGCGACAACAAGAGTATTATTTGCTTTTGCCAGTTCAATCGTATCCCCCACATGATCATTGTGACCATGAGTTAAAAGAATAACATCCGGTTTTTCTTCTTCTACTTTTAAATCAGTTAGACCATTCCCATTTATGAAAGGATCTATCAAAATCGTTGTACCGTTCGTTTTAATTTTTACAATTGAATGTCCATGATATGAGACTTGCATCATTTCTCCTCCTTCAAATTGTCTTCAACTAATCTTGATTCGAAATTAAATCGTTTTTTTCCTTCTTTTGCTATACTATAGACAGCGATACTAGCATTCAGTTACTATTTTCAATTCACTGAACTAGTTGGGCATATATGCTATAAAACTGCATGACAAGATATATACAAAATATTACTGTATAAAACGATGCACATGCAATTATATGACTCAAGAAAATTAGGAGGACTCTTTATGAGTAAATTACAACAGCTACAAACTTATTTAAAAGAAAATCAAATTGATGCTGCTTTTATCACAACACCAGACAATGTTTTCTATTTTTCAAATTTCAAAAGCAATCCACATGAACGATTATTAGGTGTTATGGTATTCCAGGAGGCAGAGCCCTTCTTAGTTTGTCCAAAAATGGAAGTTCCGGATGCTGTAAACGCAGGCTGGAGTCAAGAAATCATCGGCCACTTAGATACTGATAACCCATGGAATTTAATTGCTGATGCAATCCAATCACGTGGTATTAAGGTAGCAACGTTAGCAATTGAAAAATCACACTTAACTGTTGAGCGATTAGAGAGTTTACAAAAAATTTATGTGCAAGCAAACTTTGTACGACTTGATGACAAAATCAATGAAATGCGTGTTATTAAGGATGAAATTGAGATTGAGAAAATGCGAGAAGCTGCAAGACTTGCTGATTATGCTATCGAGGTAGGCTGCAAGGAAATTGCAGAAGGCAAAACAGAGATGGAAATCTTAACTGCTGTCGAAAATGCCATTCAGGCTAAGGGTTGTAAAATGTCCTTCGAAACAATGGTCCTTTCTGGTCCAAAAACAGCTTCTCCTCATGGGACACCCGGAGATCGTAAAATTCAAAAGGGCGATATGATCTTATTTGACCTAGGTGTTATTTACGATGGTTACTGCTCAGATATTACACGTACCGTAGCATTCGGTGAAGTAACTGAAGCACAAAAAGAAATATATAATACTGTGCGTCAAGCTAATGAAAATGCCATTGCTGCTGTTAAACCAGGTGTTCGTGCAATGGATTTAGACAAAATTGCTCGAGATACAATTACTGAGGCAGGCTACGGCGAATATTTCACTCATCGTTTAGGTCATGGTCTTGGGATTTCTGTTCATGAGTTCCCTTCTGTAACAGGCACAAATGATATGGAGCTTAAAGAAGGTATGGTTTTTACTATCGAACCAGGAGTTTACAAAGCAGATGTTACTGGCGTACGCGTCGAGGATGATGTGGTTGTAACAGCTGATGGAGTAGAGGTTTTAACTAAGTTCACAAAAGAATTAATCATTCTATAAGTAAAAATGGTGGTGTGAATTTTTATTCACGCCACCATTTTTTTATTTTTTATAAAAGTGAATCAACAGGTACGTATTCGCGACCTTGGTCTTCAGCAACCGCTTTATAAACCACGTAACCATCTAATGTATTAATACCTTTTCTTAACGCTTCATTTTCAATACAAGCTTGTTTATAGCCCTTATTAGCAATTTGTAATGCATAAGGAACTGTATTGTTCGTTAAAGCAATTGTTGCTGTACGTGGAACTGCACCTGGCATGTTAGCTACAGCATAGTGTACAACACCATGTTTAATATAAGTAGGATCATCATGTGTTGTCACTCGGTCAGTTGTCTCGAAGCTTCCGCCTTGGTCGATAGCGATATCAACAATAACAGAGCCTGGACGCATTGATTTCACCATTTCTTCTGTTACAAGCTTTGGTGCTTTTGCTCCTGGAATTAACACTGAACCGATTACTAAATCTGAATCCATGACTGATTCAGCAATATTATAAGGGTTTGAGATTAATGTTTGAACAGAAGATCCAAAGATATCCTCTAATTGGCGCAGGCGCTCAGGATTTAAGTCTAAAATTGTTACCTCTGCTCCCATACCAACTGCGATACGAGCTGCATTTGTACCAGCCATACCACCACCAACAATTGTTACTTTCCCGCGTGGGACACCAGAAACTCCGCCTAGTAGAATCCCTTTTCCACCATTCATTTTTTCTAGATATTGCGCACCAATTTGGACAGACATTTTACCAGCTACTTCACTCATCGGAGTAAGTAATGGTAGAGAACGGTTTGGAAGCTGTACAGTTTCATAAGCAATTCCAACTACTTTGTTATCTAGCAGACTTTGCGTTAGTTCTAGTTCTGGAGCTAAATGTAAATACGTAAATAATACTAAGCCCTCATGGAAGTATTGATATTCACCTGAAATTGGCTCTTTAACCTTCATTACCATTTCTTGTGCCCAAGCTTCTTTTGCTGTGTCAACAATTGTTGCACCAGCAGCTACATAATCCTCATCAGAAAATGAAGACCCTATGCCCGCGCCAGTTTCAATAAATACTTCATGACCAGCACTTGTTAATGTAACTACTCCAGCAGGTGTCATTGCTACACGATTTTCATTGTTTTTTATTTCCTTAGGTACTCCGATTTTCATAGCTGATTTCTCTCCCTGTTGTAGAATTTTATGTATCCATTAATATGAATTCAAATCCATAATAACAATAATTTCCCCATATTGTAAGATACTAATTTCATGTTCGTTAAAATTATTATCAAAATTATAAAAAAATAGGACATTTAAGAAGATTCGACGTAAAAATGAGTCTATACCTACTAAAAATAGGATTATTCTAAGAACAGAATCTAACAGCAATTTGCAACATGTTTAAATTGACAAAACTGTGGATAAATTTAGTAATAACTGTGAACGTTTTCATTTCAGTCCCAGACTCAATATCTTTTCCTGTCTTATTTGATATAATAAGACTATAGAAAAAGGAGGAATTTTTTATGACTCAATATAAAAGTATCGTAGTGGCAGTAGATGGTTCTAAAGAAGCTGAATTCGCCTTCGAAAAATCAATTGAAATCGCAAAACGTAATCCTGAATCAACACTTAATTTAGTAAACGTGATTGATACTCGCTCCTTTGCAGCAATTGAAGCTTATGACAGATCAATTGCTGAACGTGCACAAAGCTTCTCAGAAGAATTATTAAATGGCTATAAAAAGCAAGCTGAAGAAGCAGGCCTTACAAGTGTAAACACAATTATCGAATATGGTTCTCCTAAAACAATTATTACGAAGGAGCTTTCTAATACTGTTGAAGCTGATTTAATCATCTGTGGCGCAACTGGATTAAGCACTGTCGAACGTTTCCTTATTGGATCTGTGTCGGAAGCAATCGTTCGCTCTTCAAAATGCGATGTATTAGTAGTTAGAACTCCTGAATCAATCTAATACCAATAATAGATTAGCCCTTCTACACAATTCTTAATCTGTAGAAGGGATTTTTTTATTGAATTCATTCTATTTTATGTGTAAATTTCGAATAGTTTTAGGGTGACTACCCTTTCTAAAATTAAAAAGGCATCCGAGTATAATAGTTTTATACACCCGGATACCTATTGATTATTTATTTACTTTCTTTCCACATTTGAACCTTTTCAAAGAACATGGCTAAAGCTTCTTTATTTGACATGTTTGGCACTTTCGCAAGTAATACTTCACGTGGGGCTCTTTCGGACTTCGTTTGCTTTTGTAAAATCAAGATGCTTTTTTCGTGTGCTTTTGCTGAAAACAAATTCTCTGGAAGCTGAATAACGGCCTGAATCCAAGTTGTTTTTTTCAAATATTTATGTAAATCCTTTGACTGCTCAGATTCAAACATATTTGCCGGAATTAAGAAAAATAAGTACCCACCCTCTTTTGTATGCTTAATCGATTGCTCGATAAATAGGTGGTGAGCATAGCTCATTCCTTCATGGGCGCAAAGCTCATATTCTAGTGCAACTTCTTCATTTGGGTAATATCCAACCGGTAAATCACAAATTACAGCATCTACCGGGTCTACCAGCATTTTTTGTAATGCATCCTGATGGTATAACACAATCGGCTGTTCAGTTAGCTCTGCACTATCAGCTGCTAAACGAATAAGTAATTCATCTACTTCAATACCTGTAGCAGACGTTTTCCCATCAAATAAATTCATCACCGTAAGTAGTAAATTTCCCGTTCCTACAGCTGGGTCAAGTAAAGAGATTGGACCTGTTTTTAACTGTTCCTCGAAAAACTGCTCTACAAAATAACCAACTAACAATCCAAGTGTATCTGGTGTCATTTGATGATTTGGCTGAGAGGTTTTACGCATCCCCTTCAATATTGCAATTTGAATCGCTTTGCGGATATCATCCTTTGTAGAATCCTGGAAGAGTGGCTGTTCTTTTTCGTCCAGAACATCCTCAAGGGCTTGTAATACACCATCTAAAAAAGAGATGCCTTCAGCTTTTTCATATTTTTCTGCTTTTTCATTTAGTAATGAAAATATCTGTTCAAATTTTTCCATAAAAAAACTCCTTTTGAAATGAACAACCCACTCCAGATCTTCCTCCGAGTGGGTGTCATCTAAGCATTCCTATATAATAGACAATCTTAGTCTACCATTTATCTATTAGATAAACTTAAATTAATGCTTTTACAGCTTCGATTGCTGCTTCATAATTTGGGTGGCTAGTACCTTCTGATACATACTCAGCATATGTTACAGTACCTTCTGAATCGATTACAAATACTGAACGAGCAAGTAAACGTAGCTCCTCCATGTAAACTCCGTATGCTTTACCAAAAGATAAATCCTTGTGGTCAGAAACAGTCTGAGCACCCTCAAGACCAGCAGCTGCACACCAACGTTTTTGAGCAAATGGTAGATCAACTGAAACAGTATAGAACGCTACACCGTCTCCTAAAGCTACTACTTCCTCATTGAAACGGCGAGTTTGTGCATCACAAACGCCTGTATCTAATGATGGTACAACACTAATAAGACGTACTTTTCCTTCAGAATCCTTTAATGTTACTGGTGATAAATCGTTAGCTAATACTGTAAAATCAGGTGCTTTCTCCCCAACCTTTACTTCGTTTCCAATTAATGTTACTGGGTTATTTTTAAATGTTACTTGTGCCAATTTGGAACCCTCCTTTATATTACGTTAATAATCTTACTAAAGATAATTCCATCTTTGCAAATAACTTACCTTACATATTTTTACGGTTAATATAAAAAGAGCGAAGAACCACTCTTCGCTCCCTCTAATATTTCCTTAAATACTTGGTGAAACTGAATTTTGATTATCAAAATCATCAATTTTAGGATTTTCGATAACTACTTCTTTTTTGTGTTTTATAAATAGCTTTTCCTGAACAACCTTTGTATCGGCAATGATATCATTTAAGCCATGATTTTTTGGCATGAAGGCTACCATTAGATAGATAATCGGAATTTTATTACTTATAAAGCGTCCAATGATTTCTCTAAATAACACAGTAAACCAATCTAGATTTTCTCCATTTGTCCCCTTCACCTTTAGACCAAAAATCATTTTCCCTACTGTTTGCTGCCAATATTTCGTTGTAATCACAAAATAAGCATAGTAAAAGACACCTGATACGATTGTCATCGGTGAATACCAATGCGTTTCTCTTAAACTCCATCCAAATAAATGGAAAATCGGATTAACAATAATGCCCACAATAGCTGCTACAATTATAATGTCCAGCACAAACGCCCAAAAGCGCATCCAAAAACCGGCTGTCTTCTCTTCAATCTGTTCAACAATTTGTAATTGCTTTTTTGTAAGAGCAGTCACAGGTTCTTCTTGAGGAAGAGCAACATTTGAGTCATAATTTTCATTTTCTGACATCGATTACCCCTCCTTAATATTCACCATATAAATACATCATACGTGGTCCACTATTTGAAGACATAAGCTTTGTTAAGAATTGCTGCTCAGGAGATGGTCCAAAGAAAGAACCGATTTTCATACCGAACATAGATGTTAAACTACCTAAGCTTGTTTCGTATTCAAATAGTTCAGCATTCTCTAAACCGAAGTCCGCTCTTACTGAAGCAATTGTATCCTCAAGTCCACCGATTTCATCAACAAAGCCTGCTTTAAGTGCTTGTGATCCACCCATTATACGACCATCTGCTACCTTTTTCACATCAGCCTCAGACATGCCCCTACCTTGCTCGATCACATCAACAAATTCCTCATAGGATTCGTTAATCATTTCTTGTACCATCGCTTTTTCTACTTCTGTCGTTGGACGTGTTCCACCAAACATATCTTTGTGCTCGCCCGATTTAATTGTTTCGAATTCAATCCCTAAATTACTTGCAAGCTCAGAGAAGTTATAGCTTTGCATAATTACCCCGATTGAACCTGTAATTGTTTCTTTATGTGCAAAGATTTTATCTGCTGGTGCTGAAATATAATAGCCGCCTGATGCAGCATAAGAGCCCATCGACACATAAATTGGAATATTTCTTTGTTCTTTAATTTCAAGTAGCTTTTCATAAATTTCAGCTGATTCGATAACTCCACCACCCGGTGAATTTACATATAATACGACTGCTTGTACAGATTGATCATATAAAATCGTCTCTAATTGCCCCAGGAAGTTTTGATGATCATATTCTACCGCTGTAAAGGCTGTACCTGAACCAACATCCTGAATCGTTCCGTCAACAGATAATAAGGCGATTCTTTCTCCCATACTACCTGGCTCTAATACTGTTTCAATCATAGTTTCTTCTGTTGCAGTTAAGCTTTCAAAGTTGGAAAAGAAGTCCGTTTTGAATATAGACATCACTGTATTCAATCCAATTGAAAAAACAACCAACACTGCTGCTGCCCCCAAGGCAATCCATCTTTTTGTATTCATCTCATTATTCCTCCTCCATCCATACATACGTATTAACTGTTTATTTGTTTCAAAAATCTTCTATTTTATTTAGAAAATTAATCCATTTATTAATATAACATTTTTCCTGCTAATTAGAAAACTAAGGTAATCACCATTAGTCAGTATCAAAAAAAGAGATTTTAAAGCCAATAGCTATGACTTTAAAATCCCCTTAAGAATTCGACATTATTCCCTAGGAAATAAAACCTGCCTATAATTATTAATTAGTTGGTGATTTCTTTTTTGAATTCCTTCTGACGGAGTTCGACACGTCTAATTTTACCAGATGAGGTTTTTGGTAATTCATCGATAAATTCAATAGCACGTGGGTATTTGTATGGTGCCGTTATCTCTTTTACATGCTCCTGTAATTCCTTCACTATCGTTGGGCTATTCTTTTGCTCGGAGTCACGTAAAACGATATAAGCCTTTACTATATTACCGCGAATTTCGTCTGGACTGGCAACAACCGCACATTCCTTTACAGCTGGATGCTTAACAAGTGCATCCTCTACTTCAAATGGGCCAATAGTATAACCGGAAGAGATAATAATATCGTCCCCACGACCTTCAAACCAGAAGTAGCCTTCCTCGTCTTTATAAGCACGGTCTCCTGTTAAGAACCATTCACCACGATATTGCTTATTTGTTCTTTCACTATCCTTTAAGTAACCTTTAAACAATGCTGGTGTGGATGAATGTACTGCAATATCCCCTACTTCACCAGCCTCGGTTGGCTCCCCTAAGTCATCAATGATTTCTACAAGGTTACCTGGAGTAGGTTTCCCCATTGAGCCCGGCTTTGGTGTCATGCCTAAAAGTGTCCCAACGAGTAAAGTATTTTCAGTTTGCCCATAGCCATCACGTACTTGCAGTGAGAAAACATTCAAAAATTTGTTGATCACTTCACTATTTAATGGCTCTCCAGCAGAAACAGCACTTCTCAGACTTGATAAATTATATTGTTCAAGCTTGTCTACTTTGGCCATTAGACGATATTCAGTAGGTGTACAGCATAAAACATTTACTTGATAATTCTCAAGCATTTGAAGGTAGGCTTGTGGTTCAAATTTTCCCATATGGATAAATGCCGTTGCCCCACTCCCTAAGGTAGCCAAAAACGGACTCCAAATCCATTTTTGCCAGCCAGGTGCTGCCGTTGCCCATACTAAATCATCCTCTTGAACGCCAAGCCACTGTGCTGCCGTTGTTCTCAAATGGGCATATCCCCAACCATGAGAATGGACAACTCCTTTTGGATTGCCTGTTGTTCCACTTGTATATGATAAAAATGCAATATCGGAATCTTGTGTTTGAACCCCTTCAAAAACATCCGATTCATTTTCTAATTTTTCTCCAATAGACACCCAAGCATTCTTGGACTGCCCATAAACAAAAAGCTTTAGTCCATCTAGATGCTGTGCATCGTCAAATTGACTGATTTCATTTTCAAAAGCAACAATAGCTTTTGCATCTGAATGTGTAATTCGGTAATCGATATCTTTAGCTCGTAGCATTTCAGAGCTTGGAATTATCGTTAAACCTGCTTTTAAGGCCCCTACATATGTAACATATGCTTCCTCAGAGCGAGGTACCATGATTAGAATTACGTCCCCTTTTTTCAAACCGCTGCTTTTAAATAAATTGGCCACCTTATTAGCCTTTTTAATCAATTTTTCATATGAAATTTTCTCGATTTGTCCGCTTTCATGATGAATCAATAATGCAATTTTTGAGCTTGATGCTGCATACTTCTCAATCTCATCTACAATATTGTAATTCTTAGGAGCAAGTAAATCATCTCTTCTCATATTCATCCCCCTTTTATGCATCCCAAAAATGATACATTATGCTAATTATAATAATATTCGACTAATATATCAAAATATTCCTCGAAAAAGAGAAATAACTGTACTAAATGAGAATTTGATATGTAGGAAACAATAGTAAGTGCTAAGAATAAATGAGATTATTTGGGTGATGGCTGTGATAATTTTTAATGAGTGGTCGTAAATGCAAGGGGTGTGGATTAGATTTCAGTTTGGCAATAGCATTGTTAGGAAGGAGAATTGGTCCTTATTTTATTGTAGGATTTTTTGGGGAAGAAATGGGACCTCCGAGTACAAGTAAATATTAATTTTTTGAGCAAAATAAAAGCTAGTAGCGTTTTAAGCTACTAGCCCTCATTTTTAATTATTGTTGTGAACCACGTAATTGTGATTCAGCCATTTGTACAAGACGTTTAGTAATTTCTCCTCCAACTGATCCGTTTGCACGAGAAGACGCTTCAGGTCCGAGTTGAACACCAAACTCTTGCGCGATTTCGTATTTCATTTGATCTAAAGCTTGTTCTGCACCAGGTACAGTTAACTTGTTACGGCTACCGCTGTTGTTGTTTGACATTTACCTCACCTCCTTGTGAGTTTAGATTGTGCAGAATTCGAGTTTTAATACACAATAAATATCATTTTTTTAATTAGCTCACTAGTGTAGACAAGTTCTATTTTTTTTAACGTAAATATTTCAATTGTTACAAAGTTTTTTCGTATATTTCGAAAAAAGTGGGGTGGGTGGTGGGATTGGGGTGGGTGGAATCGTCGTAATACTTGTAGTATTGCTACCTTTTGTTTGGGTGATTGATCTCGATCGTCGTAATGTTTGCTCGTTTGCTACCTTTCGTTTGGGTTATTGATCTAGATCGTCGTAATACTTGCTCGTTTGCTACCTTTCGTTTGCGCGATTAATCTAGATCGTCGTAATACTTGCTCGTTTGCTACCTTTTGTTTGCGCCATTAATCTAGATCGTCGTAATACTTGCTCGTTTGCTACCTTTTGTTTGCGCGATTTCTCTAGATTGTCGTAATACTTGCTGGTTTGCTACCTTTCGTTTGGGTTATTAGTCAGATTCGTCTCAATGTTTACTCGTTTGTTACCTTTCGTTTGCGCAATTGATCTAGATCGTCGTAATACTTGCTCGTTTGCTACCTTTCGTTTGGGTGATTGATCTCAATCGTCGTAATGTTTGCTCTTTTGCTACCTTTCATTTGCAGGATTGATCTAGATCGTCGTAATACTTGCTCGTTTGCTACCTTTCGTTTGGGTTATCGATCTAGATCGTCGTAATACTTGCTCGTTTGCTACCTTTCGTTTGCGCGATTAATCTAGATCGTCGCAATACTTGCTCCTTTGCTACCTTTTGTTTGGATGATTAGTCGGATTCGTCGCAATATTTACTCGTTTGCTACCTTTCATTTGCAGGATTGCTCCGTAATGTCTTAATACTTGTTGGTTTGCTACATTTCGTTTGCGCGATTGCTCTAGATCGTCATAATACTTGCTTGTTTACTACCTTTTGTTTGTTCGATTGATCTAGATCGTCGTAATACTTGCTCCTTTGCTACCTTTTGTTCGGATGATTAGTCGGATTCGTCGCAATGTTTACTCGTTTGCTACCTTTCATTTGCAGGATTGCTCCGTAATGTCTTAAAGATGTTCATGAAACTCATTCCCCACTAACATCAACTTCCTTTCACGTTTCATTCCCTTGATAAAACGCATTCACCACAAACAATAACTTCTCTATGTATTTCAATCCGCTTTCCCTATTTACATCGACCTTCTAAACACTCTTCATCCACCAATCCAGACTCTTTCCGCAGCAATCCACTTCTAGCAAACCTTCTCAAACCAACTCCAACCAACTCCAACCCAACCACGATCGCATAACCGCAACCGCATGCACATACTTACTTATCCTCCCTCACTTCCAACCGAACTATAACTGCTCCATATCTAAAAAGTATCTTTCGCCAAGCTTTGTTACACATTAAAAGAGCTAGTAGCTTTTACGCTACTAGCTCCGCTTTAATTTTTAATTATTGTTGTGAACCACGTAATTGTGATTCAGCCATTTGTACAAGACGTTTAGTGATTTCTCCTCCAACTGATCCGTTTGCACGAGAAGACGCTTCAGGTCCGAGTTGAACACCAAACTCTTGCGCGATTTCGTATTTCATTTGATCTAAAGCCT
>NZ_QJTJ01000001.1:286009-366617 GCF_003217295.1 Ureibacillus chungkukjangi
TCTCCTCCAACTGATCCGTTTGCACGAGAAGACGCTTCAGGTCCGAGTTGAACACCAAACTCTTGCGCGATTTCGTATTTCATTTGATCTAAAGCCTGTTCTGCACCAGGTACAGTTAACTTGTTACGGCTACCGCTGTTGTTTGACATTTATCTCACCTCCTTGTGCATTTAGATTGTGCGAAAATCGTTTTTTAATACACAAAACTTTTAAAGGTAAGTTTTTCCTGTCAAACAGCTTTAACTATTATAATAATCCCTCAAATTTATCTTGCATCTTATTGGCTTCTGGGAACTTATATACTTCGCGGTTACGTACTGCACGGTCAATCAATTCGTCAAATTCAGTAAAGCTTTCATAATACGTTACTTTTTCAACTTTCGGCTTTGTTTTTGGATTTGCTGGTGTAAAGATTGTACAGCAATCCTCAAAAGGTTGAATCGATGTTTCGTAAGTTCCAATTTGCTCAGCAATATCGATAATTTCAAGTTTATCAAATGCGATTAATGGACGTAGGATTGGTGTGTTTGTAACGTCATTGATGGCTGTTAAGCTTTCTAATGTTTGACTAGCTACCTGACCTAAGCTTTCACCAGTCACTATTCCTAATGCTCCGATTTCTTCTCGCAATTGGTCAGCGATACGCATCATCATTCTACGAGTAGTTGTCATAATCGTATTTGCTGGCACGCGATCTTTGATTAATACTTGGATCTCAGTAAATGGAATGACGTGTAATCTGATATTTGCACCAAATTTAGTTAATTCATTTGCTAGCACTTTTACTTTTTCTAATGAGTTATCACTTGTATATGGTGGACTAAAGAAATGAATCGCTTCTAGACGAACTCCACGCTTCATTAATAAATATCCAGCAACAGGACTATCGATTCCGCCAGAAAGCATTAGAAGTGATTTACCGTTCGATCCGACTGGCATTCCACCAGCACCCTGTATAACTTGTGCCATCATGTAGATTGCATCCTGTCTTACTTCAATACGAAGCTCTACATCCGGCTTTCTAACTTGTACTGAGATATTTGGATTATTTCTTAATACATGTCCACCAATTTCACGTTGAATTTCGTGTGATTCTAATGGGAAGGACTTATCTGAACGACGAACTTCTACTTTAAATGTAAGCTCTTGCTCTTTAAATTGTTCCATTATAATTAAAGCCAAGCTTTTCATTTCATCTAATTCTTTTGTACATACAGCTACTGGACTAAAGGATTGAATACCAAAAACAGTCGGTAATTTCTTCATAAGAACTTCATATTGCTCTTCATTTTCAATCTTAATATGCATACGATCACGTTCAGTAACAATTTCTAATGGGGCAATATCCGAGAATGCATGGCGAATATTTGCACGTAGACGATTGATAAAATCCTTTTTGTTGCGCCCTTTTGTTGATAATTCACCATATCTTATTAATATTTCTTTCCAGATCATCGATTTATATCTCCTTTTAACTCTTTCATCACATCTGTGAAGGCCTTTTTAAACTCAAGAATGTCCTCTTCTGTATTTAAAGCACCGAAGCTTAAGCGAATGACACCTTTTTTATAATTGGAATGTAGCTCTAAAGCTTCTACAACATGACTTGTTTTCTTTTGCTTTGATGAACAAGCACTTGATGTAGAAACGATAATTCCTCTTTTTTGGAGTGCATTGATCAATATTTCACCCTTTAAATCCATTACACTAAACGATAAAATATGTGCAGCTCCTGTATTTGTAGATAGTAAATGAATATTTTCACCGAAGCCAGCTAAAAATTCTAACAAATCATTATGCCATTTTCGATATTTTAATGTGGCTTGCTCCATCGTTTCAACAGCCATGCGAGCTGCTTTTGCAAGAGATACCGCTTGCGGTACTGCAACAGTACCACTACGTAGGCCCTGTTCCTGTCCACCACCTAAAAGAAGTGGGATAATATTCATTTTTTTACGAAAGGCAATAATTCCCGAACCCTTTAAACCATGAATTTTATGTCCAGAAATGGAAATGATATCGGGACCTGCTTCACCATTAAAGTAAATCGGTAGCTTGCCAAAGCTTTGTACAGCATCTACATGGAAGGCAGCACGGCTATTTTCGTGGATAATTTTCGCCGCCTCTTCAATTGGCTGAATGGCACCCATTTCATTGTTCACATGCATTATACTAACAAGGACCGTTTCCTTTCGAATCTTGGCTTGAAGCTCTTGTAACGAAATGACACCATTTACATCCACCTTCAAAAAATCAACCTTATAGCCTTCTTGCTCTAGAGATTTCACTGCCTCTAAGATAGATGGATGTTCAATCTCTGTAGTGATAATATGTTTACCTTTATGAGTATTTGCCTTTGGAACTCCGAATATCGCAAGGTTATTGGATTCTGTTCCTCCAGCTGTAAACAATACAAACTGGTCCTCTGTTTTAAGAAGATCCGCTATTTGACCTCTTGCACGGTCCAATAATGCATTGGCTTCCACACCAGCTCCATGAATGGATGCCGGGTTAGCATAGAAGGACTCATTTACCTGTACAAATGTATTTAAAACCTCTTTATGTGGTTTTGTCGTCGCACTGTTATCTAAATAGATCATTGGATATCCTACCTTCTTTTCTTACATTTAGAAATTAAAAAACCATTCTATTTATCCTTTGAATTCGTAGAGAAAGCCACCAACACAAATTAAGTGCGGTGGCTTCTTTTATTAATTATAACGCTTATGTCAAGTAATGACTAATATTGAGATTTTTCGTAAAGTTCATCCTGAACAAGCTCTTCTATCCGCTTAATAGCACCTGGTTCTGCCATTTCAACGGCAGCAGCTGCATCCTCTAACGCTTTTATGTAACGATATTGATGGAATGCATGTTCAGATTCAAGTAAGAGATCATTCACTTTTGGGTTCGTCCCACGATATCTGTTACCATATTGAATGATTCTTTCGATTAACATGACATTTTCAATCATTTCATGAGCATGCTTACTTACTTCTTGAATACATTTTTCAGCATTTTCTATGTTACTTTGTACACGATTCATATTGAGCGGTATATCCTGTAAGCTTTGAATAACGATGTAAATTTGTTCTTCAGCCTCTTCAATGCGAGCATCCATTTCTTCTGGAATTCCAGGGATATTGGCCTTGTTTAGCTGGCGATCAGTTTCTTGTAAAATTCGCTTTAAAGAATCCAGCTTTGCACGAGCTTTGTTTTCATCGATTCGTAAATTTTTCAGACGACTAGAAAACTGCTCCTGTTCATCCTTTATACGATCGATTTGTTCGCTAATTTCGACTAGCTCCTCCTGCAAGCTTGAATAAGCAGATTTTTCATCTCTTACTCGTGTAACAAGAAGTTCAAAACGTTTTTGAATCAATTCTAGCTGTTTTAGTCCTGCTTTTGGAATTTCCGCTTCGTTTTCAGGTAGATGATAGCTACTTTGTACGTATACTGCCTCGTTACTAATTTCTTTCGTTACTTTAACAACTTCAGTTAACGTTTCAAATGTATCATCGCAATTTTTATCGACATAGCTTCTTGCAATAACTTCTTTTTCTAAAAGGTCGTAATAGTTCTCAATCTCATCAATTATTTCATTAAGTCTCGGAGCAACGGACTCTACATCTAATTCGGCCAATTTCGATTTGAGAGTTTCAAGCTCTTCTTCAAGATTATCTAAGTACTTGGTTAACTCCAAATGATTTAAGTAATAAGATTGCTCCTCCATTTCACGTTGACCATTTCGCAACTCATGTATAGCAGCAGGTATTTTTGTTTGAATTTCTGATAGCAACGTCGGGACTTCAGATAATAAATGATAAATTGTTTGAGATTCACTATTCAAAGCTAAAACGATTTCTCGAGCCTGTAAATAATTCCCGTCTACTGTTAACTCATCAAATTCTTCAAATTTCGGAACAAATTGTTCTACTCTTTTTTCTAATGCCGATAGTGCTGGACCAAAAGAATATTGGTGAGCAAGTAAAGTTTTTCTTGCAGAACGATAATGCTCTTTTATTTGCTCGATTTCAATACGATTTTTTTCTTCGCTGCCTATTAGCTCATCCAACTCGCTAATAATTTGATTTTTACTTTTTTCACATTTTGCGATATATTCTTCTATCGCTTGTTCTACATTGGACGCTTTTTTAAATTTGAATCGATCGATGTATTCTTC
The DNA here is from genome assembly GCF_003217295.1 of Ureibacillus chungkukjangi. Taxonomy (GTDB): domain Bacteria; phylum Bacillota; class Bacilli; order Bacillales_A; family Planococcaceae; genus Ureibacillus; species Ureibacillus chungkukjangi. Next base: position 290,193 of record NZ_QJTJ01000001.1, read on the forward strand.
CGCATCAAAAAGCATAGAATCTATTTTGATAACGTGGACATCTATTACTTCCGTCCAAATATTACGCCAATGTTCAAACATTTCCTCTGTTTGTCCATTCATATTTAAAGACTTTACTTTTGTTAGCTCCTCAAATATAGGATAATGCTGAATTTGCATCTTTTCTTGTTCAAGTCGCTGTATAACAACATTATGTTTACGACGGATGACTAGTCCAACGATAAATAATGCTAATAGTACGATGACGACAATGATGATATACTGCATCATAAGCCCCCTATTCCCAAATCACTTACCTGCTACTATTTTCTAACTATAATATACCATGTTTTTTTTCATTTGTTTAAAAAAATACAGCTTTTTGCTAAAGTAAATTGTAATAAGTTGATAATAGGTATGTAAATTTTAAATTTCCTGGTTTAATTTTAAACAATATGCGTCTTTCTACCAACAAAAATCGGCAATTTTAAACTATTATTCTATTAAGTTAGCATATAATTATAAGATTGATTATAAATATTTTTTTCCTATGCTTCCAGAAATTGTGGAAGCGTTGACTTTATAAATGAAAATGGAGGTTCAGTTTATGAAAAAAGACGGTCATATCCATTCACCTTTTTGTCCACACGGTACTAAGGATCCATTTGAAAAATATATTGAAAAAGCGATTGAAGAAAATTTTACTGAGATTACATTTACCGAGCATGCACCATTGCCAACAAACTTTGTCGATCCTACACCGAATAAGGATAGTGGGATGGCTCCAAAGTATTTAACTGATTATCTCGATACTTTGAAGCAGCTTAAGAAACAATATAAAGATCAAATAAAGATTAATGTTGGATTAGAGATTGACTATATTGTTGGCTATGAAACAGAAGTACGGGCATTATTAGACATTGTTGGGCCAGTACTTGATGATGCCATTCTCTCTGTTCATTTTTTAAAGCATAATGATACATATACTTGTATTGATTTCTCAGAGGAGGTCTATCTTGAGTTCGCTCAGCAGGTAGGTGGAATGGAGGCTCTTTATAACCTGTATTATGATACAGTATTAAAATCCATTGATGCTAATTTAGGTCGATACAAGCCACGTAGAATAGGTCACCCTTCACTTGTGCATAAATTCCAGCTTGCACATGGCGAGAAAATCGATGATGATCACCGAATCATTGAAGTATTAAAGATAATGCAGGAAAAAGGTTATATACTGGATGTAAACAGTGCTGGCTTAAGTAAGCCTTTTTGCAAAGAACCCTATCCGCCAATGCATATGATAGAATATGCCCGTTCAATCTCTTTACCAATGATTTTTGGCTCGGATGCTCATAGCGTAAAAGACTTACATCAACACTATGAACTAATTATGAAGTAAAATTAATAATAATCAGCTTAGGCAGTCTATGTGATTGCCTGAACTAATTGTTGAAACAGGATAACTAATTTTGGAGGTAATAATATGTATTCACAAATAAATTATGAAGGTTCCGTTTTAAAACAATATGAAACATTATCAAAGCAATTAGATGCTTTACTTGATGGAGAAACAAATGTAATCGCCAATTTAAGTAATGCTTCAGCCCTTTTAAATCAATTTCTAGATAATATCAACTGGGTAGGCTTTTACTTAATGGATGAGGGAGAACTTGTGTTGGGCCCATTCCAAGGCTTACCTGCCTGTGTTCGAATTGCTATTGGTCGTGGAGTTTGTGGAACGGCAGTAGCAGAACGCAAAACAATGCTAATAGATGATGTTCATGCATTCCCTGGTCATATCGCCTGCGATGCTGCATCAAATTCTGAAATCGTTATTCCCTTAGTAAAAAATGACGAAGTAATTGGGGTATTAGATATTGATAGTCCAAATAAAGCTCGATTTACTTTAGAGGATCAGCAAGGCTTAGAATTATTTGTCCAAACTTTACTTAAATTCATTTAAATGTAATTAGATCGTATGGGTGGCAATTCTCCCCACTCTACTCATACTTATTTGGTCTTTCGACCGCAAAAAATAAACTTACTACTCCAAAAAAGCAAAACACACTTGCTTCTTTGGCTGTAGTAAGTTTTTTTAAGATAGAAATAGCATTGATTCATTAAAGATGGAAAATTTGTTTTTACCTGTAGATTTGGCATTATAGAGAGCCGTATCTGCATGCAAAAAGATTGACTGGAATTCTGGACGCTGCTTTGTATTCCATGTGATCAACCCAGCAGAAACAGTTACCGTTGGATTTGTGGCCACTGGTACAGATTCTACGATTTGACTTGCTAACTTCTCCACTTCCGCAACCAAAATATTTGGTACATAGACGGCTAACTCTTCCCCACCCCATCTAGCACAGATACCTCGTGTTCCAATTACTTTCTTAAGCTGGTCTGCAATTTGAACAAGCACCTCATCACCAACCTGATGTCCGTATGTGTCATTTACATGCTTAAAATTATCAATATCTATTAATAAGAACATGCCGGAGCTATCACTTTCCAAGGAGCTCTCCACAAATCTATCCAGGTAACTACGAGTATGCAGCTTTGTTAGATGATCATGATCAACCATTTCCTGTAATTTATTGCGTAATATAGAGTTCGCAATCGCTAGTGAGGAATGATGGATTAGGGATTGCATCAATTTAAAGCTGTCAAATGAGAAAAAGTAGGAATCCCTATGCAAAACAATACTAAATCCATTAATACGCTGTTCTACTATCATAGGGATGGCCATCATGGAATTATAATTAAGCTCTTTTCCTATTAAACGGCTACAGTCTGCAATAAACAACGGCTCTTGACTGTTTTTAAAGTGATTTGCAGCATGGTTAATATAAATAGACCCCTCTTCCGTATCAAAAAGTTCTGTTGATGCTTCTGTTAGCTTTAACTCAGAGTCGCTTTTCAAAACAAAACAAACTTCCATTGGTTGAAAGGATTTCATAAGTTGCTTATGTAAAAACATAAACATTTCTTTGCTGTCTAACTTCATATTTAATCGATGAGAAGTTTCATTAATAAGCTGCAGGTCGCTAATTAGGCGATGCGACTGATGGTAAAGCTTAGCATTTTCCAGTGCATTCCCTGATGCATGTGCAAGCATTCGGATGAAATCTTCCTCAGTTTTAGAAAAGACATAAAAAATAGGAGCACTCACTTGAAGAATTCCGTAGATTGCCTGTCTTCCTTTCATGGGCGCGTTTAATAAGCAACGATTCATTTCAACAGCTTGTTCAACAATTATTTTACCTGATACAAAGGCCTCTATCGCTGAGGGTCTTTCTGAAAGGTAGTCAAACGGCTTTATATGAACCTTTGTTTGACGGTCATGGTCATTGGATAATATAAGTTCTACATTAAAGTTAGGGAAATTATCCTGTATAGTTATTAATACATTTTCTAAAATTAAATCGATATCCATAGTGGAATGAAATAAATCTGTCATATTGTATAATTTACGGTATTGCTTTTCATTTTGTAGAATTTCGATGTTTTTGCACAATACTTTTAACATGTCCGCTGCAGTATCTACAAAATTTTCAAAAAACTCACTTTTGGTAAAGGCTGTCCACTTAGGAGTTTCTTGAAGTAATAAAATACAATACTCACCGAATTGACCCGTTTTTAACAGGAGCATTTTTGAGAATAAGTTAAATTCTTTTATATGTGAAAGGCATTCGGGTAAATCAATCAATTTCTTTTGGGAAAAATGTGTAGTAAAGTCGCTCCAAGTGATTGAATTTAAGTCTATATCGATAGAAGACTTTATGTTAAATGGTTTTAATGATTCACATTCATATAAAAGAAAACAACATTTATCGATATCAAAATATTGCTTTAAGCTATTTTGTATCAATGACATATATTCATCGTAGCCGTTTCTTTGATTCATTGAGTCGATACATAAACTTAACAAATCGGATTTAATATTCGTTAAAATCTCTCGATGTTCTCTCATAAAAATCACCTTTTCTCAAGTAACAAAAATCAATTATTTATGTAACTTATTGTAAAATGTTTACATCTTATGCCAAATTACCTATATATTTCTAAACGAGTAGGATTTTGTATTCAATGTTTTTTCTCATTATAACATACCTATTTCATATTTTCAACAATTGTTGTAAACTAAATAACTACTTTGTACGACATACTTCGCAATATTATTTCTTGACTCATATACTAAAAAATTATACAATAAACCTCGTGTAAAATAAACGCAGCAGTTGTATAAGCTATGTTTGTATTTTATTCCTCTTAATTATTAACATTTTGTTATTTAAGATGGTGTATTGTGTAACCCTAACGGCTGCAAGGGCGAAGGTACATGAATATAAAATCCAGCAAGTGTCGGGTACAACTGGTTTTTGTTTTACTAAAGGCTGATGAACAATCAGTACAAAAAACCAAACTTAAAGGAGGAGACAAAATTATGTCTCGTTATACAGGTCCATCATGGAAAGTGTCACGTCGCCTTGGAATTTCATTAAGCGGCACAGGTAAAGAATTAGAAAAACGCCCTTATGCTCCAGGTCAACACGGTCCAAACCAACGCAAAAAGTTATCTGAATATGGTTTACAATTACAAGAAAAACAAAAACTTCGTCATATGTTCGGTATGACTGAGCGTCAATTCAAAAACGTATTCAACAAAGCTTCTAAACTAAAAGGTGTTGCTGGTGAAAACTTCATGATCCTTCTTGAAACTCGCCTTGACAACTTAGTTTACCGTTTAGGATTAGCTCGTACTCGTCGTGGAGCTCGTCAACTAGTTAACCACGGTCACGTATTAGTTGATGGTAAACGCGTTGACATCCCTTCTTACAGCGTTAAACCAGGTCAAGTGATTTCTCTACGTGAAAAATCTTTAAACCTTGCTGTAGTAACAGAAGCTATCGAAGTAAACAACTTCGTACCAGATTACTTATCATTTGATGCAGACAAAAAAGAAGGTACTTTTGTACGTCTTCCAGAGCGTTCTGAATTATCAGCTGAAATTCAAGAACAATTAATCGTTGAGTTCTACTCTCGTTAATCTCTTGTTTGTACTTAAAGAGGACGACCAATATTGGTCGTCCTCTTTTATGTATAAAGAAGTGTGTTAATCCTTATTCGAATTAACACCCCTCTTAAATAACTATTCTTCTAATACTATTTTCGCTGCATACAGTCCTGATCGTACTGCCCCTTCCATCGTTGCAAAATAAGGCTGTCGAGTGTAGTCGCCTGCTAAGACCAAACCTTCAATTGGAGTTTTTTGATCCGGACGTAAATGATCATTTCCCGGCTCTAGACTATGGAAATCTTCAGGATGACTGACAACTCGATAATTCATTAAGCCAGATTCCAAATCTAGTCCGAGCTCCCTCCCATCCTTCTGTACATGCTTTAATATCTCGTCATGATTCATATCAAGGAATTTCTCCGGTGGGGTTAGGATTACAGAAAGCCTTCCTGGTACATGTGTAAATGTTGAGCGTGATTGCTCGGCAAAACTGGCAAGTGAAGTGAGCGGACCAAAAGTTGTGCGGTCGACCGGTAGTATAGGCTTTTCGAATTCCATTTGAATTGTCACAGCTGGCATAGTAGGTAAAGCAAATAAATTTTCAAATGAAGGGTGATTTAAAAAATGACCCCTTAAAATTTCTTTTGCACCACCTAAATTTGTTGCAACTACGACATGCTTAGCAAAAATTTCAGATCCGTCTTCTAATTTAACTCCTTTTACCATATCTTCATCCAATATTAATCCCTTTACATTTATATCAGTTTTAATAATTCCATTATTTTTAACAATATGCTTAGCCAGTGGTTTCGCCAAAACTTCTGTCATTCCTCCTAAGTAAGCACCGATTCTTAATTTATAGAAGCGCGGAATGCCAGGCAGAAAGAGACCAAAGAAAACCTTTGCAGAATATCTTTCCGGCGGCAAAAAGAATATACCTGCACTAAGGGGAATCACAACATAATGGAGTGCATTTTCACTGACTTCATACTTTTCTGCAAACTCTCTCACATTATATTTATCCAATTTTTCAGGATTTTTTACAATTTCTAAGAATCCATTCGTAAAGAATGCTATCAATGAAAACTTGTCTTTTGGTGAAAGAATATCGTTATTGCCAATTATCCCTTTAATTGTATCAATAGGACCAAAAACTGGTGAGATTCCAAATGATGCCTTATTCTTGCTGCCCTTTATACGGACATCAATTTGTTCCTCCCACTGAACAATATCATCAACCTCGACACCAACCTTTTTAAGTATTTTGGGCAGTTCTTCATAATAACCTATATGCCGGTGAAAACCTGATTCAACTATCATCCCATCTTCATCCCAAGATGAGGTTCTTCCTCCAATCACTTTGTGTTTTTCTAGAACAGCAACAGTTTTTCCATCTTCACTAAGTTCCAATGCTGTTGTTAAACCTGCTAAACCAGAACCAACTATAATAACATCAAATTTTTCCAATCTAATCACCCTTTATTAAATTCAAATATAACTTCTGTCTATTCAATTCAAATTTTCAACTCATCATCTTTACAATCAAAATAGATACTTCCATCCGGCTGAATCTCAGCATAGAACACTTTATCGATAGATTTAATCCCTGCCTTTTCCAACTCTTCTCTTAGCCAATTATCTTCTAAATTCAAGCGGGAGAGATTTACAAAGTTAATAACACCATCTGATATTACTTCAGTAGCAGTGTAATAAAGTTGATTCGGACTTTGTATACTAATATCACTTTTTGTAAGGGATTGTTTATGTTCTTTCTTCAATACAGAAAGATTCCCACTGGTCTCAAATATTGCAAATTCTACATCCCGCAAAGAAAAAACATCTTTCTCTCTCAGCAATGAATTTAATTCATTGATATCTAATCGTGTCTTTCGGAGTGCATTCTCCATAATATTCCCTTCTTTTATAACAATAATCGGCTCCCCTATGGGAATTTTCCTTGCCTTCTTAGATTTAATATCAATATAACCAAGCATTAGAGTGAAAATTGCCCACCCAATAATGACAATAACACCATGTAGTATTGATAAATTACTATTAACAGCTAAATTTGCAGTAATAAAACCAATAGAAATAGCTGAAACAAAATTAAAAAAATGTCATTTGTGCTATTTCTTTACGTCCCATAATTCTAGTAACGGTTAATAATACTATAAAGGCTATAAACATTCTTATGGCAAGCTCTTGTAACTCCATTTTTATAACATCCTTTCTTTTTCCAGCGGAGTTTGTACTTTTTAAATAAGTTTTTATATACAAAAAACCCCGAATAGCACCTTCCCTAAAGGAAGCTTACTATTCGGGGTCAGTTTAGAATGTCTAACCGACATTTCTATCCTGATTAATTTGTGTGATTTACTTAGTTGTTATCACTGTTGTTGTTGTTTTGGTTGTTATTGTTGCGGTTGTTGCGGTTGTTGCGGTTGCTTTGGTTGTTGTTGTCAAAGTTTAGCTCTTCAGCAAACTCTGCATTGTTGTTGTTGTTATTGTTGTTTTCAGCTTGATTGTTTTGACGGTTGTTGCGTTGGTTGTTGTTGTTGTTGTTGTTATTGTTTTGTGCCATGTCTCTCACCTCCACCAAATTATTATGAGTAATATTATTTTTTTTATACGCAATAATAAAAAAACGCCCTAGCCGATTTAGCTTAGGACGCATTGATTTAATTAAATTTCACCATGTGATATTTTTTCTTACCGCGACGGATAATTGCAAACGCGTCTTCTAAACGGTCTTTCCCATTAACTACATAGTCAAGATCCGTTACTTTTTCACCGTTTACTGAAATTGCACCATTTGTTACATCTTCACGAGCTTGACGTTTTGAAGAGGAAATTCCAGCTTCTACGATTAACTCGACAATATTTTTATCTTCCTTAGCCAATTCTATAGAAGGAACACCAGCAAAAGCGACTTTCATCTCTTCTACTGATAATGCTTTTAAATCACCTGAGAATAAGGCAGCTGTAATTTTTTCTGCTTGCTCTAAACCAGCTTCACCGTGAATTAGTTTCGTCATTTCGGCAGCTAAAGTTTTTTGCGCTTTACGTAAATGAGGCTCTTCCTGAACAGTTACTTCTAAAGCTTCAATATCTTCACGGGATAAGAATGTGAAGATTTTCAAATATTTTATCACATCAGAATCGGCAGCATTTACCCAGAATTGGTAGAACTCATATGGTGAAGTTTTTTCAGCATCTAGCCATACTGAGCCTCCAGCAGTTTTACCGAATTTTGTACCATCCGCTTTAGTTACTAATGGAATGGTAATCCCAAAGGCATTCGTTTCTTCTTCATGTGTCTTTCTGATTACTTCTAATCCCGTTGTAATATTCCCCCATTGGTCTGATCCACCAACCTGGATTTTTACATTGTAGTTATCATATAGGTAGTTAAAATCAAGCCCCTGAATGATTGTGTATGTGAATTCAGTAAATGATATTCCTGATTCTAAGCGAGAGGCAATTGTGTCTTTAGCTAACAAGTAATTTACATTTACTAACTTCCCGTAATCACGCAAGAAATCAATTACACTTAACTTCCCTACCCAGTCATAGTTATTAACGAGCTGAGCGCCATTTTCATTTTTACCAAAATCGAAAATACGCTCCATTTGTGCTTTTAAGCCCGTAACATTATGGGCAATTTGTTCCTCAGTCAGTAAATTTCTCTCGTCAGAACGACCAGATGGATCACCAATCATCCCCGTTGCTCCACCAACAACTAGTACAGGACGATGCCCAGCTTGCTGGAATCGACGTAATGTAAGTAATGGCACGATATGACCAATATGCATAGAATCTGCTGTTGGGTCTACCCCTACATATAAGGATACCTTCTCTTCGTTTAAAAGCTTCTCCATTCCTTCAGCATCTGTTTGTTGGTATAAAAGCCCACGCCATTGTAAATCTTCAATTAAAGGGTTCGTCATAATTCTTCCTCCATTCCTTCTCTTTGCATTATTTATAATTAATAATTAAAATAAACCAAAAAATGTAACAAATTCAGTCGTGCTAAGGTTTGCTAAATACTAGAACACAAAAAAGCCCCAACACGCAAAATCATTTGCATGCTGGGACGTTAATAAGCAATTTAACGCGGTACCACCCGGCTTGAAGACATCTCTAAAAATAGAAACTCTTCCCCTCTTATACGTTTTAACGCAACGTGAGTCGTTCAAGCTCAAAGAACGTAATTCGTGTTTACATTTTGACTAGCTTGCACCACCCGCTAGCTCTCTATATCAGGGAATGAAAACACTACTTCAAACTTATCACTGCTTGAAAATTATAATGATTATTCTACTCGTTTTAAATTCAATGTCAATAACTATATTCGAACTACCCTGAAATATGCTATAATAAACGAGATTTTAGGGGGTGACGGTTAGTGAAAGAATGGATGAATCGTTTAACAGAATATATACGAGAATTGAATACAAAACTAGATAGATTAACAACGTCAAAGCAAATGAGTAGACTAAGGATCACTGGTAGTGTTATTTGGAATTTAGTCCTTATTTTCATAATCCTTACCACTACAGCGGTTGTTTTCGTTGGCGGTCTTGGACTTGGCTACTTTGCATCACTCGTTAAAGACGATCCACTAATGGCTAAAGCAGAAATGCGAGATCAAATTTATAACTATGATGAAACAAGTGAAATTTACTTTGCTGGTGACATTTACATAGGTAAGCTACGAACTGATTTGGAGAGAAGAGAAACCTCCCTTGGAAAAGTTTCTCCTACACTAATTAACGCTGTACTTGCAACGGAGGATGAGTATTTCCGTGAACACTATGGAATCGTTCCAAAAGCCGTTTTACGCGGGCTTTTACAGGACTTTACAAACTCATCTACCCAAACAGGTGGTTCAACATTAACACAGCAATTGATTAAAAACCAAATTCTAACGAACGAAGTCTCCTATGAACGAAAGGCACGCGAAATTTTACTAGCTATACGATTAGAAAAATTCATGACTAAGGAAGAAATTATTGAGGCCTATTTAAATATCATTCCTTATGGTCGTAATGCTTCCGGTAAAAATATAGCCGGAGTAGAAACTGCTGCACGTGGAATTTTTGGAATTTCAGCATCTGAATTAAATTTAGCTCAAGCAGCTTATATTGCCGGTATTCCACAAGCACCATTTGCACACACACCTTTTACTAACAAAGGTGAGATTAAAGATGCTGCAGGTTTAAAACCTGGTATCGATCGAATGGAAACTGTACTAAAACGTATGTTAGCTGTTGGCTATATTACCCAAGCTGAATACGAGGAAGCTTCTAAATATGATATTACGAAGGATTTCCGAGAGCCAGAACCTGAAGCAACAGATAATTATCCATGGCTTACTTATGAGCTGGAAAACCGAGCAAAAGAACTTATCGCTCGTATCTTAGCAGAAAAGGATGGCATCGATCCTGAACGTTTAGATGAAGAAGATAACTTAAAAGAGAAATATATGATTCTTGCAGACCGTGATGTACGTTCTGGAGGCTACAGAATTTATTCGACAATCGATAAGGGTATGTATGATGCCATGCAGGAAGCTGCAAAGAACTTCAAAAATTATGGACAAACCTTTACAACTACCCAAATCGATAAAGAAACTGGCGAAGAAATTGTAACCGAAGAGAAGGTTCAAGTCGGAAGTATTGCAATCGAAAATAGTACAGGCAGAATCTTAAGCTTTGTCGGAGGACGAGAATTTAATCTTGAGCAGCAATTTAACTATGCGACAAGAGCAGCTCGAGCAAACGGCTCAACCATGAAGCCATTATTAGTATATGCACCTGCGATCGAATATGGAGTTATTGGTGCGGGTAGCCCAGTAGTCGATGTGAAATTCACTCGTGGTTTTGATGGATATAGCCCATCAAACTATATTGAAAGTCAGGAGTTAGGACTAATTCCTGCCCGAGAAGCATTGGCAAAATCACAAAACTTACCAGCTTTACGCTTGTATGATTCTATCTTGGATAAAAAGCCTGCCTCATATTTAGAAAAAATGGGGTTCTCTAGATTAGTAGATGCAGATTATGTTAACTTAGCAACAGCTATTGGCGGTATCACGCATGGTACAACAGTTGAAGAAAATACAAATGCATTTGCAACCTTTGCAAATGGCGGGCAATTTATAGATGCCTATATGATTGACAGAATCGAAGACCTTGATGGCAATATCATCTACGAGCATGAAGTAGAACCTGTTCAAGTATTCTCACCTGAGACATCTTACATAGTTACAGATATGTTAAGAGACGTTTTAGAATATGGAACAGCCACAAGAGCAAGAAGTACTTTGAAATTCTCATCTGATTTTGCTGCTAAAACTGGTACAACAAATGACCATAATGACGTATGGTTAGTCGGATATAATCCAAATATTTCACTAGGTGTTTGGATGGGGTATACAAAAAATAAATCTCTGAATCAATTCAATAATACCTATGGACAGCCTAGTACGAGGGTCAACACGTTATGGGCAAGCTTGATGAATTCCATATACGATGTAAATCCAGAATTAGTGGATCCAGCTGAACAATTCCAACGCCCAGCGAATGTTGTAAATGCTTCATTCTGCGGTATTTCTGGTGACGCACCTTCTACAGCTTGCTCGCAAGCAGGTTTAGTTCGTTCAGATTTATTTAATCGAAATGTATTTATACCAAGCAGAATCGATGATAGCTTAAGTGGCTCCTCATCTGTAATGATTGGTGGTAAAGCTTATATTGCACTAGATTCCACACCTAGCGAATTTGTGACAACTAGTGGCTCAGGCATTAACCCTCAATTTGCCGAAAGAATACTTGGTAGACTTGGTGGAGATCCTACAAAATTATGGCCAACTGGTACTAGTAATGTTGTCTCATCTGCTAAATTTAACGCAGATGGAAGTCCACCACAGGCAGTTAATGCAGCACAATCTAATAATACGTTAACATGGACTAAATCAGCATCAAATGATGTTATTGGTTATCGTGTTTATGATATTACAAATGGCAGTCGTTCACTAGTAACTACAATTAGAGATGGCAGTGCATTAAAATCAACTATTACGAGTGGTAGAACTTATATTGTTGTAGCCGTTGATATAACTGGACTTGAATCAGCTCAATCCAATGCAATTTCAACAGTTGTGGAACCTCCAAAAGAGCCAGAAGAATCACCTGAAAATAACAAACCAAATCCAGATGATGGAGCTGGTAGTGGTGGAACTGATGAGGGCTCTACCGATGGCTCAACTGGTGAAGGCAATTCAAACGGGAATGGCAATGGTAATGGCACAGGAAATAATAACGGTGGAGGAAACGGTACAGGTCAAGCTCCTCCAACAGATAACACTCCTTAAGGAATTCCGCAGCTTATCTCAATATCTTTTAATGAGATAAGCTGTACTTAATTTAATGGAAAATAAAAAAGCTCAGTCATACGACTGGGCTTTTTTCTTCCACTAATAACTTTTTCAAAATTTCTACGGCTTCATCGATTTCTTGATTTGTTACCGTAAGAGGTGGCAATAATCGAAGAACCTGAGGCCCTGCTGCTACAAGTAATAACCCTTCCTTCTCAGCCTTTTCAACTAAAGCAGCTACATCCTTCCCACAATCAATGCCTAGTAATAATCCTTTTCCTCGAATTTCAAATTGCTCTTGTGGTAGTACTTCTTGTAATTTATTGATTAAATACTTAGATTTATCTTGAACTTCATTTAAGAAGGACTCGTTAAATACATGGTCAAGAACTGTCTGAGCTACAGAAACAGCCAAAGGATTTCCTCCATAAGTTGTTCCATGTGAACCTGGGCCAAATGTTTCATATAACTCGGCTGTTGCTAAAATCCCCCCAATTGGGAACCCACCACCCAAGCCCTTCGCCATTGACACTATGTCTGGTTTTAACTGTGTTTGCTCAAAAGCAAATTGAGTACCCGTTCGACCAATTCCTGTTTGAACCTCATCGACGATTAGCAATATATCATGATTTACACAGATTTCATTAATTGCCTGTGCAAATTCCTCTGTGACCTCGTGGATGCCCCCTTCACCTTGAATAATTTCAAGCATGATAGCACCCACAGTTTCATCAACAGCTTCTTTAAGTGCTTCTACGTCATTGAAAGGTAGATACGTAAATTGGTCTACTAAGGGGCCAAATCCTTTATGAATTTTTTCTTGCCCTGTGGCTGACATTGCACCAAAGGTTCTTCCATGGAAGGAGTTTTTGAAAGTAATGATATGGTGCTTCCCTGTATGCTTTCTCGCTAATTTAATAGCTGCTTCATTTGCCTCTGCTCCACTATTACAAAATAGTGCGTGTGCTAAATGATTATCCTTCACTAGGCTTTCTGCTAGAGCAACCTGACCAGGACTTTCAAACAAATTGCTGATATGCCATAGCTTTTCACTTTGCTCCTGTACTGTTTTAACTAGGGCTGGATGGGCATGGCCTAAGCAGCAAACAGCGATTCCACTTGTGAAATCGAGGTATTGTTTTCCATTTGAGTCTTTCACTATTGTCCCTTTTCCTTCAACAATACAAATTGGTCTTCTCGAATAGTTATTAAATAATGCATTCATATTACTAGCTCCTTTTTTTGTTAGTTGTAAGATACCTTACTAGCTTGGTGCTAGAGTTTCGTCAAGAGAAGGAACAATTACCGTTCCTACTAGTTGGTCGTTAACAATTTGCACAGATGGGATACCCGATTTTAATACCTGTATCGCTCCTTGAACCTTAGGAATCATACCACCATATATATGACCATGCTCAATCCATTGGTTGATGAGATTGGGATTGGCTTCTTCTTTGTATTCTCCATCAATACGTATACCTGAAACATCTGTTACAAGTAACAAGCTTTCTGCAGCCAGGGCTAATGCCACTTCACTAGCTATCGTATCTCCATTTATATTCAGTGCTTGCCCGTCAGCAGTTGCACCTACACAGGCAATAACAGGAACTATTTGGTTTTCACATAAAGTATTAATCAGCTGTGTATTCACACTTGTGACTTTTCCTACATAGCCATAGGTTTCTTTATCTAAAAACTCACTTTGCAGCAATTGGCCATCGAAGCCATTTAAACCTATTGCCGTAATTCCGGCTTGATTTAACTCGCCTACTAAAGCTGTATTCACCTTTCCGATTAAGGTAGTTTGTACGATGTTGATTGCCTCTTCGTTGGTTACACGAATGCCATTTAAAATCGAGGAACTTACATTTTGTTTTTCAAGCTCTTTATTAATAGCAGGGCCTCCACCATGAGTAATAATGATGTCATATCCCTCCTGCTGTAGATTTTTAAAATTGGAAAAGAAGGCTTTATTTAAGCCTTCTAATGTACTTCCCCCAAGCTTAATGACAATTTTCTTACGAGCGGTAGGAAGCGTTGATTTTAACGTAGTCATAAGTTAAATCGCACCCCCATGCTAATCCGTGTCCTTCACCCTGACCTAAAAAAACATAAATTTTCACCTCGTCTGCTTTTAAAATTTCAATCAATTCCTCCTCAGAGAAAGGTATTGGCTCCCCATCTTGAACCATTAACGCATTCCCGATTTTAATCGAAATTTTTTCTGGGTCTACTGTCGCACCACTATAGCCCACCGCTGCGATGATACGGCCCCAGTTTGCATCGTTTCCGAATACTGCCGTTTTGACAAGAGGTGACCCGACAACTGTTTTGGCAATTTTACGAGCTTCCTCATCACATAGAGCCCCAGATACCTCAACTTCAATTAGTTTCGTTGCCCCTTCACCATCACGAGCAATTGCTTTGGCTAGATCCTCAGCAACTAATTGTAAAGTGCTATAAAAACTATCCCAATCCGGATGTACAGGTGTTAAAGAGGCATTCCCCGCTAAGCCATTCGCCATGACAATTACGGTATCGTTGGTAGATGTGTCTCCATCTACCGTTATGGAATTAAATGTAACATTCGTTATATCCGATAGAGCTTTTTGTAGCACATCGGATTCTATATTTGCATCTGTAGTTATGAATCCGAGCATCGTTGCCATATTCGGCTCAATCATTCCAGAGCCTTTAGCAGTACCTGAAATGACTACCTCTTGACCATCGATAATCGTGCTATAGGAAGTGTTTTTCATCACTGTATCAGTAGTTAATATTGCTTGAGCAAAATCAATTCCATGCTCAGTTGTACTTCCTAATTCTAGCTTCTCAATGTTAGCTCGAATAGGCTCCATTTTCATGATTTCTCCAATTACACCTGTAGAAGCAACTCCTACTAAAGCTGGGTCTATTGCGAGCTTTTTTGCTGCCAAGCTTTGCATTTCATATGCATCTATCAGTCCTTGTTTACCGGTACAAGCATTGGCATTTCCCGAGTTTACAATCAAGGCCTGCATTTTACTAGCTTGATATACAACCTCTTTCGTAACTTTTAATGGTGCAGCTTGAACTGCATTTGTAGTAAAAACACCTGCAACACTCGCTGGAACCTCACTTACTAAAAGCGCTAAATCCTTCTTATTTTGCTTAATGCCGCAATGCATACCCCCTGCTGTAAAACCTCTAGGTGACACAATATTTTTGTTTGATATCTTTCTAATCTCCATTAAGCTCACTGTATTACCCCCTTAAATAAATAGCGGAATGACATCCAGACCTAGTGTTTGTGGTAAATCATTCTGTACATTCATATTTTGGATTGCTTGGCCTGCAGCCCCTTTAACCAAATTATCTATCACACTAACAATCGTAGCTCTGTTCGTTCTTTCATCTAATTGAACAAAGATATCGCAATAGTTCGAACCTTTTACACGGTTTGTTCCCAACGCGGAGGTATCTTGTATGACACGGACAAATGGATGATTTTTATATGTTTCTATTAAACAGTCATTCAGCTGTTTATTTGTAACGCCTGATAATACAGGTGCATAAGACGTCGCTAAAATCCCTCTTGTCATAGGCACTAAATGAGTATTAAAGGTAATTGACGTATCAACGTCAGCAAACATTGTAAGTGCCTGTTCGATTTCTGGAATATGCTGATGTTCATTTACTTTATAAATTGAGAAGTTTTCATTCATTTCACTAAAATGCGTTATTTGGGATGGTTTATTTCCAGCTCCAGAAACACCACTTTTAGCATCAATCACTAGGTAGCCAGGGTCGATTAATCGGTGTTTTAGGAGTGGTAAAATTGAAAGTAAAACTGCAGTTGGGTAACACCCGGGATTGGCTATTAAACTAGCTGATTTGATATTTTCCTCATTCCATTCAGTAAGTCCATAAACACTTTCTGCCACAATGGATTCAGGTGCCGGCTCTTTTTTGTACCACTTTTCATAAGAAGCTGACTCCTTTAAGCGATAGTCACCAGAAAGATCAATTAGCTTTGGACCTGCTCCAACTAATGGAGTAAGTAGTTTACTAGTTACACCTGAAGGAGTACTTGTAAATACAACATCAAAGCTACCTAGAGCTTCTGCATCAATTTTTTGTAATGGTGTATCGTGGATGGATAACAAATGACCGAATTTTGAAGAAAAAATTGCCCCCTCCTCAGAAGAAGTAAATAATTCGATTTTTTCAACCTCAGAATGATTGTGTAAGAAACGGATTAACTCTAATCCTCCATATCCTGTTGCCCCAATTATTCCAACTTTCAATGCTTTCACCCCTAAATTATGAAATTATGGCACGCGTCAAATCTTTTTAAGATTACTATTTTTATTTTGCAGATAACGAACTTTTCCGCTTTCAAATCTGCTAAGATAACGTAAGTATACTTATGCATAATTATTTAGTCAACTGTATTTTTATATATTATCTAAATTTTTCAACTCATAAGAAAAAGGGTACTTTCTCATCTATTTATGAGAGTACCCTTTAAGCGTTATTGTATAAATATTAATAATTTAATAAGAATTTATGAAGACTTCCAATTTACTTTTCTATAATAAGCTTTATATTCCCTAAAGTACTATCATTGATTTATTGGCTATTAATCTTCCATTGTTGATAAATCACCTGTTGGTAATTTTAGTTCCCATGCTTTTAATACACGACGCATAATTTTACCGCTTCTTGTTTTCGGAAGCTTGTCTTTAAATTCAATTTCTCTTGGAGCAGCATGGGCAGCTAAGCCAGTTTTAACAAAATTTCGAATGGATTCAGCTAATTCATCACTAGCCTCTACCCCTTCTCTTAAAGCAATAAATGCTTTAATAATTTCCCCACGTATTGGGTCTGGCTTACCAATTACTCCTGCTTCTACTACGTCAGGATGCTCAAGTAGTTTACTTTCTACTTCAAATGGACCAACACGTTCACCAGCAGTCATTATTACATCATCAACACGGCCCTGGAACCAGAAATAGCCATCCTCATCGACATAGGCTGAATCTCCTGTAACATACCATTCATCTTTTAGGAAATAGGATTGGAAGCGTTCAGGATTCCCCCAAATCTCGCGCATCATGGAAGGCCATCCTTTTCGAATTGCTAAGTTCCCCATTGTATATGGTGCAACCTCACTCCCCTCGTCATCTACAATTGTTGCGTAAATGCCTGGTACAGGCTTCCCCATTGAACCTGGTTTAATATCCATTGAAGGATAATTACAGATAACATGGCCACCTGTTTCAGTCATCCACCATGTGTCGTGAATTCTATGGTTAAGTGCTTCCATCCCCCATCTGATAACTTCCGGATTTAAGGGCTCTCCTACCGAAAGGATATGACGAAGGCTCGAAAGATCAAACTGCTCTATCACACTAGCACCAGCACCCATAAGCATTCTGAATGCTGTAGGCGCACTATACCAAACAGTAACACCGTATCTCTCAATTGCACCATACCAGCTTTCAGGACTAAAACGCCCACCAACTATTAAATTTGTAGCACCGTTTAGCCATGGACCAAAAATACCATAAGCAGTGCCTGTTACCCAGCCAGGATCAGCTGTACACCAAAAAATATCTTCTTCCTGCAAATCAAGCACCCATTGCGCAGTTTGATAGTGCTGAATCATTGCATTATGAACATGTAAAACACCTTTTGGAGCACCAGTTGAACCAGAAGTATAGTGAAGTAGCATACCATCCTCTCGATCAACCCACTCTATATCAAATAAACTTGAAGCTTCTTTAAATTTATTGGTAAAGTCCACAATCTTATCAGTTTCTTCGATTTGTTCCCCAACAACGAAGATTTTTTCTAAATATGGTAGCTTCTCTATTGGAACTCGATTTAATAGATTAGGAGTAGTTACTAATACTTTCGCTTCGCTATCCACTAACCGATCATAAACCGCTCCTTCCATAAATGCTTCAAATAAAGGACCTACAATAACCCCCATTTTAATAGCACCTAATAGAGAAAAATACAATTCAGGCGATCGCGGCATAAAAATAAATAAACGGTCACCTTTTTCTAAAGTAGTGTGTTCCATAAACATATTTGCGGCTTTGTTCGAAAAACGTTTCATATCATTGAACGTGTAGCTTTCTTTTCGTGACCCCTCATAGAAAAATAATGCTACTTTGTTTTTTCGAAAGCTTTCCGCATGACGGTCAATGGCTTCATAGGCAGCATTAACCTTCCCCGTCTCATGCCAACTAAAAGCCGTTTCTGTTTCTTTCCAATCGAAAGAAGCAGCCTTTTCATCATAGTTTTTCAAATGATGATTCCCACCTACAACAGCTAATCTGTCTGTAATTTTTATCCCCATAAAAATTACCCCTTTCAAATCAATTTCGCCTTTAAACAATTCCACAAGATAAGAGTGAGAAATTATGAAATATAACCAAAAAAAATGCTTTTACTCTTCTAACATCATACGCTAGGCGATATTTCTCAATCTAAAATACTAAGCGTAAGTATTAAAGAATGATACGTTTTATTTTACAATATTCTGAACATTTTGAGTAAAATATTTTAAATCTTATAACAATTCATGTATTTTTAACAAATAACAGCGATTTTGTGCATTATTTATCATATAATGTAAGCATCAAACTCATCTGGAGCGAAGTAGAATGAAACATATTAAAACCTTTTATTCCATGGAAATGGAAACGAGGCATGGGCAGGTAATAATAGAAGGTCCTGTGCCTCCCGAGCAGCTAGAAAAATATACTTTTCATGACGATTTAGTATCATTTAGACCCCCTTTGAAGCAACAGAAAGCCTTAGTGGAAATTGCCAAACTGGACGAAGGTCGGATAGTAATCATCCGAAATGGAGAAACCGTAGTGGGCTATGTAACTTATCTTTACCCTGACCCATTAGAGAGATGGTCTGAGGATCAAATAGAAAATATGATAGAGCTTGGTGCTATTGAAGTTATCCCTTCTTATCGTTCTGGTGGCGTTGCAAAAAAATTATTACAGCTGTCTTTCATGGATGAAGCTATGGAGAATTACTTAGTAATTACAACTGAATACTACTGGCACTGGGATTTAAAGGGTACAGGATTAAATGTCTGGGATTATCGCAAAATGATGGAACGACTTATGCAGAGTGTTGATTTTGTTTATTTCGCAACAGATGACCCAGAAATCACATCCCATCCGGCCAATTGCTTAATGGCAAGAGTCGGAAAGCGAGTGAATAATGATACAATGGAGCGCTTTGATCGTTTACGCTTTAAAAATCGCTTCATGTACTAACGTAAAGAGGTGGAAAACAACATGATGATAATTGAAGAAATTATGAATAAAGATGTCCATTCCTTAGCACCTACTAATACTGTTAAGGATGCTATCGTGCTCATGAGAGAGAAGAAAATTCGACATATACCCATTGTGGAGCAAACAGGAAAAGTAGTAGGCATTATTACTGCCCATGATTTAAAAAATATTTTACCGTCAACAATTAAGAGCGATTTAAATTTAACAACCTACGAAACACCACTTGAAAATATAATGGTGAAAAATCCATTAATCGGGCATCCGCTTGATTTTATAGAAGAGGTTGCCCTTACTCTCTATGACTCTAAAATCAGTAGTCTTCCGATAGTAACTGGAGGTAGATTAGTTGGGATTGTCACAACGACAGATTTACTTTATACATATATAGAGTTAACGGGGGCAAACAAGCCTTCCTCTAAAATTGATATAAGAGTAACTGATAAGCCAGGTATTCTTTCTGATATCACAGAGGTTTTTAAAATGCACCACGCTAATGTGTTAAGCGTACTGGTCTATCCAAGTACAAAAGATGAAGAAAGCAAGATTGTTAGTGTACGAGTACAAATCATAAATCCCTTATCCATCATTGAAGATTTGCGAAAACAAGGTTTTGATGTTTTATGGCCTAATTTACCTGGAGTTGATCTTTCATGAAAAATGCCGTTTTTATTTATTCACCAGAACAACTCGGATACAAGTTTTCAGATTCTCACCCATTTAACCATAAGCGATTACTTTTAACGATGGATTTACTAAAAAATATTAATGCCCTTAACGATGAGGATATTATTCCTGCTAGAGTTGCGACAGATGAAGAAATTGCATTAGGTCATGATGAGAAATATATCGAAATTGTGAAAAAAGCTGGCCATGGCTTATTAACACCAGAGCAAGGCGAAAATTACGGAATCGGAACAGAGGATACACCAATCTTTAGCAATATGCATGAAGCTAGCGCTTTACTAGTTGGAAGTACACTACAGGCAGTAGATTATGTGATGCAGGGTAAAAGTCGTCATGCACTGAATTTAGGTGGGGGTCTACATCATGGCTTCCAAGGTCGCGCTTCTGGATTTTGCATCTATAATGACAGTACAGTTGCCATTCGTTATATGCAAAAAAAATACAATGCCAGGGTTTTGTATATAGATACAGATGCACATCATGGCGATGGTGTTCAATGGGCTTTTTATGATGATCCTAATGTGTGTACACTTTCCATTCACGAAACTGGACGTTATCTGTTTCCCGGCACAGGGAATGTAACTGAACGCGGAAATGGACAAGGCTATGGAACATCCTTTAACTTCCCCATTGACGCTTTCACTGAGGATGAAAGCTATTTGGAAATCTATGAACAAGCAGTACGCGAGGTTTTTGAATACTTCAAGCCAGATGTTGTTATCACACAAAATGGGGCCGATGCTCATTACTTTGACCCACTTACTCATCTCTATGGAACAATGAAAATCTATCAAGAGATTCCGAGATTAGCCCATAAACTAGCACATGAATATTGCGGGGGAAAATGGATTGCTGTAGGTGGCGGCGGTTATGATATATGGCGGGTTGTACCACGAGCCTGGTCTTATATTTGGACTGAAATGAACGATTTACCTTTACCGACAGGACCACTTCCAAAAGCCTGGTTAGAAAAATGGCAGCCTGATTCCCCTGTGCCCTTGATTCCAACCTGGGAGGATCCTAGCCCTTTATATGATCCTATCCCACGTAAGCTAGAAATCGAGGAAAAAAATGCACAAATGCTTACAAAAGCTCTTCATATGATTCGAGCAGAAAAAAGATAGACAAAAGGCAGCTTCGTATTAGAAACGAGCTGCCTATTCTTATGATTTTACCGAGTTACGCTTTTCAATACGATACGGAATAACTACAGTTTGGTCTTCAATATTTTCTTTATTCATTAGTTTAGTAAGTAAACGCATTGCAACTGCTCCAATATCGTACAAAGGCAATACTACACTTGTTAGCTGTGGTCTTACCATTCGAGCAAGCTTGGAGTCCTCAAAGCTTATTACTTCAATCTCCTCAGGAACGTTCTTGCCGTTATCCTGTGCACCATGAATAAGTCCAATGGCTAATTCATCACTTCCAGCAAAAAATGCGGTAGGTGGCTGTTCAAGGTCGCTTAAAACGCCCCATGCTTCTAGACCACTATCATAAGTACCATCATCAGCTATTATCAGCTGTTCATCTATTTCAATATTTGCATCTGTTAATGCCTTCTTATAAGCCTCTAGCTTGAATTTAGAGTTAATAGTGTATGCAAGGGGGCCAGAAACAAAAGCTATTCTTTTATGACCGTTCCCTATTAACATTTGAACAGCTTGATAAGACGCCTGGAAATAATCAATATTCACGGAAGGAAACTGATTCGTTTCATCCACTGAGCCTGCAAGTACAATTGGTACAGGAGAGTGCTCCATTGACTGATGAAGCTTTGGTGTTACTGCATCACTCATCATTACGATACCATCTACTTGTTTTCCTAACATTGTATCTAGTAAATTCAATTCTTTGTCTTCGTTTTGGTCTGAGTTCGCTAAAATAATATTATAGCGATACATCGTAGCAATATCTTCTATTCCACGAGCTGCTTCTGCATAAATATTATTTGAAATATCTGGAATAATAACCCCTACTGTTGTAGTTTTTTTACTAGCTAATCCACGCGCTACAGCATTAGGTCGATATTCTAAGCGTTCAATAACTTCTAGCACTTTTTTTCTTGTAGCTGGTTTTACATTTTGGTTTCCGTTAACTACACGTGACACCGTCGCCATTGAAACATTTGCTTCACGTGCAACATCATAAATCGTTACAGTCAAAGGATAAGCCTCCTTTTAAGTCAAATTATTATTTTAATCATACGACAATTTCCATTTCTATTTCAATATAAACCGTATAATCTTCACAAACATTCAACATTTTCCTTTTTTCAACTTTATACAAAATTAAAAAGAAAGTCCAAAAGTATTTAAAAATACTTTTGAACTTTCTAGATTTATTTATGCTTTTAGCTCATATTGCTTCAGGAACTTTTGAATTTCGTTATAGAATGCATCGAATTCAGGAATATCCATTTGCTGCTGAGAATCTGAAAGTGCTACTGAAGGATCAGGATGTACTTCTGCCATCACTCCGTCAGCACCAATCGCGATTGCCGCCTTTGCACATGGTAATAGTAAATCACGTCTTCCAGTTGAATGTGTTACATCAACAAATACAGGTAAATGTGTTTCTTGTTTCAAGATTGGAACAGCTGAAATGTCTAAAGTATTACGAGTTGCTTTTTCATAAGTACGGATACCGCGCTCACAAAGCATGATGTTTTGATTTCCTTGAGACATTATATACTCTGCCGCATGAATGAATTCATCGATAGTTGCTGCTAAACCACGCTTTAAAAGAACAGGTTTATCTGTTGAACCTACAGCTTTTAATAGCTCGAAGTTTTGCATATTACGAGCACCGATTTGAATGACATCAATATAATCTAATGCTTCTTCAATGTGAGCTGGTGTTACGATTTCTGTAACAACTGCAAGCCCATACTCTTTTGAAATTTGTTTTAAGATTTTTAGACCCTCTAAGCCAAGGCCTTGGAAATCATATGGCGATGTACGTGGTTTGTATGCTCCCCCACGAATTAACTTCAATCCTTTTGCTTGAATTGAAGCTGCAACAGCTGCAACCTGTTCGTAGGATTCTACTGAACATGGACCGAATACGAATGTTGGACCACCTGCACCTACTGTTTCGCCATTTATTTCAACTACTGTATCATCTGTTTTTTTCTTACGTGATACTAGCAGCTCTTTTTTCTTATCTGCTTCTAGTTGTTTTAACGCTGTTTTAAAAATTTGTTTAAATATATAATCAACCGTCATTTGATTTAACGGACCTTTATTATGCTCTTTTAATAGGTTTAACATATGTCGTTCACGAAGAGGATCATATCGGTTAACACCTTGTTTCCCTTTGATTTTACCGATTTCATCCACAATCTCTGCTCGTTCATTAATTAAACGTAGAATTTCTATGTTTAATTCGTCAATTTGACTACGTAATGCTTCTAAGTTTTGCTCACTCATTTCTATTCTCCTCTCCTTGTCTTATCTACTCTTTAAGAACATCAAAATGTATGGTACATTTTAAGTTAATAATCATATTATAGTCAACAAATTTCAAATTGTCACGCTTTTTTCTTTAGCGATTCAACTCGCTAAAGTATATTAATCTATATCTAGAAAGGAAGCGGTTCCACTTGAGTTCAAAATTATTCGCCCTAGATATTGGCACCCGCTCAGTAGTCGGCATTATTTTAGAAGAGCAGAACGAACACTTTCATGTAATCGACATACTCATGAAAGAACATAAAGAGCGAGCTATGGTAGATGGACAAATACATAATGTGTTATATGTTGCAGATTTAATAAAAGAAATCAAAGGTGAACTCGAAGAAAAACACGGACCATTAAAAAAAGTAAGTGTTGCCGCTGCTGGACGAGCCTTAAAAACAGAACAAGCAAGCGTAACTGTTAATATAAAAAATCGTCCTATCTTTACCGAAGAAGATATTAGTCGGCTAGAGCTTCAGGCTGTTCAGCTTGCACAGGCAAAGCTACTCTCCTCCAAAGAGGACGAAAAATTAAATCACTATTATTGTGTTGGCTATTCCATCCTGTTTTATAGACTCGATGGTGAAGAAATCGGTAGTTTAGTAGATCAACAAGGAGACGAGGCAACAATTGAAGTTATCGCAACCTTTTTACCTCGCGTAGTTGTGGAATCCTTACTTGCTGCCTTAAAACGAGCTGACTTAGAAATGGAAGCTTTAACCCTAGAGCCGATAGCAGCCATTAATGTACTAATTCCACCATCTATGAGACGTTTGAATGTAGCGCTAGTGGATATTGGAGCAGGTACCTCTGATATTGCCATTACTGACAAAGGAACAATTGTTGCGTATGGCATGGTACCAACTGCTGGTGATGAAATAACTGAAGCCTTAAGTGATCATTATCTTCTAGATTTCCCTGTTGCTGAAATTACAAAAAGACAATTAACTTCCGAAGACGAAGTTGTTATCCAAGATATTCTCGGCTTTGAGCAATCTTATTCAAAAGATGAAGTGGTTCAAGCGATTCAGCCTTCGATTGAAGCACTAGCACAGGCTATAGGCAGTGAATTATTAAGATTAAATAATCAAGCTCCACCTAAAGCTGTGATGCTTGTTGGAGGTGGAAGTTTAACCCCTAATCTGCCAGTAGAACTAAGTAAGGCTTTAAATTTACCTGTAAATCGGGTTGCTGTTCGAGGAATTGATGCCATCCAAAATTTAACAAAGGAAGCATCTATACCTGCAACTCCAGAGCTAGTAACACCAATTGGCATTGCAATTGCTGCAAAGAAATCACCTATTCAGTATATGTCGGTAACTGTAAATGAACAGGTAGTAAGACTATTTGAACTAAAAGAAATGACTGTTGGCGATGCCTTTTTATCGGCTAATATTCGAGCAAAACAGCTTTATGGTAAACCAGGTCATGGCATTGCGATAACAGTAAATAACCAGGATATTTTTATACCAGGAGGGCATGGACATCCAGCAACGATTCTCGTAAATGGTGAGCCTGCTACTACCAAAACAGCTATAAAAAATAATGATGTTATTAGTTTAGTGGAAGGACAAAACGGTCATGATGCCAAAGCTACCGTTCGTGAGCTTGTGGACGATGCTTTGATTAAAAATGTAACTGTTCAAGGAGATTCTTTTAGAATCGAGCCGATTGTAAAAATAAACAATAAAGTTTGCTCACTTGAGCAAGAATTACAGGATCGAGACTCCCTTCAGGTAGAAACGATTGAAACGATAGCAGATCTATTTAAACATATTAAACAAGCAAATGCTTTACAAAAATTGCATTCATTCTTTTTAAATATCGATGGAAAACCTGTATTGTTCCCTGACTTCTCTTCAAGCCTATTATTGAATGATAAACCTTGTAAAATTACTTATCCATTTAAGAATGGTGACGCAATAGTGATAGCAGAGGCTGTACCACCGACCGTTGAGATGATAGCAAATAAGCTGGGGCTGGCTCTGGAGGAAAAGATTGTCGTCTCCTTCCAGCAGGAAACCCTGGAATTAAAAAAGGTGGCAAGAGAAGTGATGGTAAGTGGAGAGTCAGTCATGGCTTCATCAACAGTTGCAAACGGTGCTTCCCTTTCAATCATCGAGAAAGACACGAAGTCTTGGATTTATCAGGATATATTCCGATATTCAAATTGGCAATTACCAGTGAACTTTAAAGGGCAATTTACAATTTTACGAAATGGCGAGCCTTCTTCTTTCGATGCAGAGATTTTTGGCGGCGATCAGCTGGAGATTATTTTAACCGAACAAACGATACAATAGTAAAGCCTAAATGTGTCTTTCATTATTCAAATGAAAGGCACTTTTTTATACTGGAGCTCGAACGTTTGGAGGAGTATTTTACTTCTATAGGAGTAGAGTGCGCTATCAAAATTCGTTACCATTCCAAAAATAAAAACCCGGTAAAGAAAAACATAAAGTTTTTCCTCACCGGGCTTTTATTAAATTGAAGATGGTTTAGATTCTTCAGACATGTCGACACCCTCGTAAGTTTCGTTCTCTAATGGTTCTTCGCCTTCATATGAAACAGTGCCGTCATCGAATACTGTTGGAACCTTTGAGGCCTTATATTTCACTTTATCCACTAGCTGTGTTGACTGTTCTTTTAATTGGTTCGAAATTTGTACTGTTTTTTCTTTTGCTGTTGAAGATAATGTAGCACTTTTATCTTTTAATACTTCTGCCTGACTTACCACATCATTACGTAAGTCTCTGCCTGTTTTCGGTGCGAGTAATAAACCTGCAGCTGCTCCAACAATTCCACCCACTAATGCTCCAATAACAAAATCCTTCATGTTCACCGACTCCTCCTCGTAAATTGCGTCATTTCCTGTATAAACTTGAGGTAAATTTGGTAATTCATTTTTTACTTCGTTATAGTTTGGTTTTTCCCCTGACATTACTACCATCCCCTTTTGTTTTATCTGCGCTTGAATTTAGAAGATTTCTTGATGATATCTTCAGTAGCCTCATCTACGTCTGTCTGATCAATTGTTTTTCGCTGCTTCCATTTGTCAGCGATTTCCATAGCCACATTACCCCATTGAACTACCTGAGCTATTTTTTCTTCATTTTTACTTACTTCAGTTGTAATTGATGAAGTTATTTGGTTGATCGACGTATTTAAGCCATTTACCGAAACACCAATATTTTTTACTGCGTCTACTACACTGTTTAGCTTCTCTGATTTGTCTGCAATGTCTTCTGCAAGAGTATTAGTTTTCGCTAAAAGAGAGGTTGTCTCACGTGTAATCCCTTCCATTTGTCCTTCGATACCAGCAATTGTACCTGCAATGCTGTTCAAAGTATTTTTCAAGCCGAACAGGGTCATCCCAACACTAATACATAAAACTAAAAAACCGATTGCTGCAAGTAATGCTGCGATGTATAAAATGATTTCCATAAAAAAACCTCCTACGTCTACTACTTCCTATTATTCGACAAATCTATAGTGAATCCTTCTGTTTAGAAAAAACAGCCTAAACATAGGCGTTTAAGCTGTTTCTTCGTTACTTTTCAATACATTCTCAAATGCACTTTGATACTTATTAACATCTCCTGCACCCATAAATAAGAAAACAGCATCGGTATGTTCTTTCAAATGTACAATGTTATCAGTTTGAAGGACTCTACTATTTGTTATTAAGGCCTGTAAATCTTCAATCGAAAGAGCTCCTTGCTTTTCACGAGCTGAACCGAAGATATCACATAAATAAACTGCATCTGCCTGAGATAAGCTGTCAGCAAAATCTTTTAAAAATGCTGCAGTACGGCTGAATGTATGCGGTTGGAAGACAGCTATAACTTGTCGATCAGGATACTTCTGACGTGCTGATTGTATTGTTGCTCTTATTTCTGTTGGATGATGTGCGTAATCATCTACAAGAATACTATTCCCAATTTTCGTCTCCGTAAAACGTCTTTTTACACCACCATAGGTACGTAAGCGTTCTTGAATCAATTGAGCCGGAATTCCTTCATAATGACATAGCGAAATAACCGCAAGTGCATTTAGTATTGTATGGTCGCCATATAGAGGAATGAAGAACTTATCGTAATACTCATTACGTACATAAACCTCAAAAGTTGTACCCTCTGTTGATTTCTCAATATTTCTAGCTTCAAAATCATTATGAGAACCAAAACCATAATAAACTACAGGTACATTTGCTTGGATTTTTTGCAGATGCTCATCATCGCCACATGCAATAATCGCTTTGTTTACTTGTAATGCTAACTCCTGGAATGCTGAATATACATCATCAATTCCGGAGAAATAATCTGGATGGTCAAAATCAATATTTAGCATTACTGCATAGTCTGGGTGATAAGCTAAAAAGTGACGTCGATATTCACAAGCTTCCATAACAAAGAAGCTCGCATCTTCTTTACCAGAACCAGTTCCATCACCAATTAAAAAAGAAGTTGGCATAAAGCCTGCAATTACGTGACTCATTAGACCCGTAGTTGATGTCTTACCATGTGCACCAGTAATAGCGATGGATGTATAACGATTAATATAGTCCCCTAAAAACTTATGGTAACGAATCACTTCTACACCTAATTCTTTCGCACGTACGATTTCTGGGTGCTCATCAGGAAAAGCATTTCCTGCAATAACAGTCATGCCCTCTTTAATATTGTCAGCACTAAATGGCAATATCGTCATATCTCGCTCTCTAAGCGGTTTTTCTGTAAAATAGTACGTCTCGTAATCAGAGCCCTGAACCAGTTCTCCTGAATCAAATAAAATTTGAGCCAATGAACTCATGCCTGAACCTTTAATTCCTGTAAAATGATAAAATGTCATATTAAAACCTCCCGGGATACATAGCTCCCAATGAATGAACGTTTGTAATTTAAGTTAGTTTGTGCCAATTTAACAAAACTTACCCCATTATAGCACTATTTTTAATAAAGAATATTGTAAAAATATCTTTATTTATCTACCTATTCACTCATTTATTCGTATTTTTATATTTAGTCTAGAAAATTTAGCGAGTGCACATGTTTTCATAGCATTAAACACACTCGCTTATTGGAATTATTTTACTTTATCTTGCAAAAAAATGAGAGGGACTCCCCCTCATTACTCAAACATTGTTGTTAGATCAGAGTCTGTAATATATACCTCTCTCGGCTTACTTCCTCTTGGCTCTGAAACAAAGCCCTGACTTTCTAACATATCAATTAAACGTGCTGCACGATTATAACCGATATGGTATTTTCTTTGAATCGAAGAAGTGGAAGCAGAACCCTGTTCATGAACAAATCGGCAAACCTCTTCGAATAACTCATCCTGTTCTTCAATCATTTCTGTTTTTTTCAATAATTCATCTTGTTGGAAGAAATAATCTGGTTCTCCCTGTGCTCTTACATGCTCGATAATTTCTTCAATTTCATCATCTGTTACAAATGTACCCTGCAGACGAATTGGATCACTCATTCCATTACCTAAGTAGAGCATATCCCCTCTTCCGAGTAATCTTTCTGCACCTTGACTATCAATAATCGTACGTGAATCAATCTGTGAAGAAACTGCAAATGCAATACGAGTCGGGATATTGGATTTAATGAGACCAGTAATAACATCAACAGATGGTCGTTGAGTAGCTACAATTAAGTGAATACCACAAGCTCTAGCTTTTTGGGCAATTCGACAAATTGCTTCCTCGACGTCAGCTGGTGACATCATCATTAAATCTGCCAGCTCATCGATAACGATTAGAATATAAGGTAATTTGTGTCCAAACTCACCTTTTGACTCGGCTAATTTGTTATATCTTGGCAAGTCTCGAACACCTACATGAGCAAATAATTGATAGCGTCTTTCCATTTCCTCTACTGCCCATTTTAATGCTGCTGTTGCTGCCTTCACATCACTAATAACAGGACTAACTAAATGTGGAATATTATTAAATGGTGCAAGTTCAACCATTTTCGGGTCGATTAGCATTAGCTTTAATTCATTTGGATCAGCTTTATACAATAAGCTAATTAATATTGAGTTAATACATACTGATTTCCCCGAGCCTGTTGCCCCTGCAATTAAACCATGTGGCATTTTTCGCAAATCAATTGTGACAGGCTTACCAGTTAAATCTAGACCTAAAGCAGCTTCCAGAGGTGACTCAGAGTCTTTAAAGGAATCACTGCATGTAACTTCAGATAATTGCACAGCTCTTGAAATACGATTTGGTATTTCAATACCGATTGTACTTTTACCTGGAATCGGTGCTTGAATACGGATATCCTTTGCTGCTAAAGCAAGCTTTAAATCATCAGACAGATTTCGAATCTTACTTACTTTAGTTCCATGACCTACTGTTATCTCAAATTGTGTAACGGCTGGCCCCTGTGTAATGGCCTCCACCTGTGCTGTTACTTGGAAATAGGATAACGACTCAACTAAAATATCTGCCTGTGATTCTAACCACTCACGATCTTCTGTTTTTTCTTCTGGTGGAGATAAATAATCCAAAGAAGGCTTCACATAAATCTTCGGTGGCGCTTTCACCTCTTTACTAGTTACAGCAGTTTCTTTAGGCGTTTCCTTATTCTCTTCTTGTAAGGACACAGTTTCAGGAGATTGAATCACAAGAGTTTCTTCTTGAACCATTTCTTCCTGCATGACAATTGGTCCATGATCTTGCTTTTCTACAATAAGCTCTGGCAACGGAGCTAAATCCTCAGAACTCACATGCTGCTCTTGCTTTTCATGTGGTTCTTCAGTCGTAGTTGTCTGCCTATACATTTTGTTATTATCATCATTATGTTGAAGCATTTGTTTTTGTGCTAATTTGGCCGCATATTTTTCTTTGTCAGATTTCAGCATTAACACATTAAAAGGTATTTTACTGCCTTTAGATTGCAGTTCCTCCAGCTTTTGTTCTTGGTTTTCACCAGTTAGATTTTCAACTTCGTATTCAATTGGCTCGGTTACTCCGTTAACAACCTCAAATTCTTCAGGATGTGTCATAAGGGCGTCTTCTTGCCCACCTTGTAATTCAGTGTCTTCCTCAATCTCACTATCACTCAAGGCAATAGAAACTAACCTCTGTACCTGTGCACTTTGGACTGGATATTGGATCGTTTCTTTCTTATAGTCTACCTCTAAAGGTGACATATTCTTTGGTTCTTCATATAGCACCATCGAATTATCAACTTTTTCAGCTTGTACTGTATCAGAAATCTCACTGTAGATTTCAGTCTCTAAATCATACTGGGCCGATTCTGTTTCTTCATAAGAGTGTTCTGTTTCAAAATATTCTTCACGTTGCTGCTCCAGCAAATCATGTTCAGCAGATTTTTGTGCTTCAGCTTGTTCCATCTCATAAACTTGAACTGGCACTTTTCCAATTTCAAGAGGCTCTTCTTCATATACTGTCACAGCAGCTTCATTGTACATTTGTGCTTGCTGGTCAGCTTGCACTGGCTGGACACTTGCTGTATTTCTCTCTTTTGAAAAGCTTACCTCGTCAACAGCCTCAGCTAAAATCGGAAACTCTTCTACTTTTTCATATAATTCTTCTTTTGGGACGTTTGGTTTTTCTTCGACTTCATCCTCTATTTCAATGAAGCTAGTAAATGGAACTTGTGTAGGCGCTGTGTAGCTTACCTCTTGCTCTAAATTTAAACTCTGTTCATTTCTTTTCGAGTCCTCTGAAAGCACAGCTGCTACTCTCTGTTCATACTGTACATCATCTTTGGTATCTAAAATTACTTTACTCTCAATAAGATCATTCTCTTGTTCAATTGACTTTGACTCTGTCTTTTCCTGTTTCTTTGAAAGCAACTCGTCTATTTTACTAGGTTTTTTAAAGCCATAAACAGGCGAAGGGACCTGTGTTGGGACAAATCTATGTTTTGGAACGAGCGGATCTTCTTGTTCAACCGGATTTTTCTGTACAGGAGCTGTATTTCTATAATCCTTTTTAATAGAATCAGATGGTTTTACCTTTTCAATACGCCTTAATTTGGTAGATTCCTGACGATTGATAACGTTCGAATGCCCTTTAATCCGTTGGCGTTTTTCTAGTAAATCTCTTATCCCTGAAACTTCAACGTCGTACACTTTAGAAATCGCATTAGGTTGGTAAAAATACTTCATTTCTCTTTTCGACTCTTCAAATTTACTTGTAATTCGATTGTGAGAATCGTTATTAGCTGACCGAGATGACTCAATAGGTGATTCCATGTCTCCATCAGCGATGATCGGAAATTTAAAGCTCTTTTTCTTATTTTGATTTTCATCGTTCAATTGATTTTGATCTTCAGCATTTTTATTTGTAGTGGTTATTTCATCTTCGTATACTTCTTCATAAAATTCTTCGTCATCTATATCACTATCAAATAGTTTATTAATTTGTTTTTTAAACCAATTCATCATTTATCACTCTTTTCTATCAGCATAGCTATTTTATTATAAAGTAATTATATGTAAGTAGGCACTATTATTTAACTAATGATTCCAATTTCATAAGGAATTTCGTGCCATTTTACATTTGGTTTAACCAAATTATTCAAAAACTAGCTTTGAAGGTAAATAATATAAATCTACCTTAACAAGCAAAATCATATCATAATTACATTTCAATAAGATAACAATGTTAAAACATTTCTATGAAAAGAAAAAGAGGATACCTCAATTTTATGAGATATCCTCTAATAATTCATATATTTATTATAGATTTGATGGAATTTCGAAAGGAGAGCCTACTGCTGCATCTCCATCTAATACTAAAATTCCTTTAGCAGATGGAGCATTCGGGATTGCCAATTCTCTTGCTGAACAAAGCATTCCGCTAGAAGCTACACCACGTAATTCAGAATCCTTAATAACTAATCCTGAAGGCATTACGGCACCGATTTTAGCAACAACTACTTTTTGTCCTGCCTCAACATTTGGTGCACCACAAACGATTTGTAATACTTCATCCCCAACATTTACTTTACAAATGTTTAGCTTATCTGCATTTGGATGTTTTTCTTTTTCTTCAACATATCCGATTACAAATTTAGGTGAGAAGTCAACATCTAAAGAAAGAGTTACATCGTTAGCTGTTAATGCAGCTTCAATTTTTTCTACGATTTCAGGTGTTACCTCTACATTTCCTTGTGCTTCTAAATCGATATATTTGCTCGCATTAAAGATATTGAAAGCTTTAACTTCCCCTGTTGCTTGCTCCTTTAAAATAGCGATATCGCCAACCTTTTCTACCTCAGTGTTAACGATTTTCTCCGTTGCTAGTTGGACTAATAGTACGTCCCCTACAAAAGGCTTGTTATAAGCTACGATCATTTTTCATCTTGCTCCTTTTCCACTCTGTTTTTTGCCAATATAAAGATTGGTTCTAACTCGCCTTTTTCATAGACAAATGATAAGGATGTAATTGGGACTGCACCTACAGAAAAGAAATGCATCGTCATTTGTGCTAATACATCATACCCTACTTCATTGCGTATATCACCAATAATTAACACATCTTGATGAGGAACTGATACGGTCATATCCCCCTCAATATTACTTTCCATTTCTTTTAGAAATGCTTCATTTAAAATACGGCTAGCATCATAACCATCGTTTTGATTTAAGAAATAAAAGATATTACCTGCAACCTCATCTCTTTTCGTGCCGGTAGGTAGCTTTCTTACAGCAAAACGAGC
This sequence comes from Ureibacillus chungkukjangi, assembly GCF_003217295.1. GTDB lineage: Bacteria > Bacillota > Bacilli > Bacillales_A > Planococcaceae > Ureibacillus > Ureibacillus chungkukjangi. The sequence goes on from NZ_QJTJ01000001.1 coordinate 323,726, forward strand.
TGCCTCTCTTACTTGATTTGCGCTCACCTTTAATTTTTCAAGCATTGACTCATCAATCAATCGGTAAGTGGTTCCCAAATCCAACGCGTAGTAAATGCGTGTTTCTGCTGTATGATCAGCTGTTAAAAATGGAGAGCCTTCGTTTGATTGTAATGGAAAAGAAGTTGAACGAATTACTGGATAAACGGAAGATAAATCATGAAATCCTTCTGTACGTTCTTTTTCCATGGCAGAGAAGGTTTGTTGAATAGTATAGACAACTTCATCTATGGCTTTCTCTTTCAATGTTTGGTATTTGGATATAATCTCTGGAAGGGAGATATCCATCCCACGGTTTAAAGTCTTATGATTAAGTCGTAAAGTATCTTTTTCTTTATCGAATTTATACTCAAAGATATCCAAGCCTAAACGACTCTTTAATTGTTCTACAAGTTCTTTTGATTTCATCTGCTCACATCCTTTCTAATTACCAAGAGGTATGTAATTAAATTCGTGCTTATTATCACTTAACAAAAATAAACGGCTCACGCAAAGTGAACCGTAAAAATAATCTTATCCTATTGTATCAAAATACTCTATTTCTAGTCGATTAGTTTGTTCGCTACTTATTCTTTTTCTTCTGCAATTTTAACAGAACGAACAATCGTCATCATATCTACAAGCTTCTGGTCGATGTTTTTATCTTCAGAAATCGTAGACATCTTAACCCCACCACTACTAACAATCAGTTCAAATTGTTCCTTATCATACTCTCGTACTGCACTAAAGCCAAATGCCCCATCAAATTCAACAGTCTCTTCTTTGATGATTTTTTTTGAGGAATCATTTTTTAATAATTCATAATGTAAATTACTATCTTCCTTCTCATAATAATTCACAAAAAGAATATAGCTTTCCTTGCCTTTAGTAATAATTAAATTATTCAGGTCTTCGCTTTCTTCAACATTAAAACCTGTAGGAACATATAATTCTATCTTACCAATTGTTTTATTTGATTGTTGAGGGTTTTCTTCAAAAACTGTTTGAGCACTTGCTACACCTGTATCAATTTGCTCTTCAACGGTTTTTCCACAGCCTGTTAATGTCACTAATAGAACACTAGCAGTAGCAGCTAGAAACCATTTTCGTTTCATATGTACGCCTCACTTTCTATTCAACTATTTATTTTAAATGATAAATAGGTACCGATGCAACTCAATTATAATTAGTAATATTTTCATAGAGACTGATAGCCAGGAGAGTACTAAGCCTTATCACCAAGAAATTTAGCGATAGGAATAGTTAGACTTATGCTAGGGGCAGCAAGATTTATACATCTCTATTAGCAAACAAATATTGGCCAATGAGCAATTTCACTATATGCTCGAACATTTCAGTACGATCGATCAGACCCGCTGTAAACACTCCTACAGCACCTGAACTTGATCTAGTATCTTGTTGTTTTGTATAAATGTCCATCACTGGCCCTAATTCTTTACCTGCACGCAACTCAGCTGCAATCTCTTCTGGTAACAAAAATTGTGCCCCTGCAGCTGAGATAACAGTTCCGTCCTTTAAAGCAACTGCTCCCCAATTTGTACAATACATTTGATTTTTAATTTCCTGCACTCCGCCCTCAAGACCAAAATTCAGATCTGCCTTAGCTTGTTCCAACGTATTTAGCGCACGATTAATCGCTCCTTGTCTCGTTTCTTCACTCGAAAAGGGTTGTTCAGATACGTTAGATGAAACCCCTACTTGAATATATTGAACATCCTCAAAATAACTGTTTATGATATTTTGAATGGCTGCTGTCTTTGCTCTATTTTTTGTACCGATTGCTACTAACAATTTTGTTCATCTCCTAATTTTAAACGCTTCTCCAGCAAAAAAGATGCCAAAACGGCACCTTTTCCTTTAACCAATTTTAACCATTATTAATGATTGTATCCACAGTGCTTCTATCAAGCGTTCTTACAAGCTTAACAAGTAGCTCCTTTGCTGCAGCATAATCATCAACATGAATAATAGATGCGGAAGTGTGAATATAACGAGAGCAGATTCCAATAACTGTACTTGGGATTCCTTCGTTTTGCGTATGCACTTTACCAGCGTCTGTTCCACCTTGAGAGACAAAATACTGATATGGAATATCATTTGTTTCAGCAGTATCTAATATAAATTCACGAAGGCCTCTATGTGTTACCATAGTTGGATCATAGATACGAAGAAGCGTCCCTTTACCTAATTGGCCAAATTGTGTTTTATCACCAGTTGTATCATTCGCCGCTGAAGCATCTAAAGCAAAGAATATATCTGGTTTAATCATTGTAGCTGACACTTGTGCACCACGTAAGCCAACCTCTTCCATCACATTTGCACCTGAGTATAGATGATTGCTTACTTTTTCGTCCTTAAGCTCTTTTAATAATTCGATTGCCAAACCACAGCCATATCGGTTATCCCATGCTTTTGCCATAATCTTTTTTGGATCTGCCATTGGTGTAAATGGACAAACTGGAATAATTGACTGACCAGGACGAATTCCCATTTCTAGGGCATGCTGTTTACTATCAGCACCAACATCAATCAGCATATCTTTAATTTCCATTGCACCCTTGTTATCTGTTCCTCTAAGTAAATGCGGAGGAATCGATGCAATGACCCCAGGAATCTCGTTTTCTTTCGCGTAAACTGTTACTCTTTGCGCTTGTAAGACCTGGTTTGACCAACCACCTAATGTTTGGAATTGAAGCATTCCATTCTCAGTAATGTTTTTTACCATGAACGCTACTTCATCCATATGACCGGCAACTAAAATTTTAGGAGCATTCTCATCTACTGCTTTTCTTACTCCAAAAATTCCACCTAGATTATCTTGAATAATTTCATCAGAGTATTTTTCTAATTCGCCGCGCATAAACTTACGCACTGCATGCTCGTTACCAGGAGCACCAGGTAATTCAGTTAATGTTTTAAATAATTGTAATGTTTCAGTATTCATACAGAACACTCCCTATTTAGTTAGATACGATTCTATTTTAACATAAAGTGAAATAATATTTCGCTAGTCGAATTGAAATTAAGGAGAATTTTTCAAATCTTTTTATTTATTTCTTTTTAAAGCATGGGCTGATATTTTGCTTTTATCCATTAATAATTTTAAGAAGATTCACTATTTCCCACTGTGTCGGACAAGACTTCTTTTCTAAATAATGTTAAAATGGTTAATAGTTCAAAGGAGGATGACAAATGAAATTAAGAGATTTTTTAATAGGCGTGGCTACAGGTTTAGCTGCCGCAATCATCATTAAAGAAACTTCTGAAAGAATTTCACCTTTTGTACCTGCCAATCAAGTTTTAGACAATGTAAAAGATGAATTTAAAAAGGAAACACCAATTGATGGTTCTTGGATTTATATGAAAACCGAGGATTTTAACAATGGCGTTATGACCATTCCCGTATATCGAGGCGGTATTACACGCATGAACAACGGTGAAATGGAAACATTCGAGTTTGCAGCAGATGCTAGATCTGGTGTAGTAATTGATTTAGTAAAGTCATAATTTGGTATTATAAAAAGCTGTTCGATTACATGCTAATCGAACAGCTTATTTTTATGAATTAGTTTGAAATTGTATTTTAGCTTCTTTTCCGCGCTTCAATGAATCCTTTACCTCTTTGCCATTTTGCTCCCATTGAATCATTCGGAAATAAGCATCATGGTAGAAGATAAATTTATATTCATTTGCAAGAGCTTCTTTTAAAATCTTTTCCTTAGCAAACACACTTGTCATCGGATAGTCATCATAGGCTAATACCCATAATGGATTTTGATGGGCATGTGTCGGCATAATATCTGCCATATGCAGTATTGTCTCATCCTGCTGTGTCAGTTTAATGATGGCATGTCCATCACTATGTCCGCCAGTATGAATCATTTCAATTCCAGGTGTTAACGTTATTTGCCCCTCAAATGTCTCAACAAGATGCTGGACTGGCTCCCAATTTTCCTTCCAGTACGTATTTCTAGAACGAATATTAGGGTTTCGCATTTCATCCCATTCGATTTGAGTTGTATAGATTTTAGCATTCGGGAATGTTGGGACTAACTCTTCCCCCTCCCAGCGTGTAAGTCCGCCGGCATGGTCAAAGTGTAGATGAGTCATCAGAATTACATCTATGTCTGAAGCACTCAGTCCTAATTCTTTTAAACTCTCAAGTATTGTTGACTCTTCTGTTACGCCAAAATTTCGTAGCTGTTTTTCCGTTAGCTTATTGAAGCCTACTCCACTATCGATTAAATAGTTTTTTCCCTCAAATTGAATTAAAATCGGCTCACAGGCTAATTCGATTTGATTTTTTTCATTTACCGGATATTTTCGTGCCCATAGTGGTTTTGGCACTACCCCAAACATTGCTCCGCCATCTAGTGAAGTGACGCCCCCATTGAGCCATGATAATGTCATATTGTGAAATTGAAGCTTATCCATCCATTTCTCCCCCTTGAATGTTAGTTCGAAAATTCAGACTTAAAACCATAGACTTACGATGATATTGTTGTATTCATCGTAAGCCTAGTTCTCATCTATAAATGTGCTGCTTTCGCCGCAAATCTCCCTTGGGATATAGTACCGATTCTGTTATTTTTACTTTTGCGATATAAATTGTGCTTCTAATCGGTAGATGTGCAGCTGTCGCAAGCTTTCGCCGCAGATTTCCTTTTAGATGTAGTGCCGAGCTTAATCTAGTTTTACTTTTGTGATATAAACTGGCTTTCTAATCTATAAATCGGCTGGCCCTTGGCTGAGAATTTCTCTTCGTACTCCGTCATAATGTTGTCCTCTGGCATATTAACATGAAGATCCAGCGAAACATATTTTAACAGCATTTTGTATTCAGACATGCTGACCAACGAGTATTCGAACAATCCGCGGTTGTCTGTTTTAAAGTGAATTTCCCCGTTATCAATTAGAATTGACTCATATAATTTCAAGAAGCCTTCATGTGTTAAACGGCGTTTTGCATGACGTGTTTTTGGCCAAGGATCTGAGAAGTTCAGGTAAACTCGGCTTACATCATTCTTAGTGAAATACTTATCTAAATCCGCCCCATTCACTTTTAACAGTCGTAAGTTTGGCGGCGTATTCGCTTCAATCACTTTCTCTAAGGCAACTACAATAACACTTGTATATAATTCAATTCCAATATAGTTGATATCGGGATTCGATAAAGCCATTCCAGTAACAAATTGCCCCTTCCCAGTTCCTACTTCAATATGAATCGGATTATCGTTACCAAAAATACGCTGCCAGTTCCCTTTATATTCTTCGGGATTTGGAATAATTACTTCCGGATGACTTGCAATATATTCTTCTGCCCACGGTTTATTTCTTAATCTCACTGCCTAATCCTCATTTCTAGTTGTTCATAACAAATACCTTTTTATTTTCAAATCTTTTGTCATTATAGCTCATTTTTCTTATGTTTTCATCGGATTGCTATATTTTATGTATAAAGTGAATTGTTCAGCTTGCTATTGAACAAATTCCTTTAATAATGAAAAACCATAGCCAGCTCCATGTTCAAGCTACAAAAGTTCTCCTCTTTTGTGTTAATCTTTCTCCTTTTCATTTTCAGCATTCCAAATATCTCGATTAAAGGAAGTCGTTTGGACAGTTTGTAGTAACACTTTTGCTGCACGCATTTGCATATGCTTCATTGGCGAAGAGTAATGCTTTAGATTTTGCATCCAATTAGGGAATTCTCTTTTATCAATAAATTGAACATTAAAGATTGTGCCAGGATAGTCGAAGTAGCCATTTCGAGAAAGAAGAATTTTACGAATTGGCATCTCTACTTCATTTTCGAGAAATATCTTGGAAATAATAGATTCCATTCGATTTAACTGGATTAATGGGTTTAATAATTTATTGCTAGTTTTACCGAACTTTTTCGTCCAAAAACGATCTCCCTCTCCAACAAAAACAGCTTGATTCTCTTGTTCAACCACTGTAATACATAAGCATTCTGTTGGTGTGAGTAGTACAATATCTAACTCAACAGGCGCTTTTTTTACTTTTATTATTGGATAGTAGAATACTAAAAAACTATCCGGAAGCCCTTGTAGAATGCTTCGAAGCAAGGTATCACGCAAAAATTTTGGATCCACATAGGACTTCTCCCGAATAGTGGAGCTTGCCCACTTAATTTGAAAATGGAAAAACTGATCCAAAAACAATTTCTTCAATTCTTCGATTGTATTTGGTTTATATACGATGTTCGGCTCAAAAAACAGAGTTGACTCTTCCTCGGGAATCTCACCCTCCTGACTTATGAGATCATTCATAATCTCAACAGCCTCTATATCATCTGTTTCCTTTGGAGAACGCTTAATTTTAAATTTATCAAAAAAAGAAAATGTTTTTTTGCTTTCCTTCTCATTTTCTTGTTGTTCCATATGCTGCCACTGAGGAAGTTCATCACCAGATACCCATTGCTCTCTTACTCGATCCCATTGAATTTTCTTTAAGCGAACAAATTGAGTAGGGTATCTCGATAAATCTATTTGATACCTCGAAATATAATCTTGAAGTTTTATTAATTGAGACAATCAAAACACTCCTTCTAGTCAATACTGTACGCATTTACATACTGCATCTCGATTGCAGACTCACTTTAAATAGTTTTACCATTTACATTTGGTTCTCTATTATTTTGAGTACATCATTACAATTTTACATGACGAAGTACAAAAAAAATAGTGGATAGATGTTATCCTACCCACTAATTATAAGACTATTTATAGTCCTTTTAAATTGTCGAACTCACAACAGGGAGCTTTGTTTCAAATTGTTTTTGTAACTTACGAGTCCACTCACCAATTTCTCTACCATTAATGGCATTTCCATCAACTTCAATAACAGGAGTAATTTCCGATGTTGTTGAAGAAACGAATAATTCATCCATTTGTAGAGCCTCGTCTTTTGTAAATGCTTCTTCTTTTACAGGAAGTCCAATATCATTTGCACATGTTAAAATTACAGTTCGAGTAATCCCTCTTAAAATAAAATTATCTGCAGGGTGGGTATATAAAACACCATCTTTAATGCCGAATACATTAGTAGAGGAACCTTCTGTAATTGTTTCCCCACGGTGTAAAATCGCTTCATAACAACCTTTTTCATGTGCTTCTTGTTTTGCAAGTACTGCACCTAACAGATTAAGTGATTTAATATCACAGCGTAACCAACGAATATCCTCTGCAAATGTAGCTTTTACACCAATTTTACAATTTTCAACAGAGCGAGCTGCTTCTTTTACATTTCCAGTTAACACCGGTAGTACGTCATCTCCAGGGAATAGGTGGTTACGTGAAGAAGCACCACGTGTTATTTGGAAGTATAAATTACCTGTTTTCAATTCGTTTGCTTCAACTAATTCATGCAATAGTTGGTGTAACTTATGTTTTGTATAAGGAATGGTAATTTTAATTTTTTCTGCACTAGCATAGAATCTGTCAATGTGCTCTGTAGCAGTAAACATCTCACCATCATATACTTTGATAACTTCATAAACACCATCACCAAATTGATAGCCTCTATCTTCCTTATCAATGGATACTAATTTGTCTTCTACAATTTTATCATTCCACAAAGCGTAGCTCATAAAACCAATCCTTTTACCTTTATTTTTTTCCTGCTAACTCTACAATCGCTTCAGCATAAATAGCTGCTGCTCTTACCAAATTATCGACTACTACAAACTCGTCAGCTTGGTGAGCAACATCTGGCTCACCCGGGAATAGCATGCCGAATGCCACACCTTTTTTCATCGTTCGTGCATAAGTGCCTCCACCAGTTGATAATGGCTTCGAGTTATCTACAGTATATTTTCGATAAACATTCAGTAATGTTTGAACAAATTCATCTTCTTCTGGAACATAGTGTGGAGCTGAATTTGATGCAACATCAAGTGCAAAGCCAAAAGCAGCTGCTTGCTGAGTTGCTTCTGTAATTTTCTCTTCAAATGGATAGCTAACTGAATAACGCATACTAACCTGAACATGGCCCCCGCGTTTTTGGTGGAATAAGACAACACCTGGATTTAATGTGGTATGACCGGACATTTCATCGTAGTAATCTAGCTTTACATTGCTTCCATAATGATCTTCATCAAACGTATTGACCATAAATGAAACAAATTCCAGACTCGCCTTCGTAGTTACTATATTTTGAAGGAATTTAGATAATAGTACAGCTGCATTTCTTCCTTTTTCAGGCTCCATTGCATGTGCTGCTTTACCCTTCATAGTTATTATATATCTACCGTCTTCATTCGTTAATGTACCTTCTGTGCTATTTTCTTGTAAAAAGGCTTTAAACGCTTCTTCGATTGAAGGTGTTACATTTTGAATAATCGCATTTGCTGTATCTGGTACCATATTTGAACGCACGCCAGCTTTAAAAGCAATAATTTGCTCATCCTCTTCTATGTTTCCTTTTTGAGAAAAGTCTAAGATTGATATACCCTTCTCAGCATTAATCAAAGGAAAATCTGCATCAGGAGCAAAGCCGATTGTTGGCATTTCTTCTTTCGTGAAATAATGATCAACACAACGGAAGCCACTTTCTTCATCTGTCCCAATAATCATTCGAACTCTTTTATCCAGTTCAATTCCAGCGTCCTTGATCATTTTCATCGCTAGATATGCAGCCATCGTTGGCCCTTTGTCATCAATTGCTCCACGGCCATATAATTTTCCATCAACAACTTCCCCTTTAAATGGAGGATGTGTCCAAGAATCACCCACAGGCACTACATCTACATGACATAAAATACCTAGTAGTTCTTCCCCTGCACCCATTTCAAGATGACCAGCATAGTTATCAATATTTTTTGCAGTAAATCCTTGCTGCTCTCCAATTGTAAGCATATACTGCAATGCCTTTAATGGACCTTCACCAAAAGGAGCATTCCCGCTTGACGTTTCAGGATCAAGTACACTTTCAATTTGGATTAACTGTTGCAATTCTGAAACTAGCTCTGCCTTTCTAGATTCAGCTAATTTTATCCAATCCATTTTTACCACCTCTTTACTTAATTACGACCATTTTACTCCTTCTAAAAGAAAGTACAAGCATATTTGTCATAAAAGTGTCTTATTGTTCGTATTATCGAATTATAAACCTATTATAAAAATTGTATTAATTAACTGAGAATTATGGAAAAATTAATAGATTGCTGATATAATGTCCTTGTCATAGTAAAATACTTGACAAAAAAATTTATAAAGGGGATGTCTAAGGCAGAAATTTAATTAGCCTGGTGCCTCTGCACTAATGTCGTCCGCTAGTCTTTGCCATGAGAATTAAGACCGAAGGAGTGGTTCATTTTTTATGAAACCAACTACTGACAGAATGCTTAATCGTATTAAAGACGTGTACATGTTTATCCTTGATAGAGGAACAGTATCTACACAGGATTTAGTCGAAGAGTTCAATATCACTCCTCGCACCATTCAAAGAGATTTGAATGTGTTAGCCTTTAATGACCTGGTAACAAGCCCAAGTCGAGGCAGATGGACAACGACGAAGAAAAAAGTTAAATTATCATCTTAGATAGAATGCAACAAATTCCGCTGTTTCACTCATGAGGAAAGTTTGCTGTAAAACACTTCTTTAGTATTTTTCACCTTAAGCTTATGCGAACTGTTGCTGACATTACGATTAGTAACATATTTTAATATAAAAAAAGAATGACCTTTCGTCGGGGTCATTCTTTTTGTTCTTTGTCAGAAGTATTTAGTTTATTAAGCTTTTTAATTCTTCTTCAGTCAACTCACGGTAATCTCCTAATTCAAGAGACTCATCCAGCACTAAGCTTCCCATCGATAACCTTTTCAGGTAAGTTACTTTCTTTCCGACAGATTCAAACATTCGCTTAACCTGATGGAACTTTCCTTCCTGAATAGTAAGCTCAATCTCCGAACGTGGGCCTGAGCTTAATATTACAAGTTCTCCAGGCTTAGTTACATATCCATCATCCAATTCCACACCTTGTTTAAACGCCTCAATATCAGACTGGGTAACTTCCCCATCAATTTTGGCGTAATAGGTTTTTGGTACATGCTTTTTTGGCGACAACAGATTATGACTCAATTGACCATCATTAGTAATCAATAACAAGCCTTCTGTATCTTTGTCCAGCCGACCAACTGGAAATGGCTTGAAATGCTGTGCTAAGGGATCTAATAAGTCTATAACTGTTTTATCAACATTGTCTTCTGTAGCTGAAATCACCCCAGGAGGCTTGTGCATCATCAGATAGATAAATTCCGTATAGTCGACCCTTTCACCAAAAACACTGACCTCCTGTACTTCAGGATCCACATGCATGGAGGAGTCTTTTACAACATCTCCATCCACGGTTACTCCCTTTTGCTTTAATAATTGTTTCACTTCTTTACGGGTCCCATAGCCCATATTTGCTAATAATTTATCTAACCGCATTTGACTAGACCCTCCTATTTAAATCCGAATTTGTTTGCTATTTTTGTAATTCGCCCACCCAATAATTTTTGAGCAAGCTTTAAACGGAATGACAGATATCCATAAACAACCATTCCAACACCTACAGAAAGCATCAAGTAAAGAGCTTCAAGCAGTTTACCAGAAGGAACTGTTATTGAATAAAGTACTTTATTCACAATTAACACGGAGATAGCCATCACTAAAGTTAAAATACATATTAAAATAATTCGTCTAAATACGAGCTTAGAACTATAATGCAATGCTTTATGAATAACGATTATATTAATGATGATTGTAACCCCATATCCTAGAGCCGTAGCTAATAGAGCTCCATCCACTTCCATTAATCTAATCAGCGGTGTATTTAATGTCAGCTTGACCAATACCCCTGTTAATAAACTAAAAATAATCCACTTTTGATAATCGATACCTTGAAGAATTGCTGCTGTTACTGAAAATAGTGCAAATAGAATAGCCAGAGGGGCATAGTGTGCCAGAACTTCTGCCCCCATCTCACTCTGTTCAAATAACACGTGGTAAATACCTGGTGCTAATATCGAAATTCCAATACTGGCCGGAATTGTGATGAATAGTAAAATTTGATAGGTTTTATCTAATGAGCTTCGAAGAATGTCAAATTCTCCAAGTGTATAATGTTTGGTAATCGATGGAATCAAGGCCATAGAAAAGCCTGTTGCCAGCATTACAGGGATAATCACAATTTTCTGCGTTGTCAAATTTAGCATCGTTAAATACGTATCAGTCACACTAGCTAACCCAATGGAAATCATTGCACTATTAAACGTTAGCATATCGACTAATTGGAATAAGGAGCTCGCCATTCCAACAAATACAAACGGGATCGAATACTTAATAATTTCGGTATATATATCTTTGTATGATAGTTCCCCAGATGAAACACTCTCTAGCTTAAGTGTGTTAAACTCCGTTTTGTATTTTTTCCAATAAAAATATAGAACGAACAATCCACCAATTGCACCTATAAAGGCTGCGAACACAGCAAATTTAATTGCCGTTTCAGGTTTTCCTCCTAATAGGACAACAACCACAAATGATCCACCAAGCAACACAATTATACGAACAATTTGTTCAACTAATTGCGAAACGGAAGTCGGCATGTAATGGCTATACCCTTGGAAAAAACCACGTATTAAACTCATCACTGGAACTGCCAACAATGCAAAACTTACCCAGCGAATTACAGAAGCAATTTGATCTACCGTATATATCTGTTCATCATCTTTAATAACAATATTCGCTATTGGATTTGCCAGCAAATTAAGGAGCACAAATGAGATAACCCCAGTTATAAACATTACTAAAATTCCAGATTTAAAGAGCTTTCTACCTGCTTCATAGTCATTGATTGCATTATACTTCGAAACAAATTTTGATACGCCAAGAGGTAATCCAGATATCGCAATAGATAACATAATATTATAAGGGATATACGCATATTGGTATAAGCCCAGAGTCTCTTCCCCACCAACGATTGAATAGAATGGGAAAAGATAAACTAACCCAAGAACCTTCGACAGAAACAAACCGACTGTTAATATCGCCGTTCCCTTCATTAATGATGACATAAAAACATCCCAATCTTTATGAAATTGTTAAAAATATGTATTAAAAAATAGGCTTTTTAGAATTACTATACTAAGTAAGCTGTATCTTTAATGTTATTATTAGAAAAATAAAAGCCGACTGAAATAGTCGACGATTTCAAACAATTATTGTTTCGAAAACGAATCTACATGTTAGTTTACATGTGAAAGTCGATTAACTCAAATAGTTTCTTCATAATTATGTATAATGTGGAGAGTAGTTAAGTCTATAGGCATTAAATAAATGAGAAACTTCTAGAAAGCGAGAAACAAAAATGATTGATGTAATTGTAATTGGCGGAGGTCCCTCCGGATTAATGGCAGCCATCGCAGCTGCAGAACAAAAGAAAAAAGTTGTATTAATAGAAAAAGGAAGCAAGCTCGGTAAAAAGCTAGCGATTTCAGGCGGTGGCAGATGTAATGTTACAAATCGTTTATCAGCTGATGAAATTATTAAGCATATACCAGGAAATGGCCGCTTCCTTTATAGCCCTTTTACCGTTTATAACAATGAAAATATAATCGAGTTTTTTGAAGGTCTTGGCGTAGCACTTAAAGAAGAAGATCACGGCCGCATGTTCCCTGTTTCCAACCGTGCTTCTGATGTTGTAGAAGCATTAGTCGGAGAATTGAAGCGTCTCCACGTAGATATCAAGCTCCACACAGCTGTTGCGAAATTATTAATGGATGACGAGAAAATTTTAGGCGTGCGCTTAGCTGATGGAACAGAACTTTTAGCCAAAGCAGTCGTTGTTGCTGTAGGTGGTAAAGCTGTACCACAAACAGGTTCTACTGGTGATGGTTATCCGTGGGCAGAACGTGCTGGGCATACTGTAACAGAGCTTTATCCTACAGAAGTGCCCGTGACATCAAAAGAGCCTTTCATTCAATCTCGTGAATTACAGGGTCTTGCTTTACGAGATGTTGCCGTTTCAGTTCTAAATAAAAAAGGAAAAGCCATCATCACACATCAAATGGACATGCTTTTTACCCATTTTGGTGTAAGTGGTCCTGCTGTTTTACGATGCAGCCAATTCATCGTTAAAGAACGCAAAAAAAATGGCGGTGCACCTGTCCAGCTTCAAATTCAGACATTAACAGATTTCAACGAAGAAACCTGCTTACAATTTTTAAACAAGCTGGGTAAAGAAGACCCGAAAAAATCAGTGAAAAATGTTTGGAAATCTGTGGCTCCAGAAAGATGGCTACTGTTTCTAATGGAACGTGCAGGTATCGACCCGTCCATTACAGTTGCTGAGCTTTCACAGGAAAAAATTCGTCAATTGGCTCGTGAGCTTGTAGGCTTTACTATGGATGTTCACGGTACACAGCCCCTTGAAAAAGCCTTTGTAACAGGCGGCGGCGTTTCCGTAAAAGAGATTGAACCTAAAACGATGGCCTCAAAAATGAAACCAGGTCTATTCTTCTGCGGTGAAATTTTAGACATTCACGGATACACAGGTGGATACAATATCACTAGTGCACTAGTAACCGGTCGCATCGCTGGCATGAGTGCAGGTTCGATGAAATAATTATATTAAGGTTACAAGAAGATAAAGGGCGACTGATGAAAGCTATTGGAAAAGCTTTGGTTAGTTGTCCTTTTTCTATTTTTTGATAAAGCTACTACTACCGTTAGGTGTTTGGGTGTTTGGGTGTTTTCGAGTTGAGAGATGCTTGTCTCTTTTACCGGTTACGCCTTTTCGATGCTTTCGGGGCACTGAGAACGTCCCTCTTTTACCGATTACTACGCTTCTCCTCTTTTTGGGGCACTGACACCGATTCTCTTTTACCGATCACTATGCTTCTCCTCTTTTCGGGGCACTGACATCGATTCTCTCTTACCGATTACAACACTTCTCTGCTTTTCGGGGCACTGACACTCTACTATACCCTCGCCATCTGCTCCAGCTAAACTCTTATATATTAGAAAGAAAACGCTCCCGTTCCTCTACATCTTTCCGAAGCTTCTCCTGCAATAACTCCTGCAAAAGTTCATATTTTCTGCCTTCATCATTAATCAACAGCTTTATTTTCTCTCTAGCTGTCAATAAAAAATTCAAATATTCTTCGTAGCTCTCGTCAAAAAACATATTTAAATCCTGCTTTATTTGTTTGGCTAAAAGAGGGCTCGCACCTTCCGTTGATATCGCAATCTTTAGCTTTCCTCGTTCCAAATAAGCCATATTATAAAAATTACTATCATTAGGAGAGTCCACGACATTCACAAGCTGATTTCCATCACAACTCTCTTTAACTAGAGCATTAACTCTACGATTATTTGTCGCAACAATTACAAGAAAGACATGCTTTGTATCACTAGTTTTAAATTCTCTCTCAACCCATTCAACGTCTCCATTTACAACATATGTATAAAGTGTTTGAGTAAGAGTAGGACTTACCACAACGATTTTCGCACCTTGTCCGAGCAGCATCTTCGCTTTTTTAGATGCCACTTCTCCCCCACCTACAATTAGCACTCGTTTATTCTCTAGATCCAGCATTACAGGATACATCCGTTTCCCTCCTAACATACAAATAAAGGCTGTACGTAAAATACAGCCTTTAATATAAACTATTAAGCTTGATTATGGAACTGGCGACCATCTGTAACTGCTTTAACGTAGCCGGCACGGATGACGAAATCACCAAAGTATTCGTTATCTAAGCGTTCTTTTGCATAGTGTTCGATAATTGGACGAAGGGTAGATAGGATTTCTTCTTCCCCAATGTTTTCTTTATAAATTTTATTTAAACGAGAACCTGTATGACTTGCTCCTAGATAGAAGTTATATTTCCCTGGACCTTTCCCGATAAATCCAATCTCACCCATCGCAGCACGTGAGCAGCCATTTGGACAGCCTGACATACGAATTGTAATATCTTGATCACGTAAGCCATTGTCATCTAGAATTCCATCAATCTTCTCAATTAATGAAGGTAGATAACGTTCTGCCTCAGCCATAGCTAGACCACATGTTGGCAGCGCTACACAAGCAATTGAATTGCGACGTAATGCTGAATAGTTGTCGCTTTCAGTTAATTGATATTTCTCAATAATTTCATTGATCGCTTTTTTAGCTCTAGAACTAACATTTGCAATCACCACATTTTGATTTCCAGTAAATCGGAACTCACCTTTATGAATTTCGGCAATTTCACGTAATGCTGTTTTTAATGGGTAATTGTCAAAATCCTTCACACGGCCGTTTTGAATAAATAAAGTGAAATGGTTTTTACCATCTTCACCCTTTATCCAGCCGTAACGATCCCCAGTATGCTCAAAGCTAAATGGTTTAGCATCTTCAAACTGGTAACCTAGGCGAGATTCGATTTCTGCTTTAACAGTATCTAAGCCTAGACGATCGACTGTATATTTAAAACGTGCATATTTACGTACAGAACGATCCCCATAATCACGTTGTACTGTCATGATTTTTTCACACACATCAACGATTTTATCCTTCGAAACGTAGCCAATTAAACGGCTAAGCTGTGGATATGTTGCTGTATCGCCATGAGTCATTCCCATGCCGCCACCAATGGCAACATTGAAGCCCACTAGCTCATTACCTTCTAAAACAGCAATTAGCCCGATATCCTGCGAGAATACATCAACGTCATTTGCTGGTGGGATAGCTATACCGATTTTAAATTTACGCGGCAAGTAAAGTGAGCCATAAATCGGTTCTTGTTCTTCCTGTGTATCCACTACTTTTTCTTTATCTAACCAAATCTCATAATACGCATTTGTTCGAGGCAGTAAATGCTCACTAATTTTAGAAGACCATTCAAAAATCTCTTGATGCAATTCAGATTGGAAGGGGTTAGCATTACACATTACATTTCGGTTTACGTCTCCACAGGCTGCAATCGTATCAAATAAAACACTATTTAATTCTTGCATATGTTTCTTCATATTCCACTTTAAAATACCGTGGAATTGAATTGTTTGACGCGTTGTGATTTTAAAGGACTGATTCCCATACTTTTCAGCTAGTTCATCCATTTTCAGCCATTGCTCTGCTGTTGCGACACCACCTGGCATACGTACGCGCACCATGAACTGATAAGCAGGCTCTAATTTCTTTTGTTCACGCTCTAAACGCACATCTCGATCGTCTTGTAAATAGCTTCCATGGAACTTCATAAGACGGTTATCCCAATCAGAGATACCAGAGCTTAGTTCTTCTTCCATAGATTCAACAAGAGAGCCACGCAAGTAATTACTTTCTGCTTTTATTTCCTCAACATCACTAGGTTTACCTTCTTGAGGTGGTAATACAATTTTTTTTACCATTCGTACTTCCCCCTTAATATACATCTCGTTGATAGCGTTTTTGTTTGCGTAAATCATCAAGATATTCTTTTGCTTGTTCTTCAGTTTTGTTTCCTTGCTCTGCAATAATATGTAGCAAAGTATTGTGAACGTCCGCTGCCATATGATTCTTATCTCCACATACGTAGAAAGTAGCTCCCTGCTCTAACCATTGGAATAGCTCAGCGGCATGCTTTTGCATTTTATGTTGTACATACACTTTTTCTTCTTTGTCACGTGAGAAGGCTACATCTAGCTTTGTTAGGACACCAGACTTCAGCCAGCCCTGCCACTCAGTTTGATATAAAAAGTCTGTTACAAAATGCTGATCTCCGAAGAATAACCAGCTCTTCCCTTCAGCTCCGCGCTCTTCACGCTCCTGTATAAAGGAACGGAATGGTGCTACACCAGTACCTGGACCAACCATAATAATTGGCGCGTCATCTGCCGGCAATTTGAAATTCGGATTTTTTTGAACATAAACTCTTACACTGTCTCCAATTTCTAAGTTGTCTGCAACGTCTGTTGAACAAACACCAAGTCGTTCACGACCATCCACTTCGTAACGTACAGCTCCAATTGTGACATGGACTTCCTCTGGATATGCAGCTAGACTACTAGAAATTGAATATTGTCTTGCAGGCAGTTTTCTTAAGACATTAACAAAGCTTTGTTCATTCCAGCTAAAAGGAGCGAATTTTTCGACAACGTCAACTAAATCTCGGCCATGAGTATAGGCTTTAAATGAATCTCGATCTGCCAGTAAAGCATGGAATTCCTCATTTAATGTGAATTCACCAATTTTTTGCATGACAGGTTTAGAAAGTACTGTAATTTCAAGTAAATTTGTCAAAGCATCTTTCAATGTAACCTCTTTATCCTCAACATTTACTGATTTCTCAGCGTCAAAGCCTAGTGTAGAAATTAATGTGTTAACCAGACCTTTATTATTCGTTGGGTAAATTGCTAAACTATCACCTGGCTCAAATGTAATTCCTGAATTCTCAAGAGACAATTCTAAATGGATTGTTTCTTTATTTGAACCAACAGCATTTAAGTTAATCTTTTCTAAAATTTCAGCGTTGAATGGATTTTTACGTGTATATTCAACAGATGCTTCTAGAACTGTAGGCGCACTTTCTTGTATTGTTTGCTGACTAACCTCGCCATCCTGGAGCTTCTCTTTGACAGACTCAAACCATTTCGCAGCTGGTTCGTCATAGTCAAGATCGCAGTCAACACGGTTTACTAATCTCTGTGCACCAAGCTTTTCTAATTGCTCGTCAAAATCAATACCTGTTTTACAGAAGAACTCATAGGAGCTATCTCCTAAAGAAAGTACTGCAAATTTAACATGATCTAATTTTGGAGCGCGTTTTCCATATAGATAGCTATGGAATGAAATTGCATTATCTGGTGGCTCGCCCTCGCCATGCGTACTGGCAATGACAAGTAAATGGTCTAATTTCTTCAGAGCATTTGTTTTGAAGTCACTCATAGAAGAAACATTTACTTCAAAGCCTGCTTTCTTCAGCTGCTCACCATACTTTTTAGCTAGCCCACCTGCGTTTCCTGTTTGGGAAGCATATAAAATTGTAATATGCTTTGAAGGAGCTTTTTCTACTGGAGTTGGCAGCACCACAACATTCGATGGCTGCTCATTTCCAGCTGGTGCATTTGCAGCTAGTGGTTCTACTAAAGCAGTTGCACTTAAGTAACCCGTTAACCAAATTTTTTGGTTTTGTGTTAATGTTGCGAAAACTTCATTTAGTTGCTGAACTTGTTGCTCGTTAAAAGGGCTATTCGTTACGTCTAACTTCACTTTTTCCACACCTCTTCGTCAAATTATTTCAATCGAATTTTTTCATTTTTTTCGATTTGCACGATGATGTTATCCTGAACAATTAAAGTAATTGAGCCATATTTCATCGTGCTCATCATCTTTTTAAGGTTTTCTACTGCCTGCTCAAAGTTTTCTTGTTTTTTATCCATTTAGAACACTCTCCCTATACGAATATAACGTCTCTTTTACTCGCTCGATTAGCACCTGACGTACGTTTTCGTCATATCCAAGACAGTCGCAAAGTACTACTTCATCGTCTGAAAAACCAAGCTCAGCCATCTTCTTTTGAATACCAATTTTTAAAAGACCGGTAAACAAAATATATGGCACTACATATACCGGCTTTTCGCGATTGGTTTGTAATTGCTCTAATGCATTTTCAAATGAAGGACCTTTTCCGTATAAGTAACAAATATCGACCAATGCATAGTTATATTTTCGTTTTAGGTTATTTGCAATTTGTTGAAAATCGATTTGAACTCTTTCATCGCTGCTTCCTCGTCCAATTAATAAAACTTCAATTTCTTCATTTTGCTTTGTGCTCTTCTGGTGCACTCTTTCTTGTAAACTATCAATCAATTTTTCATTAATGCCAAAGGGTTTACCAAATGTGAATGTAACACTTGGATACATTTCCTTAGCTTTATTAATTTCTAGGGGAATATCTTGTTTGGCATGGTTTGCAGTTAATAAAAGAATAGGAATAATAGCAATTTCTGTTGCACCCTTTGCAACACATGCAGACACTCCTTCTACAATAGAAGGATCCGCTAACTCAAGGAAGCAAATTTCTTGAATCGCTACATTAATTTGAGGCTTTACTGTTTCAATGAATTGTCTCGCTTCTTCTACACCAGCTTTTACACGGCTACCATGTGCAACATAAAGTACTGCTTTCAAACTTTTCCCCTTCTTTCTAAACTGGAATTCCTTGTTTTTTTTCTTTAAACCACGCAATTTTTTCTCTCATTCTAACAACTTCACCAACAAGAATCATACTTGGATTTTGGATCTCCTCATTTTTTGCTATGTCTACAATTGTTTCTAATGTACCTGTAATTGTTTTCTGGTGTTCTGTTGTTCCCCAATGGATAAGGGCGACAGGCGTTTTTGGACTACGATTATATTTCATTAGCTGCTCTGTTATGTATGGCAGATTGCCTACCCCCATGTAAATGGCAAGCGTATCAACTGATTCAGCTAAACCCTTCCAGTTAATCGTATCATCTTTTCCTTCTCTCATATGCCCTGTCACAAGTGCAAAGCTAGATCCTAAATCACGATGAGTAACAGGAATTCCTGCATATGCAGGGGCTGCTACACCTGAGGTAATCCCTGGAACGATTTCAAAAGGAATGCCAGCTTCAACTAATACCTCTGCTTCTTCTGCCCCACGACCAAATACAAAGGGATCTCCACCTTTTAAACGTGTTACTACCTTTCCCTCACCTGCATGCTCGACTAGGAGTCTATGGATTCGATCTTGAATGACACCATGTAAGTTTGGTAATTTACCAACAAAAATAAGCTCCGCGTTCGGCTTTGCAAATTCTAATAGTTCCTTATTTACCAGGCGGTCATAAAGAATTACATCAGCTTGCTGGATACACTTTAACCCTTTGACTGTAATAAGATCTACACTCCCTGGTCCTGCTCCAACTATATATACTTTCCCCATTATGAACCCCCTACGTAGCACAAAATAATACTTTAATATAAACATAACAATTCTTATTGGTCAACTATGTTTTTAAAAAATATGATTTTTCTGTCTATTAAAAATAATTTTTATGACCCTAAAACTTTGGTCGACAAATTACCTCGATTTAAAGTGTTTTTAGGGCCTCTAGTTTTCTAGTCAGCTTATTTAATTCATAGTAAACTTATATACATAATAAAATTAATGGATTTAAGTGTCAACAACACTTTCTAAAAATTTCAATTAATCGCGATATCCTTTGCTCCATTAAAAAAATGCTTGGAGATTAAGCCTCCAAGCATTTTGATTATCGATCTAGTTCTTGATAGCGTACCTGAAAGCGTCCACCATCAGATACTGCTGAATGATAAAGTGCCTTTAGAGCTAAATTCTTTTCTAGACCCATTTCACTTTTAATACGCTTAAGTTCGTCATGAAGCTCACGTTCTTCATTTACTAATTTAAGCATTGTAGATTTCGAATATTTCATAGTAACTCATTCCTTATTTAAGTAATTGAATAATACATACCTTTAAATAATTAAATTCTGGATAATCCTCTAATATCACAAAATCCTCTGGAAGCTGATGTTGTTCTAGGATTTTATATCGCTGATTTTTTTCTTTAAAAGCTTTATCGATAAAAGTTTTAAATTTCTTCATATTAAAGCTCGCATTATTTGTTGAAGCAACGATAATCCCCTTAGCAGCTGTAATTTCTAACGCTTCCCCAATTAGCTTCGGATAATCCTTTGAAGTACTAAATGTCATTTTTTTCGTACGGGCAAAGCTAGGTGGATCAAGGACAACCACATCAAATTTTAATTGATGTCTAGCAGCATAGGAAAAGTAATCAAATACATTCATAACCTTAATTTGCTGTTGCTCATAATCAATTCCATTTACACTAAATTGCTCAATAGTCATTGGCAAGCTTCTTTTAGCAAGGTCAACACTTGTCGTTTCATAAGCGCCGCCTAATGCTGCAGCAACGGAGAAGGCTCCAGTATATGAAAAAGTATTTAAAACAGTTTTCCCTTCAGAAAATCGTTCACGAAGGGCTAGTCGAACATCTCTTTGGTCAAGAAAAATACCAGTCATCGCCCCATCGTTAAGATTGACAGCAAAATTCATGCCGTTCTCTTTTATAATAATAGGAAATTCTCCAACTTCCCCTTCAACATAATCATCCTGATCTACATATTGACCATTGGTATCAAAACGTTTTTTCTCATAAATACCACGAAGCTCTGCAGTTTCTTTTAGTGCAGCAAAAATAGTTTCACGGAATGAATAAATCCCCTGGCTATAGAAGCTGATCAAATAAAAACCATCATAATAATCGATTGTTAGTCCACCGATTCCGTCCCCTTCGCCATTAAATACACGAAAGGCTGTAGTATCTTCTATATTGTAGAATGAATCTCGCTTTATAAATGCTTGCTGGAACTTCACTTTAAAAAAGGCTTCGTCGATTTCCTCTGTTTGGTTATTTGTAAGAACCCAGCCTATACCTTTATTTTGTTTTCCGTAATAACCCGTTGCGATATATTTTCCATTAGGGCGAACAATTTTTAAAAGCGTTCCTTCCTCTAATGCTTCATCAATTGTTTCTGCTGCCTCTTTTAAAATAAGAGGATATCCATTTGAAACCTCTGCTACAAAATTCGGTTTTAGTTTTAATTCAACTAACTGATTCATCTAGTCATCCTAACTATATATAGTTTCACTTTATCTCTTTTTAAAATTTCTCTAAGAAAGTCTTCAAGTCTGTTTATTATGACATTGTTTCAGCAAAAAAGCGATTAAGTTCGTGAAACAGCAGGTATTTTAATTATGAAACAAACGGACTTGGAAACTCTTGTGTCCACTTTGTGATTTTTATGGGTTTCAAATTTAGTGCTCGTTTCGCCGTTATAGCTGTTTTTGACTTTTCTTGGGCACTGAGAATTTTGGTCACTGCCCAGTTACGACTTATTTTAGTTGTTTGGGGAACTGATGGCTGTTCTCTCTTCCCCATAACCGCTCTATCCTGCTGTTCGGGGCACTGAGTCCCGCTCTCTCTTCCCTATAACTGCTCCATCCTGCTGTTCGGGGCACTGAGTCTCGCTCTCTCTTCCCCATAACCGCTCTATCCTGCTGTTTGGGGAACTGATGGCTGTTCTCTCTTCCCCATAACCGCTCTATCCTGCTGTTTGGGGAACTGATGGCTGTTCTCTCTTCCCCATAACCGCTCTATCCTGCTGAATCAGTCACTGAGACTCTTACTTACTCATTCGCTTTCCCCAAAAGAAAAAACAGAATGCAATCTCCGAAATCGGACTACATTCTGCTTTAATTTTATTTTACTACGATATTCACTAGTTTACCTGGGACTGCAATGACTTTAACGATTTGCTTGCCTTCAGTAAATTCTAGAACCTTTTCATCAGCTTTAGCTACTTCTTCAAGCTGCTCTTTTGTTACATCTTTTGCTACTTTTACTTTCGCACGTAATTTACCGTTTACTTGTACGACTACCTCTACTTCATCATCTACAAGCTTCGACTCATCAAATGCTGGCCACTCTTCATAAGTTAATGTGCCTGAGTGTCCAAGAATTGCCCAAAGCTCTTCGGCAACATGAGGTGCGATTGGAGCTAATAGTTTCACGAAGCCTTCTGCATACTCAGTCGGGAAAACGTCAGCTTTATAGCAATCATTAATAAATACCATCATTTGTGAAATGGCTGTATTGAAACGCAGATTTTCGTAATCATCTGTCACCTTTTTCACTGTTTGGTGATATGATTTTTCAAGTGCTGTATCTGAGCTTGGTTGTACTTTTTCAGATAGAGTACCCTCTTCAGTTGTATATAGACGCCAGATGCGGTCTAAGAAACGACGTGCACCATCTAAACCATTTGTAGACCATGCAACTGATGCATCTAATGGCCCCATGAACATTTCATATAAACGAAGTGTATCAGCACCATGCGAACTTACGATATCATCAGGATTTACAACATTTCCTTTTGATTTAGACATTTTTTCGTTACCTTCACCTAAAATCATTCCTTGGTTGAACAATTTTTGGAATGGCTCTTTTGTAGGAACAACACCTAAATCATAAAGGACTTTGTGCCAGAAACGAGCGTACAGTAAGTGAAGTACGGCATGCTCTGCACCACCAATATAAATATCAACTGGTAACCAGCGCTTTAATAGCTCGGCATCGGCAAGTGCCTCATTATTATTTGGATCGATATATCTTAAGAAGTACCAGCTTGAGCCTGCCCATTGCGGCATTGTATTTGTTTCACGACGACCTTTTTTCCCTGTAACTGGATCTACAACATTCACCCATTCTTCAATATTAGCTAATGGAGACTCACCAGTACCTGAAGGACGAATATTTGTTGTCTTCGGTAATTCTAATGGTAATTCCTCTACAGGAATTGTTGTCATTGTGCCATCTTCCCAATGAATTACTGGAATTGGCTCACCCCAATAACGTTGACGAGAGAATAACCAGTCACGTAAACGATAAGTAATTTTCTTTTCGCCCACACTATTCGTTTCAAGCCATTTGATGGCATTAGCAATACCATCTGCTTTGTTTAAACCATTTAAGAAATCAGAGTTGATATGTGCACCATCTCCAGTGAAGGCTTCATTTTCAATGTCTCCACCTTCAAGAACTGGAATGATTTCTAAACCGAACTCTTTAGCAAACTCATAGTCACGTTCGTCATGAGCAGGAACAGCCATAATCGCACCAGTACCATAAGTTGCTAATACATAGTCAGCAATCCAAATTGGAATTTCTTTTCCGTTAATTGGATTAATAGCAAATGCTCCTGTAAAAACGCCTGTTTTTTCTTTTGCTAAATCTGTACGTTCTAGGTCAGATTTCATTTTTACTTTTTCTAAGTAGGCTTCTACTGCTTCACGTTGTTCGGCAGTTGTAATTTCATCGACTAATTTATGTTCGGGAGCTAACACGCAGTATGTTGCACCAAATAATGTATCTGGACGAGTTGTGAATACTTCAAATTGGTCTTCTGTACCAGCAACAGTAAATTTCACTTGTGCCCCTTCAGAACGACCAATCCAGTTGCGTTGCATGTCTTTAATCGATTCTGGCCAGTCAACTTCTTCTAAATCATCTAGTAGGCGATCAGCATACTTCGTAATACGCAGTACCCACTGACGCATTGGTCGACGTTCAACAGGGTGCCCACCACGCTCAGATTTTCCATCAATTACTTCTTCATTTGCAAGTACTGTACCTAATGCTTCACACCAGTTTACAGGAATTTCGTCTACATAAGCTAAGTCCATTTCAACAAGCTTTGTAAAAATCCACTGAGTCCACTTATAATAGCTAGGATCTGTCGTATTGATTTCACGATCCCAATCATAAGAGAAACCTAATTCTTGAATTTGACGCTTGAATGTCGCAATGTTTTTTGCTGTAAATTCAGCAGGATCGTTTCCAGTATCTAAAGCGTATTGCTCTGCTGGAAGACCAAATGCATCCCAACCTATTGGATGCAATACATCATACCCTTGCATACGTTTAAAACGCGATAAAATATCTGTCGCTGTGTAACCTTCTGGGTGACCAACGTGTAAGCCCGCTCCTGATGGATACGGGAACATATCCAATGCATAGAACTTTGGCTTTGATGAATCGTCTAACGTTTTAAACGATTTGTTTTCTAGCCAGAATTGCTGCCATTTTTTTTCGATTTGCTGATGATTAAAACTCATGTACTTACTCCTCCTTAATATTGAATGGGCACTCTGTGTCGACATGAAGGAATGGATTATAAATTACACCTTGGCGTATTTTCACCCAGATTTTATCAAGCTAGCTTGAAAACTACCTCTAGAAATCTGTGGTATCCGCTGGTGGCTATAACTTCATTCTTTAAAGGTTTGAACCTCTACTGAATGAAGTTAACAAAAGCTGTAACAAAAGTAGATTATCCTAATAATGGTAAAACTAATCATCGTCCATGAGCACTTTGACTAGACTTTTACTAGAAGTAAATAGTTACTTTGGATGAAGTTGACAAAATATTTAAAAAATAAAAAAACTCGCCCCTTTCCTTAGAAAGGGACGAGAGATATTTTTAACTCCCGCGGTACCACCCAAATTAGTGACACTACACTCAGCTTAACTTCCATAACGTGGAAAAACGGTTTTAGCTACTAGCTTCACTAAAACAGACTCCAAGGCGAGTTCAATTTCTAGACTTACTAGCTCGCACCACCCGCTAGCTCTCTTAAAAGCTTCAAAATTTACTATTCCTTCTCATTGTCGTACTTTTCATATTTTAATCATTTTAATGTATCCAGGAAAAATAAACAAGTCTTTCCTATTTGGACTAGTTAAAATTTCCTTATTTTAAATTCAATTCTCTGGAATATGATTAGTATATTGGCTATTTTTCCTTTTGAGTGGGCGATCATAAATAAGGCAAGGAATAATTCCAATTATAAATAGTCCACATAACACAATAATTAAGGCATCCATATTATAGACGTCTACAATAATTCCTCCCACGAAAGGTCCAATCATCCTTCCGATGGAGCCAATACTATTTACAACCCCTTGATAAGTACCGCCCTTCCCTTTAGGTGCTAGCATATTGGCAATCGTAGGTACTGCTGGCCACACAAAAATTTCTCCTAAAGTTAAAACCATCATGGCAATTGCGAACATTTTAAAGCTCTCTGCAAACAGTATGATGCTGAATGAAAACATCATGATTAGCATTCCCACAACTAACTGAGCTTTTATTTGCTTCTCGTACTTTTGTACAAGGGGGCTAATAATAGGCTGAAGCGTAATGATTAGTAAACCATTGATAGACCAAAGTAAACTATACTCTTTCAACCCAATTCCGAGACCTTGTATATGTGTTGAAAGTGTCGTGGACCATTGTGAATAAGCGACCCATGCCAGTAAAAATGCACTACACAGAATAAGCAATGAGTAAAAATTGGCCTTTGATGAATGACTTTCAACGATTGTCTCACTCTTCTCTTTTTCGATTACCGGTACCATATGACGATATGTTATAAGAGCTAAAAGTAAAAATAGGATATACAAGCCTAAATTTGAGATAAATAAATAGTCGAAGCTCATTTCGGCAATTGGACCTGCTAGAGCTGGACCGACTGCAACGCCAAGATTTTGTGCTAAATAAATGGCATTAAAGCCTTTTCTTCCACCTTCTGGCCAAACAGCTCCTACTAAAGCGAACATTGCCGGTATAACAATTCCACTTCCAAAGCCCATCACGATTAAAAAGTAAACATAATGTGGCCAGCCGTGCCAGATTGTAATTCCTATTAATGAAAAGACCGTGATCGAAATTCCGAGCATAATCGATCTATAGCCGCCGAATTTATCGAACAAATATCCACCCACTAAATTCCCTAACACAGTCGCACCTGCATTCATCATTAGAACAAACCCAGCAACTGATAGTGATTGTCCTAAATGGTCATGCATGTAAATTGTATTTAAAGGCCAAATAAGCGAGCTTCCTGTAATATTTATAAATGTACCGATCACGAGTAACCATACATTTTTGGGCATTTCCATACTCCTCCATTAAAACTAGCAAAAGCACCCTTTAACTTAAAAGTTGATGTTCTTCTCATTTTGTTTATTTTTTAGTTCACCAAAAAATAATAGTAGTCTCCTTTTTTCAAAAGCACAAGAAAAATTGTCAGGAATAAAAGAAACAATATATTATGGATTATCAAAATATTTTTTCGATAATGAATTGATTGGTTAATAGAACGATAATTTCCATACTTCATTAGAATTACAGTAAAATGTCAGCTTTGTTCAAGTGCCACAAGTACTTTTTCATGGTAGAATGATTTGTTAGAGGAGTGAAATTATATGTCAGAACAACATCAATTCCCTTTCCCTTCTGATGGGAAACGTTACTATACATGGAATCGCTATTTAAGAGATGAATTCGGTAAAAAGGTATTCAAGGTTGCACTTGATGCAGGCTTCGATTGTCCTAATCGTGATGGCACTGTTGCCTTTGGAGGCTGTACTTTTTGTAGTGCAGCTGGAAGTGGAGATTTTGCAGGAGACCGCGTAGATCCAATACCAGTCCAATTTGAAAAAATCAAAGATAAAATGCAGCATAAATGGAAAGATGGCATGACGATGGCCTATTTCCAAGCATACACAAATACTCATGCACCACTACATGTGTTAAAAGAAAAATTCGAGGCTGCTCTTGCTTGTGAAGGTGTAATGGGGTTAAGTATTGCGACTCGTCCAGATTGCCTACCAGATGATGTAGTGGAATACTTAGCAGAGTTAAATGAGAGAACCTATTTATGGGTAGAGCTAGGCTTACAAACTGTCCATGAAAAAACAGCGAATTTAATCAACCGTGCCCATGATTATGCTACATATATAGAGGGTGTAGAAAAGCTGCGCAAGCATAATATTCGCGTATGTACGCATATCATCAACGGCTTACCGTTAGAGGACTACGATATGATGATGGAAACTGCTAGAGAAGTGGCGAAGCTGGATGTTCAAGGAATTAAAATCCACCTTCTACATTTGTTAAAAGGAACACCTTTAGTAAAGCAGTATGAAAAAGGAATGCTCGAATTCCTAGAAAAAGATCAGTATATCCAATTAGTAGCTGACCAATTAGAGATTATTCCACCGGAAATGATAGTCCACCGCATTACAGGTGATGGACCGATTGATTTAATGATTGGACCAATGTGGAGTGTTAACAAATGGGAGGTTCTTAACGGAATCGATGCCGAGCTTGAACGTCGCGGTAGCTGGCAAGGAAAACTATATGTTCCATCTACATCTACTAATGGAATCTTATAATCGCCAGTTAATAAGAGGATGTGAAGAATTTTGAAGCTACAACGTGTATTACAATATGCTCAAAACCTTTTAATGCAGACAATTGAAAAAGGCGAGATTGCCGTAGATGGTACAGCTGGGAACGGACATGATACCTTATTCTTATCTCAGCTTGTAGGAGAATCTGGGCATGTCTATGCATTTGATGTTCAGCAGCAAGCCATAGATTCTACCTTAAAAAGACTGTCTGAACACGGTGCAAGAAATGCTACTGTTCTATTGGATGGCCACGAAAACGTGGCTAATTACGTTCAGCAAGAAATTGCTGGTGCGATATTCAATCTAGGGTACTTACCTGGTGCTGACCATTCAATCATTACTCAAGGAAATACAACAGTAATTGCTATTGAACAATTACTTAAGCTATTAAAAACTGGTGGTGTCATTGTACTTGTGATATACCATGGACATGAAGGAGGAATAGCCGAACGTGACGAGGTTTTACGTTTCGTTAGCTCCCTCCCACAAAAATATGTTCATGTATTGCGCTATGAATTTATCAATCAAAAAAATGACCCGCCCTTTATCGTTGCACTAGAAAAGGTAAAACAATTTCCTGAATGAGAAAAAGCGTGAAGTAAACTAGTTTTTGTTTACTTCACGCTTTTTATTATTGGTCTTTATTATTCTTTTCCCAGAATGTTGCGTTTTTAATACCTAATTTAATAGGATCGAAGACTGGATCTTTTCCTTCTTTTTTCTGTTGCTCATAATCCTTCAACGCGAGAATCGCTGGCTTCATGATGATTAAGATAGCAATGACATTTATCCATACCATCAATCCTAACCCTACGTCACCCATTGCCCACGCTAAATTTGATGTTCTAACTGTCCCGTAAAATGCAGCTGCTAAGATGGCAATCTTCGCTATCCAAATACCAATCTTTTCGTAAGTACCCGAGAATAGGTAAGATACATTTGTTTCTGCAATATAGTAATAGGCCATAATCGTTGTAAATGCGAAGAAGAATAATGCAATCGCAACAAATGGTGCGCCAAAGCCAGGTAAAGAAGAATCTACTGCATATTGAGTATAAGCTGCACCTGCTTCAATGCTTTTAGCAAATGTAACTTGCTCTTCCCCTGATAATTGACCGGAATTGAATTCCCCAACTTGAACGAATGTAGCTGCTGGATCTGCAGCCTTTTCATCATGCACATTATACATTCCTGTAAATAGAATCATAAATGCAGTAGCCGAACAAACTAGTAAAGTATCAATGTAAACTGAGGCTGCTTGAACTAAACCTTGTTTGGCAGGGTGAGAAACCTCAGCTGCAGCTGCTGGATGAGGACCTGTACCTTGACCCGCTTCGTTTGAATAAATCCCACGTTTAACTCCCCAAGCAATAGCCGACCCTATTAATCCACCAAATAATTCTTGAGCACCGAAAGCACTAGAGAAAATAAGTCCGATTACACTTGGTACCTCAGAAATATTCATGAAGACGATAACAAGAGCCATTAAAATATAAGCAATCGCCATAAATGGAACAATAATTTGAGCCGCATTGGCAATCCATTTAACTCCACCAATAATAATAATACCTAGTAAAATAGCAATAACTAGTCCCGTAATCCACGCTTCAATACCAAAAGCACTTTGAACTGCACCAGCAATCGCATTTGACTGAACACCAGGCATTAACACCAGCATTGCAATTAAAGCTGCTACTGCAAAAATTACAGCAAACCATTTTTGTCCCATTCCTTTTTCAATATAGAAGGCAGGACCACCTCGATACTCAGTTTCTTTTTCTTCTTTGTAGATTTGAGCTAATGTCAATTCTACATAGGCTGTAGCTGCTCCTATGAAGGCAATCGCCCACATCCAGAACACTGCCCCTGGACCACCAAAACCAATTGCTGTAGCAGTACCAGCGATATTACCAGTCCCTACACGACCAGAAAGTGCAATTGATAAAGCTTGGAAAGAAGAAATTCCTTTCTCAGATTTTTTACCTTTAAACATTAGAGCAAACATGTCTTTAATATGTCGTACCTGCAAAAAACGAGTCATAATCGAGAAGAAAATCCCCACGATCAAGATTCCATAGATAAACCATGGACCCCAAAAAAAGTCGTTTAGCGCTTTTACTAAACCTTCCATCTGAACACCTCTTTTTTTATGTATATTTTATTGTTATAAAATTCAATATATTACACAAATTGAATTTATTCAATATTTTTCGATAATTAAAGATTTATAATCTACTAATATATCCCCTTTAAATACAAAAAATACTCAGTTATGGTGGACTGAGTACTGAAAATTTTTTATTTAATTATATAACCGAGTGCTCTAAGAACGTTATTCATGAAATCCTTTGAGTAGATGAAAATTTCTTCTCTTTCATTATCATGGAATAGATTATGATAACTATATGGCCACTCCTTATATTGAACCTCTGTCGATTTTTGATTGAATAACCATTTACGAACTACAGCTGGATCAGTAATTTTATCCTGCTTGGCTGTTATTAATAAAATCGGCAATGACAAATTACTTTCTTGTTCAGAAATAATATTTTTCATAAGGTTCTGTACACCCTTATACCATCCAACCGTTGCATAGGAATGGTAAGGAATTTTATCTACTAACTCCTGATAGCCGTCATTATTTCTAGTTAGCATTTTCTTGTCGAATTTTAAAGAGATTTTTTTATTTGAAGCCAGATTTCCTAAGTTAGTCATGGCATTTGTTAATAAATTCGTAGTTTTTCTTAAACTTAGCCATGGTGATGTCAGGATTAAGCCTGCACATTCTACTTCATTTTTTTTCAAAAAGTTAATCGCTAAAGTAGCTCCTAAGCCATGCCCAATGATAAAAACAGGTAGCTGATATAGTACCGCATTTTGCATTAGCTTTTTAATAAAATCCGAGTATTCCTTTATATCTTCATCATGAATTTTTGCATATTTTGAATTCTTTCCATGACCAGGTAAATCACCCATGACGATTGTAAAGCCCTCTGTTCGAAGCTTTTCGATTAACCATGCATACCATTGATGCTGCTCGAACGCACTATGTAAAAGAACAACAACAGCTTTTGCTTGTCCCTCTGCTTCCCATTTCCACATAACTTCTTGCCCTCCTACCCAATTAAAATGGGCAAACTTGCATTCTAATTTTCATTCTTTGCTATATTTGTTACGCTATACTATATCATACTGAGAAATGAGGAGATTTTCGATGATTTACCCTTTTAAAGATAAAAATCCTAAAATAGACCCATCTGTCTATATCGCAGATAATGCTGTAGTTACAGGGGATGTCACTATAGAGGAAGAATCTACTATATGGTTTAATACGGTGATTCGTGGTGATGTCGCGCCAACAATTATTGGAAAACGCTGTAGTATACAAGACTTGAGCTGTATTCACCAAAGTCCGAATAATCCGGTAATTATTGAAGACGAAGTAACTGTAGGCCACCAGGTTACATTACATGGTTGTGTTATTCGAAAAAGCGCTTTAATCGGAATGGGTTCTATTATTTTGGACGGTGCAGAAATTGGAGAAGGAGCTTTTATCGGTGCTGGGAGTCTTGTTCCTCCAGGTAAAAAAATCCCCCCTAATAGCTTGGCAATGGGGAGACCAGCAAAGGTAGTTCGTGAAGTTACGCCTGAAGATCGGGAGGATATGGACCGTATCATTCGCGAATATGTAGAAAAAGGACAAATTTACAAATCACTTCAGCCTTAACAACATATGATAGTAGAAACTCTAAATTTTCAGGTATAACGCTTCTTGCTTATACCTATTTTTTTTCAAAACTCTGAGTCTTTGAATCATTACATAAACTATATATAAGGAGAATGAGATGAACCAATATGAAACTAAAAGTATCTACTGGGTATTAGCAATACTCGTTATTATTATTGCTCCAATAATCGTGTTATTGACCCCTGTAATATTATCTGTAGTTGTATTTGAGGAGCCAAATAAAATTGCATTTATATCCTTTGGCAAAAATCTAGTTGTATATTCTTTAGCCTTTTTCATTGCCTTTATTTCATTAATAGTGCTGTATTTCATTAAAAAGATTATTACTAAGATAGTTGTTCTGATTTTATCGGCTTTTGGATTTTTCACTATCTTTTTTATGGGCGTAAAT
Source organism: Ureibacillus chungkukjangi (assembly GCF_003217295.1). Taxonomy (GTDB): domain Bacteria; phylum Bacillota; class Bacilli; order Bacillales_A; family Planococcaceae; genus Ureibacillus; species Ureibacillus chungkukjangi. The sequence continues at coordinate 355,758 of NZ_QJTJ01000001.1, forward strand.
TATTATGTCTATTTAGATGAAGATTATATCGAGTATAATCCTTTGTTTGGTAGTAAAGTAGTTTACGAATGGTCTGATTTATCTCACATAAGCCATGTCTATCCAGAAGATTATAATGATAAAGAAACCTACACCTTCACCTTCAGCGATGGCTATTCATTTGAGTTTGAAGCAACAGGTGCAGTAGACTCCTCCATAAAAAGCAATATCTACAACAAAACTCAATTTTATAACATCCCCTTAGAACAGGATTTCCCTTGAAATGAAAACAGGTAGAGCGCAACTAGGCTCTACCTATTTATATCTATTCCCCTGCAAGGATTGATGTTAGTATTATAGACCTGCTTTGTCTTTTAAAAGGCTAGCAATATCTGTATTTTCCCAAGGTACATCTAAGTCCGTACGACCAAAGTGTCCATAGGCTGCTGTTTGCTTGTAAATTGGTCTACGTAAATCCAGCATTTTAATAATGCCTGCAGGACGTAAGTCGAATAATTCACTTACCCATTCTACTAATTGCTCTTCTTTCACAATTCCAGTTCCAAATGTATCAATTGAAATAGAAACTGGACGAGCAACGCCAATAGCATAAGCTAATTGTACTTCTGCACGTTCAGCTAAACCTGCTGCTACAATATTTTTTGCTACATATCTTGCCGCATATGCTGCAGAGCGGTCAACTTTTGTTGCATCCTTACCCGAAAAAGCACCGCCACCATGACGAGCATAACCACCGTAAGTATCAACAATAATTTTACGGCCAGTTAAGCCGGCATCTCCTTTAGGCCCACCGATAACAAAACGGCCAGTTGGGTTGATAAAGTATTTAGTACCCGCATCAATTAATTCTTCAGGAACCACTACGTTAATAACCTTTTCTTTAATATCTTCTTGAATTTGTTCTAAAGTTACTTCTTCATCATGCTGTGTTGAGATAACAATAGTATCTACACGAACTGGTCTGTTTTGTTCATCATACTCAACTGTTACTTGAGTTTTTCCATCTGGACGTAGGTACGTAAGCTCTTCAGATTTTCTTACCTCTGTTAAGCGTCGAGCTAATCGATGTGCAAGGCTGATTGGTAAAGGCATAAGCTCTGGTGTTTCATTACATGCAAAACCAAACATTAAACCTTGGTCTCCTGCCCCAATTGCTTCGATATCTGCATCAGTCATTGAACCTTCACGAGCTTCTAAAGCTTGGTCAACACCTAAGGCTATATCTGCTGATTGTTCACCAATGGCAACTAGTACGGCAAGGTTTTCTGCATCGAAACCATATTTTCCGCGAGTGTAGCCAATCTCAGCTACTGTATCGCGAACAATACCTTTAATATCTACATAAGTAGATGTTGTAATTTCACCTGCTACAAGTACTAAACCTGTTGTTACAGTAGTTTCACAAGCTACACGTGCATTTGGATCTTCTCTTAAAATTGCATCTAAAATTGCATCAGAAATTTGGTCACAAATTTTGTCTGGGTGCCCTTCTGTCACACTTTCTGATGTAAACAGTCGACGATTTGTCATTTCGTTTCCTCCTAAGTTTATAGCGAGATAATTTCTCGTTTTTGATACGGTACTCATTATCCATGTTAAACCCGTTCTACTAGATCGGTATTCCTGCCGTTACCTTTTAACTTGCCCATTTTTTCCCACTTTTTAAAATTTAATTAGGAAAATTTGAATTATTGTTTTATTATTATGTATAAAACAGTAATGGAACAATTTTTAGCCTAACAGTTGTCACTGTAATTAATCTTAGTTATTTAGTAAAGACTAAGTACAGGACTTATTTAAACTACATTCTAAAATGTATAGACGATCTCTTCACAAATACATGGATTTAGAAAGGCTCAGATAAAAATAGAAAGAAATGCTATACTATCCTTATCATTCTGTTCTAATTAGAAAAAAAAATTCCTCCACTCATTGTTAAGTACATGAGTAAAAGGAATTGTGGTTTCATGACATTACCTTTCACTCTTATCGTTCAAGGGTATTCCCTTGCATCAGGTTGGCACCATCGCGTTAAATGAATAACGCAGGTTGCCGGGTTTCATAGGGCCTTGACCCTCCACCAACTCGGGATAAGAGTATCCGTTCAAGAGTAAATCTTACGGAAAGTAGATTCACTTGTCAATCGTTTTTGAATAATTCTATTAAAGTTTAAAAATTTAAAAATAAATGTTGGATTAGTATAGACTAATTAATTCAATGTGTTATACTAATTTTTGAAAATAATCAAACCTCCCACCATTTTGGGAATTCTATAAAAAGGATGGTATTTAATCGATGAATTCAGTAGAAATTGCTAATGAGCTGAAGGAATTATTAAACGGCGAAAATATTAAAGTTCAATTATCCGTACCACAATTAGTGGAAAAAGCTACAGAACGTGGAGAAGCTACATTAACTGTTGATGGTGCCATAAGTGCTGAAACAGGCAAATATACTGGTCGTTCTCCTAAAGATAAATATATCGTAGAAGAAGAAAGCACAAAAGATAAAATCGACTGGGGTAATGTTAACCGTCCGATTTCTGCTGAAGTGTTTGATAATCTATATGTAAAAGTTGTCAACTATTTAAAAGAAAAAGATGAGCTTTTTGTATTCAAAGGATATGCTGGTGCTGACAAAGACTCTCAGCTGCAAATCCAAGTTATTAACGAATATGCATGGCATAATCTTTTCTGTCATCAATTATTCATCCGTCCAACTGAAGCAGAATTACCTATTCATAATGCTGAATTTACAATTGTATCAGCACCAAACTTTAAAGCAGATCCAGCAGTTGATGGAACAGCCTCTGAAACATTTATCATCGTATCATTAGAAAAGAAAATTATTTTAATCGGTGGTACCGAATATGCTGGCGAAATGAAAAAATCTATCTTCGGAATTATGAACTATCTACTTCCTGAAAATGATATTTTCTCTATGCACTGTTCTGCAAACGTAGGTGAAGCAGGAGATGTTGCATTATTCTTCGGATTATCTGGTACTGGTAAAACAACTTTATCGGCAGATAGCAACCGCAAACTAATCGGTGACGATGAGCATGGTTGGTCAGATAATGGTGTATTCAACATTGAGGGTGGATGCTATGCAAAAACTATCAACCTTTCTGCTGAAAAAGAACCAGAAATTTATAATGCAATTCGTTTTGGTACAGTATTAGAAAACGTAGTAGTAGATTCAAAATCTCGTATTCCTAACTACGATGATAGTACTTTAACTGAAAATACGCGTGCTGCTTACCCAATTAACTTTATCGATAATATTGTTATGCCTTCTGTTGCAGGTCATCCAAAAACTATCGTATTTTTAACTGCTGATGCTTTTGGTGTGTTACCTCCAATCAGTAGATTAACAAAAGAACAAGCGATGTACCACTTCTTAAGTGGCTTTACTTCAAAATTAGCAGGTACAGAGCGTGGAGTTACTTCTCCAGAGCCAGTATTCTCTACTTGCTTCGGTTCACCTTTCTTACCTCTTCCAGCTACACGCTACGCTGAGATGTTAGGTGAAAAAATTGATGAGCACGGCTCTCAAGTATTCTTAGTAAACACTGGTTGGACTGGTGGAGAATACGGTGTGGGTACTCGTATGAAGCTTTCTTATACTCGCACAATGGTTCGTGCTGCTATCGATGGAAAACTTAGTGACGTTGAAACGACACAAGATTCAATCTTTGGCTTACACATTCCAACAGCTGTGGAAGGTGTACCAAGTGAAGTGTTAGATCCTCGTGCTGCATGGGCTGACAAAGAAGCATACGATCAAAAAGCTAATTTCTTAGCTAACCTATTTAAAGAAAACTTCACAAAGTTCTCTAACGTTTCTGAAGATATCTTAAAAAAAGGTGGACCAATAGCTTAATTCCGATAACATTGAACAATATAAAAGCGGACTTTCTCTTAAAAAAGAGACGTCCGCTTTTTTTATTTCATTTTCATCCATTCACTTAAAGCCCTAACTGTTTGTCGGTTAATATGTGGAGGATAGTAATGAGTTAAGCCTGAAGAGAACCATGTCTCTACCTGCTTTTTTTCTTTGATTAATGTTTTTTCTAAATCATAGCTTTGTTCTATGCTAACATTCTCATCATCAGTACCATGAATGATAAGAACTGGGGCATTTATCATATCGACCTTTAAAAGAGGATTTCGTTCATCGTATTTTTCCTGTTCTTTATTTGGAGAGCCTCCAATAATACGTTTCAATGTTCTCCTCATGTCTACACGTTCCATGTACATTGAGGTAACATCTGAAACACCAGCCCATGTAACAACAGATTTGATGTCATCTCTTAAAATGGCAGTCCATAAAGCCATTAAGCCTCCACGAGAGAAACCAAATAAATGTACTTTCTTAACATTTGCACACTTTTTTAGAAATTCAATGCTATTCACTGCATCAAAACGGTCCTCTCCAGCCATCTCGTCACGCCCTTCCCCTCCTCGATTACCACGATAATAAGGGGCAAAGACAACTATGCCTTGACTCGCAAATTGGGCTATTCTCGGTGCACGAACCATGCCGATTGACTGAAGACCACCACGCAAATACAGTAACGCTTCGTACTGTCCTTCTTTTTTAGGTTTTGCTAATAATCCTTTCACACGAAGCCCCTGCGACCAATAGACAATTTCCTGCAAGATAACATGTGGGTTCGGCGATGGATAGCTTCTAATCATTTCAATACTACCATTTTCTTTCATGATGCTTCACTTCCTGTAACATCTTTTTCATTCCTGCATCTTTCATATAGAAGCTTAAATTTGGATGATTCTCTAATTCCTCAGAAGTAAGCCAGGTCATCCCTAGTGTTTCATGCTCTTCGACAAACTCATCGATTCTTTCCACTTTTCCTGTAAACACTGCTTTACAAAATGGAGGCGCATCATGAACAACATAATACGCAAACCATTTCAAATCATCAATTTGAACTGCCGTTTCTTCATAAACCTCACGAATTGCTGCTGTTTCTAATGTTTCTCCTGGTTCTATTTTTCCACCTGGAAATTCTATGCCCCGCTTTTTGTTGATGGTGCATAGCCATTTCCCCTCGTAATACACCAATACTAAAACATGCTTCGGTTCTATTTCATAAGGCCCTTTTTCAAAGCTTAGCTCACATTTACATCCATTTTCATCGATAAAATTAAACATCCCTTTAGCCACTTCCTTCTTACTAATAAGTCTAGCTAAGGGATGTATTGGAATCAATGGAAATAAGGCAATTCTTCAACAAATTTTTTCGTATGTTCGTCACCAAATTCATGGATTAACGCATATATTTTTTTCATTCTTGTATCAATTTCATCATTAGATTCGTCCAAGTGATATGGGATATATGGTAAGTGAGCACGAACAATATTATCGAATTCCAAAGAATTTAGCTGTAAAAATAACTTTTCAAACAAACGTGCTTTCTGTTCTTCTAATTGCAGTTTAAATTCACAAGGCAATCCTAGCGGCAAATAGCTGTAAGACTGATTAGCGACAGAAACATAAATTGTAGTATCGATAATAATCAACTCCTTTTCAACAGTATGCCGCGGAAAAAAGTGAACTATTCATACCGCAAAAAAGTGAGTTGTATTAGTAAGTTTTAAAGTTTAACAAAAAACCCAAAAGTATTTAGATATATCTTTTGGGCCATATTATTTATATTCTTATCGCTCATTTAAGAACGCCGAAAGCATCCAGACATGTTTTTCAAAGCTTTGCGCCATTGCATTTAGCATGTCTTCTGTACGGTCATCACCTTCTTCTGAAGCCTGCTGCATTGCTTCTTTAAGAAAGCCCATAATCGTTTTAAAGTCAGTAATTGTTGTACCAACCATTTCCTCAGTTGTTTCTGTACCAGTGGCTTCTCTAATATGAGACATCTCTAGATGCTCTGCTAAGGTTGCAACCGGTTTTCCACCCTTAGATAAAATACGTTCCGCAATTTCATCTAAATTTAATGTGACCTCATTATAAAGCTCCTCGAATTTTGCATGTAATGTAAAGAAGGATGGTCCATTTACATACCAATGATAATTATGAAGCTTTGTATAAAGTACTGAAGTTGTTGCAACTAAATCGTTTAAGTGTTCTACTAATGGTTTGTTTGCCATAATATCCACCTCTTATTTAAATTAATTTTTTTACTTTCTAATGACACCATTACTATAACCTTCATAGCATTGTTTAAAACATCTCCATATATATAAAGACTTATAACTGTTGGAATTGTTTACCCTAGTCTTGTCTATATGATTTATAATAATGTTTGAGGTGATTGTTATGGATACTACTTTAGCTATAATAATTCTAGTTGCTGTTATGTACTTCGTTATTATTATTTGCGCTATCCTTTTTATTATGAACAAAAGAAAAAATATATTTACTCAAACAATTGATCCAAAGCCGCAGCAGACTTTTCAAGTGAAGCAGGAGAAGAAAAATTCATGAAGTATCCTTTTATTTGGCTTATAACATTTTATCGTAAAGTGATTTCACCAGTTACCCCTCCGTCTTGCCGCTTTTACCCAACATGCTCTCAATATGGGCTAGAGGCATTTCAAAAACATGGGGCCCTTAAAGGACTTTACCTAACGACAAAAAGAATATTAAAATGCCAACCATTCCATCCTGGTGGCTTTGACCCGGTACCAGAAAAATGGCCTTCGAAGAAAAAATAATTCGAGGGCCTTTTGTTATGACAATTATTGATTAATATTTTTTTAGAAAATATATTTTTTCTAATTGTTTTTTTTCATTTCTTCATGTATTATTGAGAATGTTGAAATTGCAAATAGTAACAATTACTATTTAGAAGGGTTTGAAAAGAAATGAAAAAATTCTCTTATTTACTATTAATTGCTGCCCTTTTCCTTGGACTAACAGCATGTAATAGCACTTCCACTACTAATAATGAAGCAGCAACTACAAAAAAAGATGCGGATACAATTAATGTTTACACAACGGTTTATCCTTTAAGCTACTTTGCGGAGCGTATTGGTGGCGAGTATGTCAATGTTACTTCTATTTACCCACCTGGAACAAATGAACATACATTTGAACCAACTCAAAAGGATATGATGGCTTTAGCAGATGCAGACCTGTTCTTCTATATCGGATTAGGACTTGAAGGATTTGTTGAAAACGCTAAAAACACGTTAAAAAATGAAAACGTAAAATTAGTTGCCACATCAGATGCTATCTCAGATGATCAGCTTCAAGCATCTGCAGAAGAGGAGCATGCCCACGAAGACGAGGGACATGAAGAGCACGACCATGATCATGAAGGTGACGGTCATGAAGAGGATGAAGAAGAAGGTCATGAAGGTCATAACCATGGCGAAACAGATCCACATCTTTGGCTATCTCCAACACTTTCACAGGATTTAGCACGTGCAGTAAAAGACGAGCTTGTTGCTGCTTTACCTGAACAAGAACAACTATTAAATGAAAACTATGACCAGTTGATTTCTGATTTAGAATCTCTTGACCAAGAATTTGAAAAAATGGCGTCAAAGGCTACATCAAAAACTTTCTTTGTTTCTCATGCTTCATTTGGTTATATCGCACAGCAATATGGATTAGAGCAAATTGCTATTGCAGGGATTAACTCACAAAGTGAGCCATCACAGAAAGAGTTAACTGAAATTGTCGATCAGGCTGAAATGCTACAAGTTTCTTATATTTTATTTGAACAAAACGTTTCTTCAAAGCTTTCTTCAGTTATTCAAAACGAAGTTGGCGCTGACTCGCTTGAATTGCATAATTTAAGTGTTTTAACTGAAGAGGATATTAAAAATAATGAAATCTACTTCACGCTGATGGAAAAGAATATTGAAACATTGAGTCAAGCTTTACAATAATAGAAAACGGTTCATCTCTTCATTTGAGTTGAACCGTTTTTGTTAGTTTAATAAGTCTTTAAGCTTTCTTCTGAGCAATTTATCTGATCCACTTCGCGGCAGATTCGGTACAACATGAAAATACTTAGGTACCTTATATTTTGCTAATCGTTCTTTACAAAACTCTATTAGCTCATCCTCACGAACATCTTCCTTTAAAACGATAAACGCTACTGGAACCTGTCCCCAGGTTTCATCATCTATGGCACAAACACCAGCCTCACCAACCGCCTGATGGCTCAGCAGAACATTCTCTATCTCAGCTGGATAGATATTTTCTCCACCTGAAATGAGTAGGTCAGAGCGGCGATCTACTACAAATAAATAACCTTCCTCATCTAAGTATCCAATATCCCCAGTATGTAACCATCCATCAACTGTCGAGCTTCTCTCCGAAAAACTTCCAATATAACCCGGTGTCACATGGGGTCCACGAATTAATATCTCCCCCATCTCTCCCGGAGACGCGACGCCAGCTATCTTAATTTGATTAAAGAATAACGGCTTCCCAGCAGAACCTAATTTTCTCAAGGCGTCTTCATTTGAAAGGGTAGCTGTTTGAGAAGACGTCTCTGTCATTCCATAAGTTTGTGAAACCATTAGATTTAAGCGATGCGCTCGCTTGATATAATTTTCAGGAACTGGTCCACCACCGGCCAAAATCATTTTAAATTTAGGTGAGGCTTCAAGTCCTCTATCTTCTAGCTCTTGTAGGACACGCTGAAGCATCACTGCTACTGCAGACATATGTGTGACTTGTCCCTCTGCAATATCCAATGCCGCTTGATCCTTGTCAAACTTTTTATAAAGCTTTACAGCATTCCCATATAATAAAGAACGAACTAATATTGAAAACCCACTAATGTGAAACAATGGTACCGTACAAAGCCAGACATCTTCTTCAGATAAGCCGATATTTAATACAGATGCTAAAGCACTTGCTTGATGGTTCCCTACTGTTTGACGCACGCCCTTAGGTAATCCAGTAGTTCCAGATGTATACATAATCGTAACGGTTTGATCTAGGGACCATTCTTTACTTATCTCAAGGGATTTACCCACCGTACTTTCAACTGCAGAGAATACAATCGGCGTATGAATATCTGGTAGCAGTAAAGCATCCTCATCAGCTACCAATACTTTTTCTACCTGTGCATCCTCAATTTGATATTGTAGCTCGACCTTTGATAGCTTACGATTTAACATCACCATTTCACATTGGAGATGCATGCATGCATACATCATAAAAATAAGGCTTGGTTCACTAGGGCCAAGAATCGCTACTCGTTCCTTAGGTTTAATGCCCAAAGCAGTTAATTGTGTTGCTCGTTTAACTGATATATTTTTTAGTTCTTCAAAAGTCCAAGATTGCTCTTCAAAACTCAATGCTCTACGTGCTGGTGTCAATTGTGCACGCTGTAAAATCCAGTTTGGATACATTGCCACTCCCCCCAATTCCTGCATATATATTTTAACGCTAATAGAGAAAACTTCAAACTAAAAGAGGCTCACCTAGTAAGGAAAGCCTCAGATTCATGAATTGTTGATATGATATTGGTTCTTGCCTTCATGCTTAACCTCGTAAAGGGCAACATCTGCACTTTTGAAATAATACGTTTCACTCATGTACTTTGTCGTACAAATTGTTGCACCTATACTATTTGTTATAGCAATTGAAGTTTTCTCAGTAACAATTTCCTCAAGCATTATATTTTGAAGCTTTTGGATAACCTCTTTTAATGCTTCTTCATTATCACATCTATATAACAGTACTATAAATTCATCGCCGCCTAGCCTTGCAGCAATGCCTTCTTCTCCAATTACCTGTCGCGTTCGTCTCGCAACCTCCTGTATCACCTGATCTCCTATCTCATGTCCCCAGGTATCATTTACAGTCTTAAAATCATCAATATCAAATAAGATTAGTGAAAAAAACTGCTCTGTTAAGTTAAGTTTTTCAATGGATTCGGTTAGGCATTTTTCAAAATAACGACGATTTGGCAATCCAGTTAACGGATCATGATAAGCATAATACTCTAACTTTTCTTGCATTTCTTTTTGCATTGAAATATCACTAGCTACTAAAACCATTTGTCTGAAATTATCTTCTTCATCGAATACAGGAGTCCCCTTCACTTCAGTCCAAATCCATCCATTCACTTTATGGAGTATTTTAATGATGATTTGAAATGGTTTTCCGGTTTTCCTCGAATCAATATAGACTTGATTTAACTGCTCAGAATAATCTGGGTGATTGTAAAAGAATGGATCCTGCTGCAGCATTCCTTCTACGGTTTTCTTATCATATCCAAACATACCCTCAACAGAAGGTGAAACATAGAGATATTCTCGATGTTCATTCATTAAAAGAATAACATCCTGTACATTTTCCGCTATTATTTTGAAAAACAATTCACTTTGGTGATACTTATTCATTAATGAATCGTATTCAGTCATATCCTTTAAGGCTAAAAATAAGCCTTTTTTTATGTCGGATTTATCCAAAGGAATACATTTCACTAAACAATTAATTCGTTTTCCATTCTTATGGAGCAATTGAATATTTGTATCTGTTTTAATCCCACTCATCATATCAGCAAAGCATCTTCTGGCTTGTTCCTTGTCTTCAATGAAAGATATAAACGCTTGATTTTGCATCTCACTTAATGAATAACCGATAACCTTTTCGCTAGCTGCATTTCCATTTTGTATTTCACCTGATAAATTGATTATTAAAATTGCATCATTGTTCAAATCAAAAAGTGATCGATAATTAAAGTTGTCAGGAGAATGGTTCATTTTTCATCTCTCCTTAAGTTATATACGTAAGTATTAAAAGTCAAAACGCAATCGAGTAGGAGGGAGTGATTAACTCCCGACCTCTCACACCACCGTACGTACGGTTCCGTATACGGCGGTTCAATTAAGATGAATAACGCAAAGT
>NZ_QJTJ01000002.1 GCF_003217295.1 Ureibacillus chungkukjangi
AAAACGCCAAAAATCCCTACTTTTATATTGAAAGCAGGGATTTTACTCTGTATCCAATTAAAAATTTTTAAATTAAAGCACTACACTACATTGAATAACCAAAACTCTAAATACACAGCACTTTATAAACTTTGTTCTAAATGATTAATCTTCTTTATAAAACTACATGTATTTAGGGATTTAGTTAGTAATTTAATTATTGCTGTACGCTTTTTTAATATATAATAAATAAGTGATATTTTATTGACTGAATATGCAGTTTTACGAATATCATTAAGGGTACTATTGGTTGCACATGCAGCTTGTGGTACCCTTTCATTTTAATATAATTTCCTTATGAGCAACTCCTTCTTCTTTTGATTACATTGGTAGCAATATGTAGAAGCAAAGAAAAAACGGCTTGTAACTAGGCCGTTTTTGAGAAGATATATAATAAAAATTCAGCAAAAATATCTATTTTAGAAATTCAATATTTAACTTTTTATTGAACCCATTATTATTACTAACTTGAATTATATCATTGAAAAATATATTACTCATTACACTTATAGGCATCTCATAAGGTCTATTATAATTAGCTAATTCCCAATTTTGGGTAATAGCACGATTTGCAAATTGCTCACAATTAATACATATTTTTTCATCAAACTTTTCAAAGGTTACCTTATCTTTTAATCTTTCACCAGTAAATGAAATTGCTTTTGATATAATTCCCCAAATTTGAGCAATAGAAAACTGCCTCAATAAATATTTAAAAGTAGAATGATTAGTTGTTGTAATATAGGCTTTATATCCAATCTTTTTTAGACTAAAAAAATAATATTGAAATACTTCTTGCAAAGCTAATTCATGCCATAAACTCATCTTTTCAAATACATGAAAATCCTTTTGTTCCACTAAAAACTTTGAATAATTTAATAAACTGTAAAGTGAAGATTCATAATCATATTTAGGACTGAAAACCGATGATAATATATAACTCTGTTCATTGTTATATGAGTCTCCTCTTTCATCATCTTTTATTAAAATTCCCTTCATTTTCAATTCATTTATAATAAATTCTCCGTAACCTTTATTAGGAAAAATCTTCTCAATAAAGAACTCTAAATTATATATCCTCATTCTTTGGTAATCAAAACATAATTTCAAAATCGCAGACAAAGCCACAAAATCTCTTAATGTCAAAGGATTCTTCTCTTCTCCAATAATATCGTTCTGTAGTTCTTGTTTAGCTAGCATACTTATATCTAATTTTTCATCAATTAATGAGTATCGTTTATTTTTACATTTTGGACAGTTAAGCACATGACCTTGATGATTTGTTCGACTTTCCCAAATAACGGTATAAGGTATTTCACAATTAGTACATGAAATAGTTGATATTAATTCAGGAAGTTCTTTATTAAATTTTCCAACGATTTTTGTTATATCGTACGCCCTTTTAATATCTAATATTTTGAGGTTTGAATCGTAATATTTAATTATCAACTCTTTTAACTCTTTTTGTGATAAATGGGACATATTTTTATTTTTTATTTTAAGAACCTTTAAAATCTCAAATAATTGTTTGGTTGTTATCATTGTTATCACCTTAAATTTTTAATACTTTTAATCAAATATTAACATTTTTCACTTAAGATGACTATAGTCTGTCGAAAGAAGTTATCACCTCTTAGTTAATAAGACTAGAGGTGATTAAGATGAATGTAACAGATGCGTTTGGAGTCGTATTGAAAAAATATCGAAAATTAGCAAACTTATCACAAGAACAGTTAGCTTTACAGTGTAATCTAGACCGTACATATATTGGAATGCTTGAACGAGGACAAAGACAACCTACTATTACAACGTTGTTTACAATCGCCGACACATTAAGTATTGAACCTAATAAACTTGTTAAAGAAATAGAAGCATTATTATAAAGAAACAAAACTGAATAAACTTTTTTCTTATGCTATATTAAAAACATGTATTATGAGAGGATGTTTAATCTATGGCAAAAAGTTTAGTACTCGCCGAAAAACCTTCAGTAGCACGCGATATTGCAAACGTACTGAAGTGTCATAAAAAGGGAAATGGATTTTTAGAAGGCGACAAATATATCGTAACATGGGCATTGGGTCATTTAGTTACACTCGCTGACCCAGAGAGTTATGACGAAAAATATAAAAAATGGAACTTAGAAGATTTACCGATGCTACCGGAGCGTTTAAAGTTAACAACTATAAAACAAACAAGTAAGCAATATAACGCTGTAAAATCTCAGCTGACACGTAATGATGTGAATGAAATCATTATCGCAACAGATGCAGGTCGTGAAGGTGAACTCGTAGCACGTTGGATTATCGAGCGTGCGAAAGTGAATAAGCCAATTAAACGTTTATGGATTTCATCGGTTACTGATAAAGCTATTAAAGATGGCTTCAAAAGCTTAAAACCTGGTAAAGCGTATGAAAACCTATACCAAGCAGCGGTTGCACGTAGTGAGGCAGATTGGTTTTTGGGTTTGAATTCTAGTCGTGCCCTATCTACAAAGTATAATGCACAATTAAATACAGGTCGTGTTCAAACTCCTGTTGTAGCCATGGTCGCAGCACGGGAAGATGAAATTAAGCACTTCAAACCTCAAATGTATTATGGTATTGAAGCTCAAACAAAAGAACTAAAGCTTACATGGCAGGATTCAAATGGAAATTCACGTAGCTTTAATAAAGAAAAAATTGATAAGATTGTTAACGTATTAGGTAAACAGGATGCAAAGGTCATCGATATCGAACGTAAACCGAAGAAATCTTTTGCACCAGGACTATACGACTTGACAGAATTGCAACGAGATGCCAATAAGATGTTTGGCTACTCGGCTAAAGAAACTTTAAATATAATGCAAAAACTTTACGAATCACACAAAGTGTTAACATATCCTCGTACAGATTCAAGATATTTATCTTCTGACATCGTCAGCACCCTTCCAGAGCGTTTAAGAGCATGTGGTATAGGCGAATACCGTTCATTGGCGAATAAAGTGTTAACGAAGCAAATTAAGACCTCTAAATCGTTTGTAGATGACAGTAAGGTAAGTGATCACCATGCCATTATTCCGACTGAGGAATATGTAAACTTTGCTAACTTTACCGATAAAGAGCGAAAAATTTATGATTTAGTTGTAAAGCGTTTCTTAGCAGTTCTCTTCCCTCCTCATGAGTTTGAGCAATTAACTGTACGGGCAAATATCGGTAATGAAAAATTTGTGGCACATGGTAAAACAGTATTGAATCTAGGATGGAAAGAAGTTTATTCGAATAGTTTTGATGATGATGAGTCAAATGATGATGTGAAAGATCAACTACTTCCTCGTCTTGAAAAGGGTCAAATATTACAAACGAATTTAATCGTTCAAACGTCTGGTCAAACAAAGCCACCTGCACGCTTTACAGAGGCGACTTTGTTAACAGCAATGGAAAACCCTACAAAGTACATGGATACGCAAAATAAACAGCTTTCAGATACATTAAAATCGACTGGTGGACTTGGTACGGTTGCAACACGTGCAGATATCATCGATAAATTATTTAACTCATTCTTGATCGAAAAACGTGGTAAGGATATTCATATCACTTCCAAAGGGCGTCAGCTTTTAGATTTGGTACCAAATGAATTGAAATCCCCCATTACAACAGCCGAGTGGGAACAGAAATTAGAGCTAATCGCTAAAGGTAAACTGAAAAAAGAAGTATTTATTAATGAGATGAAGCAACATACGAAGAATATTGTTACAGATATTAAAAATAGTGATAAGAAATTTAAGCACGATAACATTTCAACAAAGACGTGCCCTGATTGTGGCAAACCAATGCTTGAAGTAAACGGAAAAAAAGGAAAAATGCTCGTGTGTCAGGACCGTGAATGTGGTCATCGTAAAAACGTCGCACGTTTGACAAATGCTCGCTGCCCACAATGTAAGAAAAAACTAGAGCTCCGTGGCGAAGGTGATGGCCAAATCTTCGTATGTAAATGCGGGTATCGCGAGAAGCTATCTGCTTTTGAAGCACGTCGCAAAAAAGAAGGTGGCGGTAAAATAGATAAACGTAGTGTACAGAAGTATATGAAACAACAAGAAAAAGAGGCTGAACCAATTAATAATGCGTTTGCAGAATTATTAAAAGGCATTAAATTGGATGATTAAGAATGGAAGAACCAACAGAATTAATCTGTTGGTTCTTGTTTGTCTTTTATACAGCTCTAAGTTTGGATATTTTTATACAGCCTGTATCCTTCCAGTACTCTTATAACCTTTTTTATTTAATCTACTCTAGATAAAATCTATGTGTACTAATAGGTAAATTATTATGGATTTTTGGAGGAGCATTTAAAGTTCTAAAAATCACATTATTTTTAATATCGTTTACTTCCTCCTCAGTTAATTCGGATATTTTATAATCCTTTTTATTCAATCCATTAAAAGAAGTTGTTAATTGTAATCCGATTCTATCCCCTATAATGTATCTATCATGCATGGGTGTAACACCATCCTTCGATGTAAGAATAGCAAAATTAATAAATGGTGGAGATTGATCACTAATATTTGTCCATGCATCTTTATACATTTGTTTAAGAGAAACCCTATCAATTTCAGTGTGGGAGCAAATGACTGTTATATTCTCCTTTAAGTGGATTTGTAAGAACATATCCATTTCATTGTACGAGAAATATGGGTCATAAATCATCAAAGATTCCCTAGCATATTCATTTATCCAATTAATTATATAACTTTTTGCTTTTTGTCCTTCTCCAGGAACAAAATTATCACTAAAATCATTATTGAAAAGAGAGTATAACTTCCTAACAGTCGGATTTGAATCACTGTTTTTAATCACAAAAGTATCTAAACCAAATATAAAGTCTATAACTTCTTGGACAAGATAAAACTGATTGTTTAGAGCAGAAGTTTTGGAATGCATTGTAGTACTTCTTGTTGAATTTTCTATATACCAATCTAGTCCTAAAAAAACTAGTTCTAAATCTAAAATACCCATTTTACCGATTGTTTCCATCACTAGATGTTCGGTTTGTATATGTCCTCTTCCAGCATTAAGGGCTTTCAATGTTTTTACATAAAAAGATTTTAAAGCATTCTTAGAAATTTTCTTAGATGACTCTTTAATTTTCGATGGTGTAGTAAAGTAATTCATTGCTTGTAAAGTTCTCTTTACTTCAATAGTCTCGTGAGGTGAATCTAAATTTTTACTTAGACTCTGAGCAAATTCAGGATTGATTTGATAAGCTAACTCAATAATATTGTCAAAGTTGTTACTAGAATTAATATTATTTGAGTTTTGAATTTTAATCATATCAAAGATTTTGTTAATAATATGTTGTGCTGCATTTTTGTTCCCTATCTTTAAATAGCTATCTGCAATTAATTCTGAGCGTTCAATTTTATCTACATAATTCGATATTTTTACCAATTCCTCTTGAGCATTATCTAATATGCTCTCAGCTAGTTGTAGATTTTCTTTGAAAGTATAATTAGCAATATAGCAGTATACAAATATCCTATCAGAAATGTTAATGATACTCTTAGCATTTTCGTATAGTTCTTCCGGAGAAGGTAGACCTCGAGTTACAGTTGAATTTTTTAATACTCTGAATTTACTAAACAAAGATTTACTTAATATTATATAACCTTCGTGTTGAATATTTATTGAGTCAGGAAGTATTTCATCTAAATACCGCAAAATATCCTTATAGAAATTCAATGCTTCTATTTCTCTAATTGAATATTCTCTTCTTACTATAGAATTTTCTAATACTTGTACAAATATTTTTAATGCTACGCTTACATTAGCATCAACTTTTAATAACTTTATCAAGTTAACTATTCTTTTAGCTCTTTCAAGATTAAAAATAAGCCCTAAGTTTTCTAGATCAATTAATTCTCCAACAGGTTTTTGCGTGGCTAGATAAGTAATAGTATTTAATATACAGTTTTCTTTAATTTCTCTATAATCCAACTTCTCAAGTAACTCAAAGTAATAATTTTCATTTTTTAAATATAGTAAGGTTCCACTATCCTTTAAAATCTCGCTTAAAATTGAAAAATTATCTTCAGATATATTAAATATCTCGATATATTTTGAAATAAAGTCATCAAGATAATGATTGTGATTAATTTCAATTAGTTTTAATCCAAGTTCATTATATAAACTTACTTGTTTAAGAATTGAATTACAACGAGCGACATTTGAACAGATTGTTTTAATATAAAATTGAAATTCACTGTTCTTTTTAACCTCTGGTAACATTTTTATTAATAAAGAAATTAAATGTACATGTATAGTATCCAATCGGTCATCTAATAAAGACCTTTGCTGTTCTTCATTTTTTATTAAGTTATAGATTTCATTAGCTAGGTCAGAATCTTTTTTACTGATATTTTGGATAGTATAGTATGCAATTTTCTTTTTATTCTCGTAGAGTCCAAGATCAGCTAGGTGTTGTTTAATTCTATCGTAGATGTCTATCGAAATATCGTTAATCTCATATGAGAGTTTAAATAAAAATGAATATGAAATAATTTTGGATTGAAGTGATTTAATTTGCATTATCGAAGATTTTAATCTCAACAATTCTTGTCCGTTTAGTAAATAATTGTTATCTGCTAAGAGATGTACTAACCTAAATATTAAATAATCTTTATAACCTTTATCACTAAACAATCTGAATGTTAAAGGGATTAAGTCAATAGAAAACTGGGTTGTTTCTATTCTTGCTTTCAATATTTGTTGGAAAATTCTAAATCTGTTCTTTTCTGTATTTATTTTATTAAAGAAAATCATAGCTAATTCAAATTCTACTTTTGCTAGTTCGAAAAATATATCTTGTGAAACTGCATAATGATCCGCCGATTCCAGTAAAAGTTTGTTAAACTGACTATTAAATTTTTGCTTCACTTCATCATAGTAATCCTCATAATCTTCTTTCATGATAGTCTTTACATCTTGAATTAAATAAATAAGACCTAAACATTTAATATCCAATTCATTTATTGAATCGATAAATATTAATAAGTCTAAAAATCTATTTTGTCCTAATTCTGGATTAATACTAGACTCCAGCTTAGCAATAGCTAATTCTAGTTTAATATATTCTTTCTTTAGTCCGAAGTTTAAACTTTCTTTAACTTTTTCTATTTTAATAATTAATTCATTAATCTTCTCATAGTCACTTCTTTTTTCTAATGTTTCTACAAGAAATCTTAAATCTCTTAAAGTAAGAGAATGATCTACGTTATTTGTGAAGATTTCCAATGTGTATTCTACTGCATCAAATAATTGCTTATGTGTTTCATGATTAATACACCAATTAATTAAATAAAACATTTTAGCAGAAGGATCATTTATTAAATCTAGTTTTTCTAAAACAATTGAAAAATCCTCAACATTTGTAGTAGTTGCTACATTAATAATGTCTTTTAATTCACTATCATCAATAGATGCTGTAATTTCCTCTATGCCACTATTTTCAGCACTTTCATCACCTAATTTTAAAAATAGTTTTAATAACATATAGTCCATTAATTTTTCTTTTGAGATATCAACAGAACTTTTCTCCACTATTTTCCTTATCATATCAAGGGCTAATTGCATGTCAGCAGAAAATATATTAGTACTAATTATTACTAGTTTATCTATTAACTCTTCACTTAAATCAGAAGAGATACTAGTTTTATCTACAAAGTTGTTAATATCTTCAGTAATAGATAATGGTATTGATTCACCGTTCTTAGCTAAAGCTCTACAAATAATGGAAAGTAAAAAAGCACGATCATCTTCTAATGAACACATGTAAGTTAGTTTAATTGCTTCTTCAAACTTCCTTAAAGTACATAATATTTTAATTTCACTTTCTAAAGCTGGGGGTGTTTGCTTAATTTCTAGTAATATTCCTCCTGTTAGTATTGATTTTTGATAAGTTGCCCAATCTTCTTCATAAAAGCTCATCTTTGAAAGTAGGTCCAAATTTTTCCTTATAGTTATTGTTTCATTTAATTGTTCTAAGTTTAAGTTGATAGTTTTTAATGACATCAACTCTCTAAGTTTAGAGTAGTTATTATTTTCCACATATAATTCCGATAAAAAGGTAACTGTTTTAGAATCAGTTAAACTTTGATTTTCATAGAGTTTAATTAGAAATTGTGTTGCATAAGTCTTTCTATGAGAAAGTTTTGTTTTTAGAAAATCTGTATATATTTGAGGAATAAAAATCTCATCGCTTTTATTTCTAATAAATTCATTATTTTTTATAGCATTTAAAATTTCATAAGGCTCCACATTAAAAGCATGCGCACATTCATTTAAATTAATTTTTTCAGGTGCATAAAGTAATACTGAAAGAACATCTATCTCGAAATTATCTCCTTTATTTAGTAATTGAGACCAAAGACTTTCTATGTATTTAGAATAATTTTCTGGCAGGGAGGTGAAAAACTCGCTATGGACTAAATCTGGATCTTCACTGATTTTAATGCTCAAATCATTTATATATGCTGGTAGGCCATTACAAAACTTATGAATATCACCTATAAGTTTTGTATCGTATACATTTTCTTGTAAAATGTATTGGGTTTCAGCTAGAGAAAAGTTAAATACATTAAGTGGAATATAATCATAATTTATCTCTAAATTAGATTTAGAATTTATGCTTAAAATTAAAAATACTCCGTTAGAATCTCCAGGGGGTAATAAGTTTAATATCTCGTTTGCTACATCTTCTTGGAGTTTATCAAGCCCGTCAAATATAATATAAAAAATCTTTTTGTCTCTTTTTGCCTGCGAACATAAATCGTGATAAATCTTCGAGAATACATCTAATATTCGTTCAGTATTTAAATCGTCTAAATCTTGCATATCTATTTTATTTCGTACTTTTAGAGAACACATTCTTAATAATTGTTTACAGATATCGCTAAATATGAAATCAATTCTGTCTTTATATCTATCACCTTGAACAAAATAGACTGCAGTATGAAAGTTATACTCTTGATAGAATTGCTTAAGTATTGTAGTTTTTCCTGTAAATTTGTCACCGAGTAGAACAACCATTTTGTTTTTTTCATTTAAATTAGATTTGATACTATTAATAACACTGTCTCGTTTAAATTCATTTTTAATTTCTCTTGGTAATGTTAATGGTTCATCAATTGTTAAATTTTCTAATACTAATACTTCAGATTGCAAATCTTTCACCCCATTTTACAAATTATTACTTTTAATTATAAATATAATTAATATAATATCCATAATTTTCTTCCAACACTCTATATTTTCCCAACAAAAAATGGGCGAAATTCATACAACCTAGATAGAATCTAGATTAACAAATTTCACCCATACTATTGACAGGATACAACATAACACGCCCACAATTTAGCTGTGCATTAAAACGTGTTGTTAATGCACGCGTTGCATTTAACCCGATATACCAGTCTGCTTCTGAACGGGCCACCGCAGCATGGTAGAGATTTTCATATTGCTTACCCGGCTTTAGATTTTGGAAGCCGTCCTTAATAGCCTTGTCCGTTACAGAGGAAATCCAAAGTCGTTTAACCGGCTTCTTCACTTTTGCTTTATCGATAATCCATCGAGCAACAAGCTCCCCTTCACGACCAGCATCTGTAGCAATAATAATTTCGTTGACATCCGCTCTGTTTAGTTGTGATTTTACTGTATTAAATTGCTTACCAGATTGTTTAATGACCGTTAGCTTTAAACGGTCCGGAAGCATCGGTAAATCTTCTAAATTCCATGTTTTATATTTCACATCATAGCTTTCTGGATCAGCAAGTGTTACCAGATGCCCTAAAGCCCAGGTCACAATATATTGAGAGCCCTCTAAAAAGCCATTTCCTTTTTTATCACACTTCAATACACGTGCTATATCACGTGCTACTGATGGTTTTTCGGCGAGAACCAAACTTTTTGCCATTTTTAAA
This sequence comes from Ureibacillus chungkukjangi, assembly GCF_003217295.1. Lineage (GTDB taxonomy): Bacteria > Bacillota > Bacilli > Bacillales_A > Planococcaceae > Ureibacillus > Ureibacillus chungkukjangi. Next base: position 9,992 of record NZ_QJTJ01000002.1, read on the forward strand.
AACATCCTTTCATTCAAATCCCTTTGTTTACTATAGCATATAGCGATTAGGTTCATCATTTTATTGGGCTCTGGGACATTGCGAATGCCGTTTTTGCGAAATGAGGTTATTGGATGCAGTTCATCTGAGTTATGAAGTGCAGTTCTTGGAAAATCTGATCCCCTTATGCAGTTCATCCACCCGATGAAATGCATCCCACTCCAAATTCAATCCACTTATGCAGTTCATCCCACCTATGAACTGCATCTCACTCCAAATCCACTCTCCTCATGCACTTCATCCTCCCGATGAACTGCACCACACTCCAATTTCAATCCCCTCATGCAGTTCATCTACTCTATGAACTTCATCCCACTCCATATCCTCTCCCCTCATGCACTTCATCCCACTTATGAATCACAACTCCCATCACCCGCACTCCCCACACCATATTCAAAAAGCCCGAAATCCACAATGGGATTTCGGGCCACACTCATTTATTTAATATACTCATCACTCACAAGAATGCTTTGAATGGCTTCGGTTGGTATGATAAACTCGACTGTTCCCATATAACCTGGTGCGACATCGAATTCGTTAAATGCAATTACTAATTTATGATCGGCATTTATATAGAAGTTTTGATGTTCAGCAATTGTTTTGAACCCATCAGATACTGGTGCGTCAGGCGAATCGATAAAATACATTTTAGATGGATCGTCGTTCATTTGCTGTTCCATTTGTTCGATTAGATTGCTATTAATTACTTCAATATAGCTATTGTCTTTAAATAGACTTGGTAACGTAATTAGCATCTCATTTTGCTTATCGATTGTATCGTAGTGAATCGTTGTCATCGAAGAGCCTGCAGTTTCCTCAATAAAACGACCTACTGACAATAATTGATCGGTATCAACTTTGATCTCGTAGCCGCTAGTAACGCTTAGATGACCATCTTCGTTAAAGGCCTGCTGCTGCTCCATTTCACTCATAAATTTTGTGTAAAGCTGCTGCCCTTCCTCTAAATACTTTGCATTCATCATTTGCTCCAAAGTTTTATTTTCTAACTCTTGAACTGCCGGAACAGCGATATCTGCTTGATAGTTTCCTTCATCAACCTTGTATTCTTTTATTGTAATTACGTCAACAACACTACCGATTACTGGCACACCCTCTAACGACTTAGCTAAGGCTGGACTCAAGTTTACACTTGTTGTGAAAATAACAGTTGCCGCCGCTACTCCCGCTATCCATTTCGTTGTTGTTCTCCTAGGCTTTTTGTTTACAATCAAAGCCTTTTCTACTATCTCATCTAGCTCCTGAGGAATCGGGATATCCTTATATTGCTCTACTAATTTATCCATTTTGTTATTATCCATTTTGTTTTGCCTCCTCAAAATTAAGGTCTTCCATTTGAATTCTTAATAATTTCAAGCCTTTATAAATTCTCGTTTTAATCGTACTAATATTTAGCTCGAGGATTTCTGCTACTTCCTCTATTTTCAAATCCTCAAAATATCTAAGAACAATGACACTTCGATAATCCGGAGACAGTTCATTTATGGCTCGGTGTAAATCAATATCTTCATAATAATCACTAACCCCTTGTGAGTGTAGCTGAAGGGTTGTGTCATCAACGACCGTTAGCTTTTTTCTTTTGCGCAGAAAATCTAAAGATGTATTGACAATGATTTTATAAAACCAACTCTTTATCGCTTTATCGTCTTTCAGGGTTTTAGATAGCATTGCTTTTTGTATTGAGTCTTGGACAATATCAAGTGCATCTTCCTGATTTTGGACATAGCTATAAGCAAGCCGGTAAAAATTCTCTTTGTTCTCCATAACATACTCTGCGATTTTTTGTTCCCACGTAGGCTCCCTTTTTAACACCAAACAACTCTCCTTAATTCTTCGGTAATAACGCGCGTTATTCATAAAATAGACGCGTCAGATATGTAAAAAAGTTTGAAGTCTAAAATAAATATTTAAAATGGCTGTTCAAAAGTCCTCTACTAGACTTTGAACAGCCATTTTGCGTTCTTTTATTGAGTTAACAGTTCAAGATACTGTATAACTGGTTTAATTAGCTCTGTTGCTGTTTTTCCAACCTTACGATGGTCTTCCACAACGGAAACGGCTAAGTATCCTGAATCATTCGCATCAAAAACAGTAACCAAGCTATTTTCTACTCCACGTTCTCCTTGAGCTTTCTTTAACTCAGCTGTTCCTGTTTTAGCAGCAATATCGCCTACACCATTTAGGTCATGTGCTGTCCCTTCAGTCGAAGTAACCACTTCTACTAACATCGGTTTAAGCGTATCGATAGTTTCTTTTTTAAATACTTCCTTGGTTTTAGTTTCTGAATCGGTTATAAGCTTTGGATATGTTAGTACGCCTTCATTAGCAAGAAGCGAAAAAGTTGTCGCCATTTGTATCGGTGACATTAATAACTGCCCCTGCCCATAAGACGTATCTGCCAATAAAATCTCTGAACCGAACGTTTCATCATTTGAAATTTGGGCTGGCTCCATCGTTAATGGTAAGCCATAATTTTCTCCAAAGGTAAGCTTATTTAAGCCCTCTGTGAAAGTCTCCTCTCCCATTTCTAAAGCTTCCTGGGCGAAATAAATATTATCGGACTTTACTAGAGCCGTTCTTAAATTTACACTTGCCGTTTCTGACACCCGTGAAATTCGATAATTCCCCCAAGTATCGTCCTTTTGCCATTGTAAGCCTGCGATCTGATGGACCTCATCTACAGTTGTAGCGCCCGATTCGAGTCCAATGGCAGCAGTAATCGGCTTGAAGGTTGAACCTGGTGCGTAACGCGTCGTAATTCGGCTAATGAAGGGTTTATCTTCATCATTACTGTAGGCATCATACTGACTTTGTGAAATTCCTACAACAAATTGATTTGGGTTATACGATGGTTTACTTACGAGAGCAAGTAAATTTCCTGTTTTAGGCTCCATTACAACAGTAGAACCTGCCGCGTTTTCGAGTGCATCAAAAGCGGTTTGCTGTAGGTTTGCATCAATGGTTACTTCGATTGTTTTTCCGTCCTGCTTTTCAATCTTTTGAATGGTCGCTCTTCTATCCCCATTTGCTGTTTCTATATAGATTTCTCCACCATTTTGTCCGCGTAATTCCTTCTCAAAGGCAAGCTCTAATCCAGTACGACCAATCACATCTCCAGCTTGTAAGGTTGGATCCTTCTCGATATCCTCTGCATTCACTTCACCAACATAGCCCGTTAAATGAGCAGCAGCCTCACGTAATGGGTAAGCGCGAGTGCCTACTTGCTGATACTGAACACCCTCAATTTTTGGTGTGTCTGCTCCGTAAGGCAATGTTTTTAAAGGAACAAAATGCTCGTCCTGTACCCAGCCCTGTCCCAATTGCCCTTCGATAAATTCAACTGTAATCCCGAGCTGCTTTGCAATATTGTCAAGCTTGGTTGTTCTTGCTTCCCCTTCACCTAAATCCTTTGGAACTACCCCAGCCTGATAAGTAATTGTATTCAATGCTAATTCTGTACCATTTCGATCCACGATTTCGCCTCGACTTGCTTCATCTACTGTATAGCGAATTTTATCGTCTGAAAGCATGCTAGGGAAAATTAGCTCTGCAGTCCAGCTCACTTTATATTCCTCGCCACTTTCAACCAGCTTCGTTTTATAATGGATATCTGATATCGTTCCTAAAACCGTATCAAAGGTAGCGATATATTCCAATGTGTCTTCTTCATCGATTTCATAGTCAATCTCCATATTAGAAACGCCAATACCACCGAAAATAGCCTTGTATTTCTCTACGATGGATTCCTTTGTATAGCCAGCTTTTTCTAAGGATTCTGCAGTCACAAGCTCCGCAATTTTATCAAAGCCCTGCTCCTTTAACGCTGTGACCCATTCCTTTGCAGCCAATTCTTTTCTTTCTTGGATTTTCGCTTCATTCCATTGCTGAAAGCCAAATACCGAACCCACAGCTACCAACAAAACCGCAACAGCAGCAATTATTATTATCGTTTTTTTCTTCATATGAACCTCCCCCTTTTCCAGTTTCCCTTATTATGTATTAATAGTATAGATCAGTATGGCCATAATAAAAAAGAATTGAGTTTCTTTTAGAGTGACTCAATTACAAAATTTAATAACTTTATTTTCTACAAGGAAGCAATGAAAAAGGCAATCCAGATATACCACTCTCTGAATTGCCTTGCTTTTCTTTTTAGTTTGCTACCCTATCTGCCTCTTGAGCTGATAGGGAATATAGGATTTTTCCTAATCGTTTAATCCCCTCTTCAATGATTTCTGGTGAAGAGTTGGTATAGTTTAAGCGTAGAGTATTGACATGCGTTTTATCCGTATAGAATGGGTCACCAGGTACGAAGGCTACCTTTTCCTCCATCGCTTTATCGAAGAATTCAAGAGCTGACGTTCCTTCTTCTAACGTTACCCAAATAAACATGCCCCCATCTGGCTTTGTATACTTCACTGTGGATGGGAAGTATTTAGCGATTGCATTTAACATGGCGTTAGCCTGTGTTTCATATAGGTTTATAATTTTACTTACATGAGATTGTAAATCATTACTTGTTAGGTAATCATGAATAATCATTTGCGAGAAAATATTTGTGTGTAAGTCTGTTGCTTGTTTGACTGTATTGATATGATGCATTAGCTCCTTATTTTTCGTTATCACGAAACCAAGTCGCATACCTGGTGTCACAATTTTTGAGAACGAACCAAGAAGAACGGAATTTTCTAACCTTCCTGCACCAATATAAGGCAATTTCTCGCCATTCCAACGCAATTCACCATAAGGGTCATCCTCGATTAATACCACATCATATTTCTTTACCACTTCATAGAGTTCTTCACGTTTTTCTCGTGAATAGGTAATCCCTGTTGGGTTGTGGAAGTTTGGCACCGTATAGATAAATTTAATATTGTCATTATTAGCAAGTGTTTGCTCAAGCTGTTCAGCGTTTAAGCCATCCTCTTCTAGGGTTACCGAGTAAAATTCGGGCTCAGCCAAAGAGAATGCTTGAATAGCCCCTAAATAACCCGGTTCCTCCATAACAATGCCTTCCCCTTTATTGAGGAGAACTTGTGAAATCAGCTGTAAGGCTTGCTGAGAGCCCGTAGTGATTAAAATATCTTGAGGATCGAAGTCTAGTCCGTAATCTTTTTTATATTTGTCTGCAATATATTGTCGTAAAGGTAAATAACCTTCTGTCGTTGAGTATTGAAATAATTTTGCCCCATTTTCTGCGATGGCATGATTGATCGAGCTTTGTAATTCTTCAATTGGAAAAGAGATTGGATTTGGTAATCCTCCAGCAAACGAAATGACGTCAGGTGCATCAGTCACCTTTAAAATATTTCGGATAAATGATGATGGAGTTTTTTGGATTTTATCAGAGTACTTCATAGTAATTCCCTCTTTTTTAGATAGTCGCTGAGCCGTTTAAACCAACTAATAACCGAGCTTTAGATTTAAAATGAATCAGTGTTACACGATTTTATCAGACTATTTTAAAAATTACAAAATAAATTTTTATCTAATTTAATAAATAGTTAAATTCTCCAATTCAAAATCTAAAAATTTGCTCGAACTCCCTTCCTTTGCGTACAGTAATGAAGGAAAAATGCTAATTTTTGATTTTTAGGCAAATGACGTGAATTTGTCAGCTTTGATTATTGGGGATTTAGTTTTTTTGTTTCCTTTTTCTCTGGCAACGCTATCAACTTCGTCCGTTAAAAAAAGCCCAGCTCATATTTGAACTGGGCTCATCACTTTTTATTGGGAATCTGAATTTCCATCGTCTGAATCAGTATCATAATCAGACTCTTCTTCAGTTTCAAGCTCACTTTCCTTTAGCCATAGGTGATCTGTAACAGTTTCACCAAGAGCATTCGTGTAATCTACAACATAAACAGTTGTTTCTTCGACAGTGTCAATCGCTCCTTCTGCCCCTAACATGCCATCAATATGGTTAACATGGATAATGACATCTGCATCTTGAACCAATTCCTGATTTCCAACCGGTGTAATCTCTCCCTCTACAAACCATTTATGATTTTCTTCAAATGGATCTCCATTTGTAGGGGTATAGGAAACCGAATATACCGTTGTATCATATGCAGCTTTAATAGTTGCCATGGCGCCCTCCATGCCATCAGTATGACTTGCATTTACAACAGCATTACTTCCAACTGGGAATTTGGGGTTTTCGGATTCCTTTAAGCCTGCTGTTATATCCTCAAGGGATAGAGCTGTTTCCTCGATAGCTTCAGTTTCTTCCTCACCAGACAGCTTATCTGACCCATCAAGATTATTTGTAATATCGGCTCCAGCTTCGGCAGGCTCTTCTTCCTCTTTATCTCCCCAACCACAAGCTGATAAAAGTAAAACCGAAAGCAGCGTCATCGTAACTAATAGCAATTTACTATCCATTTCATAATCCTCCTAAATTCTCATCTCAAGACTTTCCACTAACTAAAGGATTGAACTTTCCACCGAATTCTATTCACAAAAATGGTAAGACTTTACGAACAAACAAAATTGTTCGAGAATTGTTTGTGTACCTGGCACTCGTACTATTCTGAATTGTTTCTGTACCCGGTACACAAACAATTCAAACCTAAAAACCGAGCTGCTCAGTTAGCAACTCGGTTTTTGATGGATTTATGATTTAGTTCAACTTTTTGTAGGCGTAATGCGTTTAGGACGACGGATACGGAGCTGAATGCCATGGCGGCGCCTGCTAGCCATGGTGCTAGGAGGCCAGCTGCTGCAATTGGAATGCCCAATGAGTTATAACCAAATGCCCAAAATAGGTTTTGTCTAATGTTGGTCATCGTTTTATGACTCATAATTATTGCATCAGCTATGCTATTTAAATCTCCTCGAATCAGCGTAATATCTGCAGCTTCCATCGCTACATCTGTTCCTGTTCCTATAGCCATTCCGATATCGGCAACTGCCAGGGCTGGAGCGTCATTTATTCCATCACCGACCATAGCGACTTTTTTACCTAATGCCTGCAGTTTTTTTACTTCATCTGCTTTTCCTTCAGGTAAAACCTCGGCAATAACACGTTTAATGCCTACTTGCTCTGCAATCGCATGGGCTGTTCGCTCATTGTCCCCTGTCATCATAATTACTTCTATTCCCATATCATGAAGCCGTTCAATGGCTTGTTGAGAAGTATCTTTTATAGTGTCTGCTACTGCAACCATCCCAGCATATTCACCATCAATACTAGCAATCATAGCTGTTTTACCTTCTGCTTCAAGCTTTTCCATCGTTCCTAATACATGTGAAATGTCAATTTGGTATTTATCCATTAATTTCTTAGTGCCTACCAAAATCGCCCGCTGATTGACCGTTGCTTTCACACCATACCCCGGTAAGGCTTCAAAATCACGCACTTCACGCAGTTTAATGCATTCCTGTTCTATCCCTTTAATGATGGACTCTGCAAGGGGATGCTCAGATTGCTTTTCAGCCGAGCCTATAAATGAAAGCAGCACACGAACATTCATCCCATCCGCCACAATCACATCTGTTAACACAGGCTTTCCATTTGTTACTGTCCCTGTTTTATCTACAACGACCGTATTGATATGATGAGTTTGTTCTAGGTGTTCTCCACCTTTAAAAAGAATACCTAATTCTGCAGCACGACCCGAGCCTGCCATAATAGAAGTCGGTGTTGCAAGCCCAAGTGCACAAGGACAAGCAATCACAAGTACCGCTATCATACTTTCAAGTGCCGGTCCAAATTCACCCGGCGTTATAAAAACTAACCAGATGATATACGTAATAATCGCAATCGCAATTACAATGGGAACGAAAATTCCAGATATTTTATCTGCTAAACGTTGGATTGGCGCTTTAGAGCCTTGCGCATCCTCAACCACTTTAATAATTTGCGAGAGCGCTGTATCGCGGCCTACTTTTGTCGCCTGTATTTTAATAAAACCATTTTTATTGATGGTAGAGCCAAATACAATTGAACCCGCTTCTTTATCGATCGGTAAGCTTTCACCCGTCAGCATCGACTCGTCTACTGCCGTATTTCCTTCAACAATCTCCCCATCGACAGGAATTTTTTCTCCTGGCTTTACTAAAATTGTATCGCCCTCTACAACTTCCTCTATCGGGATCTCTTTTTCGATTCCATTTCGAACAACTAATGCCGTTTTCGCCTGTAGCCCCATTAGTTTCTTAATGGCTTCAGAGGAACGACCTTTTGCTTTTGCTTCAAATAATTTACCTAGCAATATAAGTGTAATTAATACAGCACTTGTTTCAAAATAAAGCTGAGCATGGTGATGGGCACCAATTGTAATGATGGTTTGATAAACGCTATAAAAATATGCAGCTGATGTCCCCATAACAACAAGAACATCCATATTAGCACTTTGATCACGCAACGCCTTGAAGGCCCTAACATAAAACTGCCAGCCAATTATAAATTGAACAGGTGTAGCAAGAGCCATTTGCACCCATGGATTCATTAAAATATCAGGTACGTAAAGAAACGAGGTAAAGGAAAAGTGACCAACCATCGTCCATAAAAGCGGTAATGAAAGAATCGCAGAGATTATAAATTTTCTCTGCTGTTTTCGTATCGCTTCTTCACGATAATCTAACCCATTCTGTTCATTTTCTTTAAAATGTGCACCGTAGCCCAATTTTTCAACTCGGCTTATAATATCTGACATTGACACTTGATGTGGGTTAAATTCTACTACTGCATTTTCAAGTGCCAAATTGACATTTGCTAGCGTTACGCCCTCCATCTTATTCAGGCCTTTTTCAATTCGCGTCGCACAAGCTGCACAGGTCATTCCTGTTATTGCAAATTCCCTTTTATCCTTCACAACACCATAGCCTAATGCTTCGATTTTCTTTTCAAATTCCTGTTCATTTACCTTATCTGGGTGGAACTTTATCGTAGACTTTTCTAGAGCTAAATTGACGTTTGCTACTTCTACTCCGTCGAGCTTGTTTAAGCCCTTCTCTATTCGCGTCGCGCAAGCCGCACAGGTCATTCCTGTTATTTGCAAGCTTGTTTCTTTAAGCTCGTTCGTCATTATGCTTCACCTGCCTCTATACCAATACCAATTAGGGGTATATTTTTAAGCTAAAAAGAGAGTGCTTAACTTATGAGCACTCCAATGAAATTCGTTCAATTATTCAACATCGTAGCCTTGATCATCAATCGCTTCTTTGATTTGAGAAAGAGAAACCTTTTGATCATTATATGCAACGTTTACTTTACCAGCTTCTAGATTTACATCCACCTGCTCAACGCCTGCTAATGCACCAACGCTTCCCTCTACTGCTTTTACGCAATGCCCACAAGACATACCTTTAACATTTAATGTTACGTTTTCCATTTTTCATTTCTCCTTTTCCTATACGATATAGGGGTATATTTTTAATAAAAAAATATTAAGTTTTACTTTCTCATTAGTTTTTGAATTGTAACCAAAAGCTCATCTAAAACCGCTTCGTCGCCTTCAGTAATGCGATCAACTACACAGCCCTTTATATGCCCCTGTAACAGAACCTTGGCGACACTGTTTAATGCTGATTGAGTTGCAGAAAGCTGGGTAATTATATCATCACAATATACATCTCTTTCAACCATGCCTTTGATACCACGGATTTGACCTTCAATTCGATTAAGTCGATTTGTTAAGTCTTTCTTTATATGGTCTGGATGGTGACTTTTTCGGCATTCTTGCGCATCCGTCAATTCTTCACTCACTTTATCCAGTTTCATCAACTCCGTTCTCATTACAATTGTAAGGTACCCCAATAGGGTATGTCAATTATCGTTTGATAATTCAATCCATTTAATATATGCATCTTTTCATCTTACATGACTGCTTTAGCAATTTACTAACCTTCTAAGTAATTTGACCATATATTAGTCAGGATATTAATTTTTTCGCACGTTTAATATAGGAGGCAAAATGATGACAGATTTCAATCCCCAAAAGCTAAAAGTGAGATTTATCTTACCAGCAAGTCCAATTGAGCCGTTAAAGGGTAGAAAATATACCCTTACCCACTCAGATGATAATGGACAGCTAATCTTGGATATTGGAACGGATTTTAACAATGATGTGATTAATGAAAAGTTGAATGATGGATTCATTGCAGAATGGCAAACAGATTGGGAATATCGTTTAGTGGGTAGAGTTCATGTAGCCCTTGAGAATTTTACAGAGCAAGAAGCACAAAAAAGATACGAATATCTTACAAAGCTAACAAAGAATGCGCTTCATGGAATTGCTTTTGGAGATCGTTTATTTTTATCCAGCTATCCATTACTCCTTGATGCACCCATTTATATTTTATTTGAGTCTACTAATCCACAATTAAGGAAAATCTATAATTTTGGTTCACTAAAACACTATCTGAATCAGTTTCAATATGAAATTTGACGATTCACTAGTTTTATAGTCTAGTTTCTGATTCCTCCCATTGATTTTCCAGATTGTTCCGCTTAAAATTTTCTCTAAGGAAACATTTAGTATGAAAGCATGCAAAGGGGTTAGGGCCATGATGGACTTTATTTTAGAGCTTGATCCACTCCTTCAGGTAACACTGGCCACATTGTTTACTTGGGGAATGACGGCATTAGGTGCTGCTTTAGTGTTTACAACCAAAACATTTAATCAGAAATTTTTGGATAGTATGCTTGGCTTTGCAGGTGGCGTTATGATTGCCGCAAGCTTTTGGTCTCTATTATCCCCCGCTTTAGAAATGGCTGAAGGAGGAAGTTTACCTGCATGGGTTCCAGTAGCCATTGGATTTTTACTAGGTGGAGAGTTTATTTACTTAATAGATAAGCTACTTCCCCACCTTCACCCGAATGCACCATTAAACAGTGCCGAGGGAATTCATCCGAAAAAGAGAAAGAGAAGCACCTTGCTCGTACTAGCAATAACACTTCATAATATCCCTGAAGGTCTGGCAATTGGTGTTTCTTTCGGTGCCGTTGCACTCGGCTCACCATCTGCATCCCTTGCAGGAGCCATGGCTTTAGCTATCGGAATTGGTATTCAAAATATCCCTGAAGGTGCTGCGGTTTCAATGCCGTTACTAAGGGATGGGCTATCGAGGAAGAAAAGCTTTCTATTTGGTCAGTTTTCAGGAATGGTGGAGCCCATTTCAGCAATTATCGGTTTCCTGGCCGTGGCCTTTATCGAACCGTTATTGCCCTTCGCCCTTGCATTTGCAGCAGGTGCCATGATATTCGTGGTGGCCGAAGAGGTTATTCCAAGCTCTCAGGAAGAAGGAAATAAAGACTTAGCCGTAATGACTTTAATGATCGGCTTTACCTTGATGATGATTTTAGATGTGTCATTGGGTTGATGAAAAACATAAAAACGCTTGGTATTTTTATGGATACCCAAGCGTTTTTTATTTCGATGTTTTTAACTCATACCACTAAATCATTTTCAGATTTTATATTGATAGCTTCTTGTAAAAGTCTTTGAAGTACGGCCGCAAAGGTTGCAATTATACAAGATGCGAAAATACTTAATAATGCCAGCATGATAATACCTGTAATATCCTCTTTGCCATTGAATAAAACAATAGCTGTAATAATTCCAATTAAAATTAAAATTACAATCGTAATTGCACAGCGCTTTATAAAGCGTAATGCTCGAACAGAAATATTGGAAAATGCTTCGTTTTTATCAATATAGCTTAATATTTTTAAAGCTTGGTATAATGCGCCAAAAATCGGAGTGCATAATATATACACATATCCTAAAAAGAAAAATTTCAAGTAAGCTGAATCTGGGTGCTTCGCTGCATCTCTACTAGCTAAAACAGGCAGCCCAAATAGACACACAGCTAGTACCACTATGCCTATCAGAATAAGAACCGCTTTCAAGAAAATTGTGGAACTGCGTTTTTGAAGTAACATATAAGCCCTCTCCTAATTTATAATAATTGAATTTATTTTAACAAAACATTTATCGAAACACAATAAATAATTAACGTTAAATAGAATGTAATTATTGTTTTATATTTTCGAATAAAAAAAGCATTCCTCTGACAAGAAATGCTCCAAACATATTATTTACTTTTACTGAATAATTCATAAACGCCCGGTTTGACTTCAGCTAGAAGATGATATGGGTAGCTTTTTACTGAATAAAGTTTCGTTCCTTCTTCCAAGTAATTTGATTCGAAGCTTTTATAGGGATATAACTCAGGAGAAAGCTTCATTTTAACTTCACCAATTTGCTTTTCGATTTGATAGGTTTCCATCTCTACACTATTTCCTCCCAAGTATTCATCCCCATTTACATTCAGTAGAGCCTGATAAGAAGTAGTGCTCTCAACAGTTACTTGCTTTGGCTCGTTCTTATTATCTGCACACCCAGATAGCATAAAAATCACAATTGGGATATAGATTAAAAGCGAGAACTTCATGTAATTCTCTCCCCTTTGAGTTAAATGGTCATTTTATCCATTATACTAAAGCAGACGCACTAAGATCTGAATAGTTACATTAGAAGTTTTTTAGGGAAATGCTGTTGAAATTTCATCTGATGAAACAATTTTCGAGCTAAAAACACCTGAGGATGCATTTAATTCTTCCGATGAAACGCATTACGAGCTCATTCTCTCTTGCTGATGCACATCAACTGCTTCACACACCCCACTTCACCTTCATTTCCCTCCCCAAGAAGTTCTCCGCAAAATAAAAAAACGCCTCCAACCCAAATTGGAGACGCCTTTGACAACACTATTATGCTTCCTCTTCTTCGTCCATGATTTCGTCGAAGGCAGCAGATACTTTTTCGAATTCTTCATCGCTTTCGATTGCGCTAAAGTCATCATCTTCGTCTACTTTTAGGAAGAATACATCGATGTCTTCTTCTGTTTCTTCTCGAATATCCTCTACAAAACCGACTGCTACGTATTCTGTTCCTTCAAGATTGATGGAAGCAAGGACTTCTACCTCTAGCTCCTCATCGTTGTCATCCGTAATCGTAAAGATTTCTCCAACCTCGTGTTTTTCCATGTGCGTATCCTCCTTTGATTTCTTGCTTTAATTTTTCCAATGTAGGGTCAAGTCCTTCAACCTTGCTAAACAATACCCTACCCCACAGCTATTATACCTTTAAGTGCCACAAAATGTACGATATGGGCGATTGGAGCTTGGTGGCAATGAGCAAAACTTTTCTTCGGTTGCTGAATAATCAAATGGATCTTCAAGAGCCGATAACAAGCGCTCCATCACACTTAAGTCCCCATCATTTACGGCTGCATTTAGTGCCTCTTCCACCAGATGGTTACGAGGAATCACCGATGGATTACTATTTTTCATTAACTCCGTCGATTCTTCAATGGATTGATCCTGTCTTCCGCGTCTTTGCTCCCATTTCTGAAGCCATCCATCGAACTCTTCCTTGCCATGAAGCGGTGAATTCTCAAGTTTACCTATTGTTAAAGATCGGAATGTATCTGTGTAATCTGCTCTATATTTTTGCATCATGTTGAGCAATTCATCTGCTAGCTCTCTATCTTGCTCTTCTTCATTAAACAACCCTAATTTTGCGCGCATGCCTTCAAGCCAATTTTTCTCGAACATGTCCATATATTGTGAGATTTGACTTTGTGCAATTTCGATGGCTTTTTCTTCATCATCGTCAAGTAGTGGAACAAGGGTTTCAGCAAATCGTGCTAAATTCCATAAGCCCATTTTCGGTTGATTGCCATATGCATAACGCCCCTGTCTATCAATTGAGCTAAATACTGTTTCCGGGTTATAGGTATCCATGAATGCACATGGGCCAAAGTCGATGGATTCCCCGCTAATCGCCATATTATCTGTATTCATAACCCCGTGAATGAAGCCTACAAGCTGCCATTTCGCAATTAACTCAGCTTGTTTTTTAATAACCTCTTGGAGTAAATATAAATATTGATTGTCACTATTCGGGATATCTGTATAATGGCGAATGATTGTATAGCTCGCCAATGATTGCAGATCCTCGTAAGACCCCCAGTTGGCAACGAATTGGAATGTCCCCACACGAATATGACTTGAGGCAATCCGAGTTAAAATCGCACCTGGCAAATCCATTTCTCGCATAATTTTCTCACCGGTTGAAACAACGGCTAAGCTTCGTGTTGTTGGAATCCCTAATCCATGCATGGCTTCACTTATTATATATTCTCGAAGCATTGGTCCAAGTGCTGCCCGACCATCTCCACCACGGGAAAATGGTGTTCTTCCTGCACCCTTTAGCTGGATATCAAAACGCTCGTTCTCAGGTGTCATTTGCTCTCCATACAGAACTGCTCGTCCATCTCCAAGCATGGTAAAATGACCAAACTGATGTCCCGCATAGGCTTGAGCCATTGGAAATGACCCTTCTGGTGCTTTATTTCCAGCTAGAATTTGCACTCCTTCTTCCCCTTGAAGTGCCGCACTTTCTAAGCCCAGCTCTCTTGCTAGTGGCTCATTAAATATTACAATTTCCGGATTACTCACCGGATGCAAGCCAACACTTGCATAAAAGGTGTCCGAAAGTCTGGCATAGCTATTATCAAAATTCCATCCAAATTCCATAGTATCCTCTTCTCTTTTTATTGACTATTTTTAACCTCAGCTGTTGAATTATACTTTTCATTAGATTTATGCATACTTGAAAAACCTGTGATCACAAAGCAAGTAATCCATGCAATGACCGTAGTAATACCTGCAAGCGTTAAACCAAGAGCCCTCATGAAAGTATCCTCTCCTGGATAATATGGCTCAATACTCATATACCTATAGACAAATAATATCGTTAAAACGAAATAAAAACTGCTCCCGATACCTGCAATAACGATTCGCCCTCTATTTGAACCATTCCAAGCTTTATTAACAATAATCCATGACCCTATACTTAGTACTACAGCTACAAGCATTACAAAGAAATGAACATAAAGCCCAAAGTAAATCATTAATGCATTTAGAATTCCCAAGCTTCCAAAAAACAAAACTGCATTCACTAAAAGTAACATAATTCCAGCCAAATAACTTTTTTGAAACCAGCTAACCCTTTGAATACTTTTTACAAATTTATTATTTTCATTAATACTCCCCATTATTGCCTCCCGGAAGAATAATAGGAAAAAGACAAGGATTAGAGCACCTGTAAAGAAGAATATAATCAACCTAATAACCTCCCTATTAAGGATTTAAACGTATATTAAAAATGGAGGTTTCAACCAATATGCAATTTGTAATTTTTCTATTTCTCTTAAGAAACGATACCTTTTACTCATATAAAACGTTTACATAAATTAAATAATAATTTTTCACTTTTTTTATCATCTATGTGATAAGATATTGCTCGATGTTAGAAAAATACAATTCGACCAAAATAATCGGACTGAAGTTTTTCTAGGCAGATCTATCAAAAGAAAGAGGAAAATGAATGAGTGAAACACTTAAAAAACCTGTTGAAAAACTCAGTTTATTCCATTTGACTTGGCCAATTTTTTTAGAAGTTTTCTTATTTATGTTAATGGGGCTTGCCGATACCTTTATGTTAAGTGCCGTCTCAGATGATGCGGTTTCAGGGGTAGGTACAGCCAATCAATATATACACATAGCTATTTTAATTTTAGAAGTAGTCGGAAATGGTGCTGCGATTGTTGTCTCCCAGTATCTTGGCTCACGTCGATATTTTGAAGCAGCTAAAATTTCAGCACTAGCGGTTACTTTAAACCTATGCGTCGGACTTGTTATGTCGGTCGTTTTTATTTTGTCATCAAATCGATTAATGGAAATGATGAATTTACAAGGTGCAGTGCTTGAGCATGCACAAAGCTATTTAATCATTGTAGGTGGAGGAATTTTCCTTCAAGCCATCATTAATTCACTAGCAGCAATCATCCGCGTACACGGATGGACGAAGCAAACAATGTACGTTTCTTTAGGAATGAATGTATTCCACGTAGCCGCGAACTATGTATTAATTTTTGGGAACTTTGGCGCACCAGAGCTTGGTGTCCAAGGAGCTGCGATTTCTTCTGTAGTTAGCCGTTTACTTGCAATGTTCGTTTTCCTATGGCTACTATATCAAGCACTAGAGATAAAAATAAAATTCGAATACTATATCACCTTTTCCAAGGACTATGTGAAAAAAATCTTAGCAATTGGGATTCCAAGTGCCCTTGAGCAAATCCTATATCAGCTATGTCAAATTATCTTCTTATATTATGTGACATATCTAGGAGCAGAAGCCTTGGCTGCTAGACAGTATGCAA
Organism: Ureibacillus chungkukjangi; assembly: GCF_003217295.1. Lineage (GTDB taxonomy): Bacteria > Bacillota > Bacilli > Bacillales_A > Planococcaceae > Ureibacillus > Ureibacillus chungkukjangi. Next base: position 26,288 of record NZ_QJTJ01000002.1, read on the forward strand.
ATAACATCTCTATGTTCACTTATTTGTTTGCTCTAGCAATCGGAATCGGAACTTCGATAATCACAGGTCGCTTTGTTGGCTCAGGCGAAAAAGATGCTGCTTACAAACAGCTTTGGTTTAGTGTAAAGGCTGCACTAATTGTTACCACTGTAGTGGCAACACTTGTAACAATATTCCGTGTACCTTTGATGGGCTTATTCACTGATAATCCAGAGGTCATTAAATTTGGTGTTTCTGTATTATTATTAAGCCTTCTTTTAGAAACAGGTCGAACGATTAATATTACAGTCATTAACTCGTTACGTGCTTCCGGAGATGCTAGATTCCCTGTGAAAATTGGGTTCTTGTCAATGGTATGTATGAGTGTTCCACTAGGCTATTTATTAGTTTTCGTATTTGATTTAGGCTTAGTTGGCGTGTGGCTTGCAATCACAGCAGATGAATGGACACGTGCCATTGTCATGTTATTTAGATGGAAGAGCCGTAAATGGGAGCAGCATGCGCTTGTTTCTCCACCTTCTCCTGAAGAGGATAAGATTGAAATTGAATTTAAAGAAACACCCGCTCTACCATAGTCTACAAAACAAAAATGGATCTCCTACTATTGAGGGATCCATTTTCTTTATTTATTATCCGGCAAGGTTTCACTTAATTTGCAATATTGTACAAATACATAAGCTAATTCACGTAGGCGAGTGTGGATTGACTCATCAATAATATTGTCATTTTCATCGAAATCGGAAGCATGTGTATATACGTAATTTGGAGTAACTAGGCATCGGAAGTAATCTAAGATCGGTCTTAGTTGATTTTCCACTACTAAATGATGCTGATAAGTTCCACCATTAGCTACCATCGAAACAGGTTTATAACGCATAGCCTTTGGATCAAGCATATCAAAAGCATTTTTCAATACACCAGGAATGGATGCTTGATAAATTGGTGTCGAAATAATATAGCCATCTGCTTCTTCAAATTTCTGAATCATCATTTTCATATCCTCGTTAAGAGGACTACCATCTAAAATTTGATGCTTCAAATCAGCAAAATATAAAATTTCAAGCTCTAAATCGCTATTATATTCTGTAATATATTGTTCAATTTGTCTCAAAATCGCACCCGTCTTCGTTCCAAATACAGTGCCATCAACGAGTAATATTTTCATTTTTTTATTTCCTCCACCTTTTTATTTCCATCCGTTATTTTAACAGATGCAGTTGAAGTGGAATAGGGAACCGATTTGTATTAATTAAAATTCAGTCTTTTGGCGGAATCTCTTGATGCGATACCTTCTCCATTGCCTTTTCCATCATGCGTGTTGGCGAGGTTAAACTTACGATTGTTGTCCCTACATCGAAGGATCGTTTTTTGGCATTTGCCAAAAACACCAGGTTATTCTCACTGTCCACCGCAAATAATGGAATGGTTTTATGGTCAGTATCATTTATATAATCTCCTAATGTATATTGTTCCGTTAAATGCGTTCTTCTTATTAAATACCCTTCTTCAATTAACCGATTTAACGCATGTATATCGTATTCCTCATCAAAGAGGTATTTTCCACCGATTGATTTGCTGTAACCACTTGGATCTCCAGTATGAATAGGCGTCTGGAAAATTTGTTCGCGTCCTAATTCAGGTACAAAGTGTTGGCATATCAACGCATTATAAGCATCATCTTCTGTTGCAGCTATTAAAGTCTCATAAGGAGTTAAATCAACATGATATTCCGTATTTTCGCTTAAAATATCCCCCACCTCAGTTCGTAAGCCTAATTGGCGAGCTCTATTTAATAAACCCCAAGAACGGTCGATGATTAATACCGGCTTATTAAAGCTTTGGATTGCTTCCCCAAGCACAGAACTAAATGCACTTCCTCCAGCAATCATCACACCAGCCTCTTCAGTCGCTCTAAGACCTAGCTTTCTTGCTAGCCAGCTAATAGAAAAGCCATGCGCCAATACTGTTGCAAAAACAAGAGCAAGGGTTAGAGCAGTAATGATATCCGCATCCTCAAAGCCTTCATCCCGCAGAACACCTGCAAAGAATCCAGAAACAGTAAGAGCAACAATTCCCCTTGGTGCAATCCAACCAATTAAAGTTCGTTCTTGTTTTGTTAAATCTACACCAATTGTTGATAACCAAATAGATATTGGACGAACGATAAATAGCATCGCCAATACAAATATCAGCATATTCCAGTTTAAGATATCCCGTAGCGTATCAGGTGATAACGAAGCAGTTAACATAATGAAGAGCCCAGAAATCATGATAACCGATATATTCTCTTTAAAATGCAATAGATCCCTTAAAGATGTAAGGTGCATATTGGCCATGACAATCCCCATCGCTGTAACTGCAAGTAATCCAGTTTCATGCATTATGGTGTCAGATAACACAAATACCAGAAGTACACTCATCAATACTATGGGTGATTTTAAAAACTCAGGAATGTAACCATGCTCTAATAACCTGCCCAGTACAAATCCAATTACTACTCCTAGGATGGCAGATAGAATCGATGCACCAAAGAACAATAACAGGGAATTTCCAGTGATCTTATCACTTGTCCATAGCACTACCTGCAATGCAAATAAAGCAACCAGTGCACCAAATGGGTCTACAACAATTCCTTCCCATTTTAGAATAGTTGCTGGCCGTTCCTTTAACTTTGCCTGCCGCAGTAATGGCATAATTACGGTAGGTCCTGTCACGATAAAAATACCACCAACGATAAAAGCAACATCTAGTGAAATGCCAGCTAAATAGTGAGCTGCAAAGGATCCACCAATCCAGGCTAATAAGGAACCAATTGTGGATATCCTAAAGATGGCACGTCTGGAATCCTTCATTTCTCGGATATCTAAGCTTAAGCTTCCTTCAAATAGAATAATCGCAACCGCCAAAGAAACAATCGGATTAAACAGTTCACCAAAGCTCTCTTTTGGATTAAACAAGCCCAGGAATGGCCCAACGATTAATCCAACCACCGACATTACTACTATGCCCGGAAGTCTAAAACGCCAAGCAAACCATTGTGATATTATTCCGAGTCCGACAATAGCAACCATCTGAAATAGTATTGAATCAAGCATTGTACTTCCCCTTTTAAAACAATTTAGTAATAACAAAAACAGTATTTAACATGTCCCGAAATTGGATAGTCAACTCATTTTTGATTAGAATACTTAAAAAGCCTTAGTTGTATTTAAGCTAAAAAAGTCCTCCGCATAAATGTAGTATTTGCGGAGGACGTGCTTTCATTCCCTACTTAAGTTTGTTTTTTATTGTTGGCTTTCATTTTTCACTTGCATTGCCTGGAGCTTATTCCGGTTAAACACCACTTCATCATCGATTGGGTCCAACTCTTCTTCTTTGAATTTATCCCAGTTAAAAAGTTCTTCTCGTGATACTGGCGGTTCTTCTTTTTTTACAGGCATTTTTAAGCCCGCAAGCTGGGCAGAATCATAAATCGTAACAGGGGCTTTTTTACCAAATAAAGCAATCACCTTCATAGCCATGGCAAGCTGTACTGCCTCTATGGAACGGTATTTTTTCATGGGTCCAATTAGCAAAGGATTAACGCCCTTTAACACCAACTCTCCCATCTTCTCGCCAAATCGAAACTCTTTGCGCTCCCCTACTAATAAAGACGGTCTTACAATCGACAGCTGAGGAAGCTCTAAAGCCATTAATTCCTTTTCAAGCTTGCCTTTTACTTGGTTATAGTAAACTTTCGATTTTTCGTTTGCCCCCATTGCTGAAATGATGATGAAATGCATAGCGCACTTTTTAGCCAACGAAGCTATCTGCAATGGATATTCTACATCTACTTTTTCAAATTCAGCTTTCGACCCTGCCTTTTTACGTGTCGTCCCAAGACAGCAAAAGATTTCATGGGCAAACTCAATATCCTTTTCCTCTAACTCATTAAAAGAGCGAATCTTTACAGTTAGCTTTGGATGATCAAACTCTAGTTTTCTACGAGCGATAACAGTTACAGATACGTATTCCTCACTATTACATAGTACGTTTACTAGGTTTGAACCTACTAATCCGGTTCCACCCACCACAATTGCAGAACGCATTCCCATTTTTTCTTTCACTTCCTATCATCTTTGTCCATAAACTAGCATAAACTTGAAAATCTAGTAACCTCTTAAGCGAAAACTCTATAGTTTAATTTTCACACATACTTTCTAATTTTTCACCATAATTTAATTAATAGCTGGGAAAGGATGGGATTTTATGCAGAATGAACTAAGTGTACCTTCATTAAAAAAGAAAATAGTCTTTATCGTTGAGCATAGTACAGTAAAGGGATTTTATCCACTTGAACGTGTAGCAACAGTAGCAAAGCTTTTAAAGGATGAAGAGAGTGTCTATATTTTTTTAAAACAGGATGGACAAGAAGCTATCGAGATTTTCACGGACGAGCAGCTTTCTCCTATTCTATTTGATAATTATACTGAGCTAAAAACACAGATTCGTAGTCTTGAACCTGATTTAATCGTTCAGGAGGGCAAGGATTCATTAGTTGAGCAAATTGAGCAACTAAGACCCTTCTGCAAAACAATCGTTCATTTTGATGACTTTGGCGAAGGCGCCCTATTAGCCGATTGCAATATTGTTGCTCTTTTTGAGGAGGTAAGGGAAAATACTGCTCAAAATATTTTATCAGGAAGCTTTGCCTTTGCTGTTAAGGAATCTCTTAAAACCATTGCCAACGAACGCGTTTCAAACGAACTGTCTAGCCCACCACATATAGTTGTTTCCTATGAGGATGGGGACGAAAATAATTTAACTTATCGAACACTGCGCCATTTAACCCAATTACAAATCCCTTTACGCGTGACGGTTGCGATTGACCGGGAGTACAAGCATTCGGTTGAGGATTTGCAGATGATGGTGCTAAGCCGCCGTAATACAAGGATTTTAAAGGATGACCATGCACTAGAAAAGCTTTTACCTGAAGCCGATATTGTCATTTGTAATGCAAACTATACCCCATATAAAGTGGCGACTGTTGGTATTCCTTGCATTACAGCTGCACAAAACGAACGTGAGCTAAACAATGCTTTCCCTAGAGAGCATAATGGTTTTATTCACCTCGGTTTAGGTCGCAAAATGAAACAATCCAATATTCAGAATGCCGTTATGGAAATGTTGCTACATGAAGCAAGGCGTGAACGTGCGGTACGCAAGCAATTTGAGCTTGAGCTACAAGATAATAATGACGTGATTAAATCACTTCTTCTAGACTTTGCTTATGAGCGCCATAATATGGTGTCATTGTAGGCTACCTAGGGCTACAAGCACTTTGGACGAGCTCGATTCGTCTGAAGTGCTTTTTCTTATGTCCAATGTGGAATTTTAGTAAAAGCTGGATTTTCATTATTAATGAAAAATTACGTCCTACTATGATACAATGTTCATAAGTTTTTGTACTTATAGAATAAGGATAAGGAGCGACTATCATGACTACAAAATCAGAGCTTCAACAACAAATTGCAGAGTTAAAAATGGACTATATCAATCTTCAGGGTGATATCGAAAAGCTTGAAAGCACAGGTCATGCTGATTCAGTTACAAAAGCAGAAGAGCGCCTTTCCAACATGGAAAAACAACTTGCCCAACTGAACAAACAGCTCGCGGAGTTGTCGTAGCCCGCGAGTTTTTTTGCGGGATTAGACGGTTACAAATTTGGCACTAACTTAAATTAATTATCGGAGGAATTTGGTATGGCAATATTAACAGTTGAAAATTTAGGTCATTCCTTTGGTGATCGCACCCTTTTTAAGGATGTTTCGTTCCGCCTAGTTGAAGGCGATCATATAGGCTTAGTTGGTGCAAATGGTGTAGGAAAATCTACATTAATGGGTATCATTACTGGTCAAACAATTCATGATGAAGGTCGTGTAGAATGGCTGCCAGGCACTCACTATGGCTACTTGGACCAGCACACAGTTTTAACAGCAGGCCGCACAATGCGTGATGCATTACGCGATGCCTTCCTTCCTCTTTATAAAAAAGAAGAAGAGTTAAATGAAATCGCAAATAAAATGGGTGAAGCAACACCCGAAGAGCTAGAAGAATTACTAGAGCAAATGGCTGAAGTACAAGATGCCTTAGATGCTGGGGATTTTTATTCTTTAGATATCAAAATTGAAGAGGTAGCACGCGGTCTTGGATTAGATGCAATCGGCCTAGAGCGAGATGTAGCTGCACTTTCTGGTGGTCAGCGTACGAAGGTTTTACTTGCTAAGCTATTATTAGAAAAGCCAAAAGTATTGTTACTGGATGAGCCTACGAACTATTTAGATGAAGAGCATGTAACTTGGTTAAAAAACTATCTTAAAAACTATCCACATGCCTTTTTACTAATTTCCCATGATACAGAGTTTATGAATGAAACAGTGGATGTTATCTTCCAGCTTGAGTTCTCTAAACTAACACGTTACACAGCAACTTATGAGAAGTTTTTAGAGCTAGCTGAAATCAATAAACGTCAGCATATCGACGCATATGAAAAACAGCAGGAATTTATCAAAAAACAAGAGGACTTCATTGCAAAAAACAAAGCACGTTACTCAACAACTGGTCGTGCGAAATCTCGTGCAAAGCAGCTTGACCGTTTAGAACGAATCGATCGTCCTGAATCAGCTGTAAAACCTGAGTTCAGCTTTAAAGAAGCCCGCACACCAAGTCGCTATGTGGTAGAAGCAGAAAATCTAGTAATCGGGTATGATAAGGAAAAACCATTACTTCCCCCACTTACATTTATGATTGAACGCGGAGAAAAAATAGCTCTTGTCGGCATGAACGGTGTGGGTAAATCCACACTTCTTAAGACAATGCTCGGAAAAGTAAGACCACTAGACGGTAAAGTAATCCTTGGTGACTATTTAGAGCCTTCTTACTTCGAACAAGAGGTAAAAGCCGATAAAATCACGCCAATCGATGACGTCTGGAACGCCTTCCCTTCTATGGAACAGGCACAGGTTCGCGCAGCTTTAGCACGTGCAGGTCTGAAAACAGATCACATCACACGTCCATTAAACTCTCTATCAGGTGGCGAGCAAGCAAAAGTTCGTCTATGTAAACTGATGATGGACGAAACAAACTGGCTAATCTTTGACGAGCCAACAAACCACTTAGACGTAGACGCAAAAGCAGAACTAAAGCGTGCCATGCAGGATTTCAAAGGCACAATCGTCCTTGTATCCCATGAGCCAGAATTCTACGATGGCCTAGCAACAAAAGTATGGAACGTACAGGACTGGTTTACAACAGGAGAAACAGATTTATAGGATTGTAGTTAGTTAGTGGATTGAGCCTGAAATTTGGGCTCAGTCCGTTTTTTGTGTTTGGTGGATTGGGGTATAGAGTTAAATGCAGTGTGTATTAGTAAAAATATGATATTTTGTATAAATAGATTTTGAGACTAAAACATGCTGAAAAAATTAATTTGGCAGTTTTTGAATTTGAGTCAAAAAGTTGTTGGGAGTTAGTGAAGATTTGATATTTTAATTTGATTGTTTCCCTAGCTTCTGGATTTATTGGACAACTTTTGAATTTTATTGGACACTTTTTATTTTTTATTGGACACTTTTTATTTTTTATTGGACATTTGCTTTATATTGGGAGGAATCTTATACTTTCTGTTCCGATTGGCACCAACTGTTTCTAATTTTAGACCTGTTAACAACCTATATGCGGTTTTCTTTGATTCAATCCTAGTAAACTCACAGAATTCACTTTTTGAAATCTCCTCCCCCCACAGCAACCGATAATCATACAGCGCTTCATAAAAAGCCCTGTCATCCTTATTCCCACACCGCGGGCAAAACCAGCTACCATAACGATATTCCATGCGCGAGCGATGGTGGCAGTGTCTGCACAAGACACCAACTCTCAATTTACTTTTATCGTATTTAGGCCTCCATGAATCTAGCTTCCTGCGGGCAATGAATTTATCTGCTATAAACAGCAACTGCTCCTCCGTAATAACTGGTTGCTGGAACTGTGAATACAGCTGATCCAGCTTATATCGTAAACCGGTTATCTGAAAAACTAGCACATCGCGAGCATTCACTTTCCCAATGATAGAATTCGCATTACAAAAGACCACTCCGCACACAACGGGCAACGCTACACCTAGCTCGTGCAGGAACCCGCTGACAAATCTACCATGTCGCCTCACCTGATCGACCGGATTTGTAAATCCTTCTGCCCTTCCATCGACTCTTGTTCGAATGCATTGACTGGTTTCATCAATAATATCAATGCCACCAGAGAGATTCTTTGCCTCCAGCCAAGGATAAAATTCCGACATATAAACAAAGCATCCACTTAGTGCGTAAACCCAGTTTCATTTTCAAATTTTAGCCCGTTCAACAAGAAATAATGCCCCTGTATCTGAAAATCCAGCCATTCTCGATCTAATCGCTGTTCCCCGTAAAATCCAGACTTTTCGAGCCCTAATTTCTCTCCAAAATAATCCGCTTCATCTAAATGTAATCTCCTCAACAATGCCTCTAATAACAGAATTGACTCTGGAACCTGCCTTTCCCACTTAACCACTGCACTTTTGCTGCTCGACCGATCAACTTCCACTCACTTCACCTCACATCTTTCAATCTCCCCCTTGTATTTTACTAATCTCCTCAAACTCTATCAAAATACGAAAAACTACTTTTTCATAGGGTTTTTCATTCAAACTCATATTTTCAAATCACATTTACTTTTGAATAAATGCAAAAAAATGAAACTTTTCTTCTTGAAAGACGTATATATTTATAGGAAAACGGTTATTAATTTAATGTAATAAGCTTACTTAACGAAAGCAAAATCGCTATTGACTTACAATTAACTTACTAGTAAGATATTAATATAAGCAAAACATCTTACCAGTAAATATTTAAAACTTTAAAATATATGAAAGCGGGGAGATTTTATGACAGTTACAATTTACACACAATCTAGCTGTTCTTCTTCACGAAAAGCTATTAAATGGTTAAAAGAAAACGAAATCAATTTCAATGAGAAACGCATTACATCTCAACCTTTAACATTAGCAGAATTTAAAAATATTTTAAGAATGACTGAAGATGGTACTGACGAAATCATTGCTACAAACTCAAATGACTTTAAAAACTTAAACATCGACATTGATCAATTATCAATTCAAGATCTATATAACTTAATTCAACAATACCCACGTATGCTGCGTAGTCCGATTTTACTTGATGAAAAACGTATTCAAGTTGGCTACAACGAAATGGATATTCGTCGTTTTATCCCACGAAAAGTTCGTGCTTACGAGTTAAATGCTATGCAACAAGTCGCAGCACAAGGTTAAACAAATCGGCCTGCGAAAGTGAATTTCGTATAAGTACAAGACCTGCGAAATGAATTATGTAAGTGGAGCTGAACATTATGGATAACCAACGGCATGAATCCCTTTCCTCTCTTTTTGAAGTCGTATCTTCACTAGAGCGTAAATGGGCTAATGAGTGGAACCAACAAAATATTTTAGGATTTTCTAAATCTCATATATTACTTTTAGATTTATTGGCGAAAGAGGGTCCAAAACGCCCTTCTGCGATTGCTGAACGCTTAAAAGTGACGACGGGTGGAGTTACTGTTTTAACAACAAAGCTTATTAATGGCGGCTTTATTGAAAAAACGCAGAGTAACGCTGACCGTCGAGCTTCCCAAATCGCTATTACTATCGAAGGCGAAAAGATATTAAAGGAATCTCGAGCGCAAGTATCAACAATGGTTAACACTATGTTTGGCATGCTCTCAAATGACGAAATTAAAACATTACATACCATTTTTGAAAAGTGTCTTGTGAATGGTAGTGGACTAAATAAATAAAGAGAAGATGAATGAAGGCACGAGAAAAACGCCCCATTCAAAACGGCGAGCAGGATGCAATTTTAACGCATCCTGCTTTTTTAGTGCCCACAAAAAAAGACTCCCCATAAAGGAAAGTCTTTCTTTTATGCCATCACAACATCCTGCAGGGATGAGTCAGCAATTAATATTTCTTTTAATCTAGCTTTAGCACGGAATAAACGTGATTTCACTGTTCCGATTGATACCTTCATTAACGTTGAAATTTCAGCTAGTGAATATTGATCAACATAGAAATACCATAATGTTTTTTGATAGATTCCGTCTAATTCCTGCATTTTCTCTTGAACGATTTTCGTTACAACCTCTTTTTCTACTTTTTCTTCAGTAGAAATTTCATTATTGGGAACCAAATCTAAAATCGGTACGTCTAATGTTTCAGGTTGACTCATCATGTACTTGCTTCTTCTTACATTTTTGCGATAGCGGTCGCGGAATGTATTCATTGTAATTGTAGTAAGCCATGCTTTCACGTGGTCAACCTTCTCTACCTGCTCTTCATTACGTACAACTTTAACCCAAACCTCTTGCATTAAATCCTCAGCTTCAGCTGTGTTGCGAGTTAATTTTAAACATAAATGATATATGTAACGATTATATTCCTCGTAAATTCCATTTAAACAACTAATCATAGTTTGTTTCCTCCAATATCGTACTACCTTCTGTATACATTTTCCCAAAAAATTGTATTACACTCTATCGGATTTGCTTTCAATTACATTACATTCCTGTAAGCTTCAAATCTATCCCTTGTAATTTTCGTAAATTGTGTGGGAATTGTGTTTGAATTGTTTGTGTACCTGGCACACGAACTATTCTGAATTGTTCTCGAATTGTTTGTGTACCTGGCACCCAAACTATTCTGAATTGTTTTGGGACCAGGCACGCGTATGCTATACTATTTCTATTATCTAAATAATTTTGGAAATGAGGGTTTATGTTGAGTCAATCACAAATTTTAGATGCTTATTTTACAGAAAACCGAGAAAAGCATTTGGAGGAACTTAGTGAGTTTCTTCGTATTCCAAGTATCAGTTCCCTTTCTGAGCACAAACAAGACATTCAAACAGCAGCAGAGTGGTTAGCGGACAAGCTTCGCGCGCTAAACATTGAAAACGTATCAGTAGATCAAACTGCAGGTCACCCAGTTGTTTATGGTGAATGGCTGCATGCAGAAGGCAAACCAACGATATTATTTTATGGTCACTATGATGTACAACCAGTGGATCCCCTTCACTTATGGGAATCTGAACCTTTCAATCCTGTAATTCGCGACAATAAATTATTTGCTCGTGGTGCTTCTGATGACAAAGGTCAAGTTTACATGCATTTAAAAATGCTTGAAGCATTGTTTGCAACAGAGGGTACCCTTCCAGTAAACGTGAAATTCATCTACGAGGGCGAAGAAGAAATCGGTAGCCCTAACCTACCTGCTTATGTAGAAGAACATAAAGAAAAGCTTGCAGCAGATTTAATCTTAATCTCTGATACTGGTCTTTATGCTCCTGGTAAACCAGCTGTATGCTATGGCTTACGTGGACTTACTGGTGTTCAAATTGATGTGCGTGGTGCAAAGGGTGATCTTCACTCTGGCCTTTATGGTGGCGGTGTTCAGAATGCTATCCATGCATTAGCTGATATTTTAGCTTCATTCCGTGATGAGCATGGAACAATCCAAGTAGAAGGCTTCTATGATAATGTTCGTCCCTTATCTGAAGAAGAGCGCCAAGCATATCGTGAGCTAAATTTTGATGAAGCAGCATTAAAGCAAGAAGTTGGTGTAACTGAATTATTCGGTGAAGAAGGCTACTCTTATTTAGAACAAACGTGGGCTCGTCCAACATTAGAAATTAACGGTGTATTTGGTGGGTTCTCTGGCGAAGGTATTAAAACCGTTTTACCTGCTGAAGCTGGAGCAAAAATCACTTGCCGTCTAGTACCAGACCAAGATCCAAATGAAATTGTTCAATTGCTTAAGGCCCATATTGAAAAGCATAAGCCAAAGGGCGTTGAAGTTACTGTATCTGAATTTGACAAAGGTGCTCCTTTCTTAACACCATTTGATCATCCATTAATCCAAGCAGCTGGTCGTTCTTATGAGCGCGTTTATAATGTACCAACTGCCTTCACACGTGGTGGTGGCTCAATTCCTATCGTAGCTGCATTTGACGAAATTCTGGCATTACCTGTCGTGTTAATGGGATTCGGCCTAAATAGCGAAAACTTCCATGCACCAAATGAGCATTTCCACTTAGAAAACTTCGACAAAGGACTTCGCGTACTAGGCGATTACTTACATGAGGTTTCCAATTTGAAATTCTAATACTACCCAAACCTAAAAGTTCATCTTTGAGCTTTTAGGTTTTTTTATTGCCAATTTTATATAAATCAAAAGTATAAAATATTTCTTTTTTGTAACAAAAAGGAATTTTCTAAATATTTGTAGAATTAATTTAATATATACAATTTATATGCTAATTTCTAGCAACATGTATCTTTTCAAACAGGAGTGTGATTTGTATGGAGAATAAATGGAGTCTGGTAGTCTTAATGCAGCCCGTAGTAGGTCTGTTGCTTGTGTTGATTGGAGTTTATACGTTCGCTGTTGGGAGCCCAAATCTACTACCATGGGCGTATATGATAATGTGTCCCCTCTTTTTAGCTATGGGACAATACGAGTTAAAAAGAGAAAATAAGAAAAATAATAGTATCTTCTATTACTCTTTGGCCGCTGTTTCATTTTTATTTGGTGTCTATTCATTTATCGCCTTCTAATTGAATATTCAAATATGCTTTTAGCCGATGATCCATTTCATCGGTTTTTTCATTTTTAAGCAAAAAAAACAGCACTACGCGACAAGCACAGTGCTGTTTCAATTTTAACCTTTAGAAAGCGTTATATATAAACATAGGGGAGGTTATATATCTTGTCGAACAAGCTTTTATAAAGGTTCATATGAGCTTACTTACCACTTTTTTACTAAAGAGCGATTTTCAAAAAAGGCTTAATTGACCTCTTTTTGATGTTTTTATCATATCATCTTCTACTAGCGATTGTGGATACGATATCACTATATGTCACATTTTTATCACAATATCGTTCACAATTTCGATATATTTTGTTATATAACAACCTATCCACCCAATACATTCTCCCCTACAAATCTATATTAAACAGCCACTCTACCTGCACAAACTATCCCAATCCTGATATGCAACAGAATATCCACAATACAATTTTTATTAAAGTCTGCTGGTAAATTTCTCGGTCACCTATCAGCATAAAGTTATCCACAAAATAGCAATACCTATTTGTTTTCAACCATTTTCTATATCCACATATCCACTGTTTCATCGATTTTTGTCCACATTATCCACAAATAATTAGAATTTTAAGAATTATCTTAAAAAGTTATCCACAAATCCTTTGAAGACGCAAAAAGGCGCCCTAGAAAGGACACCTTTTCACCTTATTGAAGTATCATACCCACACTTGAATAGATAATTACTGTAGCAAATACGGCCATCATATAAATTAAAGAGTACGCAAACATTTTATTCGCCCATTTTTTCTCGTCCATTTGGCGATAGCCCACGATACTTATCCAAAGCCAAATCCCACCTAGGATAAGTGAAGAAAGTGTTAGACCCCAGCTTAAAGGAACAAATAAGAAGCTTGTTAGCATCATAATAACTAAGTAAATATTTGTTTGTAAATACGTTCTTCTCATACTCTTTTTAACTGGAAGCATCGGAATATTCGCTGCTGCATAGTCATCTTTTTTACGAATGGCAATTGCATAGAAATGTGGCATTTGCCAGATGACCATGATGATAAATAATGCCCACGCTGCCGGATACCAAATATCTGGTGCAACTGTTGCCCAACCGATTAACGGTGGCATAGCCCCGGAGATACTTCCCACTTCTGTATTCCAAATCGTTCTTCTTTTAGTCCACATTGTGTATGGAATTACGTAAAAGAACACACCAAGGAATCCAAGAAATGCAGCAAGCCAAGTTGTTAAAGAAAGAATCGCCAGCCCAGCAATTAGTAGAATAATACCAACAATCAAAATCGTACGTGTATTTAACGCACCTGTTACAGTAGGTCGAGATTGTGTACGTTTCATGATTGCATCTATATCGCGATCATATAGGTTATTAAAGATACCCGAGGCACCGATTATGAAAGCTGAACCTACAACAGCAAATATGATGTGTGGTATATGGTCAATAAAATTTAGTTTATACGTATATAAAGCGAGCATAAGTGCAGCAATCATGGGAATTAAATTAGATTTAATAATCCCTGTCTTAACCGTCTTAGCCCAGAGATCAAGATAGTTTTGCATAGTATGTCTTTTCCCCTCATTATTAGGCATCCTTCTGGAGAAGCACTATATTCTATCATACCACTGAACTATCTATTTCAACAATGACATAGCTTTATTTAATATGAAAATTCAATGACAGATTAACAAAATATCATGTAGAATTACCTATTAATTTCCTATAGTTCTAATTAAATCAAAAAATAAAAAGGTGTCCGTTACGGAAGCACCTTCTCCTCTTGATTTTCTTTTGCTTGTCTCTGATCGATGTAAGAGCAAGCTATCTTCAATAATGGTAAAACAAATAAAAAGACAAATAGGAGTCTAAAAATTTGAAATACCGTTACAGCTGAAACATCAGCCCCGATTGCCGTAGCAATTAAGCTCATTTGATCGAGTCCACCTGCTGCTGTACTTAAGAAGCTTGTGGATAAAGAATAACCTAGAAAATGGACCAATAAAATACCCTGCAAAAAGGTAATACCAATTAATAACAAAGCACTTCCTATTCCTAATAGGATAACTCTGTTTCCCAGTCTAAGCATTTTCGGTTTGAGTAAAAGACCGATATAAGCTCCCATAAATAATTGTGCAATATGTAACAAAATTTCCGGTACATGAGGTGTTTCCACAGAAAATAAAGTAAGTATGATGATAAACAAAATTGGTGTAAGAAAATATGGAACCGGTAATTTAATCCTTCTCCCTATCCACACCGTTGCCCAAGAGGCCAGTAGTAATATGACAACTGGAAGCCATTGTATTTCTAAAAGGTTTTCTCCACTCCCCGATTGAACAACATGGCCTGATAAAATAAAAGGAATCACCATCACGATACTTATTACTCGAACCACATGAAAATATGTAACTACCGCTAAGTTGATATCCTTTTCCTCTTCAGCAAACACCACAATTTGCCCTAAACCACCTGGAACGGTAGCGGTTAGTGCCGTCTTCAAGGAAACCTTACCGAATTTTTGTACACCCAATGCCATCCCAATACTTATGATTACTAGAACAATATTTATAAGAAACATAAGAAAAATCAGCCAGCCCATTCCAGAGAAAACATTTAACTGAAAGGTTTGACCAATGGAAACGCCAATTACAACTAATCCAATATTACGAAAATGGACCGGCCAAAAAAGCTCATACTTAATAAAAAATTGGCTTAGTAGGACCGCAAATAATGGACCTAGCATCCAAGGAACCGGCAGCCCCAGCACATCAAATAACCCTGCACCAATCACGCTAATTATTAAAACTAAAATAATCGATTTTATATGCAACGAGGAACCCTCATTTCTATTTCGTGTTCCTAAATAGATTACCATAAATTAAATTAATTTGAGCTAGCTATTTAATTAATTTTCTTAGCAAAGCAAATAATACGATTCACTTCTTGGAAACCCAACTTTAAATGAACAGCTAAGCTTTCTTCATTATGTAATTCACAATCACTTGCAAATTCCGTACATTCTTTACTTTTTGACCATTGCTCACAATACTCTACAAGTTGCTTGGCATAGCCCTTCTTGCGGTAATCTGACATTACAAATAGCCCCTCTAAATAACCAACTACATTTGAATTTGTTCCCTCTACATAATCTGTTCGAAGCTGGCATTGGGCAAAGCCTATTGCCGAACCCTGCTCATACGCAATGAAAACTGCGGTACGTTCAGAAGCTAGCAATTCTTCCATTTCTAGCAGGAGATTTTCAATTGTATTATCTGGCCACAGTAATAGAGCTAATTCCGAAGCTGTTCGTACTTCATTTAAAGTCGCTTGCTGGATCATCAACCGTTCCCCTCCCTCTCAGTCACTTTAATGCAAATTATCCATTAACTACCAATTGAATGCAATTATAAAAACCGATTTCCTTACTATAGGAAACCGGCTATATAGAAGGATGATTCAGTTGTGTTCTGACCCTTCTTAGCATGTACAAAAGACCAAGAATTATGCTCGTTTTACTTTTGATAATTCAAAAGCCAGCCTACGCCAAATTGGTCAACCAAATTGGCATGTAATGCACTCCAAAAGGTTTCTTGAAGCTCGACTGTTACCATTCCCGATACACTTAAATCATTATAAATTCTCGTAATTTCCTCTTCACTTTCACATTCGAGGCTAACTCGCACATTATCACCCTGCTTTGTTTTTCCAAAGTCATCGGAAAAGTGGATAATACTATCGCCTACAACAAGTTCAGCGTGCAAGCACTTGCCATCCTCTGTCTGTTGAACATTTCTAATATCACCATCTAATATATTCCGATAATATTCTATAATTTCAAGACAATTTTCTACAAATATATAGGGGTTGGCACTTCTCAATGTAATTCCTCCAGCTCTTTTCTTTAATCCATTTTCGTTATTATCTCCAAAAGGCTATAAGAACATAATCGGCTTTCTTTAGCGAATAACTGTCAGTAATTCCTTCATCTCGTTGATAACGAAGTCAGCTTGATTTAACTCCTCTTGTTGAGCAAAATCAAAATTCACCCCTATTGAGACTAATCCATTTTCTTTTGCCGCCATAATATCAGACAATCGATCTCCTACTACCCAAGCGCTCGACAATTCATTTTCTTCTATTACACTCTTTACTAATTCCGATTTGTTACCTGATGCTATCGATTGAATGCTATAAATTTTTTCAAACAATTGATTCAATTCATATGTATCAATAATCGCCTGTAAATACTCCCACTCCCCATTGCTCGCTACAAAAAGTGGATATTGGATACTTAGTGATTGGAGTGTTTCTGCTACATTCGGATATAGCGCGCCTTTGCATAGAGTAATCATCTCAATTAGCTTTTTCTGAAATAGCTCGTTACTTTTTTCTCTAACTTCTTCAGAATGATTCGGACAAAGCGTTTCCCATACAACCGGTAACGGCACGCCCATAATTTCTCGGTATTTGCTAATAGGCGTCTCGCCAAACCATAGCTCATTCTCTCTTAAAGCATCG
Source organism: Ureibacillus chungkukjangi (assembly GCF_003217295.1). GTDB lineage: Bacteria > Bacillota > Bacilli > Bacillales_A > Planococcaceae > Ureibacillus > Ureibacillus chungkukjangi. The sequence continues at coordinate 43,520 of NZ_QJTJ01000002.1, forward strand.
AAAGTAGCAGCCAATGCTGGTTCTAATATCATATTTGTCTGAAATAAAGTTCCATCCATATCAAAAATTATTGCTTGTTTCATATTTTACCTCCTCTTTACTTACGATTGATTATCATTACGCCTCTTTCATTATCTTACTTATATTTGAATTAAAGGAAATTTTCTTCAAAAAATTATATTTCAGATAATTTTATATATTTATAATAGTTGAAAAATACTAAATATATCATTTTCTTAACATACTCAAAAATATTTTTTTGTTATTATAGTAACATTCTTATTTTACTATATCGGGAGGAGATTTTATGAAATTATCTATTAAATGGCGAGTACTTGCTATAGTGTTAATCATTATTGTTTTAGGCTTAGGGACTCTAGGAACAGTCAGCTCTCTTTTAATCACTTCGAAAACAGAGGATAACGTGATAGAACAGAGTAAGGTAGTAGTAAATGGCCTTTCAGATAATATCTCAACATTTTTATCTACTTACGAGAAAAGTATATTAAAATTAGCTGCATCACCAGATATACAAAATTTTTATTTAAATTCATCTACATATAATGATGAAGCGGATCAGCTATACCGCTTCGATTTAGCAGAATACTTATCCATTTACGATGCTTCCTCAGGCATTTACTTTACTGATGGTGAATACACAATTATTGAACCACATTTTGATGGGATTAATGATTTAGATATAAAATCTCGTCCTTGGTATACAAATGCAATTCAAAATCCAGATCAGTTTGTATGGTCATCTCCTTACCTGGATAGCGTTACTGGTGAATATGCAATAACAGGATCACTAGCGGTAAAAGATGGCAGCACGGTCATTGGAGTTTTAGGCGTAGATATTTTATTAGCAGAGCTTACAGATATGCTCTCTTCTACTGATTTAGGCTATGAAGGATATCCAGTTGTTTTAGACAGTAACGGCGTAGCCATTGTTCATCCTTCCCAAATGGGTGAAGACCTTAGTAAAGATCGATTTGTACAAGCAATGCAGGCTGATGATAAAAGCATCAACAATATAACATCAACCATCAACAATGAGGAATCAGTTATTGTTTATAAAAAGGTTCCAGACTTAAATTGGACAGTATCTGCTGTGTACCAGGTTGATAATTTACACGGTTTAGCTAAGGATATCCAGCAAGTAATAGCTTTAATAGCAATTGCGATTATTGCAGTAACATTCATCGTTTTATATCTATTTATCACAAGCGTTTTAAAGCCTATTAATAAACTCGGTGTCTTAATGGAAGAGGTTTCTCAAGGTGATTTATCTGTTAATATCAAGGTGAAATCTCAGGATGAAATCGGCAAGCTTGCAGAGCATTTCAACTCAATGCTTTCGAATATGAAAAATATCATTACTGTTGTTCAAGATTCATCCAATAATGTAGAGCAACGTTCCCACCATTTAAGTGCACTTGCAGAAGAAACAAGTGCTGCAAGTATCGAAGTTTCCAATGCTGTGAATGATATTGCCATTGGTGCAACCACTTCATCTGAAAATGCAGATATGGTCACAGAAACTACAGGACAGCTTGGTGAAAGAATCAATGACATGAAGGTTCAAACCGCATCGTTACACGACATTACAATCGAGACTGATAAGTTAAATGTCATGGGGCATGAGAAAATGAATAATTTGTTAGGCTCCTTCACTCATTCAAAGCATGAATTAATGAATATGGCAGACGCAATTAGTGGGCTTGAACTCAAAGTAGGCGCAATTGATACTGTGATGAACACAATCTCTGAAATTTCAGCTCAAACAAATTTACTTGCACTAAACGCTAGTATAGAAGCCGCACGGGCAGGTGAGCATGGAAAAGGCTTCGCGGTAGTTGCAGATGAAGTTAGAAAGCTTGCCGAACAATCAGCAAAAGCAACAGAGCAAGTAAAAACAACTATTCAGGAATTACAATCAGAGTCACAGCAAGTCACAAATCAAATGACAGAGATGCAAAATACATTCCAAAATCAAGGTATTGTGGTTGAAGATACGAGCTCCCTATTCACAAATCTTTCAACCTTGATCGAGAACATGGAGAGTACTTTTAAAAATGTAATCTCTCAAATCGAAGGAATTGTAATTTATAAAGATCAAGTAGTTCAAACAATAGAAGAAATGTCCCTAACTGCACAATCTACAGCAGCAGCCTGCGAAGAAGTCAGTGCATCAAGCGATGAACAGCTGACAGCAATTCAATCTGTAGCTGAAGCATCAGAAGAACTAAATAATTTGAGTACAGAATTAGCGATTGCAATTAGTAAATTCAAGATTTAAGATTTTTTATTGAAAGTGGTCCCAAAGGATTTTAGTATCCTTTGGGACACTTTAATATCATTTATCCCCTTCTTCTCACCATCGTCATAAATTCTGCTCTATCAGTTTGGAATTCATGTTCTTCTATAAATCCTAGTTTTCGATATAAATGAATAGCTCTTTTATTGAATTTAGCAACAGTTAAACGTATAGGCGCGTTTTGGAAATCTTGTTCAATTAGTTTAATTATTAATAGGCAAAACTCAGCTCCTCTACCCTCTCCTACAAGCATTGGATTCATGCCAAGCCCCATATCTACTAATCTTTCTTCATAAGCTCCCATTGCATGTCCAGCTGGAACCTGTGCTGATTTCCCAGTACAAAAAAATCCAAATAATTCATTTTCTGTATCTACTAAAGCATAGTATGAACTATTAAGTAATTCTTCAAGTGCTTCTTTGGAGTACTCATTATTATAAAAATCATATGGAGGTTTATATTTCCAATTTAGTATTTGAATAGCGAATTGATTATTCATGTTGTACACTTTCAGTTTCATATTTACACTCACCCCACTATTCTTTTCGCTAAATATATTGAAAAACCTTTATATGAATCAATGATTACTTTTTAAGCGAGGCATAATAATCAATTTATTTTAGAGGACTTTTATATTTCTTATAGAATTCAACTATCTTTAAAGACATGTATTTTAGGAGGGATTTCAATGATTGCGAATTTAATTGGCCATAGCGTTACATTAAGAGAAATGTTAGAAACTGATTGGATGGATGTACATGCCTATGCTTCACTTCCAACAGTTAGCAGGTTTCAGCCTTGGGGGCCAAATTCTGAGGATGATTCATTAGAGTTCGTTCAACAGGTGGTTTCTGATAGTAATGAGGTTCCTAGATCACGATTTGTTTTCGCAGTCATCGTAGAGAATAAACTAATCGGCTCTGGAGAAATCAATATTCAGGATTTCATTGATAGAAAAGGAGAAATTGGATACGTTGTACATCCAGATTATTGGGGATTAGGTTACGCTACAGAGGTGGCAAAAATGCTGATTGAATTTGGCTTTACTCAGTTAAACCTGCATCGAATTTCTGCCACCTGTGACCCTCGAAATATTGGCTCCGTCAAGGTTTTAGAAAAGATTGGTATGGTGAGAGAAGGAACAATTCGCGACGACTTTCTAATTCACAATGGCTGGCGAGACTCTCACCTCTACGGAATATTGGAGCATGAATGGTTAGAACAAATAACTTCCAAAAAATAAATCAGTTATATTGAACCTTGTCCCAGCTTACCTCAACCATGAGGTGAGTTTTTTTATTGTCTATAACCCATCACAAGTAAAAGACCAATTAGAAATTAGTCCTTCTTTATGTATAATAGGATTCCCATTTAAATTATGACATGCATTAGTTGCGTCCATAATTTCTTTATGCGTTAAATACATATCAATCGATAATCCAATTGCAATCAAAATAGCAAGAGAGGAAATAATAATTACAGCCTGTCTTTTCAAGTTAAAGCTCACTTTATCCTTACACTCCTTATTTAAAAGCGACAGTATTAATATATGAATAATGCAAATAGTAAATGATAATTTACCGCATTATATTCTGATTACTTTTATTAATATACGAAAAAGAAGTGTAAATGTTTCTTTTTTTTCTGAAAAATATACCTTTTATGCTGTCTTATCCAAGAGAGGGAACAATATTTTGCTGGTGAAGCCGTTATATTTAGCAAAGGATTGTAAATAATTAAATGGCAGTACGATAGTGAATTTTCAAAAGGAGGATTTCAGAATGAATGCACAAAGAGCTCAAGAAATTTCAGAATCACCAGTCATTGCAAAGGTCCTGTATAACGGAGAAAAGGTCTATATTCAACATGTAGATGCTGATGCTGGAACAGCAAGAATCTATCCCCTCGATGATCCTCAAAAAGAACAAGAGGTCTCATTATCAAATTTAACGGAACATTAATAATTAAAAATAGTTTAAGCGACAACTTGTTTGACTTCAAATAAAAAATAGAAATTTATTTAAATCCACCTTCTTTATTACCATTTAATGCTTTTCTAAGTAGTTTTTATTTATAGAATAAATCCACTTTCCAAGAGCAAATTATTATCTAGGAGGTGAATCCATGGGTAACAAAAACAGCAAGGAAACAATAAACACGAGAACCCACAACCCTTTTGAAACCTACGCGCATTTGCATAGGAATACTACAAGCCACCAAGATAACCCAGAAGATAATACTGCTGAAATAGCAGAAGAATTCGACTCAAAGGTTAAAAACAAAAATAACGCAACAAATCACGATAAAAATATGCAATCGAATAAAAGATAAACTAAAACCATACAATATTGGAGGAATATACAATGGCTAAGAAAAATAAAAACAACTTTAACAACAATGCTAATAACAATAATAACCAAAACAATTCCAATAATAACAACCAAGAATTCGCTCAAGAATTAGATGTACAGGAAATCAAAAATAACAACAAAAAGGCAAAAAAGAACAGAAATAAATAGTAATTAAAGTTTATAAATGCATTTGAAGTATTTACAGATACTTTAAGTGCATTTATTTGTAAATTAATCCTCTTTAAAAATATCCCTAATAAATCTCTCTCGATTTTCTAAAAAGTACCTTGTAATCTGGTAATGACTAGTTTGTTCGTACTCAACCTCTTGTATAGTTTCTTCATCAAAACTATAGATAGTGGCATTAGGATACCCTAAAAGAATTGGAGAATGTGTGGCAATAATAAATTGACTATCCCCGTCATGTACTAAATCATTTATAATTCTTAAAAATGCAAGCTGTCTCTGAGGAGATAAGGCTGCTTCTGGCTCATCCAATATATAAATAGCATTGCCATTAAAACGATTGGAGAATAAAGACATGAAAGATTCACCGTGAGATTGCTCGTGCAAGGACTTGCCTCCATATGCATTAAATGCTTTTACATCATCTATATGGGATGCAAAATTATAAAAAGATTCTGCTCTCATAAAGAAGCCATTTGACATTTTTGGCCACCATGAAAGACTAATAAATTTACCTAATGCAGATTCGGAACGGTGGACATCGTAATAATTATTCCTTCCTCCACCAGCAGTATTAAATCCACATTTTTCAGCAATAGCTTCCAGGAGCGTTGATTTACCGGAACCATTTTCGCCAACAAAAAATGTTACTGGACCTTGAAACTCTAGATAGTCTAGTTCCTTTATTCCCGGAATCGAAAATGGGTATTCAGTAAAAGAAGGAATTAATTCTCGTTGGAGCTCAATTCTCTTTAACATTCTTCATCACCCGCTTACAAATAATAACTCATAATAATAAGTTCACCTTTTTTGCCCATTCTACGTTCCCCTTCATCAACGTACCCACTTTTCTTGTACAAGCTTTGCGCCACATCATTTTGTACATTCACCGCTAATACGATTTCGTTAATATTATCAAAATACTGTTTTACAAAAGATGGCAGTTCCTTTAATGCTTGCTTTGCATAGCCTTTGCCTAAATAGCGATGATCCGTTGAAAATGTTCTTAATAAAATGGCATTAGCATTATCAGAATATGGCTTTACACCAGCATTTTTATGTAGATTGAAGAAAGTAACAAGCTTCCCCTCCTCTAACGCTAATACTGCGTAACGATCTATGTCTTCGCTAGCCAGTTCAATACTTTCCGTCGGTATTCCCGTATAGCGAAGCTGTTCTTCAGTTAATTGATATTGTTTGATTGCTTTTTCATATTGACCTTCATAAAAACAGAGCTCCAAGATCCACACCTCCAATAGAACGTTTGTTCTTATTTTATAATTATTCACTCGCATTTTCAACCATATTTTACAAAATATCCTTATTTCCTTTCATTACTACGATTAAATTTATAGCTATATAATAAATCCCTCTCTACAAATCCAGCTTTAAAATAAACATGATTTGCTTTGTCATTTTTAGCTTCAACACATAATTTCATCTCGTTTATTTCACTGAAATTAAATATTTCTGTTACAACTTCCTTCAACAGCAGCGTGCCATATCCTTGATTTTGAGCAGCTGGTGCAATCGCAAAATAGTGTAAGTCTGCCTCATTCATGTCCAAATCCACCTCGTAATAGGCATACCCAAGCATTTCTCCTGCTTCAGACTTGAGGATTTTTAATATATGCTCTTCATTTAATCGGCTTGCAATGGTTTGAGCGCTATAATATGTATTCGGAAAAGCTGCTGATTGCAGAGCTTCAAAAGCTTGAAAATCGTTTTGGATAAAGTCTGTACTCTTTCTATTTTGAAGCGTTACAAAATTGTCTCTCTCCAATTCTAAAATAAGGTGCTCTCCCGTTTTAGTTGCTTGGATCATATTCATAAAATCCTGTTGCTTTATATTTTCTTTATTTAAAAAGAAATAAAAAATCCTAACTTTTGGGTACTCCTGCATAAGCCGCTCCCAAAGTTGATTTTGTGCAGTCAAGGCAGCATTTATATTAAATGGCCCCCAGACCTCTGCTGTGTCCTCATCTATATCCAACCCAATAGCAGCCTCAATTTCCCCATAGCTATTCCTAGCAACCAGAAACGAGATTTTGCCATCATCCCCTACAAAATCTTCTTGTAAGGTTTCGTAGATTTCATCGGCTTGAAGTCCACAATAACCAATATGAAAGGCTTTTTGATTATTTAATTCAGCTAAAAAGTGCGCTAACTCTTTAAAATCTTGCGAAATTCCGATAGTACCTGTCATAAAATACACCTCACATTTCTTTTTCCTTCTAACTTAAAATTCGTTATCCCTGAATTTAATCCTTTAAAAAAAGAAAAAAGCGTCTCCTTTTACAGAAACGCTTTACTATACGTATTAGTGAATATCTTTTTTTCTAAAGTTTCCGCCCTTTACTTCTGCTACATCATAAACTGTAACAAATGCACCTGGGTCGATTTCTTGTATAATTGCTTTCATTTTACTTTCCTCTAATCGGTTGATGACACAAGTGATTTCCTTGAACATTTCATGTGAATAACCACCATAAACATCATTATAGGTTGCACTGCGTCCTAATCGATCACGAATGGTTTCGACCATTACCTCAGGATCAGCTGTAATAATTTTAAAGGTTTTTGACCCACTTAAGCCTTCTTCAACAATATGGATTACCTTCGAAGCGATGAAATATGCAATCCCTGAAAGAATAGCTCCTTGTAAACCAAATACCGTCGAAACAACGATGAAGACAAAGAGGTTTAAAAATAAAATCAAGTCACTTGTCCCAAATGGCAATTTTTTAGATAGTAATACAGCTAACATATCAATACCATCCAACGCACCACCATTACGTAAGGCAAGACCCATTCCAAACCCAAGGATTATCCCACCAACAACAGTGATTAACAGCGTATCTCCTTCGATAATGGCTGGTATATGGTGCATCCACACTGTACCTACCGCTAAAGACACAATTCCCACTACTGAATATATGGCAAAGCTTTTACCGATTTGCTTATAGCCTAGCCATACAAAAGGAATATTAAGGATAGCAATCAAAACCCCTAGAGGTAAATCGAAAAGCTGCGACCCGACGATACTTAAACCGGTCACTCCTCCATCCGATACATTATTTGGAATCAATACAGCCTCTAAACCGTATGCCGCAATTAATCCACCAAGGATAATCATGATTGTTTTCCCGATAATTTTAGCTATATTTGGCTTTCTCTTTAAAACCCTGTTCATCTTTTCTCCTACTTTCAAACTCACTTATAAGTATGTATTTATGTCTTACTTCCTATTTAATTATAAGTTAGCTTGTCCAAAACTCAAAACACCTGCTCTAAGAATTTTATATGCAAATAATTTTTCATTAAATATTTTATTTAAGCTCCTACTAGCAATGCCGTTAATTCCTCCACAGATTCAACAATTTGTGTGGGTTCACTTCCCTTAAGCTCTTCAATAGAGCCGTAGCCATACTTTACTCCAATCGAGTCAATTCCGGTTTCCTTTGCCCCTATCACATCGTACTTTCTGTCTCCAATCATTACGAATTCATCCTTAGATAACTCTTGATAACCTTCCAAAATATACTGAATGATTTCTCCCTTTGCCGATCTTGTACCATCAAAGTTACTACCAACAATTTTGTCAAAGTACTCGTCCAGCTGAAAATACTTTATGATTTGCTCCGCAAAAGCAGTGACCTTCGAGGTTGCGACAACCAAAATATACTGCTGCTCTTTTAATGCTTTTAATAACGGTACAATCCCATCATATAATACATTTTCATAAATCCCTTTATCCTTAAATCGCTCTCGATAATGGTTTACAGCTAATAGAGTTTGCTCTTCTGTGAAACTATAAAACTCAGCAAATGAAACATGTAAAGGAGGCCCTATAAAGCAAGTCAGCTTATCAAGGTTCGGTTCCTGGATATCCATTTTACTAAGTGCATATTGAACCGACTTTGTAATCCCAACGACTGGATCTGTTAAGGTACCATCTAAGTCAAATAATATTACTTTATATTTTCCCATTAAAATCATCTCCTTTATTTGTAATATGTTTTATTTCTATCTGCCCCCAAGTTGCTTTCCAGTTCTTTTTAGCAACACGCTCTTCGTAAATAAATGCACGATTTTTATTTTCTAAAATAAATGGAGTTGGTCGAACTATCATGTTAACAATATCTTGAAGTCCACAAGGTGCAGTTAAAATTAGATTATCTTCTGAATCCAGCTTCACTCCTAAAGCAGTTACAGTTTCAGGAAACTTGGAAATTGCATCTGTAGATGATTGATAGGGTTCACAATTATTGCGAAGATGCATCCTTGCTTCATTTTTCACAGACCAAGGAGTACTGGGCGAATATGATTTCAATGCTTCTTCATAAGCCTTTTCTTTTACCTCATCAAGATTGGATGGGTCAAAATAAATCACATCCACATCTTCAATCTCTGTTCTAACATTGAAGCCATGTAATGTCTCCCAAATCTTAGATCTTACAAAACCGGCACATATCCACCAATCCGGTAAATTTAGTGCTCTAGCAGTTTTTAAGATTCCCATCATCCACAAGTCTTCTTGAATATTGGCTAATATTTTTTCTTCATCCAACAAACACTTACGCCTCCACATGCTAAAAAAACTGCCGATTGGGGTAGCTGCAGCTTAGTTTTTCTTTGCCTTAATAACGATAAAGGAAGGTCGTCGTTCCTCGTCAATCAATTTTGGTCTTAGCTCTATTCCACCTGGAATTGATGTAGGCTCTATAATTTTTTCTAGAGTTAAACCTTTTTCAATCAACGTATTAATGAGAGTAGAAACAGTTCGATGGTACTTTACCACTCCATTTACATACCAATACCCTTCCCGCTTACCTTCTTGTTTATAATGATCGATAGCCCAGTGAAGCTTGTTCCCTTCACTGTCCCTTACCCAGTTCGATATTTCTTCTTTTCGGGCTGTTACTATTGGATGCTCGGTGGAAAAGACAAATTCTCCATTAGTGATTAGCAGGCTCTTAATTTTATCTATTAGCTTCGGGTAATCTTCAATATAATGAATGGCTAGGGAGCTTACGATGATATCAAAGGTTTGGTTATGTAAGTCTAGTTCTTCTATCGGAGAGCAGAGATAGTCGATTTTTTTATGAGGATTCTCCTTTATAGCCTTTTCAATCATATTTTTAGAAATATCCACAGCAACCACCTTAGCTGCCCCTTTTTCTACACAATACTTTGCAAAAGCACCAGCACCACACCCTAAGTCTAGAACCCTTTTCCCTTCTATTGCTGTCAGAAGTGATTTTATGGCAGGCTGCTCCACAAAATCATTGGCCGTAACACCACTATCTCTTAAAGCCGTATACTGTTCAAAAAAGACTTGGTTATCATAAATGTTTTGCTTCAAATTATCTCCTCCAATTTCCTATCGATAATTACCATGTAGTGGGGTAAACAAATCTTCTTCAGAATTTCGAACCATTGAAAAGTTATCCACATTATAATGCCCATGCAAAATTCGATTGTGATGCTGAATGATTTGTTGACCAGATAATGTATCTGAATCTGAAGTAGAATGTGCGTCGCCTACCAGTGTGACATCAAACCCATTGACCGTTGCACTCCTTACAGCCGTATCAATGCAATACTCTGTTTTACAGCCCATCATGACAAGATGCTCAACTTTATGTTCTTTTAGATAATCCTTTAAAGGAGTCCCATAAAACGAATTGGTTGCTGCTTTATTAAAAGTAACCGCACTCGCTGGTACATTAATTTCATCGTGTACCTGGAAGCCTGGTCCCTCACCCTTGGATACATCTACATCCCTAATAAAAACTATCGAAATCTCTTTTTCTACTGCTTTTTGAATAACCATGTTTATATTTTTTACTAGGCTTTCTTTTTCAATGACCCCTTTTTCAACCTCGTCTCCATCAATTAGTGCCTGCTGTGCATCGATAACTAATAATGCTTGGTTCAAACCATTCGCCTCCTCTTTGGTAAATTTCATCCTCTTTGTATTCTTTTGTCTTCCTTATAATTCCTTCCTCAGTTGACTATTTATTTTTTTGAAATCTCACCTTTCGCAAAAGCCACTTACTTCCCTATTCGATAAAAAAAGAACGATTACCTTTTAATAAAAGTAATCGCTCCATTTTATTTAATTCTTGTTATTGGCCAAAAACGAACAATACGCTTTTTAGCATAATGTAAAATCGGCTTTTCGTTCTGCGGCTCGATGCCAATACTCGATAATAAAGTATTTTGCTGGAATTCAGCTTCGGCTTTTTCAATTAGCCAAGGCTCATGTAAAATGTCTGCTCTTAATGGAACACCTTTTTTACTCACGTTATATAAGCAGTATCTTTCCAATAACCATTCCTCTAAAGAGCCTCGGTTTGTCGGAGAAGCTTCCGATACTGACCTATAATTGCAACTTAGCTCTAAACCTGCTTTCTCTTCACTTTCAAAGACGATTAAATTCTTATCCCGTTTCATGTTCATATCCATTTGCAGATATGGAAGCTGAAAAAATGCTTTTGCAGAAAAAGCAGCCAGATGCTTTGCAGCGGTTAACCGAAAAAAGTAAACGCCAGGCTTTCCATTCATCGTTACATAAGTTCGAATGTTAAAGCCAGGATACGTAGATAGCCCTGGAACAGGAGGCACACCCCTTAAATGCATAGAGCTTGTTAAGTATGGCACGATGCTAACCCACCCGGTTTGGTAAAACGTATCCACCGTCAACTCACTTGGAACTATTTTTTCTAAAGCCTCACGCGGCACAGGATAATGAGCAAATAAAATATCCTTCCAGGTCTGCTTCATAATCCATGGCAAGTTTGTAGTTAGCTTTTGCCTCTCATTTAAATTGCTATTTTCAACAAACGTTCGCTCTTTCATTTCCTTAGAGTCACCGCCTTTAGTTAATGTCGATAAATCCTAGTATTAACTAAACTCCTGGTACCCAACCCGGTCTATTTATAATCATTTTCCATAATTGATCTGGAATCACTAATTCCTCTTGCTTTTCTTTATCAAGCTTTGTTGCAATTTCATCTTCTTTTCCCTCTGCAACTTTTTGCACCCAATCAGGATCAATTAGCAATTCTCGTCCTAAAGCTAGTAGAGGGATTCCTGTTTCAAAGGCTTTACGAGCATCCTCTGCGCTGTATATTGAACCAACACCAATAAGTGGTACACGATTATTTATTTTCTCAAGTAAATATGCAATGCGTGTTTTTGTTAAATCATCCACACCTCTATGAGCCGTCGAGAAGAAATCACCTAACGAAACATGTAAATAATCTAATTCTTTATCAGCCAAAGCATCTACTAATTCCAGCGTATCCGCCATTGTAATTCCTTTTTCCTCTGGCTCTTCCGGTGAAAAGCGGTGACCAACGATGAAGGAAGAATCTCCATACTTTTCTACAACGCTCTTCACCTTATCAACAACTGCTAATGGGAATGCCATACGTTTTTCCAAAGTACCGCCAAAACGGTCCTCGCGACGGTTCGAGTGACCAGAGAAGAATTGCTGAATTAGATATCCATTGGCACCATGAACTTCAACCCCATCATACCCGGCTTCAATTGCACGGCGAGTTGCTTCTCCATAAGCATTGATAATCTCTTCAATTTCGCCTTCGGTTAAAGGTCTTGGTGTCTTTCCTGGCACACCATTTTGTTCTGCCGGAATATCACTTGCACTTACGATTTCACCATTTGGTACTAATTCAGGTGGCGACATTTTCCCGCCATGGTAAATTTGTAAAACAGCCTTAGCTCCTTGCTCTTTAATAGCGTCGGCTACACGTTTCAAGTCTGGAATAAATTTATCATTGTAGGCTGCAAATTGCCCATGGAAGCCCTGCCCGTTCGCAGTTACGTGTGTACAAGCAGTAATCACTAAGCTCACTCCATTTGAGCGACGAGAATAGTACTTAATTTCAGCATCTGTCACCGTACCATCCACATTCGAAGACCAGTGAGTCATCGGAGCCATCACAATACGATTTTTCAATTCTATTCCATTAGGTAAAGTAAATGGTGCAAACAAATCTTTATATTTTTCATTCATGTTTATATTCCTCCCCATCTTCTTTTGAGAGAGTCTTTTAAATATCACAGGATTTCTCTACTTAATAACGATGCCCATGACACTTGAGATATAGACCCTAGTTATATACTAAACCTACAAACTACATTTTATTAAGTGATATGCTCTTTAAAAATACGCTACCTAATTTTTAGGTAATTTGACCCTATAAATCCCCAAATTCCTTTAGAGATAATTATATGAATATAGATTTGTATTACAATTTCAAATTTTTAGAGAAGATTTTACATAAAAACATCCTGGGCAAGATATCACTTTTACACTATTTTTTAACATAAAATTCTATATTATCTCAAATTTTTACCTCCGCATCATACAAGTCCAATGCACTAGACACTCTATTTAAATATTCTATATAAACTTAAGACCTATAGAATATAGACTATAGCAAAATTTGGTGTATATAATAGAAAAAAGTCGAAATTTAGGGTGAAATCAGTTGAACGATATCGTTATTACAGGCTATGGCATTAAAGCACCTGGTGTTTTAGATAAAATAAGTTTTTTAAATGTACTAGAAAAAGGGATTTGTACTCAAAGCATATTAAAAAATGTAGACCCGTCTCAAAGCGATTTCGTTGCAGGTATTATTGAGGAAAGCTTTTTGGAGATTAGTCAAAGAAATTATCAACGCTACCCCCGTTCTGTCAGAATTGCAATTGCAGCAGCATTGGATGCAAGTAAAATGGCAAATCTAAATTATTTCGAGCCCTCTCGAGTAGCTGTAATAATGGGCACAGCCGCTGGAGCGATTCTTGAAATTGAACACTACTCTGCTGATGCATTTGATTATAAAAAATTCCCCATACAAGGGGTTTCAATAGTTGATACTCATACACTTTCAGCTTCAGTAGCTGAAGCAATCGGTCTAAATGGACCTACCTTTACATTAACTACAGGCTGTACTGCAAGTTTAGATGCCGTCTCGTTTGGAAAACTTCTTCTTGAGAGTGGGAGTGTTGATGCTTGTATAGTTGGTGGATCGGACGCTCCATTAGGCCAATGGACCATCAATGGCTTTAATAAAATTAGAGCCCTTTCAACTGATTCAACTATTGAAAGTGCTGGAATTCCATTCTCTACAGAACATCGTGGATTTGTTTTAGCTGAAGGTGCTGGGGTAATTACCATGGAAAGAAGAGAATCAGCAACTATACGAAATCAGAAAATTTACGGCAAGATTGAAAAAGTCGTTTCAAGAAATGAAGGACAAAGGATATTAAACTTTGATAAAACTGGAAAACATATGCTTAAAGTATTCCAGGAAACAGTTGGAGATACTATACCTAGCTATGTAAACAGCCAAGCACTTGGCATTGATGCAAACGACCAGATAGAGCGTTTTGTTCTTAAAGAGACATTTGGTACAGAAGTGCCAATTACGTCCATAAAGGGCATGCTCGGTCATACATTTGGTGCTATGGGGGCAATGCAAATCATTTCGTCCTTACTATCAATGGAATACGGATTTATCCCTCCAACCACCAAAACACAAGGAATTGGATTTGAGGATATCCCTATTGTTTTTAACACAAGGCAACAAGATATTGAGTCAGTGTGCATCACTACCCATGGCAGTAGTGGAAATAATGCTTGCCTTTTACTGACACATACATAGGAGGCCCATTTTTACATGTTTTTACTCTTTCTAGTTATTTTAGCTTTAATTCCTATTTGCGTTGGTATTACGCTCTTAGTTTTATTTAATAAAAATAAGCTCTCTAGGGTTATTCTGCTATTCTTGCTGCTTGCAACCCTTTGGCAGCTAGATGTTGCCTTTTTATATTCGCATGAGTTATTTAATGAAGAAACCATCAGCTTCTTTTTCAAGCTTTTTCGATTTGGGCCTATTATGGTCACACCGACACTTTTCTATATTGGCTATATAATGGTTCAAGAAACATTATCAAATGATTTGCAAAAAAAGTGGCGATTCCTTGTTAATCGAACAACCGTTATTATCTCATATGTATTAGCTTTCATAGTGTATCTAATTGGATGGACTTCAAGTGGCATAAAAGATTTACAGCTTATACAAGAAGGAACGAATATATTTTACTTCCCTATCTACGGCGAGCACCATTGGGTATTTCAAGGTAATATTGTACTTTTCTTTGCTAGTACTACTCTCTGTTTCTTGGTTAGTCTCAAAGTACAAAATAAGAGTGAACGTTCATTTTTAATTTATTTTATAATCTTTTCGACCATCGGCTATTTAATAGGTACTTTGAATATGTTTTCAACTACAAGATTGTACCCAAGCTCGATCGCCGTGCTTGTATTTGCAGTTTCGTTATTAATATTAGCGAGCAGAATGCATATCAAAATTGTAAATAATATGAACAAGAAGCTAAATGAGCAAAAAAAATTCCTATTTCAAGTCATTGATTTAAATCCTAACTATATTTATGCACAGGACAAATTTGGTCGCTATACACTTTTAAATCAATCCTATGCACAGCTAATGGGAATGGATATACAAGCGATGATTGGAAAGTCTGATGCTGAACTACAAATTAATCAAAACGAGAAGAAGAAAAATTTGACCCTAGAATATAATATGGTCAATTCACAGGAAAAACTCTTCATTAGAGAAGAATCTCTTACAGCCGCAACTGGCGAGAAGATTTGGGTACAGACTGCTAAAGTGCCTATTAATTTTAATGAGGGCTCAGCATGCCTTGCTGTATCAACTGACATTACAGAGCGAAAGCAGTATGAGGATGAAATCAAATTCCAGGCAAATCATGATTCTCTAACCGGATTACCAAACCGCCGTATGTTCAACGAGGATCTTACAAATCTATTAGAAAAAGCGAAATTAGAAAAAAGTCAAAGTGCTATTATGTTTCTTGATTTGGATCGTTTTAAATATATTAATGATACCCTAGGACATGATTGGGGAGATCTTTTACTCGTTGAAGTATCAAGGCGAATGGAAAGCCTGCTAAAAAAACAACACCAATCTGCCAAAATTTATAGACTTGGCGGTGATGAATTTACGGTTATCCTTCCCTACTACAATTCAGCCGATAGTGAAAAATTTGCAAACGAATTACTAGCGCTGTTTAAAAATGGCTTTATCATAGCAGATAGCGAGTACTTTATTACACCAAGTATAGGTATCAGTATCTATCCAAATGATGGCGAAGATGCAAATACACTTATTAAGCACGCTGACACTGCCATGTACTATGTAAAGGAAAAAGGAAAGAATAACTACCAATTATTCAATTCAGATATGCAAAGTAACTTCTATAGAAAAATGATGATAGAAAAGCAATTGCGTACAGCACTGGACAACGAAGAATTCGAGCTTTACTACCAGCCGATAATTGATTTGAAAACTAGTGATATTATTGCGATGGAATCTCTTTTAAGATGGAATAATCCAATTCTTGGACTAGTCTCTCCAGATGAATTTATATCAATTGCAGAAGAAACTGGAATGATTCTCCCTATCGGTAAATGGGTATTGAATACTGCCCTAAAACAAAATATCCAATGGCAGCATGAAGGCTACAAGTCCTTAAAAACAAGTGTTAATGTTTCTGTCCGCCAACTACTTGACCCCAATTTTGTAGATGATGTGAAAAAGGTGCTCGACAATCTAGGAATCAATGCAGACCTTGTCGTGCTAGAAATAACGGAGAGCATTGCCATGTATGCAGATTCAATGATTGCAAAGCTCAATACATTAAAAGATCTTGGAATCAGTCTGTCGATGGATGACTTTGGAACAGGCTATTCATCCTTAAGCTATCTGAATAAGTATCCATTAGATTCTTTAAAAATCGATAAATCCTTTGTTATGGGCATGAATCAAGACGATGAGAACAATGCAATTGTAAAAACGATTGTGGCAATTGCACAGCAGCTTGATTTAAGTGTTATCGCTGAAGGAGTTGAGGGCCAGGAAGAAGCTCATGTTTTAAATACGATGGGCTGTGATTTTGCTCAGGGCTATTACTTCAGCCGTCCTCTACCAGCAAATGAAATCAAAGAAAAGTGGTTAATTGCAAGAGACTAATTTAAGAAAATATACTTAAAAAGCCTATCCTCTGAGAAATCTAGGATAGGCTTCTATTTATTTCGTTTTCTTTAGCCTATGATTAATAATTTACGAAGAATGCCGCTATATCAGCATTTCCCAAAACTTTCTGCTACACATATCCCCTCAGCTCTATCTAATAGGTATTCTCTCCTACAATTACCAGCCTTCTAATCACTCTTTCTATATTATTATTGATAGTGAGGTGAAGACATTGATAAAAGTATATAAATACCCAGTAATTTTTGCAGTAGAGGATAATGAAACAGATGAAGGTGATTTCCCAGTTTACATTAGAATACCTGACCTAGTTGACGCAGGGTTTTCATTTGCTTCATCAGCTGGACATACAGAAGATGATATTTTAGCAATAGCAAGAGATTGTATGAAAATGTCTATTGAAGACGGGCTTCGTCGTGACTTACAGGCTCCTGTGGCATCCAAGCTTCGTGAAATAGATTTAAAAAAACATCTTTCTCGATATGACGAGGAACTAATTGATTTAAAAAGTATAGCTGTAGAATGGATTAAAGCTGAGGTGTAAGCCTCAGTTTTTTTCTATTAAAAATAGATACTATATCCCCCCTACAGTTAAGATATTCACTATTTTAAAAATACTGAAAATTATGGTAACATGGTGGTATCTTAATAGAATTGGAGAGTTGTTATGATTAACTTTGATAAACCAGGTGTAGAACAATTTTTTCAAACATTAACGGTTTCTAATTTTACTGTCAGCCCCGATGAGAAACAGGTTGTTTTTAGTACAAACCTAAATGGTTACTCAAACCTTTGGGCTATGGATCTTCCAAATCAGTTCCCCTACCCTCTAACTTTTAATAACCAAGGTGCGGCATTTCTTTCCTACGCGAAAACAGGAGAATTCATCATTGCCGGCTTTGACCATGATGGCGATGAAAACACTCAAATCTATGCTATCTCTCCTAAAGGAGGTAAATTCACCCCTCTTCGTACTAAAGAAGGAGAACGTCATTTCTTCTCTTATTTAAGTGAGGATGGAAAACGTCTTTACTATCCAAGTACCGTTGGAAATGCTACTTATTTTAATAACTATGTTTATAATCTTGAAACTGGCGAAGAAAAGCTATTACTTGAAGGAACAGAAGCCCCTACCGCAATCGAGGCGGTTAGTCCAAGTGAAAATTCCTTTGTCTCAATTAAGCAATTCGGCAACACTCATTCACTAGCTTTCGTACACCTAGGAGAAGAGAAGCTTTTATTGACTCCAGAAACAACTGAACAGCACACTGTAAATGAAATCGTCTATACATCAGAGACAGCTATCTATTTCTTAACTGAATATAATGATGATTTGTCTTATCTTGCTAAATTCGATTTAACTTCGAAAGAATTCTCAAAGGTTTTACAGTTAGAAAAAGAGGATTTCACAAGCTTAACTTACTCTAAAAAGAATAACTCTCTATATTTAGTAGGTTCATATGGTGTAGAAGATCGACTTTACGAATATTCTCTAGCAGATGGCAAACTAACAACTTTAAACACACCAGCAAGCGTAATTGATAAGCTAGTTGTAATGGCGAGTGGAAATCTCTACGTTCAAGGACGCACTGCTAAAACACCTGGTAATCTTTTTGTTTCTAAGTATGGTGGAGTAACTTGGGAAGAGTTAACACATTATCGTGTTCCTGGTGTTGACGATGAGGATTTAGTGGAGCCAGAAGTTTTAACATACCCTTCATTTGATGGAATGGAGATTGAGGCACTGTTCTTTAAAGCGAAGGAAGAAAATTCAAATGGACATGTAATTCTTTGGCCACATGGTGGACCACAGGCGCTTGAACGCAAAACCTTCCGCTCTATGTTCCAATCACTTATTTATAGTGGCTACTCAATCTTCGCCCCGAACTTCCGTGGTTCAACAAACTATGGATTAAAGTATTCAAAAATGGTTGAGGGTGACTGGGGTCATGGTCCACGTCTAGATAATATCCAAGGCTTAGAATGGCTAATCGAAAATGGCTATGCAGATCGAGAAAAGATTTTACTATTGGGCGGTAGCTATGGCGGTTACATGGCCCTTCTACTACATGGTAGACATGCAGATTACTTCAAAGCAGTAGTGGATATTTTCGGTCCAAGTGATCTCTTCTCCTTCATAGAGTCTGTTCCTGAGTTCTGGAAGCCATTCATGGAGCAATGGGTTGGAGATCCTGTAAAAGATAAAGAAAGACTAACAAAGGATTCCCCTATTACTTATTTGGATGGCATGACTAAGCCTATGCTTGTAATTCAAGGTGCAAACGACCCTCGTGTTGTTCAAAAGGAATCCGACCAAATTGTCGCAGCACTAAAGGAAAGCGGTCGTGAAGTGGAATACATCGTGTTAGAAGATGAAGGTCATGGCTTCTCCAAAAAACAAAACGAAATCCGCATTTACAGTAGAATTATCGAATTCTTCGACGAAAATATTAAAGCAGCAAATCCAGTAGCATAAATAAAAGCCCCTCAAGCTAGAGCATACTCTATCAATTGAGGGGCTTTAGCTTGCTTCAATTTGGCATTCTCTTTTTTGCCAGCTTTAACGTGGCAACTATAAGAAAGCTGACAATTACAAGTAGCAGCCATGAACTTACCTTTCCTAAATGCACAAGACTCCATGTGTCAGCTTGGTTTGGATATTGCCAGGCTCCAAAGAATGTGGCGATATTTTCTGCTATCCATATAAAAAAGCCAATAAGTACAAAGGATAACGCTATTGGCATCCGGTAGCTTATGCCATTCACTTCATATCGTACCCATGACCTCCAAAATACGATTACTACTAGTCCAGATAGCCACCAACGTACATCAATCCAATAATGATGCGTAAAAAAATTTAAATATATGGCAGCCGCTAATGGAACTACAACTAAAAATGGAGGCCAGCTCTCAAGCTCTACATTTAGCCTTCTCCACGCCTGGCAAAGATAACTCGCGACACTTGCGTACATAAATCCACTATACAAGGGTACTCCAAAAATTTTAGTATAACCCTCCTCTGGATACGACCAGGAGCCCATATGCACCTTAAAAAGCTCAAGTGCCAGACCAATTAGGTGAAATAATGTAATTACCTTTAATTCATCTCTTGTTTCAAGCCCCGAACGCACCATCCACCACTGCATGAGTAAACAAATGATTAGCAACCAATCATATCTTGGCAGAAATGGCAGAGGAAAAATTTGAGTTAAGGCCAAAGAAGCAAAGATAACGACCGGAAACAAACAGGATTGTGCTTGTTCAACCCCAAATTGTACAAGCTGTTTTAACGCTCTCATAAGCACCCCCCTTAGAAATTTCAACCAGCCGATATTTATCGTTTATCAACACTTTATTATCGAATAATAAGACTTATTTATCCCTTAAAGGTTCCTTTAAGAAAAAATCAAATCCTCCCAGTCTCCTTATTTTAAATTCTCAATTTTAGAAATATGGTAAAAGTTATTTCAAAGTAAGTTTTTTCTACTAAAATAAGAGACAATCGTTTTTTTAGGAGGCAGTATTATGAATAAACCCGCGCATTTAATGGGTGGTGTAGCAGCAGGAATAGCAGCAGCAAAATATATAGCCCCGACCGTTCCGTATAGCGGATTAGTCGATGGAATTGTAGGTTCTGGAGTGGTATTCTGCGGTGCTCTATTAGGTTCCCTTTTACCGGATATTGACCATCGTCACAGCTATATCGGTCGAAAGCTTAAAATTGCTTCTTTCATTATCAGTAAGACGCTTGGACATCGAAGTGTAGTGCATACTCCACTGATTATCTTTGCATTTACAGCATTTCTATTTTTCTTATCCAATGAATTAATAGGTGAAGCCCAAGCCCTGGCAAAATCCTTTGTTATTGGCTTGAGTGCTGGTATGTGGAGCCATCTATTATTAGATTTGATGACTAAAAGAGGGATTCCCCTTCTCTACCCGTTTACTAAGAAGAGCTTTCGCATTGCAAACTTTAAGGGCGGGGGAATTGGTGACAGCTTAACAACTACAGGCTGTGCTATTTTAATAGGATTAATGCTTTTAAATTTACTTTAATAAATATGCAGGCAAAAATGAGAGTACCTTACATTACCAAATGTAAAGTACTCCCTGCTAAATTGAATCCTCTTCCATTTATTCCTTCGAATTATTGACCTGTTAAACATATTTAACCATCGCAATTTCACTACAGTTATCAATTTTGGGGCAATTTCTGCAATCAATCCATACCTTTTCCGGTAGCGTTTCTTTACTGACAATATGAAATCCACATTTTTCAAAAAAATTCACTTCGTATGTTAAAGATATTAATCGCTTCACTCCTAATTTGATGCTTTCCTCTACAATGTGATCAACTAAAATACGTCCTATTCCTTTACCTTGATAATCAGGAGATACTACCAATGATCGAACCTCCCCCAAATCCTTTCCCAAAATATGCAGACCTGCCACACCTACCACTGTTTCTTGATCCTTTACTACATATAAACATTGCAAACTCTGATAAAGCGATAACAATGAACGAGGCAGAACAATCTGTTCCTTTACATAAATTTCAATCAATTCGTATATAGACTCTACATCTGCCGTAGTCGCGTTATAAACCTTCATTTCAAATCCCCTTTTCAATGAAAATATACTTTTTTCATAAGATAGTCCCATGTCTTTATTTTATTATAAATATACATTCGCAAGAATAAAAATACAATAAAATATTTAAAAAAATACTCAATTCTTCTTATAGCTTAAGAGAATGAGTATTTAAAGCTAGTGTTGGTAATCTTTTATTATTCTGAGTGCTAAGGAGTCCATAAATGTAACCAAAATGTCACACCTCATATAGTTTGCTCCTCTCGATTACTTTAATCTACTTGCTTGAATGCGTTGGATGACAGAAGCATTCTAGTGTGTGATCGTTCACCATTCCAACGGCCTGCATATATGAATAACAAATCGTACCTCCAACAAATTTGAAGCCATCCTTCTTCAGCTTTTTGCTCATACGATTACTAATCTCGGTCGTGACAGGTACTTCTTTAATAGACTTCCATTCGTTGATAATAGGCTGATGGTCAACGAAGCCCCATATGTAGTTGGAGAATGAGCCATACTCCTTTTGAATACGCAGAAAGCTTTGTGCATTTGTGACAACACTTTGTATCTTCAACTTATTCCGTACGATTCCAGGATTCTCCTTTAAGGCTTGTAATTTTTCTTCTGTATATTGCGTTATTTTTTCGGCATCAAACTGATCAAAGGCTTCACGATAGTTTTCTCTTTTTTGCAAAATTGTCCACCAGCTCAATCCAGCCTGTGCCCCTTCCAAGCAAAGCATTTCGAATAATTTTTTATCATCATATACTGGAACGCCCCACTCCTTGTCATGGTATTCCATATACAAAGGCTCCTTTGTTACCCAATCACATCGTTTCATCCTATTTAACTCCTTTAATTAAGATTATTTACTTTATTTTTATTGTACACGTCTAACCCCAATTAAGAAATTTCTTGGAAACTATTAAAAAACCACCTAGCCTATAATGAAGCATTGGGTGGTCATTGATTAATATATCTATATTCTTTTATAATTCATCCCTGAGTACATGTGTCCCGGCAATAAAATCGTGAATAGCCCTTTTATCCTCTCGAGTCCCTACCATGAAAGCGCTCAAAATGGGAGCAATACCTAAAGACACATAAGCTAATAGCTGTTTTCCGATAACCTCACGTTTTATCATCGTCCAAAAATTAATAGGATTTTCATCTATTCTCTCAATATGAATTTTCATAACTCTTTTACCTATTATATAACCCTTCCAATAGATTGGAAGCAACGTGGCATAAATCACATATAAACCACTTGTAATATTATTAATTATATCCGAAGAATAATCAAAGCCAAAAATTAAATTAAAGACAATCCAAATTAGACCTATAACAATAACTGTGTCCAATATATCTGCCCCAAGCCTTCTCCAAAAACCCGCTAAATTTTGCATTAATCATCCCTCCTATAATATGCTCGCATACCTTTTAACCAAATTATACCATAATAATTTCTGTAAGATAGTTACAATTTTTGGAATTATTAAACGTGGGAACAGGATAATAGCGAGTATACTTTATTACGTCCACCAAAGTATTTTTCCACAGAGGCTGCCGTAGTCAATCGTCTAAACTACATATAGATGAAAAGCTTTGAGTTAACTGTCGATCAAAATTGTAGCCTGCATTTTAAGCTAATATTAAAACGAGCATTTCTACTCCTTGAGGAAATGCTCGTTCTATACTTATTAATTTAGTTTGCTAAAATAATTTCCTCTATCTTTTTCATTACCTGCTTTGCCGTTAAATTAAAGCTTAAAGCAAGTTCCTCAGAAAAGAGTGAGGTTACTTGCTCTAGCATGAGCAAATCCTGGTTCGGAAGAGTTTTGTCTTCTTTTTCCAATTCAAACTTTTTTCTTAAAATGGTATTAATCATCTGGGCAATCTGTACATGATTCTTTGACTCAATTACTTTTTGATAATGCTGCGTACGCTCGTTCATACGACTAGGCCAGTCATCCGGTGGATTTTTAAATGTCTCCAAAATCACTTCTGCTGCTTCTTTTGAAGTGATTGGTGATAGCTTAGAATCCTTCGCTTCAACCGGATGATACAGCTTGATCGATACATCATGAAAAGAATGTAAAATATAATATTTTTTTTGTTTACCTGAAAATGTTAATTTTTGTATATCCTGAACTATGCATACGCCATGTGCACCATAAAAGACTTTATCCCCAATTGAGAACATCGTTTTCCCCCTTGTTAATACCATTTTTTAATGTGTGCCCTTCCTTTCAACCACCGACTGCTACAAAATTGCTCTATTCGTTATGGTCATCTATTAGCCCCTCCATTAGTCAGTATATTCGCCAACTAGCTCAATTACGTCTAAATTTAAAGGGTTCCTACTAATTTACTATTAATCTTTTGTTATTATAGATAACAATATAAAGAAAAAAGTGTTAAACCGTTAACGGCCAACACTTTTTCAAAAATATATAATTTATACTGAATCTCTAGTCTTAAGTTTTTTTGGTAAGTTTATGATATTTCCGGTTATTAATGGCGAGGTGATGTCCCATACCCACTTTCTCGATAATAGGTACACAACAAGAAATGCCAGTCCAAATAAGAAAATATAGTTACCTGTTTCTTCAATCCAATCATAAAAGATGGTTGCTTTAAACGCTCGCACGACAAATAAATGTAATAAATAGATAGCTAATGTTTTAGCTCCAATATCTGTATACCATTGTTGATTTTTAGGTACTAATGATAAGAATATATAGGTTGCCACAAACATTGCTACATAGACCACTAGTCTACTTAATGCACCAACTTCAACGATTCCATAGCTGATATCTTCGTACGGAATTCGACCGAAGAACCATTCCTTCCAACGAACATCTGCAAATACATGGACAAAGAATACAAGGCCTATCCCAACAACACCTGCTATTCCCATATTCCATTTGTTTTTTAGCTTCACAAAATTTTCTCGATTTAGGTAATAGCCTAGTAAAAAGAATGGGAAGAAGAAAAATGTTCTTGCTAATGATAGCCATTCATTGATTTCACTGATGTATCCTACCACTAATGATAAGGCAATAGAAACTAATACCATGATTTTATGGCTACCAAAAGCCCATAAGAGGAATTTCCAAATTGCCATACTTAGTAAAAACCATAGTGCATACCGAGGCTCAAAAATCTCGAATACTACGCTATCTCCAAAAACATTTTTATAATATAAGGTATATAGCAGTTGAAAAATAATATATGGTATCAATAGTGTTTTCCCTATTTTCACTAAATCCTGCTTGCTCTTAATAGTTCTAGAAAAATGCCCAGAAATTAAAATAAATGCCGGCATATGAAACAAATAGATAACCAAATATAAAGTATCGATATATTGGTTTTCCAACAAATAGCCTGACATTAGGTGTCCTAAGACGACTAAGTAAATTAAAATTGCTTTTGCGTTATCAAAATATGCACTTCTATTCATGTTGCCTTCCTTTCAAGCAATTATTTTAACATAGAATTATATGATCATAGATGCCAATTTTTACATTCCCTAAACACCCTGACATGAAACGTTGCTATCGCCCTATCTTTTTAAATAGTGCTTAAGGAATATTGCTTGAAGAGTAGTCATTTTTGAAATAAGTACTTTAATATACAAAAAGAGTATTAATCAATTAAGATTAACACTCTACTTATTAGTATTATATTCTTCCTTCAATAAACCGTACATGTATAGGTCATCAAACTTCCCACATGTGTACTCGTATTTTCTTAGCAAGCCCTCTCGACTAAAGCCAGCTTTTTCGACCATTCTTTGTGATGCTTGATTTAACGGTTCAATTAATGCTTGAATACGTTGGATAGTTGTATGCTCAAAAGCATAACGAATAATTTCGTTCATCGCCTCACTGGCAATACCCTGCCCCCAAAACTCCTTACTTAGTTCAAACCCGATATCTGTTCGGTAATGGCTTGAAACAGTGTTTAAAAAACCGCAGCTACCAATGACTTTATCCTCATTTTTTAACGTAATTCCCCATCGGATGCCTGTTTTTTCTTCTAAAATGGAATTATACCAAGCGATTTCTTCTAACGCCTCCGCTTCAGACATAAACGGCGCTAAACCATAATATTTCATAACCTCAGCATCTGATAAGTACTCATAAATACTGCTCGAATCCCTTTCAGTAATTTCCCTCAATACTAATCGCTCTGTTGCAAGCACTGGGAATTCTGTAATTGAGTTCATTTTTTCGCTCCTTTCTTTGGACATTTATTTAATCAATCTGCTTTTTTGGAAGCTCTTTATAGAAGAATATCTATCCAAATTTTCACAGCTGTTCCCAGAATAAGAATCGCTAGAATGTTTTCTAACACTTTAGTGTTTAGCTTCGTGCTTACTTTTGCTCCAATTGGTGCTGCCATGAGACCCGCAATAACGATGATTAGTGTAGGAAGGTACTCAACTTGTCCAGTTGTTATTTTCCCTATCGAGCCTGCAACAGCAGAAATGAAGGTAATGGCTAAACTTGAAGCAATCGCCATTCTTGTTGGGATACGTAATATTAGGAGCATAATAGGAATGAGTAAGAATCCCCCACCAGCACCAACTATTCCTGAACCAATTCCTACAAGGAAAGCAAGAATGGTTGCAAGAGGTTTATTGAAGGTTACTTGCTCTATATGAGACTCATCAAGTTGCTTTTTAGGTATGAACATCATAATGGCAGCAAGTAAAGCTAAAATACCATACACTATATTTACTTGTGTTTCTGTCAATAATTCGGAGTCAAAGCTTCCTATTAAGGAACCAACTAATACTGAACTTCCCATAACGATTATCAAGGATTTATTTAAATACCCGCCACTTCTGTAGCCGAGCACTCCTGCAATGGAAACGAATAATACATCTAAAGCACTGATGCCTGATACCTCATGGGCTGTAAGGGCCTCAAATCCAAAGACAGGCGGAATCATTAGCAGCATTGGATATTTCACAATAGCACCGCCAATACCGAGCATTCCCGATAAAAACGAGCCTATAAAGCCGAGCGTGAAAAGGAGCACGACATAATAAAACTCCATGTTGTTTCCTTCTTTCTATGTAAATCTAGTAGCAGTCTAATCCTACTAAAGAAAGATGGACATTACAACTCACCTATCGTTAAACCTATTTTAAGATATCGTAAACATCAATTTCATCTTACTTAGTCGTGACCCTCATCAAAGCTTGCTTAACTGTGAATTATGAGTTATGGATAATTTTTAAGAAAAACTAATTAAAGTGGGATTAGTATGAAGCATACTTATTGAGCAAAATCCTTCTTTTTTGTCCTTCATTGCCTAGATGATGGACACTTTTTGGGATACACTCTAATTTTCTGTCCTTCATTCCCAGACTCTACTCATAAAACTGAAATAAGTGGAGAAAGCATATCTGTTTTCTCCACTTATTTCTAGTTAACATATATTACTTTTTCGCGATAACTGCCATTGTGCAGCGAGAAACACAAATTAGCTTCTCGTCTTCATCCACAATTTTAATTTCCCAAATCATCGTTGTGCGCCCTTTATGTAAAGGCGTGGCAACTGCTGTAACGATACCGTCCTGCTTACTTCGGATATGGTTTGCGTTAATCTCCAGTCCTACTGGGTTAAACTTTGTTAAATCAACATTGATAGCCGTCGCGATGCTTGCGGCAGTTTCTGCTAAAGCAACAGATGCCCCACCATGTAAAATTCCCGCTGGCTGTCTTGTTTTCGGACCAACAGGCATTGTCATTACAACACGATCCAATGATAATTCTACATACTGTATATCCAATGCTTCAATTAACGTATTGCTTGCATTTTTTTGCATTTGGTCAATAAATGCAGTTTCATCCTTTGCACCAAATCGCTCTAACACATCTTGTGAAACAACCATTTTCATACCCCCTATAGTTTAACTAGTATTCTCCCACGCGCCTGTCCTTTTAGTAATGTCGGAAGGACTTCAGGTAATTCAGGTAATGTAACCTCTTGCTGGATAATGTCTTCTAAATTACCTAGCTTAAAGTCTGAGCCAAGTCGATTCCATACCTTTAAGCGAGTTTCCATATCACAGTATACTGAGTCAATCCCAAGTAAATTCACGCCTCTCAGGATAAATGGGAAAACGCTGGTTGGTACACTTGTACCTGCTGTCAATCCACTTACAGCTACAGACCCACCATATTGAATTTGACTCAATAGGGATGCAAGGGGTTCTCCTCCAACTGGATCGACTGCGGCAGCCCACTTTTGTTTACCTAAAGCACGTACCTTCCCATCGTATACTTCTTCTCGTGAAACAATGGATGCTGCACCTAGACTTCTTAAATACTCAGCTTCAGATTCTTTTCCTGTGCTCGCTTCTACCTCATAGCCTAATTTTGCAAGAATAGAAACAGCAAAGCTACCAACGCCACCAGTTGCTCCTGCTACTAGAACCTTCCCCTTTTCAGGTGTTACACCATTATCCTCTAGACGTAAAACAGATAGTGCAGCTGTGAAGCCAGCTGTTCCAATTGTCATCGCTTCTTTTAAAGTAAGACCTTTAGGTAACGGTACAATCCATTTGGCTGGGATTCTAGCATATTGGCTATACCCTCCAAAATGTGTTACTCCGATTTCATAGCTTGTTGCGATTACCTCGTCTCCCTCTTTAAAACGTGAATCCTCAGAAGACACAACTACTCCTGCTATATCAATTCCCGGTACAAAAGGATAATTTTTCACGATATTTCCGTTTGGAATAGCAGCTAGACTATCTTTATAATTTACCCCTGAATATTGTACGCGAATTAATACCTCACCCTCTGGTAAATCCGCGATTGTCAACTTTTGAATATCTACAGAAAATTGCTCTTCTTGCTTATTAACTACTAATGCCTCAAATGCTTGCATTTAAAAACTCCCCTTCCCTTTGACTTTCTCCCAACTTAAAACTTCCACAAAAAGCTATTAAATCCTGCTTACTAAATTAATAGCTTCAATGGATGGATATTCTCATCTCTCCTCTATATTAACTTATAAAAACAGGGATTTAAATTAATGAAGCTTCAAGATTCATTTTTTACTAAACCGTTACATCTGCTCAGATAACTCTTTCATACTCGCATATTTTGTATATGAGCTACTAGATTGGAGGTGATATGGTGAAAAAACTAGGACAAATATTTATAGCACTTCTTTTTATTGGTACTCTGGCATTTGCAAATAATGCACTTGCGGTAGAACCAGAGAGCTCTTCCGAATATGAAGGAATTGACGTAAGTAGATATCAGGAGAACGTTGACTGGGAAGCAGTAGCTAACGCTGGAATGGAAGTGGCGATTATTAAATCCAGTGAAGGTGTTGACTATACGGACCCTAACTTTGAAGTCAATTATGAAGGCGCAAAAGCGGCTGGTTTAAAGGTTGGTTTTTATCACTTTTTAACAGCTACAACTGTTGAGCAGGCTCGGGAAGAGGCAAGCTTTTTCGCATCCATAATTAGCGGCAAAGAAATAGAGGTTAAGCCAGTAATGGATTTTGAGGACCTTGATGGTCTATCTGTTGAAGATATCAATGCAATTGCTCTAGCCTTCGCAGAAGAGGTTGAAAGTCAAACCGGCTACCCAGTAATGGTATATAGTAACGCAGATAATGCTACGAATGTCTTCGGAGAATCTTTAACAAAGTATTCCTTATGGCTAGCCCAATATGACGGTAACCAGCCTTCTAATGATGTTATCTGGGAAACTTGGGCAGGATGGCAATATACGGACACTGGCTCTATTGATGGTGTTACCGGAGATGTCGATTTAAATATATTCAATGACGGGATTTTCATAGAGGCTACATCGACCGAGGAGGAACCAGAAGAGCAGCCGGAGCAATCTGAGGAGCAGCCTACAGAGCCTTCTACACCAGAATCAGGTGAAAATTCATCTGCAACTACGTATGTTGTAAAGGCTGGCGATACACTATATAGCATTGCAAGAATGCATGACACAACAGTATCAGCTATTCTAGCAAACAACGATCTAGCAAATCCAAATCTTATTCACCCTGGCGTTGAGCTAACAATCTCGAATATATCCTCTTATTTAATCAATTGGGGAGATACACTTTGGTCACTATCTAAGAGATTTGGAACAACTGTAGAAGCACTGGCTTCTGAAAACAATATCGAAAATCCAGACCTTATCTACGCTGGCGATACGTTGAATATTCCACAATAACAAACGTAATGTGAGGGCTAATCAAATCGACTAGCCCTCTTAAATTTTTATAATCCTTCATATACCTAAACCTCATTCAATTCCATCGCTGCAAGAATGAGCTTCGTATAGACTTCCGACTGAAGGTCTTCCATCTTTTTAAGCGTTATATATTTCATTGTTTTTCCCGTTCCCTCTAAAATTTCCTTCCCTACTCCCTCTTGAAGCAGATTGCCTTTATGAAAGCCTAGCTTCACATGCTTTTTAGCTGTTTGCAGGTAACAGACTAATCCCTTGTATGAATAATTCGGCATGGACCATTTATATTCTTCCACTAACATAGGTGAAGCATCGAGAATGATATTTCGTAATACTTCAGTTATTTCTTGAATTTCCTCTGGCAAATTCTCAATAAATTGATCGATTTCTACAACTTTTCTCTTTTCACTATTCATGAGCTCTTCCCCTTTTTATGTAATAATCTCTCCTCATTATCTACTATTCCTATCTATTTCAACAATGAAGAAGCCATCTCCTCTATTCGAGATGGCTCTTTTAGCTATCTAAATCAATGGATAATATGCTTCATACCGCGGATGGATATAGTAAGGGGGTCTTGGTCCGATTTTAGGCACCTTTATGTTGAGCGATAGATAATGCATAGTCTCTTTTTCCTTCGACTGATTGATCAATAAATATTTCACTTCAGGATTGTAATAATAGTTCATCCTTTTAAGCCTCCTATAATACGAGTTTCCCCTTATGTTATTCGAGCGTTTAGTAATATGTCCATCGAATCGGGATGCACACCCAACTCCAGCCTTGCATATCGTAAGCAGAAAATCGTTTTTGGAGGTTGAAAAACGTTGACTAAGGAACCGAACAATCGAAATTACCCGATGCACCCGAATTTCGGAAAAATTACTCAATACGAGGAAGTTGCCTTAACAGTCCCAGAGCAACGTCAATACCGTCACCCTGGAATAGAAGGTCTTATGGTACCCAAGCCGATCATTGAAAATCCAAATTATAAAGGAAGCGACAAGCTTAAAGGAAAGGTTGTCCTTATAACTGGTGGTGATAGTGGAATGGGGGCAGCTGCCGCAATAGCCTTTGCAAAAGAAGGCGCAGATGTAGCAATTGCCTATTTAGATGAGCATGAGGATGCAACACGCACAAAGAATAGAATTGAAGAGCTTGGGCAGCGTTGCCTCCTTTTACCGGGTGATTTAAAAGAGAAGAAACAATGTGTGGATATCGTTGAAAAAACAGTGGCAGCCTTTGGGAAGCTAGATATTTTATGTAATCATGTCGGCGTTCAATTTCAGCAATTAAATTTAACTGATATTACAGATGAACAGTTCGATGATACTTTTAAAGTAAATATCTACTCTCACTTTTACACAACTCGCGCTGCATTAAAGCATTTAAAGGCCGGAAGCTCTATTATCAATACAGCCTCTGTTGTTGCTTATGATGGTAATGATCAGCTAATGGACTATACCGCAACAAAAGCCGCCAATGTTGGATTTACGCGGGCTTTAGCTAAAAATTTAGTTCGCAAAGGAATTCGTGTAAATGCTATAGCACCTGGGAAGTTCTGGACGCCTCTAATTCCTGCAAGCTTTTCTGCTGACCAGGTTCCACTTGCAGGTAACCCGATGGATCGCCAAGGTCAACCTTTTGAAATAGCGCCAGCTTTTGTTTACCTAGCCTCAGATGATTCCCGTTTTGTGACAGGTCAGGTTATGCATGTTAATGGGGGGCAAATATTCGGATGAATTAGATTTTCGTTCTGCAAGAGTCACTTTCTTGCAGAGCTTTTTATTTTCAATACTTTTTCTAAATACAAGGTGAAATTGAATAAATCTCTTTCCGGCAGGGAAGCCTTTTTAAAGGAAAAATCAGGAGGTGCGATTTACATGTTCGAAAAGAAATTAGCCCTTCATGAAACAATGGAATTTCATGAAGTCATAAATTTTATGACAACTAGTCTACTTAAATCAAAGCTTAGTCAAGGTGTTGTTTTTGATGATGATTTACGTGCTTTACTCGACAAAAATGTAAAGTTATCTACCCCAGCTCTACAAGCCATGATTAAGCTCTATTCTAAATCGGAATTAGAATATTAGGAGGACATCATATATGGAAGATTATTTAGATCCTATTAACTCAGTTGGAATGCCTGAACTTACAGATTCGGGAGTTGCGTTAGAGTTTTTGCTAACAACAAAGACAGGGATTCGAAACCTATCGATTGCCCTAACAGAAACGGCCTCTCCTGCCCTTCAAAAAATTATGCAAACTCAGCTCAATGTCATGATTGACTTGTATTTCGAGATATCCGAATTGATGTTAAAGAAAGAATGGCTAAAACCATATGATCTTGAAGGTCAAAAAGAACTGGATATTAAATCGGCTGAAAACGCGATTAGCATTGCCCAGTTAGATTTATTCCCTAAAAGCATGAATCGCAAAGGAATGTTCCCTACTCCACCGAAAAAATAAAAGAAAACGAGGGATTTTTTATGAAAGCTGTTACTTTTCAAGGAATCAAAAACGTAGAGGTAAAGGAGGTAAAAGACCCTAAAATTAAAAAGAATGATGATATTATAGTTCGATTAACCACAACTGCTATTTGCGGTTCTGATTTGCACTTACTTCACGGGATGATTCCGAATTTGGGACAAGATTATGTCATCGGCCATGAACCGATGGGTATTGTTGAAGAGGTTGGTAAAGGTGTGACAAAGGTTAAAAAAGGAGACCGAGTTGTCATTCCTTTTAATATTGCCTGTGGAGAATGCTGGTATTGTAATCACGACCTAGAGAGCCAATGTGACAATGCCAACGATAATGGTGAAATGGGTGCTTACTTCGGTTATTCCGATACAACTGGAGGATTTCCTGGAGGACAGGCTGAATATATGCGCGTTCCTTATGGTAATTTCATTCCCTTCAAAATCCCTGAGAAGTCTGAAGTTCCCGATGAAAGCCTAGTTCTCCTTGCTGATGCTGCAACTACGGCCTTTTGGAGTGTAGAAAATGCAGGTGTAAAAAAAGGAGATACTGTTGTTATTCTTGGTTGCGGACCTATTGGATTATTAGCACAAAAGTTCACTTGGTTAAAGGGTGCAGAAAGAGTTATTGCAGTAGACTATGTTGGCTATCGATTAAAGCATGCAAAGAAAACAAATAATGTTGAAATCGTTAATTTTGAAGATCATGAAAATTGCGGCGAATATTTAAAGGAAATCACTAAGGGTGGCGCTGATGTTGTAATTGATTGTGTCGGGATGAGCGGAAAAATGACACCCTTGGAGTTCCTTGCAAGTGGTCTAAAACTACAAAGTGGAGCAATGGGTGCCATTGTCACAGCAAGCCAAGCAGTTAGAAAAGGCGGAACAATTCAAATAACAGGGGTTTATGGTGGACGCTATAACGCCTTCCCTCTTGGAGATATATTTCAACGCAATGTAGCTATCCGTACTGGACAAGCACCGGTTGTTCACATTATGCCTCATGTCTATAACCTAATTGAAGATGGCAAAATCAATGCTGGAGATATCGTTACCCATGTCCTTCCTCTTAGCAAGGCAAAGCACGGCTATGAGGTTTTTGACACTAAAACAGAGGGTTGCATAAAGGTTGTTTTAAAGCCTTAATATTAAAGGTGCTTTTGAGTTTTCAAAATTTCCTTTTATGCTTTTTATATACTAAATAACCCCATATTAAACACTTATATGACTTCCTGCCATTAATATTGCATTGAGCAAAAGCGCGAATCTAGCTATGATGAAGATAAGTTAATAATTTGAACGGTTATTAACTTAGCCATTTCACTATAATTTAAGTGAAAATATGAGTAGAGTTATTTTTGCCCAACCATTTTAATTAATGGTTGGGATTTTTTAATTTATATCATATTTTCTTTTTCTCCATTACTCTGGAAATAGGTTGGGGGCAGCAAAGTCGAAATTATGCCCTGAGGTGTATGAACAACATACTTTGGCTTTTCCTTCTCGACAAGATCCAAACCGTCCAATCCCCAACTAACCCACATAAATGGCAGTCCTACCTTATTGCAGGCAATGATATCTCGCACTTCGTCTCCAACATATAGCACATTTTCAGGTATGAGCTGATGTTTATTTATAAATTTCTTCAATACTGTATCCTTCCCAAATAATTTGCTGGATGTAAGTACCTGGGATACAGTATCAATTCGTTCCTGCTTTAACAGCATTTCAATATTTTCCTTTGCATTTGATGAAAGAATAACAATGCTATAACCATTTTGAGAGAGTACATCAAGCATTTCTTTAATGCCTTCAAAAACCTTAACTTCCAAAATATGATTTTTAAAGTAGCTATAAATTTTCGGTAAAATAATCGGCAGTTTGTGCATTGGAAAATTGAACAGCTTTGCTCTTTGATGCAAATTTAAATTTCTTGTAGCAATAATGTCTTCACTCTTAACGGGATAATACTTAAAGGTTTCTGCATATGTATTCCACGCATCCATAAAAACAGTGCTTGAGTCAGCTAAAGTTCCATCAAAATCAAAAATAATATATTTCATTTTAAGTTACCCCTCATTTTTATTGGCTATTTCCCATTTTAAGGTATGCTCCTATCCATTAGCAAAATTTTATCGTTAAAAACCTACTACAACTCACCTACTAAACTTAAAGTACGAAAAATTGTCATATTCAAGCCTAATAAATCCTATCATTTAGGGAATACTCCACATAAATATGTTAATAACAAAAAAGAAAATGAGTGAGTAAAATGAAAACTGATGAAAAAATTTATGATGTGACAATCGTTGGCGGCGGTCCTGTAGGTCTGTTTACCGCTTTCTATGCAGGTATGCGTAACTTGTCTGTCAAAATAATCGAGAGTCTCCCCCAGCTTGGAGGTCGCCCTTCTGTTATTTATCCCGAAAAATATATCTATGATGTTGCAGCCTTCCCTAAGGTACGAGCAAAACAACTAATCGACAATTTAGTGGAGCAGCTAGGACTATTTGAACAAACATTTGTCCTTGAGCAAACGATTCAAGGATATGAAAAACTAGAAAATGGTGTGTTGAAGCTCACAACCGACAAAGAAATTCATATGACAAAAACCCTAATTATCGCCGCTGGTTTAGGTGCATTCCAGCCAAGAAAACTATCTATTGATAATGCTGAAAACTTCGAAGGAAAGTCCCTGCATTACTTTATCAATGATATGAGCCTGTTTAAAGGAAAGAAGGTAATTGTTTTAGGTGGTGGTGATTCAGCAGTAGATTGGGCGTTAATGCTGGAGCCTATTGCGGAAAGTGTAACGATTATTCATAGACGTGATAAGTTCACTGCCCATGAGCACAGTGTCGAGCAATTAAAAAAATCATCCGTACAAATTAAAACGCCGCTTGTTCCTACAGAGTTATTGGGTGAGGATGGAAAATTGCAAAAAGTCATCTTTAAAAACGGCGAGACTGGTGAATTCGAAACACTGGAATCGGATGAACTGGTTGTAAATTATGGTTTCACTTCTTCTCTTGGTGCCCTAAATGACTGGGGATTAGATATGAGCAAAATTTCCATTAACGTAAGCTCAAAAATGGAAACAAACCTTGAAGGAATTTATGCGGTTGGCGATGTTTGTGACTATGAAGGAAAAGTAAAGCTAATCGCCACAGGCTTTGGTGAAGCAACAATTGCCATCAATGCTGCCAAACATTATATCGATCCGTCAACTCGTGCCCATGTACCTCACAGCTCTGATATGTTTAATGGAAAATAAAGAACGTGACCTAAAATCCAAGATATTGGTTTCATACTATGAAATGAACTGAACCCAATTGGGAGGTACGATGGTGCAGTTCAATATAGGAATTTCACCATTATGCTTCTGACATAACACTCAGAACAGCGGCAGAGCAAAAAATAAGGAGATGTGAAAAACAATTTCACATCTCCCTTTTATTCAGTACTTTTATTTTACAGGACCTTCGTCTTCACTATTAGTAACATCATTGTTTGATTTCTTATCTAGACCCTCATCGAATTCCTGCGAAAACTCAGTTTGCAAATTAGAAGCTGTATAATTTCTTCCGTACGACGCCGGCTTTGGATCATCGACAACACCCATTACGTGGTCTCTATAGTAACGGTGAAAATATAGTTCTCCGACAGCTACAAAAAGGGCTGATAAAAAGGCAGCTGAAAGAACTGCGATACTTTCACCAAACAGAATCGTACCCAATGCCCAAACGCCAAAAAAGGCAAGAACTAAGTCCCCTGCTGCAGCCATAAAATTACCAACATTAGGTAGTATGAATACATCTCCTACAAAAGCAACAATTGTAAGTATTGTACCAATAAGAAGTATATTTCCAAAGGAAGCGCCAAAAAATAATCCTAAAACTATCCATAACACCACTATCGTCATGGCAAGCTTAATAAAGAACGCTTTCGTATACTTCAATATAACTTCCTCCCTTCTTTATTTCTTAAGGTTTAGACTATCCCGTTCTAAAGCCTTCATACTTCAAGAAATAAAGCAATGGAGGAAAAAATACCTAAAATGTTTACGAAAATCATTCTCTTTTATCTTCTCGTACGGATAGGATTTGAGGCTCTGAACCATATTTATATCGAATGGTTTTTCTCGCTTCTACCGGTGACCTTGCAATAATTGACTTCGTTTGTTTTTCACCATTGACCTCGTATTCAACCAAAAAGCACTTTGATCCACATCTCATGAAAACCCTCCTTAAATCAAATAACCCTTCCAGGAATTGAAAGGGCTGTTATCTGAGAAAATTATAATGTTAAATGAATTTTATTGCTAAGATTACTGACCTCCAGCCTGCATGTTCACTTCTTCATAAGGCTGAACAATCACAAAGCCATCCCCTTCAAAACGCATTTGGATTGATTCTCCACTGCCTCTTCCGACAAAGGTTTTTAGTGAAATATCCGTCTGGAACTCTGGCATAAGATTTCCTGACCAAGCAACTGTAGCGTTAGGATCTGTAATAACTGGATTGCCAGGCGTAACACGTAATGTCAGTGGCTCGTAATGAGTAGTAATGGCAACCATCCCTGTTCCTTCACAGCGAACATTAAATAGTCCACCTGCCATCATTCCCGCTACTTTTCTCATCAGCTTAATATTGTGCTTGATGGATGGCTCGAACGCCAACAGATCATTGCCATTTACATGGATAGCTTCATTTTGCAGTTTTAAAATAATTATTTTTTTACCCATATCAGCCAAATACAATTTCCCTTTTCCATTCGCCTTCATAAGGGTAGCGCCTTCACCTGTAAATGCCTTTTTAAATAAATGACCAATTCCGTTTTCTAAAATGCCTTCACGCTCGAATTTAATCTTGCCATTATAAGAAATCATGGCTCCCGATTTTGCCCACACAAGTCCATCGAGATTCACCTCTAAAATACGAGGTGTTTCTAATTCAAATAGTCCTTCTCCCTTATCAACCTGCTCTGTATTTTTTATAAATTCTTCAATTGAATATCGATTTACCATACAATCCCCTCCATTATTTAACATATACGTAACGTGGTCTAATTTAGTTTCAGGTCTTCCATTCTTTTTATGAACCAAAGCGATTTTATTAGTTAGCCTTACAGTTTATTCCTACTTAGTCACAAGTATCATTCGTTATAAAGTAAAATGAGTACAAACAGGCTTCGTTTATTATAGGTATTACAACTTACAAACTTTTTATCTTTTGAATTATTTTTTTGAGAATATCTTATCTAACTGTTCGTTGTACATTATGAAAAGTTTTTCTCTACATAAGGAGCAATGTGAATGAAGTGTTCATCGACAAATTTTATAAGCAGATTAAAGAAACAAAAAGAAGACGCCCTTGACTATATAATCGAAGCTTATTTGCCCCTAGTAAAAACGATAGCAACAAAAATTTTACACAATATGAAGCACCCTGATATCGAAGAATGTGTAAACGACGTCTTTCTTACAGTTTGGCAAAATGCCCTTCAATTTAATGGCGAGGCAGACGACTTTAAAAAATGGATTGGTATGATTGCAAAGTACAAAGCCATCGATCGGTATCGACAGGCTGAAAAGCTAATGTCAATCGAACAATCTTATGAACCCCTTGAACAGAAAGCTAGCAAGATACAAACAGACCAAACTGTTCTAAAACGAGAAGCTAAAAATGAAATATTATTTGCTGTTAGTCAACTAGAAGTAATCGACCGCGACATTTTTATAATGAAATACTTTTTGGAGCTCTCAAATTTAGAAATAGCAAACCAGCTTGGTTTATCGAAGGCAGCTGTTGATAATCGGCTATATAGAGGTAAGAAAGTTTTAGCCAAAAATGATAAGTTAAAGGAGCGATTTGTATGACAGAGAAAGAATGGCTCGATTTAGATATTGATCAGCTGGAGTTACTAGATGTAACAGAGTTCGAAAAAACTCGTGTTAAGCAGTACGTTGTAAAAAAACGAAAAAAAACATCCCTTTTACGTAATATTGCTGTTGCTTCTATTATCATTATCAGTGCAACTACTGCATCAGGATTCGCCTTCCCTTCGCTTGCATCACAGCTTCCTTTTATGGACAACGTCATCCAACTTTTCAATGTTGAAGAGCATCGATATGAGGCTTTTGAGGACTTCTCTACAGATTTCAACCTTACACAATCGAGCAATGGTATTAATATCATGATTGATGACGCAGTATATGATGGTACTAATATTACAGTGACTTACGCAATTGAGACAGAACATGATTTTGGCAAGACGATGCAGGAAAAAGCACCGAATTGGTTTGATGTAACTGGTTCACACGCCCTTGGTGGAACAGAGGAAATTAAACAAATTAGTGATACAAGCTATATAGGAATATCCACCTTCACCCCTAGTTTTGAAAATGATGTCTATCCAGAAAAAGTGGAAGTAACTTGGACCCCAAAAGCTTTTATAAGTTTAGCGAATGATTTGGAGGTTGAAGGTGATTGGTCCTTCTCCTTCTCATTAGAACGTTTAAAAGGCGATTTACAGCATGTTAATCAAAAGGTCGGGCAAGAAGGGATTAACTTTACATTGCAAACTATTGAATTTACGGATGTTTCAACAGTTATTACCTACGAACAGGTCGTGACTGATGAACTGGTTTCTAAATGGCCAATGGTAACACCCACTTTCCGAATTAAAGATAATTTAGGGCATGTATATGTGGATGGTACAAACGGAGGCGGTGTATCTAGGGAAAACGGCAAGCTCTACAATGGCACAACCGCATTTGGTAAAATTCAAGATGGTGCAAGTCAGCTTATTATCACCCCAATCGAAATCGCAAGTGAGATGTCAGGGTTAACTCATACCGAAATTGAACTTGAACCAATCGTAATTGATTTAAAATAAAAATGTGTGCCTCTATATGGAACCAGTTTCCTTCTATAGAGGCATTTCATTTTGATATCTAAAGGAATTTCCACATATTTATAGAAATAGTCATCTACGGAGGTGTTAGTATGCAAGTACGAAAAGCGGTTATGGCGGATGCTGCTGGGATTGCAAAGGTTCACGTAGACAGCTGGCAGACGACCTATAGAGGGATTATACCGGATGATTTTTTAAATAAGTTATCCTATGAGCAAAGAACTGAGCTGTGGAAGCGTAATATCTCAGAAGTAGATAATTATGTGGCAGTGGCAGAGGATGAAGAAGGCAAAATCATTGGCTTTGCTAGTGCTTCAAAAAGAGAAGAAAATTCGACGCCAAATTCAAGCGACTTAACATCTATCTACTTGCTTGAAGAATATCAAGGCCAAGGAATCGGAAAGAACATCCTTCAGCACATATTCGTGCACTTTAAAAGCTTGGGTCTTCAAAAGATATTTGTGGATGTTTTAGCAGAGAATAAAACACGCCATTTTTATGAATATTATGGTGCCAAATTATATTCAACTACTCAAATTAAGATTGGCGGAAAGGTTCTGGATGAACTCATTTATGAATGGGATAGTGTGGATGAAGTGTTAGAAAGGTTAAAAAAGGTAGCTCATTAGACGAAGCAAATTTGGCGTTAATCACTGGACTAACGCCTTTTTTATATTTACTTTTCTGTCCAAATTGCTTTCGTATAGGCAATCTGCAATCCTGCTCTTTCCATATTATTTTGACTGACAGATCGGAATCTTACTTGCCCCACTATTAAGCTACAGCCTTTATCAATCGCCTCGTTGATACGGTGGTTGATTAATGCACTTTGGATACCTCTATTTCTTAAGGAAGGCATAGTTGCTGCCGCAGCAAGAGTAGCAATGTCATCCTTTATGAATAAAACACCTATCCCTGCAGGTACATTTTCATACGTAGCAAGATAAAATGTCCAGCCCTCAATATCATAGAGAATTTTATTATTCTGAGCGACGCCGTTTTTAAGAAAATCAGGCATCCCAAATCCTTTTACGTAAATATTAGCAAAGGTATCAAATTCATCCCTGTCCAGCTTGTGAATCCCAATATTAGGTTGAATTTCGATTTTAGCCTTCTTTGAGAGTGTCCCGTACAAAGCTGTATGAAAATCGTGATGATAATAGCCCGCCCTACTAAGGCAAGTAAGTAATTCTGAAGAGGTGTTAGCTGGCGCTAGTTCAAATCGAGCCGGTATTTCTTTCTGCTCGTAAAAATTCCCCATCTCTTCAATAGCGTGTTCATCCCCTGTCTTTAATCCCTTTACTGTATTGAAGGACGGACCAGGGATATTTCGTACTGAAAAGGCCGTAGCTTGACCGAACTTTTGAATTTCAACCCCCATTGGATTCCCTTGAAGCTGCTGAAATGCTGATAATCTAGATTCCAAGCATTCTATTTCAGACTGCTCCAACCTTTGTGCCAATTCATGGTTTAAAACTACTGTTGTCACTGTGTCACCTTCTCTCATTTTTCAGGATTGAATAGACATTTGTATCATGAGAAGCCCCGTTATGATATATATTCTCCCGTAAAACTCCCTCTTTTTTAAATCCTAGTTTGATAAGCAAATTATTAGAAGCTTCATTTTCTATGAAAACAATCGCTCCTATTCGTGATAAGCCCATCACATCAAAGCCATAAGGGAGCACCTTTGATAAGGCTTCTGTTGTATAGCCCTGTCTCCAATAGTCAGGATGAATTTCGTAACCGATTTCAGCTTTTCTATGCTTAGGCAACCAACCATTAAAGCCGATTGTACCAATAATCCCTTTTGTCCCTTTCACCTCAATACCCCAACGAATACCCCGTTTCGCTTCGAAGCTATTCGCAAAAAAATCAACAAATTCTTCGGCATGCTCGATCTGCTGTAGTGTCTCTTCACCATAATACCTAGTGACTGCCTCGTTTGAAAAGCAAGCAAAAATGGCCTCTGCATCGTCTTTTGTTATTTCTCTTAAGCGTAGTCTTTCAGTTTCTAATACGGGGAACATAGAACCTCTCCTAACTCAATTTGAATTACCTACGTTTAATTCATCGACTAAATTCTTAACTGTCTTAAAATGATTATGCAATTCGAACCTGTTTCTTTTGAAAGTAATCTATAATGCACCAAACAACCGCGTAAAAGATTCCTAACATTATTGAAAGCACCTCGTAGCTTGTGTCTAAAAAAAGGTTCATGCCGAATAATGGTGTCACAAAAATCACATATAAGGGATATTGGATTGATGCTATTGCGTCGAAAATACTACTTCCAGAAATGTAGTAGGTCTCCAGCTCTGAAATAAAGAAGATCACTATGCCCGCATACGTTCCTCCAATTATAAATTTTTTCAATTTTTGACTTCCTGTTTTAAGGCTGATTACTATGAAAGCCATAAAAACTAAGGATACAAGGAAATTGAGCATACCAATTTGCAGATCCGGATGCTTTATGGCAGGCATTAAGTTTATTGAAAATGCTAATAGATACGACACTATTAACAAGATTAAGAGTTTTTTATTCATAAAATTTTCCTTCCTTACTGATTAAATTGCTTATTAAGTTCACTAGTAGTTATTCTTTTTCGAGAATTATTGCTCCTGTCATCGCATCAATATATCGTATCGCTCTTTTTGTATGATGGTCACATGCTCGATAGATGAGTGAGTATTCCTCGTTCTCTCCATCTTCATCTCCATAGTTTTTATCCCACGCTAATTCAAAATCTAAAGATTTCAGAAAAATTTTGTGCGCTTCTTCCTTTGAAGTAACCGGGGCGGCAGGAATATGTTCTAGTTGGTCAAAGTCAAAGCTAGGGCCACTATAATAATCGATTAAACCTGTATGTCGATTTACTGACACTATTACCAATTCTAAAAAAATTTGTATTCCCTGTTTGCTCTGCACTCGAAAACTAAAGGTTTCTTTTGCTCTAGCCTCTTCAAAGTCC
Source organism: Ureibacillus chungkukjangi (assembly GCF_003217295.1). Taxonomy (GTDB): domain Bacteria; phylum Bacillota; class Bacilli; order Bacillales_A; family Planococcaceae; genus Ureibacillus; species Ureibacillus chungkukjangi. Next base: position 85,714 of record NZ_QJTJ01000002.1, read on the forward strand.
TCCTCGTTATCATGCACCTTCAATTGCAAACATTGGTAAAAATTAGGAATAAGCATTTGTAAAAAATCGAGAGCCTTTTCATAGCATTCCTCACGATCAAGACAAAGGTCACCATTTCTTTCCTTAAACCAGACAAAACCTCTAACCTTCTCTGAATCTTTTGAAATGAAAGCCTTTACGGTATCTTCATTGTGACTCTGTAAAAAGCTATCTACCGATAAATCCTTTTTACTTTGTTTCCATCCACGCTCACGCCAAACAATCCCTACCTCTTTTTCCAGCTCTACCTTACGAATGACCTCCATCTCTGCAGGAATACCGATGACCTCTTCAATAGAAGCTTCTTCTTTTGCTACTGTATCAGCTTTAGGAAGTGGAACATATTGGCTCGGCGAATCCTCATCATGAATAATAGTTAAAGTCGGCTGGGCAGTATCTGCTTTGTAGTTCATGAGAAGGTCAATATCATAAACAAGCTGCAGTCCTTCTTTCCTAACATCATGAATCGCAGAATTTAAGTTCGCTATTAAAGGCTTAAAATCAAGCTGCGTTTGGACATGCTGAAACAATTTTTCTTTTTCTATCAACGTCTCAGGAATAGATGGCTCATCTTTAATTCCAAAATATTCAAATCCGATAACTTCTCCACTTGGTTCAACATCAATATAGAATCCAGTTCGAGGTAGCGATAGGCCCATCACTATTTGTTCATAGTTAAAGCGGTAGGCACCCTCTACCTTTTGGGTAGTAAATAGGGTTACCTTTTGTAAAGCATGGGGATAATGGCTGCTTAAAAACTGCTCCGCCTTTTCTTTCAGTTGTGTCTCGTTTAGTGAAAACACTCCGTTAGTTGGTTCATTTCGTTCAATTGATAAACTTGTCAAATTCCCATTCAAATCAAGGCTTACCGAAATCCCTTCCTCTTGCTGCTCATCAGCCCATGTAAATATCGCTTGGCCTTCGCCATTCTCATCCTCAGCCACTTCTTCTATTAATGGGTTAAGATGATCAGGCAGCTCGATTAAGGATAGTGCTCGTTCCTTTAACTGATCTTTATTCAACGTAAAGCACCTCCAACGTTATTAAAATACTGTTAATAACAATATTAACATATATATCCAAAATAAAAATCACCTCCCCTCTAACGAATTCTTGGAGGAGAGATGATTTTTTTATAGATTATTTTTTTGAACAGGAAGCCAAATTTCGCATTCTACAATTGGAGACGTTAAATCTTTCGTTTTAATCGATAAGATTTCAGGACCCTGTGCTACTTGATAGCTGGAAGCTGGAAACCACTCAGCATAAATCCTCCCCCATGTTTCCTGTAGTGAACCTGGAAAGGGGCCAGATGATTCAAATACTGCCCACGTTGAAGCAGGTACTTCAAGCTTTGTATAGTCTTTTGGGGAGGTTTTTGTTGTTGCTACTCCTATATACTGATCAAGCTCCCCTTTTTCTTCCATGCGTCCTTCCGAAAAGTTTGTAGAGGCTTGAATTATTCCTGACGGTTCAACGTTAGAGAAACTTTTTAGTTGCGTTATTTTCTCCATAGTCAACGATTTCCACATCGCTGTAATTTCCGGGTTTTCCCCTTCAAAAATAATCGGAACTCTTTTCATAATACCAACTATGTTAAAAGCCTCTTTTTCTTCAATTCGATAATTCATCTCATTTCCTCCTCTAATGGATAATTGAAAGGTCATTTGAGGATACGCTTTAAGTGACTTTCCATTTGCTCTTGCTTCCGATGGTGTTACACCATGCAAATTTTGAAAGGCTCTAGTAAAAGAGTCCGGTGAATTGTATCCATATTTGATGGCAACATCAATTATCTTCATGCTACTACTGTTTAACTCCAATGCTGCCAAACTAAGTCTTCTACGTCGAATGTATTCCGAGAGCGGGATACCCGCAAGGAATGAAAACATCCTTTTAAAATGGTATTCCGAGCAGTGAGCTATTCTTGCCACCGCCTTGAAGTCAATTTCATCCGTAAGATTCTCTTCAATATATTTCATGGCAGCATTCATACTTTTAAGCGAATCCATTACATGACCTCCTTTCATCTATACAATAGCAGGAGCTGAGTGTATCCATCCGACATTTCGTGCACCATTATGTAGGGGGACCAACTGAACAGCAGAAAATAATTTACTATTCAGTTCGCACCTTTGCATAAATACAAGTGTCTGTCAGTTTACTGCCATCTGCTGATAAATCTTCACTTTTCAAAATACCCTCCAGCTCAAAACCTAACTTTTCAGGAATGGCACGACTTTTTAGATTTGTAGATTCACACCTAATCTCGATTCGATTAAATTGAATTTTGTTCAAGCCTACATTTGTTAATGCCTCTACTGCTTCTTTCATATAACCGTTCCCATTATATTTGGTATTTATCCAATACCCAATTTGAGTTTTAGGGATATCCCAGCTGACACCTTCAAAGCTCGTTACCCCAATAAACTCATTACATTCTTATTAGGAGCCGCCAATAGTTCTTGATAATAAGGTTCTGGTATTGCCTGTTCAACCTTCATAAAAATATGAGGGAGTGCCTCGGAATGCTCAGCTTGCCCTTCCTTAACAATTGCATTTACTCCTTGATAATCTGCAATTTTCGCCGTAGTTATTTGTATCCTCAACTCAATCCCCCCTTATCACTCGTAATTTATTCAACAAAAATAACCTTAATCCTTCTTGATCAAGGCCCTAGCTCTATTACTTTGTTATCGCAAGCTCCTTATACGTTCTTCTCAAAACTAACAAAATATATATCAATATCGAATATATACAAGTACCAATCATGTAATAAATTGCGTGTTCTTTTGGGTTAACAATTGTAAAACCATCTTCGCCATGAATGGTCTGATATACTTGAATTGACCCATAGAATTGCCAGAAATAATAGAGAGTCACTACTACCATTACTAGGGCCAGGAAAGCTTTTTTGTGAAAAATAAGCTTGAGGGAATTTCTCTTGAAGACCTGTGAAAACGCAATATTCGGCATTGCTTGTAGCTCTAAATTGAATGGCATTAGGAAATAAATCATTAATCCTCCCCAAATCAAACCGACCACAATGATTTCTAGTAAACTCATTAGTACCTCCTTAAAACACGAATTATAAATAGAAATAGAGGAGAATTAATATCCCCTCCACTTCTAATATTATACATTAATTACCATTTAAAAACCCATAAATCCCCTCAATCGAACTACTAGAAAGTGTATAAATCGTATGCGTATCCTTCGTATTCATAATGGTCCCTGCCTTATCTGAAATCCATAGAAAATAGGACTCATTTGCAATAGAAAATTGAAACTCCGGATTTGCCATATTTACAATGCCTGATTCTTTTATCGAATCCTTTACAGCTCTTTCGAAAATGACTACCTCTTCTTTATTTAATTCTAAATTTATAGTGCCATGGTTCTCTTTAGGTATAATTGCAATATCTAATTTACTCACTGTTTCTTCAGCTGCCCGCTCTTCATGGGAACAGCCAGCCCATACCATTCCTATCAGGCTCAAAAAAATAAGTGCTATTTTCAAATTCATCACCTCTTGTATTAGACATGCTTTTTATAAGATAAGTTACAAATTTTTGAAGCAACAATAAAAAGCGTTTATCCTTCTATGAATAAACGCCCTGTATTACACTCTCTTATTCGACTACTTCAAAATAGATTTCTGCTTTTAGTGAGTAGCGTGGTTCTTCGTCGACAATGTGGAAATCTGTAATCCCTTCTATTTTATATTTACCTGGCGGGAAGTTCATGGACGACATTTTTTCAAATTCCTTCTCTGAGTATGGATTTCCTCCATTTCCTTCAAAATAACTGCCTCCAGAAAATTGATATTGCTCCAAAATTGGTTCATTTGGTTTCATGGCTGTCACGATATAAGGCTGAATCATGACTCCCTCGAATTTATATCCCTTGGTAAGGTTCGTTGTATTGAGGAAAATCCATGATCCAGCATGACCAATCTCAATGTCTTCTTCACCTGTATATGTTAGGCTCGCAGTTATATCTAACTCTTCCCCTGCCTTATACTTAGCTTTTGCACTTTTCAGCTCCAGCTTGAAATCGTCCTGACTCTCTACAGCTTGGCTATTTTCGTTGGCATTGCTTGCTCTATTTGAAGTATTTTCACCATTTCCCGCTCCACATGCAGTAAGGAGCAATGACATAAATAGCAAGACAAGATATCTCATTTAATCCCTCCTATCTTCTTATTCCATTAGACCTTATTAGTTATGAAAAGTTACAAAAATGCGAAAAAAAAATGCCAAATTCTATCATTCAGATTAGAATTGGCACTTCGTAAACGTTTAGCGTGACTCTTTTGGCGGTTGGCAAACGTCACATTTACGTTGGTTATTATTTTTAAATTTCGTAAAAGTTTTTTCGAAATTCGTTCCACAAGAACATTTAAAAAGTAATTTTTGAGAGAAGCCGTGATATTCTGTCGTTAGTAGCTTACTGTCAGAGTTTTTCTCAACAAATTCCTTTATCTTCCCGATAGTCCAGCGTTTGTTCATACTTACACCTCTATTTTTTCTATCATAAGTTCCTCATTATACCATGAGCTTTTGTAAAATTGTTCTTTTCTAATACTTTTCTTAAATATAGAGCATCTAATATATAAATTTATATGATTTTCCCATTACCAATTTGCAATAAATGTTATGATAAATTAAATTACCAATTTGTTTTTTCGCTTACCAAACCCATTTATCTTGATGCAATCATTGCAAGTAAGTCTCTCTTCAGTTTGTCCTAAAGTTGGGTGTTTAACTATTCATTTTTACATATTCTATTTCCAATTACAGATAGAAGGTGTTCATTATGCCAGATTGGTCCTATCATCCATTAAAAGAAGCTTTGTTAGATAAAGTTAATGCAAAGGCTGGCCGCGAGTTTATTCATCAATCGATGAGTACTGTTGCTAAAGTTCCTGGTGGCCGAAGCTTTATTGGATTTTTGGGACATATGAATCCTCCTCACCAAATTCAGAAAGACATTTTCCAAACGCGATTTTCTACTTCGGTTGGGTTAAGTGGTGTAATTGACCCGAAATTATCAGGATTACGAGCTTTTCAAGAGCTCGGTTTTGGATTCGTTGAAATTGGTCCAATTGTTATAAATGAACCTCACGAGCAAAAAGAGCCATTACGTGAAAATAGACAAATCCTTTTTGCTAATCAGCCAGAGAAGGTACCACTTAAACTTGTAATACAAAAACTTACGCTACTAAATATTCGAATCCCAGTATTGGCAAAGATAGATGCACAGGTTAATAGTCAAGAACTGATAAGCGTAGTCCAGCATTTAACGCCATTTGTTGCGGGCTTCATTGGCACAAGTGAGCAACTTCATTTCATAGATCAAGATTTAGCTCGCCCTTTTTATGTCTCCTTTACAGCTGAGGAGTTTAATGAAAATATACTAGATGAGCTCGTGGTGCGGTCTTGTTTTGCTGGCGTAGTCCTCACTGCCCCTCGGCAAATTGCAGATAATTATTGGCTTGAGACTGCTAATGCAAACGAAAGCCTTGTAAAAATAGTAAAACAGGCTAAGGAAGTCAATCCTGAATTGAATATCATCACTTCAGGGGGAGTAGAGACACCAAATGAAGCCTACCGTTTAGTCGAGGCGGGCTCTGATTTGGTCATGCTTACGAGTGGCTATGTGAGGGCAGGTCCCGGCTTACCTAAAAGAATTAATGAACGGATTTTGTTTGAAGAGCGACCTCTTCAAAAACCTAGATGGGCTTGGTCGCTCCTATTTGGGCTCTCCATTTTAATGGGTGGATTAATCGCTCTCTATTTTGCATTAACGAGCATTATCCTTCCCTACGATGAATCATTCATCGGGTTAACTAAGGAAGAAATCTTACTAGTCAATCCACGCATTTTAGCATTTATGTCCCATGATCGAATGGCGTTAGCTGGAACGATGATTTCTGCAGGCATTTTATATATCCAGCTTGCACGGCACGGCATTAAGCTCGGTATGCATTGGGCAAAAATCACGTTTCATAGTGCAGCGATTATAGGTTTTCTTGGCATCCTTTTGTTCATCGGCTACGGTTATTTTGATTGGCTACATGGTCTTTTTTGGCTAATATTATTGCCAATCTATTTCTTTAGCTTTAAGGAAGGAAAAAGAGTTACTGGCTCTCCCTTCTCAAGTCACGGAGAAAATAATACAGCCTGGAGGATTGGCCTTTACGGTCAGCTATTGTTTATCATTCTTGGATTTTCGATACTAGTCGGTGGGATAGTGATTTCTACAATTGGTGTATCGGCCGTTTTTGTATCAACTGACATCAGCTTCCTATGCATGTCCCCTGAAATGTTAGACAATATTAGCAGCAAGCTAATCCCTGTGATTGCTCATGACCGCGCTGGATTTGGAAGTGCCCTAGTCAGTGTTGGGCTTCTTGTTTTAATGCTTTCTTTGTGGGGCTTTCGCCAGGGTGAAAGTTGGGTTTGGAATACGTTAGCAATTGGGGCATTACCGGCTTTTGCTGCCGGAATCGGAACGCATTTCTATATTGGCTACACAAACTTTTTGCATTTGCTACCTGTCTACTTTTTAGTTGTTTTGTATTTGGTTGGATTGGGTTTATCTTATGGTTTCTTAAAGAGTAATAAGTGAGTTTAATTAAATAAATAAAACGCACAAATGCTGTTGCTCAACATTTGTGCGTTTTTTGATTGTTAATTGTGCAAGTGCAATAAATATAACTAAGGTTTCTCTTAGTAATGTAGTTTTTTTGCTTGTGAAAATCGTATCTGTATCGATATAGCTTACTGACGCGTTTCATCGGGCTCATGAACATCGTTTTATCATCGATATTCCACTCTAATGCGTTTCATCCTGCTCATGAACATCGTTTCAATATTGATTTCACTCTCCAACGCGTTTCATTAGCCTAATGAACATCATTTTATCATCGATATTCCACTCTAATGCGCTTCATCGGGCTCATGAACATCGTTTCAATATCGATTTTCTTCTCCAACGCGTTTCACCTCAGTTATAAACATCGTTTCGACATCCATTACCTTCTCCAACGCATTTCATCCAGCTCATGAACATCATTTCAACAACAATATCCCTCTCCAATGCGTTTCATCCAGCTCATGAATATCATTTCAACAACAATATCGCTCTCCAACACGTTTCATCCAGCTCATGTACATCACTTCATCAACGATTCCCCTCTCCAACACGTTTCATCAATTTCGTCCATCCCCTTCTTACAAACCCAACCGATTAGAAATCAAAGTTATCTGGGTCTGGACCGACGCGGTGGTTTTGGTTTAAACCATCAATTAGCTTCATATCTTCGCCTGTTAGCTCAAAATCAAAAACATCTGCATTTTCAATAATACGGTGTTCTTTTGTTGATTTTGGGATTGTGACTACACCGTTTTGCAAATCCCAACGCAGAATGATTTGGGCTACGGATTTATTATATTTGCTAGCAATTTCTTGTAGTGTTTCGTTATCAAGTAATTGCCCTTGCATTAATGGCGACCATGCTTCAAGCTGAATTCCATTCTCCTTACAGAATGCTTGGACTTCTTTTTGAGTCAGTCTTGGATGGTACTCTACTTGGTTGATCATCGGTTTTATCTCAGCATCCTTCATTAAATCCTCAAGATGGTGAATTTGGAAGTTACTTACGCCAATCGCTTTAATGCGACCTTCTTTATAAAGTGTTTCTAATGCTCTCCAAGCATCCTTGTATTTCCCCTCCACCGGCCAGTGAATTAAATACAAATCTAAATACTCTAAATCCAGCTTCGCTAAGCTTGTTTCGAAGGCTGCTAAAGTTGATTCGTAGCCTAAGTCAGCGTTCCATACTTTTGATGTTACAAATAGTTCTTCTCTTGAAATTCCAGCTTCCTGTAAGCCTTCTTTAATACCTTTTCCTACCCCTTCTTCATTTCCATAAATCGCTGCTGTATCAATACTTCTGTAGCCATTTTTAATAGCTGCCTTTACAGCGTTTACTAGCTCAGGACCTTCTTCTACTTTAAAAACCCCTAAACCAAACCAAGGCATTTTTACACCGTTATGCAAAGTTGTTGTAGCTTGTAAATTTTTCATTATTTTATTCCTCCATTTTTTCTAGTTATTTTGTGATTGATCTTTACGCTCCATCGCTCTACTGAACCAAGTTAGTACTACTGCCGCTAACACCATTAGTGCACCTATCCACGATGTATGAATAAGCCCAATAGAGTCTGTGACAATCCCACCTATAAATGATCCAATTGCTATGCCTGCATTGAATGCTGCAATATTAATAGCCGATGCTACATCGACTGCACTTGGTACAAAGCGTTCCGCAAGCATTACGACATAAACCTGTAGACCTGGTACATTCATAAAAGCAAAGAGACCCATGAAGAGTATTGTAATTAAACCAACTATTTTATACGGTGCAGTAAACAGCAAAACAAATAGAATCACGGCTTGTACTATAAACATATAGAACAATGCATTGATAGGATTTCGGTTAGATAACTTTCCACCAATCGTATTACCTATTGCAATGGCAATTCCATAAACCAATAAAATCACTGCAACTGTTTCTGCTTTATAGCCTGTTATATCCTGAAGTAACGGTGATAGATAAGTAAATACTACAAACGTTCCCCCGTAGCCTAATGCTGTAATGATGAACACTAGAAGTAAGCGTCCATTTGTTATGAGCTTGAACTGATCTCGAAAAGTTGTTTTGTTCCCTTTACGTAATGTAGTTGGAATTAGGAAGCTTGTTGCAATAAACGCAACGATACCTATCGCGACAATTATTAGAAATGCCGCTCTCCAACCGACCTGTTGTCCAATATATGTTCCAAACGGTACCCCTGTAACGGTTGCAACAGTAAGCCCCGTAAACATAATAGAAATCGCACTAGCTCTTCGATTTTCTGGTACCAAATCAGCTGCAATTGTTGACCCGATTGACATAAAAATACCATGTGACAATGCTGAGATAATGCGAGCGATTAGCAATATCTGTATCGAGTTAGCAAAAGCTGCCAGGGTATTTCCTGCTATGAAAATAATCATTATCCATAGCAACAGTGTCTTCCTTGGTATTCTTGATGTTAAAGACGTTAAAACAGGTGCCCCTAAAGTGACCCCCAATGCATATAAAGAAACCGTTAACCCTGCAGTTGTAACCGGTATACTTAAATCCTCAGCTATCAGTGGCAGTAACCCCACACTGATAAATTCGGTTGTACCTATAGCAAAGGCACTGACCGCTAATGCGAGTAACGCCAATGTACTTTGCTTTTTATTTAATGCCATTTCTCTCTCTCCTCCTCCAGTTGGCAAATCAACTAAACTACTTATGAATTTTAAGAAAGTCTAGTAAAAATCGACTGGCAAATGTTATTATGAGATATACAAATCAAAAATAGAAGTACGCACTTTTAAGTTATATAAGCACCAAAAAGTAATATAGGCACTTTAAAGTACCTATAGAATGGAGTAGTTGATTATGCAGAAAAAGAAATACAATATATCAGTCGAAGCTACTTTAGAGGTTATCGGCGGTAAGTGGAAATGTGTCATCCTTTGTCATCTTACTCATGGAAAGAAACGAACAAGCGAACTAAAACGATTGATGCCGAGCATTACACAAAAAATGCTTACACAACAGCTTCGTGAGCTTGAAGAGGATGGCGTTATTAACCGCATCGTGTATAACCAGGTACCTCCAAAGGTAGAATACGAGCTTAGTGAATACGGCAAGAGCTTAGAAGGAATTTTAAATGCTCTATGTAATTGGGGAGATACTCATATTACGAGAGTTTATGGAGACAAATCAGAGGTTTTAGAGAAAAGTATATTAAATAATTAGTTGTCTATGGCAAGGAAACTTGTACTCATAGTTAGACTCCTTTTTTACCATAAATTTCAACCGTCTCTATTGCGATAGAGGCGTTTTTTTCTATTTTAGGGTTACAGCACTGTTTCAATGTATTTTTTAAAGGGAATATCCAAAAAGTACATACACTTTGAAGTTGCCTTTGCTTTTTAAAATATGGTACGTTTTATTTTCAAATGTGATTTTGATTATCAAAGGAATGAGACTATGAAAAAATTTCATTTTGCTTTTGCGGTTTTTACCTTTGTTGTGTTCTGTATTTTATGGATGACTTTTGAGACCCCTGCTATCCTTTCCTTTGACAAGAAAGCAGCCGATTTAATGTATGGGATTGATTTTATTACATGGTTTCATAATCTAGGTGAAACGAATGTTATATTTGGTGTTTCACTGGTTGTTCTTATTATTATCTGGGTTCGTCTCCGTGATTATAAATTAATGTTTTTTACCTTTTTAACAATTGGTGTTGGTTTTGGGCTGTATCAATTTTTAAAACGAGTGGTTGAAAGACCCCGTCCTGAGATTGTCGATCAATATACTACCTTTAGCTTCCCATCTGGACATGCCACTCATGGAATATTGTTTTTATTAACACTCGCCTTTGTTTTTAGCCGATTGGTTAAATCAAAAAAAGCTTCACAAATTGGCTGGATTGTAGCCATTATAATTTTTATGTTAATTGGCCTGTCCCGAGTAACAGAAGCACGTCATTATGCATCTGATGTATTAGCTGGATGGTCTCTTGGTTATACTTGGTTTACTATATGCTCTTGGTGGTATCGGACTAGCAATCGCATTCATTTACAAAAGACAAACTCAAATGAATAGCTACTATATGTTTATGTAAAGACAGGTGAAAAATAATGAGCTTAACAAACAAAGAATTAGCGGACCTTTATATGAAATATAAGAAGGAAAAAAAATTATATAAACAGAAAAAGAGAAACTCTCTATATGATTTAAATCATTATTTTGAATGTAAAAAAGCCTTATCCCTTATTAAAGTCGAAATGCTTAGACGTGGTTTAAAGAAAAAGCATGCCAAGAGGCTCAGCAGCTTTTAGCATGAAAACTTCCTACTACACTTGAATGGTGTAGTATTTTTTTGTTTAATTTTATGAATAATTTGCCTCCAGTTTTGACAAATTACATTGTGGGAGGTGGGAATTATGGCAAATACAATTGGTGTAGAACAATCATTATCAAACGTGGAAGCAGCTTTAAAGGCAAAGGGCTATCAAGTCGTTCAACTTCGCAGTGAAGCAGATGCGAAAAACTGTGACGCTTGCGTTATTACTGGTCAAGATGATAATGTAATGGGCATTAGCGACACTACAGTTAAAGGACCTGTTATCGATGCTACTGGACTTTCTGCAGATGAGGTTTTAGATCGCGTCGAAAAACTATTCCATTAATTAAAAAGGTGCTATTCATCGGTCTTTTGGACTTTTGAATAGCACCTTTTTTTATTAGTGATAATACTTTGAATAAAGATCGCCCAGCGTCATTTTCCCTACACTAAACTCTGGCTTGTCATTGTCGCTTAAGAAGGCTGAAATACTTTCCAATCTATCAGCTTCATTTTTAGGGAAGTCGATTAGCGTTACGCCGCTCGCGAGTAATTGGATGCTGAGCTCTGGAAATGCTTTTGCCAGCTTTTCTTTTAACTGTTCAGTTCCCTCTTTTACTCGTATTACCATATTTCCATTAACCCCTAAATCGCTATAAATATCCTCGATTAAATCCAGGCTCCCATTTTTAACAAAGAAAATTCGATCTGCGTATTTCTCTAAATTTTCGAGTAAGTGAGACGCAATTATAATCGTTTTTCCCTCTGCTTTTTTCTTCACAAGCATTTGTGAAATAATCTCTACCTGTGTAGGATCCAATCCATTCATCACTTCATCCATCAGCATTATTTGCGTGTCTGAAACAATTTGCATAGCAAAGCAAAGTCTTTGGCGCATTCCTAGCGAGTAGGTGCCAGTTTTCTTATTGACATAGGACTCCATTCCAAGTGCTTTAATAGTACTATCAATCAATTCAGGGTTACTATTCCACATAGAGCTATAAATTTTAAGATGCTGCCTTCCTGAAAGATGATTGTACAAGTCACTTTGATCAGGCATCATCGAAACAAGCTGGTGAATTTTCACCTCATTCTTTTTCGAACTGTATTCTAATCCATTATTAAAAACGACTTTCCCACTGTTTGGTCGAAGATAATTCATGATGACATTCATCAGCGTCGATTTCCCTGTTCCATTTGGGGCGACTAAACCGATGATTTCCCCAGGCTGGAAGGTGATCGAAATCTCTTTCAAGATATCTCTACCTGAAAAATTTACACCTATATTTTTTAGTTCAAGCATTTAATTTCCTCCTGTTCATCAAAGTAGCTTATACCTTCTATGGTTACTAATTATAAAAGTAAGGAGTAAGCAAATAACTGTACATACCGCCATAACGAGTAGACCATTTTTTAATGTGAGTGCTACCGAATTATTGAGATACTCACGATAGCCGGCAATAATTTGTCCTACCTGAACATAGCTAGATGGATACCAATGAATATCCTTTACATATCCAAGCCCTCTCACATAATAATAATATTCAGCAAACACAACAACACAGCCAGCTACCAGATTAGCAAACTCATTTTTTACAATGATACTAACAAGCAGAAGCAAGGAAATCAGCATAAAAAACCAAAACAAGATTAGTAAAGCGTTTTGGAATAGATACTCTCCCATCGAGATAGTAGTAAAGGCTTTTGTTTTATAGCTAAAAACCGGAACGGGTAAATTTAAATCTCCAATCCCATTTCGTATCGCTATAATAACAAAGCCCACTGCCAGCGGAATCACCGTTAGAATGCTACCAGTTAAAGCCACTCCTCCTTTAACTAGCAGGCTTCTCCAAACAGAAATCGGGAAGCCCTTTATCAAGCTCGGATTTTTTTTATCCTTTAATACGATATCTGCTGCAAAGAGAATACAGCTAATCAGCAGGATTAAAGGCAGATAGGAATGCAGCAGTCTTTGTAAGGTTTGCAGGGCTGTTCGCTCCTCAAAAACATTAATGGATAGATTAGAATCCCCCTTAGCATAGCCATCGAAGCGACTAGCAGAGTACATGTAAGCATAGTGGCCATCCTCTGTTGCATAAAGATTTCCTGCTGTATAATAACGAGAATTGTAATAAAGTATATCCTTGCCATTTCTAAAGATCATATTGTCCGAATATACATACCAGTTAAAAGTTGCCTCTGCATACTTTTTCATATCACCTGCAGCTAATGCATCTAATCGCTGTTTATCGTATTCGTTCCATTCAGGGTAAATCGCAGCAGCAAATCTCGTTAAAGGATACGTATTTTCATCCAATACAACATTATTCAGAAAATCCTCTCTTGTTAGGAACCTTGCTTCAATTTCCTCTCTATCAACCTTTTCAATAGGGTCATAGGCCGGAGCAATTTTCAATGCGTAGAAGCAGGCGAAAAAGAGTAGGATGACATAGACTGCAATATTTTTCTTATTGAACATAAATTGAATAAATTCAAACTTAAAATAGGCTCGCATTGTTCTCCTCCTATACCTTTTTTAGTTTTCCAGTAGTAAAGAATAGCTTTACTGCAGCCAGCATCAGAATAATACTTATCCCAATGTAAATCAGCCCATGGACGAGCTCTAATCCAACCGGCTTTGCTAAATCAAGACTTTGACCATTTAATAGATTCGTAAAGTTCATATAGTTGAATGGATTAAATGGAACAAGGCTTACTAGCGCTGGAAACAAAGAAGGAGCAATAAACAAAAGCAGCTGTACAAACAATGTTAAGTACATATTTTTTAATAATACATTTAAAATAACAGACAAAAGAATGGTAAAAATCGCTATAAATATCATATAAATTAAAGCAATTCCTATGTATTCGAGAATCGTGATTACTTTATAGCTGCCATCAAAAATCGCAACCGGATAATTAGCGTCCCCTACCCCATAAAAGTAAATGAAGGGCAAACTACAAGCGAAGATTTCTGCTATAAAAATTAAGACAATCAGCATCGCAGAAGTCGATTTTGCTAGGACGTATTTATCAAAGGAAACCGGATAGCCTTTTATTAATGAGATATGACGGAACTCTTCAATGAGAATTCCACTTGAAAAGATGCTGATGAAGATGAACCAAAAAGAACCTAGCATCATAAATACACTTAAGAGAAATGGGAAGAAGGATAAGGAATCCTGCGATACAACAATCCCCGCTTTGTCCATGAATTGGTAAAGAATGGCATCTAGATGATTCTCTGTTTTGGTAGGTAGATTCGTAGCAACCTTTTCGTAGTCCTCTAATTCAAAGGCACTTGCTCTTACCTCTACTAGCTTGAGGCCAGTATCCAAATAGAGCTGGGGGCGGTCTATTTTGAGAGCCATACTTTGATTTACAACATATTGTTTTTGCTGGAGCAGGTTATAATATAATTCGTTCCCTGTACCATCATCCATAGCATCCGGCGGCTGAAACTTGGTCAGAGCAGCTGATAGTGATTGCGATTCACTCCCCTTTTCGTCAATCAGCTTTTGGGAATTTTCAAGCTTCTCATAGGAAAACAGGCCAAAAACGAAGAGAGCAACTACAAGAATAGCAATGATATTTTTCTTATTTGACCTTTCAATGATTAAATCATTCTTTAAAAGCTTCCACATAACGACCTCCATATTAGATTTTCTTTCTATCAATCTTCTTTTTCCAAAGAATTGGAATCTTTCATCAGTATATCAAATTTTCCGAATATTAAATAGATAATTAATATTAAGATAATAACAGGGGGGCAATATTCGAGTATGAAAAAATTGGATATTTTCTTTCATGAATTTAGAGAAGCTCTTTAAGCATGGCAGTGTCGTAGCTTATTTGGGATTCTCATCTGATATTTCTCGGGCCTTTTTATGTCCAAAAAGCACAAAAAACCAAGTCGACCTGACTTAGTTTTTGCGTATGAATATTTTGTTAAGAAAGCTTTTTTCCTAAAATAATTAAATCTCTTTTTATGCCATCTAATGAGGCTACTTCTGGGAGATTGGCCCATTGCTCAAAGCCAAACTTTTCAAATAAGCGAAGGCTTGGCTGGTTGTGACCAAAGATGAAGCCTAGTAAAGTATCTACTTTACAGCCTGGTGCAGCTTCAATCACTTTGGCTAAGACTGTTTTCCCAAGACCGTGCCCTCTAAAGCTCTCATCTAAATAAATGCTGACCTCTGCTGTTGCTTGATAGGCAGCTCTACCATAAAAATCCTGGAGGCTTACCCACCCACAGATTTCTCCCGCTGCTGTTTCTACTACCCAAAGGGGTCTTTTCGATGGGGTATGCTCATGGTACCATTTTAATCGGTCTTCCACTGTTACTGGTTCTGTGTCTGCCGTAACCATTCTGCCAGGAATCGTTGAATTGTAAATCTCTACAATTCTCGGTAAATCTTCTAGTGCCGCATCGCGAAATGTAATTTCTAGTGCCATCAAAACACCTCATATTTAAATTTTATATTTATGTTAATTCTATTTACATCGGAATACAATATAATCTTTACGCACAAAAAATAAAAGTGCTCCTACCTAGTAGAAACACTTATCTTTTCATTCGCTTAAAAATCCCCAAATATACAAGGATAAATCCGATTACTTCCAGTAAGACAAAGCTATAGATCATTACTGTAAATCCGATAAATCCGTCCCCTTCATCCATCCCAAATGAAATTCCCGCAATCCATGAGACTAAGGGTGCTATGGCCACAATTGTTGCAATTCCCCAAACTAAAAGCTTTTTTTTCCTCGGTTTGTTCCTGCTCATATAAACTGCCAATACGATTGCGAGTAATAAAATTATAATAGCTATTGCCAAATTATTTTCTCTCCTACTATTAATACTATTGAAACTTTTAATTATATTAATTATAACAAAAACTTTCTCCCTCATGTAATAAACTCTATACCTGGAGCTTAAAAATAGGAAAGCCTCAAAGGTTAAACCAAACCTTTGAGACTTTCCCTTTATCATTTATATAAAAAGAACAATTTACTGTACATATGTGCTTTGATGAGAGTTCATTTGTTGGAAGTAATTTAGGACAACATCTAATTCTTGACTACATTTTACGGTATCTGGATGAGTTAAACCTTTAGATAATCCAATATCAATCATACGATTCTTAAGTGTTACAATTTCATCCTCTAAATTTGATAAAGAAATAGCTATTTTACCCATATATATTCCCTCCAACTTAATATATTTTTTCAGCCCTCGGTATTCGGAAATTATTCAAATGAATATTTCTAGATTAATTATCTATCTAATTCTTCCAATTGAATATCACCATACATTCTTATTTTTATACTTTGTAGGGGTGAAGAAATAGGAAGCTCTTCTCATTAAATCTAGTACAGCTCCTATTAATAGAATAGTACCCTGATAGATTTCCACTAAACTCTGGTTACTAAATTGTAATAAATGAAAAAAATGCGTAATCCAATTTGGATTAACGCATTTTTATATTCTATATCTTATTCCTTATTGAACCAAAGTGGCTCTGTGTCATCGACTTCACCATTATAATTAATGAAGATTTCTTCTCCAGCCTTGATATCCTTGTAAGCAAAGAAGTCAAAGGTATGATTATCAAAGTTAATCTCGTAAATGGCATTTGGCTCATAAGAATGGTTAAACAACATACCGTAACCGAGAAGTATCGCCGTATGATTGATGCCATACTCAAAAGCGTAGTCAGCTAGTAAAGTTTTCTCGATATGTTCATGCTGCTCGTTTGGATATGAAATGACTGGCGCTTCATGAAAAAGCTCGCCCTTTTTAATATCCTGTTTAGCGAATACGCCTCTGTTAAATTCTCCATCACTAATTGGAGAGGTTTTTACCTCAATCATATTGGTCTCCTACTCATCTTAAAAATTTTCTTTCTAACTGTAACACGAATTTAACTATTGGCGCTCACTTTATTGCTTATTTAAATGGACTTTGTAAAACTTCCATCCATTTTTTAAAGATTCCTTTATCATTAATCTCTACATCATTTAAATCATTCGTATAAATTTGATAATTATTCTTCCCATTATTCTTTGCAGAATACATTGCTTTATCAGCTGCTTTTATCAAAGTTTCCTTGTCTTCCCCATCATCAGGATACATACTAATTCCTATACTTAGGGATATACTGACACTTTGATTATTAATAGTATATGGCTCGGCAACTAGAGCAATCAATCGTTTTGCAATTTGTTCAATTACTTCTTTTCCTGTTTCTTCAAACATGACGATAAATTCATCGCCACCAATACGTGAAATTACATCCTCTTCCCGGATACAATTATTAATTCTCGATACTACATCTATTAACAACTGATCGCCCGCATCATGGCCGAGTGTATCATTAACCTGCTTAAAATCATCCAGATCGATAAACATAAGCGAAAAATTATGCTGATGACGCTTCGAGCGTACGAGGGCTTTTTGAATTTGTCTATCTAACATCTTTCGATTTGGGATATCTGTTAACTCATCAAAGTAAGCCATTCGTTTCAGTTCAAATTCTAATTCCTTCTGTCTCGTTATATCCTCAAACTGGCCATTTACTTTTTCCAACAGCCCCTCGCTATTTTTAAATGGGTGCGCTTTAAATAGAACCCATTTCTCTCCATCTCCTGGATGGACAATTTTCACTTCTCTTCGAACTATCTTCCCCATTACTAAATCTCTTTGAATCTCTTCCAGGATGGGGATATCTTCTTTATGAACAACCTGTTTTACTATCGTTATATCACTATTGAATTCAGCTTGTGTCAATCCAAGTAACTTTTCAACACCTTTGGAAAAAAGATATTCCTGACTTCTATAGTTAAAAGAAAAGAAGGTAGCCTCATCAAAAGTAGTAAAAAACTGTTCATAGTCCTTATATTTTTTTGTAAGCTCATATTTTTCTTCTATTAGCTGCTCATTTACAGCTTTTATTTTCACATATCGTTCTTTTGTTTTATTAAGATTTATGCCATAATTCATAGAAATGACTATTAGTAGTAAGCTCAGGAGAAGGCTCAGAATAGGTACGGAGCCTGTATGTAAGTAAACAGATAGTATATTGACAAGAGTGATGATAGATATTGAACTGATGATGCTTTTCCCTGATATTTTCATGGATTTTATCCTTCTTTGTTATGCTTCGCTTTATTTTACTCAAAATTACTAGTTCTTGAGTACGTTCAGATAATACATGATGCTTAGAAACTTGTAAATAAATATTTCTCTAAAAAAGCCTGATAATTTTAAAGCCAATCTAGACAGCCAATTTTGAAGATGCACCAACCTAGTCACTTACCTATACCTAAACAAATATTATCCATACTCTAATGATAGTACTTGTATGAATTTACTAGGGAGGTGTCTTTTTGTATTACTATTATCAGCCTCATTACTACCAAACACCATATAATTCTAATACCTATCAGCCTGTTGTTGGAGCTCCATTAAGCAATCATCATTCTATGCATCAACCAGTTCAGCATGCTCAGCCGAACCTTATGCGTTATGTAGCGCAGCGAAACGTAGCACCAGCACAGCGAAACTCAAATCCTCAACCCTCTAATGGATCCCCATCCGCATATCCTGCTGTGGATCCAGAGCTTTTGTACGAATCTGCAAACGAATCGAATAAGCTTATGAAAGAAGCTAGTCTAGTACTCGATAAATTGGCTTCATCTAAGGAATTTGGTGCTAGATTAATGGACGTTGCACAGCATTCCAATACCGAAGAGGTAGAACGTTTAATTCATTCAGTTGGTATTACATCAGACGTTGACATTAAATACAATCCAGATGGTCTAGAGCTTGAGTTTAAGTCAAAGGTTCAAAGTTTAGATTGCTGTAAATTGTCCATTTCCTTACGCTGGCGTTAAGACATATGCCGCTTCTTACAGATGTTTCCCGAGAGCTTAGCTTCCATAGCTAAAAAACAAAGCATTTCGAAATGGAAGTGCTTTGTTTTAACTTATAGACTAATATTCAAAAGAGCTGTTCCTTTTTTAGATCTACTTAAGAAAATCCGGATTGTTTTTCAAGTAATTTTGCCACGCGTTTTTCATTCCTTGCTCGATTACTTCTTTAGTGGCAGTGAGTCTCTTTTCCGTTCCTCCGTAGCCAATTTCCCGTTTTTCACTTCTTAAGCCATCAAATATCCCCGAGATAAACTCATTCAGAGGTGCACCAAATGTATGGAGACCTACCCCACCTAAATCCGTATTTACTGCTGGAGGCAATACCTCTACAACTTCAACATTTGTACTGGCTAGCTGCTCACGTAAAGTAAGCGTAAAGGAGTGCATTGCCGCTTTTGTCGCACTGTAAATTGGCACCCAGGTTCCAGGCTGTACCGCAAGACCGGATGTTATATTAATAATGGCCGCTTCCTTTTGCTTCATAAAATGCTCAATCAATAGCATCGATAAGTGAATTGGCCCTTCAACATTAATGGCAATCTCATTTTGATAATATTTCCAGTCATTTGAGGCATTTAGTAGATTTACTCTTTGCTGGATGCCCGCATTATTGACTAAAACATTTAACTGAGGAAATTCCTTAATAACCCATTCAACCAATTGAATACGTTCGTCTTCCTTTGAAACATCACATGCTCTAGTATGTAGCTGCGGGTATTTTTTCTTTGCTTCAAATAGTTTTTCTTCCCCACGCCCTACTACGATTACTTCGTTTTCTTCCTTTAAAAATTGCTCGGCAAAGGCTAGTCCAATTCCTGATGCCCCACCTGTTATCAAAATTGTGTTACCTGATAATTTCATAATCCCCACTCCAGTTTTAGAATTTAGATTTTGTGCTTTTTAGCTCGCATAATCATTCTCCTCTTAAAGCTATTCCTTTCAAACAAATTCTTCAACAAATGTGAACTGTATTTTGTTCAAATAATTAAGGTTTTCTAAAGCTTTTGTTGGCTATACTCGTGAGGAATGCTTTATAAAAAGGTGGGCCGAATGTGGTGAATTTAGGACAAACAACTATCGAGCTAATATTTGGATTTATAGCACTATTAATTGCTGCCAAAATATTAGGTAAGACACAGATTTCCCAGCTTACTCCCTTTGATTTTATTTCTGCTATGGTACTGGGGGAACTTGTGGGAAACAGTGTTTACGACCCTGAAATAAAGATTTGGTCGATTCTATATGCTTTAATTTTATGGACGGCTTTAATATTCACAGTTGAAAAGCTTACACAGAAATTCCGAGGCTTACGGAGAACCTTTGAAGGAAATCCCTCCATTATCATAAGACAAGGCAAAATTGATAGAGATCAGCTAAAACAAAATCATCTCGATATTGACCAATTGCAGCAAATGCTAAGACAGCAAAAGGATATTTTCTCTATTCGAGAGGTTGAATATATGATTTTAGAGCCCAATGGACAAATCAGTGTCATGAAAAAGCCAAAATATGAATCCCCTACTTTGGAGGATTTAAGCTTGAAACAAAAGCCGGCTTACTTACCAATTACCTTAATTAGTGATGGGATGGTTGTTAAAGATAACTTAAGAGAATCTGGACATGATGAGGAGTGGCTTCTGAATCAGCTAAAAAAGAGGAATGTCACCAAGTTTGAAGATGCCTTGTATGCAGAATGGGTAGAGGATGAAGGGTTTTTCTGCTTAAAAATGAATGGGCAGTAAAGAGAGTTAAAGTCGGTTTCTTTGTTTTGAAGAGCCGACTTATTTTCTGTGTTTATATATATGGTGATAACTATACTAAAAAATTCATGAGAAGCATGCCTAGAATCCAGCCTACAATGCCTCCGACAACACCGGAAACGATTAATGCTAACCCTTGTGATTCGGCTTCGTAATCACGTCTTAACACTACACCAATACATATAGGGATAAACATAAGCAACGGTGCCATTAAGTGACATGTTAATAAGACCACCGATATCCACCCTACCGTTGCGAGAATCTTCTTACCGTTCTTTTGTTCAGCTTCCAACCTTATCAGCTCCTAAAATATGTATAACACTATTCTACCATTTAATTACAAACATTATGATAACCGTTTAGTAATCTCCAAAAATAGAAAAAGACGTCAATCCAATTAGATTAACGTCCCTATATTTATTTCTTTAATATCGGTTTTAAATCCGTTGAGCCTTTAATCATTTCTACAATAAAGACAAACAATGGAATCCCTATAACTAATCCCCATGCACCAAATAATAATTCACCAACCATCAATACCATAAACGTAAAGAAGATAGGTAATTTCATTGTAATGGAGTAGAGTTTTGGATTTAAAATGTAAGATTCAATCGCATGGATAATCATGATGATAACAAAGATGTAAAACACATACATGACGCCCCCGATTTGGAAAGCAATTATCGTCAGTGGAATTAAAGAAATTACCACACCAATAACCGGCATTAACCCTAAGAAGAAGATCATAATTGCTAGCCCTAATATATTGGGGAATCCTAGGATTAATAAGCCAATTACCGTCAAAACAGTGTTTACTGTTGAAATCATTATTTGTACTTTAATAGCTAATCCAAACGTATTTAAAAAGCTATTTCCGAAAAGAACAACCTGGTTAAATACTTTTTCGGTTTGGTTCGTTTTAAAGGACTTACAAAAGATTTTTATCTTATCAATCTCTAAAATAAAGAAGAAGCTTAACAACAGAGCCATAAACGCTTCCAGTAAAAACGTGCTGACATCTCCTATTTTGTCTAGAATCGTGCTGCCAATATCCTTTAAGATTCCTTCCATATCAAGATTTAAGATAAAAGCATATATCTTTTCGGGAATCATATCTCGATATTGCTCAATATGGAATGACGAGCTTTGGACAATAATAGCTGATAATTGACTTATAGCAGATGGGAGATACCGATAACCAGTAGTTCCCACGATAGCTAAAATCAGCAAATACATGAGTACCAAAAGAATCTTCGGACGTTTTAAAGGCTCAGGCAAGATATGTAGCACCTTTACAAATATGGTATAGGCCAAATATGTAATAATAAATGTTAATAATAAAAAGTTTAATGCATTTGCAAAAAAGTACAGGAGACCGATAATGAAAATCATAATGATCCACTTTAAATTTACTTTATCCCTTAACCAACTCATTTTCTATCCCCTTTAATTCACAAATAAATCCTTAAAAAAAGCCTTATTTTAAATCAAAATAAGCGAATCTATTTTTTCAAGAGAAATTTCGTTCATCCTCTAAAATTTCATCGATTTTTTAACAGCGTAGCATGAATAGACCCGTAGAAACAATACTAAAACCTTGCTTTTCGACAAGAATTGCGATTTTTCATAAAATAGACATGATTCTAAAATAACATTTTGATTCCACGATACTTTTGGTAGTTAACAATAGAGGAAAATAGGACTCATGGCTTCTGTTAAAAGCTTTCTTAGTGAGGATAGTTTTTATTTAGTTTATGTTGGAGGTAAGGAGTAGAGAATTAGATTTTGAGGAAGCTGCTGTGTTTTAAACCATATATAGAAAGGAATATGAATACATGATTCATACTCCTCAATTTTAGATATGCTGTTGGTTCTTTTCCAATTCGGCGATTACAGCTGCTACGTGCTCTTCTGTTAAGCCGTGCTTTTCAATGTAGCGATTACGTGGATGCTTTGTGCATTCAAGTGTACAGCCGCCAAGGTGTTTGGCTTCATTTTCCTCTGAGGCTAGAATATGCTTGTTGCATTCAGGGTTGGCACACTTTACGTAGCGCTCACAAGGAGTCCCATCATAGTAATCCTTCCCTACAACAACATGCTCGACTCGGTTGATAGGTACAGTGATTCGCTCGTCAAATACATACATTTGACCATCCCAAAGCTGCCCCTTTGCCACTGGATCTTTACTATATGTTGCAATTCCACCATGTAACTGGCCTACATCCTCGCCAATTCCTTCAGCCTTTAACCAGCCAGAGAACTTTTCGCAACGAATCCCGCCTGTACAATATGTCAACACACGTTTCCCCTCGAAAATTTCTTTGTTCGCTCGCACCCATGCTGGTGTATCTCGGAAGTTCTCTACTTCTGGACGGATTGCGCCACGGAAGTGACCAACATCGTATTCGTATGTGTTTCGCACATCAAGAACCACTGTATCTTCACGCTGCATTTCTTCCATAAATTCAGAGGGAGATAAATAACGCCCTGTACTTTCATGGGGATTAATATCCTCTTCCAAGCCTAAATTCACAAGCTCTGGTCGTGGACGTACACGCATTCTTTTGAAGGCATGCCCCTCTGCCTCATCAATTTTGAAAACAATCCCCTCAAACAAAGGATGATTTTTCATCATATCCATATAGGCATTCGTTTGTTCAACTGTACCTGAAACAGTGCCATTTATTCCTTCATGGGCAACAATAATTCTTCCCATTAAGTCGATGTCCTTACATGCTTGTAAATGCTCTGTCGCAAAAGCCTCGGGATCTTCAATAGTTGTGTAATGATAATATAATAAAATTCGATAATCCATGTTAGTTCCACCTATCATTTATATTTGCAGGATATCCCTGATAGCAAGAAAAGCGCCTCATTCTTACTCAGGCACCAATAAGTTATGTCCTTTTAAGAAATTCATTTTGTTTTCTACATAAGTAAAACAAAATAATCCGAGAGTCTGACCGCTGTAGCTAGACACTTTCAAAAGTATATTTAAATAATATATGAATTGGAGAGAATTCTCTACCGTAAAAAAATACTTGTGTTAAGCTCGGAAGCAAAACACAAGTAAGATAGTTGAAAAATCAATTGTCTATTTAGTTTTTTTCCATCACTGCAAAGTAATTCTCTTCATTATCTGCAAAGTTAAATACTCTGCCAGATGGCATATTAACTATTTCTCCAACTGTAATATTCTTATTTAAAAAGTCATTGTATAGTTGCTCTAGATTCTCTGAAAAAAACATTAAAGATGGGGTACCCAGATTTAATTCTGGAGAAAATTTAGCAATTAATTCCTTATTATGAAGAATAATGCGTGTTTCAGAATCCTTTTGTGGTGAAATTTCAATCCATCGCATTCCTTGACCATTATTCTCTTCTGAAATTACAGTAAATCCTAATTGCTCTGTCCAAAATTTCACAGCCTCATCTTGGTTATTAACATACAACATAATTTGACCAACTTTACTTAACATAAGTGTCCACTCTCTTTCACTTTTTCTCTTCTACTAGCTTTTATTACATTCGAGAAAAGAAAGAGAAATCCTTTTTAAAAACCATTTATTAAACATCAATATTAATATATTTTCCTTACTTTTGGAAAACTTATTATTAGTTTATATACTCTACTTGCCTAGCCTGTCTTGCGTGCATTTTTTTCATAGCAAATCTCGCTATTGGCTGAGCAATCAATAGCTCAATCCAAAATGCTACCCCAAAATTTCTAAACCAGCTGTGAAAGAAATTTTGAAAAGGCTCAAGGCTAATTTGTTTCGTGCCTACCATAGGTCCGATAATTGTAAGAAGAATAGATAATACCGTAACGTTCAATAGAATATTCAATAATACGCGAGCGTTAAATCCATCTGTTTGTCCCATAAACTTCGGCATTACTTTACCCACTACCGGCCCAGCTACTAATCTTACTAATAGAACGACGATAATCCACATAAATGGAATTATCTTAAGTGTTGCTAAATAATTTTCTTTACTAAAACCAAGCTCCAACCCCATAATAATCGGGGCGATAGTGTTTACTGATATGATTGAAATAATTAACATAAATACTATGCCCTCTTTTGAATTATGAGGAAGACGATCTTCCTTATACATATTTTCCCCTCCGAAAATAAAAAATTTCAGATGGTAGACGTATCTTGCGACATATATTTTTGGTTAATAAATTTTCAACCAATATCTCTACACACTGTTTCAACAGTATAACAAGCTTATATGTAATCATGTAAGTTCTAATTTTTATTATTTGTCCTGAATTTATTATTTAGAATCGCACGCCTTAAATCAAAGTAGCCTATCGTTCCACAAATTAATGCGCCAAGTGAAAAGAAAATGGTCCAAAACCAATTTTCTCCCCAATATTGGACTACATTATATAAAAGACCCAATGCAACTACTATTCCAGCATATTTTGCACGCCCACCTTCAAGCCTTGAAGGTTTTCCCTTCTCCATACTCCACCATCCTTTATTACTATGCTTGCATTGACTTTATGCTTTAAAAAATCGGTAAATAAATCTGCACTTCTTCTCCGTCTTCTACGGGGTGATAGGTCTCTATAATATAGGACTCTAGGTTTCTCTTATAGCCTTGCTCTTCTCCCCAATTAATTAGATTAGCATGCAGCGCCCCTATACTAGAGATTTTTCCTCTTGCGGTCATAAATCTTTCATCTACTTCTATAAAATGCATTCCAGCAGGTACATCCTGCAAACGCTCATTTACTATTAACCCTACTAAATACTCTCCTATTTTATGAGCCTGATTTCTTTTAGGCTCAAATAACGCTATTTCTACACCCGTATGGCTCTCGATTTCATCTGACCGACTTAATAATTGTTTGGCGAGCGCCGGTACTTCCTTATCGAAATTTCCAAAGTCTCCTCTACTTTTTAAGCTCACTACTTTAAAATTTTTATTAATAATTTTAAAATCCACTATAATCCTCCCTTTAAAGCATCTATGCTTAAAATTTCTCTTTAAACCTTAAAAAATCCTCCATCAAAAAAAGACAACTGCCTCATTACAAGCAATCGCCTTTTCTTATTTATGGATTTCTTTATTTAATAAATTCGGGATTTCTTCAAAAGGTACAGGCTTACTGTAGAGATAGCCCTGGAAATGCTGGCAACCGAGATTTTTCAAATATTCTAGTTGTCCCACCTCTTCGACACCTTCAGCAATTATTCCTTTTTCTAAGCTTTCTGCCATCAAGATAATCGTTCGTACAATCGCTTCTTGCGCCGAATCATTGATATTTTGTACAAATGATTGGTCGATTTTCAAAGTATTAATAGGAAGTACGCCGAGATAGCTTAAAGAAGAATAGCCTGTTCCAAAATCATCAAGAAATACACCAATTCCTGATGCTCTTAATTGATTTAGCTTTTCAATTATCTTCTCTACATCCTTCATCATAATGCTTTCCGTTAACTCTATTTTGAGATTTTCAGGATTAAAATTCGTTTCCTCTAAAATCTTTTTAAGCTTACTTACGCAGTGATCCTGTTCAAATTGCTTTGTGGATACATTCACAGATAGATATGGCATGTATTCACTATTCTTATATAGTTCGTTAAAAGCTGTGCATGCTGTTCGAACCACCCATTCACCAAGTGGAATAATCAGTCCCGACTCTTCAGCAATAGGGATAAATTCTGCAGGAGAAAGGAATCCTAAAGTCGGATCATTCCATCTTAAAAGTGCTTCGAAGCCAACTATTTTTTTATCATCTACAATCGGCTGATAGTGTAATGTTAACGACTCATTATTCTTAATAGCCTGTCGTAGTGCCTGTAATATATCCAATTTCCTGACAATATCCTCTGAAAAGTCAGTCTGATATATTTTATAAGTGTTTTTTCCATCCTTTTTCGCAGCATTCAACGCCTGATCTGCAAAAGTTATTAGCTTCTCTGGATCTCTTGTATCGTCTGGGTAGATGCTTATTCCAATACTGGCAGTAAGGACGTAGCTTCTTTCCCCTAAAATAATAGGCTGAACAATTTCATCTATTAAGGTTTGGGCTTTGTCTTCAACCAACTCTATAGATGACACATCCTGCAAAAGAATAATAAATTCGTCTCCACCTACTCTTGAAACTATACCTTCTTCACCAACGATATCCTGTAACCTCTCAGCTATTTTCTTTAATACCTTATCTCCATTTGTATGTCCAAGCGTATCATTAATCCATTTAAATTGATCTAAGTCAAAGAAGAGAATCCCAAGTTTTGTACTAGCTTCATCGGCTTTCAAAACGGACTCTTTTAATAGCTGTTCAAGTCGTCTACGATTAGGCAGCTGTGTTAGTTCATCGGTGAATGCCATAAAGACTAATTTCTCTTCGGTTACCCGCTGTTGCTGAATATCTGCAACCATCCCGTTTAGTCGAATAACCTGCCCCGACTCATCAAAAATAGGCGTTGTATAGCTAGATAGCCACTTAACATTGCCATATGCATCAATTATGCGATATTCAAGATTGATTGTATGTCCTTCTGCTAATTTAGATTGCATTGCCAACACTTGGTCACGGTCCTCAGGGTGAATTAATCCCTTCCAGAGTTGAGGGTTTTTTTTAAATTCCTCTTGTGAGTAGCCATAAATCTTTTCACAAGCGGAAGAAACCTGGAAAACTTGCTTATAATCAAAATCACTGGACCATACACAGACATCAATATTATTAAATACACTTTCTAATTCGAGCTTCGTTCTTTCAAGCTCTCTTTGAATTTGTATTTTCTCTGTTATATCTCTTACGATTCCCGCAACTCCTAAAATCTCACCGCCTACAACAATAGGCACTGATGTTACGTATAATTCAATTCTTTTACCTGTTTTATGATTAACCGCTACTTCAAAACTTTTTCTTGTACCATTTTTTAAAACGTCGATGAACGTTCCATTTATGTGTTCTCTATATTCTTCCGCCACTATATCTGAAAAGTAAAGTTTAGAAAATTCCTCGTGAGTATATCCTGTTATGTCCATCGCTCTTTTATTAATGATGATAAATTTCCCACTTTGATCTAATGCATAGCATGGATCAGGGTTAGATTCAAAAAGGGATTTATAGATTGAAAATAAAGCGTCTGAATCTTCATAGATGGGATGCATCTGTACTGCCTCACTTTTAATAATTAGTAGTAACAAAAGAATATATTAGTTCTTATGAATATTCAATTTATTTCTTACGGGAACTCTGTTTAGTAGAGTAAATCAGCTCTTTCACTGTTTAAAATCTCCAATTCCCCATATTTATAAGTTAATTCCTGTTTATAACTGCCCTTCGGAAAGATAAACGTCCAGGGCATGCTTGCTTTTGGTGGAATTGTAAGGGCTGGTAGATTGAAAATCTCTTCTGCAATAGTCTTTCCCTGTATTCTATAAAGTAATCTTGTATTCTCAAAGATGAGTGGATAGTCCATAAAATTATGCACTAACACGGTCACAAGTAATGCTTCTTTATGGTTGATCGCTTCTCTTATAGGCGCACAATAATGTGCAGAATGATTTAAACTTTTTGTCTCATGAAATATTCTTTCTATATTTTGCCGATCATTGGGTGCTAAAGCTTTTTCCCAAGATGCCTCGAATAATAATTGCTGCATATCGTACATCACCTCTTGATTGAAGTGTAACATAAAGAGGTGAGAATTCAGAAACCCTATCTATAGACAAAAGAGCGATAACTATTCTCGTAATCGCTCTATCAAGTGATATTCAAATTTATAATATTTACGTGGTTTGGAGCATAGATAATAGAAAATAGGACGATTAGGATGATAGGAGTTGAATATTAATTGGCACTAGCTTTTTTAGAAAACGTAAAAGAGGTCACTACATTAATACTCTTTATTTCGTGTGTTATTTATCGCAGGCAGCTGAAGCTTACAAAATGGAAAAGGAAGCTGACTAAAGGCGAGATGGCCATGTATTTAATCACTTCCATTACGATTCCGATATATGCCCTTGCTTATTTGATGATTATGTTTGGGGTAGAGTGAAGCTAGGTTTTGAGTAATGGGTGGGACGGCTTCGCTGAGGAATCTAGCCAGTTTTGTGATTTTTCTAGCCACTTTTGGCGATAATCTAGCCACTTTCCCCACTAATCTAGCCACTTTGAAAATCTGATAGCTTCGATAGAAAATATTTTTTAAATCTCAACTTAATTTAGTTTCTTACTGCAAGAAGATGCTCTTCAACAAATTCCATCTTATGTCTTTGAACATACGCTAAAATTTGATCTTCTATCTTCGGAAAAAGTAGAATTTCATCCAGTTCATTTAAAGGAATCCATTTAACTCCGATTTGGTGGGGATCAGGAGTCTTTGGCAGTTTAGGTACTGTCCCATTTTGAATTTTGCACTCAAAAATCATATGCAAAGAAGGCGTCTCACCATAGTTATTATCATTCAAATGTGGCGCATACTCGTAAACTAAAGCTAACTGACCTACTTCAACATCGATTGAGGCCTCCTCCTTCGCCTCTCTTTTTACAGCCTCCACCACGGATTCGTTCTGCTCAACGCCACCTGCTGGCAGGTTATAATGCACCCCTCGATGATCCTCAAATTCAACTAATAAAATCTTTTCATCCTCAATAATGAGTGCACATGCTCGAACTCTGATTGGATATGTCACTAATGATCCCTCGCTCTCTTAAGGTTTTATAAATTACATTTTATTACATTTCCTATTTTTTAAACAGTAAAAAATCCCCACTATAATTAAAAAGTGAGGATTCTCAAATTGCGTTCTATGCTGTAAAGTTGCCATCATAGCTCAACATAATAGCTGATTTTACGCCTTCTATGTTGGAAATATTATTGATAAAGCTCATATCATTTTCTTTAACACGAATCTCATATGTTACCTCAAAATCATCACCAGGCATAATGGACTTTGATTTTACTGAATGTTTTTTTACATGCTTTGAAATAATGTGTTCCATCGATTTTTCAATAGAGGTTTCATCATAGCGAACTACTAGTAGATAAGGATTTTCTACTCGAATTCGGCTGCCAAAAAGAATTAAAACCCCACCGATTAAAATTGAACCAATAATAACTAAGGGAATAAATCCAGCCCCACATAATATACCCGAAACGATTGCCCAGAATAGATACACGATATCCATCGGGTCTTTTATAGGTGTTCTAAAACGCACAATTGATAATGCTCCTACCATTCCTAGGGACAGCATGACATTAGATGAGATACCAATAATGATTAGGGCCGTTGCCATAGACATGATTATTAAAGAAATATTGAACGTATGGGAGTAAATGACCCCTGAAAAAGTTTTCTTATATACATAGTAAATTAATAAACCTATTATAAAGGCTGCTAATAATCCTATCACTGAATCTACAATTGAAAAGCTGCTTGTTTTTTCTAAAATACTTGATTTAAAAATATCATCAAAATTTACAGTATCCATTTTAATTCCTCCAATTTTATATACTTAACCAAACATTCTGCTGACTTGATATTTTGAATAGGTGCCTTTTTTTCTGTTGCCAAGCTGCAGTAAATACTTAATGACGTCTGGCAGAAACTCGTCATACTTCACTTCAAGAATGACAACTTCTGGGTTTGTGTCAATCATTGCTAAATCAGGATTTAACAAATCTGGATTTCGAAAGCTTGTCTTAATATTACTGTCAAAGGTTACTCTGACATTCCCTTGATCATAGATAAATACTTCCCTTTCATAGTCAACTACCGTTACAGGCTTTATTTGAAACAGGTTCATTTGTAGATATAAACCCTGAATAAGCGATCTCGAATCTTTCTCCATCCAAGCAATATTACCAACTGCTATTTTTTCGTATTCCTCTGCAGTTATGGAGCATTTTTGCTTGTAAGTAAGATTATTTCTTTTACTTTTTTTCTCTAAATTTAAGAAATTCATATTGTAGTCATAGAGTCTTACGCGAAACTTATCCCGTTGATAAAACCCTTCTTTTTTCTCAGTAAGGACTTTGTTATCGAAATTATCAAAGTACACACTACGAATTAAATATTTGCCATCTTTCTTGGCGTGGGGATCCACCCTCATAAAATGCTTTAATTTATTTCTAAGAAGATAGCAATCCATTTTGGAAATTTCATGCTTCAGCTCCGTTCGCCCCATTACCCCGTTTAAGCGTCTTCCTTCCATTTGCCTTACTCCTTTGCTCTGTTCTATGTTTTACATTATTGAGGACAAACCTTAAACAAACCTTAAAAGAAAATGAAGCTAGGAAAATAAATAGAATTTATGGATTTTGGATAGGTTTTGGTTCATCCACTACTTGAAACGCGTTGTCTGCCTACATCCCACTCACAACACGTTTCATCCCCTCTGCTTCCGCTCATCTCAAGCTCGCCACAAAAAAAAGAGACTGCATTTCTGCAATCTCCTACTTTGGTAGTTTGATGATAAAGTTTGTTCCTTTGTTTTCGTTTTTTGTTACTTTGATGGCGCCTCTGTGTTTTTCTACGATCCACTGGGCGATGGATAATCCTAAGCCAACGCCGCCAGTTTCTCTGGATCTTGCTCTGTCTTCACGATAGAAACGTTCAAAAATATACTGCATATTTTCTTCTTTAATGCCAATACCGGTGTCGCTTACTTCAATGACTACTCGATGGTCTTCGATGTAAGTTTTTACGCCAATACTGTCGTTATCACCTGTGTATTTAAGTGCATTATCAAGCAAAATTACAAACAGCTGATGTAATCGGGTTTCGTCTGCTGTTATGGACACAAGACAATTTAAATTTAGCCACAAATGCTTTTGCTGTGACTCGGCAATTTCCTGATATGGCGCACAAACCTTTTGAACAAACTCATCGAATTCAAACGTATTGAATATTAGCTCTGTTTCAGCAGAGTCTGCTCTCGCCAATGTCAATAAATCAGAGGTAAGCTTAGATAATCGGCGTGTTTCAGAAAGACTCAAGGCGATGTTTTCAAATTTGTCGGCAATTCTTTCTTGAGGAGCTCTAAGTAGTAACTCCAATTTATTTTGAATGATCGTTAACGGCGTTCTCAGCTCATGTGAAGCATTTTCAACAAATTCAGCTTGTTTATTCCAGGACTGAATTATTGGCTTCATCATTTTTTTCGATAAAAGGAAGCTCGCTGATATAGATAGAATGATGAAAATTACCGAGCAAATCGTTACAAGCTTTACGAAGTTAGCGATAATAATTTGTTCAGCATCTACATTGATTAGTAGCTGCGTATAAGCTACACCATCCTGATTATTTGGATTTTCAAAAAGAAGATATCTAAAATGATATAATTCATCAATGGATGTCATCGTAATTTCGTCTATTTTGGTTTTATCTAGCTGATAGTCCGAAAGATAATTATCATAAAATAGTGATCCCATATCCCCTTCATTCACCATATTTCCAGCCTCATCCCAATGGATAACCACGATTCTAGGGTTAGGATTATTTCTATTTTGATCGGTTAAAGGAGGGTCCTGATTTCCCTTTCCAGGCTGGGGCCTCATATCTGTTCCCACATTCACATCATCAGTAAGTTTTTCTTTAAATAATTTCAGCTCCTCATCTGCATGAGAATATAGCGTATTTTGAACCTGTCCAAAAATGATGAAACTGAAAATCGTGAAAATGACCGTAAAGGCTAGTAAGTTAAGGAGCATAAACTTAAATTGCTGCTTACCGAAAATTGTTTTATTAAACATTTTCTTCACCACTGTCGCTTAGCATATAGCCCAATCCTCGAAACGTTTTAATGTATTGGTCGTAGCCATACTTCTTTAAATTTTTACGCAAATTGCTCGCATACACTTCCACCACTGTTGTTGAGGTGTCGGACTCAAATCCCCAGATTCGGTCGAAAATTTGCTCCTTTGTTAAAATCGCATTTTTATTATTAAGTAAGTACTCTAATAAATCGAATTGCTTGCCGTTTAGCTTCAGCATTTCCCCGTTTATTTCTGCGGTTTTATTTTTAATGTTTAGTTTCAGCTCCTTAAAGGTAATTACATTTTCCTTTAATAATCCGCCGCTTCTTCTCACCATTGCCTCAAGTCGCAGCAACAGCTCTTCTCGGTGGAAGGGCTTAACTAAATAGTCGTCCGCGCCAACTTTGAACCCTTGAATTTTGTCATCGATGCCATCCTTGGCAGTTAGCATAATTACCGGGGTCATGATATTTTGCTTACGCAAGCTCTGCAGTACCTCATAACCGTTCATAGAGGGAAGCATGATATCTAAGATAATGACATCAAATATATTTTGTTCCGCAAGAAATAACCCTTCTTCCCCATCAAATGCCTGCTCTGCCTGAAACATTTCCTTTACCGTTTCACATATAGAGTCAGAGAGGTTTTTGTCATCTTCAATGATTAGTAGCTTCATATCCCTGTTCCCCCTTTTCTTCATTAAATTTCTACGTTTGATTATATGTCCAATTTCTAGAAATGCAAATTTTATTTTTTTAAGGTTGCTTTAAGGTTGGTCATTAATAATAGCCTCATACCCAACAATAGCTTTCAAAATTCGAAATGAAAAGGAGTTAAATTTTATGAAGAATTCTAAACTTATAAAAGTGGCAACACCTTTTATGATGTGTAGTGCGTTATTATTTGCTTGCAGCGATAATACAGAGGAGGTCAAAACTACGAGTGATCCAGCTGTTGCCGAGGCAGAGAGCTTAAGTACTATTGGTAATCAGGAAATTATTAGTGTGATTAACGAGAAGGTTTCTTATTCAGATGATGATTTTTATAGCGAGTGGAAAAATGCCACTTCTATTAAATTGAATGGCGATAGTGCGAGCTTTGATGGCAACGGAGGCGTAGTCATTGATGGAAGTACGATTACAATTCGAACTTCTGGTGTTTATGAAATCAGCGGAAAATTGAATGATGGTCAAATTATTGTGAATGCAGAGGATGAAGGAACTGTTCGGCTGATTCTTAATGGTGTGGAAATCAGTTCATCGACTAGTGCGCCTATTTTTGTAGAAAAGGCAGAAAAAACGGTTGTTTCATTGGAAGATGGAACTGAAAATATTTTAAGTGATGGCGAAAATTATGTTTATGAAAATTCAGATGATGATGAGCCAAATGCAGCCCTATTCAGTAAGGATGACCTTACAATAAACGGGGATGGCACTTTAATCGTGAATGGCAATTACAATAACGGAATTGCCTCTAAGGATGAATTAAGAATTACTAGTGGGACAATCCAAATTGAAGCAGTAGATGATGGGTTAATGGGACGAGACCTCGTTGCTGTTAAGGATGGAGAGATAAGTATTACAGCTGGTGGAGATGGCATTAAATCTACAAACGATAAGGATGCTTCAAAGGCTATTATTGCTATTGAGGGTGGTAGCTTTGACATAGAGGCTGCCAATGATGGGATTCAAGCTGAAACCTCTCTACTAATTGCTGATGGAGATTTCACTATTACAGCTGGTGGTGGTAGCCCTGAAACGGTTGAGACGAATGAAAATAATAGAATGCCTGGCATGCCGGGTGAAACGAATACAACTACTACGAGTACAAGCACGGATTCCGAAAGTACGA
The DNA here is from genome assembly GCF_003217295.1 of Ureibacillus chungkukjangi. GTDB lineage: Bacteria > Bacillota > Bacilli > Bacillales_A > Planococcaceae > Ureibacillus > Ureibacillus chungkukjangi. The sequence goes on from NZ_QJTJ01000002.1 coordinate 119,992, forward strand.
AGGGGTTAAAAGCAACTGTGGAAGTGGCTATCGGTGGTGGTAGCTTTACAATTGATTCCTTGGATGATGCTGTACACAGTAATAATTCAATTACCATTACTGGTGGAGAGCTAAATTTAGCTACTGGTGATGATGGAATTCATGCCGATACATCCATTTTAACTAAGGGTGGAATCATCGATGTTACAAAGAGCTATGAAGGAATTGAAAGTAAAAGCATTACCATTGCAGATGGTGAAATTCATGTAAATGCAACGGATGACGGCATTAACATAGGCGGTGGAAATGATGGGTCAGGTCGTGATTTTGCCGCTACTGAAAATGCAGAAGAGAATGTCCTATCTATTAATGGTGGATACATCTATGTCAATGCTATGGGAGATGGACTTGATTCGAACGGTTCGATTTCCATGACAGACGGAACGGTTATTGTCAGCGGTCCTTCCAATAATAACAACGGGGCACTAGACTATGATCAAAGCTTCGAAATTAGCGGTGGGCTACTTATTGCTTCAGGCAGTTCAGGTATGGCTATGGCGACTTCTGAAGAGTCCGCGCAAAGCTCGATTCTAATGACATTTACCGAAACACAAGCAGCAGGAACCGTGCTTCAGCTTGAAGATAGCAACGAGAATTCCATCGTGACATTTGCTCCGGACAAAGACTATCAATCTGTGTTAATCAGTTCCCCACAGCTTACGAAGGATGGGTCTTATAAGCTTATCTCAGGTGGAACGTCTACAGGCTCTGAAACTGATGGATTATTTACTGATGGAACAATCCAAGGAGGGTCAAATGAAGTCGAGTTTACGGTTTCTGATACAGTTACATGGTTAAATGAATCAGGTTTAACAGAGCAAGGTGCTAATGGTTTTGGTGGTATGGGAGGACCTGGTAATGCAGAAGGAAATCCAGGTGGAAGCCGTGGCGATATGTTTGCAGACTTAGATGAGGAAACTAGACAAAAAGTCCAAAGCATTATGGACCAACAAAGAAACGGCACGATTAGTCAGGAAGAAGCCCAAGAGCAACTTTCCGAACTAGGTGTGGAGCTTCCATTTGGAGGACAAATGAAAGAACCTGGTCAACCAGAATAGGATTTAAAGAAGTCAAATTTAGCCCAAGTTACTCAATGAATTTCGTTGAGTTGCTTGGGTTTTTTTATGTATTTTCCCTTTCCTCAAGAATTCTCTAAACCGTTTTTAATTTATGCTATACTTTAGCAAAGGGGGTAATATTATCAAATATTTCAAAACTTTTGACTCGTTATTTATTGTAGCAATTACTCTTTTATTCATTTATGATTACTTTCCTACTGTTCCCTTTGCTAGTGCGATTCCAATGGGCGTAGTGATTTTTCTTATTTTGGGTTCACTCCTATTTAACTTTGTGCTAAAAAAATACAATGAGACAGATTTAAAAACTGAGGTAATATGGAAGATTATTATAATTTTATATGTACTCTTTCTTCTTTGGCTGTTCCCACTGCTAGGTGGCCAATCTGTTTCAGGCATTAGCTTTAGTGATGGCGGTTTATATATCATCATCTTAATTTCCTTATTCGATATTTATTCCAAATGGAAGAAGCTAAAAGTTAATCATTCTGAAGCTTAACAAACATATATAAAAGCGTATTCGGTAAATTAAACGAATACGCTTTTTCGATTAGAATGACCTATCATTTTTGTACCTCAAATACTAATCTGCTTTTTCCTATAGCCGTACCGTCTTCCCAAACAAACAGCAACTCGTAAATTTTATCGTAAGCTATGTCTGTAATCACTAATTGAAAATTCTTTTGTTCATCTGGAAGCATTTCGGTTTCCCCAACCTGATTAAAATCGGTTGTGTATACTCTTACTTCCACGCTGTTTGGAGCAGGAATCATATGATCCCACTTCACATTAAATCTATCACCGATTTTATCCTTTATGTTTTTATCAAATCGACCATTTAATTTATCCTCTTCGGTACACTCATTCCAACAAACCTCTTGATAAAAGGAATCAAAGCCGACCCCATCATTTAGCGAGATTATGGGATGTGCAATCGATTCAAAAGAAGGAAGCTGCACCTTCTCCTCTATCGATATACTTTCTATCGGTTGTGGTTTTGGCTGCTCTTGAATTTCTGCTGTCTCTTCCTGAATCTCTTTTTCATTTGTACAGCCTGTTAAAGCAAGTAAGATTATTAGTGCTCCTATTAGTTTTTGCATGAGGTTCCCCTTATCAACGGTTATGGCCAATATATTGCATGACATTTTCTATATATGTATCTACCGGTTTACTAGTATCCACTACTAAATAGGGATCATCCTCCGACTTTTTACTATTTTCAATTGTGTTTTGAAAAGCTTCCATCGATTTCACTTCTTTTATTTGGCTTAGCTTACTTTCACGATTTTTAAGTCGGAAATTTACCTCGTCAAAGTCATTTAAATAACATTCAACATATTTATATTTTACATTGTATTTCTTCGCTAACGTTGTTCCATTCCTCACCATTTCATCATATAAACATGGACTATCAAAAATCACGCTTTTCCCCTGTGAGAGATAGAATTCTATTAAGGCCCAATCAACCTTGTATGAAATCTTTCCCAAAAGATTTTCTTCAAGCTTTGTTTCCGCTACATTTTCCAATAGTGCCGTTTTTGAAATATCATGGTCAACGATGATAGCATCTACTCTTTTTGCAATTTCACGAGCTAATGTAGATTTTCCCGAACCAGGGAAACCAGACATTTGTAAAAAAAACATTGGAACCCCCCACTATATCTCATCAAAATTATAAATAAACTCTCCCTGATAATCCTTTAGCAAAGGCGTTACTTTAACAAGAGCATTTAAATTTAACTCACCGTAAATATGTGGATAGGTGCGACCGTAATTACCGTCATCCTCCCATTTAATCTCGGCCTCTACCTTATTAGTGTCTATAAATAAAAGAACTACTGGCTCTAAAACATCTTTAAAGTTAGGTGCTACTCTCCAAAAATTTTCAATAGACGAGCAATGTATATACCCAAATGCCTCAATTGATTCCCTGCCATAATATACATTATCCTTCGCTTTCTCCCAAGTGCTCTCTTTGAGACAATGTAAAATAATCATTTGAGCTCCTCCTCTCACTTCTAGATTTGCGATTTATTCCTTACTAACCAAAAAGCATCGTCCTTCAAAGCCGCCCCGTTCTTCATACTTTTTCTGGCGTACTTGTTCAACCTGGTCAATCGTTACTTGATGTGTCTTAGCTAAGGAATGAATAACCTCCAAAATATCTGCAAGCTCCTCAGTTGCAGCTTCTTTAGTGGATGAAGCCAAATACTCGTTAACCTCTTCCAGGAGCTTTTTCTTCAGCTCTCTGATAAACGTCTTTTCATCTAATATCGTAAACTGGCTTTTTTCACCACTAGCTTCTATGATACTAGGGATTTTATCTCGAACTAATTTATTAAAGGTAAGCATTGTTTTCTCCTGCTCTCTAGAATCTCGCCTTACCATTCAAGAGCTGCTGACGAGAATATTTATCTAATCGAATATAGTCTTTTGTTTTTGATATTAGGATGGAATGTCTGTCAGTAAATTCATCTAATTCTAAACATACATTTTTAGGTTCAAAGTTAATAATTCGTAATGGTAATCCTTTTTTTAATTTAATGATTGCACTCTTTTGTGCCCATCCAGTTCGAATAAATTTCACATGTTTAATGTCCTCAGGGTATATTATTCTTTTATATAGCTGGATTGTAAAAAAATTAATTTCAAAAGTGAGCGTGTTTTCTTCGATGTAAAACTTATATTTTATAAAGGCTAACGAAAAAAATATAGCTAGAATAGCTATTTGTAAAATTAATATCTCTCTTTCTCGCCCCTCAACATTGATTGTTGTGTTTAACACCATGACAAAAGTCAGAGAAATCAGGGGTCCATTTGGTAGTGAAGCTGTGAAAAGAAATTTAGACTCTTTTTTCCTTCTTCCTTTTATCTCCTGAGCACTTATCAAAATCATTGAAGAGACCAAGCTAAAAATTGACACTATGTAAATATATTCCCAATCGTATTTTAACTCGAACCAAGAACTCATTAACAGCTGGATCAATAGCGCAGGCAATAATAAAATCATTAAAATGTTTGAAATATGTTTAATCAAGGACACCTCACTTTAACATTATTTTACTATTTTACCATTAATGGATAAGGGAATGGGATAGCTATTTTGGATAATTCTATTTGTTTCATACATAAAGTTATCATTCTCTCTTCCAAATCAATTGCCCGCGCTCAATTACCGATTCCCAAGAATCCTTTTCAAGGAAAACTTCATTGGCATCAAACTCAACATAATACACGGCATCGATTTTCTCACTCTCAGGAAGCCCGAAGATATAGTCATATTCATCTTGACCATTATTTTCATCCAAAAGGTTCCTTGTAGGTGAATGGGCAATGGTTTTTGTATAATAAATAAAACTCACATTCTTTTTCTCGCCATCCACTACAACTGAAATCGGATGCGTTCCATAAACACCAGCATGGCTTTTTCCTAAATAATGAGAAACCAATTGATCATTTTGAGTTTCGATTTTAATCAGATTCTCTGAATATGGAATAACTGTTTTATAATAAAAGACATAGTTAAAAGCACCGAATAAAATTATAGCCGTTCCTAAAATGGAACCCATGGCAATCATAAACTTTTTATTGCGCCACTTTTTCTTAATGGCTTTCAGAAGAGATTCTTTGTTTTCAACAGGAATGTAGAGCTCCTGTTTCATCGACTCATATTCCTTTCGACAGTTCTCACAATCCTGTAAATGCTTGTCTACCATTTCTGTTGTATCCTGACTCACTACTCCATCAATATAGAGAGGTAAAATATCTTGGATGATTGTACACTTAATCTCTTTCATGATTGATCGCCTCCATATGCTCAATTATTTGTTTCCGCGCTCTGTAAAATGTCACCCTAGCCCACCCCGCACTTTTTCCAAAGAGTCTTCCAATTTTCTCAAAGGGCAGTTCTCCAAAGGCTCGCAGTGAAAACACTTCCTTATAAGGCTCTGCCATCGTATGGAGAAACTCGTGAATCGCAAAGGCCCCTTCTTCATTCATCAAATGACTTACAAATTGAACTCCTGTATCTACTACTTCATCAATATCTAACTCTATTTGTCTATTATTTCTTTTGTAGTATGAGAAATATGTATTTTTGGCAATCGTATAAAGCCAAGCTCTAATGTCCTTAGAACCATCGAATTTGTCGATAGCTTTTAACGCTTTAAAAAATGCTTCTTGGGTAATTTCTTCAGCTATTTTTCATCTCGGCTTAAAGAAATGTTGTACAAATAAACCTCTTTAAAATATTTACGATAGATTTCCTCGAAGTTCATAGCCATGCCTTTTTCACCCCTTTCACTTATATAACTTCGGATATAAAGAAACGTTACAAAAAAATGAGAATTTTTTATTTCAATTCTATTCCAGGATTGGCTTTTGGACTTACTAAGTTTGTTATTGGGCATAATAAGTTTAAATTTCAAATTTAGGAGCTTATACTATGCCGCGAAAGTCATCCCAAACAAATGAAGAATCAGAAACTGTAGAAATAGAAGAAGTTGATAAAGCATCAAATAATCTACAAAATGAAATCGACAACCTCTCACGAATGCTAGCTGCCGTACTGGATTATTTAGCTGATGAGGAAAATGAAGAAATCGACATCGAATACCTTTTCGATAAAACTGAGGGTCTACGAGAATGGCGCAAGCAATACCAAGAAAAAAATCGAAAGCTAATCGAGGATGAAATCAAGAAGTCCCTAGGTAATTTATCATTCGAGGAATTGCAACGAATACGGGAGCAGATAAAAGAGAAATAAGTATATGGAGGATGTTGCTGGTTTCATTGGCTTTATGAAGGGGGAATTTTAGATTTTGGCTCGGCTTTTTGTCTTTCATTCGATTGATGAAGGATAATTTTCAGATGCTGGCTCGGCTTTTGTCTTTCATTCGCTTGATGACAGACATTTTTCAGATACTCGCTTTCGGTTTTGTCTTTCATTCGCCTGAGGACAGACGTTTTTCAGATGCTTGCTTTCGGTTTTGTCTTTCATTCGCCTGAGGACAGACATTTTTCAGATGCTTCCTTTGGATTTTGTCTTTCATTCGCTTGATGACAGACATTTTTCAAATGCTTGCTTTCGGTTTTGTCTTTCATTCGCTTGATGACAGACATTTTTCAAATGCTTGCTTTGGATTTCGTCTTTCATTCGCTTGATGACAGACATTTTTCAGATGCTTCCTTGGCTTTTTGTCTTTCATTCGCTTGATGACAGACATTTTTCAGATGCTTCCTTGGCTTTTTGTCTTTCATTACCAGCATGAATGCCACTTTTCAAATTCCGCTCAATATTTTTGGCGTTCATCACCCTTATGAATGCCACTTTTCAAATCCAGCTAAATATTTTTGGCGTTCATCTCCTTCATGAATGGCACTTTTACAATCCAGCTAAATATTTTTGGCGTTCATCACCCTCATGAATGCCACTTTTCAAATTCCGCTCAATATTTTTGGCGTTCATCTCCTTCATGAATGCCACTTTTCAAATCCAGCTAAATATTTTTGGCGTTCATCAACCTCATGAACGCCACTTTTACAATCCCTCTCAACCTTTTTGGTGTTCATCACCCTCATGAACGCCACTTTTACAATCCCTCTCAACCTTTTTGGTGTTCATCTCCCTCATGAACGCCACTTCTCAATCTCCCGCTCAACCAGTTTGGCGTTCATCACCCTCATGAATGCCACTTTTCAAATCCAGCTCAACCAGTTTGGCGTTCATCTCCTTCATGAACGCCACTTCTCAAATCCCGCTCAATCTTTTTGGCGTTCATTACCCTCACGAACGCTACTTTTCAAATCTCGCTAAGCAATATTAGTCTTCATTACCTTCATTAACCACGCTTCGTCTATGTTTCCGCTTGTTCATTCACCTGATTCCAGAATCACCTCTACGAAACTCCTTTTCCACCCTTTGTTTTAAGAGTACTGATTCTTTCCATGCCGGTTATGATTGGTTTGGCTCGTTGAATTAGCTTTTGGGTAGCTTCAAGAGTAAGGGATGCTTGGTGTGCTTCTTCGTTACTCCATACTTCATAGACAAACACCGAATTTGGCTCGTCTGGTGAAATATTAATAAGGTAAACCTCACATTCTATTAGATCAGCCATTGATTCTGCGGCTTCTAGTAAAATCTCTACCAGTGTGTCACGTTCACCGTCCTGTACCGTAAACTTGCCAAACAAACTGAATTTGTTCATTTCGTCCTCCATGATTTTGACTTATGAGTATTATTTCTACATAGTCACTCTTTTAACCTCTTACTAAAAGAGGCCTCATTCTAAATTGATGAGGCCCCGTCGCATTCTTTCAATCTTCTATTCTAAACTCGCAAACTTAGCTAAATCGTTACGATTTCCTATTGTTACTAGAATATCGTCAGGTTGAAGTAATTCGTCCGGCGATGGGGAAACGATAATATCGATGCTGCTTCTTAAAATCGCGATAACACTTACTCTAAATTTTGCGCGTATATCAAGCTCCTTCAAGCTTTTCCCGATCATTTTCTTAGGTAATAAAACTTCTTCAATATTATATTCCTTAGACAGTTCTATATAGTTCAGCATGTTGGGTGAGAGTAGCTGATTTGCAACGCGTTCGCCCATATCTCGTTCAGGATAGATAACCCAGTTTACCCCGATTGTTTCTAAAACCTGCCCATGACGTTTACTTGTTGCCTTGGCGATAATTTTTTCGATGCCCAGATTTTTGAGAAGCATCGCTGTGAGAATACTGGATTGGATATCATCGCCAATAGCTACAATGACACAATCAAAATTCGTGATTCCTAAAGCAGTAAGTGCCTTCTCTTCACTAGCATCTGCTATAGCGCTATCTGTTACATAAGGCTCCGCACTCTCAACTCGTTCCTCACTAATATCAATTCCTAACACCTCTTGCCCAGCTTCATGTAATCTTCTTGCGATGCTTGTGCCGAATCTTCCTAAACCGATTACTGCATATTGGTTTCTAGCCATTTTTTAACTCTCCCTATTTTGAAATTATCCAATCATCATATTTCCTTTTGGTCGTTTAAAAGCTTCTTTTGTTTGTCTTTTTGTAATAGCAAAGCCTAAAGTTAACGGTCCTAGCCTGCCAATAAACATTGTAATCACAATCAAGATTCGTCCGATTGGCGACAATTCTGGTGTTAAACCCATTGAAAGGCCTACCGTACCAAATGCAGAGGTTGCTTCAAACAAATACATCATAAAATCATGGCCATGCTCCGTAATGCTAAGCAAAAACGTAACCAGAATTACAATCATCATCCCACTTACCGCAACTGTAAGAGATTTTAAAATTGTCTCTTCGACAATACGTCTTTTAAATAAAACGACATCTTCTTTCCCCTTTAGCTGCGCCATTACCGTAGCCATTAACACTGCAAAAGTAGTTACTTTAATACCACCGGCTGTAGATCCTGAGCCCCCGCCGATAAACATAAGGAAAATCGTCAAGAACAAGGTTGCATATGTCAAATCTGCCATCGACAAAGTATTGGCGCCTGCTGTTCTAGGCGATATCCCATGGAAAATAGCTCCCAATATTTTCCCTTCCATATTCAAAGGACCTAGCGTTCTCACATTTCCATACTCAAATAAGAAGATTAAGATGGACGCCCCTACAATCAGAATAGCTGTTGTCGTTAATACAACCTTAGTATGGAGTGAAAGCTGCTGTGTTTCACGATACTCATACAATTCATTGATAACAACAAAACCAAGTCCACCGATAACGATAAGTCCACAGATTGTTAGCACTACAAACGGATCATCTACATAGCTTGTTAAACTGCTGAAATCCCCAAAAATATCAAACCCTGCATTATTAAAAATAGAAACACTATGGAAAATCCCAAAGTAAACTGCCTCTCCATACGGCATATCAAACGCAAAACGCATAGCTAATAAAAAGGCACCGATTCCTTCTACAATCACTGTAAAGAGCAAAATTCGTTTCACTAACTTCACCATTCCAGCAGTAGAAGTCGCATTATAGGCTTCCTTGAGAAGAATTCTTTCCTTAAGCGAGATTTTTTTCCCTAGCAATGTAAATAGAAACGTCGCAAAGGTCATAAACCCTAACCCGCCAATTTGAATCAGTACCAAAATGACGATTTCACCAAACTTCGAAAAGGTATCTCCTGTATCAACCACGACAAGTCCTGTTACACAGGTAGCGGAAGTGGCAGTGAATAATGCATCTAGGAATGATAAGCTAACACCATTAACCGTTGCTATAGGAAGCGTCAGTAAAAATGCTCCAACTAAAATCACCAATGCAAAGCCTAGCACTAATATTTTAGAAGGATTAAGACCCTCTAAAAGTATATTTTTCATGTTTCTTCTCCTCGATTTCAAAGTAAAAATGACTACTAAAATTAGCTTCTTCTCTTAAACTACTTGTTTTTTGGCATAATAAAAGACCGCATTTAATACAAGTCGCTTATCTGTTGGATTTACCAACAAATTGGCACCTTGAATTAGGCGGTCGTATAGACCTCCTTCGCTTTAGCCGACGAAGTTAGCTGACGGGTAGGATGGCGAAGAAGCTAGAATCATCCTTTCTGCAATTTGCAGAATTAACCCCAAAAGATCGGGTCCTCCGTTCTCATTTAGAGATTTGGCCATTTATTATTCACTTGATTTCGGATTCATTCTACTCCTCGAATTGTCACTTGTAAATATGAAAATAATTACAAATTTACGCATAAAAAAAGAACCATTTTGTTTATGGCCCCTTTAACATTTGCTTATTTAAACTACCACTTTTATCTCTTTAAAGACATATATGCAGATGGATCTAATGCTTCGCTCTCGATAACAATTGCCGTTAACCCAGTATCAGTCTTTGTTTCATGCCATTCATCTCTCCCCCAAAACACGGCATCGCCTGTCTGGACAGTAATGTATTCTTCCTTATCCCCACGGACATATCCTTCTCCATTTAAGACAAGAAAAAGCTGAGGAACAACTGCTTGGTGAAAGCCAACAATACCATTTGGAGCTAAATACATACACCCAATATTTGCTTTCCTATCTGTTTGAATAACGCGCGCCATTACAAAATCTGAATTGAATTGTGCGATTTGCTTTCCGTCTTCCTTACCAAATCTATAAAATTTCATGGATATATATCTCCTTTTATATATTTTCCGTTCTATTCCAAATTCTCTTAACCTCTTTCAATTCCTGGTATTCAAAGGTTAGTTTATAAATGTCTGGCATATCGAGGGTTTTCCAGAAATTAAAGTCATAGTTTTTATCGAAATGGTTCAGAATAAGCGTCATCAAATTACCATGGGTTCCGATAACAACATTTTTTCCTTCGCAGGTAGTTAACAGATTTTTTAACGCCTTTACCCCCCTTTTTTGAGCGTCCATATTGGATTCTCCACCTGACCAGGAAAATGTAGGCTCGACCCATACCTTTGTAATAGCGGCTTCAAAATCCTCCACAGCTCCTATGGATAAAGTGCGTTCTTTAAAATTTTCTTCTAATAAAACGACCTTTTCTCTAAAATTTGCAATTCCTTCTACAGTTTGAATGGCTCGTTTATAGGGACTCGAAATGATAATATCAATCTCTTCATTTTCAAATAGCTTCTTTATTTTTTCTGCATCAATAAACCCGCGTTGAGATAGTGGTCTCCCTAACTCATCCGGAGAATATGTAGAGTAGGCATGACGTACAAGGTACAAATTAGTTAGCAAGCTTCACACTTCCTTCAATGTTTTTTGATATGTAATTAGTGTTGGTGCTGGTAAAAATGAAAAGTATTTTAACATCTTTAAAGCAGCAGAGTCCGATGTATCAATTTCGGCTTCGATAAACTGCACGCCCTTTTCAAAGGCATAGTTTATTTGCTTAGCTGTTAGCATCAGTAGAATTCGAGAATCTGCATCATCTCTGGTTCCTCTCCATCCAAATTCAAATTGGTTTGGGTGGTTAGAATGGTGCAACAGAGCGTATGCGTGGACTACATTATCCTTCAGTAAAATAAAACTTCCATCTAGAATGGTATCTTCATCGAAAATCAACTCTTCCCATTTCTCTAAACTGTGCTCACCTACCGGATTTGCTTGATGTGTTTTTGCATAGTTATCTTTAACAAGTTGTGTGAGTTCTTCCTTCAATTCTGGATTATTCACTACGCTATTTAAGTCTTTTAAGTGTAAGCACTGTATGTGAAGGTTCCCATAATCTAGCTTAGAGGTTTTCAGCAAAGGTGAGTATGTCCGCCTTACCTCTTTGAACCCATTATCCTCGTAAAAGTTTTTTAATTTATATGAAGTTTCCCAGATGGAGGTTTGTAGCGGCGATTGTATATCTTCTAACTGATACAACGAGCCAATCAAAGCAGCTTCGATTTCATAATCTAGGTGCGATTTTGAAACTATTGAGAAATATGTACAATGTGGATGAAATACTGATTTCCATGCCGTTAGTAAGCCTACTAATTGATTATTTTCTAATGCTTCTATAGTGACCAAATTTGTATTTATATGTAAGCCCCGTAAAAAGTAATCACGTGTGAAATCATCTCCTGCCCAAGTCGTTACCAGTTCCTTAATGAGTTCAATATCTGGAGAATTATTGTTTTGAATAGTGAAATCTCCTGTAGTCATTTTATCCCTCCCTAACCCTTTATCGAAAAAAAGGAAAGGACATTAGCTTTTTATGACTAATGCCCTTGTTACTATAACTATTCGATTGATTGTATATATTATCCTCTAAATTTCGATTTTGTATTGTAGTAGATGAGCATGAGCGAGAAGATGATTAATAATATATACCCTACAAATGACAGAATGTCTGCGACTAGCACGATAAACTCTTCAAGAGCTCCCCCTCCATTGAATACGCCCACTAAGGCAGATCCAAGTAACGTGCTATTTAGCATTGCCAGGACAAAGCTTCCTAATAAGCAGTAAAGTAATTTCGCATTTTTAGTCAATGTGAAAACACCTCCTTATGCTATTTTATTAGAGAACAGCACAGAAGGTTACACCCCTTAGATAAACGCTAAGCTTTGACAATAGACTGCATCACTTTCACACAATGTTCACAAGGTACTCCCTTAATACATTTCGATCCTCAGGGAAAGTAAGCTCCAGCTCATGTATTTCATCTAGAGATTTCCAGTCAATCTCATAAATCAGGTTGTCAGGATCTTGGATAGTTTTTGTCCCACCAACTAGCTCGACTAAAAAATAATGCACCTCAATGGAGATATTGGCTTCCTCATAGCTTCCCTTTTTTACCTGAAGCTCCTTAACAATCTTGACCTTGTACCCTGTTTCCTCTTCAATTTCTCGAATACAGCATTCCTCAAAGGACTCATTGTTTTCTCTTCCCCCAGAGGGTATTGACCAAGTTTTCTTTTCATCAGGCTTCCCTTGCAGTACCATCAAAAGCTGGCCCTTTTCATTAATGCAAACACCTGAAGCACCCTGCCATTCTTGCATATTGATTCAGCTCCTTAATACAGCCTATTTACTTAAGGATTCTTCTTTCAAAATGGAAATTCCTTTTTACCATATAGAACCTAAGGATGCTATTTTGTTTCACTCATTGCATTTACCTTGAGAGAATTTATAGTAAAATAAATAGCCACCTGTTTCCCAAGCGGCTACTCTAGCTCCATCCGAGCATATTCATGTAATTTACCATCTTCTAGCGTATATTGATAGCTCACATTCGGATCGTTTTCAAAGATAACCTCTACTGCAAAATCATATGGAAAACTATAGAGATTTATATCTTTGTTCATCGTCCATTTCTGATTTGGATACTGTTCATTCAGCTTATTTTCAACTTTAATTAAAAAAGATTCATAGTTATGCGCTCGAATCATTGGGGCCGTTATTTCAACGGCTGCATACGCGATCAGTAAAGCAAGGATCGCTATATAGCTCCATTTACGCCAATTCTTTTTTAATAATAAGGCAACGATAAATAAAGCGATTAACGCAATGATAAAAACGATAAGCCGAAAAGCATTGAATTCCATATTTTTACTCCTTAACGCTAATCCGAATAAGACCCTCCCGGTAAAGTGAATAAGTACAATCCGTTATCTCCTCGTAACTGCCATCCTTCAAAATAGCTACTGTCATGGAATACTTCCAGATAGATATCGTCTTCAAATTCAACGACCAAATCCGATATCTCTTCATAATGCCAGATATTCGAGATGCTCTTCCCCATAAGAATCTTTTCAACATTTTTATGCGAATATTCTCCTGGTGCCAAAAGACAATCTGAATAACCCACGACCACGTCTCTAGAAACTCTTAATCTCCAAGGGCATTCCACGGTTAAATTTCCATTTTCAAAGGAAAATCCCAGTGGTTGTTTTTTATCTGTGTTTACCTCTGTAACCCTCTGACCTATAAAATATTTAAAATCTATATCACTTAGCTTTTTATACATGCTTCTTCCTCCCTAGGATTTTCTTTGGATGAAAAATACTATTCAATCACAATCGCCACCTGGACTATCTGGTGAGATATCGTACTTCTTTTTAGCGCTCGCATTATAATTACGCCGTCTTTGCTGTCTGATTTTTTCATATTTCCGTTCAATTGGATTCATGCGCTGCCATCTAATCCAGTGGTACACTTTTGTAATCACTTTTATAAGTAGCATATAACCAAAGCAAGTAGCAAAATAAGTAGCAATACACCACCGACACTTTTAAATAAGGCTTCCATCCAATCAAATCCTTTCTTCTCAATCCCCTTCATTTTATTTAAAATAAAGGAGAAACCTCGGGAGAATTTCCATTTCCGTCCACTTTATTATTACATACGGGGCTTTTATCTAGAAAGATTCAAATGGAATTTTTTTACTTATCCACATCATTGTATGAGGGGTTTCTTTTTGTTCATACTTAACATTATTTTTCTGCCAACATTGAATACTTTCGATAAGCTTTATAGTAGCTGCCCCCATAAAAAACAACCATAATAACCGGAAACAATCTTAAAAGAGCAAATGGAGTTTCAAAAATGAAGGCTTTCCAAAATAAGCTTCCCTCCATACTCCAAAGACCATCAGTTAAATATAAACCTGAATCCTTGTAGAGCATATAAGAAAATAGCAAAAACAGCATTCCAAGACCAGATGAATAGCTCATCAATCTTTTATAATAATTACGCTTTGATTGGCGATCCGAGAAAATTTCATTTTGATGATCATCTTCTTTTTGCCAATATTGAATTGAACCCATCGAGGAGCCTTTAATAAAAGTCCACCCAAAGTCTTCATAAATCCCTTTGTAATCCCTGAATTTCTCCTTCGCTAAATAATCTTGATAATCCAGTTTCATCACGTATCTCTTGTCGGTTTTTTCGAAAGTATATATCCCTAATCCACTAATATTTGTACAACGATAGCCTTTTTGTAATTGGTCGTTCAGCCATTGCTCCTCTTTTTCAATATCAAAAAACATCTTAACTTTCCTCATTGGATTCACTTCCTTCGTACAAGGATAAAATATGCAATAACCTGCTTTGTTCCATTTTCAAAATAGCATTTCCTTCATCAGTAATCATATAGACTTTTCTCCGCCCAGACTCTCCAACCGGTTCAATCCATCCATGCTTATTCAGGTTTTCTATCGCACCGTATAATGTACCAGCCGCCAAAATAACCGTACCGTTACTCAACTTTTCTATCTTCTGCATGGCAGCATAGCCATGAAGCGGCTCACGCAAGGCCAACAAAATATAATGCATCGTTTCAGACAGCGGTAATAATTTGTGCTTCATCTTCTCAACTCCTATTCAGTCCGACTATATAGTTCAACTTAATAAAAATATAATACAGTTCAACTGAATAGTCAATGATAATTCCAAAATTAGTAAAGGATACTTAAGGGAAAAGAACAATAAAAAACCGCTTCCCCTACGTAGGGAAAGCGACTCTTAGATAGACTTATTCAAATTTAAGGGTCTTTCACATGCAAAAGACGCTTAACAAAACGCATATTATTAATTGATTATTTCTTCCGTTTATCTAAATAGAAAGATACTATAGCAGAAATACATAGTGCCGCTATCAACGTCCATGCATTGAAAAACAAATGATTTGAATAGGGATTAAGATACCCAATTTCATCTTCAAAATAGGGTTGCGCCGTTAAATTGAAATCGATTACTCGATATGCAGTGTAACTAACTAGAATTATAGATAAAAATGTGTAACCCATAATAAAATGTTTTCTATTGACCTTGTATTTACTATGAATAGATTCGAATACAAAGATCATTGCAAATAAAAAATAAGCAATAATCGGCATTGGAAAAACTATAAAAAATAAAGCCGGATTCCCATTGCTCCACATTGCATTACTACCGTCTGGATTGAAATTGAATGTATATAGCTGTACAGTCTGAATTGCCAAGATTGTGATTATGCCTGAGAATAGGACACTCCCATTGAATATCAAAAGCATAATTTTGCCTCCATCAATTTTTTCTGTCCAAATTTTACTTATCAGGTGAATGCCATTGTTTTCCATGTTGTTTCGGCAATAGTTTTCTCCATAATTAGTTCAGCAAGATAAGAGCATATTTATTCCAGAAAGACAGCCTCCCACCTCAGTGTTCCAAGTAATTAGCTAGATTAATATAAGCGAAGATTTTTCGGTTAAACAAAGAAAAATCCCCAATTTTCACGTTTTTTAAGGCAATAGACGGAATTTCTCCTTCTATTTTTGATATTTTTCACCTTATTTTCTAATTAAGCGGAAATTTTCCTGTTATTTTACTGATAGGGCACTTACCTGAACGTCAATCGTTTAGAGCGCACTTCCAGATCTTCATTTTCGCGCTATTTGCTGATTCTACAAGTCTTTTAAACTCTTTTTTTAGAATCCCCTCTATAAAACGGATGATTATGTTGGCTACAACCGAATAAATAGCAGCCTCCTTCAACGTAAATATCGATTTCATATGGTGGTACATAGCCTTTTTTCAGGTTCTTGAGCAGGCCTGTTACTTCCTCGCGCCATTCCTCTAATTTTTGGATTTGTTCATTTTTATCTTCTTCTGACCAGTCAATTTCTTTTTGTACCTCTTCCACCTCTTGCTCAATATTAGCCAATGTATGCTTTTGGATTTTCATAAGTTCTTCTTCTTTTCCTAATCGATACAACACGTAACTATAACGTTTCACTATATAAGGGGATGGAAAAGTTATACCCCATTCTTTTTCAAAACCTTCTTTAGCGTTTGTGAACTCACCCAGCTCAATCCATAAATCAGCAGCTTCACTCCACCCGATAAAATCATCCTGACTTTCATCCCATTGAAGTAATATGTCCTTAGCTTTTATATCATTTGCTTGAATACGACAATGAATTTCCATTATTTGGATGTAACTTGACATTTTAGCACTTTCTTGAAAATAATTAGCCGCCTCTGTCCATTGTCTTTTCTTGGCATACAGTACACCAAGATTATGAATAATGGATGGAATACGATGTTTCTCTAATACTTTATGTAAGTGTACTTCCGCACGAGGTAAATCGTTTTTCCTTAAGTAAATTTCAGCAAGTAGCGCGTGAGGAAAATGATGATTAGGCCCTAATTCCACAGCTTCTTCGGCTAATTTTTGTCCCATATTTAAATCTTCTTCTTCATTTAAATAGAGCCATGCTAAATTGTGTAGATTTTCAACTGAACGCTCCTGTTCAACTAATTGTTTCATCCGCTTAAAAGCTTGTTTATACTCATTTCCTTCAAAATAGGCTAAAGCTTGTATCATAACTATCTCCCCTCTTCTCAAAGTGCAATCATATCTCTCCTGCACTTTCAGCTTTTTTAGATTTAATTATGACTAAGTTTTTTCACGTTAGAGAATAGAAAATAAATAAATTCTGCAATTGCATAGAACGTAATAAACGTTATAAATATATTTAAATTCTCCCCAAAGGAAATAGCCCATAACCATCCCGGCCATCCAACCTATTAGTACCGTAGCAATATGTTTTATTCTGTTCTGAAAATAAGTCAAAAAAATACCCCTTTTCATTTTTACTTACATCAATTATCAATAAACTGTAAAATCCAACGCTCGCCCGTTACAGAAAAAGGCACAATTCATTTCAAGAATTGCGCCATAAGGAACCTTTCAGTATCATTACCACCTGTTATTATTCTTATAATTTTTTGTATGAAGGTACACTCTATTATCGATTGATGCTCGTGTACCTATGAAGCTCATAATCGCCACTAAAATTCCAAAGAAAACAAACGCAGTTCGATAATAACCTTGGAACATGGCAACAAAGGACGCTACCATCAAAAAAATCATAATCCCGATTATTATTAACTGTCTTTTTCCCCTTTTCTTTTCTTCCATGTCTCAACCCCCAATCCCTCGGTAATATTGCACTTTTTTTATATGTATTATTTTACCATAAACCAATAAGAACACTACTACTCAACGAGAAAGTCTTATATGTACTGGATTTTGGTTGATTGTATCCTTTAAGAAATACTCCGTAAATATTTCTCAATTTTCATTGTTATATTTTCTTCGCTCATTTCTCCCAAAAACTATTTAAAGAAGTTTTTTATTGCATCCATGCGGATTTTAGATTCGCATGCTTCGCAACGAAAAATCTTATTTGTTCGCTCCTTGAATAGTTTATATTTTAGCGTACCCTCACTTAGTCTGAATGTTCTTCTACAACTACTGCACACGATTTCATAGTAAAACATAGTTCTCCTCCTAGTGACACTTTACTTTTTAGTTGAACTCTCAAATTGTAACCAGTTCGTTAGAATATTTCTGAAGTCCTTTTCCTCTTACATTACTTTTTTTAAATGCATTCGTATCCTAAATTAAGCATCTTTCTAGGAGTAAAATAAGCGGAGATTTTTCGGTTATTTGCAGAATTGAGCTGGAATGAGGCTAAATAAGGGAAGATTTTCCGCTTATTCAAAGGAAAATCCCCAATTTTCATGTTTTTTGAGAGGATAAGCGGAATTTCTCCTTTTATTTTTATCATTATTCACCTTATTTTCTAATTAAGCGGAAAATTTCCTGTTATTGATAATTACTTTTGATTTTAAATAAAGAATGAACGCAATTTACTTTAAAATCGCGCCCAATCGGTGAATCTTACGAAATGCATTTTCTGGCTTATAACAATTTATTTTCCTCGAACCTTATTTGACACTGTGAAAAACAAATGATTTATTTTCTAAAGTAGCTTGTTCAAACTCCCAATCTCCATAGACTTTGATTTGTGAAAAGCCTACTTTTTGTAAGGATTCATAAATGGTCTCTTGCGTCCGAAACTTTAGCTGCATTTTTTCGCGAATGACTACTTCACCTGTATGTACTTTTTTCACAGTTTCATAGAACGTATAAACATCATCTACGAACCCCTCGTATTCAGTCCAAATCTCAAGCGATTCGCCGCTCGCCTGATCAGTTGCAAAATCAGGTGTTTTATCCTTTTCCCACTCTTCCCATACTTTTGCTGCTGGGTTTCGTGTGTCAAAAATAAAATGACCCCCCGGTTCTAAAGCTCCATAGACATCTAATATGACCTGCTGCCAGCTTTCATCAGTTAGAAAGACTTGGGCAACATTCGCTGTCATGATAACGGCGTCAAATTCATTTGCTTGTAAATTTGAGCTATCACCAACAATCCATGTCACTTCACCCGGATACTCCTTGTTTTTCGCATACGCAATTGCTTCTTCATTCGGGTCAATAGCTATAATGTGATAGCCTGCTTTAGCAAAGTGCTTTGTCAATCTTCCTGTGCCACAACCCAAGTCGGCTATTTTTTTAACATTTAACTTCTTTAACAATGCCATAAAGAATTCATCATCTTTTGCCCATCTATTAACCTGGTCATATACTAATGGAATCATATATTCGCCTACTTTCAAATACTTCAGTACCTATCAAATGTTATTTGTTTAGCCTCTAAAACTAGCTGTATTTACTTTTTATTAAATTCGGCTACCACATAAAAATTTCCTGCAAATCATGACTAGATGGTTAGCGTAATCATTACTTCACGACCGGCGACTTCAATCTAAAATATGCCACATGTCAAATATTTTACTACCTTATTTTGCTTTCAATATCAAATTAGGGACTGCCTTTATATAGATCAGCTCTCCAATTAACTCCATTATCGTTTGCGTTACAATTACAGCAGCTGCTATCGTTGCCCAAGACTCGGGTAAAGCTAATGCCAATGGAAGAACAACAAGGGAGTTCCTTGTCCCAGTACTAAAAATTAGCGCTCTGCCTGCATCAACATCCAGTTTGAAGGTCATTACGATAACTCGAGAAACTATGGGAGTAATGACTAAAAACAAAATATATATAGGAATTACGCGTACAATTACATCAAAGTCACTATATACCTTACCAATTTGTGACGCGACTACAGCTATTAATACTAATGCCATAAACGGCACTGGCAGCCATGCTGTATACTCTAAAACTCTATCTCCTATTGCCTTCTTTTTAGCCCACAATTGCGTAATCACAGCCACTATTAATGGTACAACTATTAATAATAGAAATGCTTCTAAAAATGGCTCTATATGAACGATTCCCACCATATCTTTCCCTATAAATAACCACAGGTATAGTGGCAGCAAAATCATTTGCAGGGCGAACAAAATTGGTGTAAAAGCTAGCATTAGTTTCTCATTTCCCTTACCTAATTGCGTAAAGACAATTACATAATCTATACAGGGAGTTAGCAAAACTAGATAAACACCCAGTAATACAGGTGTAGACTGAGGAAATATCATGGTCAAAATCCAAACAATGATAGGTACGGCTATAAAATTTCCGATTAGTAATGCTGACATGAATCTAAGATTTGTCATTGCTTCTCGTAGTTTTAAGAATGGAATTTGAGCGAACATTCCATACATGAGCACGGCAATAAGTGGTGAGATAGCCCACTCTAAACTGGCTCCTATTTTCTCATTTGATAGACCTATTATTAAGCCAAGAATTATAGAAAATACATAGATCCAAATCTGCTGATTTTCTAAATTTACCCTAGTGATTTTCACTTCTTAACCCTCCCTAACTTATGAGGTTTTTAAATCATGTAGAAAATACTTTTCCTCAGGTTATTAATACACGATGAATACTTTTCACAGTATAACATGGCCGTTTTCTTTCTCTTAAAAATCACATTATTGATAGATATGGATTTGCTTTACTCAACCAGCTTTCCATTTTCAATCCCACTATTTACCTCTCCTCTCTCATGTTCGATAAAATCAAAAATGTTTGATTTTCACTAAATTGTTGACACACATATTAGTAAATACTAATATGATAGTATGAAAACATATTAGTTTCAGCTAATATGAAAGGAGTCAAACCATGCAAAATCAAACATCCAATTTTGATATGAAGATGAAACTAATTCACGGTTTTTCTAATAAAACAAGAATTCAAATTCTGGAATGTATTAAAGAAGAAGAAAAAACTGTTAATCAAATTGTTGAAGAAATAAAAGGAAGTCAATCGAACATTTCACAGCATCTTGCGTGTTTAAAAGGCTGTGGAATTATTGTCGGTAGAAATGAAGGCAGATACATGTATTATAGTTTGCGAAATCAGCATATACGAGATTTATTATCTATGTTTGATGTAGTACTAGAAGATGTAGAAAACGACGTTGCTTGCTGTGATCGTCACATAGATTAGGGAGGACAATTCATTGGCAGAAAAATGTTGTAGTTCAAATATAGAAGTTAAACCTATTGAAAATAGCTGCTGTACTTCTACTGTAAAGTCTGAGAAATCAAGTTGCTGTTCCGAAAACAAAAATTCAGGAAATAATTCGATATCCACTTTAGATGGAGAAAACTCAAGCGGTTGCAGCAGTAGTAACTCAAAGAAAGAATCAGAAGAAGAAACCAGTTGCTGTAGTAGTAAAGAACAAGCACCAATCAATACATTTACGAATTCAATCTCTTCAGTTGAAAATGTGACATATCGAGTGAATGGAATGGATTGTTCATCATGTGCAGTAACAATTGAAAAAGGTTTAAGTAGACTGAAAGATATCATAGAAGTAAAGGTAAATTTCAGTTCAGGCAAAATGCAAGTAGTTGCAAGTAACACTAATGCGCTGATACCCATTGAAACGGAGATTCAAAAACTTGGATATTCCGCTAACCCTATAACTCAGAATAAAAAACTGAAAACATATAACATCGAAGGAATGGACTGTGGTAGTTGTGCCAAGAGTATTGAAAATCATTTAAATACCCTCCCCTCCGTTAAAAATGTTAGTGTCAATTTCTCTACTGGAAAAATGAAAATTGAACATGATAGTAGTGTGGATGATATTATCTCAGAAGTCTCCAAGATCGGTTATAAAGCTTCCTTACTGGCTAAGAAGCATTCTAATCAATCTCTACAAAAACCTAGAAAAGAGTTTAATTTAGTCATTTTTTCTGGAGTATTAATTGCATTTGGTTTTGTTGGATCATTGATTAATATTTTTCCAATGCTTTCCACAATTCTCTATGCTATTGCTATAGTGATGAGTGGTTATAAACCAGCTAAGAGTGCATTCTATGCAATCAAAAGTCGATCACTTGATATGAATGTACTTATGTCAGCTGCAGCAATTGGTGCTGCTCTAATTGGAGAATGGTTAGAAGGTGCAACTGTCGTTTGGTTATTCGCAGTCGGTACTTACCTTCAAAATAAATCAATCGAACGCACAAGGGATTCCATACGTAATCTGATGGATCTGGCACCTCCTGAAGCATGGGTTAAGATTGGCACTGAAATTATTAAAAAACCAGTTGAAGAAATAAATGTTGGTGAGACAATCGTTGTTAAACCGGGTGAAAAGATTCCTCTAGATGGGGTAATCATTCTTGGAGAAACAAGTATTAATCAGGCGCCAATCACTGGAGAATCCATTCCTGTGGATAAAACGATTGACGATTCTGTCTATGCAGGTACAATCAATGAGCACGGTTCAATTGATATCAAGGTTACTAAGTTAGTTGAAGATACAACGATTTCAAAAATTATTAACCTTGTTGAAGAAGCTCAAGAACAAAAAGCACCCACAGAAGCGTTTGTCGATAAATTCGCTAGCATATATACTCCAATTGTCTTTATCTTAGCATTGGGCATTATGGTACTACCTCCCCTACTTGGCTTTGGAACATGGGGAGAATGGTTTTATAAAGGATTAGAATTACTTGTTGTTGCTTGTCCTTGTGCTTTAGTTATTTCTACTCCAGTTGCTATTGTGTCAGCGATAGGTAACGCTGCAAAAAATGGTGTCTTAATAAAGGGCGGTACATTTTTAGAAAAAGCTGGTACCATAACTGCCATTGCATTCGACAAAACTGGTACTTTAACTGAAGGAAAGCCTAAAGTAACTGAAATAAAATCGGTAAATGGGTCAGAAGAAGAGTTATTATCAATTGCATTTACTCTGGAAGAATACTCCACACATCCTATTGCAAGTGCGATCGTTGACTATGCAAATCGAAATGGGATAAAGCGATACAATGGAGATTCATTCAAAAACATTGTAGGTAAAGGCGTTCAAGCTACCATTCAGGATGAAATTTACTATGCTGGTAATCCAAAGTTATTTGAAATGCTACCTATTTCATTAGCAGATATAAAAAAACATGTTCAAGAGCTACAAACTAAAGGAAAATCTGTCGTAATAATTGGAACACAAAATAAAGTCATAGGAATTATTGCAGTTTCTGATACAATACGTGAAACCTCAGCTTCTGCATTACAAAATTTAATACAAAATGGCGTTAAGCAAACCGTCATGTTAACAGGGGATAATGAAGGAACAGCTAAGCTAATTTCTTCAGAAGCAAATGTTAATAGATATTTCGCAGAATTATTACCAGAGGATAAAGTAGATGCCATCAAGAAATTACAAAATGAAGGCCATAAGGTGGCAATGGTTGGGGACGGTATCAATGATGCTCCTGCACTCGCGACAGCAGATTTAGGTATCGCTATGGGTGGTGCAGGTACAGATACAGCAATGGAGACAGCAGACATTGTATTGATGGCTGATAATTTAGAAAAGCTTCCTCATACTATGAAATTAAGTAAAAAAGCATTAAGGATTATTAAACAAAATATTTGGTTCTCCATTTTTATAAAAGTTGTGGCACTAGTATTAATTTTCCCTGGATACCTTACACTTTGGATGGCCGTATTAAGTGATACAGGTGCTGCATTAATCGTTATTTTAAACTCAATCAGACTGCTAAAATTCAAAGAATAATTATTGTGTGAGATGTTTCTTTATATTAGAAACATCTCATTTTTCACTTACTCTCTTTGACCCTTTTAAATAGTAAATTTGTGGATTTTACAATTTATAAGTTCTTCAACGCTTCACGTTTACTAAGCGGCTTTAAATCGTTTGAGGCAACAAACTCTTTAACTAATAAGGGGTTCGTTTTTGCGTATTCTCTCAATGCCCATCCAATCGCTTTTTGAATAAAAAACTCCTTACTATCTGCTCTATAGAGAATATATTGAAACAGTCGGTCTTCATCTGTTCCCTTCTTATATTTCAATTGATAGAGTATGGCCGTTCTTTGTAGCCAAAAGTTCTCATCCTTAATCCAGCAATCTGCATATTGCGAAAGTAGCTCTGGATAAGCTTTAAACATATGCCCCATTATTTGTGGAGACAGCTCATCCACTGTATCCCACCAAGATTTGTTCTCTATTAAAGAGCTTAACCATTCCATATCCTCAGGAATGAGCGTCTTTTTTACTTGTGAAAGTATATCGAGAGCTGCTTTTTGATACTCTCTTTCTGGAAGCTCCCATAATGCAAAAATTACATCTGGCAGATTTTCTTTTGACGGGCTACCAAACTCCTTTAAAAACTGTTTTGTTAGCTTTCTACGTATAGGTGTGCGAATCCCTAAAAAGTCAAATTGATTTCTCATATAATTTTCCGACCAACTAGCATAGACCGGATCAATATGCTCGGAATACAGCTTTTTAAGCTCCTCTACATACTGTTGATTGTTAAGATTTATGTTGTTCCTCATCATTTTCTTCTCCCATGCTACTATAAATAACTTCTTCATTAAGCCTTATCATAATCTAAACTGAATATCCTTGTAAAAGGTACCTTCCCAAAACTCCTCTCATAAACTAGTAAGCAAACAAAGGAGTGAATACCATTATGCATAGTCCACGTAATCAGAATCACAATTTAGCGGTACCCCCTGGTCAATATAAGTATTCTAATCATTTCCCTCAAGTCATGCAGCAGTTATCGCCTACTTATACAGTGGCTACAGAACCCGTTTTCTTTGACCATTTACTTATGAATGTAGGAAAATCCATTCGTGTCGTAACATTAAATGATACTTTGGAAGGAACACTTTCAGGAGTAGCAATCGATCATATACAGCTTACAATCGGTGAAGAGCACTATCACATTCGCATTCAACATATTAGTTATTTTGTTGGGAAGCCTTAAGCCAGCTATTCAAGTAAAAAGGATACTACAGCTGTAAATACGAGCCATAGTATCCTTATAAATTATTTAAATTAAGATAGCTTGAATTGTTGTATTAGGCTGTTTAATTCCATCGCTAATTTTGCAAGCTCTTCTGAACTAGCTGCAACTTCTTCCATTGCGCTGCTAGTTTGTTGTGTTGAAGCGGATGTTTGCTCGACACCTGCAGCTGATTCTTCTGAAATTGAAGCAATCTCCTCGATTGATGAATTCATCTCTTGGCTAGTGGATTTAATGCTGATTAAGCTATCGCTAACCGTTTGGATTCTTTCTACCATCACTTTGACAGAGTCACTAATTTTTTCAAATGTCTCGCCTGTTGTTTTCAGCTGTGATGCGCCCTTTTCAACTTCTGTATAGCCCGTTTGTAAAGCGTTTGCCACCTCTGAAGAATCTGTTTGTATTCTTCCAACGATTTGCGTGATATCCGATACGGATCTTGCGACTTGTTCAGCAAGCTTTTTTACTTCCTCTGCCACCACTGCAAAGCCACGTCCATGCTCTCCAGCACGTGCTGCCTCTATTGCTGCATTCAGAGCTAATAGATTTGTCTGTTCAGCTACTTCTCTTATTACAGTAACTAACTGTGTGATTTCGTTTGTTTGCACATCTAATTGCTTTACTTTTTGCACAGAGCTATGAACAATTCGGTCAATATTCGTCATTTGCTCAATTGATTGCAGCATTAACTGTGAACCGCCTTCTGTTAGCTGTAATACTTCGTTAGATGTCTGATGGATTCGTTCACCATTTTCGTTTGCTTCTTCTACCTTTTCCACATACGTCCCCATTGAAGAAGAAAGATCTGATGCGTGACTTGCCTGAGATTCAGTGCCTGAAGCAATTTCCTCCATTGTTCTTGCAACTTGCTCTGCACCTTCTTTTACTTCATTTGCTGATTGTGTTAGTTCCTCACTGTGCCCAGTAATCAGCTGTGAGGCCTGAGAAATATTTTGGATCATCTCTTTTAACTTCATTTGCAGGCTATTTAAGCCGTTTGCCAGCTGGCCAGTCTCATCCTTAGATGTAATCTCGAGTTCACTTAGAGTTAAATCCCCGTCAGCGATATAGGCCATTTGTTCTGTCACTTTCTTTATAGGTCTTGATACGTGATTTGCAAAAAACCAAATAATGAGAATGCCAATTACTAAAGTAACTCCGATGATAATCAGGTTTAACTGAAGTATTTCATTTGCTGGCTGGTTAAAATCAACAATATAAGTACCTGCAACAACTACCCAGCCCCACTTAGGGAAGGCTTTTGAGTACGTTACTTTTTCTTCAACCTGCTCTTGGTTACCTGGAAGCGGGAAATGGTAATAGGTAAAGCCTCCACCATTCAAACCATTTTCGATGAATTCCTGCGCATAATTGTTGCCATTAACATCCTGCTTATCCCAAAGATTTGTTCCTTCACTGTTTGGATGAGCAATCATATTTCCCTCGTTATCAGAGATAAATACATATCCATTTTCACCTAGGTCCAGGTTTTTGTTTATCGGTCTTGTGTTATCTGCCTGCATCTCACCAAGGATAGCTACCTTCACTTTTTCCTTCGCTTCATCTAGTGAAAGGTCACCATTTTCAACTTGTTCGTTTAGAACGTTCATCAATTCAATGGTATATTCAACACTATTTTTTAGATTCGTTTCACCCAATTCACTTAAACTACTACTACTCTTCTGATAGCTGAAGAGTCCTAGGATAATCAACGGAATCGTTAATAGTAAAATAGAAACAGTAAGAAGCTTTTTCTTTATAGATTGCTGGGTAAATAAAGATTTAATATTGGATTTCATTTAGAAACATCCTCATCACTTTTATTAGTTCTTCTTCATATTCGACATTTTATAACAAAATTTTCTCTCTCGTACAATTCCAGATTATATTCCTACTAGACTAAAAACACAATAACTATATTAATGGAAAATAATATTTTTCATTATAAAAGAACCCCTCCTTCAGTCTTGGATAGATTGAAGGAGGGGTTCTCTCAAAGGTTTTATTCTATTTAACCATACATCTTATGGTGGAGCTGCTTTAACTCTCTATTAATCAATTCTCGAATACTCGAATGCTCGTTTTTAAAGCCGATTATAAAATACAAAGATTTTAGGAAGTTGGTTATGTTAAACTTAGTTCGAAAATATCGATTTGAGAAGCCTTCGTTAGAGTAAATCGCTTCAAGATCATTTAAAATTTCATGAATCCATTGCAGCAATATACTTTCATCCACATTCTTTTCAAATAATGCCTCGATGATGAAAACTAGCCGTTCATCTTCTTCATTAATATATGTAGCGTTCTTTAGTAAGCAGTTTTGGATTGCCTTTAAAATCCTTTTAGATTCATCTATTTTAAAGTTGGGGTGCTTCACTACTGCAACTAATAAGTCAGCACCGTGAGCTATGCTATGAGCCCACCCTTTCACTTCTACAAAACCTCTTGTATCTAGTTCACTTTCTAAGTAAGCTACACTCCTACTCAATACATATCTAAATTTTTCATCGGTTAATAGCTTTAGGTCCCTATCTTTATAAAGGAGTCCCACCAGAACTAAAGCGGAAAACGATCTTGTAAAGACCGAGTCTGTGTTTTCCTCACCAATCTTATAAAATAAATGATTGTCATCTAGACAAGAGTCAAAGAGATAATGAACTTGTTTAGGAGTTAGTAATTCTTCATCAATCATCTTCATAAATGTTGGATAAATGAGAGCATCTCTTAACTCTGCATCACCAGAGCCAATATGCTTTAACATAGCCTCAAGCATTAAATCCACATCATCTATTTTTGATTCCTTAAGCCGTACTTTTAGTCTTGAAATTTCTTCACGAACGATCATAAAAATTCCTTTAACCTCTCTAAATTCTCCTCTAGAAATACTGCATTCTTTTCTATCCCGCGGCGTTTGCACCATCCTACACTGTTGAAGGCGTCAGTGAATAAATAAAATGGCAAGACGACATCTAAATCGATGAGTGGCCTGATTGTTTGATAGCCTTCCTTAAAGGCTTGATACAGAGACGGGTCAAAGCTTAAAAAATCACGATACAACTTAGTGAAGTCGATTTCTGTGGAGCCAAATCGGACACTCTCAAAATCAATCATGCCTGCAACCTTATCACCATCAACAATAATATTGGCTGGTCTAAAATCCATATGTACAAAGCTTGGACCATCTGGAGCTGGAATTTGCTGCTTCATCTCTTCATATTTCTTTATGGATTGCTTGTAAATCCCCTCATCTACTACCTCTTTTACATCCTCAGCAAAGCTATAAAATTGCTTTTCTATAAACTGAGACCAGTTTAAAAATTCGTTTTGTATACCCGTTAACTCTTTTCCAGCTGGCGGCTCGATTGTATGCATCGTAGCTTGAAGAACGCCAACTTGATACGAAGCAGCTGGTGATACATCAGTTGTTAGTGGCTTCCCCTTTAGCTCAGACAATAACAAGGCACCGGGACACTCTTCATCCCCAGACCAATAATCTAGTAATTCAGGAATGGCAACTCGCCCTTTTAATATTTCGTACGCTTCAAGCTCTCGCTGATACTTCAATCTTGTGTAAGGTATTTTTAAAAAGAGATTTTGACCATTCAGTAAAGTAATTTTATAGACTGTGGAGCTATGAGAATCCTCCACCTCACTCATAGAAGAAAACTGCAAACCAAATTGTTCAACGACACGATTTAGCAACGAACATACCTCCTTTTTCGAATCTGCTCTTTTCTTGCTTCGATATATATTCAACAAAAAATTCACTAGTCCTGCACAAGCATCCTCAACATGACAAAAATGTCACTTTACATGCTCTTACATCACTGGTTGATGGGCAGATTAGTATATATAGTAAATAAAGGCGAAGGAGGACGAAGCAAATGACTACAATTATACAAACAAAAAATTTATCCAAGGCTTATGGTGAAACTGAGGTCTTAAAAAGTATCGATTTAACAATTGAACAAGGTGAATTCACTGCGATTATGGGTCCTTCCGGCTCAGGGAAAACAACCTTGATGAATACTCTCTCCACAATTGATAGCTTTACCGGTGGCGAAGTATGGATTGAAGGAAATTCACTTTTAGATATGAAAAAGAAATCTTTACGAGAATTTCGTCAAAAGCGAATGGGCTTCGTTTTTCAGGACTACAACCTGCTTGATACCTTGACGGTGAAAGAGAATATTTTATTACCTCTTTCATTGCAAAAAACACCTGTTGCTGAGATGGAAGAAAGACTAGGGAGACTAGTTGAAGCGTTAAATATTGAAGACATTTTAAACAAATATCCTTCTGAAATTTCTGGAGGGCAAAAGCAAAGGACTGCAGCAGCAAGAGCGATTATCACCAATCCAGCGATTGTCTTTGCAGATGAACCAACAGGTGCTCTTGATTCCCGCTCTGCTACACAATTACTCGAGCAAATCCAATTCTTAAATAATCTGTTTAAGACTACAGTATTAATGATTACTCATGACCCATATGCAGCAAGCTATTGCCGTCGTGTTGTATTCCTTCGTGATGGAAAAATTGTGAATGAGATGTTCAAGGGAGAGCAATCTGAAAAAGAATTCTTTGACCACATCCTAACGATCCAAAGTGCCCTAGGTGGTGAAAGACGTTGAGCTTGATTGATTTATCTTGGCGAAATATGAAACGGAACTTCCGTTTATATACGATTTACTTTATCTCCATGCTTGTTGGAGTAGTGATTTACTTCACCTTTTCAGGGTTAATGTATAACAAGGATGTTGTAGCAGCGATTCAAAATAAAGAAAACTACCAAACGGTTATTTTAATTGCTTCTATTATCGTTTTTCTATTTATTGTTTTCTTCATCTTGTATGCAAACTCTTTTTTCATGAAGCAAAGAAAAAAAGAATTTGGTATGTATTTACTTTATGGAATGAAGGAACGTCAAGTTGCTACGATGGTATTCTTTGAAACATTATTCTTGAGTGCATTTGCTGTTGCCGGTGGTATCTTAATCGGTGGACTACTTTCTAAATTTTTCGGAATGGTTTTAATGAATTTAATGCACTACAATGACGACATTTCATTTGCTTTTCCACTGAAGGCAATTCTTTCAACTATCCTGATATTCGTTTTATTAATTGTGATTATTACGATTCAAAGCTATTTTAATGTTCGTCGTGTACAGCTAGTTGAATTATTTCATGCAAAGGAGAAAATGGACAAGCCGTTTAAATTTTCATTTATCCTAGCGATTCTTTCAATCCTGTTAATTGCAGGGTCCTATTATACAATCACTCTATCTGGACACACAGAGTTATGGTCAGAGCATTTTAATCTAGTTTTAATCGCAACAACTGCGGCATTGATTATCGGAACGTATTTATTTTTCCGCCAGTTTTCAGGTTGGCTATTGCAAAAAATGAGCGAAAGGAAAAATTACTTATTTGGCAACAAAATGCTGTGGATTTCCTCCCTTCGTTTTTCGATTCGAGGAAATACTATCAACTTTACGTTCAATTCACTCATTAGTGCAGTGGTTATTTTCGGGGTTGGTTTTATCGCGGTAGACTACGCTGTGAAAGCTGATGTCGTAAAAAAAGAATTCCCTAATCATTTTGTTTTTTCAACACCAAATGAAAATGCTCTTACAGAAGTTGAAGAGATAATGAATGATGCCCATCCGATTCTTGCACATGAAACGATTACTGGTATTCAAACAGAAAAATTTACAGATAGAACACCCTTCTATAGTTATCCTGAATATTACACAGAGGAGTTTTACCTTTTCCCTGAATCTCAACTAAATGCGATTGTGGATTTACGTGGAGTAGGCGATAAAGTAAATATGCAGGAAAACGAGTCGATTCTATTAACAAGAGGCATTGATGATCCTACTAAATATTCGGACCTTACAATTACAGTTTTAGAAAATCAAGAATTTGAGGTAACGGAAAAAATACGTTATCCATTGTTAAGTATTCCGACGAATCCTGGAGGAGATACAGGGCCTCAACCGTCTGTACTTGTTATTTCAGACGAGGTATTTGATTCTTTAAAGGAAAATAATGTTCTTTCCTCTTATGAAGTCTATCAAATCGAGGATCCGAATACATCTAATGAAGAATCTCGTAAAATACACAAGATTATAACTGGAACTGAGGGAGCTTATTATTCAGCTTATGTAGATGAATATTCAACAAATACAGAATCATCCTCATTAGTTCTGTTCTCTGTTGCCTTTTTTGCAGTCATTGCCTTGTTTGCTTTAGGAAGTGTTATTTACTTCAAACAGCTCCGAGAAGCAACAGAAGAAAAAGAACATTATGCCATTCTACGAAAAATGGGTGTTGAAGACAAAGAGCTAAAAAAGATAATCCGTAAACAATTACTGTTCGTATTCTTACCACCATTACTGCTTGGATTGGCCCATAGCTGGTTCCTTTTATACTATACGGTAATTCAAGTAATACAGGATTTACCTTCCCTCACGACTATTATTTTCTCTGTCATGGGCTTATATGTTTTAACGTATTTTATCTTTTATATTTCATCAGCATCGATTTACTACAAAATTATCAACGAAAAGAACACGCGATGACTACTCATCGCGTGTTTTTTGTCTTATTAAATATGGATCATGATTTTTCGGAAAGTGAATTGTGAATTCTGTGTAGGAGCCCATCTCAGATGTACAAGTGATAAAAGCTCCGATTTTGTTCGATAAAGCTTGCGCTAAATATAGTCCCATCCCCGTTGACTTGGAATGAGTGCGCCCGATTTCTCCAGTAAATCCACGGTTAAAAATTCGTGGGAGGTCCTTCTGGCTAATCCCGATTCCATTATCTCTTATTAGTAGCTGCTTCTCCTTGGCGGTTTCATTTACTGTTATCGTAATCTCTCCACCATTACCGGTATACTTTAAGCTATTTGTTAGTAATTGATTGAGTATAAATTGCAGCCATTTTGCATCACTTTGAACCTTTAGAGATTCAGCCTTCAGTTGAATTCGAATTTTTTTAGCAAAAAAGGTTTTTGAATGGGATTTAATAAGCTCTTTTGCAATCTGGATAACGTCACAATTATGAATATCATAATCCTGATTAAAGCTATCCAGCTTCGCATAGTAGAGAGCCTGATCGACATAGTTTTCTATCTTTCCAATTTCTTCTCTTAAGCTATCTCGATCCATATCCGTTTGCTGTAAGAGACGTAGAACCGCAATTGGTGTCTTAATCTCATGAAACCAAGAAACGATAAAATCATAGTGATCCTCTTGCTTATTCAAAATCTCATTCTTGGCACGAATATGCTCTCTTTTCAACTCATCGATATATTGTTTGGCGAAGTCCCCTTCTAGTGAAAGTGGTTCGTAGTCATCAATCTTCATTTGCCGAATTACACGTACATTTTGTTGGTAGCGTAATAACAAGAAGCCTATTAGTAGAAGGCAAGAAAGAAGGAAAGCATAGAAAAAGGTTCCCCATTTCCAACCATCATCATTAGCAGCACTATATACCGCAGATGGAATTAAGGTCCCTAAAAAGTACAAGTAGATATACGGCTTTTCATAGGAAAGAAAACGAAGGATACTCATTCGATTAAATACCCCATTCCCTTCCGAGTAACGATGAAATCCTCAAGACCAAAAGTGGCAATCTTTCTGCGTAATCGATTCACATTGACCGTTAAAGTATTATCATCAACAAATTGGTCTTCATTCCACAGAGCCTGCATCATATCCTCTCGCGACACGATTTTCCCTATGTTCCGCATCATTAACTGTAAAAGGATAAATTCATTGCGGCTCAGCTCTGTCATTTGACCCTCATACTCAATCGTTGAATTCGTGACGTTTAACTTCAAGCCTCGATGGATGAAACGAACATTTGCATCCTCCTGATAGGTATATTTTCGACGCAGCAATGCACTAATTTTAGCAACCAGAATTCCTAAATCAAATGGCTTCTGGATGAAATCGTCGCCACCCATATTTATAGCCATGATGACATCCATATTTTGATTTCTCGACGAAAGGAAAAGTATCGGCACCTTCGAAACATTACGTATTTGCTGGCACCAGTAAAACCCATCAAAGACAGGGAGATTAATATCTAATAAAACAAGATGGGGCGCTGTTTTCTCAAATTCTGATAGGATGTTGTCAAATTGCGTCACTTCCACCACATCATACTGCCACTTTTTTAAGGTATCTGCGACGATGCTTCTGATCTTTTCGTCGTCTTCTATCAACATGATTTTGTACATGAAATCCCTCGTTAACTAAATAGTTTGTGCTTTTATTTTAGCATAAGTCACACTCGGGATACTTTCAGCTGGCATTGAAGGTAGTAAAATCAGGCATTAACAAAAAGAACGTCAATTCATTCCGAATTAACGCCCTTCCCCAATTTAATTTCAATTTCATTCGTTTAGTAGTACGCGCTTTTTGCTGACGATGATTTATCAATAAAATGATGCCAGCTTGAATAGTCATGGATAATACAAGAAGGATAAAATGCGTAGATCCAAGACCAACCCATGAGAAAATAAGAAAGCCGGCGCAGCCGAAAGATACGAGATATATTGGTTTTTAGCTGCTATATAAACGATTGTTGAAACACATGTCGTTACCAATAGAACCTCTAATACCCTTCTTATAAAATAGAAATCAATCGATAATCAATAGGGTACTTCATTTCATTTAGTATCGTCATTATTCTTATTCCCTTTCCGATATGTAAATAGTTTGTTTTTCTAGTAGTCTCTGAATGCTATTTCGTTAAATCCAATTCATAATGATAGAATTCTCCATCCCTTTCATATCCCTGCTTTTCATATAAACGTTGAGCAGTGAAATTGTCTGCAGCTGTACTTAGACTCAAGCTTTTTGCGCCTGTTTCAAGGGAAAATTCCTTTGCTTTGTTTAATAGCTTCTCACCTACACCTTGCCCCCTTGCCTCTGCCTCGACATATAGATCATTTAAAATCCATGCTCTTTTCATAGAAATTGACGAAAACGTTGGATACAGCTGCGTAAACCCGAGCATTTTTTCATCATCCTTAGCCACAAATATGACAGAATCCTTGTATTTAAGACGATCGTTTATGTAAGCCATAGCACCTTCTAAGTCTGACTCCTGCTTGTAAAACATTCGATATAAGTTAAACAAATGTGCTGTTTCCACTAAATCTTCAATTGTTGCTTGGTATAGCTTCATTAGAATCCTCCTTAAAATTAGCTCTTAGTTTTCAGCAATTTTATAGCTTTTTAACCACTCATCAATAACTTCGAAGTACCGCTCATTCTTCCACAATAATAATGTATCTAGTTCACTGGTTTGCTTGATAGAGTATTGAAAGAAACAATCTGCTATAAAATAAGCAAGTCTTGAATAACCAAATGTAACGCCACCATTGATGGAAAACCATTCTTTAAAAATTTCTATACTTGTTTTTCCATTATCTATATCATTTGCAAAGCATCTTATAATTTTCTCTCGGTTAGCCTTCGCAAATCCTAGCCATTCGTCTCCCTCATTATCGTAAGAGAAATAGATAGATTCCTTTAGATCAGGGATAATCTGTCTTGAAAAATGGGTAGCTGCTCCTTCTTGCAATAACGTGATAAAGGGATGCGTCCATTGTATATTTTTCCACTCTATTTGATGGGCATCCGAAATTATGTTATGTGCTGCATGACCAAATTCGTGTGCAATTATCACCCGCAATGGATTTTCCTCAAAAGAAAGCCGCTCCATCGCAAAAGTTAAATCGGGAATGATTTCTCGATGTGTATAAGCATTAGATCCATATGCGCCAATTATTAAATTGACCGAGACCGGGAACTCTATTTGATATTTCTCTTTATAGTGCCCTACTACTTCCTCTATTAAATCTTTGATAGAATGGTGTACCTTTTCAATGGACTCCCAATCATCAGCGTATTTCTCAATGGCTTTGTTTAACCGCTCATCTGTATCCTTGCAATGATATAAAAAATAGGTGTTAAATATTTGAGGGTACTTAGCGTAATATTGCCTTAGCAGATCTAAGCTTAATTCTTCTGGGAAGGCCGAGAATGTGTCAATGATTTTCAAAACTTATTCCTCCTCGTGAAAGCCAGTACTTAAATAACTTCCACATTAAGTGCGTGAATCCTTCCTGTCATTTATGAGCTCTAGATTTGGTTGCGCCGTTAAAAATGCTCAAAATTAACGAACTACCGGCAATAATTCCAAATAGATTCGAAGTGTACATTCGATTCAACCAGGTATAGATTGTGATGGCTAAATTATTGGACGGTATCTCGATTTTTAGTACAAAACTCCATAATGGTACGGCAAAAGCAAGGACAATATTAGGAATGAATACACACCAAAAGAGTGATGGATTCAGATTAATCGTCCATTTTCTAACTAAAATAAGTGAAATATACAATCCATAAAGCAGAGCAATTATCGGTTTCGACCAATACATATACGTAGCATCAAAAGTGTCAGCTACATGTCGTTGAATTTGGTTTTCAATATTAAAAACAATGATTGTCAAGATGATTAACCCCACAAGCCAACCAAGCTTCCACAAATAACCAGACCATTTTCTCACTATAACTTCCCCCTCATAACACATTAGCTGTACAGGCATAATTGTATTACGTTTAAAATTACAAAAAGTTCCAAATTTTTGGTATAAATTGAAATTTTAATGTTTGGAGCAGGAGGAGTTTATAGATTAGATACTGGAATTGGCAATGTGTCTGGTAAATTTGCGAAGGTGTCCGGTAAAACGAGAATGTCCAATAAATTTGTGAAAGTGTCCAATAAACTAATAGATGTTGTCTATAAGAATTAAAAAAGCATTGATTCATCTGCAATCAATGCTTTTCATTAATATTCTGTATGTAATCATTTATAATCGGTAAATCAGGCGGACTTATATTAGGAGGGAGTTCATTCAAAATAAAGAATTTCAATTCCTGGACTTCACTTTCATCGATTGTTAATTCACCATGAAAATCCTTGCATATATATGCTGCAACAACACCGTATACCTCGTCACCGTGAGGATATTTATAGTAGAACTGTTCTCCTGAATACATATTAAATAATTCAAGTGCGTTAGCAACTAAACCTGTTTCTTCAAACAATTCTCTTTTGGCTACCTGTTCCAAAGTCTCCCCTAATTCTAATGAGCCTCCAGCTAAACCCCAGCATTTATTATCCTGACGAAGCTGTAATAATATCCTATTTTCTTGATCTAATAAAATGACACAAGCTCCAACCATTATTAGCGGCCTGCTTCCAACTAACTTTCTTAACTCCATTATGTAGCCCAAAATATATCCCCTCCCAATAGCTCTATACTTCTTACACTATTCACTCCCTTCAATCCCCCTCCAACAAGAATCAATATTGGTAATTTTTCCATTCAATCGTTGTATTTGCATGTAAATAGGGAACACTAGAAATAGGAGTGATTCTATGAACACAATTATTTACTTCCTTTTAGCTTTCGGATATTTTGTTCTTTTGATTTGGGGGTTAGCCCTTTCAAAAAATAACCTGTGGAATTTAACAAACGTACTTTTACTCGTTATTGTCGGACTCGTTTATGATAATTTAATTATTGCATTAGGCAAATTTATTGGCGAAGGAGAGCTACTTAAAGGATTAAGCTACCCAAGATTCTGGTTACACGCCCTCTTTACGCCAACGCTCATTCTTTTTGCTTGGAGCATTTGTAATAAACTTGATTTACCATGGGCTAAGAAGACGCATTGGAAAGTCATCTTCGGTTTCCTAACGATTGGGTTAATTCTTTATGAACTCCTTACTTCTGTTATGAATCTTGAATTAAAAGCTAACCATGAAAACGGTGTTTTAAACTATGAGAGTATTGAATCCACTAGTCCAGTAATGGTTATCTTCGTTACGCTAGTACTCCTCATTGTCGGTATCATTTTATTAAAAAAGTTCCACTTCCCTTGGCTATTAATCGGAACCATTATTATGATATTAGGTAGTTTATTAGCGATATGGATGAAGACCTTCCCAATCATGAATATATTGGAGATTCTTTTGATTACCTCATTAGTTTTGACAAAACAGCTTCAAGTGAAGGAGTCCAAAATAGTAGGTTAACATCCTAGAAAAGAATCGTCTAAATTTAGAGGATTCTTTTTTAATTGGATTTATATCTACTTTATATTGAATGTAGATCCATCAATTACTTCAATATCGTCACGTTTTTTTATTTCATTCATTAAAGTAAATAGAGCTTCATCCTTCTTTTTTGCTTCAATCATACAATCGATTTGTGGAACTGTTCCTTTGATTTCTTTTAAAAACCTAAAAAACATATCAACATCTACATAATCTGAGTGATGTCGAAATTCAGCAAGACTTTTAGGACTAGAAATATGCATTTTGATGGGCAAAGGTGAATACTTCCAAGTTGCTATAACACGCTCCCAATTCTCTTCCCATTGTTCGTTATAATGGTGAGCAAGATGGTGATGATAATCAAATACAAGTGGAATTCCTAGCTTCTCACATAAATACAGCGTATCATCCAACGTAAATGATTTATCATCATTTTCAAGCATAATCATCTCTTGGATGCCCCTAGGTACATCCATCCAATTATCAACAAAACGCTCTAACGATTTCTCTGTTTCCTGATATCTTCCGCCAACATGGAGTACACAACGATGAGTAGGATTAATTCCCATACCATTTAATAATGATTTGTGTAGTTTCAAATTTTTAACTGAATTAATAAACACTTCTTTTTTGTCAGAGTTCAGAACAACAAAATGGTCGGGGTGAAAATCTATTCGTATCCCTTTATTTGTTGCGTATTCACCTACTTCTCGAAGCCTATCTTTAATTGGGGTGATGTAATCCCAATCAAGTAATGCTTCATGAGTAGCTAACGGAATTAGACGAGAAGTTAAACGATAAAAGTGAATTTCATGAAAAACATTATGCTTAAGTAGCCTGAGCGTGTTCTCTAAATTCGTTAGTGCAATTTGTTCTAATTTTCGAATTGCCGCTTCACGATCATCAATTTTTTGAAAATTGGTAAAGGTCATCGTTTTAGAAGGCGAAGCATTCTTAAGTTCCATACTCATGGCAACATAGCCTAATCGTATAATTGTCATCTTTCCACCTCTAACATAGTATGGAGGTTTAAGATTGGTGGTAACCATTTTTAAAATAGGAAATCAGAACTAAATATGTGTAAGCAACAGGCTTTACTTATCAGCTAACTGTATATTTGATGACGTTGAACTAATGAATTAATGACGCTCTCAAACCTGTTATTTCGTTTTCCAAATAAGCCTTTAAACAAGTTAATGTATATACCCAACCTTCTTTTTGTCCTAACATTTTGTTCACTACTTCTGGGTCACTTTCTTTAAGTCCCGTTTCTTTTACTTCAATCACTGTAGTTTCCGGATTTACCTCATTTAATGTTATGGTCACAATTGTCCCTTCTCCTGCTTCTTCCCCCCATGAGAAAGTGATTTTCTTGTTCTCTTCTATTTCCAATATATTAATGACGCCTTCTGCTTCGTATTCAACATAGCATAATGTAATTGCCTTGCCTTCTTCCCATCTTTCCGAGCTCGATGAAAACCAGTAATTTCCGATTTTCATCGGATCAACGATAGCCTCAAAAACCTCGCCAGCAGATTTACGTATTTCAAGTTTCGTTGTTATTTGAGTATCCACGAATCAATCATCTCTCTTTTTAATTGTATTTTTTCCGTACCTTTTATATTTCAATTACAAAGTCCATATTCCTTCAAAATCGACTCAAAAGAAAATATGAGTTCAGTGTTTTTGAAGCTTCAGCTTGGGTAAGCTAAATTGAAAGGAGTGAACAGAAGATGCCAAGAAAACTGATTAACGCTATTAAAGAGCAATCCCTCCCTTTGAACGACCAAAGCTTGGACAACATCATTGAGACAATAGGAAATGCCCGTATTGTAATGATTGGTGAAGCATCCCATGGGACATCTGAGTTTTACACAACTCGAGCCGAGCTTTCTAAAAAGCTGATTGAGCAAAAAGGTTTCCATGTCATAGCAGTTGAAGGAGATTGGCCTTCAGTACAAACAGTGAACCAATATGTAAAAGGCTTTGGTGATGAAGGCGCCTCGGCTAAAGAAGTCCTTATAAAATCTTTTAATCGTTGGCCAACCTGGATGTGGGCAAATGAAGAGGTCGAAGAGTTTACAGAATGGCTTAAGGAGAAAAATAAAGCATTAGAGAATAAGGTAGGCTTTTACGGAATTGACCTCTACAGCCTCTATGAATCTATTGATGAAGTACTGAAATTTTTATCGAAAAATCCTGAGTACAAAGTTGATTTGGAGCACGCTAAAAAAGCCTTCACCTGCTTCGAGCCCTATAACAGAATGCCTGAGCACTATGCCCTTTCCACCGCGCATTTTACAGGTGAATGTATTAGCGAGGTTTCCAGTTTACTTAAATCCTTACGAAACAATGAAGAAAAGTATTCCGAAGAGCACGAAGAGGATTTAAATGTAATCATGAATGCGCTTGTAGCCAAAAATGCAGAAGCCTATTATCGTGCAATGATGCAGGATGCAAAATCGTGGAATACTCGTGATTCTCACATGGTCGAGGCGATTAATGAACTAATTAAGTATCATGGTGAAGACGCCAAGATTATCATTTGGGAGCATAACA
Organism: Ureibacillus chungkukjangi; assembly: GCF_003217295.1. GTDB lineage: Bacteria > Bacillota > Bacilli > Bacillales_A > Planococcaceae > Ureibacillus > Ureibacillus chungkukjangi. The sequence goes on from NZ_QJTJ01000002.1 coordinate 159,378, forward strand.
CCCACATTGGGGATGCTTCTGAAACAGATATGAAGGACGATGGCTTAATCAATGTTGGCCAACTTATGAGAGAGCAATATGGCAAGGACAACACATTTGCCATTGGATTCGGAACTTATCAAGGAAAAGTTATTGCTGCTGACAGCTGGGGCGATCCTTTAGAAGCTATTGATGTACCGCCTTCGAAACTCAGTACGTGGGAAGGACAGCTCCATGCAGCTGGTGCAGAAGATAAGGTACTGCTTTTTAATGATGAAAATCGCGACATCTTCAACGATTGGATTGGTCACCGTGCAATTGGCGTCGTTTATAACCCTGAATTTGAAGCCTATGGAAATTATGTCCCTTCCCGGGTAGGTAGCCGTTACGATGCTTTCATTTATATTGAAGAATCAAATGCGTTAAAACCATTGAAGGAGTGAGCCGTGCGATTTTTCGTACGGTTTGTTTATTGGCATTTTTTTCACTCTTTCAATTTTGCTTCAGTTTTAGTTAGAAATTTTTCCAACGCTTCACCACTATCAATATCCATACGTTCAGCCAAAACTATCAACCACCACATGCATTCACCGATTTTATGCTCAAGATTAGTTTCACTGCCGCCACTAATTGGCCAACGCTTTTGTTGTGACATTGTAAGACGACCTACTAATCCAGCATCTGTTAAGAATGCCAAAGCATCCTCTTCTACTGTCCATTCACTTTCATGATACTGTCTTTCTAAACGATGGTAGGCTTTTCTTAATTGTATGGAGCGTTCAGCTATGTCGCTAAAATTCATATTAATTTTACCTCACTTGTATTAAAATTTTTTCTTCTTCTCTCGACAAACAAGGAACGTATGTTCTCATTTCAATTATAACCTTTATTAAACTAAAGTACAAGGAATATATTACCTTAAAGCTACTACCTTTACTGTACACCCACTAAGGAGAAAAAAATCCGTGCATATATTAGATTTCCCCTATCTTGATGAAGGATTATGGATATATTATAGAAAATAACCATATGGAGGTACGAAATGGAATTTTTAATCTATATCTCATTATTTATTTCAGCCGTTTCATTTATGCTGGGAATCGCCAAATTATCATGGTGCTACCTGCTTGTTAGCACCATTACATGCATCCCATTGTCTTACTATTTTCTCGGAACAAACAATGCTTGGAAATATGTAGGCTTTATTCCGTGGTTCGTACTATTTTTATTAGCCGTAGCATTTGCGATTATTAAAAGGAAAAACGTTGATGTGAAAAATTTAGGTGAGTTTCTCAGACGTATTTGAAGAGATGAACTTTGTTCTGTCCCCCCTATTCGTCAATTGAATCTGAGAACTCTAGAAAATAGCTGCGTATTTCTTCTGGCAGCTCTTCAACAGCAAGAACCTTAAGTTTTGATTTTCCAGGACTTGTCAAAATGAGATAGGTTCTGTCTTCAAACTCAAACAGCGTAAATTGGTTCACACTTTTAGCTACTGTTTCAGGCTTACTTATGTAATCGAAATCCTCTTTTTTAAAATTCCTCTCATATCCCGTTAAACTTAGCTTTTGAGCCTCTTCAAAATCCTTTGCAAAGGAAATAGACTGGTATAGCTCAAGTGAATTCTTGGGTTTGAAGAAGAGTATGAAATAGCTTGATGCAGCTATTGCTACGATTGCGATTATACAAAATGAGAGAATTTCTTTTAAGGTTAATTTCTTTTTCACATACTCTCTCCGTTCCTAAATAAATTTTAATTAGTAGATTTTTCCATCAAAATGAAGGACACCGGATGGCCAAAGAAGCCCCCTTGGTTTTCTTTGATTCTCTTAAACCCTTCTTTTTCATAAAACGAAATATTAGGATTACCTTCATATACTGTTAAGGCGACAGTTGTAGCGTTCGGAAAATTGGAAATTGCCGATTGTAATAGTTTCTTCCCTATCCCTCTTCCTTGGTAATTCGGGTGAATATATAGAGATTCTACAAATAGCTTGTTATCGGATTTCACATATAGAAAAGCATAACCCATCACCACTCCATTTTCTTCTGCTACCAAATTTAAAGAGGATTTAAAGCGACTAGCCATCTCTTTACTAGAGTAAGCCTCTGCTAAAACTTTATCCTGAATTTCTTCAGGAATAAAGCTACTATAAGTCGCCCTCCAAGCATCTCTCGCAATCAACCTAACCGTTTCAATATCCACAGACTTCATATCTCTAATTATCATAAAATGCCCTCCAGTGTACGATGTTTTATAGTGCCGATTATTTCAAATTATGAAATCTCATAGTGTTTTTATAATCATTACTGACTCTCATGTAGGTATGAAAACTAATAAGAAGAGAAATTTCCGTTAATGTTAAAATTGAGCATTTTAACGGCAAAATAAGCGAAAATATTCCGGTTAACTCCTCTAAATTCGGCAAAATCCAAAGAATTAACCACAATAAGCGAAAAAACTTCCTTTATTTTCAATAAAATCTGGGTATTTTTCAATATAAGCGAAATTTTTCCCTTTATCTTCTTCACATAAAGCAAATGAGCTTCGCCTTCATATACTAGCTTGAAGTTTGTTGTTCCAGTTAACTAACTTTCCCTTTACTCTACTAACATCTATATTTTTTTAACCTTTAAAAGTACTTGTTCAATCCAGCATTCCACTTTTGACTTTCGTTGCTCGTAGCTTAGTTGATAATCTAGAGTTAAATACTGTAGTTCGGATGGTAAGCGATGTATATGTGGACGGATATACTGGTTTGCTTCTGCTTCCTCATCTAGAAAAAGATCATTTTTTCATTGTTTAAAGTTATTAGGGTACGTACAGAGTATTCAACTTTATCAATGACCACCTCTAAATGACCCCTTGCGTTAAGTGACAACGGCTAAAAATGCCTTTATTTAAATTGAAAAGAGAGGACTCAAAAGTACTTAATTGCTCCTCGTTAATTATGTAATGATGAAAATAGATGTCTTCGCTTTTTCGATTCATTTCCATATTCATATCGTAAACATCCATTTGGAACAAAATATTTCCTTCTTCATTCTTATTTTCAGGGATATCGCCCCACTCTACCTCAAATTTACTTAATCTATCTTTTACTAAATAATGAATATTAGAATAATCAAGATTACAGCCGTAAATGGCAAGTAAGATTCCTTTCAAGGCTACGCTACCCTCCAAAGTGAAAGTGTTCATTGTATGAAGTATTTTCGACAAAAAGAGCGATAATCCTTTTTCTGGGATTATCGCTTAGTCATAGTTCATGGAGTTAGCAATTTTAAGGTAATCTCCAGCCTCGAAGGTTTGTTCCTCTTCCTCGCCACCTTCTAAATGAATGGAGTAAATCAGGTTATTATCCTGCAATAAAAATTGTTCTGAACCTGGTTTGTAAAGAGCTTTTAAGCCATTACTTAATGTGTAAATTTGATCGTTCGCAGCTTGAAAATCTTCTAACGCTGTAGCGTTTTGCTCTACCGCTATTTGTAGTGAAGCCTCGGTTTCTGTATTTCTATAATTTAATTCAAGACGTCCATTATCTATATTCCCATCAACCTGCTGTACCACAAAATGATGTTCTGTGACGGTAAGAATGTTGGTTTTACTCTGACTTTCAAATTCATTAACAAGATTCACCTCGTTTATGAATGGATTTGAACCATCGTAAACCACACGAATGTCCGTGATTTTCTCATCTTCTACTGTTAGCTCCCAAATAAAAGCAATTCGTCCACTTCTTCTGGAAATTCTTTCGTCCTCGAAATAACTGATGACCACACTTACATCTTCATCTGGCGAGGGATAGCCAGTTACTCTGTTAATCGGTGTGTTCTCCCTGACTTCTGGAATCGTTACGTTTTCAGCAAGATAGGTTCTTGCTTGTTCTTGATTATTCTCTATAAAATAATCAATGACAAATTCACTTGCATTTGTTACAACGGTTGATACTGCCTTAGCCGGCTGAAAGTGTATGATAACAAGGGTTAAAGCCAAAAATACAGTCACTATTTTCTTCATTTTTCATCACCAATATTAGATTGTCCTTGATATGTTATTTTATCCTTTGATGAATATCGGAAAGTATATTTTATAAATCGAGTATAAGTACTGACAATCCATCCATACTATTAGAGATTTCACTTCTAATCCAGTGACTTAGGAGGGTTAACCCGATGAGTGCGATTGATCGTTTTCTCTAGGAAGAACCATCTAACTGAATAGCTAAGCAGTAAAATGCGAAAGCGAGGCAGCGTGTCGTGGATACAATAATGTAGTGCAATCAGACCCGGAATTTATTCCAGGTTTTTCTTTTTTTCAAAATTTCATGTATGAGATTTAAAAAACCATCCATACTATTAGAGATTTCACTTTAACTCCAATGAATTGGGAGGGTTAACCCGATGAGTGCGAATGATCGTTTTCTCTAAGGCAATCTAACTAAATCGTGGAACATGTGTAATCAGACCCGGAATTTTTTCCGGGTTTTTATTTTTTCAAATTTCATGTATGAGATTTAAAAAACCATCCATACTATTAGAGATTTCACTTTAACTCCAATGAATTGGGAGGGTTAACCCGATGAGTGCGAATGATCGTTTTCTCTAAGGCAATCTAACTAAATCGTGGAACATGTGTAATCAGACCCGGAATTTTTTCCGGGTTTTTATTTTTTCAAATTTCATGTATGAGATTTAAAAAACCATCCATACTATTAGAGATTTCACTTCTAATCCAATGATCTGGGAGGGTTAACCCGATGAGTGCGAATGATCGTTTTCTCTAAGGCAATCTAACTAAATCGTGGAATACGTGTAATCAGACCCGGAATTTTTTCCGGGTTTTTATTTTTTTCAAATTTCATGTATGAGATTTAAAAAACCATCCATACTATTAGAGATTTCACTTTTAATCCAATGATCTGGGAGGGTTAACCCGATGAGTGCGAATGATCGTTTTCTCTAGGTAAAACCATCTAACTGAATATGCTTGAGCGATATTATCTTAGGTCAAACTTAAGGTTAAAAAGCGAAAGCGAGGCAGTGTGTCGTGGATACAAATATGTAGTGTAAATCAGACCCGGAATTTATTCCGGGTTTTAATTTTGCTTAAATATCAATAGGCGGATCTTGTAAAATAAGTCACCACCACCATTAAATAAAAGAAAAAGTTCCCCCAAATTAAACAGACCAAAAACCTATAATCTACAAAAAAGACGTTTATTAATACTGTGAAAAAAATAGCTAAGGCGATTGCGTAAAATAGTTTCCCATGTTTGCAAAATAAACTTTGTATGACTGCAAAAACAATCGTTAAAAGAATTGGAAAGTAAAAACTCATCGGCTCACCTCTGCTTCTATCGAAAATGCTGATTTCCATGAAAAACCTTTAAAATAAAATCCTTAGCAGGTACATTTAACTGCTCGTAGGCAAGTAAAAATTCTTTATTGTCATATGGCACCTCTATAAATGAAACATCAATTTGCCCTGAATTCCCCACCTTCAATGTTGCATAGGGAGCTAATGGAGAATGATTACAGCCTAAAGAACCCGGATTGATATAAAGTCTCTTCTTCGATTTAAAATGATGCACGATGTGATGGTGACCAAAACATACGACATCTATATTTGAATCTCCATAAAGAGTATCTAATTCTAAAGCAGTAGGTCGTTCATCAATCGGTAGAAATTTCTCTTCAACGTTCAAATGATAATGTACAAAGAGAAAGTTTTTACCGTTTATGGTTTCGTATCTTGTCATCGGAATACTGGCTAAGGCTGGTAGAAATTCCCGCTCAATTCTCGAAGCAATCCAATCGTGATGCTCGATTTTGTTCTGAAAACCTGTGGACTTATGCCCCGCAAGAATATTTAATATATCCTCATCATGATTTCCCTTTACAAAAGAAATGTCTTTTCTCGAAAACAGCATCTCAAGCACTTCGTTTGTTTCATGGCCAATCGCTATTAAATCCCCAAGGCAATAAATATGTTTTATGTCAGTATCCTGATCAATATGATCTAAAACAGCCTTAAGAGCTGAACTATTCCCATGAATATCTGTAATAATTGCAATTTTGTCCCGCATTGTTTTCACATCCAAATTGCTTATTAAAAGAAATGATTTTTGAAGCTTTTTAACTCGGATAAAACTCCATCGCTTCCTTAGAATGAACGTACCCATTCTTTTGGTAATATGTGATTGCCTCATCACTCGGCCAGACGATGACAAACTCATAGCTATTTTCTTTAATCCAATCGTTTATGGAGCTAAGTAATTTACTTCCAACGCCCATATTTCTATATTCCGGTATTGTATAGACATTCGTCATATATGCAAATGGTTGAGTAACTCTACCGGGGCGAGGCACCTTTTGTATTAATTCTATGTATATATGGGAGACAATTTTCTCTGCTTCTTCTACAACCCAAACAAACCATTGACCACTAGTTAAAGCCTTTTCAAAAAATGATTTACATTCTCTTTCAAAATGAACAAAGGACGCATTTTTTTTACTTTCATCGTGTTCAATCGTAAAATCCCAGCGCATTCTAATTAATTGATCGACGTCTTTTGCTTCAGCTAACCTAATAATCAAAGTTAATTCCTCCCTGGTTTAGAATCTTAAAAGCCTATATTATTATAAGTTCAACAAAAAAAGGGCAAATCCTTGTTGGAAATGCCCTTTTATATACAATAAATCCCAATATTTCGTTCAATAGTTAACTATTTGTAAAAAGCTATGCTGCTATTACATTTGAATCAGCTTATTATCCGCAATGTGAAATTGTCCATCTGCGACATTGGCAATGAACTGCTTATCATGTGAGATAAATAGAATCGTTCCTTTATAGGCTTTGATAAAGGCTTCTAATGCTTGTATAGCCTGGATATCCAAGAAATTAGTCGGTTCATCCAATAACAATATATTATATTCCCCTAAAAAAAGCTGGCAAAGTTGAAGACGAATCGCTTCTCCCCCACTTAACGTTTTGACTCTTTTTTGGAGGTCTGTTCCACCAAATCTCATGGAATGCAGTACACTCCGCAGAAATCCTTCGTCGTATGAAGATCGATTTTTTAAAAATTGCAGAACCGTCTCATCGCTGCTGAATTGATAGCTCATTTGCTGGAAGACCCCTATTTTTGCTTTAGGAGATATGGTGATGCCTTGTTCTTGATTCACAATATAATGAAAAAGAGTACTTTTCCCACTACCGTTGTTTCCTGTTATGGCGATTTTTTTACCAAGCGGAATTTGGAAGCTTATGTCCTCTAATAAAGTTTTGTCCTCTACACCAATCGTTACACGGTCCGCCATTATCGGAAACCTGTTGTGCAATTCGAGGGTACTCGATTGATGGAATACAATTGGTCGCTCCTCTTGAATTGCATCCACTACATGAAGCTTTTCTATACGCTGCTCGATTGCTTTTGCCGAACGCTGTATCGCTTTTTGACTCGTGCTTTTCGATTTGGTTTCGAACATTCGATTTGCTTTGGCTTTCGATTCCTTTGACATAGCCGTAGCTTTTGCGATTTTGTCTGCTGCCTTCATTTTTTCTGCAGCAGCTTTTTCAAGACGACTCTTTTCTTTTAGGTATTGTTCATGAGCTAGCATTTGTTGCTCCTGCTCGCGCTGTTTCTGAGAGATATATTCACTGTAGTTTCCAGCATAGACATTAACCTTGCCATCTTGAATTTCCCAAATTGTCGAAACCAGCTCATCTAGAACAGCTCGGTCATGGCTTATTAAAACAAGCGCTCCATAATAATAGCGCAACTCATCTAGGAGATATGAAATTCCCTCCTGATCTAGGTGTGTCGTGGGTTCGTCTATTAAGAGACACTCATAATAATGAGAAAACAGCTGAGCAAGCTTTAGTCTCGTTTGCTCTCCTCCACTTAAGGAATCCTGCTGTTTCGGCACGTGTAATTTCCCCAGTAACTTAGGGTCCGCTTCTTTAGTTTCTGGGGGTTCCACTTGCTCAAAATAACCAAAGTCTACATGCCGATTCACCTTGCCCAGTGAAGGCTGAATCTCACCTGCCAGAAGCTTTAATAACGTACTTTTCCCAGCACCATTTTTCCCTACAATACCGATGCGATCAAATTGATGTACAGCCAAACGGTCAATCTTTAATATCTCTTTATCTAAATAATTCAACTCTATATTTTCTAATTCAAAACAAATTTGTTCCATTTTCGCTACCTCCGAAATTGTAAAATTCCGTATCGATAGCTAGAATCTAGAATCGATACGAGCTTCTAAATCAAGCTCGTATTAAAAGAATAATAACCACATATGGTGTCCTCCTAGTTTTCTATGTGATAAAGCTCTATATGCGACTAAATTTGATGGGCTGAGAGACATTTTTTTGAAATTTGAAGTTTTTTGTCCTTCATTCACCCTATGAAAGATATTTTTTTGAAATCTGAAGTTTTTTTGTCCTTCATCAACATACTATTAATCATCAATATATAAGACCCAAAAACAAAAAATCACAGACTGTGCGCCTGTGATTTAGAGTAAAAAGGAGTATCCCTTCTTTTAACTTAAATTGAAAACAATAAAGAAAGACAGAATAACCTACCTTTCTCCCCATAAAAAAATACCTGAAGATTATTAAAAAAGGACAGACTAACTCCATTTACTCTGCTAGACAAACAGAGCCTTTGACCATATTCAATTACTGGTTCAAAGCTAGAAAACGTAGTCTCATAGAATGCGTCATTTTTTAATAATCCTCCTTAAAGTGTAATACAGTATCATTATATATTTTGAATTGTAACAAAGTCAAATACCCTATTTAGATAAGTAATCTCTAAACTTTAGTTAACATGTTCTTTTGCGATAGAGATTTTCTCTACCTCACAGCGCAATTTATAAAAATATTGAACTATCTCATGGTCCCCTAAAATGGATTCTCTAATATTACGTAAAGTCCGCTTTCCCACTCGGCGATCTAGTAAACAGAGAATTTTAGTTAGACTATCTGGGGATTTTAAAGATTCTTCAATTGATGAATTGAAGTAGTTCTCTAAAGCCGTAAAGAAATCGTATTGAGCATAGACTCCTTCTTTTTTCAATTGTTGATGCGCTTGATCTTGTATATCCCTATTAAATTCAACATTGTCAAAATCGAAATTATTCAAATCTCTCCTTATCTCGTTTTCTCTGTAATACTCTTCTCTTTCAGCTGTAATTGTACACATATTTACCTTTTCAAGTTTATCGACTGTAATAACCGCTCTTCCTAACTGATCGTGAGCTCTACGATAATTAATGACCTGAAAATCAACTCTTGAACGCAAAGGTTCACAAATAAAACTCTTTAGCTGTTTCTTCGCTTTACTCCATTTTGGCTGAAATAACACTAAACTACTTCCTCCTTTGGATTTCACCCCTTGTGATGCAGGTCACTTTTAGGTTTCGGGGCTCCTGTTTTGCCTTTCTTTCTGATGATGCATACACTTTTACGATTTTGGCTCGCGTTTATGCCGTTCATCCCGGTTGTGAATGCCACTTTTAGAGTGCTGCTGCCTCGGGTTTGGCGTTCACCACACTTATGAATGCCACTTTCAAAGTGCTACCTTTCATTTTTGGTGTTCACCACACTTATGAATGCCACTTTCAAAGTGCTACCTTTCATTTTTGGTGTTCATCACACTTATGAATGCCACTTTCAAAGTGCTGCCTCTCGTTTTTGGCGTTCATCCCACTTATGAATGCCACTTTCAGGTTGCTGCCTTTCGGGTTTGGCTTTCATCACACTTATGAATGCCACTTTCAGGTTGCTGCCTCTCATTTTTGGCTTTCATCACACTTATGAATGCCACTTTTAGAGTGCTGCCTTTCATTTTTGGCTTTCATCACACTTATGAACGCCACTTTCAGAGTGCTGCCTTTCGTTTTTGGCGTTCATCACACTTATGAATGCCACTTTCAATGTGCTGCCTCTCGTTTTTGGCTTTCATCACACTTATGAATGCCACTTTCAAAGTGTTGCCTCTCGATTTTGGCTTTCATCACACTTATGAATGCCACTTTCAGGTTGCTGCCTCATATTTTGGGCTTTCACTCTGATTATGAACTGTCTACATCACTTCTCACTACTCACCAAAAACATCGAGGCATCTTGGTTCATAAAGATGTGGCTACCATGGTGGAAGGTATTGATTTCAATTGATTTAAATCCAACTTCAGATAAAGTTTTTTTTAGCTCTGCATGTGAAAAACCATTGTGTACTTTTGGATGATTAATTTTCTCGTTTTTATCAAAATCAACGATAATCAGCTTGCCGCCATCATTTAAAATCCCATATAATTCCTGCAGTATATTTTTTGTATCTGGAATATGGAGTAGCACGAGTGACATGAATACAATGTCTGCTTTTAGTTCAGGAGTGGCTTGAGTAAAATCTGAATAAAGCACTTTTGCATTGCTAATTCCTTTATGAGAAATTTTAGCTTCTGCAACCTCCAGCATTTTCTTTGAGGAATCCACCAACAAAACTGTATCGACTAAGTCTGTAAGCTCTAGACTGACTAGACCTGTACCACTTCCATAGTCTATTAAAGCTTTGGATTTACTGTTCTGTAATTCTCCTCTTACTTCATTAACTATAACTTTCGCTAATTCAATTCTGTCTTTTGTATCATATCTGTTGGCCATTTCTTCAAAAACGTTACTTTCCATATTCTACTCCCCCTGAAATTAAAGCTTCTTGGTGGTCATTATAGCAAAAATCTAATCTTGAGGCTTCGTTCATAGCTCAAAAAGCACCGAGCAGGTAAAACTACGCTCGATGCTTAATAATTATTCTTGTTATTCACACTTCAAAATACAAATGCTTATGAAGGCTACAGCCTGGGTTAAAGGAGCTCTCGCAGGATGGACAGGTTGAATGGCAGCTTAGATATTCATTGATGGTTAGTTCATGTCCACAGGAACCGCATAATATGGCCTTTTGATGAAAATGCTCTTTTGGCCACACCTGTGGGTTACTGCAGCCTTCCTCTTCGTGACAGGAAAAGCAAGGATAATAGGTGTCACAGCAATAGAATTTGATGGCGATTCGATCAACCTCTGAATGATAATGTCCACAGCGTGTTTCGTTGTCCACATTATTCCCCTTCACTTGATGTCCATGTATCAGCATTTAACTCACCCCTAGGTAGTAACTCTTACTTTTTGAACCTTTGTACAATTGGCTTAAGTCGATAGCCAAAGATTCCGGCGAAAATAGCCAAGATGATGTCCTTTGGCAGTGGTACAACCATCCATGCCCACGCCATTTGATAGGTAAAGCCTTCTGGTGCAGCAAACCAAAACTTATAGGCTGCGTACATCCAATTAGTTCCGATAACATAATTGATAACCGTTCCTACCAATGCTGCTATGATAAAACCCTTTACTGATGGGAATTTGCGAACGATTTCCCCTACAATGTAAGCCACGAAAAAATATGAAACTATAAATCCGAAAGTTGGTGATATAAGTGAATCAATTCCTCCTGAAAACTGTGCGAAAACAGGTAGCCCGGCTAGTCCAATAAATGCATAAAATAGCATCGCAATTAAACCTGTACGACTGCCTAATATCATTCCTGCTAGGATTGCGAAAAACGTTTGTAGTGTGATGGGAACCCCACCGATAACTAAGAAGGAAGAAATGTTGGCACCAATCATCATTAAAACTGAAAACATTGCAATTTGAACCATTTGTAGCGTACGTGAATAATTCGTTGTTTTTTCAACTGTAGTAGTCATCATATACCTCCTAAAAATCCAATATTAGGAATAGTATATTTAAATACCCAATATGAGTCAACCTATTTTTTATTTAGGTTAACGTAAATAAAAATAGAATTATTGAAGTCCTTCCAATTTCAAGATAGCTTCAGCTTTTCTTTTATTCTTTCAATAATATGCGTAACGCTAGTATTTTCAGTGTCTATAAATTCTCCAAAGGCAGCTTCTTTATAGGCTTCCAAGCATTTTTCAGTTTGCTGGAAACACCAATTCCCTTCTTCCTCGCCCCGTTCTCTTAGCCGCTCGTAAATTGTTTCTTTACTTGCTGTCAAACAAAAATGGAAGGTTTGTTCATCAATTTGCTTGAAGCCTTCTAGAATATATTGCAGGTACTCTGATTTTCGAATAGTCATGGGTACGATAAGGTTCATTTTATATTTAGCCACAATACTTTCTGCTACTCTAACAGTTAACTCTCTCCATAGGTGTAAATCCTGAAAATCTCCCGTATCCGCTTCACTCTTTTTTATCTCCTCTGGTATCACATTTCTTAACATAAAACCAATCTCTTCGGGATCATAGATCATGCTGTTTTCGAGCTCCCTTTGAAGCTCACCTGCAACCGTCGTTTTCCCTACACCAAAGGCTCCATTAATCATTACAATCATCTTGCTCCCCCTCTTATCGGGATTTTCCTGACTATATTACGCTATCAATCTCTTAGCTAATTCACTGATTTCTTTATCCTTTGTCTTGCTGGCGATATTTTGGATGATTTCGATGAGCTCTGGATTTTGCCAGTGCTTTTTATCTTGCGCTTCTAATGTATTTAAGGCAAAGTATTGACAATTCGGTTCACCTGAACGCAAGCATTTTCCAACGAAATGAAGGCCCGTTCCTTCAAACTCTTTTAATGCCTCTAATAAAGAAATAATCTTATATTGTTCCATATCAGATAAATTTTCAAATGAGCCAAGGTGTTCCATAGAGTTTACTAAAGCTTCTATTACCTTTTGCTCCTTTGTTGCAACAAGGGCTATATGATATTCTAAATTATCCGGCTCGCTTTTAAGCTTCTCAAATAATAGCTTTGTGATGTTTAATTTAAAATAGAGTGCAATGGCTAATGCCTTTGTATTGTTCTGATTTTCTGATTGGAGAATTTCCATTGCTTGTTGTACCCAGATTGGTTTTTTTGCAATTTCTTCAATCGTCTCATTTACCGCATTCCGTTCGTGAGGCTTCCAATTCTCTGCAAATCGCTCCTCCCAAGTCTCCAGGCTTTCGTTCATATAATCTGCAATACGTGTTAGAATATAAAATTCCTCGAGATTTCTACAATGCAATTTTGAATGATATATATAACGCATAAGCACCTGTCCCGCGTATTCATATTCATCAATGGCTTGATGAGGCACATCTCCCAGTAACCCTAAAATTATTTCTCCTGCACCGAGATATAGCTCTTTTGAGATTTCCGGCTCATGTAGCACAATATCAAGCTTGCCTTTTACAGCACATGCAAGAGACGAATAACCGTTCATTACATCATTAATCGTGCCTTCCGTTAATAACCAATGCTGAATCTCTTCTGTACTAGCTTCTAAAAAGTCAATCGCTTCGATTTTCCCCCATCCATTTACAGACTTGGCTATTTGGTAGATTGTTTCATTGGCATTTCTTGTTCCATTTTTCAGCGCAAATAGAGCAACACCTGTAAATTCTTCGTGTAAGGCAAACATTTGCAGGCGTTCTTTTATATTTTCACAATTTGTGCAGCCGAGAATAATTAATGCAAATTTTACTACCTCTCGGTGAGCTGCATGCTCCAATAACCAGATTGCCTCCTGCTGTACCTTCTGCTCGTCTTTTTCCTCTTGGGCAAAAAGCTCAATTAGCTCCTGGAAATAGCTGATTACTTTCTCATCCTTAATCTTCTCATAGGTTGCTTTACGTGTTTGATTTGTTGGGTTTTCAACTTGCTCCATAAATAATTTAAGGAGCCTTTTCGTATAAAATGGAGTTACACCCTCAGAAACTAGCTGATCTGATAAGCCAGGTGCTAGCTTTGGATGGTTTTCATCTACTAAAAAGGCATCGTCTGGTAAGGCAGTATTTATAATCTTTTGATGCTCTACTATTTGCTGTTCAAGATACGGGACAATATATTCTTTATTTGCCCATGGTAAGAACTCCAGCTTCATGGCTTCCTTTAATATAACTTGGCCATTTACTTTCACCGTAATATTTAAACGGACAAATCCACCTATCTTCACAAATACTTTATGACGCTTGCCGTCCCTTGATTGAAATGTCCCTGACAAGTTTGTAAAAGGAATTATGTGAGACCAAATAGACTGCCTGATGTTACTTGCAATAATATGTCCATCAACTAGTAAACTTTCTTCCATCATTTTATTGTGAATCTCTATTTTATGCCCCTTAAAATCGATTGCCCAGTACTTGTCGACCTCTTTTGCCGCATCATTTTTAGCATTACGCATCTCTCGTTTAAACTCTTCTTTAAATCCCATTTAGTATCTCCTTTTCTTCTATCTACTATATTACTCTCTTTATTAATTCTTAGACTTCGTTATTATGTAAATATTTAGTAAAATAGGCGCCTAAAATCAACAGCACTATTGTAATTGACCAACTTAAGACGCCCAAGAAATCAAGCCAGTATGCAAGTAGATTGGTGATTGAAACTAGATATAAACAAATAGATGATAAAAGGGGTTTGATTCCCTTAACACCTGTTTTTTTCCTCTTTTGAAGCATCATTATTACAGAATAAGCAAGAGCAATTACCAGCAGTATTGATAAAATAATAGGTAGCATTTTAGTTCATCCTTTCACTTAATCATTAAATTGCTCGACACTCAATATCCCCAATCCTTAACATGCCATTTTCCGTTTTCACTATTTCGTATTAATACCCAGCGCCACTCAGTATAAGTTGAATTTGGCTCTAAGCTTCCGTCACCACCAGAAGAGTCCACCTTAAAATTTGAAAGTAAGCCAATCACGTTATCTTTGTCTATATTCTTCTCCGAGCCATCACCATAGTTTAAATAGTCTTCAGCAATTTTATCGGACTCAGCTTCTGTGTACCAAATTTCAGTAAGCTCACATCCTCGAAATCCCCAAAACTTCCTCTTCACCTTGGACACGGCCTCATTGATTTCTACTTCAGAGAACTTAGTAGATTCACCTATACTCACCTGAGCATTATTGCTTTTTCCAAGCTGATTCATTAACAGAATCGCTGTTCCACCAACCACCGCTACTACTATTATGAAACGAAGTAAGTTCTTCATTTGAAATCTCCTTAAATTTTTCATTCACTTAACATATAACCAACCACTTCTTTGGTAATAGGATCTACTAGAATAGAAGGTGTTCCGACTACAGCATCCTCCTTATCTTGAAAAGAAACACTCAGCACTTCTTTACCTTCAAAACTCGGGTCCAATAATTCATAGTTTTCATCCACAACTATTTCTATGACAGTCGTATTTTGCCACTCTTCCTTCGCCATCTGATTCCAACCTTTTTCGTTAACAAACTCCCAAGCAACAGCCTTAACCTCTCCGAAATCATCTGCTACCTGTTGGTTAGAACAACCAATGATTATTAATATCGGAAATACGGTTAGGGTTAATATCTTAAATTTCAATTTACTCCCCCTATAATTAGTCGAAATTCATTTATTTTAGTTTCACAGATTATTCGTTTTTTGTAAAATAATTGAAATAATTTATAACTCAATGTTTCCTGTAAATAGAGAAAAGACTGATTTGAAAACCAAGGTTCAAATCAGTCTTTTAAATTGATGGATTGCATTTTCATTTCAACTTCAATTTTTTGAATGAACAAACCATTTTCAACATTTGTATTTAACATGACGTCAGGATACTGGTTGATAATACTTTGAACTGTACTAAGTCCTTTTCCACGATTCTCTCCTTTTGTTGAGAATCCTTCCTTAAAGATTTGGTCCAATAAGATGGACTCCTCTTGAACAGTATTTTCAATAATGATGATGATTGAATCCTTCACACTCTTCATTATTGCTATATTTATTTCTTTTTCATTTTCTACATGGCTAGTAGCTTCGATTGCATTATCTAAAAAGATGCCCAATATTCTTGAAATATCAATTACATTCATTGCAATCTCTTCTATTTCTCCTGGTATTTCAATATCTACTTCAATTCCCGCTTTTTCTGCCTGCAAAGTTTTCGTTAATAATAGCCCTTTAATACCTGTAATGTGTAAATTTGATAAGTTGGCAAGTCGTTGATTCCTCTTTAATGTATCTCCTTCAGCAGACATAATATGTTGCTTGAAATAGTTCTTCAGCCCCTCCAAATCATTTATCTCCATATAACCTTGCATTGTAGATAAGATATTCGCATAGTCATGACGGAACTTTTGCATATCATGATTGATCAATTCCAATGAATGCATATAATCTGCGAACTGTTCTTTTTCAATCTCTATCTCTCGAAAATGATTTTCTTTCTTTAGATTTATGATTGTTATATAAAGAACAATGCACATAAACCCAAAATACGTTAGCTGGGAAAAGATATTAAATTTTAAAATAGTATCTTGGGAGAAGTAATCTGTTAAGTATAAATTGATATAAAATGTACACATCGTGATGAAGACAATAGAAAGAATAAAAACATATGCTGTTTTTGTCAGACCTAATAACTGGTATATCTTCTTAGAAACTAATTTATAAATGACAGCACAAGAAATAAATATAATTATAAAAATGATGTATTGCTCCAAAATTCCCGGCAGAACATCATAGGGATATACCACCATCGTAAATTGAGCTAGATTATCTGCTATTATTCCGATAATAACAACAAAACAAATATGTATTAGTGTAGAAAATCCTCTTGCTAACCAATAGAAATATGTAAATGAACTAACAATGAAATAGATAATGCCTAGCCACTGACCAAAAATTACAAAATTTAATGCGGTAGGACAAATTACTACTAAAATAAATGCTAATACCCGTTTAATCGTGATTTTTATATTAGTTAAAAATGTAATGGCCCAAAATATTAAGCTAAACTCAATTATTAAAAATAACAGCTCCATCCTGTTCTCCAAACCTTAATATTTTTTGTACAACGGTAATTCTTTATAACTATTATTGTAGAAAAACTTTATACGAATACAAACTTCTTTTTAGTTAGGAATGGTGCTAGTACTAAACGTTATATCTAAATTCCCACCTTTATTCAGTACATATCATCCAACCCTTGTTAAATAAGCCATAAGTCTCCATTCTAGCACAACTTATATTATTATCCCCTCTATTTTTTCAATAATCATATAAAACTATCAATAATATATTTTAATTATAGAAAGTAGAGAGGCATGGACACAACATAAAATATCAAATTTCTCACTGAGAAATTTGATATTTTTTCGCTTATGCTAAATTAATTTCCAATGCGGAGATGCTTTGCTAGGGCACGGCTCGAGCCTATAGTGACTCGTATCTATTAATAACATTCGTTAATTTATAGTTTTCATGTATAACTTATTATTTGATCTCTACCAATTCGTTTTAAAAATTTATGGAACGTCTCTCGTTTCTTCCCGGTTTGTGAATATAAAGCGATTATTTTCTCAACTGATTCGTATAATTCCTCTGGTGATAGATTCTCCAATAACAACGAACCCACTTCAGCGTCTTTTCCTTTTGCTTTTCCACCTATATATAAATTGTAATGCTCTCTTATTTTCATAATTCCTATGTCGCTAACCATTGGTTCACCGCACCCAATTGGACAACCTGTATAAGCAACCTTAAGGGTAAATGGAACAGGCTTTCCTGCTATACGTTGATTTAATTCTTTTGCTACAGGCATCCCTTCCTCTAGTTCCCCTTTGTAAAAATTACAGGTTCTCAAGCTCTTTACGAAGTTTCCAACTGGATAACAGACTAATCCAACACTTTGAAATTCTTCAATGATTTCTTCTTTTTTATCTTCTGGTATTTCTATATAGAGTTGCTGAAATGTCGTTAACTCAAGTTCCTCATCTTCATCCATATATTTTGAAATTGTTAGAAGCTGTTTTGAATTAAGTTTTGCCCCGAAACCGATTCCTCCATTGATGGCAATTTTAACTTTTTTAACATCGTTCCCCATATTCATTTCTCACCTCGATTTTTCAACTTATTACTCCATACATACCTATACATGGTATATATGGAGCAGTGAGTAACCATTATTTTTCTAATTTCACCCTTTGTAGACGTAAAGCGTTTAATACCACCGATACAGAACTAAATGCCATAGCAGCACCTGCTACCCAGGGTGCAAGGAATCCTGCTGCAGCAATCGGAATCCCAATTATGTTATAAGCAAATGCCCAGAATAAGTTTTGTTTAATATTACGCATTGTTTTGCGACTCATTATGATTGCATCTGCAATACTATTTAAGTCCCCTCTTATTAACGTAATATCTGCTGCTTCCATAGCGACATCTGTACCTGTTCCAATAGCCATACCAATATTGGCTGTTGCAAGTGCTGGTGCGTCATTAATGCCATCGCCAACCATTGCTACCTTTTTACCTTTTTGTTGTAGCTTCTTCACTTCCTGTGCTTTACCTTCAGGAAGAACTTCTGCAATAACTGCATCAACGCCTACTTCTTTTCCAATTGCATGTGCAGTCCGTTCGTTATCCCCTGTCATCATAATGACTTCGATTCCCATAGCTTTTAGACGCAATACAGCTTCTTTGGACGTTTCTTTAATTGTATCTGCTACGGCCACTAGACCTGCGTATTGCCCATTTATTGCAGCTAACATTGCTGTTTTCCCTTCACTTTCAAGCTCCTCCATCATTGGAAGGACACCTTGAATATCGATACCATATTGCTGCATTAATTTTCGGGTACCGATGATAATACCTTGACCAGAAACTGTTGCCTGTATCCCGTAGCCTGGAATTGCTTCAAAGAACTGAACATTCCCAAGTTCGATTCCTTTTTCCTGAATACCTTGAACAATTGCTTGTGCCAATGGATGTTCGGATTGTTTTTCTGCTGCACCAATTAGTGATAAAAAGCTCTCTTCTTCTTTACCAGTTGCTGTATAAACATCCGTTAATACTGGCTTACCATGTGTGACAGTACCTGTTTTATCAACCACAACGGTATTAATGCCTTGTGTTTGTTCTAAATGCTCTCCACCTTTGAACAAAATACCAAATTCTGCTGCACGACCAGATCCAGCCATAATCGAAGTCGGTGTAGCTAAACCTAGTGCACAAGGACAAGCAATAACAAGGACTGCGATTAACACTTCAAGTGCTTGTGTAAAATTCCCTGGTTCAACCAAGAAGAGCCAGACTAAAAATGTCAGGATCGCAATACCTATTACAATCGGAACGAATACACCAGAGATTTTATCCGCTAATCGTTGAATTGGCGCTTTTGTTCCCTGTGCATCTTCTACTACTTTAATAATTTGAGCTAGAGCTGTATCACGACCAACTTTTGTAGCCTTCATTTTGATAAAACCATTCTTGTTGATAGTTGCTCCGTATAAAACATCACTTACCTTTTTATCTACAGGTAGACTTTCCCCGGTTAACATCGATTCATCAACAGCCGTTGTACCTTCAACAACTTCACCATCAACTGGAATTTTCTCACCGGGTTTCACTAGAATTATATCAGCGATCATTACTTCTTCCAGCGGCACTTCCTTTTCAATACCCTCACGAATTACTATGGCTGTTTTTGCCTGAAGCCCCATTAATTTTTTAATCGCTTCCGACGAACGTCCTTTAGCTTTTACTTCGAATAATTTACCTAAAAGTATAAGCGTAATTAAAACCGCACTTGTTTCAAAATATAAATGTGGTCCGTGGTGTGTACCCGTTGCAACAATAGCTTGATAAACACTATAAAAATAAGCAGCTGAAGTACCCATTACTACTAGTACATCCATGTTCGCACTTCCATTACGAAGCGATTTATAAGCACCTACATAAAACTGTTTGCCAATAATAAATTGCACAGGTGTTGCTAGCATCATCTGAACCCACGGATTCATTAAAAACTCTGGAACATAAAGAAATGAAGTAAAGGAAAAGTGGCCCACCATCGTCCAGAGTAAAGGCAATGAAAGAATGGCAGAAATTAAAAATTTTCTTTTCTGCTCTTTAATTGCTTTTTCACGATAATCAACTTGTTCTTTATCATCTTGTTTTTGATGTGCACCATAGCCAAGTTTTTCAACCTTTGTAATAATGTCTGCAACGGAAACTTCGGATGGATTAAATTCGATTGTTGCTTTTTCTAGTGCTAAATTGACGTTTGCAGAAGCTATACCATCGATTTTATTTAAGCCTTTTTCAATTCGAGTAGCACAAGCTGCACAAGTCATACCAGTAATATCAAACTCAGCTTTTTGCTTTACAACGCCGTATCCAAGAGATTCAATTTTCTTTTCAAAATCTTCCTCACTCAGTATAGAAGAATCATATTTAATCGATGTCTTTTCTAACGCTAAATTTACAGTGGCTATTTTAACACCTTCTATTTTGTTTAAACCTTTTTCAATTCGAGTAGCACAAGCTGCACACGTCATACCCGTAATTTGAAGGCTTGCTTCTTTAGGTTTTCTTATATCTTCATTTGATGCTGTCGTCATTCACTTTCACCTCTCACATACCCATCAGGGGTATAATTTCCTGTAAGAATTAGAGTGCCTATAAAAGCACTCTTGAAAAATTCACTATTCAACTTCATAGCCTTGATCATCAATAGTTTCTTTAATCTTTTCTAGTGTAACAAGACCATTATCGAATGATACAGTTACTTGACCATCCTCAAGGTTGACTATTACTTGGTCTACACCTTGTAATTCGCCGACACTACCTTCAACTGACTTTACACAATGTCCACAAGACATACCCTTAACATTTAAAGTTACATTTTCCATATTATCTACTCCCTATTTTTTCATTAATTTTTGGATTGTAATAAGCACTTCATCTAGAACTTCTAAATCCCCTTCTTGTATGCGCTCTGCCACACACTCTTTCATATGGGTTTCTAGAAGCATTTTGGCTACGCCATTTAAAGCTGCTTGTGCTGCAGATATTTGCGTAATGACATCATCACAATAAGTGTCTTTTTCAATTAAGCCTTTTATGCCGCGGATTTGCCCTTCAACACGATTTAACCTTGTGATAAGATTTTTCTTTGTTTCATCTGAGTGATGACTTTTCCGCTCACTAGAACTTGAACAGCAGCTATCTTCATTTATTTGAACTTCGTTATTTAATTCATGATTCATTTATTTACCTCTCCTTAGTTCAGGAATTGCATACCCCTATACCCTATACAAGAAATATAACATACCCCCATACCCTATGTAAAGATTATTCTTCAATTATTATTTACCCACAACAGGCCTTTTAGTATACTGCATGATTAAAACTCTATTTAAAAAGCGTATATCCGTTTAGGACACACGCTACTTGTTTACTTATTTTAAAGTGTTTTTGTCATTATAAAGTCCAGTTGTTCTTCGTCACCCATATAAAACGAGTGTGTTCCTGTTTGGACAAACCCCATTTTCTTATAGAAGGCAATGGCATTTTCATTTTCTTCCCATACACCAAGCCAAACCTTCTTTTTATCTAGGTCTGTTGCTATCTCAATGGCTTTATTTAGCAGCACTTTACCTAGTCCATGTTTTTGAAATTTTGTTTTGAGATAAATACGCTCAATTTCTAGTGATTCATCCCCCATTTCTTCTGACTGCGCTTCATTGATATTAATCTTTAAATAGCCCGCAACCTCATTATTAAAATGAATTAAAAAGAATTGAGAAGAAATATTGGATATCTCTAGCTCTAACTTTTCTAAGTTAAAAGCTTTCTCCAAATAAGCTTCCATACTTTCAGGTGAATTTTGCTCCTTAAATGCCTCGTAAAATGTCTCGATACTTACTTCTTGTAGCGTCTGTAAATCTTCAAGGTTACACTTTGTTATTTCTATAGACATATATATTACTCCCTTACCATTAGTAATCTCGCTTATTTCCCTTTTTTACATACTCCCAGTCTTTCTCCACGTTTTTTCTTACTTTTTGAAGAAGGGTGAAAATGGTTTCTGCTTCTGTTTCGGAGAATCCCTCTAACGCTACTAAATTAGAATAATCATTTTCTCTTTTTATAAATGGATATGTGTTTTTCCCTTTTTCTGTAGGATAGAGCTTTTTTATTTTTTTGTTGTTTTTATCATCTTTCTTTTCTATAAAACCATTACTCTCTAGTTTTTTTATAGCCCGAGCTGCTGTTGTACGATCTACCTTGATCATTTCAGCTAGTTTTTCCTGAATGATTCCTGGATTTTCACATATTCGAACAAGATACAAATACTGTCCCTTCGTAAGATCGATTTCTTTAAACTCTATATTACTGATAGAATCTAGTGCCCTTGCTATCATTCCAATTTCTCGGAGAATCTCCTTCATAACTGACTCCTTATTCTTTTTGTTGCAAATACAACAAAAAATAGTATATATTTAATTTAATCCAAATTTGTTGTAAATGCAACAAAATAACAATTTATGAGGTCGATAAAGTGAAATATGTTTTTTATGTTTTGGGAATTCTAGTATTAACCCTTGGTATTACTTTCACTATTCAATCAGACCTTGGAACTTCACCTTTTGATGCACTTTTAGTAGGGTTGTTCATAAATTTAGGGCTAACTGTTGGAAGCTGGGAAGTAATTATCGCTTTACTATTAATAGGCTGTAATTCAATTTTGAAAAGACAAAAACCGGAATTTTTGGGTTTGGTAACAGCTTTTATAACGGGGATAGGAATTGATTTATGGCTATATTTATTACATAATTTTTTATCACCTGAATTCTGGTTAGGAAAAGCGATATGCTTTGCATTAGGTCTAGTTTTAATAGGATTAGGTACAGCAATCTATTTACAGACTAATTTCGCCCCCATTCCCATTGACCGTTTAACACTCATCATCCAAGAAATAATGAAGAAAAGTATATTTTTTTCAAGAACACTTATTTATATCGTATTTTTAGTTATGGCAATCATTTTCAATGGTCCTATAGGTATTGGAACTCTATTAACAGTTTGTTTAGGTGGGCTAATACTCAATTGCTTTATGCCACTCACTAAAAGATTTATAGACCGTTACACCCTAAATAAAAACGAACGCTGTTGAAATGATATCAACAGCGTTTCATTTTACTCATAAATCTTTTCCCACGTTATATTAAATGCTAGCTTCCACAGAATCATTAAGACGATAAGTAATATTCCAATATAGTAATATTTTCCAAAAGTGAACCATGTACTTACATAGTGCAGCCCTGTCAGCAATAAAACTATCAGTGTTAAGCCTATCAATATAAATGCGTTGCTGTTTTGATTGTACTCATCAAAGGACTGTGAAAATGGAATGTATTTCTTAAGGAGCATGAAGCAAATTACTGCGAAGCTGCACGCATGCAAAAATACTAAAATCAAATCTGGCAAAATTCTAACACCAAATAGGAAAACAAATATAATACTAAGCAGCAAGTAAATCGGTAAATATAAATTCACTATAAATGCCTTGATGGTTCCACTGAACATTGGTGCCAATCTTTCTAAAGGTGCTGCCTTGTAAATCCATGCCCCTTTATATTTACCCGAGAACTTAAGTACAATCATAACTGTTGGGATAACAATTAAGCTAAAGTAAATCGACAAATACGAATTGCTGCTAGCTAAATCATTTAAGTCTGTTCTAAATACTCCAAAGATGAACAGCAAAGGAATGACAATAGAAAAACCTAATGATGGATAGACCTTCAGCTTAAATTCACGCTCATTTTTCATCATCATCGTTGCAAATCTAAAAAATGCTCGCTCCTCTTTTGAGCGACAAAGGAAATTCACAAGCATTTTTCTAAGCTTACTTCTTCTTTGTTCCTTTGCTTTTCCGTGATAAGAAAGCTTTTGAAGATTGTGCTCAAAGGCTGGCGTGATTTTCATATAAATCCAGATTGCTAGTATAGGCATAAGTAAGCTCAATACTGAAAATAGGATAATTGCTGGCTCAAAATTTTGATTCAAGAGCAGTTCAGTATTCGCCCCATACCATAATGGGAAAACAAACACCTGCCACCACTCGATGTTAAACCGTACCGTTAAATCAAAGAGCTCAAAGGAACGACCAAGCAATTGATAGCCAATCATAATAGCAAAGGATAGTCCAATTTGAACGTAATTTATAATATCCTTCAGCTTCTCCCCATCAAAGAACCGTAAAATCAGGAAGTAGATGAGCGCTGTAAAGACAACAATCAATAGATCCAACAAAATGATATTCAATACCATAACAAGGAAAAATAGAATACCCTTCGTAAAAAGTCCTACAATCAAAGGGATTCCGGCTAATGCAATTGTTAGGTAGGACAAATAAATAATGACATGCATTAGCTTTGCCGTACTAATCGTTTTCCGATCCACCGGCTTTGGATAGAGTATGTTACGGTCGCGAATATCAAGTAGAACCGAAGAAAAATCTGAAATCAATGAGGTCATGATAAAAAAGGTAAAGATTCCATAAACAATACTCATTTGGAACAGTAGGTTGTTACCCATAAACATAAACGGAAGCAAAAACAGACTAAATAAAACATAAATCCATAGTGATTTGATATATTGGTTGGTAGGTTCTTTGTCTTTCTTTTTCGCATTTTGGGAGAAAATCGTTGGTACACGGCGACCATCCATTGTTAGCTTAACTTGAAGGATTTTTCGCATTACCCTGTAGTCAACACCAAGCCCTCTAAAAACCTTTTCAAAACGGTCTAATAGTTTCAGAGTGAAATAGTCCTGCATCGTTACATCTCCCCTACTACGGAGACAAATCTTTCCCCAATTTCTTTATGCTCACTAAATCCTGTCAGCTCGTTGAAAATCTGTTCGAGTGAACCTTCCTTATTCGTATCCTTTAGCTCTTCAAAGGTACCATCTGCTGCAATTTTTCCGTCATGCAGAAGGATAATTCTGCTGCTTATTTTTTCAACCACATCCATTATGTGAGAGGAATAAAAAATTGTTTTTCCCTGAGCCGCAAGCTGCGTCATAATTTCCTTAAAAATCATCACACTGTTTGCATCCAAACCATTGATTGGTTCATCAAAAAATAGAATTTCTGGATTATGTAAAAGGCTTGAGATAATTAATATTTTTTGGCGCATTCCTTTTGAATACGATGCAATGCGAGAATGATAGACCTCACCAATTCCGAAAAGATTCATTAATCGCTTTGCCTTAAAGTCAGCGAAGTCCGAATCTAAACCATATAACTCACCGATGAAAGTCAGATACTCATACCCAGTTAAATTATCGTAGAGCTCAGCGATTTCTGGAACATAGCCAATCTTTCTCTTATACTCCATACTTTCAGTGGAAATATCCTGTCCAAAGATTTTCACTTCCCCAGAATAGCCACTTTCAATGCCTAGCAGGATTTTAATAGTTGTACTTTTCCCAGCCCCATTCGGACCGATATAACCAATAATTTCTCCTCTTTTAACTTCTAGGGATACACCATTTAAAACCGTTTTAGAGCCATAATGTTTTCTTAAATCCTTGATTGATAATAGTATTTCATCCATTGTGTGAACCTCTTTCCTTCGGGAGAATTACTCCCAGGTTTGATCTAATTTATCAGCATAAAAAGTAAGTGCTTTTTTATAATCGAGTAGGTTTGCATCTTTTGTTGTTTCGATTAGGCAATTAAGTAACAGCTCGACCGCTTGGCTATGCTCATTTAAATTGTAAAGTGTCATGGCATAAAAGGTTTGGATTGCCCGATTAGCTGGAAATGCTTCCATTGCTTTCAGGAAGACACTTTTAGATTTTTCGTATTCACCTAGAGCTCGATAAGTGCTCCCTAAGCCGATAAAAGCTCCTTCTAGTTCCTCAGGTGGTAGCCCCAATTGAATGGCCTTTTCATAATAAGGAACTGCCTTTGTTTCCTCTCCCAATAGGTCAAAGCTCCAGGCACAATGATAGTTGATGACCGCTTCGTTCGGGCATTCTTTTACTAATGCAGTGAGGATTGCATTGGATTCCTTGATGCTTCCACTTTTTCTTAAAGTTATGGCTTTTTCTAATTTTAGTTCCAAGGTGTTCACCTCCAATGAACGCTGTTATTATTTCGCTATATCTATTAACTCCTCAATTGAAGGACCACTTACAAGCTTATATTCCCTGCCATGAATGTTCAGTATCCCATCAGAAGTTATTAAAATGTCATAGGGATCAATGGGTTTTTCTATATTTGAAAGGTTTATTTGATACATATCTTGAGAGGAATCCTGTTTACTAAAAAGTGTCCTCTTTACTTCCCATTCATTTAATGCAGCAATTATTTCTTCATACTTTTCCTCGCTAGAATTGAAGGTAGCTAGCGTTTGGACAGTTCCATTCTCTCCCTCTCCCCAAATCGTAACTCCATTTACTTTGTCTGATAATTCTTCAGGATCTGAAAGAAATGCGTGCACAAAGTTCACCGTTCTAAATTCCGAATAGAAAATAAGTCCCCCTAACAAAATGCAGAATGCCACTAACGATAAAATTACTTTTTTCATGTCAATCGCTCCGTTTCTGTTGATTATAATTTATTTACGTTAGAAATTTCCAAAAGTTTCAATAATTACATTTTTATACAATAACATTTAAATTTTCTTTGGAAATTAGGCGATCATCTGTTATATATCAGTTAACTTTTAAATATACTGTTATATACCAAATGAAATATAAGGGGTGGTAAAATGATTACGGAGAAAGAAAGACAAAACATGATGCAATTTCTAATCAGATACTTTGGTGTGGATCCAAAGCAGCTTGTTAACATTAGCGATCGCATGCTTGAAGCGACTTATGATTTTGCCTACAGAAGAACTGAAATGGAATGTGATTTTTAATTTAAAACCACAAGGCTATTAAAATAATCTGCTAAACTTTAAAAATATATGGAATATTATGTTAAGATTAGTAGCGATTATTTAATAGGAGGCCAGTTATGCTATTTTTTATCTTTATTAGTTTTTACTTCACACCTATATTAGCGATTATTTTTTGTCTGAATTTAGTAGCAATCTTAAAGAAAATTAAAAGTGAACAACCTACTGCCAAAAATACATTTTGGTTAACAACATCCTTCGTCTTAATGGCATGGAGTATCGCATTCTCATCCTACGGTGGCCTTTAAGGCTTAAAATACTGATAAAACGCTTGGAGTTGAGCTTATCCTCCAAACGCTTTTTGTTTCCTATCGAATGGATACTTATAGGATAAGAATAGGCCTTCCACAGGTAGCCCAATGGGATTCTTACAATGATTCAGCAATCAAAACAATCTCTTTAATAACGGCTTCCATCTCTGCACTGTTTTTTATGACAAACAAACGATCCGCCTCACCATCGATTGGAGGTGAGGCACTTTTTGATGCTTGCTGCCGCTTTAGTACTTCCTCAAAAGTAGTTGCAGCTCCTCTGAAAATATTGGTGCCTCGCTTACTTTCAGTCACTCGTTTTAATAGAACCTCATCCGGGATATCCAGATGAACTAGAATACGATAAAAATCATTTTTCTGAAATAACTCTTCTAGTAAATATTCGCGATCCTTTCGACTTCGATTAGAGTTGCAGATAATAATGTGAAGATCTGTATGTTCTTTTGCATAGTAGACGATTTGCTTTGATAGAGCGTGCTTTAGCGTATTCGGCCCTTGGTTGGGCTGAAGCTTCTTATAATATGTATTGATAAATTCAGCCTGATTGTCTTGATCCATCACAAAGGAATTAGTCAGCTGTTTTTCTAAAGCTTGTGCAAAAGTCGTTTTGCCGCTATGTGTTTTCCCTATCGTAATAATCGCAAGCCTTTGCATAACCTCAACTCCATTACTTGTTTCATGCTTAAATGCCGCCCTTATTTCATCGAAGCTTTTACTTTGTTTGGTATCATCACTACCTCAGTTTTTAAATCAACTGGACGATATGTTTTATCAATGCATTCATCCCAATACTCCAGATGCTTCTTGTCAATCCAGTGTTCGGATGCTTCTACTTCTACTCCCCCTGTGCCTTGGACTGAATACCAATATAGAAACTCGTCCCCATTTAAGACTTCTCGAAAGATGGTTTCAACAAACATCTTCTCACCTTCTAACGTAACCAATACATCGTCCAAATGCTCGTTTAAGAAGGCTAACCATTCATTTACTCGCTCTGTTTTTCCTTGCTTCACTCGAAATCTAGTACATTCAATATTCATAAAAGCACATCCAATTCTTTAATAGTTTGCTACTATCCCCACCACCAAATCAAAACAAATAACGACCAACAGATTGTAAGTAAGCTTACGAAGCAACCCATAACATAGAGATATGTCATTAGACTCATATCCACAAGCCGTTGCTTTCTGTAGTACCGAGCAACCAAAACAAAATATATAATATATAAAACTAGACTTAAGATGGTTACAACCGCTAAGTAAAATATCGGTGCTGCTTCAATCAAATTTTCATTTAAAAAATAGGCCATATTCTGACCGAATATTCCAATAATGGTTGCTATAGCAAAGCTCCCTAATAGCATCACATGATTCTTCACAAAAAACTCCTCCCTTAATTATACAATATTACGCTTTCTAATAGGAAAAAGTTTCCTGAAATGAGAAAAGGCCTCCAAAATTGGAGACCCCTCTTCTAATCCTTGCTACCGCATGTAAACCATCGCTACGTCTGGTGTTGATATCTGAATAGTTTGAGCCTGTGGTCGCGGCGGCAACTTAGGCTCTATAAACATTGTTGAATAATATGCATCTGAAATAGTAACAAAGTAGGCTAAAAATAATAGCTTTTTCAGTCAATAATCCAAAGTAAAATCTTTTCTCCCTCTTACACATAAACTTCGGTGAAATCCTACCGTGATTGTACATATAATATATACGCTTGATAGCTGAATAAGTTTCAAAAAAGGTCTATTTAATCACTGTCTGAGTGTCTCCTTAATCTTCTCTGTAAACCGTCACTCGATTCTTCCCTGCCTGCTTTGATTGATAAAGGGCTTTGTCTGCTCTTTCGATAATAGCCTTTGGTGTGTCGTCATTTGGTTGATGAGCTGTCAAGCCAAGGGATACTGTGATTGGTTTTCCAGTCGGGCTTTCGGTGCTGGCAATTTTCAATCTAAAATGTTCTGCCATGCTTCTAGCTTTTTCCGCCTCTTTCCCTTTCAGCAATATCCCAAATTCTTCTCCACCATATCTAAAACAAAGGTCTCCTTCTCTCGAAAAACTAATGAGGATGGAGGTTAAAAATTTAAGAACATCATCCCCTACTAGATGTCCATAGGTGTCATTGATTTGCTTGAAATTATCAATATCCAGCATAACAAGGGAGAACGGCTGCTTTTGCTCCATCCATTCATTGATAACGATATCGAAAGCTTTTCGATTCGCTACACCGGTTAATCCATCCAGTTGAATCTCTTGATTTAGCTTCAATAATTGAATTCGCATTCGCCGGTAGAGTTGATTGATTTCGTAAATATTGGAATTAATGATTAGCTCATCATTTGGATGATTTAATTTATTAGTAGTTATTAACCGTTCTGAGTACTCCGCCAATCGTGTTAATGGCTTGGTTAATTGCTTTACTAGAAACATTGCAATCACTAAAATTATGAGCAAAATCAGCGTTGACTGTGTAATGATTTTAAAAACTAGATTATTTAAGGGTCCATGGATGATTGACGTAGGAGTAAGTAAAATCACACCCCAGCCTAAATTTTCAATATATGAATACCCTGCAAAATACTCATTACCTGCTTCATCTGTTACTTGATAGCCACTTTCCCCACCTCTTACAGCCTTCACAATTGAATTTCCACTAACATTTTCATAAACTTTATTGGTATCTGGATGGCAGATAATTCGCCCATTTTGATCGACTGCATAGACAAAAGAACCGTCATTATATTTGTTGGAGCTTAAAACGGTTTTAATAGCATTTTCATTCTCTAAATAGATTGTCCCTACCATCATTCCTTCAAATATGCCATGCTTATTTAATAATGGTGCTGTAATGAGAATTAGTACTGTTCCCGAAGTTGTGATATATGGTTCAGTGATAAACGGCTTTTTAGTTGTTAAAGATTTCTCAACCACATCCGGATTGATTTTTCTGCCTGCCTGTATTATTACGGACGTTTCCCTCTCTTTGAAATCAATTGTTTCTGGACTCATTAGCTGGATAACGCCATTTTCGTCGGTAATGAAGATGGAATTAAAGTGCCCGTTTTCAGATTCCTTTAGGATATCTAACTGGTTTTGGTCAAAATGTGGCGATTTGGAGAGCTCAGCCATGGCAATAATAGTATGCTGTAAATCAATTGTTACATATTGAATCCCTTCAGCTATTTTATTACTGTAATTGTAATTACTCTCGAGATAATTCGTTGCTAAGGAGTTTTTTAGTGCATTGGTGGAAGAAACTAATTCGATTACAGTAGCAATCATCACAGCAATGACAACCAAAATACTGATAGCAACATTGAGTTTTATTTCCTTTTTCATGATTTAATCTCTCTCATTTTTTAGTTATTCTTGTTCAAATAGGCTACCATACAGACAAAATAATAGGAAGTAATATGAGGAGAGTTTGGAGAACCCTAAAAAAGCAGCGCCTCCCATGGGGTTTGCGCTACTTTTTTGAAGATAATTTTAAACTAATAGTAGTCACGGCGATTTAAATAAATATGCTCAGCTTTAAGATCGGCCTCAACTGTTTTCGTTTCTAAATAATCCATGGTTTCATCGTCTGCATAAATCAGGATACCACCGCTTTCAACGACCTCTTTATAATGATCGAGCTCTGCTTCTGGTATATCTCTTCCCTTTAGTCCTTCTATAACAGCATCATCACCCGTGAAAAGCGACTTAAATTTGTCCACCATATTCCCCGGTCGATGCATATCCACATCGGCATCCCATTTCAGGATTGTAAAGTCATCTAAATTTTTACCTACTAAATGTATTTGACCCATCGGAGTTCCACCAGTCTTCAATCTCTCGATAATTCCCATGGCTTCGTCAACCGTATAAGCCACCTCAATCTTGTTCGATGAATACATGCCTGAATCCCTCCTTTTACTAGTCTATTAACTTACTACCCAATTTGTGATTTTTCAAACCTGTTCAATTTGAAAAAGAGACGCCAACCCCCTCTGGGATCAACGCCTCCTTTTATATCAATAAAGGCTTCAGCCCTCATTAATGAATTTGGTTGCTTCTATTAGAGCCTAATTCCGGCTCTTTTAATATTTTTAAATTAATGGGTTACGATCATTTGAGTACGTATCCATGCCTGTATTCAGGTCACGTTCTACAACTGTCGTATCCATATAGTCATCTCGATAAATTAGCACTCCGCCGTTTTCAACCACTTCTTTATAGTGAAGAAGCTGACTTTCTGGTAAATCCGCATCTCGTAAGCCTTCCATCACGGCATCTTCACCAGTAAAGAGCGATTTAAATTTGTCTGCGAAGTTGCCGGCATTGTGGACATCCACATCGGCATCCCATTTTAAATCTGCAAATCCAGATAAATCTTTCCCGATAATATTAATTTGACCCCTCGGAATTCCATCATTTTTCAATCTGTCAATAATCGCCATTGCTTCATTTCTACTGTGAGCAACTTCAATATTGTAATTGCTTTCGTTCATATTGTTTGAATACATGTCTGAATTCCTCCTTTTAATAGGTTATTAGTTTTATACCCTGGAGGGATGGGGGTAAACATTTTTTATGGTGGTAGTTGAGGGGTGTGGTAGGGTTCGAACTGGCGGAATGGGCTTTGGAGGAGTTGATGAATGCCAGTTTTCCTTTTGCATTTATCCCAAGTGGCTTTCATCACTTCGATGAACGCCATTTCCTCTCATGCTTTTTCCAAAAGTGGCTTTCATTCTCCTGATGAACGCCATTTCCTCTCTTGCTTTTCTCCAAAGTGGCTTTCATTCACTTGATGAACGCCATTTCCTCTCTTGCTTTTCTCCAAAGTGGCTTTCATTCACCTGATGAACGCCATTTCCTCTCTTGCTTTTCTCCAAAGTGGCTTTCATTCCATCGATGAACGCCATTTCCTCTCTTGCATTTTCCAAAAGTGGCTTTCATTCACCTTATGAACGCCATTTCCTCTCGTGCATTTATCCAAAGTGGCTTTCATCACTTCGATGACCGCCATTCCCTCTCTTGCATTTTCCAAAAGTGGCTTTCATCACTCCTATGAATGCCAGTTTCACTTATGCTTTTATCCAAAGTGGCTTTCATCACTCCTATGAACGCCACTTTCCCTCATGCATTTTCCCAAAGTGGCTTTCATTCACCTGTTGAACTCCATTTCACCTCATGCATTTATCCAAAACGGCTTTCATTCCACTTATGAACGCCATTTCCTCTCGCGCATTTATCCAAAGTGGCTTTCATTCCACTTATGAACGCCATTTCCTCTCGTGCATTTATCCAAAGTGGCTTTCATTCCATCGATGAATCCCATTTCCTCTCATGCATTTTCCAAAAGTGGCTTTCATCACTTCGATGAACGCCATTTCCTCTCTTGCTTTTCTTCAAAGTGGCTTTCATTCACCTTATGAATGCCAGTTTCCCTCATGCTTTTATCCAAAGTGGCTTTCATCACTCTTATGAATGCCAGTTTCACTTATACTTTTCTCCAAAGTGGCTTTCATTCCACTTATGAACGCCATTTCCTCTCGCACTTTTATCCAAAGTGGCTTTCATTCCATCGATGAACGCCATTTCCTCTCTTGCTTTTCTCCAAAGTGGCTTTCATTCACCTGATGAATGCCAGTTTCCCTCATGCATTTTCCCAAAGTGGCTTTCATCACTCCTATGAATGCCAGTTTCCCTCATGCTTTTATCCAAAGTGGCTTTCATTCCACTTATGAACGCCATTTCCTCTCACGCTTTTCTCCAAAGTGGCTTTCATTCCATCGATGAATCCCATTTCCTCTCATGCATTTTCCAAAAGGGGCTTTCATTCCACTTATGAATGCCATTTCCTCTCTTGCTTTTCTCCAAAGTGACTTTCATTCACCTGATGAATGCCAGTTTCACTTATACTTTTCTCCAAAGTGGCTTTCATTCCACCGATGAACGCCATTTCCTCTCGCGCATTTTTCCAAAGTGGCTTTCATCACTTCGATGACCGCCATTCCCTCACGAACTCATCACTAAACTGGCTTTCATCCCATGACCGCTTATTCTTCCTCTTCTTCATCCTTCAAACGACTTTCTTTAAGTTCGATTCTCATATCCAGTACCATCATCATAGGTAGTCGGATCATCAATAACATTTGGATCACGCTCCATTTCCTTTACGATTTTGGTTGTGTGCAGGTATTCGTCTGTATAGATCAGGACGCCCCCGCTGTCTATAATTTCTTTAAATTGTTGCAGCTTGTCTTCAGGTAGCTTTGAATGCTTTAACCCTTCAATTTCGGCGTCTTCTCCGGTGAAGAAGGATTTGATTTTGTCCCCTGGATTTCCTATTCGGTGGAGATTGATCTCGGCATCCCATTTCAAATTCGCAAATTCATATAATTCCTTGCCTACTACATGAATATCGCCCTTTGGAATACCATCTGCCTTCAAACGTTCGATAATTGCCATTGCCTCTTGTTTTTCAAAGGTCACTGCTATATTGGCTCTGCCTGGTGTTCCATTATCTATTGGATACATGTCGACTCCTCCTCATTTAAATTAGTAATTTGTACCCTGAGGAATCGTCAAATAAACATAAAAAACTGCTGGATACTTACCATCCAGCAGTTAAAGGAATCCTATTTCATCGAAAGCTGTCTTTCAATTTCTCTTTTGGCTTCTAATATATATTCGGCATACATTTCTGTTTGTTCATCCTTGAAACGGACGTCCGGAATAATGATGGCGATGGAGGCAATGGGTCTGCCAAGAGAAATAATTGGTGTGCTTATTGAGCATGCCCCGATAATTCTTTCGCTCTTTGTTGTCACATAGCCCTGAAGACGAATTTGCTCTAGTTCAGCGAGGAGCTTCTCCCGATCAACCACCGTGGATTTTGTAATCGGAACTCTTTTCACTCGGTCTAGATATTCCTCAATTTCCGCTTGTGGAAGATATGCGAGCAAAGCCTTTGCCGAAGCTCCTGCATATAAAGGAGAGGTATCTCCTACCTGATTTCGAGCTGTTAGTGAATGGACACTTTCATAATTCAGGATGCATCTCCGTTGGTCGCCATCAAAAATGCTCATCGAAACACTTTCGCCGATTTTCTCGCTTAACGCTTTTAAAATTGGTTCAGCAACAGCTAAAATCGTCGACTCCTGCTCCACCAGCTTGCCGAGATAAAATAACGATAGCCCTAGCTGATACTGTTTCGTTCTTTCATCTTTAATAAGAAACCCTTCATGTACCAGTGTTGCGACGAATCGTTGAAGACTGGAGATTCCTATGCCTGTCATTTTGTTCAGGTCCGTTAATGTAAGCTTCGGCTCTTCCCTTGTGAACGCCCGTAATATTAAAACTGTTTTTTGAACTGTATTCATCAAATAATTTTTTTCAAATGTTGTTTGATCCATGCAGCATCCCCCTTACAACCATAATAGCAAACCCCTCTATTTTTCGTTAAGTAGTTTCATAGATTGACCTTTAAAGGATTTATAATGTCTGCTGTATGCTCACCTAATAGTGGCGGTGCCTGGTCATAGGAAATATTCAACCCTGAGTGCTGTAATGGATTTTTGACAAACTTCACCCTTCCGTAGCTCGGATGCTCCATCTCGCCGATCAAATCTCTCGCTTTCGCTTGTGGCTGCTCCAGAGCTTCTGCAATTGTATTTACCCGACCACCAGGGATTTTGTATTGTTGCAACAAAGTCAGCCACTCGTCCCGGGTTTTCGTTACAGTTATTTCTTCAAGCAACTCCGTAAGCTCCTGCTCATTTTGCTTTCTTGCTGAATTTGTTTTGAAGCGCTGGTCTGTTGCCCATTCCTCTCGTTTAATCATCTGACAGAACCTTTCAAACTGGGCATCCGTACCGACACAAAACATTAAAGGGCCATCTGAACAAGGGAATACCTGATATGGCGCTACATTATTATGCTTGTTTCCTAAACGCTTTGATGCAAAATCTGCATTCAAATAGGCACTTGATACATTTGCTAAGGAACTCAGCTGCACATCCAATAGTGCAAGATCGATAAATTGACCTTCATTTGTCTGGTCGCGCAAGCGTAACGCTGCTAGAATCCCGATTACTACATAGTTAGAGGTTAGAATATCCGCGATCGGAACCCCTACCTTTGTAGCCTCGCCATTAGGATCCCCCGTCACATCCATAAGACCACTCATTGCTTGAATGACTGGGTCAAAACCAGGTTCCTGTGCAAGTGATCCTGTTTGACCAAAGCCAGTAACAGCACAATGAATAATTCGAGGATTTACCTTTTTTAGTACCTCATAGCCTAATCCCATTCTTGTCATATCACCAGTTTTAAAGTTTTCTAAAACAACATCTGCATCCTCAACCAGGGCAAGGAATTTCTTTTTATCCTCTTCCTTTTTCAAATTAAGCAAGATTGATTTTTTGTTACGATTCGCACATAGATAATAGGTGCTTTGATCATTCACAAATGGACCCCACTCCCGCATGCTATCTGACCCATTTGGATGCTCGATGCGGATGACCTCAGCTCCTAAATCTGCCAACAGCATCGAACCAGCTGGTGCAGCATACACTCTTGATAAATCTAAAACTCGAATCCCATCTAATGGGCGCATAGCTCACCCTCCTTAGTCTTTTACTAATGCGGTTTCCTTTTCACGTTCTTCTTCTATTGCCGATACTTCCATTTCACTTACCTTTACTTCTGCTGCAATCGCCTTATCTCTAATTAAAGCTTGAGAAGCGACTACTAATCCAACAACAATTAGAGAAATGATATTCACAAGAAGAGTCGTATCCATCAAGCTGATACCAGCTATTAATAGTAAAATCCGCTCGACCAAATAAGTCTTCCTAAATAGATAGCCCTTCAACCCAGCAGCTAAAGCTATCCCACCAATGATTGCAGTTACCCCCGCATAGATGTACTCTCCAATGGTTCCACCTGTTAGTAACAAAGTCGGGTTAAAGATGAAGAAGAATGGAACGATAAAGCCGATTAACCCTAGCCGTACCGATTCAAATGCGACTTTATTTGGTGATTCTCCTGCAATTCCAGCCGCGGCATAGGCAGCTAAAGCAACAGGTGGTGTAATACTTGATAAGGCGGCAAAATAGAAGGCAAACATATGGGCAGCAACTGGTGCGACGCCCAGCTTAGTTAAGATTGGAACAGAAATTGTGGCAACGATAATATAAGCAGCTGTAGCCGGAACCCCCATTCCAAGCACAATGCTGATAAAGGCCGTTAAAACCGCAGCCAGAAGAATACTTTCTCCAGCAAAGCTCAATACGTTGTTCCCAATCAATAAGCCGACACTAGTTAATGTAATCGTAGCAATAACAATTCCTACAACTGCACACGCTATCCCTACACTAATCGCACCTTTTACACCTTCAACAATCGACTCGATGACTACTGTTAAACTCATTCGTGTATTCTTTCGAATCGCAGCAGCAGGTACAACGGTAATCAGCGAGATAATTGCTGCATAGATCGGTGAAAAGCCACTAAACAGCATGATCAGTAATATGATTAATGGGATAAACAGGTGCCCTCCATCTTTTAATACCTTTTTGGCATTAGGGATATTTTCCTTTGCAATACCTGATAGGCCCATTTTCTTGGCTTCAAAATGTACTATCATAAATAATGTTAAGTAATACAAAATAGCCGGAATGATAGCAGCAAGTAACACAACCGAATAAGAAACACCTAGATATTCCGCCATGATAAACGCCGCTGCCCCCATAACAGGTGGCGCAATCAAGCCTCCAGTAGATGCGACCGATTCAACAGCGCCAGCAAATTTCTTAGAATAGCCCGCCTTCTTCATCATCGGAATTGTAACTGTCCCCGTGGTCACAACATTACTGACAGCACTTCCACTAACAGTTGCCATTAAAGCGCTCGCAAAAACTGCTACCTTTGCAGGTCCACCGGCAGTTCTACCTGCTATTGTCAGCGCCAGGTCATTAATGAAATCTGAAAACCCACTATTTTTTAGAAAGGCTCCGAATAATACAAAGACAAAAATATAAGTTGCCGAAACACCTAATGCTGTACCAAATACACCTTGACCGCCCCAATACATCAGGTTTACGACACGTTCAATGCTAAACCCGTAATGTCCTAACAAGCCGGGTATATACGCACCAAAGAAATTATAAGTTAAGAAGAACAAGGCAATCAGTGTTAACCCAATTCCAACTACTCGACGGCTCGCTTCAAATAATAGAAGTAAAGCTAAGGACCCTACGTAAATGTCCATCGTCGTGTTTTCACCAGCTCGTTCACGTACAAATGTGTCATACGTAAAGAGGAAGTAGAAAATAACAAATGCCGATAACCCAATGCAAAGGATATCTAGTATGGTCGGCAGTTTCCGCGTGCCTACACTCTTTTTAGTAGCAGGATAGAATATAAAGCTAAATAATAGAAGAAATCCTAAATGCCAAGCACGGAACTTCACAGCATCCATGACACCAATACTACTCATATACAGCTGAAATACGGTCCAAATGATTGCGAGCAGCACTACAACTTTGCCAAAAATGCCGATATACTTTCTTGAGTTAAGTGTTTTCTCCTCTATCTCTACTAATCCCTGTACATCAACATCTACACTGTTTTTTGTCGTCATTTGAACCGCCCCCTATTCCAATACGCCTATTTCTTTATAGTACTTTTCTGCCCCTGGATGCAGTGGCACTCCAGCAGTTCCCTCAATGGCTTTTTTAGGATCAAACTGTTTAGCAATGCTGAAGGATTTTTCAAGTTCCTTTACATTCTCCCAAAGCAGCTTTGTCAGCTCATAGGCAGCTTCCTCTGACACACTTTCGTCGATTACAATCGTGCTGTATTGACCAACTGTTATAATCGGTTCAGGCTGCTTATCATAGGTATTGGCTTCAATGACATATTCAAAATTCCATGGATATTCTTCCGTCATTTTCTTAATGGCTTCAGGTGAAAAATTTAAAACCTTTGTATCCAGCGTTGAGATCAGCTCGGTTGTGGCTGCAGCAGGTACACCAGAATAGATATTTACTGCATGGACCTGGCCATTTCTCATTAAATCCGTGGCTTCAGTAAACCCAACATAGTTCCCCTTTACTTCATCTGCTGCAATTCCATGTGCTTCTAATACGAGCTTTGATTCCATTTCAGTGGAGCTTCCTGCCGCCCCATATACAAAGCTTTTTCCTTTTAAGTCTTCAATGGATTGAATTTTGCCATCATTGACAGCCACAATATGACTAACATTTGGATAGAGGTTGCCTAATATGCGAACTTCTTTGTATGGCTTTTCTTTAAAAGTTCCCTCACCGTTATAGGCTTCATATGCAATATTTACCGTTGTAAAGGCAAGATTGGCTTCTCCTTTACTCATTAGCTTCAAATTTTCAACACTACCATTAGATGCTTGGGAGGCCACTCGCTTCCCCATCTCTTTCGTCCATAATGTTGAAAGCCCTGCACCTAATGAGTAAAACACCCCCGTTGTCGTTCCCGTAGTGAAGATAAGCGGTTCCCCATACCGCTCTGCATTACTTTGACATCCTATGAGAAGACCGACACATAACAAAATTGTGATGATAAACCTACCTTTCATCCCCCATCCCCCTTGGTCTTTAGTTAAATTTTGGTTTCCTCTTTTCTAGCACAGCTGCTACACCTTCCTTGTAATCTGGTAATTCCGTCACTAGCCCCATTTTAGAAGAAATATAGTCTAGTGAAGAACGTAGACTCATTGTCTGGCTTTGGTACACTGCACGTTTTATAATTCGGATGGCCTCCTGTGGACCGTTGCTTAGCTTCTCTACATATGCTTGAACAAAAGCATCCAGTTCCTCATCTGGAATGACAAAGGTTACCAGCCCCTTTTCTTTGGCCTCCTCTGCTGTTAAAACGCGTGCCGTCCATAGCATATCCAGCGCCTGATCGATGCCCACTAATTTCGGTAAAAAGTAAGCGCCTCCATCTCCAGGTACAATTCCTACATTGATGTAGCTTTCAGAGACCTTAGCTGAACTTGCAGCAATACGAATATCACACATTAGAGCCATATCTAATCCTGCTCCCATAGCATAGCCATGCATTTGGCATACAACAGGTTTATCGATTTCCTCCAGTAATAGTGGGACACGCTGCACTTTTTTCCATAAGGAATGTTTTCTCGCAAGGGCTGTTGAGGTAATATCCTCCTGACTTTCAAAGAAGCCTTTACCTGCCACCATCGCCTTTACATCCCCACCGGCACAGAAGGATTTTCCGTTTCCCTTCACTAGGAGCACCCTGATCGAATCATTATCACGCACCTCTTCTAAAGAAGAAATCCAAAGCTGGATCATTTCCTCGCTGAAGGCATTAAAGCTCTCCGGTCGATTTAATGTAATTGTCGCAATCCCGTTATTCACTTCAAATAGTAAATCTGCCACTAATTCTTCCCCCTTAAATGTGTTCCACCTGTTTTTTCTTTGTTAAGACATCCCAAATCGTATTTGATGAATTCAGCCAGTTTTTGGCTAGCTGCTTTTTCCAATACTTTTCATGGAAGTCCTCATCTCGCCATGCCCATAATCTGCGTGTGTAATGGTGTAATCGGTGCTCGTGTGTAACACCAATGGCTGCATGTACCTGATGTGCACTTGTAGCAACAATGCGGCTTGCATCATCTAGCTTCAACCTTGCAAAGGCGATTTCGTCTCCTGCTTCACCTTTCTGAAGCAAGGCAATACTATTTTCTAGTGCTGCTGCAGAAATTGCTTGCTCGCCAGCTAAAACAGCAAGATGCTGCTGTACTAATTGGAAACGGTGTATTGGACGACCAAACTGCTCTCGTTCTTTACTAAATTGAACGGATAGCTCATAGGCACGGTCGATTGCTCCAGCCATTTTACTTACCGTGGCTGCTGTCTGTAGTTTTGTAAGGAATTCATGCTGTTCTTCTGTGAGGGGGTGACTTGCTAGAATTTTGCCATCTGTAAACTGAAGGCTATCTCTAGGCTCTGCTGCTAGGTTGGTGTGGTTTTCAATATGTGCTTCCTTCAAATCTACTACTATTAAAGATTGGGTCCCTTTTTCAGTCGCAAGTGTTACGAGTTTTTGTGCGTATCTTGCCCATGGAACATGGTCTAGACTGCCGGAAACCTTTCCAGCTGTAAGTTCTAAAGGCTTTGCTGCCAGGTGCACTGTGGATAATTCTGTATGTGGGTTTATATTGATGAATTCTAAGATGAGATTTGCCAATGTATGTTCGACAAATGGAATCGGTACTGCATATTTGCCAACTAATCGATAGAGATGAAATAGATCCTCATAATCGCCACCAGCACCGCCATTTTCTTCTTTAACGGCAACCTGATGGATTTCATTTTCAAGGATTAATTGCCAAACATCCTCCGCCCATTGGTTTGCTTCTAAGAGGTCTACTGTTTCTTTTTCTACTTTTTCTTTAAAAATTCGTTCTACGACCTCGATAATCATGTCCTTCATTTCACTCATCCTGCAAGCACTCCCTTCGCGATAATGCCATATAACACTTCTGACGTCCCCCCACGAATCGTAAAGCCTGGGGCATGAAGTGTGGATTCTGCTAAGTAACGGTCTACTGCACGGTCAGCATGAAGCTGTGGATAAACATCCAGGAGTAAACGAACAATTTCAGGGATTTTCTGTTCAAATTTCGTACCGACACTCTTTACTAATGCGGCTGAGACACCTACTTCTCCGCCTTCTTCTAGCACTTTCGCAACGCCAATTGATAGATTTCGCAGACTCCATAATTCTGCTACTAGCTTTGAGATTTGTGCTAAGCCTTCGATATCCTGCTGGCGTTTGAGCTCCTCCATCGCTTCATTTAATAATGGGAAGGTGCTTAAAATACGCTCTGGACCACTGCGTTCGTAGGCTAACTCTGCTAACCCTTGTGCCCACCCGTTTCCTAATGTCCCAACGACCATTTCATCAGGCACGAAAACGTTATCAAAAAATACGTCATTGAAGTGATGCTCCCCTGTTAAATAACGGATCGGCGTAATTGTTACACCTTCTGACTTCAAATTAATAATTAATTGGCTTAGGCCTTGGTGTTTCTTTTCAGTCACTGGTTCTGTTCGAACAAGTGTGACCATATAATGAGCATCTTGGGCGTTACTAGTCCATGTCTTTGCGCCATTTACTATCCAGCCACCCTCTACTTTTTCAGCCTTTGTTTTTACAGAGGCTAGATCCGAGCCGCTATTTGGCTCACTTAGCCCAATGGCAAAGAAGCATTCTCCTTTAACGATCTTCGGTAGGAAGAAATTCTTTTGATAATCCGTCCCAAATCGCAGTAGAAGCGGTCCGGTTTGACGATCTGCAAACCAATGCGCTGCAACCGGTGCCCCAATTGCTAAAAATTCCTCCGTCAAAATATATCGGTCAATGGAGCTGCGTTCAGCACCGCCATATTCTTTCGGCCACGTCATCCCAATCCAGCCCTGCTCAGCGATTATCCTTGAAAACGCCGGGTCACTCCCACTTAGCCAGGAATCACACTTCGTTTGAAACGTCCCCTTTTGTAGCTCCTGTTGCAGGAAAGTACGAACCTCTTCTCTGAATAATTCTTGCTCCTTTGTAAATTGAACAGTAGGTAAATTCAATCTATCCACCCCTTTTACGCATTTGCGGTATTCATTACCTTATATAAATAGTGTATATTTTCTGAATAATAAAAGTCAATGGGTTTTTGACAAATAAAGTGATTAAAAAAGAGGAATATTGCTTTAAAGAGAATATATAGTTTTCGCAGTGTGTTGCAGGAGTTTTTCAAGAATAATAATAGAGGTAGTAAATAAGGTTGAGGGATAAAAGATTGGCGTAGCTATTGGAATTGAGGGTTATTCTTTTAGAAAAATGATTATGGGATTTGGGGTTTTGGAGTTTGTTTTGGGGAGAATTTAAAAATAATCGAGCAGATGACAGACGCTTTTTGGAGAATTCTGTTTATAGTGTCTTTCATCACACTTATGATAGACACTTCCTGTGCATATCTTGTTCATACTGTCCTTCATCACACTTATGAAAGACACTTCCAGGGGATATCTTGTTCGTAATGTCTTTCATCACACTTATGAAAGACACATTTTGTGTATATCCTGTTCATATCGTCTTTCATCACCATTATGAAAGACACTCCTGTGTATATCTTGCTCATACTGTCCTTCATCACACTTATGAAAGACACTTTTTGGGGATATCCTGTTCATATCGTCCTTCATCATACTTATGAAAGACACTTCCTGTGTATATCTTGTTCATACTGTCCTTCATCACTTAAATAACACAAAAACCCCTGCCTAGATTTAGCGCAGGGGTAACACAAACATATTCAATTCCTAAAGTAACCTTCGCCGTTCCTAACCGAGGCACCATCACCTTATTACTGCTGAATCATTTGAATGAGGTTGCCGCATGTGTCATCGAAGACCGCGATGGTGATGTCGCCCATTTTTGTTGGCTTCATTGTAAACGCGACGCCCTTTTCTACTAAGTCATTGTACTCTTTTTCAATATCAGAAACCCCAAACATTGTTACGGGAATCCCATCAGCAAATAGCTTTTGTTGATATTCCTTGGCAGCAGGGTGAACGTTTGGCTCGAGCAAAAGCTCGGTACCATTTTCTTCACCGGAAGAAACTAGCGTTAACCATCTGTGTGCACCACTTGGAACGTCATGCTTTTTTACAAAGCCCAGCGTATTTGTATAAAACGCTAAGGCTTTCTCTTGATCTTCAACGAATATACTCGTAATAATAATTTTCATCATGATTTGTGCTCCCTTATAATTTTGATGTCTAGTGTTTGCCTACACTCTTACTTAAGTTAATCTATCCAGCCTTTCAGTAAATTTTCTAGCGGTTCTTTATTAAATAATAGTACTCGATACTTGCCCTTACGTTCGGAGGTTACGAGCCCCGCCTCCTCCAAAATATTAAGGTGCTTCGTGATTGCCTGCCTCGTGATGGAAAGCTGGTATTTCATAATGAGACGCGCCGTAAGCTCATACAGCGT
This sequence comes from Ureibacillus chungkukjangi, assembly GCF_003217295.1. GTDB lineage: Bacteria > Bacillota > Bacilli > Bacillales_A > Planococcaceae > Ureibacillus > Ureibacillus chungkukjangi. The sequence goes on from NZ_QJTJ01000002.1 coordinate 202,492, forward strand.
CAGCTCGTTCCGTTCAGAAAGCTCGTCCAGCATCAGTCGCCGAGTAGAGTCAGCAAGGGCTTTAAATATAGCGTCTTTGTTCATGAATTGATTATATGCAACTAATCGGTTGCTCGTCAAGTATAAACAACTAGATGGTTGCATTTTGTTCCCAACGAAATCAAAAGAAAATTAGGCTTACGAAACCAGTGGGCACCTCATTAATTTTTCCATTTAACTAAAATTGTATTATCCATTTCTTCTTCACAACCTACTAGGACGTATTCCGTTGCATCGTTTCTTTCAGCAGCTTCTATTGCAGTACAAGTATTATGATAGATTTCTCCGGCACCATATTCATCTCTACTCGTATCAATTGTAGATTTTATAACGACTCCATCATAGTCGAGCTGGTAAAATATTGGAGCCCCTTCTGTGGTATATTGTACAATCGTCAATTTGTCCTGAATGCCCTTTTCCGTATTGCTTTTAAACTCTTCAAATCGTTCCAGGTTTTCAATTTCACCAAACCGTGCCACTACATCTCCAGACGGGGTACTATCACTTGTAGCATTAACTTTCTCAGATGTTTGGCCATCTGTATTTTGACAGCCTGAGATTAAGAGAATAGCTAATAATAAAACCAGTTTCCTAATAGCATTCCTCCATAATTTAATAAAGCCATCTCATACATTGCATAGTTGAGAAGGCTCCTTTTTACCCTATTTCAATATCAAAATCATCAAATCTTCATCAAAATACTCATCGCCCTCTTTTAATCCCCTCGGTTCAACACCATATGTTGTAAACCCAAGAGATTGATAGAGCTTCTTTGCCGATTCGTTTTTCGAAACTACCTGAAGATGAATCTGCTCAACTCCATCAAAATCTTTAGCACGTATGATTGCCTCTTGCATTAGCTTCTTGCCAACACCATGACCGCGCACTTCTGGAGCCACATACATCCCATAGATATTTCCCTTGTGCTTTGATTTTCGATCAGTATCTCGCATAAAACGAACTACTCCAACCAGCGCTCCCCCTTCTTCAAACGCTCCCAGCACATAACGATCTTCTGCTTGACGAATTCGCTCCTCCACCGCTTCTTTTGGAAAATTGATTTCCCTTTCATATGTCGACCCAAAGCTTTCCGGGTCTGTTTGCAGTGCTCTTAGTCTAAGTTCGTGATAAATTTGTGCATCTGCTACATTTAAAACTCGTATGTTCATGCTAGCCCTCCTAGTCTCTTTTTCACAGTAATAATCTATTTAAAGTATTCGTTTTAATAACTAAAAAACCTTCTTCTAACTAAAATACTAGTTTCTCCATAAAGATAATTACAAAAATACCATTATTTAGTAAAATAGAATTACTGATTATGCGAAAGGCAGTGGAGATTTTGTTTAAGACACTAATTAATAACGTTGTAAATTTACTAAACCCTTCTTCTTCAACGAAACCAACAGACAAACCAAGTTCAAAGTCCGTTATCTCTACATACAAGGAACAAACGGGAAATGGCTTTTTAAGTACAATGTTCAACAAAGGCAATTACGGGGAGTTCTCCTCCTATGGAAAAATGGTGAAATTACCAGGCTACCATAAGGCACTATTCAACATCTACATTCCAAACGGTAATAACCAAACGACTGAAATTGACCTCGTCTATATCCATGAGACTGGCGTTTACGTGATCGAATCCAAAAATTATAGCGGCTGGATATTTGGCGATGAAAAATCTCAAAAGTGGATGCAAACCTTTCCGAACGGTCAAAAGTATCCCTTTTACAATCCTATCAAGCAAAATATCGGTCATATCAAAGCATTACAAAAAATCCTTCCCTCTATTGAAAAGGAGCACTATAAATCGGTCATCGTCTTTAGCGAAAGATGCGAACTAAAAAAAATCGCCTTCGAGGCAGAAAATACATTTGTCCTCAAACGCTATCATCTCGCTAAGCTCATGGTCAAACAAATTGAAAGCTCGCCAAAAATTCTGGAGCCCGACTTCATCGACCGAATCTATAACTTCCTGGCACAATACCAAAAAGCCGACCAAGCCGTGAAGCAGGAGCATGTTGAGAAGATTAAGGAGAAGCGAGGATAGATGGAGAAAGGACTATAAAATGGATGAATACCTTCGTTGAATGATTGAAAAATGGTTAAGAATAGCTTTTGTCGGCTACGAGGGTTGGTTGGGGTTGGAGATTTAATCATAAAAATCGTTTAAAATCTTTATTCAAGCTGGATCTCTTCAACTTTCTACTCTTCATCAAGTATTTGATATCAAAACGGTTATCATATGAGAGCTGCTTATAGAAATAGTTAATAAACTCTAAAATTGCAAAAATATAAATAAAGAATGCAGTTAATAGCCCACCTATCGGCAGAGATGGATACCATCTAACAAAATCAATAATAAATGCAAGGAATGCCAATAGAATTATAAATTTATTCAGCCCTTTGAAACGGTGCAGTAGACGAACGATCTTAATCGGGGTAATCGATGTATTCTCTACCCTTAATCGTTTTAGCTTGGCATGCCAATAAATCGTCCCTTGTATCAATAGCCACTCTAAAAGCAGGAATGCTGCCCAAAATGAAAAAAGTGAATATAAATGTAGGTTCGGCATCGCATAATTAACTATATAACTAACAAAAACAAACATAATTACAGAGGTTAACTCACCTGAATATAAATACGCCAGTCTTCTCTCTATAATTCCCTTCATTTTCCAAACACCTCCCTCTTTAGTATATGGGGAGGACTAGAATGTTTCAATGTATAAAGGAATAATTATCCATATCGAATTTATATTTGCTCCAAAATCCTTTTACCTATAGAAAATAAATGCTCAAATACTGGAAATCAGCTAAAATTAAACTATTAACAGTAAAAAAGGTGATAACGATGAAAAAGCAAGTCCACGTAGTTGGAGCAATTATAGAAAATAACCAAAATGAAATCTTCTGTGCAAAAAGAAGCCCCGAAATGGTACTCCCAAACCTTTGGGAATTCCCTGGCGGAAAAATCGAAGCCGGTGAAACACCAGAACAAGCACTTGCACGAGAAATTCAAGAAGAATTCAGCTGTAGCATCAGTGTCGGAGAAAAAGTAGAAGACACAACCTATGAATATGAAAAATTCATCGTCCGACTCGAAACTTACAAAGCAAAATTAGAAAATGGACAACCTATCGCTATCGAGCATGCCGAAACAAAATGGGTAAAGCGAGATAAACTTGCTCAGCTAGATTTTGCTCCTGCGGATATTCCTGCTGTAGAAAAAATAGAGAGAGAAAAATAAAACATTGAAGAGACGGTGGAAATAGTTTGGAACAGCTTATTCGTAAAATTGAGAGCTCCTTATATAAAGGATTTATTGATCAAAACAAACCAGTTTCGGCACAATTTAAACCCAAGCTTTTAACAAATAAAAATCATGAATCAGTTTTATCAACATTACTTCAAGAATTAAAAACATGTAACACTTTCACTTTTTCCGTAGCTTTCATAACTGAGGGTGGACTAGCAACTTTAAAAACAATGCTCTATGACTTAAAGCTTAAAGGCATTAAAGGAAGAATACTTACATCCACTTTCTTGAACTTCAATCAACCAAAGATGTTTAAGGAGCTTCTTAAACTAGAAAATATTGAAGTTCGTCTAACCGGCGAAAAAGGCTTCCATTCAAAAGGTTATATTTTTGAGCATACAGATTATTATTCTCTAATTGTAGGAAGCTCGAATTTAACCGACAGTGCATTAAAGGCGAACTATGAGTGGAATGTATTTTTAACTTCGTTAGAAAACGGCGAAATTATTAATCACTTTAAGAATCAATTTGAGGATGCTTGGAACGCAGCAATTCCATTAACCGAAGAGTGGATAAACAGTTACAATCAACACTTCGAGCTGCAGCCATTCATTAAACAACTTACCGGCAATACCTTTCAAATCAATGAAAAGTACCTTACCAATCAATTAGCAGAAAGCTTATCCGTCCAACCAAACAAAATGCAATCAGTAGCATTACAGCAAATAAAAGAACTAAGAGAAACTGGAGCAAATAAAGGGCTAATAATTTCTGCTACTGGTACAGGTAAAACCTATTTATCTGCCTTTGATGTAAGAAACTTCGCACCAAAGAAGATGCTGTTTGTAGTCCATCGAGAGCAAATTTTAAAGAAGGCAATGCAAGATTATCGCAAGATCCTAGGTGGAAATGAAGATGATTACGGCATTCTTTCAGGCAATTCAAAAGCTGTTGATGCTAAATACTTGTTTGCAACCATTCAAACACTTTCCAGAGATCAGTATCTTCAAGAGTTTACTAAAGATCATTTTGATTATGTTTTAGTAGATGAAGTTCATAAGGCTGGTGCAGATTCGTATCTTAAGGTGATGAATTATTTTGAACCTGAATTCTTACTTGGTATGACTGCTACACCTGAACGGACTGATGGATTTAATATCTATGAACTGTTTGATTACAACATTGCTTATGAAATAAGACTTCAAGCTGCGCTAGAAGAAGACATGCTTTGCCCATTCCATTATTTTGGTGTAACCGACTTTGAAAAAGATGGTGAAATAGTAGATAACGCTACCGAACTTAGGAACTTAGTTTCGAATGAACGGGTAAGGCATATTATTGAGAAAATAAACTATTATGGACACTCTGGAGACCAGGTGAAAGGTCTAATGTTCTGTAGTTCTAAAGAGGAAGCGAAAAATCTTTCTATTTCATTAAATAATGCTGGGCTTAAAACTACAGCGCTAACTGGTGACAATACACAAGATGAGCGTGAAGATGCAATCCAAAAGTTAGAAAAAGGAAGACTTGAGTATATTCTAACAGTCGATATTTTTAATGAAGGAATTGATATCCCCTTCTTAAACCAAATTGTTATGCTACGCCAAACACAATCGAGCATTATCTTTATTCAACAGCTTGGTCGTGGGTTACGTAAACATGATTCAAAGGACTACGTAACAATCATAGATTTTATCGGAAACTATAAAAACAACTATCTCATTCCCATCGCTTTATCCGGAGATCAGTCTATGAATAAGGATAACGTTCGTCGGAGAACTGTAAACACTGATTACATTCAAGGGGTTTCAACTATTAACTTTGAAGAGATTGCGAAGAAGAGAATTTTCGATGCTATTAACAATACCAATTTATCAACTTTGAAAACGTTAAAAGATGCATATCTAGAAGTAAAGAATCGTTTAGGTAGAATCCCTACCCTATTTGATTTTATAGAACAAAACTCTCTAGATCCCGAGGTCATTGTTGGCTATTCAGAGAACTATTATAGTTTCCTTGTAAAAATGAAAGAAGAAATTCCTTCCCTTTCAGATTATGAGCAAGCTGTACTAACAATGATTTCAAAGGAATTTTTAAATGGGAAACGTATGCATGAAGTTATTATGATTCAAGAATTACTTAAAGAGCAAGCTATTTCGAAAGAATCTTATTTAGCTAAATTAAATGATTATGGTACTTATGTGGATGAGGCAACAATTCAATCTGTTGAAAACATATTCTCACTTAAATTCCATGTACAAAACGATATAAAGAAATATGGTTTTAAACCCGTTATAACTAATGAAAATGGTATATATCAATTCAATGAGGAAGTTCAAGAAAGTTTAAGGGATTCTTATTTCAGAGGATATATTGAAGACATTGCAAATTGCGCCCATAATAAGAGTAAAAAATACGATAAAACAAAGCCATTAACATTATTTGAAAAGTATTCACGTCGTGATGCTTGTAGGTTGTTGAACTGGCCACATGATGACTCGTCTACAATTTACGGTTATCGAGCTAAACACAATACATGCCCTATTTTCGTTACTTATCACAAAAAGGATGAAGTAGAAACTAGCCAAGCATACGGTGATGAATTCTTAGCTCCAGAATTATTTAGATGGTTTACTCGTAACCGTTTAACCCTTGATTCAAATGAAGTAAAAACTATTCTCTCTTCTAAGGAAGCTGGATTACAAATCTACTTATTTACAAAAAAAGATGATGGAGAAGGAAGTGATTTCTACTATCTTGGTGAAGTAGATATTGCAGAGGATACACCGAAAAATGAAACAATGCCTGATGGTAAAGGAAATCTCTTGCCAGTTGTAACAATGAACTTAGTGCTTGAACAACCTGTCCAGTATGATATTTATCATTATTTGGTGGAAGAATAAGAAATATAAAGTATAAGGAGTTTAAAGCTTCTTATACTTTATTTATTGAGAAATATGCGATTACATATATTTTGGTTGTGCAAGAGGATTCTGAATTACCTCGCCATTCTTCATCCAAATTTCAAATGGATTTGGGCCAACATAATATAGATGACACACTTGATGAAAATCATCACTCTCTTTATCTATGTATCCTTCGCCAGTAGTAGCGATTGGATCAGCTAAAACGTCTAGAATACCAATCGGTAAAGCCTTGCCTTCAAACTGATCATGAGCAAACATTACATAATCCAATTCTATTTCATCTGCAGCAAGATGTTTACCTATCAATTTAAATATTCCTTTTTGCATTCGTTCTACTAGACGTTTATCATCCGCTAATTCAATCAATTTCTACTCTACTTTCATTCATTATTTATTTTTTAATGTAAAACCACCAATAAACTCTTTAAACCATTTATCTACTTCTTCAAATAGCCTCTCCATAAAAGGTTTCTTTTCACGAGATATTAACCAACTCTGTTTATGCTCTAACCAATATTCTGCTAACTCTGTACCATTTATTAATTTGATATTTGTTCCTTCAGCATACTTTATAGCTTTTGGATTATAGTCACTTGTTGTAACGAAATAGCCTGCTTTTACATTTTCTTTTACCATATTAGAATGAAGAATTGCGATTGCCTTATAATCAACCTTAATACTGGGAGCAAAACATTTTACTTGGACAAGGAGTTTCTCATTTGCTGTAGTATGAATTATATCTATCCCTCCATCGCCTGACTTTTTTGTTACTTCTGTTCTTCCACCTAAAATTTTTTGCATTACAAGAGCAACAAAATCTTCAAACGCATATGGATCTTCTAAATATTCACCAATATTATAGTTGCAATTATCACATTTATCTTTTCTAAAACGATGGTATAAACCAAGTGCTAGAGTTGCATAAAGTTTCTCTTGACTGTTCATTGTAGTTCACCCTTCTTCGAGTTAATCTTCTCACTCCATTTCATAATAGGCTTTATTTACTAATTTTATAACTAATGGCCTGTATATAAGAAAAAAATTATTGAGATATTTTTCAAATACTAGTTAATTCATGACATTCAGTAAAGCAATTATTCTTTTAGATAAACTTTAAACTCAACAATTACAGGTCCCCTAATTTAGAAATTCCTATAAGTTAGTGAATTAATTACATTTAAATGACTGATAACCTGCACTATGTAAGTTGCGATTGGGAAATTTTGCGTCGAAGGATTGGAATTTATCAGATAATACTTTTACTAAAATCATATTACTGATAACCTTATACATTAAAGTGGTATACATTATCTAACTTGAATCGAGGTAGCAATATGTTCTCCTTTTTTAAAAAGAAACAACAACCAAATGAACCTTCTAAAGCAATTCCAACCCAAACAGCATTTTTTACTAAAGATAATGAACAACTGGCAAATCGAAAAGGAGAACTTGGAGAATATAAGATAAATATTCAACTAGATCAGTTTCCGAAGAACTATAAGCATATTAGTGATTTGATGATTGAAAATGCGAAATCCTCTACTGGATTCTCACAAATCGATCATATTATTATCACTCCATACGGTTTATTTGTCATTGAAACAAAGAATTATCAGGGGACTATTTATGGAGGAAAAGACAGAAAAACCTGGTTAGTTAACGGCAAGTTTAAAATGATGAGTCCTCTTGTACAAAATTTTGGACATATTCAGTCTATAAAAAATGTTCTCGAGCCTACCTATCGTGATTATTTTATTTCAATGGTTTCTTTCACAAAACGATGTACATTCAGGATTGATGAAGAACTTCGTAAAATTTCTTCCAATGAACTTGTTGTTTATGATATCGAATTAACGGAGTTTATCAACCGTAAAATTGCAATACTTAAGCTACAAAATAAAGAACCGTTTTTATCGGACAGTGAAATCGATTCAATCTATCAAACATTGACCAAAATTAATATCACTGATCCTACACTAAGAAAGCAACATGTCGAAAATATCAAAATTACAAAAGCTAATGATAATAAGGACACTAAAAATACTTGTTGCATCTGCCAGAAACCTGTTTCAGAAAAGGTGAAATCATTTTGCCTTTCCAATAAGAAATTCAATGGACAGATTTATTGTTTTGAGCATCAAAAGGTATTTAAATAACGGCATTGATTATCCAGATACATATTTTAAGGGGATTGTTAACAGTCCCCTTACTGTTTATTTAGATTAATCTTCCAAAAATACCTATATATAGTTCCCATCCCCCAACCTCCCACCATAACAAAATTACTATCCACATAATAGAGAAAAAACTACCTAACTCTTAAGCTAATTCCGTTTGTTATGCTGTAGTTTAGCGGTACCATCAAATGGTAAAATACAGGGAATATAAGCGCTTATATTGTAAAAAGAGTTTGAGCTAATTTTAAAAGCATCATGAAGGAATCGGCAGAAGAATATTTTCATAAGCATAACTTTTAAATTATGGAGGAGGTATTCTTGTAATGAAGAAAAAAGGTGCAATATTAGGTACCCTGGTTCTTATTTTTACACTTGTGACGGCATCTTTTGTTGGGGCAAAGGCCTTGTATGAATCAAAGACTGTACCTAAGGGAGAGAGACATCATATAACTGAAATTGTTAAGAACAATAGCAAATGGGAAAAGGTTGCTACAGGTAGTGGCTTTATGGAAGGGATTAATTTTGATCGTCAGGGCAATATCTGGATGGTCAGTCCTCCAACGGGCGAAATTTTTACGATTAAGAACGGTAAAGTTGTAACCGTTAACAAAACGCCTATGCCGATTGGTGCGAAGTTTCATAAAGACGGTCGCCTTTTTATAACGGATGGTACTGGGGAGCTCTATGCGTATAATCCGAAGACTAAAAAACGTGAAACGATAGTGAATTCGTACAAAGGGAAGCCTTTAAATGGTTTAAATGATCTTGTCTTTGATGAAAAAGGTGGTATTTATTTTACCGAACCAATGGGCTCTAGTGCCACACACCCTACTGGACGTGTATTTTACCTTCCCCCGAACAGCAAAGAAGCAGTGCTATTTTCCGAAAATATAGCGTATCCAAACGGAATCGCGCTTTCAGCTGATGGCCAGCGTGTATATATTTCGGAATTTAATAAAAATCAAATTCTTTCAGTCCCTTCTTTAAGTGCAGCTGATGCTCGTGAAACACCCTTTGTTTTTGCACGGTTTGAAGGAGGCATTGGACCAGACGGCTTAACCGTTGACGCCGAAGGGAATCTTTATGTAGCTCATTTCCAAGCTGGCGAAATTGTTGTAGTTGACTCCAGCGGCTTTGACTACGGTACAATCCGCCTTCCTGAAGACGCAGGCACCTTCGTAACGAATCTTGCCTTCCACGATGGCTATCTATATATAACAGAATCCTTAAAAAATGAAGTTTGGCGCATTAAGGTTAATAATACCGGCCTTACACCGTTTGGATTGAAATAATATTTCTTATTGTATCTGGAGCAACCGCAGCTTTTATGGGTTCTCCAGATTTTTTTAAGTTGTGATTATTTTTAGTGCAACCATGCCTACATTAATTTGATTTAAATTCTTTTACAAAGTAAATAAGGGAAGATTTTTCGGTTATTTGTAGGTTCGGGCTGATTTCAGTGTAAATAAGAGGAAATTTTCCTTTTATCCATTGCAAAAACCCCTGTTTTTCACCTTTTCTGGGTCAATAGGAGGAATTTTTTCCGCTATTTATGCTATTTTCCTTTCTATTTTATAATTAACCGAAAATTTTCCTTTTATTTAACAGATTCAGAGCTTAAATTACCGCTCCTGCCCCAACGATACCCATTCTCCTTTCCGATAGTACCCAACAGAAAAAGCCCACACCTTTAAACCAAGGCATGGACTTCATCCGTTTGAGTAATTTATCATTTTATTTTTTGTTCTCCATTTTTCTTAGGTTTCCTTTTAGTTATAGGCCTGTAGCTCATAGGAAACTTTTAATCCATCTTGTCTGTTTCTAAATGATAGGATTAGGGCGTCATTTGATAGTTGTTCGATACGCATGGTTGCTGGGTTGTTGATGATTGGGTCTAATCTTTCACTTGCCTGCGTTATGGCGTTATCAAGGTTGTCTGCATTTAGTTTTAGTTCAATTAGTTGAATCGGGACAAAAAATGGCCTGTCCACCTTGCCGAGCAGTACCTCGCTCTTATTTTCTATTAATTTTGCTACGTACATCGAGCTCCCTCCTTTTCTTCACCCTATGTGTTATTTATTCACGAGAATTCAGAATATAAACATATTCCAATAAAAATGGCCTCCTTTTGAGTAAGGAGACCGCCTTTATTACGCTATTATTAGCACTTTATACTCAGAACTCAATTTCCGGTTTTAGCCAACGGGACCTGCCCTTTAATCATTGCGCCACCCTCTGAGGCATTCCCTGCAACCAGTTCCCCGCCATGCTGTCGAATAACACGCTGTGAAATGGTTAGCCCTAATCCTGCCCCACCTGTTGAACGATTTCTTGATGCATCTCCCCTATATAATGGTTCGAACACTTTTGGTAGATCCTCTGAAGAAAAGCCCTCTCCTGTATCTTGAATTGAGAATGTAACAAGCTCTTCAGCCTTATTGCATTTAATAATAATTTGCCCATCAGTAGATGTATGTCTGACCGCATTGTCGATTAAGTTATTCATGGCTCTTTCTAATAAATGTGGATCACCTTTCACCATGCATCCCTTTACCAAGCCTTCAGCGATAACCGTGATATTCTTTTCTAGAGCTTGTGGATTAAGACTTTCAATTGATTTCTTCAAAATATAGCTCAGGTCAACTATAATAGTGCTCAGCCCAGATTCTTGATACTCCGTCTTTGCAAACGCGAAAAGCTCCTCTACTAGTCGGTCCAATTGCGCTGACTTCTCTATACAAACTGCCAGATATTTCGCCTGTTTTTCAGGAGTACCTGCAATACCCTGCTTGAGCCCGTTTAAATAACCACGCAAAGCAAAGAGAGGTGTCCGTAAATCATGTGCAACAGCAGCAATCACAAAACGTCGTTCATCCTCCAATTGGATTTGATTTTGAACGGATTTTTTTAAACTATCTACCATAATTCTAAATCCATTATGAACTTCGGCAATTTCAAAGATTCGAGAGGAAGGTAACTGGATATCCAAATCTCCTTCTGCAATTTGCCGCGCAGAGCTACCCATTTTCTCCAGAGGAAGGAGAATATATTTTCGAATGGCATAAGCAACGATCAAAAACGCCACTATAACCCCTATAATTATCGCTACGATTTGAGTGGTTTTTGAATCAGCTTGATAGATTGCTACTCTTCCTAGTACCTGCCCGTCCTGTACAATCGAGAACTGCTCTTTTCTCGAATATGAAGGCTTGCGATTATCGTCTGTTTGTAAAATTACCTGACCCCCTTCTGTTAAAATTGATACTTCCATATTCATTTGTTCTAGCTGTTTTTTAAATTGATGCTGCCAATCCGGATCAGTCCAATTATCAGCATTTTTTTCAATTAAATTCCTCGTAGCTTCCAAATCTATGTGCTGTGCTTCATTCATATCAAAATTGAAGGATTTGGTTTCAGCAAAATGTGCCCCTACATAAAATATCCAAGGGAAAAGTAGGAGGATAAATAAACAGAGAACGGTGAACTTACGAATTCGAATGGTTTTCATCTTATTCTCCTTTAAAACGATAGCCAACACCCCATACGTTCACTATCAATTGCGGATCATTGGGATCAGCTTCAATTTTCTCCCTTAGCCTGCTTAGATGGACACGAATGGTATGCTTGTCACCGATTCCTTCCCAAAACTTTTCAAGTAATTGGTCATATGTAAAAACTTGCTTAGGATGTTTTGCAAACAATAGCAACAATTCGTACTCTTTTGGGGTAAGTGAGATGGACTGTCCTTCTATAAGCACTTCCCTTGTAGTTAAATTCAGCTCAAGCCGCCCGTAATCCAGCACCTTACTTTGTGGGGGCTGCAAGGTACTGGAACGCCGTAATACCGCCTTTACTCTTGCTACAATTTCTCCTGGCGATGCGGTTTTGACAATATAATCATCTCCTCCAAGTGCTAGGCCTCGAATCTTGTCCACATCATCACTTAAAGCACTCAAAAACAGGATCGGCACATTGTTTGTCATGCGAATTTGTCGACATAGCTCAAACCCGTTTTGTCCTGGCATCATAATATCAAGCACGATGCAATCTATTGTATTTTTATTTAACTCGGCAAGAGCCTCGGTAGTATTAAAAGCTGTTTTCACAGAAAAGCCATCATTCTCTAAAAAATCCTTCAATAATTCCACAATGCTAATGTCATCATCCACAACTAGAATCGTATGTACTTCCTTCACGAAAATCCCACCCTTCTTTAGATGATTCTCTTTAAAAATTTCAACCTTAGTTTATCATTTTTTCATTCAAGTTAACGGTGAATAATGGATTGTGATACTTTTGTGATTGTTTTGTACCACCCTTTGAGATATTAAAGGGGTATTCTTTCATTAATAGAGTGATCATTAGGTTTCACCCCACTGTTAAAAAGCTTAGATGGAGGAGTAAAAATGCACATCCAAATAGTATTGTTTGACGGATTTGATTTATTAGATGCCATTGCACCTTATGAGGTGTTTACTGCAGCTGCCATGTATACAAATGAGGCAATTACCGTTAGGCTCGTGTCTGCTGAAGGTGCACGAATGGTGCCTAGTGGCGTAAATGATTTAAAAATACAAGCAAGTGAAAAACTCGACCTTAACTGCAAAGGCATCATTCTTGTTCCAGGTGCCTCAGGTTCTGTTGATGGCAACGGACCAGATTCGGTACCTGTGAAGCTAAAAAATGCAACCGAAACGGAATTAAGTAATCTGTTAAAAGAAGCCCTTCAAAAGCCCGATATATTACTTTCAACTGTGTGCGGCGGTTCTCTCATTCTAGCAATGGATGGTTTATTAGAAGGACGTCATGCTGTGACACATCATATGGGGATGGGGCTATTGAGTGCCACAAATGCTATTCCTATTCAGGCTCGAATTGTCGATGATGGTGATCTTGTAACGGGTGGCGGTGTAACATCAGGACTTGATGTTGCCCTGTATTTAGTTGAACGAGAATTAGGTCCTCGTATAGCACATGAAGTAGAAAAGCTATTTGAATACGAACGTAGAGGCACTGTTTGGAAGGCTGAAGGAAGCGTGCCAAAAGAAGCACATCAAGAAGTGCCAGAGGAAGAGTCAAGCAATGCTAGCATGGTGCAAACTGATAGGATTGTTGATGTTCTAGGTAAATGGGATACGACCATTGCTACTCCTATCGGAAAACTTTCCGTTTTACTTGATTTAGCCTCTGCGGATGGACGAATTGTAGGAACTGCTACGCAAGGAAACGAAATTGTTCCGTTAAATCATCCGGTTCAAGAAGGAAATCAATTAAAATGGTCCATGAAGGTAACTAAGCCTATGCGTCTAACTTTAAAATTTACAGTTTATGTAGACGGGAATAACATGACTGGTGAAGCAAAGGCTGGTATGCTTCCTGCCTCAAAATTAAGTGGCCATCGCTTATTATAGATAGGATAAAGGCTACATTTATAAGAGCAATGCAGCTTCTTTCCCTAAGTATTATTGGAGGATTTCACTTTATGAAACAAAAAATAGGAATTATACTATTAGTTTTTTCAATGATGTGGGTATTACACACATTTTCAAAGAATTATATAGTGGACCCTTCCTTTGAAAAATTTATTTCTAGGAAGGACCAAATTCTTACAGATGAACGTTTATGGATTTTGATGATTCGTATTCATATCTTACTTGCGATTATTTCGCTTATTACCGGGCCACTAGGAATTATTAAAGCACTTCGTGATAAATCAAGAAGCTTTCACCGATGGAACGGGAGATTATATGTATTGTCCATCCTTTTAAATTTCATTCCAGGTGTCTATGTCTCGTTCTTTGCAACGGGAGGATGGATAAGTGTTATAGGGTTTCTTATTTTAAATACATTATGGCTAGGAACAACACTTCTCGGCTTTTACTATATTAAAAGAAAAAAAGTTATATTGCATAGCCAATGGATTACCAGGAGTTTCTTTCTTTCCTTTGCCAATATGATGATTTATATAATTGTAGTTATTGCACATAACCTCATGAATTTTACTTATGAAAATTCATACACAATAGCAGTCTGGCTAAGCTGGTCTCTTAATCTACTTGTAGCAGAATTAATGATTCGTAAGAAAGTATTTATTTAAACCTGTCAGATATATAGAAGTTCCTGCAAGAAAAAAAAGGCTTAATTGTGTAAGCCTTTTTTTCTATTTAAAGATTGCTTCAGTTTTTCACTCTGCCCAATTCATAAGGCTTCAGGATGCCATAAAGCGTCTCGATAACCGGAATCGAGACATCATGCTTTGTAGCCAACCGCAGTGCCGCACCCTGCAAATGCTCGAGTTCGATTGGGAGACCCTTTCTTAGATCTTGATGCATGGAGGACGTTGCCTCTTTTTTGAAGCCAAGTAGCATATTTACTACACCTTCTACTTCACCATCTGTTAGATGAACCCCCTCTTTTTCGGCAAGCAAGCTCATTTCTTGGATGACGTTTTTAGCAACCTTAAGAGTCGCAGGTGTTTCTGAGATAAAGCCTGATGGTAATTGCATTGCTGAAGTGATACCAGAGAGCGCTGTAATGAATGCATACTTAATCCAGAGGTGTTTTAGGATGTTTTCTTCTCTTATGAAATTGGATTTCAGCTGCTGTTGGATTTCTTCGATTTCACTGCATAGTTGCGTTTGTTCACTGTGAAGCGCTCCGTATTTTAAAATACTGGTTGGATTCGTATGCTCGACATGACCTTGTTCGTTTAAGGTTGCAACGATTGTAGCAAGTCCGCCCATTACCTTTTCTTCACCAACTGCCTGCTGGAGCCTTTCGATATGCTCGATTCCATTTAGTAAAGGCAGAACGACAGCACCAGTTTGCTGTGCAATCGTTTGAATTTGCGGAATAACTGAATCGAGATGATAGCCTTTGACAGTGAGTATAATTAAATCTGCATTTTTCACTTGTTCAGGTGACGTATAAGTTGTGATGTCTTTCCTTTCAAAGTCACCCTCTGGACTGCTGATTTTCAGCCCTTCATTTTTCAGCTGCTGTGCACGTTTTTCTCTCACAAAAAAAGAAACATTTTGACCGACCTCAAGCAGCCTTCCCCCAAAGTAAAGCCCTAGCGCTCCCGCACCGAATACTACAATATTCATAAAACAGCCTCCATCCCCGAAAAATTACTAGATTGTTGATATTACTAAATATACCATATTTGAGCTGGCATCGGCTTATAACTTTCTGTTTTTTCAGATAACATTGGTTTGGCGGATATAATGTACAACTCGGCGGATATTCTCGAAAAAGTGGCGGAAATATTAGAAAAACTGGCGGATAAAGTACCAATTTTGGCGGATAAAATCCACTAACAATAGGAGAAACTAATACAAAGTAAAGGAATAGGATGGGGATTAATGAAGGAACATACAAACACAAACAAAGTTTTTTGTAGGAGTGAGTATGACACATTAAAACGGGTAGTTCTTTGTCAGCCTCAATATATGACGATTCGGCAGGTCATCAATAGCACGCAGGAGCATTTTAAGAAGCAAGGGCTTCATATCGAACGTGCCCTGCAGCAGCACGAAGAGTTTGTAAATACGCTTAAGAAATATGATATCGACGTTGTATTTTTACCGTATCATAAAAAATATCCTGAGCAGGTTTTTACAAGGGATATTGGCTTTACAATCGGCGAAACTATTTTTGTGGCGAATATGGCTACAGATGCTCGTTCTGGTGAGGAAAATGTTTTGAAGCAGTGGCTGGAGGATGAAGAAATCTCCTATTTCAACCTGGTGAAGGAAAAAATTGAAGGCGGCGATGTGATTATTGACCAGGATACCGTTTATGTTGGTCTAAGTAGCCGTACAACCCAAAAAGTGGCGGATCACCTGCAGCGCCTATATAGTAATTTGAATGTTATTACGATTCCATTTAAGGAGAAATATTTGCATCTAGACTGTGTCTTTAATGTCGTCTCGCCTGATGTGGCAATAATTTATCCGGACGGTTTGACAAAAAAAGAAATCGACCTCTTCGCTTCACGCTATGATTTGATTACCGTTTCAGAGCTGGAGCAATTTCAACTTGGCACCAATGTGCTAAGTATCGGCAACAAACGTATCATCAGCCTGCCGATAAATAACAATGTTAACGACCAACTTCGCAAACGAGGCTTTGAGGTCATCGAAATCGACTTTTCCGAAATCATCAAATCCGGCGGCTCCTTCCGCTGCTGTACCTTACCATTATTGCGAGAAAACTAAAAAACAGGCCAGGCCCACACCTAAAAGAGCAAGTGTGAACCTGGCCTTCCATTATTCTGAATTGTTCTAGAATTGTGTGTGTACCTGGCACCCGTACTATTCAGAATTGTTTATGTACCTGGTACATAAACAATTCTATTTTTCTATGATTAATCACATTCATTTTGGGTATGTAGAGGTTAACCTACGTGCAATTGATGAGGATGTGTTGATGTATGTTTGGCCTTTCAAATCTTGTTTCTCTTATTGTTTCGGCATTTATCATCCTTCCTGTTGTTTTATTCCTTCGGGAGATGAGCTATTTAATTGTCAGTGGTATGTTTGGAGTTATTAAGCCCAGGATCACAATCGGTTCTGGCCCTCGTGTTATTAAATTTGGAATTATTGATATCCGAAAATATTATCATTTTTATAGCTGGTTTTCGTATGATGACTTAAAAAATAATAGTAAGCTTGCGTACATTTTGATTTACTCAAGTCCCATTATTTTCAACCTGACCATCGCGCTTCTCATCAATGCTTTAATAGCCAACGGAGTGCTTGATGATTACAAGGTTTTCTGGGATCGCTTTGTTTTTTATGTGTTTTATTTCATGCTATTTGATGTCATCCCTATGTTTACAATAAACGGGAAGCCAAATAATGGCATGATAATTTATGAAATGATTCGCTATGGGAAACGGGTGGATTATAACCCGGAGTCCTTCCTTCCCACAACATCAGAAATGGAGAAGCAGCATAAGGAATTCATGAAAAAAATGGAGGAAATAAAAAAAGAACGGGAAGAGGAAGATTGCGATTAAAAAAGCCAGCTCTCCAATTTAAAATGGCGGGCTGGCTTTATAATTTAATTTAGAAAGGATTTGTAGCAATAAATCCTGCCGTTTTCACGTAGATACGTGGGTTAAGCTTTAATTGGTTAACGATAAATTCAGCGATGTCCTCTGGCTGCATCATTTTCGATTCATCGTTTTCTTTAATTAGGTTCGTTTCTACTGCTAGATCAGTAGCTACCGTACTTGGTGTTAAAGCAGATACACGAATATTATTGCGGCGAACCTCTTGTGCTAATGATTCAGTAAAGCCGATAACACCGAACTTCGATGCACTATACGCACTTGAAGTTGCAGCCCCACTTAAGCCATTTGTGGAAGAGATGTTGATGATATCGCCAGCTTCTTTATCTAATAATTGAGGTAAAACCGCTCGAGTTACATAATATGTACCCATTAAGTTTACATCAATCATTTTCTTCCATTCTTCAGGCTCCATATCTAAAACTGAGCCAAATGTTGCAATCCCCGCATTATTAACTAGAATATCGGCATTGCCTAATTCTTTTGCTAGTAACGTAACAGCTACCTCCACTTGCTCTTGAGATGAAACATCCGCCATCGCATAGGCAACCTTAACGCCTAAGCCCTCGATTTGAGTTGCCACTTCTTTTAAGCCTGATTCAGAGCGTGCAATTAAACCAACACTTACGCCTTCTTTAGCTAAAGCGATGGCCGTTGCTCTACCAATCCCTCTTGCTCCACCTGTGATAATTGCAACTTTTCCTTGTAACGATTGCGCCATAAAATCGGCTCCCTTCTATACAATTTAATACCTTCGCCTTCATTATACTATCTTGACATAATTGTGGCATGGAATTAGCTTGGGGGAATTGTTTGTGTACCTGGTACACAAACAATTCTAGTACAATTCAGAATATTCATCATTACATGTGTACCTGGCACCTAAACACTCCCCCTCAAATACGCCAATACTGCATTCATCTCCTGCGCTTCCTCCGCTCCATCTTCTACCGCCCAGAGCACTTGTACTGTCAGTAGTGCGATGGCTGCTTTTCTTAAACGGAGCTCGTCTAGTGCTTGCTTTGATGCAATCTGTTTCAGCCGCGTTTCCAGCAATATTAAGTCGTGATTTAATTCGTTAAATAAAAACGAGATGTAATCGTAGTAGATGTCTCCCTGTACCCCTTTTGGATCGATAGCAACCCAGCCTTGTTTCTCGTCGAATAGGATGTTTTCATGATGTAAATCCCCATGCAAGTTTACATTCCCTTTAGAAGATTCTTCAATTTCCTTTTTATAGCGAAGTGCCGTTTCGATATGCTCTTCTGTTACGAAATCGCTCGGGACAGGATTCACCAATGCCTTAAACCAATTATGTATAAAAGGCAAATCCTCGGAAGGCAGCCTGTTTAATCTATTCCAAACCATCAAGTATATGTCGATTTGCTCGTCCTTCTCCAGCTCTTTTAGCATCTTGCCCGGTGTGAGCCGTTCAAGTAAGAGACAGCCTCGCTTTTCGTCATGGTTATATAGTGTTACGAAGCCCTCTCCCTGAAACTCCTTCGTCGCTTTTATTTCATTAGAAAAGTCATATCCCGGAACACCGATTTTCAAAACAAGCGAGCGACTCATGGTGTCCTTTACGTATGCCACATAGTTATACGATAAATTGGCAGGCTCTCCTTCTATAGTTAATCTCCAATCGTGACAGATTGCATCAAGCGATTTGGGTAATTGCTCAAGCCACAGCTCACCCTTTGTACCAAATGCAGCTTTTATTTTCTCTCGAAATCTTTTATTCATGCTATCCCTCCTTTGACATTCCTAATTACGATTCAATATCCATTAAACAATTTCCTGCAAAAATAAAACCCCTAACACTAATAAATAGTGTTAAAGGCTACGCGCTAGAGAGCACTCTGGCTTTTATTTTTTACTCATCATCAATTTCACCATCACCGATTTCATCTTCCTCTTCAATATCCTCAATGTGCTCCCCTTCATCCGGTGCTTCATCGTTGCCACAAGCTACTAAAGAGAACATTGAAAACGTTAAAAACATCATCATAAGTAATTTCTTCATAATAGGAAAACCTCCTTTTTAAATAGGTTTCCCGGATTGCCCTAAACAAAACCCTTACATTTGGAAAATCTGAATTGTTCTTAATTGTGTGTGTACCTGGTACACATACAATTTACCCGCAATTCCTATCTAAACAGATTAAAGAATGCGCCAATTTGTCTTACCATGTTAATGCCATCTGATAGTTTTCCGGCGTGGTTCATCATCATGTTGAGATTTTCAGGGAGTCCTCTTCTTTGGCCCTGCTGCGGGAATCCGTATGGCGGCTGCTGGTTGTTCATATAAGGATTGTCTGGTCTTCTTCTTTCGAAGGGTGGGCCGAAATTTTGTCTGGGACCAGGTGGCATTGCTCTTCTTCTAGGATCCTCCGCAAATGCTCTTCTTCTGTCATCTGGTGGATAAAACGGCATCAATCTAATCACCCCCTATTAGGATTAAACTTTATCTCTAGTATATGCTTGAGTTTTTTAGTGGCTTAGACTTTATGAGAAATTTATATTCACAAGAAAAAAGCAACCCACCAAAGCTAGTACCTTGATAGATTGCTCTATTTTTTTATTTCAATAACTCATCCGGCACTACAAACAAATGCCCTGAATTATCTGCGTAAACACCTATAATTGTTTTGTCTTTAATATATTTCACGATATAAAGCTTTTTCCCATCATGCTTTGTTGTATTCAGAAGCTCTACCTTCGTACCGTCTCGTTCCATATTGGCCTTTACTTCTTCCCATGTTAAGTTAATCGGCTCTTCCTGTAGAGTGACCCATCTATAATTCTCCATAAACCACTTTCCATTTTGTTTAACTAGCGTAAAGTAAACGGTGCTTCCTCCTGAAACCATTTGATCGAACACAATGGAAGAGGCTACAACTCGGTCACTTGTGTTCTCTAGCACATTAAAACGGATATCTAAAGCAGCATAAGGATATGGAGGCACATCGCATGAGCAATAAAATTCATCCTTCACATCCTTTAAAAATCCATCCGTAAAGGTAGGAGTGGCATATTTTAATAATTCTGGTCTTAAAATAGTAAAGTCTGGATGGTTTTCAAAGGACCAATTATTTTCTTCCCCTAAACGCTTGAATGTATCTACAATTCCTGATAGCTTCTCTTTTACAACATTCTTTGCTTCATTTTTAGAAAGTATATTTAACTCAGGATCTACTTTTGCTTTCGATTGTTTGACTAGCTCATCCAGTGCAAGACCTTTTTTGGCTGTATTTGAAGCAGCTTCACTTACTTTTCCGAAACCACTTTGATTCATCATATATAAAAATGTAACTACTTGAGCTCTAGTAAGTTCATTATTGTAGCCGAAAAATTCTAATACATTGTCCTTCTTATCATGATTTTGCCCAGTTGAGATTTCATGCTCTAGCAAAAATTGAATTGAATTATTCAAATCTAGATTATCATGACCTAAATATACTAGAGCCTGCGCCACTAAGCCGCGCTTTACTGGTTGGTTTCGAATCGTATCATCTATATACCCATTTAAAGGTACACCATAGGAGGCTAGTGAATTATATACATCATCTGCCCAATGTTTCGAAGGTGTATCTTTTGTAATCTCTCCATCCGTCTTGTTTAACTTGTATAGATTATTTAACATGACCACTAGTTGAGCTTCACTCACTTTGTTATTAGGGCCAAAGCTTCCATCCTCATAGCCACTTATAATTCCCTTTTCCTTTGCCCAAGCAACCGCCTCATAGGCATAATGATCACTTTTTACATCAGGAAAACTTGAATACTTGACCGGGGCAGCTGCTAAAGCATTAGACTGGATACCCATAGCAACACAAAGACACAATATCGAAACTAGTATACTCAAAAGCTTTTTCATAGAGCCCTCCTACTTATTTGTATATTTTAGGTAAAAATCCACATAATAGTATTTTATGTATTATCAAAGACAAAAATTCTCCCAAATTTAAAAGTTTAGAATCTATTTCTTGTTGCTTCAATAAGGATGACTACTAGTAAACTCTATTTTTAATTTCTTTTCCCTAATCAGAGTGGATTAAACCTATTGTTTGTTCAGATGGGATATAATGGGTATATGATTTTTAGTTTAATTTTAAATGGAGGGTCTATGAAAACTTTAATTCGTGGTGAAAAAGTAAATGTATCTGATTTTACCTCTGCAACTCAATTAGAGGTAGAGGTAAATGTATCTTCAAGCTTTGAAATTGATATTACATGCTTTGGGCTAGACCAGAAAAAACAGCTTACAGACGATCGGTATATGATTTTTTACAATCAGTTAAATTCCCCATCCAACGAAATTCAACTTAGAAACCTTGGGAATGGCAGTGGTACTTTCTTCATCGACTTAGCCAAAATCCCGACTTCCATCCAATACCTCGTTTTCACAGCAACAATTGATGGAAACGGAACAATGGGTATGATTCAAAATGGCTCCCTGAAATTAAAAACGGGCAATCAAACACTTCTTGACTATTCCTTTAACGGAAATGATTTCAAAAATGAAAAAGCCGTGATTATTACAGAAGTTTATAATTATAAATCCCTTTGGAAGGTTTCCTCTGTCGGGAGTGGCTTTGACGGAGGTCTTTCTGCTCTATTAACAAGCTTCGGTGGTACTGCTTCAGAAGAACAGGCACCAGCTAATACACCTACACCTGTAACAGCAGCCGCGTCAGAATCGCAAGCCGCTCCTACTCCTGTACTCGATAAAAAAATACTGTTAGAGAAGAAGATGGAGCAAACAGCACCAAAATTATTGGACCTTTCAAAGAAAGCCAAAATCTCGCTAGAAAAAGCCGGACTGCAAAATCATACGGCAAAGGTAGCACTCTGCTTGGATATCTCTGGCTCCATGTCTAAAATGTACCGTTCAGGCAAAATCCAAGAATTTGTAGAGCGTATTTTGGCATTAGGAACTCGCTTTGACGATGATGGCTCCATCGACGTATTTTTATTTGGCAAAAATGCCTATGATGCAGGCGAAATCACGATCGATAACTTTGGCGGCTCTGTGGATCGCTTAATCAGGCAGCATCCTTTAGAAGGTAACACCTATTACGGCAAAGCGATGAAAATTATTCGAAAGCATTATTTTGGTCATGGAGGAAAACGCGACAAGCCCTATTCACAAAAGCATCCTGTTTACGTCATGTTTGTAACAGACGGCGCCCCATTCGACAGAGCTGACGCAACGAACCATATTCAGCATTCATCCTATGAGCCGATGTTCTGGCAGTTCATGGCGATTGGTAAGTCAAATAAAGGTGCCAAAAAGAAAGGCGGTTTCTTCAATAGTCTTATCCAATCCGATTTCACCTTCCTGGAGCAGCTAGATAATCTGAGTGGTCGCTATTTGGATAACGCCAACTTCTTTAGTGTCGAGGATCCGTTAGAGCTATCAGACACAGAGCTCTACGATTTACTAATGACCGAATACCCAGGATGGGTCAAATCAGCAACGCAAAAGGGATTAATTCAGTAGCCTCGTGAATAAGCAAACTTTGAAATGCAACACTAATACAACTTTCTTGTTAGGAGGAGCAGCATGTCCACTATATCTTTAAGAAAAGACAAAGTAAAAATCGTACTGACTAAGAAAAAATTAACTGGTGTTAAAGCAAAGGTTGGGCTCGTCCTGGATATTTCAGGTTCTATGAGACGCCTTTATAAAATTGGCGAGGTTCAGGAAGCCGTTGAGCGTGTTGCTGCAGTAGCTTCCCAGTTCGATGATGATGGCTCCTTGGACGTTTGGGTATATGACAACGAATTTTCCAGACTGCCTGAAGTAACAGAGCATAACCTACTTGGCTATGTAGAAAAGAATATTCTAGGGAATGACGCTATTCACAAATTCGGTCGTAATGACGAGCCCCAGGTTATGGCAGACATTATCAACAAATACACTGTTGAAGAACCAAGTGATGAACCTGTTTTCTTAATCTTTATCAATGATGGTGGCTGCAAACCGGG
This sequence comes from Ureibacillus chungkukjangi, assembly GCF_003217295.1. Taxonomy (GTDB): domain Bacteria; phylum Bacillota; class Bacilli; order Bacillales_A; family Planococcaceae; genus Ureibacillus; species Ureibacillus chungkukjangi. The sequence continues at coordinate 225,958 of NZ_QJTJ01000002.1, forward strand.
CATTAAAAAATTTATCGTAGAGTCTTCAAACAAGCCAATTTTTTGGCAATTCGTCGGCATCGGTGACTCAAACTTTGACGTCCTGCGCAAATTGGACACAATGGAAGGCCGCTTTATCGACAACGCGAACTTCTTCCATTTCGAAGACATCGAAAAAATCACAGATGAGCAGCTTTACGAGAACCTATTAGACGAATTTCCCTCCTGGCTTGAAGAAGCAAAGGAAAAAGGGATTTTGAAGTAGAATGAAATGTAATGTAATGAACCCTTGTTAAGCAGATTTTGCTTGGCAAGGGTTTTATTATTGTCTACAAGTAATTGGGCAAGCTTATTATATGCTGGTTTTGATAAATTTCGTTAATTATTAGTATTTTTTCGAGGGTTGATTTTGAAGTGTCGGGATTATTGATGAAAGTGTCGGGATTTTTTGAAAAAGTGTCTGAATTTCGACAAAAAGTGGCGGGAATATAAGCAAAAGTGGCGAGATTAAATCTCTGCAATCACTCCTTTTAAAAATTTATTTGACGGATATTTACTTCTAACTGGCGGATTTATCACAAAAGTTGGCGGATAAACGAGCAAAATCGGCGGATATAATTCACCCAACAGCACTTATCAATTCGATTCTCTCCCATCACAGTTTCCCAAGCCTTTATTTTATGGCTTTTCGCCTAACAAATAACAATTATATGTCGTATAAAAAGCCTATCCAAAATCAAAAATAAGAGAAATCAAAAGGAGGTGTAATGTAAATGAATAAGTTTTCGAGCGTCCTTCTGTTTTGTGCCTTACTCCTGTTCTCTTCTAGTTATACTGTACAGGGGCAAGAAATCAAAATGTTCAAGGAGCCACCATTTGAGTATTATAAGGTCTCTAAAGGGGATTCATTCTGGTTCATTGCCAAACGATATGGGTTGGATTATAAGGAGCTTATGAGACTAAACCCATCAGTTGATCCACTGAATATGCAGGTTGGTTCGACTATCCGATTAAAGGATTCGGGTAAACCGGTGGCAAGCTTTGAAGAAGAAGTCGTTCGATTGGTGAATGTCGAAAGACAAAAAGCTGGCCTAGGTGCTGTCCAGCATCGCGCCGATGTGAAAAGCGTTGCTCAAAAGAAAGCAATGGATATGATCAACAGTAACTACTTCAGTCATACGAGCCCGAACTATGGTAGTCCTTTTGATATGTTGAAAACCTTCGGCGTATCTTATCGAGCTGCAGGTGAAAACATTGCCAAAGGACAAAAGACACCACAAGAGGTTATGAATTCCTGGATGAACTCATCAGGACATAGAGCCAATATTTTAAATGGTCAATACAACGCTATTGGTGTTGGTTACTATAACGGTGCATGGGTTCAAATGTTTATTCAATCATAATAAAAAGTAGCCGTCTCAAATTTGAGATTGGCTACTTTTTCAGCTTATACTTATGATTATTCTGGTTGATCCCCAGCGAAAAGCATTTATTTTCTTCCAGCTACCCAGTTCATGCCCCAGTTATAGGCTTGGTCCATATTTTTGTGGCCATTAAAGTACTCTACAAGACGCTCCACCTTAAATGTTTCGTCATTTACATTTTCAATCATGGCGATAGCACACATAATTTGCCCGTTTTTGTGCTCATCCAGCTTCACTTCAATGTCTGGGCCTGCAGGGTATTTTAATGTCACAACGCCATCTGCTTGCGACCAATTGGCTGCACCTTCATAGATGAAGGCATACACTAATACACGCTTGATTTCAGAAAGCTTACTTCCATTTATGCGAAGGTTTTCTCCACCCGTAGCAGAGCCAGTGCGATCATCTGCATCTAATTGCATATATGGATAGCTTTCGTAGGAGCCAAATGCATTTCCTAATGCTTGCACACAGCCCTTTTCGCCATTTTTCAGTTCATATAAACAGCCCAAATCAAGATCTACATTATTTGACTTACCTAGTAAAGAAGAAAGGAAGCCCCCTGATTTTTTCCCAGTATTTTGCTGATTCCAATTCAGATTGACTAAAATTTCACCTATTGCTTGATTGTTTTTAGTCAGATTAATGGATTGTCCTTTTTTCTTTAACTCGATTTTGTTCAAATTTACCATTTAATGTAGCCTCCCATTTTTATAGGTACTTTCATTTCAGCCAATTTACCGAAATCTTCTTCATCCCGAACACTGCACACCCGCTCGTACTTCCAGCTACTACTTCACCACATTCAGCTCCAAAATGTTCTGAAGCAGCTCCTCTGTTGAGGTAGCACCCATACCGTTTAACCACTTTACTTTTTCATCATTAGGCTGCATTTCGTATAGCTCTCCATGTGTTGGGCTATAACCATAGTCTGCTTCGATAATCATATCGTAGTCCATCATGGAATCACCTGCTGCCACATGAAGGTCATAGTCCACAAAGTTTTGTAAATATCGAACCGCGTAGGCTTTGTTTAAGCTAGTTGGCAGGACATATAGTTTTCTTCCATGCAGGAAAATACTCCAGCCCATTGTCATTAGCTCACTTTGGAATTCCGCAAGCTCGCCTCTTGGCACAAGCTCTCTATTGACATGGAACATATAAAACAAATCATCGATGTAAAATTCACGAGCTACCCAGGACTCATGACGAATCTTAGAAAACACCCGAATCATTTCTTCCTTTGGCTGAGATTGATCTGCTAAACGGTTACGCACAATTTTATTCCACTCTAAATCCGATTTACCGTCAATCAAGAGTGTTCCACCATTGCTTGTTATCGCATATTTCGGATTGATATCCTTTGCGAGGGCGTGAATTCTTTCATATTGATAAACTGCTCTCGTTGTCACCGGTACAAACAAGTGCTCTTTGCTAAATTGCTTTAACAAATGGATGGAGTCCATAGACATATAAGAAATCTCAAGAGCCTCTTTATGTTCAACAGGAATCACATCTCCAGCTACCGGATATGTCTGCATCATCGTATTAGAATAAATTAAAGTACGATCTAAATCGGATGTAAATAAAATCAAGCTATATCCCCCTTATAATTCCTTAATTATTCCACAGCACGAGTAAGACATGTCCGTAAATTCTTCAATTGGCACATTACGCTCTTTAGCAAGCATCAGGATATGGGTTAAATCATTCGAGTACTTAGGATTCACAAGGATTTTCCAAGGCACACGACGTAGTAATACACGTGTTGTTTCACCAACACCAGGTTTAATAAAATGCGTATTATTTATGCCGAATTTATCTTGAATTCCTTCAACAGAACGCATGCCCTTCCAGGAAGGTGTCGCATCCTCTTTTCTCAGCTCCTCAAGCTTTTCTGCTACCTCGTTTTGCACAAGCGCGAATTCACTGGTTAGCGTATCTACGTAAAGATTGGACACATCTACATCAGTCAATTCCTTATAATACTTCGCCCCGTGGAAGTCACTTTCCTCCATAAAATCATAATTCAATACAGTTCGGCTAACTAAGCCTGAAACGGTTGAATTTAGACAAGCCGATGGAATCAAAAAGTCGTCTCGTGTTCCGTAGATACTTACACAATGACCTGGGTCTGCTAAAACACTTAAAGAAGAATCTAATTTGGCCTCATGCGTCGCATTGTAGGCCTTACATGCCTCATCTAATTCGTATGTAATGGCACCTTTTCCTGTCCAGCCATCAACAAATTGAATTTTTGCTTGTGGGTGTTGGTCAAAAATATAGTCGATTGCTACTTCATCAATTCCTCTCCCGCGAATGATCGAGATAGAGTAATGTGGCACCTCCACTTGATATTTAAATGACAAGTAGCGCTTAATCAAGATTCCAATGGGTGTTCCTGCCCTTGCCAAGCTTACAAGAACCAGATTCTCAAGACCGTTTCTTTCCTTGATTTGCTCTGCAACAACCCCTACTGCAATGGCCACGCGTTTTGAGTACTGCTCTAACGTATTATGAAATAACGATAAATATTCTTCTGTTGGTTGGTATTCTACAGGCAGCATTTCTGAATAATGTGTACCCGATTGGATAAGTTTTTCTCTTTCCTCTGACTTTCTCTCAATCTTAAAATTGCTAATATCCCGTAATAAAAAGATAACATCCTCTTCTTTGTAGCTTCCCATTTTATCCGGTTTCACAATTGGTTTGTTCATACATATTCCCTCCATGCTTTTGTAGTTTGGCGTTTGCTCCTTTACTCCACGATTTCAGTCATATTAACGATATTAATATATGGTAGATTTACTCTTGCTAACTCCTCTATTAACGGGCTTGCCGCATCTAAAGAGGACATTCTTTCAAAGATGATAAAGACCTCATCATATTGGTTTGCTTGAATATTATACAGATAGTTTGTTACCCCTTGGTTCTCAGGACTATCGAAGGTGAACTTTTGCCAAATGGTATAGTTATTTGAGTTCGTATGATAGATTGGGCTACGTGTAGTTGAATGGAAAGAGACACCCTCCCCCATCTGAGCAGCAATGTGCATAGGTAAATACATAAATTCGCCCGTACCAATGACCAATGTTTTTTTGCCCCGTCTTTTTTCTTTCACGTAATTTGCAACTGCTTGGATTTGATTTGAAAACGCCTTTTCCTTTTCTATGGAAAGACCAAATCTTCCTGTTGCATGTAGATAGCTCGATTTGTTTGGAATGCCATTGACACTAGTTGAAGAGCTTTGTTGAAGGCCATCTGATGATAAAAGGTGAGAAACCGGTAGATAAGATACCTCTGGTTGGAATGAGTGATCAGTTTTCGTTTCGTGCTCTTCTGTGCTTGGTGTTCCACTAATTGAAACGACCCCATCTATTAAAGCAATGGTATGAATTTTAACATCCAATTCGTCCTCTAATTGACGGTATCGCTCACGATATTCTGGCGTACGCCAATCTAATATCGAAACGACTGTAAATTCCTTCTTCAAGGGATACTCGGCTTTAATCGTCCGTATTATATTGATGGCTGTTTTCCCAGTTGTGACTTCATCATCCACAAGAACCACTTCACTGTCATCCTGGAAAAATTCTGCATCAAGTGCATAAACACGATGACTCGTAGCATGCGAATGCTCCTCTTCAAAATTAATAATTGAAGTGAGACTTTCAATTTGCTCACGTGTTGTATGAATATACTTTGCATTATTGCTAAAGCTGCTAAAGACTGCGTGACCCAGTGCAGTTGCTGTTTCTGCAAAGCCGACAAAGGTTGTGGCCTTTGGAAGTGAAATCGGGGCTTTTTGTAGTGAGCCCCAGATTTCCTCTAATCCTTCATTTGTTTGGATAGCATTTGCGATTTTTTGAGCACGTGAATCACTTTCCCCATGAACTACCTCTAAATAACGTATCGCAAGTAAGCTTCCCACAAGCAACGGTATTTTAGGATTGACTGCAAGATGCTTTCCTAAAACCTTGCTAACAAATAAGAAGCTTCGGTTTTTATTGATTCGTGCTGCCATTTGAAATAACTGACCAAGCTGAAAATCGTATGGATTATTTAATACATCCACTTCGACAGTTAAGTCATTTAATACTTGATATACTTCTTTATTTTCAACAGGCTTCAGAGTCATCTCTCCTTATCTCTTAATCTTCACTTCTTCTATTATCAAGCTTGTAAAATCCTGATGCTCATTATAAACACCAAACGCTTTTGCTCTTAGTAAAATTCGTTTTGCCCAATAATGATGAGGCTTTACTTCATTCATTTTATTTTGATACTGACTTTTTAAGACACCCACATTCCCTTCAGCATTATTGATGATACTTAACGCATCCATATACTCCTCATGTGTTACGGTATAGAGTGCATGAACAGGTTTAATATGGGTTGGGTGAATAATTGTCTTACCAACAATACCATTTAACTTATCTAAAATGACTTCATTAATCAGTCCATCTAGGAATTCGTTAATTAGCTCTCTACGCTTTTTAAGACCTGTGCTCCCATGTCTGAATTCAAATGGGCTGACACGGAGCTGTGGCTTTAAAATTCGTTCCTCTTTTGAGAAATACTCCCACACTGGACCAGAAATGACATAGCCATCCTCTTGACGATTAAATATATTTAAAATATTAGCTAAGCAATCACGAATAATGGACACATCATAGATAGTCGTATCTACATTTCTTCTAATTCCATACAATCCGCAAAAATCTGTACAGCCAACTCGAATATTTAAAATATACTTACTATATGAATCGATTATTTTTTTTGTTTCTAATAAGGATTCTAACCGGTCTTCCTTATATATAAATTCACTAGATTCCAGGATTGGCATGGCATATAGAACTGTGTCCTCAGTATTAATGTCAGCAATAATTTCTAAAAATTCCCGACCGTTTTTAGGGGAGAATTTAGGGAAAACATAGCCAGTTAATACTTTATTAAATATGCCAAATTTCGAATTCATTCTTTTTAATTGCTCTGGAGTTCTAACCCTTACAAAAATCAGGGGCAAATCCTCTATTGTGATGATTTGATTTTCAAGAGCGTAATAAATTGTTTCCAGATGCTTTACTAAAAGCTCCTCTGCCTCTTCTAGCTGGTTATCCCCAACAGCATCCTCTAAATCAATCACCATTGATACTAGCTCTTCGAACTTCTTTGTAATGACATCTTGAGCAATACTTTCCTTTGTCGCCGGCATGTAGAGAGTTGCACCTACCATGTAAGAAAGAACCTCTTTTTCTGAATACTTAGTAAAGGACTCTGGCTGTTTATAAAAGATTCTCTCCAATCTTTCAGGTGACTCAAAGCTAAAATGTTTCATCCCATTCCCCCCAACCTTTTGTATTAGAAAAACACAACTCGACCCAAAATGGTCGAGTTGATGTCGTTTCCTTAACGGATTCAATTATCAATAATTCATATTCGTTAAAGAAAAGCTACCGCTTAAATAGCAGTAGCTAAATCTATTGATTTAAACTAAGAGATTACAAGTTTATATTCTCTTCATCTGTCGCTTTCTTCTTATTCATAAAGTGAATAACAAAGGTAGCTGCAAAGGCTACAATTAATATTAAGAAGAATAACCAGTGCTCTAAGTGGAACCCAAAAACACTCGCTAACATCTTCAATGAAATAATACCGATTAATACAAAGGCTGTATTTTCTAGCTCAGGGACTTTTTCAATTAATGTAAGGAACAATCCGGCAACTGTACGCATCATGATGATTCCCAGCATACCACCAAGTAAAAGCACCCATACCTGATCAGATATGGCAAATGCCGCCAAGATGGAATCGACCGAGAAGGCAATATCCATTAGCTCAACGGAGATTACCGTTGCCCAGAACGTACCAAATAGGCGAACTAATAGAGTATCTTTTTTAAATTCCTTTGCTTCATCCTCATCTTCGCCACCTTTTTTGCGGAAATGCGAATATACAAGCCATCCTAAATAAAGGGCACCTAGTACTTTGATGAACCAGAATTTGATTAGATATACACCAATACCTATGAATAGGAAACGGAAGAAGTATGCACCTAGCATCCCATACATAAGTGCTTTCTTTCTTTGCTTCTCTGGAAGGTGTTTTACTAATACCGCTAAAACAAGGGCATTATCAGCAGATAATAAACCTTCTATTACAACCAGCGATCCAATTAACCCCCACGCTACAGGGTCTGTTAATACTTCACCCCACATCTCCCAGTCAAAAAACATGGCATATGTGCTTAATATTTGATTAATAACGTCCAAAGTAGTCCCTCACAATTTACATATCCTATTTTTATATTAAATTCATTTAGATAGACAATTATGCATTCAGCCCATAGGCATTAACTAACGCCTGTAAACCGCCTTGGTAGCCAGAACCGACCGCATTAAATTTCCAGTCGTTTCCGTGCTTATAAACCTCACAGAAAACAACTGCTGTTTCAATACTGAAGTCTTCACCCAAATCATAGCGCAACACTTCATTACCCGTATCTTCATTAACTAAACGAACAAATGCATTAGATACCTGACCAAAGTTTTGATGGCGTACCTCTGCATCATGAATCGTTACAGTAATTGCAACCTTTTGAACATCATGGGGAACCTTTGATAGGTCAATTTTAATTTGCTCGTCATCACCATCGCCTTCTCCAGTTCGGTTATCTCCTGTATGAGTTACTGAACCGTCAGCACTGCGTAGATTATTGTAGAAGATAAAATCAGTTTCCTTTCTACATTTACCACTCGCATCTAAAAGAAATGCAGAAGCATCTAAATCGAAATCTTGACCACCATCAAATTGTTTGATATCCCATCCCAATCCAATAATAATACGTTGTAATGATGGGTCATTTTTGGTTAAATCAATCCGTTGACCTTTACTTAATTGAATTGCCAAATTCAATTCCTCCAAACATTTTCAGAATAATCAATCAATTATATCGAAAGTAACACAGCAACTAGATAAAGATAAGTCACTGTGCTACATCATAAATTAACCTACTTGTAAACCAAAGTCATTACATAATGCCGCTAAGCCGCCTTGGTAGCCAGAACCAATTGCACTGAATTTCCACTCGCCATTATGACGGTATAATTCTCCAACTACTACTGCTGTTTCGATACTGAAGTCTTCACCTAAGTCATAGCGAATAATTTCTTCATTTGTTTCATCATTTACTACACGAATAAATGCATTTGAAACCATACCGAAGTTTTGTGTTCTAGCTTCTGCATCATGAATCGTAACTGTAAACGTTACTTTTTGAATGCTTTCCGGGATGTCTTTAAGAGCGATTTTAACTTGCTCATCATCACCCTCACCTTCACCAGTTAAGTTATCACCAGTATGAACTACTGAGCCATTTCCACCTGTTGTTTGGTTGTAGAAGACAAAATCCTGAGGTCCAGAAACTTTGTTCGTTGCGTCTAATAAGAATACTGATGAATCTAAGTCGAAATCATGTCCACCATCATACTTATTTGTATCCCAGCCAAGTCCTACTGTAATTTTTGATAATCCTGGATTTGTTTTTGTTAAATCAACCTTTTGACCTTTTGCAAGTGATACTACCATTTGAAATCCTCCTAATTATTGATGAATTTTTTAGTTTACTATTAAAATCATGTATAACGGTTACAGATTGCTGATAAGCCCGGATCTGTTGTTCCAGTTCCAATTGCTGCAAACTTCCATTCATCGTTATGACGATAAATTTCACCTGTTATTAATGATGTCTGACCAGAATAGTTGTCAGATAAGTTATATCTCACAATTTCCTCATTTGTTTGTGGGTTAACCACGCGAATATAAGCATTTTTAATCATGCCGAAATCTTGCTTTCTTCTTTCGCAATCATAAATATTAACAACGAAAACTAATTTGTTATATTGAGCTGGGATATTTCTTAAATCCACCATAATTGTTTCGTCGTCGCCATCGCCTTCACCTGTTAAATTATCCCCAGAGTGAACGACCGAACCATTATTACTACTTTTGTTTCCAAAGTATATGAGATCCTTTTTATCTGTAAAACGGTCATTTTGTAGCATAATTACGGACGCATCACAGTCGACATCTGGTCCCGAAGATTTAAAAAAGCTAAATCCTCCTGTTTTCCCTACCGGATCCCAGCCTAGTCCAACCATCACACGGCTTAAATCTGCCTTACCCTTTGTTAAATCGATACGTTGACCTTTTTGCAAGTTAATAGTCATCAGCTTTTAGTCCCTCCTTCAAACACTTAAAGAATACAATTTTTCAAATTCGCTAAAACAGTATGTACGATTATGTACTTATTTAAAATCGTTAAATTCAATTACCCATTATTAGTCTAGTAATAAAAAAGTAGTAAGTAAATGATATTACCTAAATTTTACATTTAAATAACAATTTAGAACTCACCTTTTATATATACATAATCTGGTAAAAAACACATTTCAATGGGTGATTTTAATTATCGAGAATAAAAAATATAGCTAGTTTTAAGCACAGAAACGCTACATTAAACGCATTATTCAGATAATTAATACAGTTATCATGTTACCATATGGGGCATATTTTTACAATTAATACACCCACCTATATTTTTCCATATATCTGTCATAAAACAAGATTTAAGGTTCATCAACATGAACACTTCATATTTCGTTAGAAAAACACCTATCGACTAAAATAGTTCGCGAGGATGTTTTACTAAACGCTCTTGTATTTTGAGCCAGACAAAAAACCTAACGTTTAGGTGCTTTTCCTAAAGTTAGGTCCTTCTGTTTATGGAATTTACTTTCTCAGAGTAGAATAATACACAGTTTCGCCCTTCTTCCTTCGCAGCATAGAGGGCTTTATCTGCATTATTAAGAAGCTGTGTTAGTGTTTCATCTTTATTGTTTGAGAGCTGAGCCACTCCAAAGCTTGCTGTTATTGAGACAATTAAATCCGCTGCAACTAAGGACTCTAACTCAATGGCATGTCGGAGCTCATTAGCAATCTCTGTCCCCTCATTTGCTGTATACCCTTCTAACGCGATGACAAATTCTTCACCACCATATCGAGCAAAAAGACCTACCTCATTTAGCTTTGTTTGGCAAATTTGTGCCACATGTTTTAATATCTGGTCTCCAATCATATGGCCATATGTATCATTTACCTTTTTAAAATAATCTATATCAAACAAAATGACCGTCAGAGGTGTTTGAGCAGCCTTGGCATGCTCAAGCTTTTTTCCACAATGCTGAAAGAATGCACGGCGATTAAAAACCTGCGTCAGCTCATCGAAATATGCCTGCTTCTCTAGCTGTGATTGAAGCCTCTTCAGCTCTGTAATTTCTGTAAGAATGATGAGCAATCCCTTTTTAACGTACCGATCCTGCAGGGTAGAAGTACGAACCTGATAAAAATTCTCCGCAATTTCTATTTCAAGTACCATTTCCTGCTTATTGCCAACGGATTCAAGATTAAAACTATCTGATACACCCGTTATACTTTTCCATATAATTTTAAAATCTTGACCAATCATGGATTTATTTAGCTGTGGAATCATCCTTCTACCTGCTTCATTAAACTCAATGAGATGATATTGCTCATCTAATACGAAAACACCATTACTAATACTGTGGAAAATTGCATCCTTTGCAATCGGCATTACAGTAAATAATCGAGTCGTCCTGATTGACCATAAATATAAAATACTAGTTAGCCAAAGTACCATCGGCACTGGATCAAAGCCAGCAGGTGTAACACCTATCAAATAAATAAAAGCTGTCACCATTGGTACTAGCTGACCGACTAATAAAGCAATAATTTGAGGCCGATACATTTTCGCTGTTTCTTTCCAGCGGAAGATTAAAAGCAAGAAAGCTGCTAGCATACTGCCAAAGGTAAACATTCCATGAACTAAATACCAAATACCGATTTCAATTGTACTAAACGGTGCACCTAATGATGGATGAACCATGTACGATTTATAGTGAAAATGATGAAAGTCATTTGTTGCGACCAAGATAAAACTAATCATAGGAATTGCTAATAGTAGAATTACACGTGGCTTCGTTATTTTCACACCTAAGTACTGCATGATAAACAGTAAACCAAGAGGTGCAGAAAACGGCATTCCAATATATTGAATAATGGTCCAAAACTTAATTTCCTCTAGGCTGGATGCTGTTAAACCAAAAGCAGCCGCAAAGCAGTAAATCGTAATACTCAGGCAATATACAGCGAAAACATTTTTAATATTGGTAAATTGCTGACGCTTAATAAATACATAAATAAATAAGTACAAGTTCAAAATACCCGATGTGCAAAACAATGTAATATAGGTTGTTAATTGAGAATTCACTTGTTTTCCTCTTCAGCTCACTTTTTCTTTAATGTAGCATATTTACTATCTATTGTGGTCCATTATATGAATATAATGGTTCTTCGGATAATTTGATTTGCTTATTTATAAAAACTTACACTTCTTTTAGTAAGGAATTAATTTTATCTAAGGAGCCACTTGTCTTTATTTCTTTCACCTCATTTTTTGCCTCTACTGGTGGTTTATCGTGATTATCCTTACAAGCTGCCAAAAAAATTAGCGAGCCTATTAAACACATGATTAAATAGAATTGTTTTCGCATAGTTCACCCTCACTTTTGTCATTTAGTTTATTTTTTACATTAGGTATTAAAATATGCGAATTATATTTTCCCATTCTTTAAATGTTAGTAATTATTAAGCTAATTTCAAACGAAATACAGTCTCTGTTCTCATTTTTCATAAGCCTGTTCTATAAAATCCAACCTTGTACCCTTTCAAAAGCGAACATATGTGCTATAATTTGGTTGTGATAGTTTAGCTTCCTTTTAAGAAGGATTGGTTCCTCACTTCTTTAGAGAGGTGGTGATGCCATGACAGTTGCTGAAACGCTTATGTTTGCAGTCGGGTTTTCAGCGTTGATAGTGTCTGTTCTATCTTTTAACCATAAAAAATAACCCATCCTTTTGCCGCGCGAACGACTAGATGGGTTAATTCTTTAAAATAGCCAATCCACTCTTAATGGACTAGCCTATCGCACCGACTACTTGATGTTGCAGCATCAAGTAGTCACATTAAATTATGAAATTCTTAACTTTAGTATACCAGATTTGCTACTTCCCTAACAAGATTGGACAGTCTAGAATCTTACTCCTTTTGAATTGTATATATAGCTTATCTAGCCCATCAGCTCACAGAAATTTTTTAACAAAAATTCCTTTCCGACCTGGTTAAATACGACCTTTTGATATTCACGACCATTAAAGGTTCGAGTGACACTCTCTATTCCATACCCTTCTGATTTGTCGTTTGTTACCGTATTACGATGTCCTTGCTCATCGACTTCTTCACTTAAAATACCGAGCTCTTTTAAATTTTTATTAATCATTGCACCAGTAACATTTTTACTAACCGTTCGATCAATTACTGCATTAATAGCCTTAGCAAATTCATTAATGCCCATACTCCCTGCTGGTAAAGTCACTTGCTCCATTTGTTCGTCTGTAATGATAACATCGGTTGGTTTTTTTCTTGGTTTCTTTGATTTTTCAATTTCATAAGAAATATAGTCTGTAAGGAAACATAATGGACGGATAATTTGTGGATTATGTAAAAAGCTTTCTTCTTGGATGGGTGTATCGTCTAGAGGATTAATTCCACTTGCAATCTTTATCAATAGATTTTTGGATTCTAATAGTTTTTTTGTTTCGAGCACACTACCTTCACCCTCTCCAACGAGGATATTTTGTTTCTACGGCTTGTAAAAAGGGCTTATAAATTTCATAGTTTTCCGCATAAATCTCTAGGAAATTACTAGGCACCCTACCATACTTTACAAAAAATGCACCACTAGAGTATTGAGCGATAAAACTATTTTCTGAATCCACCTCAGGTATTTCTAAATATGCAGCAAAATGTGCTAAAACCTTCTCTTCAATATCCGAGTTAAACATGTATACATGGGAGGAGCCATCTTTTTTACCTAAGCTAAATATTCCATAAGCATCCTTATACATTATCCGATAGCTTTGCATTTCACCTGTAACTTCTCTTTTGTCAGAAAAGTCTTTTTCACAGGCTTCACAGCTTCCTGTCACCATACCAGATTTGTAATCATAATATTCAGTTGCTTCACCGTTACAATTTGGACATTCGACCCTTGAAATAATAAATTGCATACTTTACACTCCTTCATTTATAGTTTTCGAATAGATAAATCAGGAATAATTAAAGCTGTTTTATGAGGATAATCTTAGAGGTATTCTTGAAGTTACCCTTATTTTAATCAATCCCTAAATAATGTCAAATGCTCATAAAATCTACATTTACACGAAATTGGTCCAAAATTTGATTTTGCGATGTCTTTTTATTTGAAAATCGAATTTTGACACTCTTTTTACCTTCAAAAAAATATTTTGAGGGTTAGAAAAAAGCTCCCCAATCTTGTTAGGGAGCCTCCACTTTATTTAACTGGTATTTTCACTATAGCAGTCGTTATATTATCACCAGAAGATTCAATCGATATATCACCATTATATTTTTTTACTACCTCTTTGACTATAAACAACCCTTGCCCTCGAACCTTACCTTCTTCAATAGGCTTTGTAGAAAAACCTTGTTTGAAAATGGCTCCGCTACTGACAACCTTTGGCCCAGTATTTATTACCTTAAAAATATAATGCGTTTCGTTTGCATCACAAAAGATTGACACTTTTCGTGAGTCCTCTGTTAACTCTCGTGTCGCATCCATTGCATTATCTATTAAATTTGAAAGGATTTTAATCATATCCGTCGTTTTAATACGCTGATAGGAATCCTGCTTTACCTTTGTTTCCATTGCTATTTGGTGGTTTTGTGCTGCGATTTTTTTCGATTTTAACAGAATTGCCAAACCTGGATGCTCAATTGTCGAATTTATCGATTCAATTAACTGAACTTCGTTTGATAGTGAATTTACATATTGCCTAGCTTTCTCTGATTCTCCAATTGTAAGCAGGCCGTGGATAACTTGTATATGGTTTGAAAAATCATGTCTCAGTGAAGAAACAGAGCTTAATAGCGTTTGAATTTCCCCTTGATATGTATCCTCTGTATTTTCTATTTCCTTTGTTACTTCCCTTTGGTACCAATTTTGAAGGAAGTAAGATAAACAGATAGCAATTAAAAGAAATATTGAGTTAACCAAAAAGATAATCACATTATTTTCTTGGACACTTTCATTAATGGTATTGATTTTATCCGTACTGATGTCAATTGCAAGAAACCCAATTATATTATTATAATCATCGAATATTGGAGTACCCACGGACAAATAATTCCCATAACGGTTATCATCTATAATGTCTGAGGTGTATGATTCACCACTATAATACGCATGCCTTACCTCCCGCTCCGGGAGAGTACAAACAGCCCCAATTTTGAAAAATTCTTGTTCCGTTCTAGGTAATCCAGCAATCATCGTATGGGATACTTTCGGATTATCTACTTTTATTGTATAAACAAATAGAGCACCTATGTCTTCTCTAATAGTATTCAACTGATAATTTAACTTCCAATAATCATCATTCTTTTCAGGATTACTTAGAAATCGTTTATACGTAGCTGTATCAAATTTTGCAGAAATCTCTTTGGCTGTTTCTAGCGTTTGATTGGCAATCGCCTCTTCAACCGTGGTTTCTATATTCTGATCGGTTACGTAAAAACTTAGAACATTAAAAACTATCAATAAAGTAGCAGATATTACTAAAATTAGTTTTATTTTATGATTTTTCATTACTAAGTACATCCTTAATTTATTTCGTTCAGCATTATAGTACTATAGTAACAGCTATTTTTAAACAAATAAATTATGGGACTAAAGAGTCACCTCTTTATGTCCCATATTTTCAAGTATTCGAATAACTTCATCAAATAGCTAAAAGTTAGCTAATTCCAGGCAGTTCTTTCACTTACCGGCAGCCCTTTCCGTTCATTATTTTGATTACCAAACGTATTTTTCGATTCATAGTTTTCTAAATTTTGATCTAGATGAACCTCGGAAGCAAACTCCTCATTATTATTTTTGGCTTGTTTGTTTTGACTCACATTAAGTTTATCCACCGCACAAACATTCCCTTCCTTATCGGAATTATAATTCGTGTTGTTCGCTTCTACATTTGGCATGATAGCTATCCCCCCTACTTGAATATAACTATATAGAAAAGATTTTTTTCAAAAACCATTTCTATATGTTACTTGACTAGTTTGTCCAAAATAGGTTAATTTATTTGAGTTAAAATAGAGAATCAGCTGAAATCAAATGCAATTTTATTTAGAATTCACCCTTCGTATCTCTCAATAATGTCCTTTGCCAGATTGCAAAAAGCATTATATTGGCCATCTTCTTCCCACTTTTCCTTGAACGTAGAATATTGCTGAGAGTAATCTGCTGCCTTAGCTATCTGATTACTTTCTTTAAAAATAGATTTAAATACATGCGGAATCATTCCCTTTTTAAGCTTTCCCAAAATATCTTTATGTACCTTTGAATCTTCTTTAAATTTGGTCACAACAATTCCTAATGCTTCGATTTTAATGTCCATATTATTTGAAAACTCCTCGATACGATCCACAATATAAGGTATTCCATATGTAGAAAGGACATCAGGGATAGCCGGAATGATATACCCGTTAGCGATGCGAAGACCATTCAATGTAATGATCCCCATATTAGGAGGACAGTCGATTAAGATATAGTCATAATTATATTTGATAGGGCGTATCGCCTTTTTTAAAATCTCAATAGGATTGTCTGAGTAAAATGGTCCCGTCGGCATTTTAGCCAAAACGTCCTGAATATTTATTAAATCTAGGCTAGAAGGAAGTAAATCTAAATTTCTCAAGGAGGAAATATTTGAGACATTTTTTTGAAGTGTTTTATCGAGAATAAATTTAGACTCATCTGGATCCAATGCTTCTTCAAATAATGCAGCTAATGTATAACCATTTTTATTTAACTCTTTCCAACGTCGATCACCGATTAACATCGTCGTTGCACTTGTTTGCGGATCTAAATCTATCAGTAAGACTTTCTTTTTAAACTCTGCTGCTAACACTTCGGCAAGGCCAACAGTCGTTGTTGTCTTTGCTACGCCGCCCTTCAAATTAATTGTCGGGATAACAATCGCCATTCAATCTCCCCTTTCCCTTGTCAACTAAGCTTTCTATCTGTGAGAAATAACTTAAATGATTTTAAGTGAAACAATTTCCTCAATGTAAATTACCTTATGACAAGGTATGTCTATCGTCCTCATTTCATTAATCATTTAAAGGTTTTTACAAATTCCTACTTCAAACGCAAAATAAGACATTTCTCGGGAAATAATTCTCAGTATTCCTTGGAAATTGTTGAACAATGGTGAGAATAAATATTTGGACGAGGTGTGAAAAGTGAATATCCCCCTGTGGATAACCTCTATTCTGTCAACAATTGTGGATGAATTTTAGAAGCTTGTGGAAAAGTTTTGGATGGATACGTGGTGTTGAGGTGAGGATGTATTTGTAATCCTGGTGGGCTTAGGTAGTATCGGTTTTGTAGATTGGGCGTACTAGGTTAAGGATGTGGTGACCTACTCTATAAATAGAAGGAGAATTTCCGTTTATTTGCCCGTTTTAATGCAAAATGAATGAAATAGCGGAAGAAATTCCGCCTATTAGCTTGAAAAACATAAAAATGAGGTATTTTTCTTTGAATAACAGGAAAATATTCCCTTATTCACGCCCAATACACCTCCAGCTTCCAGATAACCGAAATTTCTCCGCTTATTCACACTAAAGTAATTCCTCTTTCATTTATCCACAATAGTTGATTAACAGGTTCACTCAACCAAAACTTATCCACAAAGCTCAAAGCCAATACTGAAAGTTCAGCATTGGCTTCTTACTCTTATTTACTATGTGATAGAATTTCATTTGCGGCAAAAACCAGTTTTCCCTTGCTATATGTTGCGGCTACTTGATAAGGAAATTCGTGATTTTCATATAAAGAGTCCTTGTGCTTTGCTTGTATTGTTTCCTTCGTCACGAGATAAGGTATTTCCTCTACAATGGCAAAATCGGCATCATAGCCCACCTCGATACGACCTTTGCCCTCTAGTCCAAAGCGAAGAGCCGGTGCTTCTGCTGTTAACTTTGCTACCTCTGTCAAAGGTAATCCATTCGCTTTTGCCACTTCTAAAGCTGCTAACAGGGTAAATTGACCACCGTTAATTCCTCCCCATGCTTCAAAGAAATTCCGTTTGGTTAAATCCTTTAATTCAGGGGAGCATGGAGAATGATCTGATGTAATAAAGTCGATTTTTCCTGCTACAACTAGCTCGACCAATTCCTGTTGAACGCTTGCTGATCGCAATGGTGGTGCACATTTTGCATAAACGCCATGGTCATCAAAGGCCTCATCATTAAACAATAAATAATGGGCACAGGTTTCCAGCGTGACATTCAGCCCGCCCACTTTTGCTTCATCTATGATTCTCACAGCTTCTGGGCTACTAATATGGACAAAATGCAAGGCACATCCAGTAACCTCTGCATAAGCAAGGGCTCGCTGTACAGCTTCAATTTCCGCAATGATTGGACGAGATTCACAGTAATCCTTTGGATCCAGTAAACCGTTTGCGATTTTCTCAGCTGCTAAATGCTGTGTCATTTCATCGCTTTCTGCGTGCAGGGCTAAAATTTTACCTAGACGGCTGATTTCCTTCATTCCGTTTAGTAAAGCGAGATTATCCACAGATTTAAATGGCTCAAAACCAGAGTTTGATATAAAGGCCTTAAATCCAATGACTCCACGCTCTGCTAGACTTTCTAGATCGCTTATGTTTTCTGGCACAAGGCCGCCCCAGAATCGATAATCTACTATAGATTTTTCAGCGGATAACTGTTCCTTCAACTCAAGAGATGGTACATCAATTGTCGGAGGGTTACTGTTTAAGGGCATATCAAAATACATGGTTGCCCCACCCGCTGCAAGCATTCTAGAGCCACTTTCAATTCCTTCCCATTCGACGTTTCCTGGTTCGTTAAAGTGTACATGGGCATCGATTGCACCAGGTAGAACGATTTTCCCCTTTAAATCTACCGTTGGAACGTCCTCACTCAAAATTTCTGCTGCAATTTGAACAATTTTCCCATCCTTCACTGCTATATCGCAAACAGTTGCTTGATGAGGCTCGACTACGATTCCACCCTTTATAATAATATCCAAATCCATGCTTACGCCTCCTTTATCAGCACATATGAAGGAACATCATAATAATCAAGCGCCGCCTGTACGCCTTCACCACGTTTCGGTTCAAACCCATTGCGAATTAACGCTGCCTCCAAAGCCTGCAGCACCTTTAAGATATTTTCTTTTCGACAGCTGTACCCCATTGTTCCGATTCGCCAAATTTTCTCTTGAAGCGGTCCGAAAGAAGAGGCAATTTCAACACCAAATTGCTCTAGCATCAATTTGCGCACCTTCTCTCCATCTACACCATCGGGAATGACAACACAAGTAACCGGTGTTAGCTTACAGGCTGGATCCCCATAAATCGTAAGCCCCATCGCTTCCAAGCCTTTCATAAGTGCTGCTTCATGATAGCTGTGACGAGCAAAACGCTCTTCCAGTCCTTCTTCTAGTACAAGTCGTAAGCCTTCACGCAGTGCATAAATCATCGATGTGGCCTCTGTATGATGATTCAAACGTCGCGGTCCCCAATAATCCTGAATCATTGCAATATCAAAGTAGTTGCTGCGAATCATGTTCGCTCGTTTACTGCCAAACTCTTCTTCAGTTGCAATCCCGTATTCTACTTTTTTGCGTCCTTGAATAACAGACTCAACCCTGTCATTATACGTAATTGGCGCCATCCCTGCTGGAACTGATAAACATTTCTGTGTCCCACCAATGATGCCATCTATATACCATTCATCTACTGGGATGTTGACGCCACCAATCGAAGCCACTGCATCGACAATAAGCAGCACATCTTGTTCACGACAGGCCTTACCAAGAATATCTAACCCCTGCATACAACCGGTAGAGGTTTCGCCATGAACGACGGCCACTATTTTAGGTTGTACTTCCTTCATCTTGTCGATAATCACTTGCTGCTCAAACACGCTTCCCCACTCTGTTTTTAAAGTATAGACTTCCGCACCATAGCGTTCACAAATCTCAACAAGCAAATGACCGAATCGACCGAAAATTGGTACGAGCACTTTATCACCAGGTTCAATGACACTCGCTAGAAGTGCTTCATTGCCTGAGCGGGAAGTTCCATCAATCGGAAAGGCCCATTTATTTTTTGTTTGGAATAACTCTCGAAGCATTTCCATTACTTCATTCATAATATTAGTAAAGGCTGGGTCAAACTGCCCTAGGATTGGTGTACTCATAGCCTGTAATACACGAGGGTCTACCTCGACTGGACCTGGTGTCATTATTGTTCTTGAAGGCGTTTGTAATTGTTTATAGTTCATCACATTTCACTCCTTAGTAAGCTAATTCGTATAGATAATCCATTAAAACGGAGACACCAATCTCTAGCTTGGTGCTATCCGTATATTCAAGCGGTGAATGGCTAATGCCGTTCCTACTGGGAACAAAAAGCATTGTCGTGGGGATATGCTGACCAAAGACTTGTGCATCATGGCCGGCTCCACTCACCATCTGCATATAGGTTAACCCTTTGGCAGCGAGCTTTTTTTCCATGTCCTTGTGCAGTTTGGTGTCTAATGGAACTGGACTAATATCCGTCCATAGGTCAATTTCTATAGCAATGCCACTATTGGCTGCCAACCGTTGAAGCAACAGAGCTGCTCGTTGACAAAATGTCTCTAAAACTTCTGATTCGTGATGACGTATATCTAAAGTGAAATTTACATTTCCTGCGATTACATTGGGGACATTCGGCTTTGCAATTAACTGACCTGTTGTCACTCGTAATGCGGGGTATTCTAATTTCGCAACAGCTGTCAGTTCACTAATACAATTCGCCGCGCACACAAGAGCATCCTTCCTCTCCGTCATTGGCGTTGTACCTGCGTGATTGCTTTCACCAGTTAACGTAACGGTCAATCGCTTTTGCCCAACAATATGACTGACCAACCCTAAATCCAGCTGACTTTTCTCTAATACAGAGCCTTGTTCAATATGGATTTCTATAAAGTGCTGTATATCACTTCGTTTTTTTGTTTTATAAGATAAAAACGGAAAGCCCGCTTCGGTCATTGCTTGCTTAAACGGAATTCCGTCCTTGTCTTTCATACCTTCTATTGTCATCGGTGAATACTCCCCGACTATATTTTTAGAGCCCCAATACGTGAGCGGGAATCGGCTCCCCTCCTCTTCACAGAGTGAAACGACTTCAATTGTTTTCTTCGGCTTACCATATAGCTCCACTAATCTTTTGGTAGCTAGATAGCTTGCCAGTACACCATATGCGCCATCATACTTTCCACCTTGAACTACTGTGTCAACATGTGAGCCAGTTAAAATAACATCCTCTTCCGTTCCTTCTATCCGTCCAAAAAGATTTCCTACATTATCAAAGTAAGTAGTATACCCTGTATCTTCCATTTTTTGTTTTAGTGCATTTTGTGCGTTTACCCAATCTTTTGAATAGAGTAATCTCGTGACTCCACCTTCGCTTGTTATGCCAAAAGCAGCTAGCCAATCGATCAATCCTTGAATTTCACTCACTTCAATCTGTGCCGCCTGAGCCTCACTCATATGACACATCACCTTCCCTCCTGAAATTCGTTACCTACGTTTTGGTAACTCTTTAAATAACCGAATATTCAACCTTTTTATCAGTATAAAGAAAGAAAAGAAGCCACTTCATCAGCATTTTTGTTAAAAAAAATCTCATTTTTAGTTAATGTGAACAAAAATCGGTCCTTTGTCTCTTTTTTATGTAACTTTTTATAACACACTATTATTTACATTGATTTTATGTTAGATTTTGTAACATATAGCAAAAAAGGAGGGTTTGTTTGTGAACATTCTACAAATGCTTTCTCAAAAAGAATTAGCCCCTATCACATTAGTAGCCGGGGGAAAAAGTAGAGGTCGAGAAATCAGCTCCATTACAATGATGGATGCACCGGACATTATTCCATATTTGCGAAAAGACGAGCTGATCATCACGACTGCCTATCATCTACAGAATAACCACGATTTCTTTCAGGAGCTTATACGTGAAATGGCTTCAAAGGGGTGTGCTGGTATCGGCATTAAAAAGAATCGCTTTTTACATGAAATCCCTCAAGATATTTTGCTGCTGGCAGATCAACTACATTTACCTTTCATCGAGCTACCCGAGCATCTATCACTAGGGCAAATCAATTTTTTGATGACCGAAAAGATATTACAAAGTGAAGCTTCTTTATTAACTCACGCCATGGATATCCATCGGCAATTTACATTGCTTATACTAAACGGCCAAGGCATTCAGAGACTTGTACGCCAGCTAACCTCTTTAATAGGGAGAGAGGTTCAGCTAATCAGCCCGTTTTTACGGCCGATGTATTCTGCTCAGCAATATATTCCCGAGCTGGCATCGATTCACAAACTGATGCGCAATGATATTAGACATACACCATCAAATAAAGCATGGGCCTTTTCATTAATCGCTGACCGCCAAGCAATTTCTTTATATCCCATCAACATTAACTCTGAGAAGAATTGCTATTTAATGATTAAAGGCTCGATAGATGAGCAGGATATCCTGTCCCGTTTAACGATTGAGCAGGCCATTAACGTTTTATCTTTTGCGATTATGCAGGAGCAAGCACTCCTCCAGCAAAAACGTAATATTCGCAATCAGCATTTCCGAGATTTACTGGAGCAGGACGGCCATTCACCTATCGCCTTAAAGGCTATGTCACAAGAGCTTTCATTACCTTATCAGCAAGTATATCTTTGCATTATCGGGCACGTAACAACAAAAACAGCTTCTTATTCCTATCAACCAAATTTCGTCATCGAGCAAATTCATAAATATTGTGAGGAAGCCCTTCAAACAAGCAGGATTCCTATACACGCCTTCACCCTGAATAACGAGTTAATCTTTTTATTCGAATTGCAGGATCCAAATTCAGACTATACGTTATTTTTAACCGAGCTATTCACTGAATTAGAGGCTTCTATTTATCAATATTTCGATCTTCATATGATGTTCGGCGTCAGCAATCAAACGCATAACTTCTCCGAGATACAGCGTGCTTATAAAGAAGCACAAAGCACAGTGCTAACGATAAGAAATCGCAGGAAATTAATTTCCTTCTATAAGAAAAAAGAAATCAATGAGCTATTACAAATGATTCCACAAACTGATTTAATGAATTATCATCGCATGGTATTTAAAGCCTTTTCCTCTCTTCCAGATGAAGAGCAGAAGGTGCTTTTTGAAACCTTAAATGAGTTTTTAGAATGCCATTGCCAAATTTCAGAAACAGCGAAGCGACTTTATGTGCATCGAAATACCGTAATTTATCGGATTGAAAAATGCAGTAGTCTTCTACAGAAGGATTTAAAGGATCCAGAAGTGACACTTCAGCTTCGATTAGCACTTCGTATCCAAAATCATCTGCTGATCGAACAATACGCTTAAATTAGCATTCAGTTATAGTAGCTAAAACTTCATAGCTTAATTAGCCAAATCATCCAAAGACAATTAACTGAATATTTTTTATTATGTAATAAATCGTAACATTAATAGTTAGAAAAAGTTACGGATGGATTTGGAGGGAAACATATGATTGAACAGATAAGCAAACCAAAAGCAGCCTCTCTCGGATTACAGCACGTTTTAGCTATGTATGCAGGAGCCATGCTCGTTCCCATTTTAGTAGGTGGTGCTATCGGGTTAAATTCTACACAGCTCGCATATCTAATCGCCATCGATTTAGTGACCTGCGGAATTGCTACCCTATTGCAAATGTGGAAAAACCGCTTTTTCGGGATTGGCCTACCAGTTGTTCTCGGTTCCTCTTTCGTCGCTGTAACACCGATGATTGCTATCGGAACAAAATACGGTATGACTGCTATCTACGGAGCGATCATTGCCACTGGATTGTTTCTCATCCTTTTCGCTAAATTTTTCAGCAAGATATTAAAGCTATTCCCCCCAGTCGTTACAGGTACAGTTGTGATGATTATCGGTTTATCTCTTATTCCCACAGGAGTTAAAAATATGGCCGGTGGTGCAAGCAGTCCAGAATTCGGTTCGCTTGAAAATTTGATTTTTTCGCTTTTGACTCTGTTTATTATTTTACTAGTTCAATATTTTGGAAGAGGCTATATAAAATCCCTCGCTGTATTGTTCGGGATAATTATAGGTACTGCTGCTTATGGCTTTATAAATCCAATTGACTTTTCAACACTAGGAGACGCTTCTTGGTTCCACTTACCCGCACCCTTCTACTTTGGGGTACCAACCTTTGAATTGGTTCCTATTATTACAATGATCATTGTTGGAATTGTCGTAATGATTGAGTCAACTGGTGTATTTTTGGCCCTCAGCGATATCACAAAACAAAAACTGACTCCAAAGGATATGGAACGAGGCTACCGAGCAGAGGGTATAGCATTTTTATTAGGCGGGATTTTCAACGCATTCCCTTATAATACTTTCGCTCAAAATGTAGGGCTTGTTCAAATGTCAGGCGTGAAATCTAAAAATGTAACGGTGGCAGCAGGAATTATTCTAATCGGTCTCGGCTTAATTCCTAAAATTGCCGCTCTTGCAACGCTAATCCCTACAGCTGTTTTAGGTGGCGCAACGGTTGTGATGTTTGGAATGATCGTTTCTTCCGGCATTAAAATGCTTAGTAAAGTTGATTTTACAAATCAAAACAATTTACTTGTCATAGCCTGCTCAGTTTCCCTTGGATTGGGCGCAACAGTAGTACCAGAGCTTTTCTCCAGCCTTCCAGCTGCATTAAAAATGCTTGTTGGGGACGGTTTAATCACAGGAAGCTTAACTGCCATTACGATGAATCTTGTTCTAAATTTTAAGCGTTCAAAAAAGGAAAAAGTTCAAGTATCCGAAACAACGCTCATCTCTCAAGGAGGTAATTAAAGATGGCCATTAAAATGATTAACACCTATAGCAACGAGGAATTTGTAGAGGTTTTCGGTGAAATATTCGAGCATTCGCCCTGGATTGCTCAAAGGGCCGTTGCGAAAAAGCCGTTTAACACAGTTGAAGAAGCATTTGAAATAATGCGAGCAATCGTGGCTGAAGCAAGCCATGATCAACAGCTCACATTAATTTTAGAGCACCCGGAGCTTGGCAAACGCATCAAAATGAGCGAGGCATCTGTCCGCGAACAAAACGGGGCCGGTCTGGATTCTTTATCGCCAGAGGAATTTGAGGATTTCTCAGCTACCAATAAAGCCTATATGGCAAAGTTTGAGTTCCCCTTCATTATTGCCGTTGCAGGGAAAGATAAAAACCACATTTTACAGACCATGAAGGAAAGATTAAACAACTCTCGAGAAGCGGAATTCGAAACTGCTCTGCAGGAAATCTATAAAATTGCGAGACTACGATTTAACGCGATACTTGCGAATCTGGCTAGTAACTAAATATCTAGGAGGAAAAGAGATGCCCTCATTATCAACACATGTCTTAGATCTACATCATGGAACCCCTGCTCAAAATGTAAAAATTGAAGTTTTTTTTCAATCCGAAAACGAAGCTATGGAGCTTTTTAAAACGGTGATAACAAATTCAGACGGCCGCTGTGATGAGCAAATCGTTACAAACGAAGACTGGCGACAAGGAACCTACGAGCTAGTCTTTCACGTAGCAGATTACTATCAAGCAAAAGGCCTTACACTCCCTACCCCGAACTTTTTAACAACGGTGCCTGTTCGATTTAGCATGACGGAAACTGGTGGTCATTATCATGTCCCATTATTGGTAACACCATGGGGTTATCAGGTTTATAGAGGCAGCTAACCCCCTTTTTTAAGACCGTAATTCGTTAGTTAGGCTATAAGAAATCATTACATATAGATAAAGGAGATGTGCTCAATGAGTTTAGAAGCGTTAAATGAGCAAGTAAAAAAGGATCTTTCATATATCGCCCATCCGGTTTCCACTGTAGATTGGGTCGAGCCGACTTCGCATCCAGATGGCCATGTCTATGACGTCGTTGTGATTGGTGGTGGTCAAAGCGGCTTGAGCACAGCATTCGGCTTAAAGCGCGAGCGCATTACGAATATTACCGTTTTAGATGAAAACCCCGCCGGCATCGAAGGTCCTTGGATTACTTACGCACGTATGGTTACATTACGCACTCCCAAGCACTTACCTTCCATCGATTTAGGCATCCCCTCATTAACCTTTCAGACTTGGTGGATTGCACAGCACGGTCAAGAAGCTTGGGATCAGCTCGATAAAATCCCTCGCGACGAATGGATGAACTACTTAAAATGGTACCGAGAAGTATTGGAATTACCTGTACAAAATGAAGTGAAGGTTGATTTAATCGAACCGATTGGAAATGGATTACACCGCCTTGCGATTTCAGGCAATGGCGCAAAATCAAATTTTCTCCTCGCTCGCAAGGTCGTATTAGCGACCGGAATCCAAGGCGGCGGCGAATGGCATATTCCTGATTTCATAAAAAACAACTTACCAAAATCACTTTATGCCCACACCTCAGAGGCAATCGACTTCGATACCTTAAAGGGAAAAAGAATTGGCATACTAGGCGGTGGTGCTTCTGCTTTCGACAATGCGAACTTCGCCTTATCGAGCGGCGTAAAGGAAGTCCATACCTTCATTCGACGTAAAGAAATGGTTCGTGTAAACCCTATGCGAATTCTAGAGCAATCTGGCATTATTGAACGCTACCATTCCTTAAATGACGAAGAAAAATACACAGCCATGCTCCACTTTTTCAAATTCAATCAGCCACCAACTAACGATACCTTCAATCGCGCCAATGCTTGGGAGGGCTTCCATGTCCACCTCGATTCTCCTTGGCTTGCGGTTAACTCTTCAGAAGAAGGGGCAGTAGTTCGCACGCCGCACGATACATTTACGTTTGATTACTTGATCATTAGTACAGGATTAATAACTGATCCTACCTTGCGTCCAGAATTAAAACAGATTGAGCAATTTATTACTCGTTGGGGCGACGTATATAAAGCAAACCCGGATATTGCCAATCCAGTAATCGATGCACACCCATATTTATCTAAAAGCTTTGCCTTTGTTCCAAATTCTGAAGAAGGCAAAGCCGCTCTCTATGGCTTATTTGCCTTTAACTATTCAGCTCTAATCAGCTGTGGCGTCTCAGCATCAGCCTTATCCGGTATTCGCTATGCAGTTCCAAAGCTAGTGACCGCCATCGCTGACGAGCTCTTCTTAGACGACAAAGCAACCATCTTAAAGAATTACTTCGAATACAACGTAATTGAATTTACAGGCAATCCGAAGATTCCCACTAAATAATCTACGGATTTCTAATATGACAAACCTCGAGCAGCTTCCCCTCTCTTTGTTGCTCGGGGTTTTATTGGTTTGAGTTTGGTGGGTATGTTGTTTAGGTGCGAGTTTACACGCTTTACGCGCGACTTCCTCCTCTTTACGTGCGAGTTTACGAGCTTTACGTGCGACTTTTCCCTCTTTACGTGCGACTCGCCCTTTTACTTGCGAGTTCGCATATCTTACTTGCGACTTCCCTCTCCATACTTGCGACTTTTACTAATTTACTTGCGACTCGCCCGTATCCGTCCAACTCTCACCACTATACTCGCGCGACTTACCCAAACGCGTTCTTATTTTTCCAAGAACACTCCACCTCTTCAAAACCACCCTAATCCCAAACACACTCTCACACCCAAAAGGCACACAAAAAGCCGCCAACTCATTCCACCTTCAGAACAAGTTAACGACCTAAACTTACTTTTTATAAGAAAAATCCACCAACTACTAGACCAGCCATGATGACAAATGCTGGGTGAATTTTGAATCGCTCCAGCGCAAAATATGCAGCGACCATCAGCACTACTGTTACTAGTAAGCCAATCGCATTGTAAGATGTGTTGAAGAAATCAAATGTCATATCAGCCAATAATATTGCTATTGCTGGTAGAACGAAGCTAGATAAACGTTTTACGCGAGGCGAATTCCGATAGCGGTACAGGATATTCAATAAAATGAGCATCAGTACTAATGATGGTCCAACTGTTGCAAGTAATGCCACAATCGCTCCTGGTACACCTGCCACCTCATAGCCAATAAAGCCCGCCATTTTTGTTGCAATCGGACCAGGTAAAGCATTCCCTAACGCTAATACTTCACTAAATTCACTCGTTGTCATCCAGCCGTAGTTATCAACGACCTCATGTTCTATTAGCGGAATCGAGGACGGACCTCCGCCATAGCCGAGAATCCCCGGGAAAAAGAAGGCTAGAAATAGCTTAAGATAAATCATCATTTATCTGCCCCCTCCTTTTTAATGGGAAGAGCTAAGGCTAATATCAATAAAATCGCAATCACGATTCCTGGATGAATGCTTAATAGAATCATCGCTACAAAGGATGCAGCTAATATAATTGCACCAATTTTCCAGCCCAACGATTTTTTTGATTTCTTTAGGAAATCCCATGTTAATACCCCGAGCATAACCGCTACGACTGGCACTACACCATTTGTCATTCCTTTTACAAAATCAAAATCCTTAAATTCGTTCAAGGACGCAAGAAGAATAATCATCAATACAACTGTCGGTAACACCGTTGCAACTAAGGCAGTCACCAGTCCTAGCCACCCTCCAACTCGATAGCCAATATACCCCGCCATTTTCGTTGCGATTGGCCCTGGTAATGTATTCCCGATGGAGAGCACATCCGAAAATTCTTCGTCGTCCATCATTTTGAAAATGTCTACTACTTCTTTTTTTACTAACGGAATGGTAGAAGGGCCCCCACCAAAGCCTAAAATACCCGATCGGAAGAAGGCGATAAAAATAGCTCGCTGCTTTCCCCAAAACTCCCTCTCTTCAAAGGGTACTGATATTTTTTTAGTAACCAATTGCCACTCCATCTCCTCTTGGGTCTGCACCGCCAAATTTCACATTTGTTTTTTCGTCAATGAAAATTGCCCCCGCATGCCCCATTGTATCCGTAAAATCCTCTAATACTTCAAGCTCATGACCTAAACCGGCAAGCTCATCTCGCACACCTTCATTAATACGATTTTCAACCTTTAAGCTATTGGAGGAAGCTCCCCACGTACGGCCATACAACCATCTCGGCGCTTCGATTGCTTCCTGCACCGACATACCGTAGTCAACAATACGCGTTACAAGGGCAGCCTGGGTTTGCGGCTGACCCTCTCCACCCATCGTTCCATATACCAAAGCTGGTTTCCCGTTCTTTAATAGCATTGCAGGATTCAATGTGTGGAAGCTACGTTTGCGTGGCGCAAGGGAATTTACATGGTTTTCGTCTAGCGAGAAGAAGCTGCCGCGATTTTGAAGTACAATTCCCGTCCCTTCCGGAATAAAACCAGAACCAAACTCGTGATAAATACTTTGAATGAAAGAAACCGCATTTCCGTATTCATCCACCACACCAAACCACACTGTATCACCCTTTGCATCTAGTAGCTGCAATTCTTTCGCAAGACGGCTTTCTTTTATTTTCTCAGCTATCTCCATTCCATGCTGCTCGCTCAACAGTTCATTTAAAGGAATTTGCACAAAGGCAGGGTCTGTTAAATAGCGATCACGGTCGACAAAGGCATGTTTAATGGCCTCTACAAGTACATGATAATAAGTTGAAGAGCCCTCTTCTAAATGCTGCAAATCTATGTGATTTAAAATATTTAAAATAGATAAAGAGGCCATTCCTTGTGTATTTGGCGGTAGGTTGTAGGCTGTGTAATCCCGATATTTTACAGAAATCGGCTCTACCCAATCACTAATATGGGTTTTAAAATCCTCTACCGTTAGTATACCACCATGCTTTTGCAGGTCGGCTACAATTTTTTCAGTCAATTCACTGTTATAAAGATACTCGGCACCATTTTCAGCGAGTAGCTTTAAAGTTTGCGCTAAATCCTCCTGCTTCATAATTTCGCCAGCTTTGTATGGCTTGCCGTCCTTTAAGAAGACCCCTGTAAATTCCTCGAAACGCTGTAAAGCTCGGAACTCAGTATCACCTTCATCCAAATTCACCGTTGTCCAATGCTCCTGACTTGGCGTAACCGGAAAACCTTCTTCTGCATAGCCAATTGCTGACTCTAGTAAGCTTTCCCAAGATAACGAACCTCCCATTTCGGCTTGGGCATAGTTATAGGCCTCGCCCCAGCCAGCAACTGCACCCGGGACAGTGTTCGCGGCAAGCGCTCCACGCGAAGGGATTTTCTCGAAGCCTTTCGACTGATAAAACTCAATAGTTGCCTTCTCTCCAGAACGACCACTCGAATTAATGGCCTTTAGCTCCTTCGACTTTGCATTGTAAATCAACCAAAAGTTGTCTCCACCGATGCCGTTCATATGCGGATAAACCACCCCAATTGTAGATGCCGCCGCAATCGCAGCCTCTATCGCATTGCCCCCTTTTTGTAAAACCGACAGCGCAGCTTGAGAAGCTAGATAATGCGGAGTCGTTACCATTCCTTTTGTTGACATGGTTGTAGCTCGGTATTGCTTTACCATATGACCCATCCCCCTTTTAATCCCCTATAAAACTCGATTCTTCAAATCTAGCAAACCAGTAATCGCACAACCCGCTTCATCTCCACTTTGCAATACATACGAGCCGGGAGTCCCTGTCATAATTAGATCACCTGGCTGCAAAATAACAAATTGCGAAATGTAAGAAACGATAAACTCCGGAGTATACATCATATTGCTAACAGCATTTTCAGCAGCAACCTCTCCGTTATGTATGCTTTGTACAACAAGCTCGGTTAATCTTTCTTTTCCATCTAACAGCTTAATTTGCGGTCCAAAGCTAAAGAATGATTTAAACACCTTAGAAATTTGAACGAATCTCGGGTTTTGAGCATGAATATCCTTAGCCGTTAAATCCAAGGACGTCGTATAGCCACTAACATAAGGCATTGCTTCTTCAGGACTCACCTCATGACACGTCTTCCCGATGATTAAACACAGCTCCCCCTCAGCCGTAACAATCTTTGAAAACTTTGGTAGCTCGATTAATTCATTCATCCCAATTAAGCTTGATGCAGGCTTCATAAAACAAACCGGGGCATCTTCAATTTGCGTTGCCTCTAAATCGATCGCCTTCTCCACATAGTTCATCCCAACTCCGAAAATATGCTGCGGATTACGATAGGGAGCTACAAAGGAGAGCTCTTCGATTTCAAGCTTGTGTATGTCAATCCAATCTGTTTCCACAAGACCTGCTACAGCTTGTTTTAATGCCGCTACAGCACCCCGCTCAACTAGCCCCTCCATCGTTAAAGGAAGCTCTATTCCAGTATGCTCGTTTATACTTTTAATGAGGACAGCCCCATTTTCCAAAAGCAAAACTGGCTGCTCACTATTTTCATAGTTAATGGTTGCTAGATTCATGGCTGCTTCCTCCAAAAAGCTGACGTACAAATTTAAGCAATGAACGATCTTGGCCCTCACTAGCAATAAAGGACAGACCTAAGGCCATACCATCCTCTCTAAAAACAGGTACTGTTACTTGCGGTAAGCCTGCAATTCCCCCAATGCACGTTAATTGCATAGTCATGGCACGAATTGATTCGACTGATTCAGCAGGCGCATTTTTTACCGGAGCAACAGAGGCGGCAGTAGGAAGAACTAAGACGCCATTATCCCCTAATAATCGATTCATAAATTCAGCAATTTCATCCTTGCTATTTACCGCATTTTCATACCCCGAAGCATCAAGCTTACTCGCATCTTTAAATCTTCCATCAATCGCCGCAGAAAAAGTAGGGTTGGTCTCCCGAATCCATTCTCCATGCGCCCTCCAAGCCTCAACACCCTGTATATATTTAAAAAGATGAGGCCATTTAGTTAACTCCTTGGACTCTAAAGTAATATTTTCGATCAAAAGCTCCTTTGGTACTGCCGACAGCAACACTTCTCGATCCTCTTGCGCAAGCTGGCCCCACATTGCTTTTTCCATGAAAAACCTGTTAAATTCGCTCAATTCCGTTTCTGGCAGCAGCACTTCCCCGACCGCTTCGAGGGTTTCGATATCCTTTGCCATCCATCCCACGGTATCAAAGCTTGGTGCCAATGGTATGACTCCCTCTAAGGAAACCGCATCATGAGTTGGTCTAATGCCAAACAAGCCACAATAGGATGAAGGAACGCGAACAGATCCCCCAGTATCAGTTCCTAATGCAAAGCTTACTAATCCGTTCGCCACAGCAGAAGCTGAACCACTTGATGAACCACCGGGAATACAATTAGGATTCACCGGGTTAACAGGCGTACCATAATGAATATTTTCACCATTCAAGCTATACATGAGCTCATCCGTATGAGTCATCCCTTGAAGAGCTGCTCCATTTTCCAGTAAACGTTCAATACAAGGCGCTGTTGATTTCGAGGCTTCATGAGTTTCAAGCCAGGTAGGATTTCCCGCACTATTCCGATGCCCCTCTACGGCAAATACGTCCTTTACCGCAAAGGTCTTCCCACTTAATTTCCCTTCACCCTTCGCTGGCAAAGTAAATGTTCCATCAAAAAACGCATTACTGTCCACAAAACCCCTCCAATCCTATTGATAATCTTTTTATCAGTATAAAAAAATAAACATCTCGCTTCATCGGTAGAATTACCAAATATCCGAAAACGTTTTAGTTAAATTATATAAAAATTCCATTAATTCAGTTATTTTACCTAAAAGGTTACCCGACAACCCAGTAAATGTAAAGAGGCGCCCGCTATTTAACGGTACGCCTCTTGCTCTTTAATTATTATTCTGGTAAATAATCATTCGCGAAGATTTCATTGGCATCAAAGACTTCATCTAACAATTTCAAGTCGTTTAATTGTTGAATTAATGTTGCCCAACGCTCTTCTGTCATGTAACCAACACCATTTTCAGCAGCATCCATGCCATAAACAAAATCAGCCTGGGATTCAGCCTCGAATTTTAAGGATTCTATTTCGATATCTGGATTATCTTGTTGGATGATTTTATTAATCTCCTCATAAGAATCCTCGTACAAGTTCCAGCCTTCAACAAACGCCTTTGTGAACGCACGCACTGTTTCTTCATTTTCCTCTAAGTAATCCTTTGTAACGTACAACACAACATTGTATGGATCGTAGCCCGCATCGGCAATCAACTTCGTTTCCACTTCCACTCCCTCTAGTTCCATGAAGTATGGCTCAGAAGTTAAGAAGGCTTGCGTTACTGCGTCTTCATCTGGAATGAAGTTTACATGCTGACCTGTATAAGCTAATTCCTCAACACCGCTTAAATCATACTGCGTTTTTAAGTATTCCCAATACGTGATACCTGGTTGAATATAAACTTTACGACCATTTAAATCCTCGAAATCCTCAATCCCATGTCCTTTATGGAACATGAATGCTTGCGGACTACCCTGCATCGCAGTAGCAACTGCCACTAGCTCAATCCCTTGATTACGCGCCACAACAATTTGGTCAGCGTGAGCTAAGCCGAATTCTGCATTTCCTGAAGCAACCATGTTGATAGAGGAAACCTGAGGTCCACCTGGTTCAATTGTTAGATTCAATCCGTTTTCTTCAAACAAACCATTTTCTTGTGCCGCATATACTCCACCATGCTGAGCCTTTGCGAACCAGTTTAGGACAAGCTTTACATCCTTCACCTCAGCAGTCTCTTCTTCTGTTGTATCAGAGCTAGATTCCGTTTCAGTTCCCGCAGATTCACCGCCTGTTTCTGTTTCACTGCAAGCGGCTAGAATTACAAACAGTGCCATCATCATAACTATAAAAGTTAAGGTTTTTAATGATTTCATTTTGCTTCTCTCCTTCTAAACAATCTCGTTTATTGTAAGTTTGTAAAACTAGGAAGTTCGTATTTATTTCTCAGCCTCCATCGCCGATTCATGCCAAGATTTCAGCACCAGGCGGCTTACCAGACTAACTATTAAATAGAAAACGATACCGAATAGTGCACCTGCAATCGCACAAGCGAATAGGTAAGGTGTTTTCAACTGGACAGCAGCCACTGTAATAGCGTAGCCAAGTCCACCCTTCCCTCCGCCAATCCCGGCAATGTACTCACCAGTGATTGAACCGATAATCGCTAACGTACAGGAAACCTTTAACCCTGACATGATAAATGGCATGGCTGCTGGAATTCTTAGCTTGACCATCGTTTGCCATTTGCTCGCATTGTACAATTTGAACAAATCGCCCATATTCTTATCAACAGAGTTTAAGCCCATCAATGTATTTGAAACAATCGGGAAGAAACCGATTAAAAACGAAATAATCACAATCGAGTTGAAGCCTGAACCAAACCAAATCACAATGATTGGTGCAATAGCCACAATAGGAATGGTTTGTAAAATTACCGCATAAGGGTAAAGGCTTATCTCCAGCACCCTTGAGCTTGCCAATAACACCGAAATCCCAATCCCTACAACCGCACTTAAAATAAAGCCTATTACCGATTCGAAAATCGTAATTTGCATCGCCGGCCATAATAAATGCCAATCCTTAACGGCCGCAGCTACGACATCAGTAGGTTTAGGGAGAATAAACGGCTTGATGTCCAATAGAGCCGGGATGAATTGCCATAAGGATAGGAAAATCACTAGCGCTAAAATAGGACCCAAATACTTTAGGTTAAATTTTTGTTTGCCCTTCATGACTTTGAGCTTACTAGACTCATTAACTAATTCCGCATTTGTAGGTACCGTTTTAACAGTCATTTAAACCAGCTCCTTTCGACCCATGCTATGTTCAAGACTTTGCGACGCAGCATCGACATACTCTGTGAATTTCGCCGTAGTTCTTTCCCTTGGATAAGTTAAATCAACATCGATTAAATTAGATAATCTTCCTGGACGAGCAGACATCACTGCAATTCGAGAGGATAAGTAAACCGCTTCATAAACGTTATGGGTAACAAATAATACCGTCATCTTTTCACGCTCCCAAATGTTCAATAAATCCATTTGCAAGGTTTGTCTCGTCATTTCATCCAAAGCCGCAAATGGTTCATCCATAAGTAAAAGCTTTGGCTTTGCAGCGAGTGCTCGAGCGATTGAAACACGCATTCTCATTCCACCAGAAAGCTCACGAGGATAGGATTTTATATGGTCTTTCAACCCCACTTTTTCCAGCACACTGATTGCAGTTTCTTTTCGACTCTTTTTATCAGAACCTCTCAATTCTAGAGGCAGCAATACGTTATCCAGTACTGTTCTCCAAGGTAGTAAGTTGGCATCCTGGAAAACAAACGCGACATCATTAGAAGTTTCGATAACAGCTTTCGGGTTTTTCCCAAAAACCTCAACCGTCCCTCGAGTAGCTTCACCTAAACCAGCAACCATCCTTAGCGCCGTTGACTTCCCGCATCCAGAAGGACCTAAAAAACTTATAAACTCTCCTTCTTTTATCGATAAATTTAACTGACTCAATGCAACAGTGCCCGTATTATAGACTTTATCTACTCCCTGAAACAAAACGACCTCTTTTTCATTTACCATCACCACAACCCCTCCCTTAGTAAAATTCAAAAATCAATTTATGTCATATTTCCTTACGTTATTTACGTACATTTTGTAACATATGGCTATTGTATAGTTTTCAGAATCATTTGACATTGTGTAAGGTTGACAAATTAACCGCCATATTTTAGCTACTTTAACTAGAAAAAAGTATAAGAAAAGTAAAACTCGACCAGCAAAGGTGCAAGCTCTTATCTTCTTATGCCACAAAAAATGACTCCAGCAAAAATGCTGAAGCCATCTCATTTATATAAAATTGCTATTAAATCATATGTACGCCAAGCTTTTCGTTCAATTTTTGGTATACGACCTTCATTTCCGGTTCTGTACTTACCTCAATTGCTCTTTCTAATTCAAACCAGCCTATATCACTGTTCTCATCAGGTTTAATGCGAGTCAGTTCACTTTCGCTCGCTTCCAACAAATACGTGACATTTAAGTGAACATGCGTTGCCACATGCTTGCCTTTTTTTACATGTGCAGGTACACCTAAAATTTCAATTGAATAGATTTCCTCCGATATAGGTCTAACATTTTCCAGGCCAGTCTCTTCCTTCGCCTCTTTTAATGCTACATACAATAGATCCATATCTCCATCGGCATGCCCTCCTACCCAAGACCAGGAATTATAAATATTATGGTATGCCATTAACACCTTTGTATGCTCTTCATTTACAAGCCATGCTGATGCTGTAAAATGAGCAAATTCATTTTCTCGAGTAAATAGATTATCAAAAGTGTCCATATAACGAAGAATGATTTTTTGATCCTTCTCCTCCTGTGGATTATAGGGCTTGTACTGCTCAAGCTGTTGTCTCATATTCATAGAGTAATCTCCTTTTAACCTTTTTTGTTATTGTGCCAGCTGTCTATATATTCTTTGAATTCTTCTTAGCTGGGGCTTTGTCATATATGGTTCGCGTTCCTTCAGAGCATGTATAAAATCTGCTTTAGACACCTCTGTAATAGCCAATAAAATACTTTCTGCATGCTGAGGGACTTCCTTAGTCCGACAGTTTTTCAAATGCTCGATTAGAAACGGAACAATCCGCTCATGATTTTGCTCGTTTAATATGGCCAGTTTAGCTAGAGTGAGGATTCCTTTATCGGTTGTAATTACTGAACCCGTTTTCACTGCCAATTTAATAGTATGTAGATGCTTCATCAATACAATAGCACTAATTTCTGTGAGAGTTGACAATACTTGCATTGCTCCCCATACGAATCGGTTATTGGAATCCTTTAACAAATCAATAAAAATCTCTGCGTAGTCACTTATTAATTCTGGTTTAACTCTCCCGATTTCATAGGCAACCTTAATACAATCAGCTTTTATTCGCTTATTAGGATTTGCTAGATTTTCAACAATTTCCTGTATCCCCTCAATATGATTAACTTCCATTAGTTCCCTTGCAAGTTCAATATTCGGACGCTCGTCTTTTCTATTTAATTGTGATGCTAATTTCGTTTGAACAGTCATTTTTTATCCCCCAAAAAGTCTAAAGCCTTCCATTCACTACTATTCCCACTATTGCTTCGTTTTCTTATAGCCAATTAAAGTCATTTTATCATTAACAATTTGTTCAAAATCCGTTCGCTCATATCCCAACTTTTCGTATAGATAACAATTCCCTTTTTCCTCTAAAATCGTATGCAGCTCCCAAGTGTTGTAGTTGGTAAAAGATTGTTCAACTTGTTCGATTGCCTGCTGTGCAATTCCCTTCCCCTGATAGTCCGGAAGCACAAATATTGGGCTAATCCAATAGCTGGCATCCTTCCTAACTATACGGATACCACCTACACATTTTTGGTCCACTACGATTTTAAAGAATGAACTATACTGTATTTTTTCAAATAAACGATTAATCGGCTCATTTGCTGGATTCGTCTCATAATCTAGATACTTTTCTAATAAGGGCTGGAATGCTCTTGTTTGAACATCATGAAGCAACAGTACATCTCCTGCAGTTGCTTTTATTAACTTAATCTCCACTTTTCTAACCCCCACCTTACTACTCACAACCTAAATTCGACAAACTTCTCTCTATTCCCTTTTATAATTTAGTTAAAAAGCAACCATCCAATTCGGTAAAGCAATTGAATATTTTCAATTCAAGCCTTGGCTATTGAAGCCTTATTCAAACCTTTACATCCCCAAGTAATGGCAATAGGCAAAAGGATTCATTCGAAACTTTTTTCTTTTATTAAATAATAGCGTTTTCATTTAGATTAGATTGGGATTTATAGCAAATTTATATTCTAGCAAAATCAGCTCTCCCACTCTAGCAAGCCCTTGAATGATATCTTTATACATGTTAAGGTAGTAATCAATATTCTAATATTTCTAATTATTAGGATATATAATGAAAATTTGAGAGGAGAAATGTCCATGATAAAAGCACTTATTTTTGATTTTGATGGAACCATTATTGATACGGAAACCGCCTGGTATATAACCTTTAGAGATGCCTATAAAACCCACGGTGTTGATTTAACCCTAGAGCAATATTCTCAATGTCTCGGAACGAGCCTCCATTCCTTTAACCCGTACACGCATTTAAAAACTCATCACAATCTTCCAATAGATTTAGAGGAATTCAAACAGCTAGTGCAGCAGCAGCATACTGAAATGATGATAAAGGAACGCGTACGCCCAGGTATCCTTCAATTACTTGAAACCGCCAAATCACAGGGCTTAAAAATCGGTCTAGCAAGCAGCTCCGAACGTTCATGGATCGACAAATTCGTAAAACTACACGGCATCGAAAACTACTTTGAATGTTATTGTACAGCAGATACTGTTAAAAAAGTAAAACCAGACCCTGAACTATATCTACAAGCTTTAGAAAAGCTCGGTGTTGAAGCTAGTGAAGCCATCGCCATCGAAGACTCCCCTAATGGTGCACGTGCAGCAGTTGCAGCAGGCATACCTACAGTTGTTATCAAAAATGACATTACAAACCAACTTCCTTTTAGCGAAGGTCATCACACAATAGAATCTCTAACAAACTATGATTTAGAAAAATTAGCTGAGCTTGTACAACAAAAAGTGCATTCAAGTTAAGTTGGATTGTAAATAAACGGATTGGCGGATATTACTACTAATTGGCGGAAATAAAGAAATAGTTGGCGGATAAATTCTGCTTTCTGGCAGATTTCCAACCCAAATTGGCAGATATCCTAGCTAACTCCATAGCCCGTGTCTGTGTGATCAACCTAACCCTAAAAAGGAGAGTGATACACTTGAATGATGTTAATATTGATAGGCCTAAAGCAGTTCACTTTGGTGCTGGCAATATCGGAAGAGGATTTATAGGTCTTATCTTAACTAAATCTGGTTATGACGTTTGTTTTGTCACTCGTAGCCAAACAAAAATTGAACAATTCAATCTTAGAAAAGAGTACCCTATCACCATTGCAAACGAAACAAAAGATCGTATACTCGTTAAAAATGTGGAGGCTGTTTCTACAGACGATACCCTGTCAGTCGTAAAAAAAATTGTCGATGCGAAAATTATTACCACTGCCCTTGGTGTATCGAACCTACCTACAATCGCTGAGAATATTGCCTTAGGAATTAAAGCAAGAATCATTAAAAACAACAAAAATCCCCTCCACATTATCGCTTGCGAGAACATCATTGGCGCAAGCTCCAAGTTAAAAAAATATGTCTATTCATATCTTCCAGCATCAATGCATGAACAGGCTTCACAATTTGTAGCCTTCCCAAATGCCGCAGTAGACCGTATCGTCCCTGTACAGTATCATAAGGATCCGCTTGAAGTTACGGTAGAGCCTTATTTTGAATGGGTAATTGAAAGCTCCCAGCTACAAGAAAAACTCCCAACTATCCAAGACGTCCAATTTGTCGATTCCCTCGATGCCTATATCGAGAGAAAGCTTTTCACCGTAAATACCGCTCATTGTAGTGCAGCCTATTTTGGCTATTTGAAGGGCTACTCTACAATCCAAGAGGTTATGAAGGATCCACAATTATCGATGGAAGTACAAAAAGTAATGAATGAAACAGGTGAGATGCTAATTGAAAAATATGATTTAGATGAACAAGAGCATAAGCGTTATATCCGCAAGATACTGCATCGTTTCGCAAACCCCAATTTGAAGGATAAAATTGTCCGTGTAGGTAGGTCCCCACTTCGAAAACTATCTATCAACGATCGCCTTGTGAAACCAACTGTTCAAGCTTATGAGCTCGGTATGGATATCTCAAATCTAACAAAGGCCATTGCTGCTGCTCTCCACTTCGACTACATCAAAGACCCAGAAGCAGTAAAGCTTAACGAGGAACTAGAAAAATATGATATCCATCTTGTCATCTCCAAATATCTAGGTATCCCAAAAGCACATCCAATTCATGAAAAAGTCGCTGCCAAATATAAAGAAATTAAAAATAGAAATTTAAAAGTAAAAACCTTAAGCTAAGTAGCTTGGATTTCAGACCTTATCAAGTTAAATAAAAACTCATTTTGTCTAAATATTGTTAGGCTTCCCTCATTGTACCCTGCATTCATATGATTTTTTATTTCGCCGTTGTTATAGTTTGTAATAAACTATCTAGTTACTAACTCCATATGTTGACTCTTTATAAGTACAGTGTTTAATACATCTGTACGTACTCAATGTGCAAATTGTGACAGCTGTGAAAGCTTACAATGAATCCGAAATCGACAAATTTTTAGACAATCGCACCAAAATACTTATCATTCCTATCTAAAACATCCATAACTGAATTGAAAAATCGATTTCTATTCGATTCAATTCGCAAAATAAAACATTTCTCGGGAAATAATTCGACATTTGTCATAATAAATCTAAGAATAGTCTTGCCTCACTTAGCTAAAAAAAGCAGAATAGCTTTTTGCCATTCTGCTTTTTCCTTATTTATTTAAATGATAAATTGCTTCTACAATTGTGTTAATGACGATTTCTATATCTTCATCAGGAATACTTAGGGGTGGAGATAATAGAAGCACATTATTGTATCCAGCTACTGTAGCCCCATTTTTCCCTATGATAACTCCCTTTTCCTTGCACATCGCAATTACTTTGTTTACATATTCGAGCTCTAGTGGCTCTTTTGTTGCTTTATCTTTAACTAATTCAATTCCTATTAATAAGCCTTTTCCACGTACATCCCCTACTAATGGGTGTGTGTTTAATTGGGCTTGTAGTGAAATGAACATTTCTTCACCTTTTAGTGCAGAACGTTCAAACAGCTGCTCTTTTTCCATTATTTCGAGGTTTTTCAAGGCTAATGCACATGATGCCGGATGACCCCCAAATGTATTGACGTGTCGGAAATAGTCATAGTCCCCACTCTCCATAAAGGCTTCATAGATTTCTCGTTTCACAGCCGTTGCAGATAGCGGAAGATAAGCGCTTGTAAGGCCTTTCGCCATCGTGATAATGTCTGGTTTCACTCCATAATTCATAAATCCGAAGGGCTTACCAGTTCGACCAAAGCCACAGATTACCTCATCTACAATTAACAATGCACCATGCTTTTTACATACGGCTTCAATTCCTTTTAAATAACCCTCTGGTGGTACCAGCGCTCCTCCACCAGTTATGATGGGCTCTAGAATCATTGCCGCAATCGTCTCACTAAATTCCCAAGTCATCACTCGATCGACCTCTTTTACACTCGGGATTTCAAGGCTATCGGTATAGCTATCTTCATTACTTCGGTAAGAGTCAGGTGGTGCAACATGAAGAAATCCAGGTGATAACGGCTCATACCGGTATTTACGTTCTGCTTGCCCAGTAGCCGCTAATGCTGCTCCTGTATTTCCATGATAAGCACGATAGCGAGAAACAATTTTAAAACGAGATGCAGCTCCCTTTTGTTGGTGGTACTGTCTCGCAATCTTAAAGGCCGTTTCATTTGCTTCAGAGCCACTATTGGAAAAGAAGATAACATAATCTCCACCTAGCATTTCATTTAACTTTTCAGCAAGCTTAATGGATGGCACATGCCCTTGGGACAGTGGCGTATATGGATTGACAACCATTTGCTCGTAAGCAGCCCTTGCAAGCTCCTCCCGCCCATAGCCTACATTTACACAAAACAATCCAGCCATTGCTTCTATATACTCTTTGCCATCTACATCAGTAATTCGGGCACCTTTTGATTTTTCAACTACTAGAGTTGCATTTGGGTTATAGGGCTTCATTGAATGCCAAACGTATTTTTCGTCCTTCTCTAGTAACTCTTTTCCTAAAGTAGTATCCAACATCCCAGTCACTCTCCTATCTTCATTTTGAGGTAAACGTCTCTCCTTACCTCTTTGAAACGCTTAGTTTACAAATATTATGAAGAAAAAAGAGCTCCATTTCATGTAACAAAATGTAAAACAAAACCAGTTTTTTTATACATTTCGTAAAAACTATCATACGACACACCAGTTTATTTTATTTTCCTCGTAAACTTTCGTGCTAGGAGCATAAATTCTAATACAAGACGGTTTTGCCCGTTCATGAAGTCCTTCCCTATTAAGCTTTCAATCCTCCTTAAACGGTGATATAGGGTTTGGCGTACGATAAATAATCGCTTTGCCGTTTCCTGCTTCGATCCATTCGATTGCAAATATACCTCTAACGTTTCAAGTAGCTCTCCCCCATGCTTTTCTTCGAAATCCACTAAGGGCTGAAGATAGTCTCGAATCATTTCCTCTAAATTTGTATGCTTTTGCATTTTATAAATAAGATGAAAAACATATAACTCATCATAAAAACAGGAGGGAGAATCTAGGTTTCTGGAAATATACAAAGTATCTAAAGCAGTTTGATAGCTTTCATGAATCTTTGTTAAGTCTGTGACAAACTTACCTACAGCAAATTCTTGTCCCATCAACAAATCCGATGTTTCAAGTTTTTGAATGCATTCCCGCAGTCTTTCCTTCATAGGAATCCCATCCTGCCGATTTAGTAAGATTAAAATCAAACTATACTTTTTTTGAATTGCGAAGGGATAAAAGCCTTTCTTGTCAAAGGTTGCATGGCAATATAATTTAAAATAAGTGCTATCCAATTGCTTGTTTTTTTCGTTTCTTGGTAGAGAAATAACTAGAACGGCGCTTTCTTTTTGTTTAAAGTTTGGCCACTCAGATAATATAAACTGCTTTACCTCCTCTTCTGAATGGCCCCCTTCCAACCATTCCTCCAACCATTTCGCATCCTCCATGCCCTTCTTTTCTTCTACATATAAATTTCGAAGCAATACTTGGGCCAATGCCGTAACAGTCCTGTCTAAAATTAACATTTCAAACTCTGTAATTTCACGATTTTCACTATGAAGTGTAATTTCACCATAATTATGTTCAAATAAATAAATTGGATAGATTGTAAATTGAGAGGAGGTAGCAACGCATTTCTTCTTTTCTAAAAGAAGCTCTCTTTGCTTTTTCGTCATATTAGGATAGAAAATAGCAACTTGTCCTTCAACCTCAAAAATGATTTGAATTTGCAAAAAGTTATAAAGGATTTTTAAGAGCTGCTCGGCATTTTGTGTAGATAATATTTCTTTGTTTAAAAGTTGGGAGTAATTTTCTAGTTGAGTCATCTTAGAATATTGATGATTAATGATGAGGGTATGTAAATCTTGTGTAATTTCTACAAAGCGTACTTCTTCATGAAAGACGATAATCGGGAAATGATGTAGATTTGCCAGTGCAAGGATTTCGGTCGGGATACTTTGTATGTAATCTCCATATTCAATACAAAGACCAGAGCAATTTGTTTCAATT
This sequence comes from Ureibacillus chungkukjangi, assembly GCF_003217295.1. Taxonomy (GTDB): domain Bacteria; phylum Bacillota; class Bacilli; order Bacillales_A; family Planococcaceae; genus Ureibacillus; species Ureibacillus chungkukjangi. The sequence continues at coordinate 268,870 of NZ_QJTJ01000002.1, forward strand.
AGCCCCTGTACAAATTGCAGGAAAATTTCTGAATTTTGCTTAAAGCTAACACCAGTCGTTAAAATAAGCTCCTGCCCCTTCAATAGCTTCTGAGCATTCGTTACCTCCAGTACATGCACCCATTTAATTGGATTTTGAGCTCCATTAAATCCGGCTACTAACTCGGCCTGTTTAAAGTGTATATTGGTGAGAATATCATTGATTTGCAATGAAGTTTTGTTCATCTTATCCCTCCTCTAGCAAAATACCTGCCATACGCTATTTATACGTTTTTTAAATTAACTATATTTTAATAGAACTCAAGCAGTTTAGCTATAAATATCTGATAATTCAAAATAAGAGCAAAAAAAAAGATATCTAAAAAGTTGATAGGACAACCTTCTAGACATCTTAGGACATTATTGGTCTTTTTCGTTACTTGGAAAGGCAAAGGATGTAGTTGTTTCATCATCTACACTTAGCCATTTTTCTGAAATGGTTTTTACTTTAGTAAAGAAACGCGCCTGATCTGGGCCGAACATATAGCCTTCTCCAAATTTCGAACGCTTCCATCCACCAAAGTTATAATAGCCAACCGGGATTGGAATTGGTACGTTTACACCGACCATCCCAACTTCAATTTCCTCTTGGAATTTACGAGCTGCTGCACCATTATTCGTGAAAATAGTAACCCCATTTCCTAATTCATGGTCATTTATAAGCTCAATCGCTTCCTGTAAGGTTTCCACTCGCACTACAATTCGAGCAGGTCCAAACACCTCTTGCTGGTACACTTCCATCGCAGGAGTCACCTCATCTAACAAGGTTGGCCCTAAATAGAATCCGTTTGAGGTTTCGCAAATGCTAGGGTTACGTCCATCGACAACAACCTTCGCACCTTCTTCAATACTTCGATTTATATATCCCTCAACCATTTCCTTTGACTGATTTGTAATAACAGGTCCAAAATCCACATCATCCTCTGTATATGGACCCACCTTCAACTTTTCAACCTTTTCTTTTAGGACTGCGACAAAGTTATCTGCCGTCTCTTTCCCAACTGTAATCGCTCCAGAGATCGCCATACAACGCTGGGAGGCTGCCCCATATGCAGCTCCAATAAAAGCATTGGCCGTTTTTTCCAAGTCTGCATCTGGCATAACAATCATAAAGTTTTTCCCGCCACCTAAGGCTGCAACCCGTTTGTTATAATTCGTTCCTGTTTGATAAATATATTCAGCAATTGTTGTTGAACCAACAAAAGATACAGCTTGAACAGTTGGATTTGCTAACAATTCATCAACCGTTTCCTTATCTCCATTGATCACTGTCCAAACGCCATCTGGAAGCCCTGCTTTTTTCCAAAGCTCTGAATAGAAAAGAGCAGACATGGGGACTTTTTCAGAAGGCTTAAGAATAACAGAATTCCCTACAGCGACTGCCATGCTTGTTTGAGCAAAGGGCACCATCACAGGGAAGTTAAATGGAGAAATTGCTGCAACTACACCTAAAGGAGCCTTTGTTGAAAAGGCATTGATATTACCTCCAACATTGACTGAATACTCCCCTTTTAATAAATGTGGTGCATTAATGGCAAGATCAACTGATTCTAAGCCACGCGTGATTTCTCCCTTTGCATCCTCACGCGTCTTTCCGCTTTCAGTGCAAATAATCTCAACTAACTCCGCCTCATTATCCTTCACAAGCTGCCTGAACTTCATAACTATTTCCGCACGCTTTCCAACGGACATGTTTTTCCAAGCAGGAAAAGCTTTTTGGGCCACTTCGATGGCTTTCTGAACTTCCTCTTTTGTCGCTAAAGGAACCTGTGCAATCACTTCCCCGGTAGAGGGATTATACACATTAGAAAATCGTCCACTTGCACCCTCTACTAATTCGCCACTTATAAAATGATGTAACTCTTTTACCTTTTGTTCAACTGTCACACTACAGCACCCCTTTGTGTGGAATAAACTTATTTAAAAGCTAGACTTCTTGAATTACTATTAATTTACATGAATTATTGTCCTACCGAAATGGACACTTAGTAAACAATGAACCAACAGTGTTTAACAATCTGTATAAACTAAGGGCTTCCTCTCTTTACAATACATATTCTCCCGCTCTTAAATAGATTCTCATAAACGAATAAACTAAAAAAACTACAAGCTTTCTAACTTAATAGAAGAGTTTATAGTTTTTATATCTGCTAGCTTAACAGGTCAATAAGCTGATTTACTTCTTTTTTCATCGAGACCACTATAGTATCATCGCCATTTATAAGCTTAGTAGTTTCTTCTTCAAATATTTGATAGCCCTGATTTGTATATAATCGGATATTTCGTTCCACATTTTTCCTTACCTTACAGCGCACTTCTCGTACTGTATTTTGTTTTGCATATACCTCAAGCGCCTTTAATAATTGTTTTGCAAAGCCCTTTCCCCTGCATTCAGGCAGTACAGATAATCGATAAAAGTGCATGACATTTTCAATTACTTGAAATCGTACAGCTGCAACGGGTTTCCCATTCTGATCATAGCCAATAAATGCTGTTGCGCCGTTTTCTAAATCCTGTTGAACAGTATCAATAGTTTCCTTTGACGCACTTGAGGGTACTCCAGCTTGTTCGTATTCTAGATATGCTTGTAACATGATGTTGTGAATAACTAGTGCATTTTTCGAAAGCTCGATTTGCATATTAATCACCTTTTTATCATAAATATACATACAATAGAATGAAAATACAAGTTAAATAAACTGAAATTTCTATAAATTATCCAAAAGAAAAAGCTTACCCAAAGCATACTCTGGATAAGCTTTACCATTATATTTTATAAGCCTTCGATTTCACTTTCACTTTCTCCAAAAAACGAGACAATCTCATCGCTCTTTTTGCGTTCTGCTGCTTTAGGAATATCATCGTAATATCCCATTTGAAGCATAGAAATAATTCGCTCGCCAGATTTTACACCAAGTGCTTCACGAAATTCTGGAGCATCAAGGAAATCTGGAGTTTTCCAGCAGGAGCCGATTCCATAATCCCAAGCAAGTAATTGAATGTTTTGAATAAACATACTTGCTGCAGCATAATCCTCTAGTCTTTGCTTTTGACGGACATCTTCTGGAACAATCACAAATGCATATGCCCCCGGTAAAGTGAATTTTTGCATTTGTTTTTCTAGTACATCCTCAGAAAGCTCTTTCCATTTAGGAATGGCCGTATCTCGTAGAAGCTTGTGTAATTCTAAAATCTCTTTGCCGCATGCTGCTACTAGTCGCCACGGTTCTCTATTTTTATGATTTGGTGCCCAAACTGCATCATCGATAATTTGTAGTAATACTTCGCGATCAACTGGTTGACCATTGAACTTTTTAATCGAACGTCTCCCAATTATTGCTTCGCGAATAGATAAAGAATGTTGGTCCATTTGTTTCTCTCCTTAAAGAAATTAACTAAATATAGAACTATAGTAATGTTAACCTCTCAATTAACCTTAACATATATTTCGTACATTTAAAATATACTTAGCAATTCCCATTTTTATACAACGGAGAATTCAAAGTAAACCTTTTAGTTAAACATATCATCTATTCTAAAGAAGTAGTACCGAATATTAGGCGTATAAGCTAATGAGTTGGAATAGTCATAATGACGATCCGCACTGTCAGCAGTATGGGCATGGATGTATGGAACACCGTCTATCATACTCGTCACAATCGTTGTATGATCCACAACACCATTGCCTTGAAAATCGTAGCAAATAACATCACCAATTTGCAGGTCTGAAGGGTTTTCTACTCGCTTTGCCGTAAGACCTGACCTCGCATTTTCCAAATACCAACGAAAACTATGTGCAACAGACCAGCTATAGCTCCACGTTTCTTTTGAAAAGTGACCATCCGTATTATGACCACTTCTCCACCCATCTGTAATCCACCAACCGCTTCCACGGTTTGGTGCCCCTGTCATCGGCGCGCCACCTGCAAGCAAGCATTGTGAAACAAAGTTTGTGCAATCCACTAAGAATGCGGGAAATTCCGGGTTTTTCTTATCCCACCACGCTCTTGCGTACTCAACAACAGCATTACGATTATAATAAGTCGGAATTTGATAAACCTCCTTTTTTTCATTCTATGCAGTTTTTTGCGCATCTTTCGTATTTTTGAATACTCAGTGGATAATTGTGACAATTATTTAATAATTTGCTATGTCTAAAGAAATGCTGCTTAGATTTTGCTACAATAAAACTAATTCACATTTTTGGAGAGAGAAATTTTATATTAAAAATATTACAAATACTTGAGGGTTGATATATTTACTAGATAAAAATCATATTTTACTTTCAATGGAACAGATACTTATACTAGATAACTTGATTGAGAGGATGTTGGAATTGACGCAGCACGCTGAAAGAGAAATAACTGAACTAACAAGGCTTTGTGATAAAAAAGGCAATTTGAATCCAGAGGCTATTGGTTTTGCTCGTAAACCTATCATCGATTGCAACTTATCTGGTCATTATTTACGAAAGAAAAAGTGGAATAATTGGTACATCTATGGAGAAGAAATCTTGTTCTCTATATCAATTTGTCATTTAGATTATGCTGCGGTTTGCTTTGTGAACTTCTTAGAGTACGAAACACAGCGCTTCTTTGAAAAAATCATAACAATTCCTCTTGGTATCGGAAGCAAGTTAAAAATGCCAACTAGAGTATTAGAGCCTATTGAGTTCAAAAATAATGAGATTCATATTAATATAACGTATTTTCAAAACCAAACCTATTTAAAGGTTACCTCTGACAATTTTGATAGTGAGCCCCTTCTAGCAGAATTGAACATCCATCATCCACAGGAGGATGATACATTAAACGTTGTCGTTCCTTGGAATCGTCAAACCTTCCAATTTACCGCAAAACACCATACTTTACCGACATCAGGCTTTGTGAAGCTCGGAAATCGACTCTATCATTTTAATGAGGAAGATTGCTATGGAGTTCTTGATTACGGTCGAGGTGTTTGGCCACGCGAAGCTAAGTGGAATAGAGCCATGGCCTCTCAGCGTGTCCGCGATCAACGAATCGGCTTAAACTTCGGTGGACAATGGACTGATGGAACAGGGATGACGGAAAATGCCGTTTTCGTCAATGGACATATGACGAAAATCCATGAAGATGTGCTATTTAACTATGATTCTTCCAATCTCTTGAAGCCTTGGTATATCACATCAAAATTCTCAGATACCGCCATGCTAACCTTCCATCCATTCTTTGAGCACTATGGAGAAATGGATAAAAAACTAGTGAAATCCAATAACCAGCAATTGGTAGGCTATTTTAACGGCCAAATCAAACTTGACGATGGCTCTACACTGTTAATTCAGCAAATGCTCGGGTGTGTCGAGGCACATCAGGCAAAGTGGTGAAAAAAGGCGACCTTCATCTATATGGAATGGTCGCTTTTTTTCGTGGATATCTTACACGTTTACACTATTCTCTTTTATAAACACCATCATCTTCTCTGGTTCATCAGTAAAAATAGCTTCTACACCACTGTTTACAAGCAATATCACATGCTCCACCTCATTAATTGTCCAAACACGTACTACAGAGCCCCTTTGGATAGCCTCTTGTACAGGTCGACGAAGTGCAGAGGGTAATGAAACATGCAAAGCCTTGGCAGGGAGTTTTTCTTGATATTCAACTATCTCTAATATTGTGTTAACAAATAGTGCAGCATTCTCAATATTTGGAGCAAGTTCAGCTACTCGAGCTACTGCTTCGTGGTCAAAGGATGAGATTACAACCTGCTCCTGCATTCCTAGTGCTTCAACCTCTTTCAGTACTAGTTCCTCCATTCCAGCATAAGCAAAAATATCGGATTTCAGCTCAATATTTACTCGAAGGTTCGTATCACGGAAAATAGTTAATACTTCACTAAGAGTAGGAATGGTTTCACCGGCAAATTCCTTACTAAACCAGCCACCATAGTCAAATCCGCGTAACGCTTGTAGTGTCATATCTTTTACAAAGCCCTGGCCGTTAGAGGTACGGTTAATGGATTCATCATGAATAACAACAACCTGCTGATCCTTTGTTAAATGCACATCGAACTCTACCCCATCAATTGGTAAGTCAGCTGCAGCTCGAAAAGCAGCTAAAGTATTTTCAGGATACTTCGCAGAATATCCGCGGTGAGCATATATTTTCATAACAAGACCTTCCTTTAACCTGAATTTTTACAATAACCATTCTTGATAACACTCTATCTAAGTTCTATAGTATCAGTTCAAAATTAACAAACCACACTCAAATAATTAAATTCATGTAAAGATTCTTGGCAATTTATAGTCTTATTTTAAAGTTCCATATTCATATACTTTCAACCTCTAATCTCCTTTGCTGCTAAAAAAGTTCATAGGATTGTTGGAAAGCCCTATACAAGTCCCTAACCTTAAACCCTTCTTAAAGGCTTTTATCAAAGGAAATATGCTACAATTTAACCGAATTTATAAATTTGGAGGTTTTTTTGTGCTAAAAAAATTCCTAATCGTTTCTTTTATCTTTTTATTTACTTTTGTAAATAATGCATTTGCGCATACACATATTGAAAGCTCCTCCCCACAATCTGGTGAAGTAATAACTGAGGAATTAAATGAAATTCAATTAACCTTTGAAGGAAAAATTGAACAAAATAGTTCCTTCACACTTCAAAATACGGCAGGCGAATCTATATCAATCGATCATATTTCAGCAACTAACACTATATTGACTGGTACCCTTTCTACTCCTTTAGAAAATGAAGAATACGTTATTAACTGGACTATTATCGGTGCTGATGGCCATGTCATGGAGGGAGAAGTACCCTTTAAAATGGACTTACCTACAGCACAAACAAACGAAAATACTGAAGATGGCGCAGTAGATGTCGAAGTGACCGATGCAGACCTTAGTATAGCTACAAGTGAATCAGAGTCTGCTGCTGAAGTGGATTTAGCTGAGAGTGAACCTGTTGAAAAAAAGTCCTATCTAGCACCATCACTTATTGGCGTGCTTATTCTGATTGTTATCGGTAGCTTCATCTTTTTCGCCAAGAGGAAGCAATAATTATGGATATGTTAGGTATGTTAAGTCAGACAATCGTATATCTTTGCTTTGCTATTTTAATGGGGAGCTTCATTTTAGCAATAGTACCTGAATCAGCACGGCCTTCTATTTTTGTACCGAAATGGGCATTGCTTCTTTCTACAATTGGACTCGCCCTCTTTTCTTTTTTTCCAGTACTACAAATTCTGTTCTACCTAGTGCCGAACATGGGCTTAGCCGATACACTGCAATCTGTTTTATTTACATTTGAGGTAGGTAAAGCCTGGTTATTTACGTTTATTGTTTCGATTATTTTATTCCTTTTCATCGCTCTTTTCGATGATCGGGCTAACAGGTTTTACTGTGCGATAGCTATAGCGCTCACTTTTCTTTTGATACTAGCTTTAGGCTGGTCGAGTCACGCTAGCTCTTACAATCAATTACTGGGATTTGTAAGTGATACCATTCATTTTACTGCTGTAGCTGTTTGGGTTGGTGTACTGATTATCGTTAGTTGGTTTTCAAAAAATCATTCCAACTGGGCAAGCTTTTTAAAATGGTTCACGCCTGTTGCGTTACTATGCTTTACGGCGACAATTGTAAGCGGTCTTCTTTTGATGGACATCATTGTGGAGGACTATACAAATTCCTGGCCAATTTCCTATGGGCAAATGCTGTTAATGAAGCATTTATTAATCATTCCATTAGTAGTTTTTGCTGCGATTAATAGTCTATTTATTAAAAAGAAGGTTCAAAGAGAAGCAAGCTTCAATCCCCTGCCTTGGACAAAGGCCGAAAGTATTTTTATGCTGCTCATTTTTTCTGTAACTGCTGCATTAGGACAACAGCCGCCACCGAGAGAAACAGCTATTTCGGGCAACAATGTATCACCATTATTCAGCTACATTTACCAGGGGCAGATTCAACAAAATATGAGTGTACAATTTGCTCCAAATGCAACAGCGATTATGCTAGGAGTTCTAACTCTTCTATTCTTAGTACTGATGATTTTTTCCTTTTTAAAGAAGATGCCAGCAATCATGACTTTTATGATGGGTATATTCATTGTTTTAAGTGGCTATCTTTGCTTGATTTTAAGTATTAAATAAAACAAGCCGTTTCCATGTTTTTGAAGATGGAAGTGGCTTTTGTTATTTCAACATTTATTTTTAAATTATCTGAAAAAACATTATACAAAACTTCACTTCAGTAGGAAAATTTAGTAAGATAAATATCTAGCTTTTTTTGTACGTTATTACACAATGAATGGGGGTTTGACCTAAAGTGGCAGAACAAGGTGAACAAAACACAATCCAGCATCCTGATTTTCAAAAAGAAAGTGAACGATTAGAGTACACAAAGCATTATATGAGCGAGCTTCTTGAGGCTTCACAGAGAGATTTAAAGGCTGTGCAAGATAAGATTAAGGAATCGATGGCCAATCTTGAATATATTGATTCCAGTGATAGCTATATCAATATTTTAACGAATTCTCGTTTTTTTGAATTAGCCTTAAATCAAAAAGAAAGTTTGGAAGCCGTTAAGAAAAAACCTTATTTTGCTCGGATACATTTCCAACGAACTGGAGAGCTTGAGGAGCTTTTATATATCGGTAAAACCTCTCTTTTTCATAACGAAACCTTCGAGCCTATTATTGTGGACTGGCGTTCTCCAGTGGCCAATGTGTATTATGACGGTCGACTTGGCGAAATTTCCTACCCTGTCCGTGATGAGGTTTTTACAGGGCACTTATTTTCAAAACGACAATATAAAATTGAAGATGGTGAACTGTTAAGCTTCCAGGATGTTGATTTAACAACGAATGATGACCTCCTTCAGGAAGCACTTTCGGGGAAAGCCGATGTACGATTGACCGAGATTGTAGCAACCATTCAAAAAGAACAAAATGAAATTATTCGCGCCCATTTAAAACAACCGATACTTGTACAGGGAGCTGCAGGAAGTGGAAAAACCACCATTGCTCTTCACCGAATTTCTTACTTCCTATATACAATGGGCGAACATTTTAACCCTGAGCAGCTAATGATTTTAGCACCCAATAAATTGTTTATCGAGTATATTGGAGACGTCTTACCAGAGCTAGGTGTGGAGCAAATTTGCCAAACAACCTATGCTGAATACGTCCAAAATGCTACAGGCACCAAATTAAAATTACAAAACCCGAATGAACAGCTTGAAACAATCGTTGAAGAAGGCCTTGATGCACTTCCCGCTTTCAACATCCCTCAAATAAAGGGCTCCTTATTTTACCGGGAATTGTTAAACCGTTATATCAAAACACATGAACACGATCTAGCAGATTTATTTAATGAGGATGTGTTTATAGAAAAATATCGGATAATGCGTGGCAGTCATTTGAAGAAGCTGTTCCTAGAGGAATTTGCTTACATGCCGATCGAAAAACGTATTGAACGCATTAAGAAGATTGTTCAAACCGAAGTAAAACGAAAAGCAAAAGCTGTTCTTACATCTCTAAATACCCGTTATGAGGATATGATTGGAAAAGCATTAAGCGGTTTACGAGATCCCGACAAAAGACGTGAAACAGTTACAAAATTCATCGACGAACGGGATGAACGCATTCCTAAAATTACAGCTGAAGCTAAATCTACTGCAACTACTTATATGAAGCGGTTTGAAAAAGCGAAGATCAAACAGATGTATCGCAAGCTTTTGACTGACCGTCAGCTTTTACAAGAGCTTGCACCTGAATGGACCTTTGAGCAGCAAGAGAAATTTTTGCAAACCCACGCAAAGGAAAAATGGGCATTAGAGGATCTAGCGGCCATTTATTATTTACAGGCCAAAGTCAAAGGCATTGCTGATCAGTGGAAAATGCGAGTTGTCTTTATTGACGAGGTACAGGATTATAGTTTATTTCAGTTAGCTGCTCTACAGGATGGTCTGGAGACAGACATGTTTACAATGGTTGGTGACTTAGCACAGGGAATTCACAGCTATCGTTCTTTAACAGAATGGGATTCTTTACTTGAACTGTTTCCCCGTGCAAACTACTTTACCCTGCAAAAAAGCTATCGAACGACCATTGAGATTATGGAGGTAGCAAACAAAATTCTCATGAAAATGGACGAGGATTTACCATTAGTTGAGCCCGTTGTTCGACACGGCCAGGAACCAACCTTTGTACAGGGCGATACATTTGCCCCTGAGAAAATCAGTGAAATCTATCAATCAATTGGTCAAAATGGACACAAATCCATTGCTCTTATTTGTAAAACTACAGCTGAGGCAGCTAACTATACACGGCTATTAAATAACGCTGGAGTTCCTGCTGAAATGCTGAATGAAGAATCCGCGCTAGGCGATGCAAAGCTTCTCATTGTGCCTAGTCACTTGGCAAAGGGGCTGGAGTTTGATGCGGTAATTATCGCAGCTTTCGATATCCCCTATTTCGATACAGCGATCGACCGAAAGCTTTTGTATGTTGCCTTGACCCGCGCTATGCATGAGCTATATTTAGTTGGACCTGGATTAGATGTCTTTTTACTTAATGAAGTATCTGAAACAGTGAACAAAGCGTAGTAATATAGAAGATAATCTAGGGATGAAGCTGTTCAAAGTCTTTAGACTTAAGAACAGCTTTTATTTTCTTGGTGGAATTCGAACGAAGGGTTTCTTTTTAACAGCTCTTTTTGAAAGTATTTGTCGAAGCAGCCTGAACAACAGTCTTCTTCTTTTAAACTCAATATCCTTTGTTTGAGGTAAGGCAGGAATTCTCATAATTTCATCACTCCTTTATTTTAAATATATTAAAAAAAGAACTATATTATTCACCGTAAGTGATAGTTTTCAAAATTTCTTTTGTAGAATATAAATAAGGCCTAATCCAAAAGAACTTTGAATTAGACCTTCTAAAAACTACTTTGTATGCGAAAAGAAAGATACTATTCTACATTACCTTCCCAGGCAAGCATGCCACCACTCATATTCGTTACATCAAAGCCTTGGTTTTGTAGAAATTCCGTTGCCTTGCCACTGCGTCCACCTGAACGGCAAACCATAATATATGGTTTGTTTTTATCTAATTCATGTGTGCGAAATTCGAGTAACCCTAGTGGAATATGCGTTATACCAGAAATATGACCAGCTTGTACTTCATCAACTTCACGTACATCGATTAGGTTTAGAGCCTCTCCATTTTCTAAGCGCTGTTGCACTTCTTGTGGTGTAATCTCTTTCATGTTATTTTCCTCCTTTAAAATTCCAGTTACTTAAGCCGCCACGAACATTTGTAATATTCGTATGGCCACGTCGTTTTAATTTTTTACAAGCCTGATTACTTCTTATACCCGTTTGGCAAATCACAATGATTTCTTTATCCCTTGGTAAATCCTTAAATTTCGATTTTAGTGGGATATTTTGAAACTGTTGAATATGCTGCGCATTATATTCAAGCGGGGACCTTACGTCTACAAATACCTTATCCGGATCATTTATAATTGTTTTTAGCTCCTGTGCCGTGATTGTTTTAACTCCCCTTGCTGGTGTTAAACGGTACACGAGAAACGCGACAAGAATTATGATTAAAATCCATTCTAACATCGGTGCCTTCACTCCTATTTTTGCCTATTAAAATCAATGCAATTTCAATCTACTTATACCTATTATACACGAGAGCGAGCTAGTTAAAAAAGGTATGGTTCTTTTGTTAACCATACCTCTTAATGTTTTTTTCGTTTTTAAAGCCCTTCACCTAAGGAAAAGCGAGCATATTCATAATATTTAGGTGTTCTATCTAAATGTGTCTCATAAAGAATAACTTCATCGATCGTAAATGAAAGTCGTTCATCGAAGTTAGTAAGCGTTGCGATATCAAAGTCTTCCTCGCCCTGCCATTTGCGAGCTAATGTAATATGGGGACGGAACGGTTTTTTATCTAATTGAAAGCCGATATTCGTACACTGGCGATAGACCTTTTTTTGAACTTCGTTTAATTCCTCGGATTGTTCTACATCTGCCCAAAATATACGGGGTTTTTTATGCGGCCCAAAGGTACCAATTTTATTTAGTGTTAAAGTAAGTGGATTTTCATTTATTAAAACCTGTGCCATAGTTTCAATAACTTCTTGTTTCATGTTTTCTTCAGCAAAGCCTAAAAATGCTAAGGTTATATGAAAATCCTCATGATGTACCCATCTCGCAAATGGAAAATCTATTTTATTTGCCTCAACCCACTCTTTTAAAAACTCTTTTACTTCTTTTGGTAGCTTGGCTGCTAGAAAGTAATGATGCTTACTCAACGTTTTCCACTCCTTAAGAAATCTGACTACCATTTATAGTTCTCATATCCTTCAAAACTATAACGTATTTTTATTCTTATGAAACAATTTTCAACCCAATACTAGCACAGAGAATAATAAAGATACATAGAACCCTTTTCCAATCCTTGGATTCCCCGTAAAAAAGCATGCCTACGATTGTTCCTCCGACTACTCCAATACCAGTCCAGATGGCATAAGCTGTTCCCATTGAAATCGTGTGCATCGCGTAGTCTAGAAGGAATAAGCTAATACAAAATCCAAGTATTAATAACGCTAACGGTTTCCAGCTTCGGCTTACGCTATATTGATTCATCATTGCCACTCCAAAGGTTTCAAATACCCCCGCTACGATTAAAGCTACCCATGCCATTATTCAGCTGCCCCCTTTTCCTCTTGACCATTGTCCGTTACAAGCTTTAAGCCAATAACACCTATCAGTAACAAAATAATTAGTAGAATTTTTACTATGTTAAAGGGCTCACCAAAGAACATAATCTCCGAAAGAACTGCCCCCGCAGTCCCCAATCCAACAAATACCGCATAAACGGTACCTGTAGGAAGCTCTGAGGTTGCCTTTATCAATAAATAATTACAAATTCCGATTGCTAGTATTGTACCTGCCCATTCCCAAAACTCATCTGCATGAGCAAGACCTATCACCCAAAATACCTCAAGCAATGATGCTAGTAAAACCTTTAACCAAGCTTTCATGTAAACTTTCCTCCTCCATTCAAATAAAAAAAAGCCTTGAGAGATATTAAAAATATCTCCCAGGCTTTTGTCCTTCCGTGTCACGCTTTGCGTAGTTCTCTCTCGGACCAGACTATCAAAATACGATACGGAACCCTAGAAAACCTTTCTCTTAATCTAATTGTCTAGAATTATGTCACATTTTTTAGGGGGATTCAAGCGTTACTGTCATGCTATCAAAAATTTCCAAAGAACATCGATTTCAGCTATCATAGAGGAAATGATTCCATGTGAAGGGAGGGGCGAGAATGGATAAAGAAAAACAAAACGAGCCTGAGCCAATTAGTGAGGAAGAATTGATAGAGTTAGTCCTTGAAGAACAAAGAAAAGCCCTTGAAAAGGACCGAGAAAATCGATTATCCGGCGTGAAAGTAACTAAGAAACGCTCAAAGCCAGTTCGCCTTTTTGCTTGGATCATGGCTGCCATGCTTGCCTTTAGTACATTTGCGATGATTTTTGAAATCTTCTCAATTCCTGCTATTGAATTTTTGAAGGTTTCTGCAAAGCTTTCAAGTCAGGAAGACATTCAAACCTATAAACAATCTGTTGTTGAAATACAAACTAACGATGGTAAAGGAACTGGTTTTTCTATTACTGAGGACGGTTATATCGTGACGAATGATCACGTCATTGAAGACGCCCTGACCATCACTGTTATTTTTCCTGATGATAGCCTGTATAAAGGTGAAGTGATAGAAACTTATCCAGACATTGATTTAGCTATTCTTAAAGTAGAAGGTGAGCAGCTCCCCTACTTAACCTTAGCTGATTCATATACACCAACCGAACAGGAGGCTATTTACTTTATCGGAAATCCTTTATATTTTACCGGGATAGCCAATGAAGGTCAGGTAATTGATTACATGCAGCTATCTGATTGGAATGAAGAGGTTTTAATGTTAGATGCGCCGGTCTATCGAGGAAATAGCGGAAGTCCAGTTATTAATCTAGATGGTAAGGTCATCGGAATAATCTTCGCTACAATTAAAGACGAGACGCATGGACGTGTAGGATTATTTATTCCCGTTGACCTACTACATGACAAAACTCAATTTTAATATAATAAAATTCATTCTCCCTTTTTCAACAGACCGTTTATGAGGATTGCTAATATAAGTCGGTATGCTTAAATTTTTGTCAACTTAGGTTACGAAATTGCTTTATCGGCAAAATAAAAAGTACTTGTCCAGATAATATCCAGCAAGTACTTTTTCGTTTACTATTTTGCTACACTTTCTAAAACATCATCAATAATTTGACCATTTGCAATAGCACCTGTGTATAACCAGCTTGTATCTGGTCCGAATTCATACACATTGCCCGCTTTTACGGCAGGAATGCTTTTCCATAATGCATCACTTAAAGTTGTACTCTCGCTACCATCGCTGTTTACTAGGAATAGGTAGTCTGCATCAAGCTCAACTAATTTCTCAAGAGAAACGGCATTCCAGTTGTTTTCACCGCTAGCTGAAATTTCTTCTACTACTGCTGGCGCTTCAAATCCTAAATCATTATAAAGTACATCTCCACTTGATAATTCTTTATTTACAACAAAGAAACTTCCCCCAACTAACCAAACCGCAGCAGCAGACTTTTTACCAACTTTTTCTTCAATCTGCGCCTTTGCTTCTTCTGCTTTTGTTTCATAATCAGAGATTACTTCTACAGCTTTATCTTCCATTCCGAAGATACCACCTACTGTTTTAAGCTCTTCTCTCCAATCATTATTTAACTCTGCCCCGATAACGTATGTTGGTGCGATTGCATTGTATTGTTCATACTTTCCACCCTCTACCATGCTAGGTGAATCCATAATAATTAAATCTGGCTCAAAGCTTTGAACTTCTTCGAAAGGAAGATCATAATTGATTAGATCAATATCTTTTAAATTATCTTGTAGATAGCCTTGAATACTTGCGCCTTCATTTAATGACCATTGAGCAATCGGTGTAATCCCAAGCGCTACTAGTGGATCCTCTAAATAAGATGCAATAACACGTTTTGGCTCAGCAGGTACTGCTACTTTGTTTCCTAAAGCATCTGTAAGTGTGCGAGCTTCAGTTGAATCTTCTCCTGTTGTAACTTCACTTGTAGCTGAATCATCTGTTTTAGGTGTATCTTCAGCCTTATCTCCACATGCTATTAATGCTAAAGCTAAAAACCCTAAAGATGCTATTTTTAATGGCTTTGTTGATTTAAAGAAAATGCCCATTTTAATCCTCCTGATTATGTGTTAAAATTTACTTTAGTTGATAATGATTATCATTTATATTAAATGCTAAATATTCAATATAGTCAACATTTATTTTTAATATAGGTTTAAAGAAAGTAGGCTTTATAGTATGGGTCAGCCCAAAAAGATATCTCAACATTTACATAACTCCTTTAAAGGAAAACCTTATATCTCGCTGATACTTGGATGTGTGGGTATCTTTTTACTTATATTTCTTGGTATTATTTCAATCCTTTATGGTGCTACCTCAATTGATGTAGCAACCATTATTCAAAGTCTCTTACATTTTGATGATGAAAATAGCCAGCACGTGATTATTAGAGAGCTAAGAATTCCTCGTGCTATTGCAGCCGTTGCCGTAGGAGCAGCTTTAGCAGTTTCGGGTGCCATTATGCAAGGTATGACGAAAAATCCACTTGCTTCTCCATCAATCATGGGGGTTACAGCTGGTTCTTCTTTTGTACTTGCTCTAGCAATGGCTATCCTGCCTTCTTTACCTTATCAATCACTTATATTCTTCTCATTTATAGGTGCTGGTGTAGGTGCATTCCTTGTGTTCGGTATGGTCGCTTTAGCAAAAGGCGGAATTACACCGATTCGTTTAGTATTAGCTGGTTCTGCCATCACATCCTTACTAACATCTTTATCGACCATTATTAGTATTCGCTTTGATATCGCAAAAGATATCAGCTTTTTCTATGCGGGTGGTGTATCCAGTATCCAAAAGCACCACTTATCCATTGCTATACCTGCAATTGTCATTGGTTTAGTATTTGCAATTCTTTTGTCACGATCCATAACAGTGTTGAGCTTAGGTGAGGATATCGCGAAGGGTTTGGGGCAAAATACTAGACGCATCCAATTATTCGGCACAATTACAGTACTGATTTTAACTGGAGCAGCCGTTTCAATCGCTGGGATGATTGGCTTTGTCGGCTTAGTTATTCCGCATATCACTCGCTTCTTTGTCGGATTGGATTACCGTTATATCATTCCATGCTCGGCCATCTTGGGTGGCCTGCTACTTTTAGGAGCAGATATTGTTGGCCGTATGGTAAATCCTCCATTTGAAACACCTGTAGGAGCTATCACAGCCTTAGTCGGTGTACCTTTCTTTCTTTATTTAGCTAGAAAAGAAGGGAGAACAATGAATTGAACTCGCAACTAGTCAACTTACGAAAATTTGTAGGTTTCATGGTTTTATTTCTCATTTTAATAATTGCCCTTGTATTAGTTAGCATTAATGCTGGGTATATACATATTCCCTTTTCTGATGTGTACACAACTTTAACTGGGAACGGTACTGCGGCAAATCAGCTGACTATCTTACAATTCCGCTTACCGAGAATTGTCATCGCCTTATTAGTAGGTGCTGGAATTGCAGTGTCTGGTGCGATTTTACAGGGGGTTACGAAAAACCCAATCGCAGATCCAGGTATCCTTGGAATCAATGCCGGGGCAGGTTTAGCTGTCGTGCTTTACATGTTCTTTTTACAGGGCTCAGCATTCTTTTCAGGACCATTATCAATTTTCATCATGCCACTTACAGCTTTAGCTGGAGCGTTTTTAGCAGCGATTTTCATCTATTTCTTCTCAATGAAAAATCGTACTGTGACGATTACCCGCTTACTTTTAGTTGGAATTGGCGTAAATGCTGCTTTCAATGCTGGATTAATCATCTTCCAAATGAAAATGGAGCCGGCTGATTTTACAGCTGCATTGGTTTGGATTTCCGGCAGCATTTGGGGAACAAATTGGACGTACGTTTTGGCCTTATGTCCATGGATTTTCATCTTCATTCCACTGGCAATTTATAAATCAAACTATTTAAATATCCTAAATCTAAACGACTCTGTCGGTATTGGGTTAGGTATGAGAATCGAACGCGAACGTCGAATTCTATTATGCATTGCCGTAATTTTAGCTGGTACCTGCGTGGCAGTTGGTGGAGGGATTACATTCTTAGGTTTAATCATTCCACAAATCGTACGCAGACTTATTGGCGCAAATCACAAAAGACTCATTCCACTAACAGCTCTAGCCGGCGCATTATTCTTGCTCCTTGCAGATACATTAGGAAGAATGTTCATGGCGCCAGCGGAAATTCCCGTAGGCTTGATTGTATCGCTTATCGGCGCACCTTACTTTATGTATTTGTTGATAAAGGGAAGATAAACCACAAAAGCATCTCCTATTTGTTAGTTTTGACGCTAACTGGTGGAGATGCTTTTTAGATTTCATTATATAGAGCTGTTTTGAACATTATTATTTATCCTTTTCATTTTCACAAGCATAGCTAATATCATAAATTTTTACTTTTAATCAATTTTAGCATAAGTATCCAATTTATTTTAAAAGCAACTCTGTTAATTTGACGAGTACATCTCACTTCTATATCCAAATAACAAAAAATATTACTCAAATATTTTGTTACCCGCTTTCATCATTAATCTAATAAGCCCACCATGTAGAATCTTTGTCAACCCAGTTTACGAAATCACTTTCCCTCTATAACTAGGGCTTCCTGTAATTACGTTAAAATTTCTGTAAAGAGACGTTTTATTACTAAAACAATATCAAATGAGCGATTTTCAAGTTGTACCCCTTCAGCTTTGACAGCATCACTCCACCCCACGAAATTTTTGTCAACCTAGTTCACGAAATGAGTTTCCTTATATATTAAATTGAAGAAAAAAATAGGACACCACCAATTTTGGTGGTGTCCTATTTTCATTCATAATCTCTCATGGAATACGCTTTTTTCAGGGGTTAATAATTTAATTGTATCTATTTGGAATATTCTTCTGTGTAGTATTCTACTCCATTTGAATCTTTAATTATTCGTTCTCCTGTTTTTTCAAACTCTAATGAAATATTATCATCAAGAGTTACATAGTATTTTGAACCCTTTGTTTCAATCTTTCCTTGGTTATAAATTTTTAAAAAGCTTGGCCCAGATTCAGCATTTTCTTTCTCAAGAACTTCATCTATATCGCTCATTTTAGGCTCTTCATACAATAGATGAACAGTACCACTACTAACTAATATTCCATCCTCAACTAAAATGATTAGTTGATTATTATTATTTCTAAATCCTGAATCCTCAAAATCTGTTACTTTTGCCTCTAATTTAACGTCATTATTTACACAAGCGGTTAAGAGCAAAGTTGTTAAAACAAACAAGATTATTTTTTTCATTTAGTCCTCCCTGTTTTAAATGTTTTAAATTTCCAATTATCTAATATACGAATGGAATCCTTATTAGATACAAAAAAGCTGGTGTTGTATTAAAGAAAATAAAGTTGTTGCACTAACGGGGGCGATAGTTCAACAAAGGAACTTAAAGCAGTATAATTCAAATAAATGGTAATTATAACTGGAGGTAGATTATGAGGAAGAATGGATTTTTCGTTTACCATATTGTTACACGGCAGGAAATGAATCTCGGACAAGTACTTCACTTTGACAAGAAGCAACACAACACCCTCTATCATTTCTTTTTCGAGGGAGAACAATTGAATACTAAAGAAGAAGATTTCTTTCAAATTTTAAAGACTCATTATACAAACGAGGGGCTAAACTTGAATAAAGAAGATGCCGATTTAGCTATGAATTACTCCGGCAAAACAATTCGAGCGATAAGAGAATTAATCTTGGAAATGGTAAGACTCGAAGAATATCCTGAGTATCCTTCAAGACTCTCTTGCTTATATGCAGCTAAAACGTACGAAGATGCACTGCAATGGAAAGAGATATTCACCTCTTATAATCGTAAGGTCTTACAAATTGTTAAACTACAAGTTTTTGGAGATCCTTTTGAAGGCGACGGAAACCTTTTACCAAAGGAAGATGGTGCGCCATTCGCAAAAAAATTTGAACAAGCTAGAGCTTATTGGAATGGAAATATTCAAAATGAACTCCCCGAACTATTGATTAACGGAAAAATTGAAGTGGTAGAAATTATTGATCAATTCAATTAAGGAATTTCAGAGGGAAATGGGGTTAATATTCTACTGAAGGCTGATACTTTCTTATTAAAATATATTTTCTTAAGCAATTTTCAAGTCACACCTTTTCAGCCTCGATATTATAACTCCATCCCTCGAAATCTTTGTCAACCTGGTTCACGAAATTGGTATCTTTCTATAACTTATGCCGATCCTTCCCCCTAGTTGCAACTCCATATTCATAGATACTTTCTTACTAAACTATATTTTCATATACGATTTCCAAACCACACCTTTTCAGCCTTGATATTATCACTCCACCCTGCGAAATTTTTGTCAACCTAGTTCACGAAATCGGTATCTTTCTATAGCTTTTCCCGGCCTTTACCACCTAAATTACTCTCTCCTAGGGGCTGGCATTAAACCACTTGACTCTAATTCCTATTTCTTCACCCTTTTAAAACCGATTGACATTTAATATCAATTTATATAAAAATTAATCCTAGTGAAGTAATCCTCCTAGATTAGTAATTTCATAGAAAACTTTCACATTCTAAATAGGACGGTACTCTAAATGACAAACACTATAGTGGTTGCACTTAAAGGTTTCATTCTCAATAACGGTAGGGCTTTGTTTGTTCAGCGGGCTGCAGACGATGAAATTGGGGCTGGAAGCTGGGAATGTGTTGGGGGACAAATCGAATTTGGGGAAGATTTAGAAACTGCACTTTTACGTGAGATTCATGAAGAGGTTGGTCTTCTTGTTACAATAGAGCAGCTTTTATACGCAACGACTTTCCAAACTACTCCAACAAGACAGGTTGTAATTATCACTTATCTTTGCAGTAGCAGCAATCAAAATGTTGTTTTATCAAATGAGCACTCAAATTATATTTGGGCTAATAAGGACCAAGCGAGATTCTTATTGCCTCAAGACATTATTCGAGATTTCGAGAAAAATAATGTTTTTGCTTTAGAAGCTTTAAAATAACCCAAAGAAACACCTGGATTTAATATTATCCAAGTGTTTCAATTCTCTTTATATTAATTCCTTTGCTAACAAACGATAGACGTTCAATCGTGCATCCTGTGAATGCGGAATTGAACAAATCATCGCTTCATCAAATCCATATTCTTCTTGTTCAGCTAGTAGTAAATCTGCTACTTCTTTAGGAGTCCCAACGAAATGCTGGCTTCTATTTTCTTCAATCCATATGCGATCCATTTCTGTTAATGGGTAATCCTTTGCTTCCTCTGGTGTCATTCGAAGCAAATCTACCTGTCCTCTATTAAATAAAAGACGTGCGATATCAGCTGGTTTTGCTTGATATTCAGCCTCTTCCTTACTTTCGGCAACCGTTACAAAATAGGAAATCATTATCTCAGGCTTCTCCATAAATGGCGAAGGAATAAAGTTCGACCGATAAGCATCAAAGACCTTTTTATTCATATAGCCATTGAAGAATTGAGCATAGGAATAACCCATTCCCATCTTACCTGCCTGTACAGCACTATTGCCACTCGAGCCAAGCAGCCAGCTTTGTGGAAGAGCTATATCATATGGTGAGGCAATTACTCTTTGGTAGTACGGATTTTGAGGTGCTTGCTCATTCATGAAATCCAGTGTCCATTGCAGCTTCTCATACAAATTATTCACTTGGGGTTGCCGTCCCTCAGATAAAGCATACATGGCATAATTATCACCACCAGGAGCTCTTCCAGCACCAAAATCTATTCTTCCAGGCGCTAATGCACTTAAAGTTTTAAACACCTCAGCTATTTTGTAGGGTGAATAGTGCATAATCATCGTCCCGCCCGTTCCTACACGGATTCGATTTGTTTTTGCCGCAATATAGGAAGCTGTTATTTCAGGGGCTGAGCTTGCAAACCCCTTTGTGTTATGATGTTCAGCCATCCAAATTCGTTCATATCCCAGCTCTTCAGCCAAAACTGCTAATTCAACAGCTTTTCGCAAAGCATCTGGAGCAGTATTTCCCTCTGTAATCGGCGCTTGATCTAATACACTTAACTTCATTTTTGAAGACTCCCTTCTTCTCTATAAGCATCCCCAATTATGATTGATTCATAAAACATATCA
Organism: Ureibacillus chungkukjangi; assembly: GCF_003217295.1. Taxonomy (GTDB): domain Bacteria; phylum Bacillota; class Bacilli; order Bacillales_A; family Planococcaceae; genus Ureibacillus; species Ureibacillus chungkukjangi. The sequence goes on from NZ_QJTJ01000002.1 coordinate 290,264, forward strand.
AGGTTATCGGAATTAGTTATATTTTATAGAACGAAGACCAATAAATCTAATTTCATGCCTAAGCTATACAATCAATTTAAATGTCGAATTGTTCTTAATAACTTGATTTCCAATAGAAATAACCATTTCAAATGACACTGAACGACACACTACTATGACCTATATACTTTTTTCGTGAACCAGGTTGACAAAAATTTCGGTACCTCAGGTTATATTACCAATCCCAAATGAGACTGTTTTGAATTTCACATTTCAATTTTTATTATGCTAATAAATTAATAAATCCATTTCCTTTTCTCGACAATTTCATTTTCTAATATAGCCGAAACGTCAACCAAGGTTGACAAAGATTTCGGCACCTCCCCTGATTAGAAAAACGCTAATTAGCCTTGATTTGAAAAAGGACTATTTCAAATAGCTATAGTAGGAGACTTTTTACACCTCCTCCTTAAATCGACATCTATATTTTTATGAAATAGCTATATCGTCAACCATGGTTGACATAAATTCCAGACCCTCGTGCTTTAATAAATATACTTGAGGATAGCTCATTTGAATTTTCTTTATTTCAAATTACTTTCTCAATAAAATATCAAATTCCATTAATCTTCTCGACAAATAACGATCTGCTTACTCGCCTAATCGTCAACCTAGGTTGACAAAGATTTGGGTACCTCGGGTTATAGCACCAACCTCTATTCGTCCTCAAAAATTCAGCAAGGTAAATTACTAGCCTTTATTTGCAGCATTTTAAATACCTATCATATATCAACTAAAATCGACAATTACATAAGCTTAACCACTTTATAGCAGTCCGAATTAGTTTATTTATTGGTATTAAATATATAAAATTAAACTTGTAATCTCTCACTCTACTTCCATGACCTACTTGATGATAAAAACTTTTAGAAAGAAGGATGCCATCTTGTTAAACAAAGTTCAGCTTGGAAAATCAGAGCTCCATGTTAACCCTATTGGTTTAGGAGCAAATGCTGTTGGAGGACATAATTTATATCCTAATTTAAATGAAGAGGTAGGCAAGGATTTGGTTCGTACAGCCATTGATAATGGAATGAACTTTATCGATACAGCTTTTAGTTATGGTCCTGAACGTTCAGAGGAATTGATTGCCGAGGTTTTGAAGGAAAATGGAAGAAGAAATGACGTTATTATAGGAACTAAGATTGCACAAAAGTTTGTGGATGGAAAAACAATTATCGATAACTCTCCCTCCTTTTTACGTAGCGAGGTCGAGAAAAGCTTAAAACGGCTTCAAACTGATTATATCGATTTATTGTATATTCATTACCCTGACAAAGCTACACCTAAGGATGAAGCAATTGGAGCTCTTAAACAATTGAAGGATGAGGGGAAAATCCGTGCTATAGGGGTTTCGAATTTCACGCCTGAGCAGTTAAAAGAAGCAAATAGGGATGGATATGTGGATGTAGTACAAGGAGAATATAATTTATTTAGTCGAGCAGCTGAATCAACGTACTTCCCTTATACAACACAAAATAATATTTCTTTCATTCCCTACTTCCCATTAGCTTCAGGTCTGCTAACCGGAAAGTATACTAAGGAATCTACCTTCAATGATTTCCGTACAAGACTTCCCTATTTCCAGGAAGAAGTTTTTGCAGCTAATTTAGAAAAGGTAGAACAGCTGCGAGCTATTGCCAATGCAAAGGACGTTGACGTTGCTCATGTTGTTTTAGCATGGTACCTGACACACGAAGCTGTAACGGCTGTCATTCCAGGTGCTAAAAACGGCGAGCAGGTGCTAAACAATTTAAAAACTCTTGATGTACAACTTACAAATGATGAAATTCTAGCAATTGATCAGCTATTTAAGGCTTAAATTAAAAAGGGTGACCCTAACTTTTTGTTAAGGTTACCCTTTATCTATTAATCTAATGGCTCTAATCTATTTTCGATTTCCTGTCTTCGCTCCTCTAAAAATGGAGGTAAATCCAGCTTTTCACCTAACGTTTTTACATCTGCATCAACCGTAAATCCTGGACCATCTGTGGCAATTTCAAATAGAATGCCATTTGATTCTCTGAAATATAAACTCTTAAAGTAAAAGCGATCGACAACTCCAGAAGAATGGAATCCACGCTGTTTCACTTGTTCATCCCAATAGGCTAATTCCTCGTCGTCTTTTGCGCGTAACGCTAGATGGTGTATGCTTCCACGACCTGGCTTTTCACTTGGTCCATCTAATTCCTTTACTAAGATCTCACCAAACCCTTGCCCTTCGATTGATTGTAGAAGAATTTGTTCCTCATTGCGTTCCCTCACAACAAAACCAAAAATCTCCGTTAATGTTTTCACAAGCTTCCCAGCATTTTTCACCGTTATTTCAATGGTACCCATCCCTAAAATCTGATGTTCAATAGGTACATTGGAGTTATCCCAAGTCGTCCAAAAGTTTGGAACCTCTTCCCCATCGCTGTTTAATAGAATCATTCGCAGCCCCTCTGGATCCTCGAAGGCAAGTGCCTCTCTACCTGCGTAACGCGAGATTTCATTATGCTTTACGTTCAATTCTTCAAAACGATTTTTCCAGTAAACTAAACTATCAACCGATGGCACAAAAAGTCCGATAAGAGTTATTGCATTCGTTCCTCTATGAGTTCTTCCCACCATTGGGATTTCAAAGAATGTTAACCCTGTTCCAGGACTTCCGACTAAGTCTCCAAAGAACAGATGGTACATCGAAGGATCATCCTGATTGACCGACTTCTTAACTCTGCGTAACCCTAGTGTTTCTCTATAAAACTCATCATTTTTCTTGGCGTTTTTTGAAATCATAGAAATATGATGATGACCTAAAATAGTTGCCATTTCCCTTCCCCCGTTTCTGATTATCTTGCTATCATTTTATCTCGAATTCGAGATAAAATCAATCTATTGATAAATGTGATGCTGTTATTGTGAGCATTTCCCTTTCTTCTATACTTAAAAACGCCTCCCCACATTCGTAGAGAGACGTTTGTTTTAAAACAAATAGCTTATTAACAACCCAATTGATAATAAAAATGAGAAAAGTGTATTGGTGATTGCCGTTGATTTCATAGCAATTCGCATAAATTGCGGCTCTTTTTCACCCTTTTTAAATCCTTGAATTGCGGAAATCGGTTTTTTCACACTTAGTAATACAACTAATGCCCAAGGACTAACAATGCCAGCGAACACTAGAACAATTATCCATAGATATGAGATAACAAAGGCAATTGCTAGAGAAAGTACAGCTTTATCTCGCCCAAGAAGAATCGCTAATGTTTTGCGTCCACCCTTCGTATCCTCTTCAATATCACGGATATTATTGGCCATATTGATGCCGCCAACTAAAATCCCCACTGGAATAGAAATTAACAATGCAGTTAGTGATACATCGCCAGCTTGAATAAAGTAAGCAATTAACACAAAGCCTGTCCCCATTAACGCTCCAGCAAATAATTCTCCAAATGGTGTATAAGCAATCGGCATCGGTCCGCCTGTGTAGAAATAACCTACTGCCATACCGAATAATCCAATCACCACTAACCACCAGCTACTACTTGAGCAAATATATACACCGATAATAGCAGCTAAAATGTACAGGAGAATCGCTACACTTAGTACATTTTTAGGCTTTAAGCCATGACGCACGATTCCTCCACCAATTCCAACTGAATCAGCAGTGTCTAAGCCGCGCTTGAAATCGTAATATTCATTAAATAAATTTGTCGCAATTTGTAGCGCTAAACATGCTACCATCATAGCGATAAATAATAGCCAATGAATTTGAGTATCGAATAAAGCGATTACTGTTCCTAAAATTACAGGAGCAAACGTCGCCGTTAATGTATGTGGTCGAGTCATTTTCCACATTAATTTTGCGGGACTCATATTTTTTTCATTTTCCATGAATCTATTCAACTAACCTCTCTGTTATAGTTTTTCACATTCCTTCATTATATCAAATTCACGAGAATGCTCAATGACGACTTGTTGGGAGAGTGGCTTCGAATTAAATGTAGATTGATAATTTTGATGATTTATGGTGCACATTAAATTTTACCAGACAATTTTTCTAATTTACCAGACACATTCACGCAAATACCGGACACTCTACCTTACTCCCCCAACTCTAACAAAAAAAAACACCCACAAATCACTTAAGATTTATGGGTATCCCCTATTTACTGACCTGTATAAATAAAGTAATCTACTTGCATTGATTTGATAAATCCAGCTTTTTCATAAACTGCTAGTGCTCGCTCGTTTTCTAGCTCGACGTCTAGCATGACATTTGTATCGCCATTTCGCATAGCAAAATCTTTTATCCACTTTAACAGAGCCGTTCCAATACCTAGACCTTGTTTATCTGGATGAACGGCTAATGCCGAAATAGATTGGGCGTTTCCATCCTTAGAGGAGGTTACTGTCCCAACGATTTCTCCATCCAATTCAGCAACCCATAATACTCTACCTTCTGACATCGTATTATAGTGAATTAGCTCAATAGATTCTTCACGTAAATCACCAAATGCGTTGCTGAAAATTTCAATCAACGCCTCCTGATCTGTACCCTCTAAATAAGGACGAATGTGAATAGACTCAAGTGATTCCATTTCTTCTGGCTGAGCTTCTAATGTTGCTTCTGAAAAACTATAGGAATAACCATACTTCTCTACAAATTTGCGGCGAGATGTATCATTTTCGATTACTAATGCCAGTTCTCCCTCAGCGCCTCTTTGATGCAAGCCATCACCAATCACCTTCAATAATGCTTCATCTAAGCCAATATCGCGGTACATTGGAGATACTAAAATGGCCCATTCATACGTATTTAACGCTATTTGGTCAGTAGCACTCGCTACGCCTACCAACTCATCCTGCTCATTATCATAGGCAAGGACGAAAAAGCCTTTAACATTAAAATTAAGAGAATCCTGTAAATTTAAAACAGAACTATAATTGTAATTATCTGATAGCAATGCAGCTTCACATAATGATTTGATCTCACTATAAGTTTCCGGATCAATCGGAAACGACTGTGTAATAATTGAAAGGTTCATTTATAAAACTCTCCGATTCTTAAAACTTATGCTTTTCATTTTAGATGAACCCTCATACAGTCGCAAGGTCATTTCAGGAATTACATGTAATTACCTAGTACAATCATTTAATACCAGATTGACTAAGCATATTAGCATAAATACCATTGTGCTCCATTAATTCCTTTTGAGTTCCCGATTCCATTACTTCCCCTTGCTGCATAACAAATACAACATTGGCATTGCGAATCGTATTTAGACGATGGGCGATTACGAAGCTCGTTCTTCCCTTCATCAATTCCTCAAGAGCTTGTTGGATCTTCACCTCTGTAACTGTATCGATACTACTTGTAGCCTCATCTAGTAATAAAATGACCGGATCTGCTACAAAGGCTCTCGCAATGGAAAGCAGCTGCTTTTGTCCTTGAGAGATCTCACTTCCGTCAGCAGTTAAAATCGTTTCATAGCCATTCGGTAGCTTCATAATAAAGTCATGGGCATTGGCCTTCTTACAAGCCTCTATAATCTCTCCATTTGTGGCATCTAGTCTGCCATATCGAATATTTTCATAGACACTTGCCTCGAACAGGAACGAATCCTGTAAAACAAAAGCCATTTGGTTTCTTAATGTTTGCCTTTTAATGTCCTTTATATTTACACCATCAAAAAGCACTTCGCCACTTTCCACATCGTAAAATCGAGAAATCAGTTGCATAATCGTTGTTTTCCCAGCACCCGTAGCTCCTATTAAAGCTGCCGTTTGACCTGGCTTTACACTAAAGCTTACATTTTTTAAAGTGTAAGCTTCTTCGGCAGATTCATATTTGAATGAAACATCACAGAATTCAACTTCACCCGAAAGCTTATGCTCACCAGCTACTTTCCCTTCGTCCTCTTCCTTCGTTTCATCCATGATTGAAAATACACGCTCTGCCCCTGCAATAGCTGATAAAACGGTATTCATCTGGTTTGCTAAATCATTTAATGGACGCGTAAATTGGCGAGAGTACTCCGTAAAAATAACGATGGTTCCTATCGATACATGACCGTTAAAGGCTAGAATTCCACCGATACCTGCAATAATCGCAAAGCTGATATTATTTAATAGGTTCATAACTTTAGGGATGAACCCTGAATAAGTAAATGCCCAAAATCCAGTTCTGCGATATCTCGCACTTTTTTCACGGAATTCGTCCTTTACTCGTTCCTCCTGAGAAAAGGCTTTTACAACCCGTTGACCAGAAATTGTTTCCTCAATCATTCCATTTAAAGCACCAATCGCAGCCTGCTGTTCCTTAAATAGCTTTCCTGTTCGTTTTGTAATCCAACGAGTTGCCATAAGCATTAAAGGAATAATCAGCATCGTCAGCAATGTTAATAACGGGCTTAATGTTAGCATTACAATGACTGTACCTGTTAACGTCAATATGCTTGAAAACACTTGAATAAAGGAAGTATTTAAAGTAGCACTAACCGTTTCGATATCATTTGTTGCCCGACTCATTAATTCACCGTGTTGTCGCTTATCGAAAAAGGTAACTGGAAGGTGTAACAAATGATGAAACACTCCCGTACGCATATGATAGATAGTTTCTTGAGCAATCCCGATCATCCAGAAGTTTTGGAAGAAGAGCGATAGAGCCAATGCAACATAGATAAATACTAACCCAATAATCATCGGAAGCATGCCATCAAACTGCTGCTTTAATACATATTCATCAATCATATGACCAATTAGATATGGACCTAAAAGTGCCATTGCCGAACTTACAACAACCAAAAGTAAAACAGCAATTAGTAAAGCTCTTCTTTCATCAACAATTTTCCAAATTCGCAGCAATGTATTTTTCCAATTGCTCGCTCGAGGTCCCTTCTCCTTTTTAATAGCAGGACCCTTCAGATCTTCCTTTGTTAAAACTGGTTCATAGCCAAACGGTTTTCGTATGAATTTCATCACGCTTCACCCTCTTGCTCTTGTTGTGACATAACAATCTGATTATAACGAGCATTTGTCTCAAGAAGTTCTTCGTGTGTTCCATAACCAATCATCTGTCCTTCATCTAGCAGTAGAATTCGATCAGCACCCTTTGCCGTTCGAATCTTTTGAGTTACCACAAGCATTGTCGCGCGCTCCTGCTCAATTGCATCCCAGAAGGCAGTTTCTGTTTTTACATCCAATGCACTTGTACTATCATCTAATATAAGGATGGAGGCGTTTCTTATTAAAGCTCTCGCTATACTTAAACGCTGCTTCTGCCCACCCGAAAGATTAACTCCTTTTTGGCCAACTCTTGTTTCATAGCTGTTTGGGAAGCTCTCTACTGTTTGGTGAATTTGAGCGTTTGTGGTTGCTAGCACAACTTCATTCATTGATGCATCCTGTTTACCCCAGCTTACATTTTCATAGATAGTGCCTGTAAATAACATGGAGCTTTGAGGAACATAACCCATAATTGCTCTTAGCTCTTCTAAGGACCAATCCTGAATAGCGCGTCCATTGACATAGATAGTACCCTTAGTCGTGTCATAAAGTCTCGGCAGTAAGTTTAGAAGTGACGACTTACCTGCTCCCGTTGCTCCCATAATCGCTAGTTTTTCACCTGGTTCAACCGAGAAGGAAATATCCTGGAGAACACTCTTTTTCGTATTTGGATATTGGAAACTTACATTTTCAAAGCGAATTGCTTCATTATTAACTGAATTTAAGTTAAACGGACGAGAAGAAGGCTCATACGTCTCTGTCCCCTTTTCAATAAGTAAGATTTCCTCCATTCGTTCTGAGGAAGCCTTTGCACGTGAAAGAGCAATGATGATAAAGGCAAACATTGAGAAGGAGCCAGTCATTCTTAAGGCATAGTTGACAACTGCTACTAGTTCTCCAACCTGTGCATCCCCGTTTCGAACATCCATTGAGCCATACCATAGTGCCGCTAATAAACTAAGATTCATGACAAATAATAGTACCGGTTGAATAAGCTCCATAATTCGAAGGGCCTTCACCGTATCAAGCTGCAAATTGGTTGACACCTTTTCAAAACGCTCTGTTTCATATTTTCCACGCATATAGGCTTTTACTAAACGAATCGCTTGTAAATTTTCCTGAAGTACACGGTTTACACGATCGAGTCTACTTTGAACCTCACTAAATAGATGGACACCTTTTTTCGCTATGAACACTAAAAAGACAATTAAAATTGGTGTACCAATTAGTAAAAACATCGCCATTTTAGGATTAACGATAAATGCCATCACCAAGCTCCCAAGTGCAGATAGTGGAGCACGCAGCATTATTCGCAAGCTCATAAATAAGACTGATTGTACCTGCTGTACATCACTAGTAAGTCTAGTAATCAGACCCGATGTAGGGAAGCGCAAATAAGTTGCCATTGTAAAGGATTGAATTTTACTAAACAAAGCATTTCGCAAATCAAAGGCAAAGCTTTGTGCAACATGTGCCGCAAAATAGGAATTTATAATACCACTAGCAAAAGCAGCGAAGGCTAATACTAGCAGGATAATTCCCCAATAGCCAATTATCCCGATATCCCTTGTTACAATCCCATTATCAATAATTTTGGCAATGATTAGTGGCTGAATAAGCTCCACAACTAACTCGGTTAACATTAAAAATAATGCAAATAATGCCGGCCATTTGTACGGCTTTACATAGGAAAAAACTGTTTTCAAAACCTACACCCCTAACCCGCATTCCATTATGAACAAAACCAAAATCTAGATGCCATTCTTGTTTGTTAAAGCGATCACAATGTCAATTCTCACTTTTATTTCGTAATCCGTAATATATATAAGAATAACTCAAACCCTAAATTTTGCCAACCTCCTAAAGTCGTAAGTGAATCAAACAAATTAGAAAAACAGCATTTATAAGCCTTAAGTCTCAACGGTTTTTAATTAAACATATATAAACCATTTATATCATCTAAAAACAATACGATTCGTCCACAAATTTCATTACATTACATATTTTATCTTTTTAACATTACTTTTTACCCTCATATTTTATAAACAAAAACTTCCCAATACTTTAATAGTGACTATTTGCCATAAAATCTTTATAATAAATAGTATGAATTTACGGCTATTTAGGAGTGAGAAATAAATGAACCAAGAGAAAACAAACATGGTTGTCGATGAGACACTGGTGAATTTGTCTCCTTTCCCTTCTTTTGTACTAAATCGAGATGGACAAGTAATTATATGGAACGATTTAAGCAAGAGATATTTTGGTTATGAGATGGAGGACTTTTTGATTACGCCCTCAGCTATTAAGACTGGGTTACTATCTTCACTATCAACAGAGGCATACCAAAACATCCTACTAGGAAAAGAGTCTTTGCTTTTTGAAAAAGCACAACTTTTAACAAAAGTAGATACAATGATTGATTCAACAATTATCACATCTAATGTCACTATAAATAATGAACCCGCTACTTTAGTTACCTGCATCTTAGAGAATTCCTATACTCGAATGGATGATTCCATGCAGGGATTAAAGGATTTAATGAACGGCCTATACTCTTCATATATGGTAGTAACAGTGGATGCAGAGGGACTAATTATCAATTGTAACCCGAACTTCTTAGCAATTAGTCACTGGACTCCTAAACGCGTTTTAGGAAAAACATTCTGGCAGCTGTTCCCTGATAATGAAAGCAACATGAAAGTAACGGATACTATCTGGAAAACCATCAACTCAGGTCAAATTTGGGAAGGTGAGGTAGAAAAGATTACAAAGGATGGCTCTCCATATTGGGTGTATTTAACTGCTATTCCGACGTACTCACCAGCTACGAAAAACTATGAATTCGTTCTTTTTGAAAAAGATATTACAAACGAAAGAAAAATGAAGCATCAGCTTGAGAAAATTGCTTACATCGACCCTGAAACCGGCCTTATGAACGCTCACCGTCTAGAGCAGGTAGTGAATGATATGATCGAAGAAAAGCGTCACTTCTCTTTCGTATATATTAGTATCGATAAATATTACACAATCAAAGAACTGCACAATAGTCAAAGAGAAGATAATTTAATTACCGAATTTACAAAGCGTATGAAGATTTACTTCCAGGACAGTGAAATGGCCCGCATCAACGAGCATGAATTTGTGGTTATTACACCTCTTGGGGAATGGTTTACTCAAGGCTTCTTAACTTATCTAAAACAAAATCCAATTTACTCCGGCAATGTGGCAGTACCAATTTCCATTAGTGGAGGCATTACCCGCTCTCCTCAGGATCAATCCACATTCCCTCACCTTATGAAGGCATCCCTTGCTACAATTGCCAACGTTCGTGAAGCCGGTGGAGATAATATTGTGTCGTTATCAAATGCAACTCATAAAGCGATTAATCGTAAATCGATTATCGAAAAACGCTTATTGCTTGCCCTTGACCAACAGAATCTAAAAGTATTTTACCAACCACAAGTGGATATTCACACAGGAAAGTTTTTAGCAGTTGAAGCATTAGTACGTTGGGAAGACGATGAAATCGGCGTAGTAAAGCCGGAAGAATTGATTCCTATCGCTGAGGAAACTGGGCTAATCAATAACATCGGTTCCTTCGTGATTGAAGAAGCCTGTAAGCAAGCTGTGAAATGGCATAAAGCAGGTCTTGATTTAAAGGTTACGATTAACTTATCTGTTCGCGAGTTCCGTGACAAAAATATGGCCAAATCCATATTATCGACTTTAGAAAGCACAAACTGTCCAGCTAACTTAATACAAATTGAAATTACAGAGAAATTTGCATTAGAGGCAGAAGCAGAAACGTCGATTATTAAACAAATGCGCCAGCTAGAGGAAGAAGGAATTGTCTTTATCCTTGATGACTTCGGTACAGGCTATGCATCCTTCCGTTACATGCAGCTTTTACCTATTGAAACTTTAAAAATTGACCAAACGTTTATTCACTCTCTTCTTCAGTCTGAAAAAACACAACGATTGATTCACGGTATGGTTCAATTCGGTAAATCCATGAACTTAAATGTACTTGCTGAGGGTGTAGAAACGAAGGAGCAGCAAAAGCTTCTACAGGAATATGGCTGCGATGCTATTCAAGGCTATTTAATCAGCAAGCCAGTATCCGAAAAAATAATAACTCAGCTAGCATTAAATTCAATTAAATAAACCTATATAAAAAGGCTACTCGGCGAAGAGTAGCCTTTCTTTTGTATATCGAGAGATCTATTTCAATCTCCTCTTTGCACGGGCAAAGGATTGCATCGAGGTTAAACCGGTTTTAAAAAACTTCATCATTAATTGAATAATAACCTCGGCAAACACGAGTCCCATCGCGATGGCACCAGAAATCATGAAGGCTCTCATCCCATTTTGAATGCCCATAGTATAGTCTAGCTCCACAATATTGCGCATAGTATTATAAGCGATTCCACCTGGAACCAACGGAATAATCCCCGACACATTAAATATAATCATCGGCATTTTAAAACGGCGGGCAAAAATTTGTGCGACAATCGCTACAACAAAGGCCCCTATAAAGGATGCCTGCACTTCTGTTACATTGATTTGTATAAGCATATAATAGATAATCCATCCAATAGCACCTACAAAACCACAATAAGGTATTGCTTTTGTCGGTGCATTGAAAATTATGCCAAAGCAAGCTGTAAATATAAAACTAAAGATTAATTGTATGATTAACTCCATATCCACTCTCCTAAAAGGCGACAATAACTGCAATGCCAGCACCAATTGCAAAGGCTGTTAAAAATGCTTCAGCCCCTTTTGCAATGCCGGCTGTAAAGTGTCCCGCCATTAAATCTCGAACTGCATTTGTAATGATTAACCCAGGAACAAGTGGCATTACTGCACCAACAATTATTTTATCCATTTCAATCCCTAAACCAAAATGAACTGCAAGAGAAGCAATTAGCCCTACTACTAACGCAGCAAGAAATTCTGAGAAAAATTTTACCCTCGTCATTTCTTGTGTAATTGTTACCACAGCAAACCCCACTCCCCCTGCTACAAAGGCAGCAGGCATATCGGACCAATACCCATTAAACAAAACTAAAAAGCAACTACTAGCAACAGAGGCGGCTAACAATTGTATGTGAATAGGTAAGAAATAATTTGTCTTTTGTATTCTCTTTAACTCTTCATAGGCTTCTTCTAATGTAATCATTTGTCCTGAAAGCTTACGAGAGACGCTATTGACTTTAGCAATCTTATGCAAATCAGTAATCCTTGCTGGAATTGAAGATATTTTAGTAATTTGTCTTTTACCTAGTGAAAGGATAATCCCCGTTGGTGTCACATAGCTTTGTGCATCTTCAATATTTTGTGACCTAGCCATACGAAGCATCGTATCCTCTACACGATAGGTTTCGGCTCCACTTTCCATCATGAGCTGACCAGCTAATAATAAGCAATCAAGAGCTAATTCATATTGTTGTTCATTATTCATAAATTTTTCGTTATTCTCCTTTTTTCTCCATGCTCATATTATCGAACAGTTTCATTAATCTCAATACATATTTTTGTTTATTTTTAATTAACTAGGATAATTTTGTAAACTATTTCGTTTGAAACAACCCTAAAACGAAAAATAGCGATGAAAAATAACCCTTTTTCATCGCCTTAGTTTTATTTTATTTTATTTTATTTTTACACTACTTATTTCTTTAAAGCTATGCAAATCATAGCTCTTCACTTCTTCTCTGGACACCGTGTAAAGGGTATCATCGATATAAAGTAAACGTGAAATTAGCGCATCCCAATCCTCGTATTGCTCACCTTCTTTAGCAGGGACTACTAAATCACTTTTTAATTTAATGCCATTTTCTGCTGTAATTTCATATACAACTGCACCTGAGCCTTTGTATTCTACGTCATACTCACCCTTCCCTTCATAAACAATGATAGGGAAACCAAAATAGCTATTTTGTTCATTTCTGAATAAGGCTTTATGGTTATATTCAACCTCTGAATGAGTACCGCGTCCCCCAATGACAACCGTATCTTGTTCCTTTGGATTAGCGTAGTCTGTTATATCAAACAAGGAAATTTTAATGCCCGTAGTTGTTGTAAACGGCTCTTTTGTGATATCATCTACTCGATTTTCTGTATCATATCCAATCCCTATTAAATGATTTTCATCTAAAGGATGCAGATAATTACTAAAGCCAGGAATTTTCAATTCGCCTAGTACTACCGGCTTTTCTGGATTTTTTAGGTCGATTACAAATAAAGGATCGACCTGTTTAAAGGTTACGATATAGGCTTTATCCCCCATAAACCTTGCAGAATAGATTTTTTCTCCCTTCGCAAGATCTGTTACCTCGCCTACTTTTTCCAGGTTTTCATTATAGATAAACAAATGGTTTTTAGTCGGTTCATCTCCTTCTAAAAAAGCATTTCCCTCTGTTGTGGCTACACGGAAATAACCATTATGCTCATCCATCGAAAATTGGTTCAGTATGGAGCCCTTAATGGAGGTAGTCGCTTTAAATTCTACATCGGTACCATCTATAGCAAATTTATAAATGTCAGTATCAGTTGCACTTATAGGCATTATCGCCATGTCTGCAGCGATTTTCGTTGAAGCATTCCCTTCAAATGTTGTGATTGGCAAATAATTCACAGCTGTTAAATATAATGCCTCTTGTGACATATAAAGAGCCGTACTCCCACCTAAGAACCCCTTCGTTTCTACTTTAGAGCTTTCAAAATTAGCTAAATCAATAGCTGTAATAATTGTATAGTTTGGTTCGCTTGAGCCCGGCAGAATCGTCAGCTTATCAATTTCCATCGGCTCAAGCTCCTCGCCCTCTTCACTATCATAAGTGAATGGTCGAAGCTCTACATCTGTCTGCTCTGCTAGTAACCAGTAATCCGGCGTTTTGTTTGTCACGATTATATCCCCAATTCCATGCGAATAAATGGATAATTATAAAATCAGAGTAAAAAAGGCTCTATATAAACATTTATAACCTTCCCCATTTTGACAAACTTTACAAAAGTTGTGTGGAAATAATTCCCTACACAGTTTATAATTAGATGTATATTTGTTGTATAATTTTTACTTTAAACTTTTATTAGATCTCTAATACAACATCTAAATATTGTTTGTTGTTTTAGACCAAAGGTGGAATGTATAATGGATTACTTTCTCTTTGTTAAAGAGGTAGCAGAAAACTACAAAAAGTGATGAAACTATCGGACGATGGCTTCCAACGGGAAAATTACTAACGCTCTCAAAAAGAATGACAACAAGGATGGAAAATTCCTCATCAAGACCTTCAAAATTTATCTTTACACACTCAACCTCAAAACCGATTCACCAAATACTTCACTCCATGATGATAACATCAAAAAATTATTGACTTTGCTGATCTGGCAGTCACATTGACTTCACTTACAAATAAAATTCTTAATTTATTGAGTTATGTTGGCATTAATCGGGATTTGATTAAATTTTCCTTATTATATAACAATTAACAAAGTGGTTAAAAAAACAGAAGGATTTTTAAAAACAGCAATTTCTGGGGATTGGATCCCTACTACATTACCAATCAAAAAGAATGGAATGTCAGAATTTTCAAACCCCATATCGACATATCAACAACGAACAACGAACTGTACCCTTCTACAATATGCCTGAGGAGGATTAAAATGAATTTCCAATTTATAGTAAGACAGTTGAAAATACAGGAAGTAAAATCGGGAGAACCTTATGAATCAATTAAAACCTTTCTATGCATTCAAGATAAAATAACTGGCATTATATACCCTCACCCACTAACTAACTTTATAAAAGGGAATTTTATAAATAAACCTACTGCCCTCACTACACAAAATAGATATACCGGGGATATTTGTAAGTTTCTTAATTTCATATTGGATAATATCAATGAAGAAGATGAAGAGTTTTTACCGTTAGAGAAGAATGGATTAAAAGAATTAAAATTAATTCACGGTGCTAAATATCTAAACTTTCTTAAAGATAGAGTAGATTTAGGAGAATTAAAACCTAACTACATATATGATATAGAACGTTTACTGACAAAGTTTTATGTGTGGCTAATTGAAAGTAATATCATACATGAAAAGACAAACGTTATTTATGATAAAAAGAAAATTAAAGGTAAAGAAATATACGTTGCTCGTTCCCTTTTTAAACAAATAGATCTTGGTGTTGAATTTCCTGCTTCAGAAAGTGAGGAAGCCATTAAAGCAAGAAAACTCCATGATTTCGGTAACGGAAGATTAGACTTAGTTAACAACTTCCTTAGAGTGGCAGAACTTATAGCCCCAGAAATAGCATTAGGAATAGCCTTTCAATTCTATGGAGGATTAAGAAGAGGCGATGTTGTCAATTTGACGAAAAGCAGTATAAAGAGACCTAAAAAAGATGGTTCTGGTGCGCTTATCCTTGATATAACAGATAACTGGAGGAGACTCTTCCCTAACAAGTTAATTTCACTCTCGGAACAAGTTAAAAAGCCAAGAACACAAGCAGTTTTCAAAACTGATATAGTTATGGAACTTTTAAAAAATCACGATGAAAGGCTTCATCGCTTAGAGAAACTAGGAAAACTAAAGAATGAACAGGCCTATTTCGTATCAAACAATGGGAACCCCATTTCAGGTAAAGAATATTGGAAACGATTTACAAAGGTACGAGAGAAATTTTTAGAAATAATAAGTGTCCATAATGATGATGATTATCTGTTTATCACCTCAAAACCTTGGTCTACCCATATAGGAAGAGGTGTTTACACCAATATGCTTACGTTTTTGCTTGGATGGAGTGCCGAAGAAGTCGCTATTGCAAGAGGAGATAATCAAATCGAATCAGCAAAAAGATATATCGAACAAATAAATGTAATAAAAAAGACAGAAGAATCATTGGAATTACTTGGACAAGCCGCCTTTGAAGCTGAAAGAAAAAGCAAAATAACGATTGAAGATTTGAGGGGGATAAATTGATAGGCTACGTAACATATCATGAACTAAACCAACTCTATGATTTAAAAAAATATGGATTATTTAGAAATAATGACAAACTCCGTAAACTTCTAGACGTTGGTGAGTTTGATGGAATCATTCAAGACAATGTAATACTAATTTCAATCGACTCATTTGAGAAATATATTAATAAAATAGATATAATCTATAAGGATTATATCGCTATTCACGATTTCCTTAAAGATCTTGCTGGAATTGATTATAAATCGGCTAGGCTATATCTTAAACACACCAAACAATTGGTCAATAATACTTGTTTAGAGTTAATAGAATTAAAAGTTCCCATTAATGTAGATAAAAAATATTTTATCAATAAAGAAAGTTACAATAAATTTAAGAAGGATTACATATCCATTTCAGAAGCATACAAAAAAACCCACTATAAATCAGCACCAGTCTTTCTAAAAGTGTTAAGACAAAGGAAAGAGGAAATTATAACATTCATACAAAAACATGAGTTTATGTATATCGAAAAAGAAAAATTAAAGCTTTTTGATGAAATAAACAATGGTATTAATGTAAATGACGCTATGGTTCAGTTAGAACTTAAAAATGATTTGTTTTATAAAGTCCTAGAAGAATACAATATTAAATCTTGGACTGGTGACGCTTATTTTCGTTTTTTGTTAAGAGAAGATTTCGAAACTCTCATCTCTAAACAAAGGGAAATCTATGAAGAACTTGATAGAGATTATTACACATTACAAGAAATACAAGATATAAATAACAGAATTGGGAATATTAGTTTAAATACTCAATTAAAATCTCGAAGGTGGAAAAAGCACAAGGGTATTCCTACTATTGTACGAAAAGGTAAATTTAAAGGAAAGCAAACGCTATATTTAAAATCCGAAGTGGATTCTTATTACTCTAGCTTCGAATTGGATAAAGAAAGAATTTTACTATACGATAGGACTACTTCTAATTATTACGGTTTATACGAACAAGTCCTGCAAATTGAAAATATCCATTTTTCACAAAATGCTAAAAAAACAAAAGAGTTATGGTTTCAGTTTGTAAAAATAAAATTGGCAAAGCAATATGGGTCACATGTTACCCGAACCTCAAGAATCACACAATACAAAAAAGTTACCTGTTTATTAGTAAATACAACGATGGAAAAGGAGATTTTTGAATTTAAGGAGAAAGAATTAAATCTCATTTTTTTTAACAATTCCGTCCCCAAGATACACCAAAGAGAGATTTATTCTTTTCTCTATAACATAAATCAGTCCTTTGAAACCTATGGAAAAAAAATATTTGATTTTAAAAAACTGGACTGTAATCCTTATGAACAGGGTCAACCTAAAGAGAAGGAAATATACTCAATTGATGAATATTTATCATTACACAACTTTGTTGGCGACTTTGAAAAACATAAAAGATTGGCAATTGAAGATGTAAAAATAGCACTTAAAAATAAATCTAAATCTAAGAAATACGACTCAATGTGGTTATATGTTCTATTTCATATGAATAACGGATGGAGGAAGTCAGATATAATTGCATTTCCAAGATATCTTTCTAATATATTTGACAAGTACAATTTAAACAGTATTGATTCACTAATTAATCTACAACTAACCTATAATGAAGCTAATAAAATTGTGAATCATTATAAACTCCAATGGTTTAAACACAATAAAAATAATGAAAAAGCCTTTTTTTATTGTTCAAGCCATTTAACTCTACCAATGGCATATGCCTTACTAATCTGTGAGTTTAGATGCCGAATGCTACATCCGCACGATGAAGGCAATTTAATTCATTTTTACACAAAACGAAATACCATAGGTATGTCTACACACGATACTTTCTTTAATTGCTTTATGGATGGGTTTAAATTTGAATCAAGGAAAATGAATCGTACGGTTCTCTCCCTTACCTCTTCAGTTACTAATCAAGATATTGGCGATCCTATTGAAATTGCTCGCCATTTAAGAGGACATGCATCAAGTGAGACCTCAAACATATACATTCATATACCACAAGAGCATTTAGATTTTATAACAAGGAACTTATTTGACACAGGATTTTTCGGCTACATTTATGACCAATTAGGAAAATCTTTATTAGGAGAGCCTCCTGAAGTTCGATTAGTTCGAACGGATAGATCAATCAAAATCAGAGAGCTATTGGGAGATATTGTGAAGTTAGAGGATACTGCTATCTACCTGAAACAATTGTCACAAGAACGCGAAGATTTAGGGAAATTATTGGAGGATATTCCAAAGGAAGAGTTACAGAGAAAAATGAATTTAATTCAATTGGGGCTTTCCCCTGGTAAAGAAGAAAATTATCAATGTTTCTTTTCAGATTGCATCGCAAAAACTATGGGTTGTGAAAATTGTCCGTTCTCAATACCTCACTTTTACGCTTTATCTTCTATTTGTAATCGCATATTACGAACATTATCAAAGTATCAAGTGGCAATAAAAAATAAAAATGTACCCGAAGGATATATATCTAAACTTATCCAACTATTTTTATATGATTATGACAAAATCCTCGGGGCAATCAACACCTTTGGAGAAGATATAGTGGAAATGTTCATGGAAATGGAATATCAAGAGTTCGATGTCATGATAAATCTATTAACCGAACCACAAACAGTAGGAATTGGAGGGGAATTATAGTGTTTGATAATTTAGCTGAAGAATTTTTAATTGATTTGGAAGAGTTCAGTGAATCAATGTTTGATTTAGAGAATTCAGTTGAAGAAGCTAAAAATATCCTCCAAGAAAAAATGAACGAGTCACCTATAAATCAATGTAATTTTGAAGATAATATATGGTATTTGCATTATAAAACTACAAGTAATCGAAGAATTATTAACTTTGATCAAATAAAAGAACTGTCTGTATTTAATACTGAATTAAGAGATATGGAGTTTCTTACTATTATAAAATGTTGGGTATCAAACTTGCTCAATTCCTATTCAGTTCCTTTAGTCTCGACCTATACACTGGGAATAATGAAGTTCTTAAAAATCACAAAGGGATTAACAAATATAAATATAGAAGATATTTCAGATGACTTCTCAACGTTAAATGAAGGAACTAAGGCGGTCATTGTTCTTTCATCATTAAATCTATTAGACTATTTTTCCGATTTGGAAAAATATGAAGAGATTTTGTCACTGCTATATGAACTAAAAAAACAATATAACATTGAAAAAAAGGTTCGTATTTTACCATCTTCAAGAGATATATTAGTTTTCTCTCGAATAGTGGAAGATTTCTTTTCTAAAGAACTGACAGAGAAACAATATTTAAGATGGTTTCCTATTTGGTTCTGGTGGAAAGTAACCAATCTAATACCAATGAGACCAAGTGAGTTTTGTAACATCTCACGGGACTCTCTTAAAGAATTAAACGGAAACTACTACATTCAGTTACCAAGAATAAAACAAAAAAAGGTAAATTCCAATAGAATTCAAATTGTTGATAAAGTTTATATTCCCCACGATTTTTATCAAAAATTAGAAGAATACAAACAGATTACGGAAAAATTCGGATTCACAGATACGTTTATCACTTACGAATCCATACCTCTAAACAGTAATAATAAATACAATAAAATAGATAGAACAAAGTTTAGCTACGCTATACTTAATTATACTTTAGCTTCCTTTTATGAACATATAGTTTTCGGAGAATATCATATTCAATTTAATCCAAATAACTCAGAGGAAACAGAATTTCAGTATATCACTCGTAAATTGCGATTAAATGATACCCGCCATCTTGCCTTCATCAATATGAAAAGACAAGGGTATCATCCTGTTGAAATTGCACGTATGGGCGGTCATACATCAATACGTTCACAAGAACATTACTTTAACCATATCCAAAATTACGTTGATTTAGAAATACTAGAGCTTATTACAAATACAGATTTGGACAGTTACTCAAACCTTATAAAGGATAAATCAATTTCACTGGGAATGGACTTTATTAATAAATACGTTCTTAGACCCACTAACACAGGTTTCCAAAGAATCATGACTGAAGGGTATTGTACAGACAAAGAACAAAGATGTATGGATGAAGACTGTTGGGGGTGTGATCATTGGAGAATTTCAATGGAGGAATTCATCCAAAAGCAACATATCTTAGAGCAAAAAATGAAAGAAAGGAAATCCTACCTCAATGAAACCATTGATAATTTAAAAAAACTATACAAGGCTATTTATGAGAATATAGGTAAGGATGAATATTATACCTCTGAGAATGTAGAAATTAAAAAACAACTAATTAATCATTCTAAGTATATTGAAAAAGCAGTTCATAAGTATATCAATCTATACAAGGTAAAAGAGAGGATAGATAACAGTGGAGACAAGGGGTCGAAAACCAAAAATCTTCCCACAGGAAGAAATTAATAAAATTATTTATCAGTTTACTCAAGAAGAAAAAGTGTCAGGATGGCTAAAATATTCAGAAGTCTATCGTTATTCTAAAAAGCTTTATGAGAACGAGACAATTCCCTACCAATTAAGTGAAGACTATTGGAGAAGAGATGGAAGACAAGGAAAAGAAACAATTGATAAGATAAATAAGGCTTATGAAGCTGCCCTCGTCAACAAAAAGACCACTGAATCTGATGTTTACATAGATACCCAAGAATGTGTAGATAAATTTTTTACAGGCAAACCTTCCGACAAAAGAAGGCTTATTGAAGCACTAAAATTAAACGAAAAGAAAGCAAAAAACTACAATGAACTCTTAGGAAAGATGAATACCTTAAAAGGTACAATGAAGGCTTTAAAACAAGAAAATAAGGAATTGGAAGAATTACTTCAACAATATCAAACAGTTTTGTTTTCATGGTTCAATGCCAGTATCAAGTCAGATGTTCCATTAATTAATTTAATGGCAACAGGAAAAACCAGGCACCCAATTGTGGATTTCTTTTTTGATACAAGCTTTTCTAACCCAACAGAAGGATACGAAAAATTTGAGGAGTTTAGAAAGAGACTCAAAGGGGTACATGAGGAACCAACAATAAACAACAATGTTTTGCCACTATCACAAGGTATTGAATCCCTTAGGCAAAAGCATAAAAAAGAATAATTTAATTGGCATTAACGGGGTCCCTTTGAGGTGGAAAATATACGTTTTGTACATATATTTCAAAATGGAACCCGTTATATTTTCTATAATGAATTGAGTTAAGTAAAGAAAATGAACTCCTACTATCCTTAGTTACATTGTTCAGTTAAATTGCAAAATGTTACAACTTCTTTTACGTTACATACATTCATTACAAGCTCTAAATACAAAACAGAATATTCCTTCGGTAAGTTTCCACCTTTATTAACAATAATCGTTATTCTCCACAACATTTAGCGGTACACGAATGCGCCTTTTAATAGAATTCTAAATTTCAAAGTGATCAAAAATATTTATTCTATCTGTTTATTTTCATGACAATGAGTTCTTAAATTTAGAATAATCTATTCAATCGCTCCTTTTGTCTAATTTTCATACGGTTTATTTAATTTATTTTTAATATAGACGGTAAATAGACAAAAATAAAACGTTGGATTAGAAGTTAGGACTATGCTTATACTTCGATTAAATCTACTGCTAGTAGTCTAGCGGCTTCTTTGAACCATTTTTCTATTTCATTATAGCAATCACTATTTTTTAATTGTTTTTCAGAAACCTCAAAAATTAATTCATTGTTAATTCTATTCTTAGCATTTCCCTTTTTATTCTTTTTCTTTTCATCTTTTAATTCTTCCCAGCTTTTACTACTACTAGGATCCGATTCGTGAGTTATTTTAGCAATCAACTCTGGAATATCTAATGTCGTCCAATCTGTGGTACTTTTATCAAAGCATTTTGGATATTTTTCTAATACGTATTCCGGTGTTAAGTAATTTTCAAATTCCCTCATTGACGTTTCAAATCCAATGCTATTTGCCCGAGTATTAATAATATCAATATACTTTTTATATTTATGAGGAACATTAGATCCAACATCACTATCATAGATATGCAATTGAGCTAATTTAAGTTTTTCAAGGTAATTATCATTTACCCAAAATTGTAAAGTACTACCACCCATAGGTATTATTATTATTTGTGGGTCATTTAAATCAATAATTTTTTTAAATGAAAGAATATTATTATTTATGTTTCTTAAAAAATTAATATCATTTTTTCCTTCTACACAAATGGCGAGTTTAACTCGATTGACATTATCCAACTCAATATTTGGTAAAATACCTAAGTTATCAGCGATATCTGATAACATATCATCACTAGTTTCTCTGATTATTGTATCTCCTGCATAATTTTTAGTAATCAGTCTTAACGATTCAATTGGTAACATCTTTGCTATAGCTGGGCTATGTGTAGTTAAAATAACTTGGTTAACATCCGAATTGGCTAAGTCCTTAAATGCTTCAATTAACATTTTTGGATGATTAGGATGCTGTGAAGTTTCAGGCTCTTCAAATGCATAGATAACATTTGGAACATTACGTTCATTTCGCCTTCTTTCTGCCTCTGCTCTAAAAAAGTTAAGTAAAATTAATCTTCTAACCCCACTCCCCCTTTTATTAACAGCTATACCTTGATCAGTTTCTAAGGTAAATTTGAATACTTTTTCCCAGGCAGGATCTTCAAAATTGGCAGATAACTCTTTTGCGATGTCAGGGTTCATTTCAGAAAGTTTTTCAATAGTTTGTTCAGCTAATTTCTTGGACTCCTTTACAATTTTTTCATAAACTTGCTGTAAAGGTTCTAATATAGTTTCATCTCTCATTAATTCTTTAATAAGTAATTTCATGGGGTTTTGTATTTCACTATCTTGATCCTGATTTTTCCTATCTGATTGAAAAAGTTCATAAAGTGGTATGTAGTCTTTTAAACCATTCCAAATTTGCTTTGCTCCTTCTTGGTCAACCGGTATTCGTATCTCTTCTAAAACCGGGTTCTTAATTGAATTTAAAATTGCTTTCCTAAACAAAGATGATTTTCTTTTATCATCTATTGTTAGTCCTAATTTTTCCGCCGTTATTTTTAATTCGGGTGTTTTTCTGATATGTAAATCTTTACATATTTCTGAATTGGGGAAATTAGCGATTAAAAATGTTTCTTTAAGAGAGCCATTTTTATAAACTTTATGTATTTCTAATTCAAGATTTTGATTTAACAAATACTCATCTTTTAAGGAAGTAGGAACACTACTATCAACAATTATTTCCTCAGGATAACCTATGAAACTTACACCGATTACAGTTTCTATTGAATCAGAGTCAACATTTATATCTGACTTTTCCATTTTAACGATGTTCTTCCCATCATTAAAAAATATGTCTAGAGCTTCAAGTAATGTTGATTTTCCAGCATCATTTTGTCCTACAAAAGCTGTTAAATTGTTTAAGGTAGTTTTTGTTTCTTGTTTATAGCCACGGAAATTTTTAATATAAATACTACTAATTTGCAATTCAATCACTCCTTTATTATAAAATAATTATACATTATTGGGCATAACTTACATTATACTATCAACATTTTACTATTATGGGTTTCGTCGGCATTTTGACAATTCACATGTTAATGGTACAAACATTGTTATATCAAGGTTTAGGAGGGTCTTATCAATAGAGCCTCAATCTATAGATATTGGAGTTAATAATTGTAGCTTTGAAATAAAGTTTGTTCAAAATATCCAACAAATCAGCATTTAACGGTAAATAAAAAGAATCCATTTTGAAAAAAAGATTGATCAAAATGGATTCCTTTTCAGCAGATTTAAGTTTTGTTTTTATAAAATGTTTGATTATCTTCTAACTACTATGATCTTCAATAATAGCGCCCGATAGTGGAAAATCGGAATAATTAAAGATAGTCAATATATCTTCCAGTTTCAACATAGCCATAAACTCTAATTACATTATCAAAAACCTCTCCAGGAACGTGAATTTTATTAAGTATTTTTAATACATCATTCCTTATCTCATCGGTTTCTGCTTTAATCTCCAACCATTCAATTGTTTCAAATTCGCCCAACTTAAAATGATAATACCATTCCCCATCCCATGGGCAAATGTAGCCTGTTTCAATGTCTTTTGTTCTCCATAGTTGATCGATTGGATAATTAAACATAGCTTCCCTAATTTCTTCCCACTTTGTATTAGTCATTACTTGCAGGTATTGATTATATTGCATTCATTTAACCTCACTACTTTAAACAATTTTATAATTTATTATAGGTATTCTTCTTCCAATAAACCGCTTTGATTGTATTATTTCATTAAATGAACCTTTAAAAAAAGAAGGAGCACAATTCTTGCTGCAGAATTGCGCCCGATTACTGAATAACGATCAATTCTGTTCCCATCTTAAATAGGCCCAAAACTGTAACATTTCCATTTTTAAAGGGTGTCTATAATTTAAATATTCCTCTTTAACGTCCTTAATTATGGGAAAATCAGCTATTACTTCAGTACAGGCAACGTTTAATATTTCTTTTTCTTCCTCAGTTGGTTCACCATCAAAATAGCATTTCCAATACAACGTTTCGTTTTCTAATTTTACTGTTAATCCTCTTAATTTGTTTGGTATAGAACCTAAAAGGGAGTAATGAGAACTAATAATCAATTCATTCAAAGTTGGAACCATATTAACACCTCTATTTATCCATTCATGAAGAAAAAGTACCAATTCTGCTGCGGAAATGCGCCCAATTGTTGAAGACTATTAATTTAACCTTATTAGAAAAGCACATAATAGTACAATTAAAAATCTATTTAAAAACCAAATAATCTCCATTATCTTGTTTGGCTAAAACAATATCTGGATTCCCTTCTACTGAATAAATTTCAGTTCCATAATCTAAAAAATTTGAAGTAAGTTCAACAGTTGGTCGCTTTTCTACATCTGTTTTCTCTTTGACTGTACCAATGAGTTCTCCAACTTCAAGCCCCAATTCATTAGCTATTTCAAAACCAGTGTTCAACACCTCACCGCTAACAAATATTTTTGCAACATATGAACTGTTTGAACTCGTTTTTACGGCCGTTGTATGATTATTACTATTCGTTTCTGTTGAACAACCAGTTATTAAAAGTAGAATAAAAAACACTAAAGTAGCTTTTATCATTTTTATTTAAAACCCTCCTTTTAGTTGAATTTATCTTGAATTTTTTAGTAATACTACTTTTAAATTAGTCTGATAAAATGTAAAAATGTTACAGTTTTTCTTAAACATCTGACCCTTTCAAGTAAAAAAGCGCAAATCCATCTTCATTGCTATCAGATTAATAAATTCAAAGTGTAATAGACAAGTCCTTTTTTAGAGTTTAGCCAAAGTTTTCTACTAGAACAAAGCATTTCTCTTAAATATCTAATGCCTTTAAGTTGTTGATTAGAGAACATCCCAAGTGAAAATTTAATTACACCAAACATTTATATATTGATCTACAACTCTTGCGTTTACGATACGGTAACGATTTTTGATGTGAATTTTTTTATATTTCCGTTTAGTTAAATGTTGTTAATTCCTCTGAAACTGAATTTAAAAAATCTTTTTCAAACTTAATAAAGTAAGCCCCATTTATACTTATGTCTTTCCCTCCATCGATTAATGATACCGATTGGATCAATTGAATTTCCATTTTATTTTCTAACAAATTTTCAATTGGAAGATTTCCTTCTATTTTAGTAGTAAATTGTTTTAATTGTTTTTGTGGTAATACGTTTATTGCTTGGTCTATAACTGCATTAATGAGGTTTACTTGATCTTCTCCATCCAAGCTTCTTCCATATGTAGCATCCATCATTAATGCCAGAACCTCTTCTCCATTCAAACGATTCTTCCCCTTTTTGAATTCAAATGCCACTTGAGATATAGCCCTTACTTGAATATCTTCTTCCAAGTCGTATTCTATACCATTCACTGAATCAATCATTGTTGAAAAGGTATCTAAATCAATGGCTGCATAATAATCAATTGGTAAATCAAATAGCTTAGAAACTGTTGCTCTTACACTTTCACCTCCAGCTCCTCCCGAACCGTAAACATAAGCATGTGTCAACTTATCATATGAAGTAGTTCCATCATTAACCAATATCGGTGCATACGTATCACGAGGAATCGATAGAACTTTCATCATCTTTTTATCTTTACTATAAGTAAGTAAAAGGTTAATAGGTATTCTATTATTCTCATCTTTCACCGTAAATAGAGTGGTAAAATATTCGTCTTCTTGAGATACTACTTCACTAGCATTACTTTCGTTGTTTCCGTTATTAGAATTACCATGAAGAATCGAGGGAATAAACAAAAATATACACAAGCCAACCACTGCTAAAGAAGCTGTAAGAATGGAGAATTGTTTTGAAATAGAAAAAGGAGATTTCTTTTGTGCATGATGATTATTCTCCAAATTATTAATTTGTTCAAACACTTCATTACGGTCTTCTTTCGTAAATCTTAATTCTTGTTTAGACATGTTATTAAATTGATCTTTTATCCGTTTATCTTCCATTAAACTCCGCCTCCTTTATCATCGACTCCAATCTTTGTTTTGCTCTTCTTAATCGAGTTTTCACTGTATTAACTGGAATATCTAAAACGTTAGCAATTTCCTCAGTATTTAATGAATCATAGTAGTATAGATAAATCACTTCCCGATACACTTTCGGAAGAGAAAAGATATTCTCTTTCATTTCTTCGTTAGTATATTTATCGATAACTGTTTTTTCTGTTGATGGTAATATTGACCTTGCTGTTTCACTTATAAAACTTCTAACTTGTACCTTTTTATAATTCCAACTTTTCAAATAATCTTTACATTCGTTAATGGTTATACGGTAGAGCCATGTTTTTATTTGTGCATCAAATCGAAACGTATCCAGGTTTTTATAGCATTTGATAAACGTATTTTGAACCATATCCTTAGCAATTCCTGCATCTTTCACATAAGTAAATGCCAATCGTACTAACTCATTACCATATTCGATCATTATTTTTTCTAATATAAAATCTTTTTCTTCTCTGTCCAATCTACTACCCTCCCTTTCAATCAACTTCAAATTCTGCTATTAGACGATTATCAGTTCATACTAGGTTCAATTTTAAAAAATTTTATTTTAATAAAGATTCTCTTCTAATCGGCACTTAACATTTAATTGATTTTTATTAATAGCTCGTATAAATGCATCCATACAATTATAATTGAAATACAAAACCTGTATCTTAGATTATTAATTAATCATAGATACAGGTTATTGTTTAATAATTATTCCTTTTTCCGCTAAAATGACCCTACTATACAGTATTGACTTTCTACCATAACCAACAGTTAGCAAAGATACTAAAAGTTCCAGTTTTATTCTTAGTAGAAGTATTAAATACAGGTAATCGTTATCTACCGTTACATAGAACAATGATAAAAGGTTAAATACATCAATGTTTTATTGCTGATACTGTACACAAGCCCCGTTACTCAATCTTTTTTCAAAGTGGAGGGATGTCACTTAATAAAATCTGCTTTTAATAGATATACAACGTCATATTTCTCTAATTCATTAATATGACCATCAACATCTTGATAAAAATCGGCGGTAAGCGAATTCATAATTCCATCTTTCGAATAACAAATACTTCCTAATACTACTTCTCCTTCAATAAAAGTGTTCTCTCTTTGAAAGGGAGCCCACACACTTGACATATCATCTAAATCTAAACCATTTAAGTTTGGATCAAAGGCACTTTCCGAACTAACGCCCCCCTTACTGCTAATTGCAATATTAAATGTAGGTTGCTTTTGGATATAGTTTGTTTTGGAAGTGGTAAAGATAATAGAGCCATCTCCCTCTACCTGCATCGTTAAATCGCTTATTTTATCCTCAACCAAATTTCCTAATTCATATTTTTCTATCCATACAGTTACTTCTTCGTATTCTTTGTCTATATTGAAATCAAATACAAATGATCCGCCTGAACTACTCGAAAGAATTGCATTTTCTCTGTCTGTTAATTCAGCAACAGAAATTGTATTTGAATTATTACCTTCACAAGCACTTAAAATAAATAACAACAGAGCAGATATTAGTATTGTAAGTGTTCTTTTCATTTATATTCCCCCCTAGTTGCTTTTTAACATTCCTTATTAATCTTTTTATATTTTAACATAAATATCCAATTCCCTTTATAGGTTGCTCCACAATATGACCCGATTGCGAAATATTATCACTTTTGTTTGTCCTAAAGGTCTGCTAACAAGCACATCGATGCTGAAGCATCGTGTCATTGTTGCATCTCGCTTCCCTCTAAATTCCAAGCGAACGATAGTATTCTATTAAACCTATTAAAATATAAAAATATCTACATATTGTATATGCAAAAAATCTACCCACAATATGTTGTGTTATTTATTTATAGGCTTTATAATGAAATCAGGGGAATTTTTACTAGAAAAATATAATAGAAAGGAGAGCTGTGTATGGTGAAAGGTTTTAGTAAAGCAAAATTAAATAGTGAAATTCGTCGTGCCGAGAATAAAATGAAAACAGAATTAAATAAGGCACAACGTGAAATCAATAGAGAAATTAATAAGTTCGAAAGACAAATAAAAAAGGGATTCTAATGTGCAGCAACACATAGAACCCCAAGAAATTATTGTATGACTTTATCATAACCGTATTCAATTTGAAATAATAGAGTATATATGTTCTAATTTCCCCTAATAGTGAAATGGAGTGAGGTTAAATGGCTAAATCTAGTTCTCGTAAAACTTCAAGTGCAAAACTAGCTACAAAAGCTTCTAAAGTACTTCAAAGTAAAAGCTCCAGTAAAGTAGCAAGATCTTTAGCTGGTAGTGTATTAGCACAAGCAAAATCCAAATAAGAAGTTTAGTATTTAACAAAAAAGTATGTTTTGATATTCAAAACATACTTTTTTACCGCATCCTCTGATATCAAACTTGCACTTTCTGAAGTTCTTGTACTCTGTTTACCATTTCCAGAGTTATAGTAATAGACAACATATTTCTCTTGATTGTGTTTAAAAGTTTCTTTTTCTTTAACTACTACATAGTAAGAATACTGTGTACGTGTAGAATCATAATACCCATTTAAAGAAGTTGTTAATAATGCATTATAAACACCTACACCTAGAGAAGTTAATAATACTCCAACTGCTACGATAGGCGCTCCCCATACCATAGTCAAAAGTATTTACTATAAAAATCCTGTCTTAGTTTTCCGCTTAGTTGAGCATATATTTTTGTCGTCTCACTCTTTTCATGACCCAGTAAACTTTGGATCACATCAATAGGCGCACCGTTATTAATCATTTGAGTTGCATAACTATGTCGTAATTGATGGGGATGTATACTCTTTTTTATCCCTGCTCGATTTGAAATGCGTTTTATAATGTATCTTAGATTATCAATACTCATACGCCTTTTCGGCCTTCTGTCCGTAATAAATAAGTAAGGATCTTTATCATCTCGTTCGTCTAAATACCTTTTTAACCAAATTGAACAACGAGTATTAAAGTAAACTTCTCTTTCTTTATCACCTTTTCCATGTACAATAACTGAATTCGTTCGAAAATCAATATCATCGCGATTTAATTTTGCAACTTCCCCAATACGGCAGCCAGTCGAATACATAAACTCAAATAGCGCATTCTCCATTGTTGTTTGACAAGCTTCCCTTAGATGTTCTATCTCTAATTCTGAGAGAAACTTTGGAATCCTTTTACCTAATTTTGGCTCTTTCAATTTAGCTGCAGGATTTTTTAGAATATAACCCTCTTCATGTGACCATCTAAATAGTGATTTTACACAACGGATCCTGTGGCCTAAACTGGAAGGCTTTAAATGAACTCCTGACTGTATTAAATATTCTTTTAATTTCTCCGTAGTAAATGCGTTCATATCAATATCCCCAAAAAAGCGCAATAAGAGATTATATTGAAAACGATATGTTTTTAATGTAAGTGATGAATATCCCTCGATTTTTTTATCTAGTTGATATTTTTTCCACGCTTCAGATAATAACATACGACTATCACTCTCCTATTATTTAAATCTATTAATCTAAATTCTATTATGTTCAAGGATAGTCTTTTTCATACGAAGTTATATTCAATAATCTAAGATATTAATAAGTTTCTGAACTCTAAGTAACCCTAAAACATTAGAAAAAAAGCCCTTTCCTTGTTTCCTGAAAAGCGCCCTTTTGTTGAGTAATGGTAATAATTCTTATGAAGATAAATGTTTGTAATCTAAAATTTTAATTTCAAATTGATGATTACATTTCTGCTTATTAATCTTCTCACTATCACAGGATGGCGATATTCTTACCTTAACTAAATCTTCTTTGACATCATCATTAAGGTTTTTCGGAGGGATCTCAATTCTTACAATCACATCATAGGAATGATTGTCATTGTAAGTAATACCAATAATCCTTTTCCATTGCCAGTCAAAAAGATTCTCTCCGCCATACTCTTTGATTACTCTTTTATCAATAGTTGGGAATATGATGTCTAAGATAATGTCCTCTGCTGTGACATACATATCTTCTGCTTCTGGATTAGTTTCTGATTTAACAATTTGCGTAGGAATAAGAATAATAAATACAAATCCTAGTAAGACTAAGTATTGCTTAATCATCGAGTTTCACCTCAGAATTTTGTTTAATTCTTATTCTTTGCATATTGTAATTTTTTATTAATTTAACTTTGTCCTTTAATGAAACCAGACGTATTTCTTAGAGAAACGCGCCCGATTGTAGTTTAACTAAAATAGTGTCTCAGTCTTTAAAATTAATTTATTCTTCTTTCACTAAAGCACCAGTGGAAACAACTATAAGTGGCAGTCTGTTGATTTATACAAAATTAAAAATAGAATTTGTTCTATGAGGTAGAACAAATTTGGGCTTCAACTATTTCAACTTTCCCTTCTTTATTAACGCTATCTTTCCCACGTTCACAGTTATCTTTTATTTCCCATTCTATGTAGTATTTATTATTCTTCAATTCAACTGAAAGTATTTCGGTTTTACCATTATGGCTATAATGATTATCTAACACAATTTGTTTTGCTTCATCTTCTGAAATTACATTTCGAATATTAGTACAGGCTCCTAATAATATGACCGAGATTATGACAAATACTCTAAAATACACTCCAACACCTCTACGATTCTGCCTCATTACTTCAACTCTTGATTCCATATTCCATTAGGCTTTGAACACCCGAATACTTTCTGTTTCAGTTTCCACATAAACTCACTTAAATTTTAACAAAAATATCCCGATTCCTTTATTGATCGTTATTCAAGATAATGATCCTTAAAAGCCAAAAGAACGCTGATTCCTCAAGAATCGCGCCCGATCGTATTATAAGGTCAGCCAGAAAATATTTCTGGTTGACCATTTTTTATATCGATATATGATAACTGTAGCCGGGGTAGAACGTTTGCGCCCGTGGGGCTACGACCCCGTCCGCAAAACAGTTCGCCCCCTACTTGTAGAAACATGTTTGAGGCTGGTTGGGACATTGATCTCGTATAACAAGCGAAGCTATGACACTACAAAGAGGATTTAGGGGTTACCGGCAAGTTCATTTTGAAGGAGGAATTATAATGAATCCAGTCATTGGTCTGGATGTAGCGAAAGGTGAAAGTCAGGTTCAAGCATACTTGGAAAGAAAGAAGCCCTACAAGAAAAGTTTCAAAGTAAAACATGATCTTGATGGGTTAGCTAGTTTATTAGATTTCATTAAAGAATTAGAAGATATTTCAGGAGAACGTCCCCCTCTTGTTCTGGAATCAACGGGGCATTATCACACACCAGTTGTTCAATATTTTGAGGACAAAGGCTATTTAATCATTATCGTAAACCCACTCATCTCTTATAAAGCAAAAAGTTCTAGTTTGCGAAAGGTAAAAACAGATATTATTGATGCCAATCACCTCTGCGAGCTGTATTATAAGGAGGATTTAGAGCCTTATAAAAAGCGTGGTATCCAACTAACGAACTTACGTCATCTTACGAGACAGCACGATAATGTTACAGGCATGTTTGTACAAACTAAACTACAATTCCAGGCGGTTTTAGATCAAGTTTTCCCTGAATATACTAATGTTTTTGGAGACCTATATTCGGATGTTTCTTTGAAAATACTACATGCATTTCCTACTTCAGAGGATATATTAAAAGCCAATATCGAAGTATTAGCAACTAAAATAAAAGAATTCTGTAATTCTCGATCTTTAGAATGGGCAAACAAACAGGCTGAAAAGCTAATGACTGCAGCAGCTCAAAACCCTTTTCAGAAGGCCCTGTATTCTAGTCTTTCCCTAAGCTTAGATATGTATATTAATATGCTCTTTGAATATAAAAAACATCTATCCATGCTTGAAAATGAGATAGATGCTTTAGCAAATAGTATTGAGGAATCAAAGATTATCCGATCAATTCCCGGTATCGGCGAAAAAATCGCTGCCACAATAGTTTCTGAAATTGGGGAAATTGAAAGGTTTAATCATCCTAAGAAACTAGTCGCATTTGCCGGTATTGATCCAAGTGTCTTTGAATCTGGTACATTCAAAGGTACTTATAATCGAATAACCAAAAGAGGCTCTAGCAGACTACGGCAAGCTTTGTATATGGCCGTTAAATGTGCTATTCGTGACTGTCGAAAGCAGAAAACAACGGATGAAATCCTTCCTCGTAATAAGAAATTAAGGGCTTTTTATGATAAAAAGCGGGAAGAAGGAAAACCATTTAGAGTAGCTGTAATAGCTTGTGCAAACAAACTCTTACATTGGATATATGCACTATTAAAAAGCAAAACTGCTTTCCAAGACTTAGCTTGATTTAACAGATTAACCAAGTGACCCTGAACTTTCCAAATCTAATTTGGACGGTTATTTGGTATGCACAAATTTAGTATAACATGATAATTTTATTATTTTTAATGAAAATTATTGACAACTATTAGCTGGTTTAATGAAATTGGGCGCATTCCTTATTATAGAAATGCGCCCTATCCTGGAATAACGGCCAGCTTCTATTAGCTGGTTTAATTGAATAACACTATTTATCTAATTAGATTTTCAAATCAATATATGGCTTGGTAGTTAAAAATGTTTCCAGCACATTGCTGCAGACACTTGTTACTTTGGAATTGAATTATTTATTCATAAAAGCTGTGATTTCTTCTTCTGGCACGGATGAATCGCATTTCACGTTTACTGTGTCACCATTAGTATAGATAAAACCAGGAACCGTTGGAATGTCGTATTCATTACGAAAGGCAGCAATACCTTCCATATCAGATTCTTCCACACTATTAACGTAATAGATATGAGTATCAGTTTCTTCAGCAACTTTTTTTAGTTTTTTAACAAATTTTTGACAATAAGGGCATACAGACTTGCCAATATAGATAACGGCTTCTCCTTCCCCTTTTATCAATTCCTGTGCTTTTGCGGAATCAATTTTTTCAAAACTAGCTACAATTTCTTCATAAGTAGAAATCATCTCTCAATCTCCTTTCTCAAATGTCATTATTATGCAACGGTGTGTAATTCCTCAAATAAATTACGCTTACATGTTTGAATGTTGAACCTTATCATAAATAGATGTAAAACACAAAATTAAATCTTAATCAAATTATTAAGAGACTGAAAACGTAAAAATATAAATTCTTTCGCTTATTGTGGAGAAATATATAGATTCAAACGATTTTATATCTATATTTTAAGCGTCAGAAAATATATACATAATATTTTAACAATATTATTTTAACCACGTCCTTACTCAACGGGGTTATGCATGTTTAAGATTTGAACAGTAAATAACTTTATTGTCATTCAATAGCTTACTGTTGTAAATCAAAGTTTTGGAAGGGGTACCCCTAATTTATTGACTCCTAACTTTGTAATAGTTCAGGGAATAAATAATGTATGATATGCATAGTTAAACGTCGAGATTTTCCTTTATATGGATAAATATGCATATACATTGATGGATTAAAGTTCGCTTCAATAATTCCATAAGCGTTTTTATTCGTCGCAGGAACATTTGTATCTTCAATAATCAAATCGATCCCACAAATTTTAGCTCCAAGTGCAGCTACTGCATCCACTGCGATTTTTTTATAATCATCCGGAATTTGATCGGTCACATCAATCGAGTCTCCACCTGTACTAATATTGGAGTTTTCACGCAGAAAGATGATTTCATCCTTTTTAGGAATCGAATCGATTTGATATCCTTGACCTTTAAGCATAAGTTTCTCCAATTCACCTAACTGGATCCTTTCTAAAGGTGTCCGATGGTCGCTTCCTCTTAATGAATCGTTATTTTTTTGATTGACTAACTCTTGGATTGTATGTTTACCGTCACCTTTAACATTCGCAGGAATTCGTAATAAAACAGCATAAACTTGATCATTTATCACAAAAAATCGATATTCTGTTCCTTTAATAAATTCTTCTATTAATATAGTATTGTCTTCTTTAAATGCTAAGGTGATTGCTTTATGATAATCTTCTTCATTTGCGCCTTCTTTGAAGATCGATATTCCTAACCCATAGTTTGTTGTTTTCGGCTTCACAACAAAAGGTTTAGTGGAAAAGAAATCATAGGAACGTAAAGCTTGTTCGATTGTTTGAAACTCCTCACCCTTAGGCACTCGGAATGCATGTTGGTGAAGAATTTTCTTTGTTACTGTTTTATTCTCCATAATTAAAGTGGATACATAATTATCTACACTTGTCATATTTCCATTTTTTACATATTCAACATGATCTTTTAATTTCAGCTTCAAAAATTGATCCTGTCGATCCAAAATTTCCACTTGGATTCCTTGTTGAATCGCATCAAACATTAAAATCTGAGTCGACAACTCCATATCAGTAAATCCTGTTAATTGATAGGGCTTATCCCATGATTTTTTATAATTTTCTTTAGCAATTGACGTAGCCACTTGACATTGACTGCTTTTTCCACTTTCTTTATAAAGTCTTCCCGCTAAAGTCTTACTTGGGTCCATTAGCATTTCTCTCAGATGAATAAATAACGTATCTGAAATTGGCAAATCTAAGATTTGTACTAAATGTTCCATCTCATCAATCATATTTTCAGCATCTTTTTTAAACTTTGTATGCTCTAATGGGTGTTCAAGAGCCACTACATCATTGTAGTAATCGCCCATTTTTACCCACTCATCACAATTTTCTCCTTCATCTTTCCATAGTAAATAAATTAAGAAAAGATGTAGAAATTCTGCTTGTTCATAGCTAACTCCATACGTTTCAAAAGGATTTAAATCTATATTTCGCAATTCAATATAATTAATACCGTGAACCGCTAAATCTGAAACCTGTTGTCCGCCTCTTAAACGGACAGGTGAATAAAATTCTTTTTCTTTTGATAGAAGCCCTCTTTTAACCATTAATGAAAGATCGGATAGATAGTTCTGTATACTGCTATATGAGACTTCAACACCAGCAGAATTTGTATAACCATACTTACTGTTTCTAATGCTTCTTACTGGTCCATTCAAAGAATCTTCTTCAAAAAAATTTTTTTCACTACTAGGAGAAGCTCCATAAAAATATGTGACTAACCATCGATAGTGTATGTAGTTTCTTGTGGCTTTTAGATAAATCTCTGTTTTAAAATGGTGAAAATCTTTAATCTCTGATTGAGCGTTAAATAATGCTCGAATGAGCTCATCGCCAAATTCAAAGTTAAAATGAACACCACAAATCATTTGTTTACGACGGCCATAAGTATCGGATAAAGTTTGGCGATATAAAACATTTTCAACATTTTTCAATTTTGCAATCACTATATTTTCTTCTTTTTCTGGTAACTGTGGCGGCATGCTTAATGGCCAAAGCATTTCATTTTTACCCATAGATCGATAAGCAACATCATGGATCGCTGCTAAGTAATTAAACAGTTCCTCTAATGTGTTAGAAACAGGTGTGATGATTTCCATCTGTAATTCTGAAAAATCCCGCTGAATATACGGATGTTCATCTCGCAGCGAAATACTTTTAGGATGATCCGTTTTAGCTAAATTTCCGGATAAGTCAACCCTATTACTTTCTTTTTCAATCCCATATCGGGCATTTAATAAGTATGGTTTAACATGGTCATTGACTAACATTTTTTTAATATCCATAGTAATTATCCCTCCCAACCTAATTATTTTTATAACTATTTCTTAATTTTTGTTAATAAATTACCTTAAGTACTTCATATGGAAAGCGAAATGTTCATTTAGAAAAATAGCAATAAAGAAATAGCTATGATTATAACCTTCCATTTTCTGATAATTTATTGTTTGATTATTTTCCCCTAAATAAGAGGTAAAAGCTTTTATTCCCCATAGGACTTGGCAGGGACTTTAAATAGGAGAAAAGGCAGAAATTGCTTTGAATCGCGACGTATTTTTCATGCCACTCACTAAAGCAACATGGACCGCTCATTGAGTGGTCCATGTTGCTTTCTTCTCCTAAAAATTTAGTACTAAAGTTGACGCAATGGCATCTACTAAATACGTATACATTTTATAATACTTTGCCCATGGGTCTTGTGTAGCATTTAAATAAAAACCTGCGCCTTTTCCAAGATTCCATGCTTCATCTTCTTGAAGGCATCTTCCGAATGTTTTCTTATATTAATATAGGACTATGGAAGAATGCAAAAAAATAAGCTTGTTTTTATTTGAGATCAATTTCCGAATAGGGTTTTCTTGAAATTTATTACATATAGCTTAATCTCTATAAGTCCCTTTTAATTTAGCTACTTGGATTGAAATTAAATCCATTAACTCAGGTGACAAAACATCATAAGTAGGCAGGCCTAGATCATCGTGTAAAGTGTTTCTAATTTCACTCATTTTTGAAGCTGGTGTTCCTGTTTCAATTATTGAAGAAACAAACGCTGCAAATTTAGGTGCTGACCAACCTTTTTTGTCAGATAATTCTGTGTGTACAAAATCTAATCCATTAAATGCGTGGTCCTTATTTTCGACTCTTCCAAATAAGTGAACCCCACAATCTTTACATTCATGACGTTGGATTAGCGTTGATTCATCGACAATTTGTAATTTATCTTCATTTTTTAAAACTTTAACATTTTCACTACCGACAACGGCTACAAGAGAAAAAATCGCACCTTCTGGTTTCCAACATTTAGAACAGCCGCACGCATGGTTGTGCATAGTTTGTGCCTCAACGGCTACTTCTACAGGATTATTTTCACATAAACATTTTAATGTTCCACCAGAAAAATTGGAGTCTTCTTCATAACGATATCCATTATCTAATCTTGGGTGAAGGGAAATTTTTGACATAAAATACATCTACCTTTCTTGTTAGTACTTATTTAAATAGTTTTTATGAAATTTAATATGATCTTCAATAAATGATGCAATCGTAAAGTAGCTATGATCATAACCTTCAACTTTTTGATAATTCACTTCTTGATTATTTTCTTTAGCATTATTTAAGAAAATAGTTTCTTTCAATTGTTCTGGATAAAACTCGTCTTGAGTTCCTTGCATAATGAGAATAGGTGGAACGCTAGTTTCTTTGACCAGTTCTGAAGCATCCCATTCTTTCCAGGAATTTTTGTCTTCACCTAAATAAGAGGAGAAAGCTTTTATCCCCCATGGAACTTGACTAGGGCTTAAAATAGGAGAAAAGGCAGAAATTGCTTTGAATCTCGTCGGATTTTTCATGCCTATCACTAAAGCACCGTGGCCACCCATTGAGTGGCCCATTATGCTTTCTTCTCCTGAAAAATTTGGTACTAAAGTTGTCGCAATGGCTGTTAATTCATCTACTAAATACGTATACATTTTATAATGCTTTGCCCATGGTTCTTGTGTAGCATTTAAATAAAAACCCGCACCTTGTCCAAGATCCCATGCTTTATCATCAGCAACATTTTCTCCACGCGGTGAAGTATCTGGAATAACGACTGCCACTTGATATTTTTCAGCATATCTTTGAAATCCACTTTTTTGACTAAAATTATCGTCTGTACAAGTTAAGCCAGATAACCACCAAATAAGAGGGATTTTTTTCATTTCTTTATTTGATGGCAAATAGATACTAAATATCATATCACATTGTAAGACTTCCGAGTAATGGCTGTACTTACAATGTTCTCCGCCGAAAGAGCGATGTTTTTCAATAAGTTTAAGACTCACTTTCTCACTCTCCATATGTTAAAATCGTACGAATCGACTCGCCCTTATGAAGTAAATCAAACGCTTCATTTATGTCCTTAAAGCCTAAGTGGTGTGTGATATAAGGATCTAAATCAATTTTACCATCCATAAACTCTTCAACCATTCCAGGTAGTTGAGTTCTTCCTTTCACTCCACCAAAGGCAGATCCACGCCATACTCGACCTGTTACTAATTGGAATGGACGAGTGTGAATCTCTTTTCCTGCGCCAGCTACACCGATAATCGTACTTTCGCCCCAGCCTTTATGACAGCATTCAAGAGCAGATCTCATTACTTCAACATTTCCAATACACTCGAAGCTATAATCGACTCCTCCATCCGTCATTTCAACGATGACTTCTTGGACTGGTTTATCAAACTTAGCAGGATTTACAAAGTCAGTTGCTCCCATTTGTTTAGCTAATTCAAACTTATCCTCATTTAAGTCCACAGCAATAATTCGGCTTGCTTTTGCTTGAACCAACCCTTGAATTACAGCTAATCCAATAGCACCTAAACCAAATACGGCTGCCACAGCTCCTTCTTCAACTTTTGCTGTGTTGTGTACAGCACCAATGCCTGTAGTAACACCACAACCAAATAGGGCAACTTTATCAAGTGGGGCTTCTTGGTTAATTTTTGCTAAAGAGATTTCAGGAACAACAGTATATTCACTAAATGTACTTGTTCCCATGTAATGATAAATAGGCTCTCCATTGTAGGAGAAACGTGTTGTTCCATCAGGCATTAAACCTTTACCTTGAGTTTCTCTTACGGCACTACATAAGTTTGTTTTACCGGAACGACAGAATTTACATTCTCCACATTCAGCCGTGTATAGCGGAATAACATGATCACCTGGTTTTACTGAAGTCACTTCATCGCCTACAGCAACGACAACACCCGCACCTTCATGACCTAGTACAGCAGGAAATACGCCTTCTGGATCATCACCTGATAATGTGAAAGCATCTGTATGACAGACTGATGTATACAGTATTTTTACTAATACCTCTTTTGCTTTTGGTTCTTCTACATCGATTTCAACGATTTGAAGTGGTTCTCCTGGTTTAAATGCAACAGCAGCTTTACTTTTCAATTGAATACCTTCTTTCTTTTGTTTTCTAATTTACTTTAACCATAATTACATATTATAATTCACTGAACAATACTGACGTTTTTGTCACTATAAACAAAATAACAACAGAGAAGGGATCATAATATATGGAAACCCAATATAAAGAAAAAACTTTTTTTACTAGCAAAGATTTGGCTTTATCAGTGATAGGTGGACGATGGAAAATAGCGATCATATGGTGTCTGCTCCAACAATCCCCATTAAGGTTAAGCGAAATACAAAAATACCTTCCAGATGTCAATCAACGTATGTTAATTAGACAATTAAGGGAATTAGAAG
Source organism: Ureibacillus chungkukjangi (assembly GCF_003217295.1). Lineage (GTDB taxonomy): Bacteria > Bacillota > Bacilli > Bacillales_A > Planococcaceae > Ureibacillus > Ureibacillus chungkukjangi. Next base: position 329,977 of record NZ_QJTJ01000002.1, read on the forward strand.
AGGATAAAATAATTACTAGATATGTTTACCCGGTTGTCCCTCCTAAAGTGGAATATGAACTAGGTGAAATTGGTTTACTTCTCGAACCCGTGGTAACTTCCATTTGTGATTGGGGAGATAATTTTAGAGAATATTTAGAAAAAGACGTGAATAAAAATCAATTGAATAAAATTTAAGTCGATTTTGATTAGTTATGACTAGTAAAAACTCCGCATTCAGTTTATTCAGCACTTTACTATTATATTTTAAGCAAATATGCAAAAGTCTATACAAAGACTGCTATCAATCCATCTCCTTGAAAATCGATAAAATTGTTAGGATAACGGAAGGAATCGAATAATAATACGCTAATTTCTTATGTATACGCTATACTGTTTATGGCATCATAAAAATGTAAGCTATGGCATTTAATTTGTGCAGAAGGGCCGTAGGCCCTGCACAAATTAAAAAACCACTTGTCAACATTC
>NZ_QJTJ01000003.1 GCF_003217295.1 Ureibacillus chungkukjangi
AGTACACACTGTAATATAAATTGAAACGCCGTATACGAGATCCGTACGTACGGTGTTGTGAGAGGGGCGAGAACTTATTCTCCCTCTACTCGATTGAGAAAATATAGTTTTAAAATATTTAACTGGAATGAAACGAATAGTAAGCCTAATTTCAGTTCAATACGAATTTCAACAAGGGAATTGGTCATGGAAGATACGACTTTAAAAAATTTCTACTTATCCACATGTGGAAAATTGCTTTACTTTCGTATTTGCTTAAAATATGTTACCCTAAATTGTTAGTAAAAATGTTTTCAATAGTTATTCACATGTGGATAACTTTATTTAGTTTTCACAAGATAAATGTAATTCATATTGCGTGTTGTGAAGTTAATGAAATTACGGTGAATTCGTAATGGATTTAGTAGGAGGATTTTAAAAATGGATTTTGATACAATTGCTGCAATATCCACACCAATGGGAGAAGGCGCCATTGCGATCGTTCGTTTAAGTGGAGATGACGCAGTTCATATAGCAAATAAAATATTCAAATCGCCAAACGGTAAACAGCTCAAGGATGAAAAGTCACATACAATTCATTATGGGCATTTAATCGAACCGAAGACCGAGGAAGTAGTAGAAGAGGTCATGTTATCGTTAATGCGCGCACCAAAAACATTCACACGTGAGGATGTAGTTGAAATCAACTGTCACGGTGGGATAGTTTCAGTCAACCGTGTTTTACAGCTCGTACTACAAAACGGTGCAAGATTAGCGGACCCTGGTGAATTTACAAAGCGTGCATTCTTAAATGGTCGTATCGATTTATCACAAGCTGAAGCTGTAATGGATTTAATCCGTGCAAAAACAGATCGTGCCATGAACGTAGCACTAGGTCAAATGGAAGGGAAGCTTTCTAAGTTAATTGGCCAATTACGCGATGCTTTAATAGAGACATTAGCACATGTAGAGGTTAATATAGATTATCCTGAGTATGATGATGTAGAAGAAATGACGATACCGGTGCTGCTAGAGAAATGCTCCTGGGTACGTGATGAGATTGCGAAGCTTTTACAAACATCTTCTCAAGGGAAAATATTGCGTGAAGGGTTATCAACGGTGATTTTAGGTAGACCGAATGTTGGTAAATCCTCACTATTAAATAGTTTAGTTCATGAGAATAAAGCAATTGTTACTGATGTAGCAGGTACAACTCGTGATATTATAGAAGAGTATGTCAATGTACGTGGAGTACCTTTACGTTTAGTAGACACAGCTGGTATCCGCGAAACAGAAGATATCGTTGAGCGTATAGGGGTAGAAAGATCTCGCCAGGTATTAAAGGAAGCAGATTTAATCCTGCTTGTTTTAAACTCAGCAGAAGGTCTATCTGAGGAAGATGAACGTCTATTTGAAACAATTCAAAATATGGATTTCATCGTCGTTGTTAATAAAACAGATTTACCTCAGCAAATTGATTTGGATAAAGTAAAAGAATTATCGAATGGACGTCCTATTGTGACAACCTCGATTTTACAAGAGCAAGGAATTATCGAATTAGAGGAAGCCATTGCTAAGACATTCTTTGAAGGTCAAATCGAAGCTAACGATTTAACATATGTTTCAAATGCACGTCATATTGCACTTTTGCATCAAGCAAAAGCAACTATTGAAGATGCAATCGATGCAGCTGAATCTGGGATTCCAGTTGATATGATTCAAATCGATGTAACGAAAACGTGGGAGCTACTAGGCGAAATCGTTGGAGACACAGTTCAAGAAAGCTTAATCAATCAGCTATTCTCACAATTCTGTTTAGGAAAATAGAATTTGCTTCATTTAGGTGAAGATAACATACAAGTGTAAGAAGTAATTAATCAATTATTAGAGTAATGAAAGGAAGAGACGGCATGACTACAACATATGATGCAGGTCAATATGATGTAATTGTCATCGGTGCAGGGCATGCTGGTGTAGAATCAGCGTATGCCTCAGCCAAAATGGGTGCAAAAACACTCATGGTGACGATTAATTTAGATATGATTGCCTTTATGCCATGTAATCCATCTGTGGGTGGACCAGCAAAAGGAATCGTTGTTCGTGAAATTGACGCATTAGGCGGTGTGATGGGAAGAGTAATCGATAAAACACACATCCAAATGCGTATGTTAAATACGGGGAAAGGACCTGCAGTGCGTGCTTTACGTGCACAAGCAGACAAAATCCTTTACCAACGAGAAATGAAGCGTTTATTAGAGGAAGAAGAAAATTTAACGATTCACCAATCAATAGTTGATGAACTAATCATTGAAGATGATGAAGTTCGCGGTGTGATTACACAAACAGGTGCAGCATACCGAGCAAAAGCAGTTATTATTACAACAGGTACGTATCTGCGCGGCGAAATTATTATTGGAGATTTAAAATATTCAAGTGGTCCAAACAACCAGCAGCCTTCTGTTAAATTAGCAGATAATATGCGCGAGCTAGGTTTTGATATGGTCCGCTTTAAAACAGGTACACCACCGCGTGTTGATAGCAAAACAATTGATTATAGTAAAACAGAAATTCAGCCAGGTGATGATGTTCCACGTGCTTTCAGCTTTGAAACAACTGAATTTATCATGGATCAAATTCCTTGCTGGTTAACGTATACAAGTGCAGAAACACATCAAATTATTAATGATAATTTAGACAAAGCACCAATGTATACAGGTGCAATTACAGGAACTGGTCCTCGTTATTGCCCATCAATTGAAACAAAAATTGTTCGTTTTAATGATAAACCACGTCACCAGCTGTTCCTTGAGCCAGAAGGCCGTGATACGCAAGAGGTTTATGTACAAGGACTTTCAACAAGTTTACCAGAGCATATTCAGCGTAAAATGCTACAATCGATTCCTGGCTTAGAAAACGCAGAAATGATGCGCCCAGGTTATGCTATTGAGTATGATTCAATTGTACCGACACAATTATGGCCAACTTTAGAAACAAAACGCATTAAAAATCTTTACACTGCAGGTCAAATCAATGGAACGAGTGGTTATGAAGAAGCAGCGGGTCAAGGATTAATGGCTGGTATTAATGCAGCAGCTAAAGTATTAGGTAAAGATGAAGTAATCTTAAAGCGTTCTGATGCATATATCGGTGTGCTAATCGACGATTTAGTTACGAAGGGGACAAATGAGCCATATCGCTTATTAACTTCTCGTGCAGAATATCGTTTATTACTTCGTCATGATAATGCAGATCTACGTTTAACAGAAATTGGTCACCAATTAGGATTAATTTCAGAAGAACGTTTTACTAAGTTTAAAGAAAAAGAAGCGCAAATCGAAGCTGAAATTGCTCGTCTGCGTGAAGTGATTATAAAACCAAACGAAACGACACAAGAGGTTATTCGCTCTGTAGGCGGAACTGAACTTAAAGATGGTATTCGTGGAGCTGATTTAGTTAAACGAACAGAGATGAACTATGACTTAGTTGCTTCATTAACGCCACCAGAGTTCGAATTAAGTGAAGAAGTGAAAGAACAAATTGAAGTTCAGTTAAAATATGAAGGCTATATCCAAAAAGCATTAAATCAAGTAGATAAACTTCATAAAATGGAAAGTAAGAAAATTCCTGAAGACATTGATTATGATGATATTTCAAGTCTTGCTACAGAAGCTCGTGAAAAATTAAAAGAAGTACGCCCATTATCAATAGCGCAAGCATCACGTATTTCAGGTGTTAACCCTGCAGATATATCAATTTTAGCTGTCTATATTGAGCAAGGGAAAATTGCACGAGTAAGTAATGAGTAAAGATTCAGGTAGTAATTAGCTTATTTTGATTTGCGAGCGTTCGAGCTAAAAACTTCTCGGACGCTCGTTCATTTTATGAAAGAATTCTTTAAAAACTAAAGGAGATCCCTATGAACCAACAACAATTTATTGAAGCATTAAAAGAGATGGGAATAGAATTAAGTGACACGCAAATTGAACAGTTCAATAAATACTTTGAGCTATTAGTTGAGTGGAATGAAAAAATGAATTTAACAGCAATTACAGATTTAGAGGGTGTTTATTTAAAGCATTTCTATGATTCCATTAGTGCAAGCTTTTACTTTGACTTTACAAAAGTAGAATCCGTTTGTGATGTCGGGGCAGGAGCTGGATTCCCAAGCTTACCTATTAAAATTTGTTTCCCTCATTTACATGTGACAATTGTTGATTCATTAAATAAACGTATTACGTTTTTAAATCATTTAAGTGAACAGCTTCAATTAGATAATGTGACATTTGTCCATTCTCGTGCAGAAGAGTTCGGTCAAAATGATAAATATCGTGAAAAATATGATGTAGTTACGGCTCGTGCGGTGGCAAGATTATCTGTTCTTTCTGAGCTATGTATCCCACTTGCAAAAGAGGGCGGAAGCTTTGTTGCTTTGAAGGCAGCGGCTGGCCCAGAAGAGCTAAAGGATGCAAAAAAAGCCATTACAACATTAGGTGCAGCTTTAAAGGAAGAATTTTCATATTTATTACCTGTAGAAGAAAGTGAACGAACACTTTATATTTTTGATAAAATAAAAAAGACGCCAAAGAAATATCCACGTAAACCAGGTGTTCCAAATAAAACGCCAATTATATAAAAAATATGTGGTAGTATTAAATAGAGATTTAGGTGACATTAGAGATTCCTTTACTGTCACTCAATTTTAAATCTAGTTAACTAATAATAATAATTAAGAGATTCACATATGGAATTTTCAATTACTCTATTAAACTCTACTGTTTCACATGAAACATTGTATTATAACGGTGATTTTTTAAAATTAACTAGATAACTTATCGCTATTTTTAGCGGTTTATCGTGCTTTTTCTGAGGAAAAATTGAATTATCTTCAATTTTTAGATATAAATTTGCCTCTTGAAGCATAAATATATTATATTATGTCAATTTACTAGAGATTTTACTTCTATCGAACTCTGTACAATTTATAGATTTTAATAAATAATATTATATAAGTATTCTTGAGCAAGATAGTTTCTAAAAGGTGGTGCCTATTGAATGAAAAGTCCTTTTTCACGATTTTTCGGAGGCGGAGACAAAACTGTTTCTGAAGTTAAAAGTGAAGTAGAACAAGTAGCACAAGTTGAAAAGAAAACAGCTGCAGAAGAAGTAGTGAAAATTCCAATCGATAAAATTATTCCAAATCGGTTCCAACCTCGTACAGTTTTTGATGAAGAAAAAATTGAAGAATTATCAAGAACCATTCATACGCATGGTGTCATTCAACCAATTGTTATACGCAATTTTGATGGAGAGCGTTTTGAGATAATTGCAGGGGAACGTCGCTACCGAGCAATGAAAAAACTCAATTGGACTGAGGTTCCTGCGATTGTTCGTGATTTAAGTGATAAAGAGACTGCTTCTATTGCATTAATTGAAAATCTTCAACGAGAAGAACTGACAGCAATTGAAGAAGCTTTAGCTTATCAGCAATTATTAGAACTTCATTCACTAACACAGGAAGCACTTGCTCAACGTTTAGGAAAAGGTCAATCTACTGTAGCAAATAAATTACGATTATTAAAATTGCCTCAATTCGTACAGGAAGCAATCTTATCAAGAGAAATTACAGAACGTCATGCACGTGCGATGATTTCTTTAAAAGATGAAAAAGTACAAGCAGAATTAGTGGCATTAATAAAAGAATATGATTGGAATGTTCGCCAGCTGGAAGAATATATCCAACAAATGAACAAACCAAAAGAAGAAGAAACAAAAAAGGAAAAACCAAAACGTAAAGCAATTAGTAAAGATATTCGTATTGCATTAAATACGATCAAACAATCTTTATCGATGGTGACGAAAAGTGGTATAAATGTAAATACTGAAGAAGAAGATACAGATGATTATTATCAAATCACTGTTCGAATTCCGAAGAAAAAATAAAATAAATAACAAAGTGACCCAAAACAGCCTATTTCCGTTTAATATTTGAGCGATTCGCTTTTATAGGGGAGAGCTATTGAATGGGGGCTTTAGTGATGAGACAAGCCTTCAAAACTTGTCACAGAAAAAGAGCTGTCGTTTAGTCCTTATGAGATGGCTCTTTTTCTACAGCTAGAAAAGTAAAACTTTAATAGCTGAATAAGTACAAACAAGGCTTATCGTCATCCCATTCGACGATAAGCCTAATTTTCTACTGTCAAATTTATAAATTAGTTGTTTTGCAATCAATACATCTAGTTTATAAATTTGATAAAATGAACTAAGAAATCTAAATTCGATTCATATATAAATTGAGTAATGAAAGCAGGTGCAAAAAGGTTGGGAAGAATTATTGCCGTTACAAACCAAAAAGGTGGAGTAGGGAAAACTACAACATCTGTCAATTTGAGCGCTTGTCTTGCTTATTTAGGGAAAAAAGTTCTTTTAATAGACACTGATCCACAAGGTAATGCTACAAGTGGTGTAGGTATAAATAAAGGTGAAATTCAAGGTTGTATCTATGACGTTTTAATTGATGATGAAGAAGTAGCAAATATTATACAATCATCCAAAGTTGAAAATTTAGATGTAGTACCAGCAACAATTTCTCTTGCGGGAGCTGAAATTGAACTTGTTTCAACCATCTCACGTGAGGTGCGCTTAAAGCATGCACTACAGAATGTTAAGGAGCAATATGATTATGTTATTATCGATTGCCCACCATCTTTAGGGTTATTAACGATAAACGCCTTAACTGCATCAGATGCTGTAATTATTCCAGTGCAATGTGAATACTACGCACTCGAAGGGCTAAGCCAATTACTATCAACTGTTCGCCTTGTTCAAAAGCATCTTAATCAAGAATTATATATTGATGGTGTTTTACTGACGATGCTTGATGCACGGACGAATCTTGGCTTACAAGTGATTGAGGAAGTAAAAAAATATTTCCAAGACAAAGTATATAAAACCATTATCCCTCGCAATGTTCGTTTAAGTGAGGCACCAAGTCATGGTGAACCCATCATCATTTATGATTCAAAATCAAGAGGTGCAGAAGTTTATTTAGAGTTAGCAAGGGAAGTGATCAAAAATGGCTAGAGGTTTAGGTAAAGGAATAGGCGCATTATTTCCAACTGAAGCGATAGACAATTTACAGACTAACGAAGATCAAATTGAAAAAATTGATTTACAAAAGTTGGTGGCTAATCCTTTTCAACCACGTAAAACCTTTGAGGACGATGCAATTGAGGAATTAGCTGAATCTATCAAGGAGCATGGAATCATTCAACCGATTGTTGTTAGGAAAAAAGGCAAAAAGTTTGAAATAGTTGTTGGGGAAAGACGATTCAGAGCTGCAAAATTAGCCAATCTAAATGAAATCCCTGCCATCGTAAGAAATCTGACGGAAGATCAAATGATGGAGCTAGCCATTTTAGAAAATCTTCAACGTGAGGATTTAACACCTATAGAGGAAGCAGAAGCATACCAAAGCTTGATTGAAAAACTTAACTTCACTCAAGAAGAGCTTGCAAATCGTTTAGGTAAAAGTCGACCATATATTACAAACCATCTTCGTTTATTAACATTACCAGATGACGTACGGGAATTAGTAAATACCGGTGAGTTATCAATGGGACATGGACGTACATTACTAGGTCTAAAAAATAAAAGAAGAATCACAGAGGTAGCCGAGAAGGTAATTAAGCATGGGTTGAATGTCCGTCAATTAGAGGCGCTAATCAAACAATTAAATGAAGAGGTTTCACGTGAAACAGAGAAGCCTGTAAAAAAGGACATTTTTGTTCAGGCTACTGAAACACAATTACGTGACTACTTTGGAACAAATGTACAAATCAAAAAATCCAAGAATAAAGGAAAAATCGAAATAGAATTTTATTCTGAAGATGATTTAGAGCGTATTTTGGAAATATTACAACTAGAAGAATAGAAAAGCTGTGAGCGCCAAGGGTAAGGCGCTCTTTTTTCTAAGACATAAGAGGTTAGGATATGGTATTACTTGGATCGATTATAAACGCTTTATTAATCATTATTGGATCAACTATTGGTCTTATTTTAAAGGGAATCCCTGAAAAAATGAAAACAACTGTTTTATCCCTTATTGGTCTTGCTGTAGCTGTTCTAGGAATTCAAATGGGAATGGAAACTACAAACTTCATCATTGTAATTATTAGTCTAGTTGTAGGTGCAGTGATTGGAGAATGGATTGATATTGATATGCGGCTGTTTCAATTGGGTAAATGGATTGAAACAAAGATTGGGCGACAATCGTCAGAGAGTAGTATAGCGGAAGGATTTATTAATGCTACGTTGTTTTTTGTGATTGGTTCGATGGCAATTTTAGGTTCTTTGGATAGCGGGATTCGAAATGATCATTCAGTTTTAATAACAAAGGGGATTATTGATGGATTTACTGCGATAGTCTTATCATCAACCTTAGGAATAGGTGTGATGTTAGCTGCAATCCCCGTATTTTTATATCAAGGCACATTAACCCTTCTTGCAGGGTTAATCAGTAAATATATACCTGAAGCTGCATTGAATTTATTCATTCAAGAAATGACGGCAACAGGTGGTGTCATGATTATGGCAATCGGCTTGAATATAGCTGGCCTAACTAAGATTCGAGTAGCCAATTTGCTGCCCGGCATTGTGGTAGTTGGTATTGTCGTTGTGTTCATTTTTCTTTTTCAATGAATGACGCTGCCAAGCAAGCAGTAAGGCACGAGCGATTTTGTTACCCATTGAATAGGTAACATTTAAACGGGTATTTTGTAAAACAAGCATTTCCATAAAGCCTCCAATATTGACGATTCCTTTAATAGAAATGTCACCAATTGGAGGTAATTCTTTTTTTACAGCCTTCCCTGGAAATAACGGGCCATCCTGAAGAACGATATGACCTACATTTCGTTCACTACCCAAACACGCATCAATGGCAACGATATAAGGAGTAATCGGCTTTTGATTGATCTCTTCTATTTTCGATGACAAATTAATCGCATGTAATGGGTCTTCAAGCGTACCTATAACTTCAAATGGGAATGAATGAAAACTAGATAAAAAACTGCCTGTTAAAGGACCTAGAGAATCACCTGTTGAACGATCCGTTCCAATACAACAAAAGATGAGTTGTTCATGGTCAAAAGGAATATAATTTAAAAACAAATCACTTAATTGCCAAAGTGCGCCTGTCTGCTCATGGTGTACGAAAGAATTTAAGGGGACCTTCGAGATATTTTGCATAAGCAATTCTCCCTTTCTTTAGAATTGGTAAAAAATTATCTTTTATGGTAAAAATTGAACTATATTGTAATCAAAGTATATTCAAATTTTTAGCTACTTATACAAGGAGTGGAAAAATGGCAACAGAAGTTTTAGATAAACCAACAGAAGAGCTTGTAGAGAAGTCAGGGGAGGCTTGGGCTTTCTTTACTAGTCAAGAGCTATGGGAATTTGTAATAACAGCTTCCATCAAAATTGTTACAATTCTTGTGGTATCCTATCTCGTTATTTTTATAGGGAAAAGAGTTATTACAAGAGTCCTTACTTTGAAAGTCAAAACACCTATTAATCAAAATGAGCGACGTCAGCAAACGATTATTAAATTATTACATAGCACATTGAGCTATTTAGTTTATTTCTCTGCGATGATTGCAATTCTATCGGCGATTAATATTAATATTGGCGGTCTCCTTGCCGGGGCAGGGATAGCCGGTTTAGCGATTGGTTTCGGTGCTCAAAGCTTAGTGAAGGATATCATCACTGGATTCTTTATTATCTTGGAGGATCAATTTGGAGTGGGCGATTATATTAAACTCAATACCAGTAGCGCGGCTGAAGGAACAGTAATCGAAATCGGCTTAAGAACGACTAAAATTTTAGGCTACACAGGTGAGCAATATATCATTCCAAACGGTCAAATTACGGATGTTATCAATTTCTCAGTTAATAACTCAAAAGCAATTGTTGATTTACAGGTTGGCATTGGGGCTGATATTGAAAAAATTGAGAGCTTAGTAAAACCATATTTAGAAACGCTGCCTGCTAAATTTGAAGAGTTAATCGATGTACCTGTTTTTGTAGGGGTACAAAATGTAGTAGGGGTTGAAGTGACAATTCGAATTGTTGCGGAAACTAAGCCTTATAGTCATTTCGCTGTAGCACGTGCAATGAGAAAAGATATAACGAATATATTAGAGAGAAACGGGATTCCACTGGCATTCCAAAAAATGATGGTGGTCGACCCTAGTATAAATCTTGGTAAGGGAGATGAGGTATAATGGAACCAAAAGTATTTGAACTAAATGATGTCGTGGAAATGAAAAAACAACATCCTTGTGGAACAAATGCCTGGAAAATTATCCGACTAGGTGCAGATATTCGAATCAAATGTACAGGTTGTGGTCATAGTGTGATGATACCTCGTCGAGAATTTGAAAAGAAAATGAAAAAAGTATTAGAAAAGGCGAATGAAGAGTAAAATCTTAGTGTATTAGACTTTTTCATCACTTATCCATATAATAAACAATGGTTTCATATTATTTAGTCCTGTATTTACTAATACTTCAAACGTAAAAAATGAGAAGAGAAATAGAAAGGTCGTGTCAACAAACATGTCGCTAACAGCTGGTATCGTAGGTTTACCGAACGTAGGAAAATCTACATTATTTAACGCAATTACAAAAGCAGGCGCATTAGCTGCTAACTACCCATTCGCTACAATTGACCCTAACGTAGGAGTAGTTGAAGTACCTGATGCTCGTTTAGATAAATTAACTGAATTAGTAGAACCGAAGAAAACAGTTCCAACAGCTTTCGAATTTACTGATATCGCAGGGATTGTAAAGGGAGCATCAAAAGGAGAAGGGCTAGGAAACAAATTCTTATCTCACATCCGTGAAGTAGATGCAATCTGCCAAGTAGTTCGTTGCTTTGAAGATGAAAATATTACACACGTTTCAGGTTCAGTTAATCCAATTGATGATATCGAAGTTATCAATTTAGAGCTAATCTTAGCGGATATGGAATCTGTAGACAAACGTCTTTTACGTGTAGGTAAAATGGCAAAGCAAAAAGATAAAGAGGCTCTTATTGAAGAGCCGATTCTAGTAAAGCTAAAAGACGCTCTAGAAAAAGAAAAGCCAGCACGCTCTGTTGATTTATCGGAGGATGAATTAAAAGTTGTTAAAGGCTTACATCTTTTGACGATTAAACCAATGCTTTATGTAGCAAACGTTTCTGAAGATGAAGTAGCAGATGCAGCAAACAATAAATATGTACAGCAGGTACGTGAATTTGCAGCTGCAGAAGGAGCACAAGTAATTACAATTTGTGCAAAAATCGAAGAAGAAATTTCTGAATTAGATGATGAAGAAAAAACAATGTTCCTAGAAGAGCTAGGAATTGAAGAGTCAGGCTTAGACCAATTGATTCGTGCTTCTTATGATTTATTAGGTTTAGCGACATACTTCACTGCTGGTGTACAAGAGGTACGTGCGTGGACTTTCCGTAAAGGAATGAAGGCGCCTGCATGTGCTGGTGTAATTCACTCTGATTTCGAGCGCGGATTTATCCGTGCAGAAACGGTGGCATATGAAGACTTAGTAGAAGCTGGCTCAATGGCAGCAGCTAAAGAAGCTGGTAAAGTACGTTTAGAGGGGAAAGAATACGTTGTACAAGATGGCGACGTAATGCTATTCCGCTTCAACGTTTAATTTGAAAGGCTAACGGGTTTCTCTAATAAAATGGGAACCAGGTTAACTAAAAAGCATGGCATTCATGAATTGAATTGCCATGCTTTTTGTATTTCTCATATATCATGTTTAAGTTTCGTTGTAGCTTTAAGAGCACTTAAGCGGAGAAATTCCCGTTATTGTATATAGTAGTGGTTTAAATTGCTGATATAAGCGAAGGAATTCCTGTTAACTGCTCAAAATAAGACCAAATACACCGATTTGGGGAAAATAAGCGGAAAAATTACCTTTATTTTATAGAGAATCCAGTTTTTTTTTAATTTAAACGTAAATTTACGCTTATTTTCAAACACAGTGACAACAGCATTCAATTATCATAGAGCCAAAAATTAATTTGGCCAAACGTATGAGAGAATCACCAGGATTGCTGACCCTTAGCCAATTAAGAAGGCTTTTCCTCATTATCCAAATAGACAATCACACTAAAATTCTCTGGTATATCCTGCACTAGGCATTCATCCGGAAATTTTCTAAGCTTATTAATCCCTTTAAAATTAGCAAGTCCACCTGCAATAAAAGAAGCGCTAGCAAGTAACAAAGGATAGCTGCCAACAGCGAAGCCAAAAGCTAATGGCAGGACGCCCGTGAATGAAAAGGAGGTTAAAAAGACAGATTGATATTGTCCGTTTTTAATTTTCTCTGTTGTTTTCGTGTAGATTAAGCCCTTTTCAAGATTTATAGAAAGCGAGATAGATTCACGAGCAACCTTACATCGATATCGATAAATAAATATGTTAAGCACTTCGTTCGCAATTACTAGTGCCAACGATACGATTAAGTAAATGGCTGCACCAAAGATGAATCGTAATATGCTAAATGAAAGATCCCTATGTAGATAATAATTTATCCCAGTAAATAGAATACTTAATAGGATAGTCAAGATAATGGTTTGCTTTATAATTTTCTTTTCATCTATAGTGATAATCTTTACATTATTGGTCATAGCTGACTTCAATTCCTTCCTCATAAACATACAACTGTGGTAATTCAGGGTCATCCTTGACTAGTGAAGTATTAGGGAATTTACGTAACTCCTTGTACATATAAAAATCGCCAACAGCACCCGCAATAAGAAACGCACCCAATAACACTAATAGATTGGATTGGAATAGAAATCCGAGGATGCTAGGAATTACTCCGGTTGTCCAAAAAGGTAATAATAATGCTTTTTTCATTGCTGTGTTTGTTAATGGCTGTGTAGTCGTAGCATAAGCGATACCTAATTTTAAATTCACCCCATAATCTAATTGATTAAATTTTACTTTTCCAAAAAGCATAAATCCAAATAAATGAAAAATCTCATGAAGTCCGATAAGAGCAATGTAACAAACGATAAACAAAAGAATATTCCACAATGAAATCGAAACAGAAAATTGTTGATGAATTAAACTGTTAGCAATCAAGAAAAGAACACTTAAGCCAAAAGTGAACCAAATGTTCATTTTCGCAATTTTTTTCATATCAAGCTTGATTATATTGGGTTTTACGTCTATAGACATTTTTCCACACCCCTTTATAAATAACCATTATAAATGGTTCAAAACTGATTGTGCACTGTAAAAAAATATTAAGTTTTTGAATAGAAAGATTAAATAAGCCAGTAGAGACATAGACACTCATAACGAAATGCTGTGATATATGTTGCATATAGTGTCGAAGTGTGCTACAATTCAATGATGTGAGTATATATTACTTACTCCTTGCTCCCGCTATGTCGGAGAGCCCAAGTCCATAAGGAGGTGCAAAAAAGATGAAAAAGTATGAAGTAATGTACATCGTTCGTCCTAACATTGAAGACGAAGCGAAAAAAGCATTAGTAGAACGCTTCAATGAAGTTTTAACTTCAAACGGCGCTGAAATCATCGAGTCTAAAGAGTGGGGCAAACGCCGCTTAGCTTATGAAATCAACGACTTCCGCGAAGGTTACTACCAAATCGTAAAAGCTAACGCTGGAACAGAAGCTATCAACGAATTCACTCGTTTAGCTAACATCAGCGAAGACATTATCCGTCACATGGCTGTTCGTGCAGAAGCATAATTAACATTTAAAACTAACAAAAATCGCTGAAAAAAGGAGGTTGAAATTGTGATAAACCGTGTCGTATTAGTTGGAAGACTTACGAAAGATCCAGAGCTTCGTTATACACCGAGTGGCGTTCCTATGACTCGATTTACAGTTGCTGTAAATAGAACATTTTCGAACCAACAAGGTGATCGTGAAGCAGACTTCATCGGATGTATTGCTTGGAGAAAACAAGCCGAAAACTTAGCAAACTTCATGAGAAAAGGAAGTTTGATTGGTGTAGAAGGCCGTATTCAAACAGGTAGCTTTGAGGGTCAAGATGGTAAACGTGTTTATACAACAGATGTTGTAGCGGATGCTGTGCAATTCTTAGAGCCGCGTAACAACACTGGTGGTGGTGGGGTGCCAAATCAACAGTATGGAGGGCAACCACAATATGGAGGCAACCAACCTTCGTATAGTACAAGCCAACCAAACCAACAATTTGGCGGTGGCAATATGGACCAAGATCCATTTGCTCCTTCTTACCAACAATCTCAACCTCCTGCAAATCAGCAAAATTATACACGTGTTGATGAGGATCCATTTGCATCAAGCAAAGGACCAATCGAGGTTTCTGAAGACGATCTACCATTCTAATTAGAGTGTGGTCGCCTAAGAACTAAAAACTTATAAAGGAGGAATATTGAAATGGCACAACGTCGCGGAGGCCGCAAACGCCGTAAAGTTTGTTACTTCACTTCAAACAACATCACTACAATCGATTATAAAGATGTAGATTTACTTAAAAAGTTCATTTCTGAGCGCGGTAAAATTTTACCACGTCGCGTAACTGGTACAAGTGCAAAATACCAACGCAAATTAACTACAGCTATTAAACGTTCTCGTATTATGGCTCTTCTTCCATTCGTAGCGGAAGAAAAATAAGATATAAAATAAAAGTACAACAAAGGTGTTAAAGCCTTCGTTGTACTTTTTTGTTGTTATTTAATTTTAATATCAATTTTGAAGAGGTCTATATTATTTTAAAATCTGGACCTTCTTAATAGCTCCACTATCGGTAGTTAAGATTTTAAAGGTCAGATTGTCACGCTCAATGACATCTCCTTCATTTGGGAAATCTTTAATTTCATTTAGGAGATAGCCAGCAAGTACGTCCTCTTCTTCTGGGATGTCTGTATAGAAAATGGTGTTTAAGCGATGAAGCGTTATTTTTCCATCACAAATAATTTCAGTTTCTGTTAATTTTTCAACGAGGCTTTCACTATTTAAATCTGTCTCGTCTTCAATTTCAAATCCAAGCATTACCTCAAGTATGTCTTCATGAGTAAGAATACCTTCTGTTCCACCATACTCCTCTAAAACAATGGCCATATGCTTCTTTTCTTTTGTCATTTTACTCAATACCAATTCAATCGAATGGAATTCGTAAACAATTAGAGGGTCATTGTCACAAAAAGCTGCCAATGGTTTTTCAGGCTCAATTGACCAGGAAATAATGTTTTTGGAGTGAAATACAGCAATAATATTATCAATATTTTCACCATAAACCGGATATCGAGTAAAAGGGTTTTGCATAACGATTTCACGGGCTTCTTCAAATGTAGTTGTACTAGATAGGGCAACAATATTGATACGTGGTGTTTTCATCGCATCCTTTACATTCAAATCATAGAAGTCCATTACACCTTTAATACGATAAGACTCTGCTTGGTTGAATGTTCCCTCTATATCTGCAATATCAACCATAGTCCGCAGCTCTTCCTTAGATATAGATACATCTATTGGCTGGTTCTTAGATAATGCTCTAGTAAGCGTGCCTGTAAGAGAGTTAAGAATAAATGTAATCGGTTTAAAAATAATAACGAAAAAGCGAATAATAGGGTAAACAAGTAAGGCGATACGATCTGGAAATGCAGCTGCAATTGACTTTGGAATTACTTCAGAAAAAACGATAATAATAACCGTTAAAATTGCAGAAGCCAATCCTAAATTAAAGCCGTATTGAATAGCAAGTGTTGTAACTAAGGTTGGCAATAGGATGTTGGCAATGTTATTTCCAATTAAAATTGTCGTAATAAACTCACTAGGCTTTGATACTAAATTTAATAGGTTTTCAGCCTTTTTATCATTATTACTAGACTTGGTTTGAAGCCGCATTTTGTTCGTGGCGGTCAGTGCTGTTTCACTTCCTGAAAAGAAAAAGGAAACAAATAGTAGAAAAATGATCGCAATGATCAAAGTAAATTTCCCCCTTAAAATATAAAGCTTACATACAATTATTGAATAATTTTAAAGGAATTTCAATTTTTGAGTACTAATGAAGATTTTTAGTTTGAATAAATAAAATAAAGGGAAAATTTTTCCTTTTCTAGTGGTTTAAGTTATGGTCTGATTTTTTATCTTTTGAAAGAAACCAACCTGCTGCAGCTATTATAAGTAAAACTGCATAGAAGAAGAGCTTCCATTCTTTAGAATGAGCAAATTCATAGGAGAGTACGCCGAAATCCGGATGTCCCAATGTATACAGCAAGCGCAATTATATCCATCTATACTCCAGTAGTATCGATAATTCCAATGATTAGTCCTACTATTTTTAGCTTCAAGGTAAGTATCCATTATTAAGTGAACTTCATTCCTCATAGGATTGACAATTTTGAAGGGATTATAGGGACTAAATTATATTTTTCACTTTCTGAGTTTATTTATTTTATTTTTACTAAACAATGGTGGAAGTGAATATAATGAAAAAAGTCGACAAAATCCTTAGCTGGATTTGTCGACTTTATTAATTGAAACGAAGCTCAGTATTGCTCTGTGCATTTTTGTCCATTGTATAAAAAGATGGTACAATATACGAATGACAAGGATTTTTCTAATTAGTCAAAGGAAGGTTATACATGCCGAATAATCAAACAAAAAGGCTAGCTCACGGTGCTATGATGATAGCACTATTTACAATCTTTATTGCTATCGCCTTTTATGTACCAATCATTAGTCTTGTTGCTACGTTATTTGCTCCACTACCACTAGCTTGGTATAGTGCAAAGTACGATCGAAAATCTTCGCTATTAGTAGCCTTTATAGGTTGTATCATAACTTTCTTCTTTGGAGGATTGTTAATCATTCCATTTTCACTTATTTTTGCAGCAGTTGGGTTTGTAATAGGGGATGCACTTCGATTAAAGCGAAGCAAAGTGTTTTTGCTTATGTCAACTGGGATGACCGTTTTAATAACATTCGCCATACAGTATGTAATATCCTTAAAGTTACTTGAAACGGACTTTATAAAAGAGTCAATGGTTTTAATGCGTGAAAGCTATGAGAAATCCATTGAAATTTCTCAAAATCTAACAGGTCAAGTAGCTATTGACGAAAAAACCTTGAATATTATGTTTGATACGATGGAAATCCTGATTCCAGCATCAATCACAATAGCTGTCTTTTTCTTTTCATTTATTATTATTTCTTTAAATTTACCGATGTTAAAACGCCTCGGAGTGAATGTGCCTAAATTTAGCGCGTTTAAGAATATGCGTTTGCCAAAAGCTGTATTATGGTATTACTTAATAGTACTTACGATTAATTTATTTATTAGCCCTGAAAGCGGTACTGCACTTTACGTAATTTGTTTAAACTTTTCACTAATATTATGGTTTTTGTTAACCTTACAAGGAATTTCACTTATTCATTTTATCCTTGATGCATATGGGTCACCAAAGTTTTTAAAGGTACTAGCAACCATAATGGCAATTCCACTGTATTCCTTCTTTGTATTGATAGGAATAGTGGATTTAGGTTTTGACATACGTTCAATTATTAAAGGTAAGATTCAGAAGTAGGGAGCTGATAAAATGGATACTTATAGGAAGCGAATGATTCGACATCCTCTTATGTATCTAACGATGATTGGCTTACTAGGTGCCATCCTACTGACCATTTGGAATATTTGGTTAGGCATAGCCTATGCAGTAGTCACATCCATCGGGTTAGTATATGCATGGAGAATAGAAAAAATCACCTTTTCACAAACAGAGAAACATATAGAATCCCTATCATTTCGCATGAAAAAAGTAGGTTCAGAAGCTCTTTTAGAAATGCCAATAGGAATTTTACTTGTAAACGATAAGTTTGTTATTGAATGGGCAAATCCGTATATGTCTGAAATTATTGAAGAGGACTCTTTGATTGGTCTAGAAATGTTCGAACTGACAGATGAACTCTATAGTTTAACGAAATCAGAAGAGAAACGTGAGCAGACCGTTACCATTAACGATCATAAATATAAAGTGGTTTATAAGCAGGAGGAAAAGCTTTTATATTTCTTTGATGTGACAGAGCAAGTAAAGATTGAATCCCAATACTTCGCCGATCGTACCGTGATAGCAGTATTATTTATTGATAATTATGATGAGATTACGCAAGGAATGGATGACCAATCAAGAAGCTTAACAAATACAGTGGTTACGTCCATTATTAATGAGTGGGCATTTGAACACGGTATTTTTGCAAAACGCATCTCCTCGGATCGTTTTTTAGCAGTTTTAAATGAATCTATTTTAAGTGAATTAGAGAAGAAAAAGTTCTCGATTTTAGATGACATTCGTGAGAAAACTGCACAGAAAAATCTATCGCTTACACTAAGTATCGGGGTAGGCGCAGGTTCCTCATCTCTTATTAAGTTAGGTGAATTAGCCCAATCAAGTCTCGATCTAGTTTTAGGACGCGGTGGAGATCAGGTGGCCATTAAGCAGCCAAGCGGTAAGTTGAAGTTCTATGGAGGAAAAACAAACCCTGTAGAGAAACGTACTAGAGTAAGAGCACGAGTTATTTCTCATGCCTTACAGGATTTGATTATTGAAAGTGATCAAGTATTTATCATGGGGCATAAGAATCCGGATATGGATGCAATCGGAGCGGCGATTGGTGTTCGTAAAATGGCTCAAAAGAACAAAGTAAATGGCTATGTTGTTGTTAACTTTGATGAGCTTAATGGAAGTGTTAGCCGATTAATGCATGAAATTGAAGAAAACACGGATCTTTACCGTTACTTTATTTCACCTGAGGAAGCTCTTTCAACCATGACGGAAAAGTCGTTAGTAATTGTAGTGGATACCCATAAACCAAGTCTTGTAATGGATGCACGACTTTTGAAGCGTTCAGACAAGGTAGTTGTCATTGACCATCATCGACGCGGAGAAGAGTTTATACAAAATCCAACGCTTGTGTATATGGAGCCATACGCATCCTCTACTGCAGAATTAGTAACAGAAATTCTTGAGTATCAACCAGAGGATGAAAAGCTAACAAAGCTTGAAGCAACCTCCTTATTATCAGGAATTATTGTAGATACGAAAAGTTTTACATTGCGTACGGGCGCCCGTACTTTTGAAGCAGCCTCTTATTTAAGAACTTATGGGGCAGATACAATTCTTGTTCAACAATTATTAAAAGAAGATATCGATACGTATATTGAACGTTCGAAAATCATACAAACTGTTAATTTTGTATATCCAGGCACAGCAGTTGCCAGAGGAGAAGACGACAAAATCTACGACTCAGTATTAATCGCCCAAACAGCTGATATTTTATTGACCATGAAGGATGTTACGGCTTCCTTTGTCATTGCCCATCGCTCAGACGGATTAATCGGCATTAGTGCACGCTCATTGGGTGACATCAATGTCCAGATTATTATGGAGAAGCTTGGTGGTGGCGGTCATTTAACAAATGCAGCCTGTCAAATCGATGCAGAGACTATAGAAGAAGCGCAGAGTCGTTTATCAAATGCAATTTTGGAAACACTCGAAGGGAGTAATGGAGAATGAAAGTAGTATTTTTAAAAGATGTAAAAGGTAAAGGAAAAAAAGGCGAAATCAAAAATGTAGCAGATGGTTATGCACACAACTTCCTTATTAAAAATGGTTTTGCAGTAGAGGCATCTAATCAAGCACTAAGCCAATTAGAAGGTCAAAAGAAGCTAGAAGAAAAAAATGCAGCAGCCGAGCTACAAGCAGCAAAGGATTTAAAGGACCATCTTGAAAAATTAGAGGTTGAAATTAAAGCAAAATCAGGTGAAGGCGGTCGTCTTTTCGGATCTATTTCAACTAAACAAATTGCTTCAAGCTTAGAAAAAACACATGGCATCAAAATTGATAAACGCAAGATGGATTGTGATGGCATCCGTTCATTAGGCTATACAAATGTTCCGGTTAAATTACATCAAGATGTAAAAGCAACTTTAAAAGTACATGTGGTTGAAGAGGCTTAGGGAGAGATGTCTATGAACGATTCCGTTATGGACCGCGTTCCGCCGCATAACCATGAAGCAGAACAATCGGTTATTGGTGCTATATTTCTTGAACCGCCAAGCTTAATAACAGCATCTGAGATTTTAATAGCGGATGATTTCTATCGAATTGCCCATAAAAAAATCTTTCAAACAATGCTGGATTTAAGTGACCAAGGAAAAGCGATAGATGTTGTCACTGTTACAGAAGAGCTTTCAGTACGAAAGGAACTTGAGGATGTTGGTGGACTTTCTTACTTAACAGAGCTTGCAAATGCTGTTCCAACAGCAGCAAACATTGCGTATTATGCAAAAATTGTTGAAGAAAAAGCTCTTTTACGCCGTTTAATTCGTGTGGCAACTAAGATTGCAGAAGATGGTTATACACGAGAAGATGAGGTTGAAGCACTTTTATCAGAGGCTGAAAAGAAAATGATGGAAGTTGCGAACCGCAAAAATGCTGGTGACTTTAAGCACGTAAAAGATGTACTTGTTCAAACCTATGATAATATCGAGCAGCTTCAATTTAGAGATGGCGATGTGACCGGGATTCCTACTGGATTTAACGATTTAGATCACATGACAGCTGGCTTCCAGCGAAACGATTTAATCATCGTTGCTGCACGTCCTTCAGTAGGGAAAACGGCCTTTGCCTTAAATATCGCACAAAACGTAGCCATTAAAGCGCGCGAGAATGTAGCGATTTTCTCACTGGAGATGGGTGCTGAGCAGCTTGTTATGCGTTTGTTATGTGCAGAAGGTAATATCGATGCGCAGGCATTACGTACAGGAGCACTGACAGCAGATCATTGGAGTAAGCTAACCATGGCAATGGGAAGCTTATCGAATTCAGGTATATTTATAGATGATACACCTGGTCTTCGTATCAATGAAATCCGTGCCAAGTGCCGTCGTCTTGCACAAGAGCATGGATTAGGAATGATCTTAATCGATTACTTGCAGTTAATTCAAGGGAGCGGGCGTAGTGGAGAGAACCGTCAGCAAGAGGTATCTGAAATTTCCCGTTCGTTAAAAGCACTAGCTCGTGAATTAAAGGTACCTGTTATCGCCTTATCTCAGCTATCTCGTGGTGTTGAGCAACGTCAAGATAAACGCCCGATGATGAGTGATATCCGTGAATCTGGAAGTATTGAGCAAGATGCTGATATCGTAGCTTTCTTATATCGTGATGATTATTATGATAAAGAAAGTGAAAGCAAAAATATGATTGAAATTATTATTGCTAAACAACGTAACGGTCCGACTGGTACGGTAACTTTGGCATTCAAAAAAGAATTTAATAAATTCATCAATATAGACTGGTCACAGCACCCGATGCCAGCCAACGCTGGGTAAGGTAGCGTGAGTAGTAACAAGATAACTTTTTGACGTTAATTAAACTAGATTAATTAGTAGGATTTCAGAACACGAACAATGGTTAAAATTCATTAATCATTTGTTCGTGTTTTTTGCGATTCTTGATTGACTTCTATTGCGAATCACTGTTACAATAATAGCTGTTTGATATAATGATACATTTACATGAGTAAGTAAATACTTATTAGTAATAGAAATCACAATTGTACGTATTTTTCATGATATTTTACTTATAAATGAGAATAATAAACGTACTCGAGTCTAGCGGAGGTGCTGATATGACATCAGTTGTAGTTGTAGGAACACAATGGGGAGATGAAGGTAAAGGGAAAATTACCGACTTCCTATCTAAAAAAGCAGATATAATCGCTCGTTTTTCTGGTGGCGATAACGCAGGTCACACAATCAAAATTGGTGATGAAACTTACAAGTTGCATTTAATTCCATCAGGTATTTTTTATAAAGAAAAAACTTCAGTTATGGGAAATGGAATGGTTATTAACCCGAAATCTCTAGTAACAGAATTAAAAGGATTAGAAGACCGAGGGATTGATACGTCAAACCTACGTATTTCAAACCGTGCTCAAGTAATTCTTCCATATCATATCTATCAAGATAAAGTGGATGAAGCTTCTCGTGGGGATAACAAAATCGGGACAACTTGCAAAGGGATTGGACCATGCTATCAAGATAAAATTGCACGTATGGGAATCCGTATTGCCGACCTTCTTGATCGTGAAATTTTCGAACAAAAGCTACGTGAGAATTTAGAAAACAAAAACCGTCTTTTTGAAAAATTCTACGAGGTTGAAGGCTTAAAATTTGAAGATATCTTCGAAGAATTTTATGGCTATGGCCAAGAGCTAGCAAAATACGTAACTGATACATCTAAAGTATTAAATGATGTATTGGACGAAGGTGGACGTGTATTATTTGAAGGTGCACAAGGGGTTATGCTAGATGTTGACCATGGTACTTATCCATATGTAACATCTTCAAATCCTGTAGCAGGTGGTGTAACAACTGGTACTGGTATTGGACCTTCTCAGGTATCTCGAGTTGTTGGGGTATGTAAAGCATATACGTCTCGTGTAGGTGATGGTCCGTTCCCAACTGAATTATTCGATGAGGTTGGTCATCAAATCCGTGAAGTTGGTCGTGAATACGGTACAACAACTGGTCGTCCACGCCGTGTAGGTTGGTTTGACTCAGTAGTAGTTCGCCATTCTCGTCGTGTAAGTGGGATCACTGATCTTGCATTAAACTCAATTGACGTTTTATCTGGTCTTGAGACAGTTAAAATTTGTACGGCTTATGAGTATAACGGTGAAGTAATCACTGAATATCCAGCTAGCTTACATGTCCTTGAAGCATGTAAACCAGTTTATGAAGAACTTCCAGGCTGGGCTGAGGACATTACAGGTATGCGCACATTAGAAGAACTTCCAGAAAACGCTCGTAAATACGTAGAACGCGTAGTAGAGCTAACAGGAATCAACCTAATGACGTTCTCGGTGGGTCCTGCAAGAGAGCAAACTAACATTGTTAATCCTATTTGGGATTAACAATGTTAGTTCTGCACCGAAAGCTTGCGACAGGTGCAAACAAAGATAAAAAAATCCTATTTGGGATTAACAATGTTAGTTCTGCACCGAAAGCTTGCGACAGGTGCAAACAAAGATAAAAAAATCCTATTTGGGATTAACAATGTTAGTTCTGCACCGAAAGCTTGCGACAGGTGCAAACAAAGATAAAAAAATCCTATTTGGGATTAACAATGTTAGTTCTGCACCGAAAGCTTGCGACAGGTGCAAACAAAGATAAAAAAATCCTATTTGGGATTAACAATGTTAGTTCTGGACAAAGAACTAAAAGCTACTAATGGAACCGTTCCATTAGTAGCCTTTTTACTTAGTGAATCGCCTTCTTCTTAAAGCGGCCACCCTTAACCTCGCTAATATTCCCGATAGCTAGGAACGCTTGTGTATCAATCGAGCGCACAATTTCCTTCATTTTGGATTCCTCCAGTCGGGTGATAATACAGAAAATAACCTTTTTGTTATTTCCGGTATAGGCACCTTCACCATATAGATAAGTTACGCCACGTCCTAATCGAGCCATAATGGCCTGCCCAATTTCCTCAATTTCATCACTAATGATATAAACAGATTTAGATTCTTCCATACCTAATACCACAACATCAATGACCTTAGATGCAATAAAGTAAGCGATGACTGAATACATGGCTTGTTCCCAAGTAAAAACAAATCCAGCAATAGTAAAGATAACAAGATTAATAATTAAAATGATTTCCCCAACTGAAAATGGCAGCTTTTTATTGGTTAAAATAGCCATCACTTCTGTGCCATCTAAACAGCCACCAAACCGAATAACCAGTCCAACACCGATTCCTAGTAAAATTCCACCAAAAACTGTAGCTAATAATATATCTGAGGTAAAAGCATGGAAATGATGCATGATCATAGTTGCTCCTGAAAGAATGATAATGCCGAGTAATGACATGAAAGCGAAGGTTTTCCCAATTTGCTTATAGCCTATGTATATAAAGGGGATGTTAATGCAGAAAATGAACACTCCTGTAGGAAGCCCTGTTAAGTAAGAGAGGATAATCGAAATCCCTACAATGCCACCGTCTAATACCGTATTAGGTATTAAAAAGAGTTCAAGACCAACAGCAAAGATGAGTGCTCCAATGACTACCATTGTAATACGTAAAACTTTAGTACCGATACTTATTTTGTTTATCTCAGATGCATACATAGCTTTACCTTTAGCCATTCAAATCCCCCAATCTACTGCTATTAATATATTAAATTGCCCTTAAAAAAATTAATAAATAATGACTGTAATGATTAAAGACTGTGAGGAATTTCCTATTTACTAAGCAAGTGGATAGTCATTCATTTTGTCGAAGAAGAACAAAAGACTACGAATGTCTAGAACAATATAATTATGCAGAAAATTAAGAACTATTAAAAACGAAAGCAGAAAAATGAGATGATAAGAGGTATTTCTATTAAGAATAATAGAAATTTAATGAATATATCGATTTCACATAAAGATATTAAGTTTATATAGTTTATTTTACCTAATTTGTAACAGCGAATATTCAAATAATACATTTTCGTTACAAAGGACTCAAATGGTTTAATAGAAAAAAAGATTATGGTACAGTAAAAAAGTGAAATTTTCACATGGAAATTAGCCCATTGAATGGGTGGTCTTTGGAAGGGGCTTTATCAATGAGTTCGAAATGGAACATCAACGGGGACTTTACAAAGAAAGAAACTTTAAGTCTTAAATCTACTAAAAATAATATATTAAAAAAAGCTGCTATTACTACATTACTGTTCACAGCAATTGGTTCTAGCTATGTATATGCTAATTCAACAAGTGCAAATAGTTTTGACAAAATCTACCACGTCTATGTAGGAGATACATATATTGGTGCAGTCTCAAAAGAAGAAGCTGTTACAGAAATTATTGAAACGAAAGAACAAGAAGCACAAGGAATTTATCAGGACTATGTTCTCGATGGGAAATCCAATGTTACTTTAATTCCTGAACAAGTATTTTCTTATGAAACGGACGATGCTACTACACTATCTAATTTAAATGAAGAGATGATTGTAGAAGCAGAAAGCTATGCATTACAAATTGATGGTCAACCAGTTCTTTATTTGAAAAATCAAGCGGATTACAAAGAAACACTTCGCTTATTGAAGCTTCAATACGTTACTGAAGATGAGTTGCAAAAATATGAAGCAAATGCTTCTCTTGAAACATTACCCACTTTAAAAGCAAATGAAACACGCATTAAAGAAATTAAAATAGTAGAAGCTATTTCGGGTGGAGATACAAAAATTAGCCCGGAAAAAATCTTAACACCAGTAAAGGCTGTTGAGTATTTAAAATCAGGCTCGCTTGAAAAAGAAGTATATGCAGTCCAATCAGGAGATGTACTTGGTACAATTGCCAATAAACATAATCTAACTACTGCACAAATTTTGGAGCTAAATCCAGATTTGAAAGAGGATTCTTTACTGCAAATCGGTCAAAAGATTAATATTACGGTTGAAAAACCACTATTAAATGTACAGATCGTAAAAGAAAAAAATACTTTAGAAGAAATGCCTTTTGAGAAAATTATTGAAAATGATGATTCGAAATTTAAAGGTGAAACAGTCGTTAAGCAAGAGGGATCAAATGGTCAGAAGGAGGTTTCTTATTTAGTTTCTCAAGTAAATGGTGCTGTTACTGAGAAAACTGTTACAAAAGAAACTGTTTTAACTGAACCAGTTGATAGTATTACAGTAGTTGGAACAAAGGTCATTTCGTCGCGTGGAACAGGTAGCTTTGCATGGCCAGCAGTTGGTGGCTATATTTCAAGTAAAATGGGCTCACGTTGGGGAAGCTATCATAGAGGTATAGATATTGCTCGCCCTTCTAACTACAACATTAAAGCATCAGACAATGGTGTTGTAACTGCAGTTGGCTGGGAAGGGACATATGGACAAAGAATTGTTATTAACCATAACAATGGTTATGAAACAGTATATGCCCATCTCTCGGAAATTAAGGTAAGTGTAGGACAAGTTGTACCACAGGGATCTGTTATTGGTATTATGGGTTCAACTGGTCGATCTACAGGTACCCATTTACACTTTGAAGTGCATAAGAATGGAGCACTAGTTGATCCATTATCTTATTTAAACTACTAAAATTATGTAAGACAGTCCTAACTCAACGGACTGTCTTTTTTAATTAAAATCAATTGACTAAATTTGTCGAATTATTTCCCGAAAAATAATTACTACCAAGTATAAATTCTATTCAAATAATACTGATTAATAGATTAACGGTTTCTAATACTTGTTTAAGGAGTTTATTTGGTATAATAGCTGTATGCATAAATACTAAACGAAGATTTCAGGAGGCATCATTTGTAATTTGTGCTTATGATTCGTGAAGTCCTTCTTTGAAAAGGCAGAATAAATATTATCAATATGCCCTTTTATAGATTATAAATTTTAAACTTGATTATATGAACATAGATAGTTTCACTAAGAGGAGAGAAAAAAATATGACAAAAACAATTTTAGTTTGTGATGATGAAAAGCCGATTGCAGATATTTTGCAATTTAATTTAGTAAAAGAAGGATACCAGGTAATCTGTGCTTATGATGGTGATGAAGCATTAGAAAAAGTGGAAGAATCTCAGCCAGATTTAATGTTACTGGATATTATGCTTCCAAAAAGAGATGGTATGGAAGTTTGTCGTGAAATCCGTAAAAAATATGATTTCCCAATTATCATGCTAACTGCAAAGGGTTCAGAAATTGACAAGGTTTTAGGATTAGAAATGGGAGCAGATGATTACGTAACAAAACCATTCAGTACACGTGAGCTAATTGCTCGTGTAAAAGCTAATATGCGTCGTTTAAAGGTTTCTAGTCAACCAGAAGAAGTAAAGGAAGAAACAAATGATATCACAGTGGGTACTTTAATTATCCAGCCTGATGCTTATTTAGTTTTAAAACGTGGTGAAGCGATTGAATTAACACACCGTGAATTCGAACTACTACATTATTTAGCTAAGCATATTGGACAAGTCATGACTCGTGAGCATTTACTTCAAACTGTATGGGGCTATGATTACTTTGGGGATGTTCGGACTGTGGACGTTACGATTAGACGTTTACGTGAAAAAATTGAAGATAATCCAAGTCATCCAAACTGGATTGTAACCCGTCGTGGTGTTGGTTATTATTTACGAAATCCTGAACAGGAGTAGTTTAAATGCATAAGGTGAGCTTTTTTAAGTCCATTCACGTAAAAATTGTTCTGATATATGTATTGTTAATCATTATCGCTCTACAGATTATTGGAATTTACTTCTCAGCCAAACTAGAAGAGAGCTTAAAAGAGAACTTTAAGGATTCGATTACACAGCGAATTGACTTAGTTCAATACAGTATTCGAGAAGAATTATTAAAGGAACGCGATGAGAATAGCCCATTAGAACAAAGTCTAAGTGTAATTTTATCGGAGTTTTCAAATGAGGACATCAATGAGGTTTTAATCATTGATAATCGAAATAAAGTTCTTGCTACCTCAGATTCAGATAATCAATCTATCGTTGGTCAGCGTTTTAATGAGGATACAATAACAAAATCAATGTCATCTGAAGATTATTCAGAGAATATTGCTCTGGATTCGGGTAACCGAGTATGGATTCTTGCTGCCCCTATTAAAGATAATGTGGGACCAAATGGCGAAGTGATTGGTGCAATCTATATTGAATCTGATATCGAAAGAGTTTTTGAGCAGATGAAAGACATTAACCGAATTTTTGCTATTGGAATTGTTATGTCTCTAGCTATTACCATTGTTCTCGGGATATTGTTTGCAAAAACCATTACAAAACCAATTCTAGACATGAGAAGACAGGCTCAGGCCATGTCGAGAGGGAACTATTCAAGGAAGGTTCGAGTATATGGGGACGATGAAATTGGTCAGCTTGCACTAGCCTTCAACCATTTAACAAACCGTTTACAAGAAGCACAGTCTACTACCGAAGCTGAGAGAAGAAAGCTTGCTTCTGTTTTGAGTAATATGACAGATGGTGTAATAGCAACTGATCGAAAAGGTAAGGTCATTCTTATCAATGACCCAGCTTTGAACTTCTTAGATGTTACACGTGAAACAACTTTAGGTCGTCCAATCGCGTCTGTATTAGGTTTGGATGAAGAATATAACTTTGAAGATTTAATTCATACACAGGAATCTATTAATTTAGATTATAGTACACAGGATAACCCATTTATTTTGAGAGCGAATTTTTCTGTCATTCAAAAGGAAACTGGATTTGTTAACGGGTTAATCACTGTTATTCATGATATAACTGAGCAAGAAAAAATTGAGATGGAGCGACGAGAATTCGTTGCCAATGTATCTCATGAATTACGCACGCCATTAACAACGATGAGAAGTTATTTAGAGGCGCTAGCAGACGGTGCATGGCGAGATGAAAACATAGCGCCAACGTTTTTAAATGTTACACAAACCGAAACAGAGCGTATGATTCGTCTAGTAAATGACTTATTGAATCTATCGAAAATGGATAGTCGCGATTACAAATTAAATAGAGAATTTGTGGAGTTTAATAAATTCTTTAACCGAATTATCGATCGCTTTGAGATGTCAAAATCACAAAATGTGCGGTTTGACCGATATATTCCAGATACCTCTTATTTTGTTGAAATTGATACTGATAAGCTAACTCAAGTAAT
Source organism: Ureibacillus chungkukjangi (assembly GCF_003217295.1). GTDB lineage: Bacteria > Bacillota > Bacilli > Bacillales_A > Planococcaceae > Ureibacillus > Ureibacillus chungkukjangi. The sequence goes on from NZ_QJTJ01000003.1 coordinate 28,738, forward strand.
TGATAATATTATTTCTAATGCTTTGAAATATTCACCAGATGGTGGGAATATTCGATTTGGATTTACCGTTCAAGAAAACATGTTAAAGGTCATGGTTTCGGATGATGGTATGGGGATTCCAAAAGAAAATGTAACGAAGATATTCGATCGTTTCTATCGTGTAGATCGAGCTAGATCTCGTGCAATGGGAGGTACAGGCTTAGGACTTGCTATCGCGAAGGAAATGATTGAAGCACATGGCGGTAAGATTTGGGCCGAAAGTGAGGAAGGAATAGGAACAACAATCTTCTTCACATTGCCATTTGAATTAGATGAGGCGGGTGATTGGGAGTGAAGCATGTAGAGCAAATTAAATCATTTGTCCTGTTCCTCCTCGTCTTTTTAAGTCTTATTCTAACATTCACAATATGGACGTATACGCCAGACTACCAAGATATTGAGGATCCACAAGTCGAACAAATCACGCTCGGTGATAAAAAGGATATTCAAGAAATTTTCAAGCCTTATCGTATTTTAATTCATGAAAACGGTGGCTTTTTAGGGTCAACAGCACCAACAGCTATCGATACCCTAATGGATGCGATTAAAGATTTAGATGCAACAGAACTCAGATTTATTCAAAGTAATTTATCAGAAGAAAAGCTGAACAGTATGATTCATTCAGAAAATCAGATGACCCTTTTCTTCCCGGCAGAAGTTCCGATTAATGCATTTGACTCTGTGCTGCAATTTACCCAAAGTGAGCTACCTGAAATTGCATTTAGCCATATCTTGATCGATTGGAGCAATATTGAAGAAACGAATACATTACAATTCTCCTTTATCAGCAAGGAAAAACAAACACTTTACACAACTGTTGTAGGTGTAGGACAAAGCGAGTTTAACTCGACTTATATGAAGACAGTTCAAAAAACAGTTCCTTATGAAGAAATCGTTAGAGCAAATGAGCTTTCCTTATATGTTCCTTCAAATGCAGTGGATTTAGTGCAATACACGTACTATATTGACGAGATTTCCACTGAGGTCTTTAAAGATATTTTGTTTGAAGATACAAACATCGTCCAAAAGAATTTTGATAATACAACTTATACGGATGGAATGGCTATGATGACATATGATTCGGGTAGTAAAACCATAAACTATGTCTATCCTGCATCTGAAAGTATGGTCGAAATTAAACATTCTGACCTTGTCCATGACAGCTACGATTTTGTAAATGACCATGGTGGACTAACAGGGGATTACCGATACAGCTACAACAATATACCGAAGCATGTTATTGAGTATCAGTTATATCTACAGGGCTTACCTGTATTCAGTAGTGTGACATCAACTCGTATTGCGGTTACTTGGGGTGCCAATCAGGTTTTCGAATATAAGAGGCCCTATTATTTATTTATCGCCTCTGAATCGTCAACTCGCCAATTACCTTCAGGGGTTGATATGGTAAAAACACTGCAAACCTTAAAAGATATTGATGATTTAGTACTTGGCTATTATTTAACACCAGATCCTCAAAAAGCTAAAGTATATACGCTAGAACCAAGCTGGTTTGTTATTCGAGAGGGTAGCTGGGCACGTTTAACACCAGAGCCAGCAGGAGGTGCTCAGTATGGATTGGAGTAAGTCCAAATCAATTTTCATCGTTGTATTTTTAATACTAGATGTCTTTTTATATTCGTTGTATTTAAACCGTCATACCGAAGCCCAGCTCGTTCAAAGAGGCTCGTCGCTGACACAAAAAACGATTGAAGCTCGGTTAAAGGATGACAATATTACGTACGGGGTTTTACCAACAAATATTGAAAAAGCCGCTTATATTTCTGGGAAAGTTAAGAATTTTGAACAAGAGACGCCTAAACTTGATAATGCAAAAAATATATTGATTGATAAAAACAAGCTGATCGTCACTTTAAAAAATCCAGTCAAAGTCAAAAATATTGATGAGGCAACTTCGTATAATGATTTCTTGAAGGCAAATGTATATGAGGGTGCTTCCTATACTTTATGGAAAATCGATAAGGAAAACAAAAAAGCAACCTTCTTCCAAACCGTGAATACACGGACACTCTACTACATTCTTAATGGTCTTGTAGAGGTAACCTGGAATGACCAAAATGAAATAGTAGAATACGAGCAAACGCTTTTAGAGGATATAGGAGCCTATGAAGAAGAAAAGGTTTTAACAACACCTCTAAGAGCAATTCAAACCATTTATAACAAAGGGCTTCTCTCACCAAATTCAACGATTACTGAGGTGAACCTAGGGTATACAACCTTAGTACAATTTACGCAAACGCAAGTGTTTGTTCCAACATGGGAACTTCAGGTCCAAACAGAAGATGAAGGACAAAAAGAATATTTTGTTAATGCGGTTCAAGGTGGAATACTTGATTTGACGTTAGATGCTTCAAAGGTTGAAGAAGTTGAAGAGGCTGTAGAAGAAGCTATAACAGATGATTATGAAATAAACCTAGATGCTGAAAATGACAAAAGTAGGGAGTAGTAATATGCGATTTAGTGTTTTAGCAAGTGGTAGTACTGGAAATGCAATTTATATAGAAAACGATGAACATGCATTTCTAGTCGATGCCGGCTTAACAGGCAAAAAAATGGAGCAACTGTTTGCTAAAATTGATCGTGATATGAAAAAATTATCAGGAATTTTAGTAACACATGAACATAGTGACCATATCAAGGGAATTGGTGTTTTAGCTCGAAAGTATAATGTCCCAATCTATGCAAATGAAAAAACGTGGCAGGCAATGGACGGTCATATTGGAAAGATAGCATTAGATCAAAAATTTGTTTTCAATATGGAAACGGTCCAATCCTTTGGGTCTTTAAATATCGAATCTTTTGCAGTTTCTCATGATGCAGCAGACCCTATGTTTTACGTGTTTCATGAAAACGGTCGTAAACTCGTACTAATTACGGACACGGGCTATGTCAGCGATCGAATGAAAGGGATTATCCGTGGGGCGGATTCCTTTGTATTTGAAAGTAATCATGATATCGGCATGCTTCAAATGGGGCGTTATCCTTGGTCTATCAAACGACGAATTTTAAGTGATGTTGGACATGTTTCCAATGAGGACGCAGCTGTTGCCATGAGTGAGGTCGTTTTTGAAAAACCAACTCAAATTTACTTATCCCATTTAAGCAAGGATAATAACATGAAGGATTTAGCACGAATGAGCGTAACTCAAACCTTACAATCCTGCGGTATTATTGCCGGAGAATACGTGCAAATTCATGATACAGATGCTGAAGAACCAACTCTACTAGTTACGGTTTAAATTTTATAAAGATAGAAAAAATTTAATTGTTGGCGGCGGCTTGGAAGGGTTAATCTTTCAAGTATATACGCATAAGATAAAAATCACCTCGACTTAATTTAGTTGAGGTGATTTTTTTATCATTTTTAATTTTGTTTTATTTCATTTTCATGTAATTTTAATGTTTGGGTTGTATCATAATGACAAGTACAAAGGGAAAGGATTGAAAAAGATGAGCTACTATAACGATGATGAAAATAAACAACAAGAACAAAATGAATCTGTAAATTCTTACTCACCTCTCCAAGAACGATTGAAACGTGAGCAAGATGAAGAAAATAAAAGACGCTCTAAAAAAAAAAGTGGAGGCAGCAAGGCAGGATACTTTTTAAGTGGACTGTCGGGCGTTATCATTGGGGCATTGCTCATTTGGTTATTAGTACCGTCCATGACAAATCAGCTTCCAAGTCAATCAGCAACAAAAAACAACAATTCTGAATCAACAATTACACAAACAGCTACAGAGGTAACATCAGATATTGTAACTGCAGTTGAATCTGTGTCAGATGCCGTTGTAGGGATAACAAATATCCAAGAAGTAAGTGATTTCTGGAATCAACAAGAAGCAACAGCTGAGGCAGGTAGTGGATCTGGTGTAATCTATAAAGTAGAAAATGAACTTGCCTATATCATTACAAACTACCATGTAATAGAAGGCGCTAAACAGCTTGAGGTTACATTGACAGATGGATCTAAAGAAGAAGCAAAATTGGTTGGTAGCGATATTTGGACAGATTTAGCAGTTATTTCAATCAGCAGCGAAAAGGTTGAAACGGTTGCAAAATTTGGAGATTCTGATGTATTAAAACAGGGAGAATCAGTAATTGCGATTGGGAATCCGCTTGGCTTAGACTTCTATGGCTCAGTAACAACAGGTGTAATCTCAGGTACTGACCGAGCAGTTCCAGTTGATTTAAACGCAGATGGCAACGAAGACTGGGAGGTAGAAGTTCTTCAAACTGATGCTGCCATTAACCCAGGAAACAGCGGTGGAGCATTAATTAACATTGCTGGGGAATTAGTAGGCATTAACTCCATGAAAATTGCTCAAGATACAGTTGAAGGCTTAGGCTTCTCAATTCCTATTAATTCGGTGATTCCAATTATTGAAGAGCTAGAACGAAATGGTGAAGTGAAACGCCCAACGATGGGAATTGGTTTGTTGGATTTAACAGACGTGCCTGCATTTTACCAACAACAAACCTTAAAATTACCTGAGGAAGTGACAACAGGTGTTGTAGTTTCGGAGGTAGTAGAAGGATCAGCAGCAGGTAACGCTGGTGTTCAGCAATATGATGTCATTGTTGAAATGGGCGGACAAAAAGTAGAAAATTCCATTGATCTACGTCAATACCTATACAACGAAACAGATATTGGAGAAACTTTAACAATTAAAGTGTATCGTCAAGGTGAGCTAGTAGAGCTAAATTTAACATTAACTGAAGGAACAACAGTGTAAAGTCTAGATAAAAATAAATGTTTGTGGATAACTTTTAAAAAAATATACACAAAGAGTGGTGGAAGAAAAGCCTTTTCTTTCCTACTCTTTTTTTGTCTGTTACAATGGATTGTGGATAAAGTAGGATGAATTGTGAATAAGTTTGTTGAAATTTCTGAAAAAAAGGAGGGACGTAATTTTGACGAAGTATAGCTGTGAAACCCATATAGATCACGCATTAGACATGTTCGTAGCGGAGACACAAGAGTTCCCAATTATGGATAAACTGTCTGAGGAAAAAAAGTTATCCACAAAATGCTCTTACTGTGAAGAGCTAGCAACATATATTGTATCAAGTAAATAACTTTACACAATATATAGATTGCAATTGTGGATATGTGTATAACTTTTGTGGATAAGGTGTTTGTAAATGAATTGTTAAGGTGGATAAATTGTTTGTATTTAAATTTTCTAACAAAATTGAAAACCAGAAACCCTATAACAGTGACTGTTGAAGCGTTCTCTTAAAAGCCTTTGAATGAGGTTAATTGAGTTGGGAAATTTAAATATGAATGGAATGTAAAGGTGGAAAATCTGTGAATATCACGATCATTTCGGTCGGAAAGTTAAAAGAAAAGTATTTAAAGATGGGCATTGACGAATATGTAAAACGTCTAGGTGGGTATGCCAAGGTTGAATTAGTAGAAGTCCCAGATGAAAAGGCCCCTGAACAATTAAGCGAGGCCGAAATGGAAATCGTCAAACGTAAGGAAGGCGAACGAATACTAGCAAAGGTCAATGACGGCATGCATGTCATTGCCCTGGCAATCGATGGAAAAATGAAATCCTCCGAAGACATGGCAAAGGACCTCGAATCCCTCATGACATACGGCACCAGCAAAGTAGCCTTTATCATCGGCGGCTCACTAGGCCTACATGAAGACGTCCTAAAACGCGCAGATGAAAAACTAAGCTTCGGCAAAATGACCCTCCCCCACCAGCTCATGAAGCTCGTGCTGGTCGAGCAGATTTATCGGAGCTTTAGGATAATTAAGGGTGAACCGTATCACAAATGATGGTAAAGCAGCGAGGTGAATTTGTGATAGAAGGAGATATTTTAAAGAAAATATTATAAGTAAACCCGTAAGAGTAGCCATTGCATTCTTACGGGTTACTTTGTATTAGAAAGTTTAATATGTACTTTCTTCAAGCCTCTTAAGTGCCTTTTCGTATGCTGCCTTTCTTTCTCTTTCTTCCCAATCGAGATTTTGTAAAATTCGCTGCCAATAGATATTTCCTTCATCTGCATAAGATTTTGCAGTTTCTCTCCATAGATATGCTTCCGCTTCTTCAAGAACAATATAATGTCGACTATAGATTTTAAAATGAGGCATTCCATCTTCTTTGATTAGATTATAAATTGTAGAGGAACTTGTACGAAAGTGATTTGCTGCTTCTTTTATGGTTAGGACCGTTCTTCCATAGTAACTTTCTTTGTCTTTTTTAGCATAGTTTTTTATTTCATTTGAAAAATTGGCTAGTTCTTCTCTAATTATTTTTCGTAATATTTCATCAATCATAGTCGGTGTCTCCTTTTTATGAAAATGAGCGATTTCAGATTGAACGCTTTTTACATCCCAGTGATTATCTGGATCAGTCCATCCAAATTTTTTGTAATTCTCAATTGTTTCTTTAATCTCATCTTCATCCAAAATTATTCGAGATTTAACTTTCCTATGGGGCATGGCTCTAGATAGTGTTAATTGCCGTATTATAGAAGAACCAATGCCAGTTAATGAGGATACTTCTTTGATAGTTAAATATTTTTTTGACGAATATTCCTTATTACGAAACAAATCATTTATAGAAGTGGATATTTCATCTTTAATGATACTTCCCAGAAGGTATTCAAATGAAGGATTGTTTAACGGCCCATTCATATAATTGCCTCCGTCCATTAAACGTTTTTCCATTCTAGATTACCAATCCTCAAGTTGTCACTTTTATTTTCAAGTAAAACAACTGTGAAATGGTGTTTTTTGTAGAAGTGAACTAATCTTTCGAGATGGTCACTATCAACTTTGGATATCCAGCCAGTGATGCTATTTATATTTCTCTCTCTTGCAATTTTAATTAATGTGTTTAAAAGAATGCTTCCGTAACCATGACTAGTAAGATGCTCTTCAATCTCAATATCTGCTAGAGAAATATTAGTAAAGTCCTCATTAATAAACGCTTTTAAGACAGGGTCAGGACGTAGAATACCTTTATTAGTTATAATTCTTATTCCAAGAAAAATCATTTTTTCTTCTTCCTTAGGGGTGTCTTTATAAAAATGTCTATATTGAATTAAAGAGTACTTCTCCTTTTCTATCGTTGAAATTATTTCAAATCCTCTACTTTCTAAAATTTCTGTCTGGTACTTTACCTCAAAATCAATATCATTTCTCCGCATTAATGGTGTAATAGTATTTCTATTAAATAATTGATTAAATAAATTCATTCTAAATCCCCCAGTATCCTTAGGAATATACGTTCGCGTTTACTATGTATTAGTATATAATCTATGGTACAATTAAACTACATAAATTTACAAATTATTGAAATATTAGATATTATAATAATGAGGATTAAAACAATATTAGCAACTAAGAAAGTTACCGATTTTTGTAGTACTATAGTGGAAAAGAAAAACTAATTTTTGGGGGTTAACAAATGGCTGATATTCAAAAACAATTTGAAGAATTCCATGATGCAATTAAATTAAAGCGTTTTAAAGAGAATGAAGAATTACGGGAAAAAAGAGATATCATCACCAAAAAAATAAAGAAAGGTGTTAAGACCAAATTTGAAGAAATGGAAAAAGATGTACCAAGTCTAGAATTTATAGACCAAGGAAGTTATGCTGTAGATCTTGGTATTATTCCAGAAGATAAAGACTATGACATAGATGAAGGAGTAATCTTTGATCTCTATAAAGAAGATTATACCGACAGCGTAGAACTTAAAATGATAATTAGAGACATCCTAGAAAACCACACTAATACACCACCTAAGATAAAAAACCCCTGTGTAACAATAACCTATTCATTAGATGATGAACCAGCATATCATGTCGATTTACCAGTGTATATAAAATCAAAGTACGATAACAATTTGTATCTTGCTTGGGGCAAGGAGTTTTCAAACCAAGATAATAAGCATTGGGATCTTGCCGATCCAGAAGGACTAAACGACCATATTAGAAATTCGTTTAAAGATGATGCAAAGAAACAATTTAAGAGAGTTGTTAGATACATGAAAAAGTGGAAGGATATTTGCTTCAACTCTTCAGGAAATTCGCGCCCTCCTAGTATAGGATTAACTATTGCAGCAGTCGATTTATTTTCTTATAAGCAATCATATAACTACTTATCAGGAAAATTTAAAGATGATGATTTGGGGGCTCTAAAAGATCTTGTAAGTAAATTAAAAAATAAATTTATATTAAAGTGGGATCCCGATTTGGAGAAAAGTTTTTATACTATTGAATACAATTTACCTGTACAACCATATAGTAATGTCTTCTCTAAGATGTCGAATAACCAAATGGATTCTTTTTATCAGAAACTAAATGAATTAGAAAATGCATTAACTGAAGCAGAAAGTAAAAGTGACCCACACGAAGCGTGTAAAGTTCTTAGTCCCAAATACTTTGGCGATAAATTCCCAATACCTGAATCAAAAGAGGCAAGATATCAACAAGTTGCTTTATCTAGTGCGCCTTCTTCCAACTCTGCTAAAGGGGATTAATAATGAACATTGACTTTCAAGAATTACTACAAGAAAAAGAATATCTGGACAAGGTAACAGAAGTTGAATCATATAATTATGAACTTCTTTTTGAATTGAGAAATGGTTATCAAATACCATTAACGATAACTTTTAGTCCATTGTTTCCAGCACAATTACCAGTTGTTCATATCAATGAAAAGTATCACAATATACCTGACATCCCACACGTTATGAGTAGTGGACTAGTTTGCTTTTTGGATAAAGAGGGAGTTATTTGGAGTGATATTCCCGAAAGAATACTTGATTTTGTTTTTGATAGAGTTGAACGGGTATTAATTTCAAACTCGCCGCAAATGGAATACCATAGGGAATTTAGTTATTATTTTGGAACCTTAGAAAAGACAGAGCCTGTTTTTTCAGTTTACACTCCTGAAGATGAACCAAAGGAAATTTCTGTTTTGGCAATGGGGGGGAAACCATTTGCCTTTTTAACTGACGATGTGGAGTCTAGATCATTATTAAGTAAGTTATTAAATGCGAACATCAATTCCTACAATCTGGATAAGGCATATTATATTCCATTAGATTATACGTATAAGGGTAAGGTTCCTCAGTTTGACAGATTTTGGAGTAATGGAGAAATAACAAATATTATTAGAGATCATATATCTGACGATACATTATTAAAGATAGCAAAGTTTTCAATGAATAAAAAAAGATACTTTTATTTACTAAGAATTCCATTATTGACGGGTGACCAAGCAATTATTGGATTATGGTACGAAAGGGTAAATCATTCTCTTTCAAAAAAAGTAATTCCGCTTATAGATGACAGTATTGTTGATGATTTTGTTGTGACACCTTTGTTTGTTTTTAGAAATGATGACACCACATTAATAGAAAGAGGCGGTGGGATAAAGAAGCCTCTTAACGTCTTATTAGTAGGCTGTGGATCTGTGGGTAGTGATTTATTATTTATGTTAGCACGCTCTGGAATAAAGCATTTTACCTTGATAGACGATGATAAGATGGAAATCGAAAACTCATATCGACATTTTCTCGGTATGAATAAATCCATTGAGCGTAAACCAAAAGTTAAACTGTTAAAAGAAGAATTTGAAAATAGATACCCTAATGTACAAATTCAAGCAATTGAAAATGAAGTACTAGATACAATTGAAAATGGAGAAATAGAACTAAATGATTTTGATTTGATATTAGTAGCAATAGGTGATCCAAATATAGAAAGAAGTCTAAATAAACTTATTTTAGAGTCATCAACTCCAGCAATTTTCACTTGGGTCGAAGCGTATGGAATAGGTGGACATGCACTTGTAGTTAATAACGGAGAAAAAGGCTGTTATGAATGCTTAATAGATAGTGAATTAAGGTTGTATTCATCTTTTGCTGGTAAGAGTGACGTACCATTTATCAAAAATATGAATGGGTGTGCTGGTTCTTTTACACCATATGGAAGTATTGATTCTATGGAAACAGCATTGCTTGCTTCGAGGTTAGTTTTAAGATTATTAGATAATGATATTAAAGGAAATCCTCTCGTTTCATGGAAGGGATCGTCAAAAGTATTTGAAGAGAGTGGGTTTCTAACTTCTGACCGGTATAATCAGCCAAAGGATATTTTAAATCAGGATGACTATGAATATATTAATAGAAGTTGTAAGGTCTGTTCTAACTTAAAGGACGTGGCTTATTAACATGATCAGTATTGAATGGGGAAATATTGTAATCGAGATTGAAGAGCAAGTCATTAAAGTAATTCAAAATATGCGTCAAGATAGTCCTACTGATAAAGAATCAGGAGGGATGTTAATAGGCTCAATACTAACTGACAGTAATGATTTTGTCATTAGGGACTACACTTTTCCTCAAAAGGAGGACTACCAATCAAGGTATAGGTTTATTCGAAGGGAAAAGAGTCATAACGCTTTATTACAAAAGAAGTGGAAGGAAAGCAACAATACTGTAATGTATCTGGGTGAATGGCATACTCATCCTGAAATGGACCCTCACTATTCACTGCAGGATATTAGAAATTGGAGAAGATTATTAAGAAAATCGAAAACATTTTCTGATTATTTGGTGTTTATTATTGGTGGTATAAGCATTTATAGGGTTTGGATCGGTAGCCGTGAAAATGGAGATATAGAATTAGTATATGAAGGAGCATACAATGAAAGTAATAAATTCAATTAAAGAGTTATTTACACTTATACAAAATGACCCTATCACTTCGATAATAATGCTACTTATATTAATTTTTTCTAGTATTATTCTGTACAAAAAATGGGGCTGGCTACAAATCGCATATAACTGGGTTATTAATCATGTTTTGTGCTTTATGAAAAGAGAATTCATTATGTTAGCCACGTTTACAAAGAAAGAGGCAAATTTTACTAGTGTAAAGAGAGAGTATCAGGAAAAGGGATGTTTATATATAACACATAATTTTCTAAAAAAATTTAAAGTAGATGGAAGCATTAATGATACAGAACTTCAGAAAATACTAAAAAAGAAAAAGTCCAAAATGAAAACAGCAATAAAGCGTAGTAAAAACTCTAACTCGCTAATATATCTAGGGTTTCCCCATGTACCACTTGCTTTTTTAGACGGATATCACTTTAAGAGCACGGACGACGCAATTCTCTACGAATATCAAGGAGAGGACTCTGAGTGCCTTGGAAAAGGATTTTATGAACTGAAAAGAAAGTATAACACTGACATGAAATTAGTTAGTAATTATAATTCACAAATTAGGTATGACAATGAGGTTGCATTAAAAATAGAACAATCGTTTTCAATAATGGATGAGGGGATAAAAAATGTATCTGGAACCTCGCAAGTGATTTCATTGGGTTTAGAAAATCCTAACCGCTGGACTATTACTAATTATGCTCAAATTGAATTATATCAAAATAGGTTTTTAGAATTACTATCAAAATTAAAAGAGAACGGTGTTAATAAGGTTCATTTATTTGCTACTACACCTGTTTCATTAAGTTTTAGTTTAGGTAGAATAGTGGAGCATTATCACCCTGAAATAATAGTATATAACTACAATAACAATGCGTATGACTGGGCAATTAATTTAAGAACAGAAGAGATTATAACATTTGATTAGCAAATATTGACTAAAGGGAGAATAGATAGTAGTGCTATCATTCTTCTTTTTTGTTTAATTAATATAAATGGTAAATAGGGTATAAAATTACAGATTTAAAATGGATACAGTTATAATAGTTTTTTCGAAGGTTTATCGTCCTATAAGGGGGAAATAACCCTTAAATTCACCTAGAATGTGTTTGGATCATGTCTCAGTGTTTTTATATATCCAATGTATCTATGACGGTTTAAACCCTTTCCAAATGGTATACCAACCTTTTATCTAATTAGGAAAATTACACCAAATTGAATATAATAGAAGTAGCAAGTTCTAGTGAAACCATTCGGGGGTGACTACCGTGTCAATCAATCTTATTAGCAAAGACTTTGGGGAAAAGTTTTATAGTTTACTCGATTCAACTGAGAAACAAATCAATATTATTTCACCATTCATAGGGCTTAAAACCGCCTTTGGCTTGGCTGAGTGGATAGAAAGTCAAGACAATATTAAGTGCTGCATAATTACCCGCTTCAACAGGGAGGAATTTATAAGAGGTGCAAGTAGTATTGAAGGATTAGAACATCTTGTAAGAGCAGGTGCTGAACTTTATGCATTACAGAATTTACATACAAAATTATATATTTTTGATGATCAGTCAGTGATTATGGGGTCAGCAAATTTTACTTTTAGTGGGTTCTATAAAAATCATGAGTTTGGTCTATATATGGAAAACGAAAGCGACTTCACCAAGCAATGCCAAGATTATTTTGACGGCCTACTTGGTAAACTGAAATCAGATGGAGATTGGAAAATTTCACTTGAAAGAATTTTAAGAGAAAGACACTATGTTAATGAAAGTATTAAAAATCTTAAAGGTAAGAAGGGTTTGAATGAATTCAATATTGCTAAGTGGGGAGCGGTATTAAATGATGTTCCGCAGCCAACACCGCCAAATGGGGATGAAACTGATATCTTAGAAGATGCTATCAGTGATATTACAGTTAATAGTGGAAAAACAGGGATATGGCTTAAGTTTGAGGGAACAAGTCAAGCGAGAATCCGTAATGATGAAGTTTATCTTAAAAGAAAAAGAAGAATTAATGAATATGTTAACCGAACATTTTTCCCAAGGAAACCTACTGGCATCAAGGCTGGTGACACTATTTTCTTAACCGTTGTAAGTAAAGATAAGGATGGAATTGAAGTCCCTATTATTATTGGCTATGCAGAAGCCAAAGGTTTTATCGAAAGCAACAAAATTAATGATACTGATAGTAAGTATCTTAAATGGAATAATAGATTTCCGTATTATATAGAATATACTAACGGAAAGTTTTTAAATGACAGTATTATGTACGGAATTTCTTTGAATGAGTTATATAGGGAATTAAACCATAAGGTCTACCCCGCTACAGTTAATCAACCAAATATAAAAATTGAAAATATAAAGAAAAGACATCATCAAAAATCACATATCCAAATAACTGAATTTGCAAAAGAGTATTTAATTAAAAAACTTAATCTTTTATTTGATAAACACGGGTATGAAGAACTATAAAATATATTTTTTAGCCTCTGAAAGGACAGAAAAGTTATTCTGTTCTTTTTGTTTGTCATTAAAATACTACGAAATATTGGAATTTCTATTTTGCAGAGAGTTGGATTAAAGGTATGATAAAATAGTAGGTATATGGAAATATAAAGAAGTTTAGGTCGGAGGTTTCAAAATTGACTGTAAAAGCAGATATAGAGTTCCAGAAAGACTTATTTGAAGCAGCAAATAAAATGCGGGGTAGTGTTGCACCTGCTGATTATAAACATTATGTATTACCTTTGATATTTCTCAGGTATTTATCGAATAAATATGAACAACGCCGTATGCAATTAGAAATAATGGTAAAAGATCCAAAGAGCGATTGGTTTACAGAGGATACAGAAACACAAATGGTAATAATTGATGACCATGACCAGTATAAGGCTGAGAATGTGTTTGTAGTGCCAGAAGAGGCACAATGGTCTTTTATAATGTCAAATGCTAAACAACCAAATATAAAAGAAATACTAGATAATGCAATGAAACGAATTGAAGAAGAGAACCCTGAACTAGAAGGAATGTTACCAAGAATTTTTCAAGGTTCAAATCTTCCTGCTGAAAATATCGCAGGACTAATTGAAGTTTTCTCCCGTGATGTATTTAGTGCTAGAGCCAATGAGAGTGTGGATGTATTAGGGAGAACTTATGAATATTTTATCGGCTCATTTGCCTCTTCAGAGGGAAATAGAGGAGGAGAATTCTTCACGCCATCAAGTATAGTAAATCTGTTAGTTGCAATGCTTGAACCTATTAGTGGTAAAGTATTTGACCCTGCATGTGGTAGTGGTGGTATGTTCATTCAAAGTGAGGAATATTCACCACGTAAGAAAGCACTTTCCTTTTATGGGCAAGAAAATGTAACAACAACAGTACGTCTTGGAAAAATGAATGTTTTACTTCATGGGATAAATGCTGATATCCAATTGGGGGATTCTTTATTAAACGACCAGTTTCCAGAATTAAAGGCGGATTATGTAATTGCAAATCCCCCATTTAACCAGAAAGATTGGGGTGCAGATAGAATTGCAAAGAATGACCCTAGATTAATTGGTCCAGTAACTAATAGTAATGCCAACTATATGTGGATGCAGCACTTTCTATTTCATTTAAACGATAATGGTACGGCAGGATTTGTTATGGCAAATGGGGCAATGACCACTAATCAGAAAGAAGAAAAGGATGTAAAACAAAAGTTAATTGATGAAGGTATTGTCGATTGTATAGTTCAACTTCCTGATAAGTTATTCTTTACAACAGGAATACCCTGCTGCCTTTTTTTCTTAAGCAAAAATAGGATAGGTGGAAAAGGTTTTAGATCTCGCAAAGATGAAATACTCTTTATCGATGCTCGAAAAATGGGTGCTCTAGTTAGCCGTAAGCAAAAAGCGCTATCTCAAGTAGAAATTAATAGTATTTCCAAAATTTATCATAACTTTAAAAATGAAGGGGAAAGTCCTTATGAAGATATACCGGGATTATGTAAAGTAGTAAAAATTGATGACGTAAAACAAGCAGATTATAAACTAAATCCGGGAATATATGTTGGTACGGAAATTATTGAACAAGAAGAAGTACCATTTGAAGAAAAAATGTTTGAATTAACACAAAAATTGTTAGAGCAATTTCATGAATCTAATAAACTGCAAGAGAAAATCAAGAAGGACTTAGAGGAGATAATCCAATGAGTAAATGGTCAATGGAAAGGTTAGAAGATATTTGTTTAAAGATAACCGATGGGGCACACAATAGCCCTCCAACTGTACAGGATTCAGGATACTTAATGGCATCTGTAAAGGACATGACACAATTTGGATTCAATCTATCAACTTGTAGAAATATTGGAGCAACCGATTATGAAAACTTAATTAAACAAGGGTGTCAGCCAGAAATAAACGATGTTCTAATCGCAAAAGATGGTAATAGTTGTTTGGAAACAGTATTAGTTCAGCGTGAATTTCAACCAATTGTGTTACTATCCTCGGTTGCAATACTTAGACCAGATAAATCAAAAGTTCTTCCTGACTACCTTGCATTATTCTTATCTGAAAAAGAAAATATTAGAAATATGAAGGAGTCATTAGTCTCAGGTTCAGCAATTCCAAGGGTTATTTTAAAAGCGTTTAGAGAGTACAAAATACCCCTTCCTCCAATTGATATACAGGAAAAGATTGTATCTATCATTGGAGCCGTCAATAGAAAAATTGAATTGGCTCTATTAATGAATCAAACTTTAGAAGAAATGGGATATGAACTATATAAACATTATTTTATTAAGTTTGAACCTTTTACTAATCAAAAATTTATTAATACAGAGTTAGGATTGATTCCTGAAAGTTGGAAAGAAGTAGAGATTGGTAAGGCTGTTAAAGTTTTAGGAGGTGGAACACCCAAAACAAGCGTTGAGGAATATTGGGAAAATGGGACAATTAATTGGTTCTCACCCACAGACTTAACATCTCAAAAATCACTCTTTATTACTAAATCTGCGAAAAAGATTACGCAACTTGGTCTTGAGAAAAGTTCAACTAAATTATTTCCCCCCTATAGTGTGATGATGACAAGCCGTGCAACTATTGGTGAAATTTCTATTAATAGGGAAGAATCTTGTACAAACCAAGGATTTATTACTTTAATTCCAAATGATAAGTATTCTATATATCAATTATATTATTGGTTAAAGACAAACATGGACTTAATCTTGTCTATTTCTAATGGGAGTACATTTAAAGAGGTAAGCAAAACAAATTTTAAAAAGTTATTAATATTAGAGGCAGTTGGAATTGAGGAATTTACTGAGAAATGCAAAAATATTTTCGATCAAATTGAGGGTAATCTAATTGAAATTCAATATTTAACTGAGATAAAGGAATATCTCCTTCCTCGTTTACTATCAGGAGAATTAGATTTATTAGAGGTTGAAAAACAATTAGAAGAACTTAAATAATAAATGCCATTATATATGTTGGAGGTGCTTAATAATGTCCAGACCTCTAGGTGAATCAGCATTCGAAGAAACTACGATAGAGAGATTAAAAAGAAT
The DNA here is from genome assembly GCF_003217295.1 of Ureibacillus chungkukjangi. GTDB lineage: Bacteria > Bacillota > Bacilli > Bacillales_A > Planococcaceae > Ureibacillus > Ureibacillus chungkukjangi. The sequence goes on from NZ_QJTJ01000003.1 coordinate 45,043, forward strand.
TGGTTATGAATATCTTCATGCACAAGAATTGTTTCAGCGTGGCGAACGAGAACAATTGCAAGAGGTAGTATTATTTAATAGGCTTGAAGCCTTCTTAAAGAAGACTTACCCTACTATACCAGAGCAAGAAATAAGGCGACTGATAAGTATATTTACATCGCCTGATGGAGTTAATTTAATACAGAGAAATCAAGCATTTCATCAAATGTTAGTTAAGGGAGTAGAATTCAATTTTGAATTGAACGGTGAGACTTTTACTCCTCACGTTTTTCCAATCGATTGGAATACTCCAGAAAACAATGATTTTCTTGTTGTTAATCAACTTTCAATTGAAGGAAGAATGTCTAGAAGACCGGATATAGTTTTATATGTTAATGGGCTTCCACTCATTGTATTTGAATTAAAGAATCCAAATAGTGAACAAGCAACTGTGAAAGATGCTTATACACAAATTCAAAATTACACCTATGATATTTCACAACTTTTTAATTATAATGCTTTCACAGTAGTATCTGACAATGTTGAGACAAAACATGGGATGCCATTTGCTGATTATGACTTCTTTGCTTCTTGGAAATCCATTGATGGAAGAAATGTAGATAACAATCGGGCCAATACAATGCGAACATTAGTTGAGGGATTGTTTCCTAAAGACCGCCTCCTCAATTATATTCAGAACTTTATAGTCTTCCTTAAAGCAGGAGATAAAACGAAGAAAATAGGGGCAAAATACCACCAATTTTTCGGGGTTAATTTTGCAGTTAGGGAAACTGTTCGTGCAACAAAGCCAGATGGAGATCGTAAAATTGGCGTTATGTATCATACGACTGGTTCGGGGAAATCATTGAGTATGCTTTTCTTTGCAGGTATTTTAAGTAGGCATTCTGAATTGAATAATCCTTCTATAGTGATTCAAGTGGACAGAAATGATTTAGACGAACAATTATATGATACTTTCGTTGAGGGTGAGTCATTAATTGGAAAGGTTGAACGAGCAAGTAGCACAGAAAAATTAAGAACGATTCTTAGAGGTGAAGCAACCCCGGTAGTATTTTCTACAATTGAAAAATTTCGCTTAAAAGGCGAAGAAACAAAACACCCCGTACTTTCAGAACGGAGGAACATTGTAGTAATTGCTGATGAGGCACATCGTACGCAGTCAGGATTTGAAGGTGGTTATGCTGCTCAATTGCGTTTTGCACTTCCAAACGCCTCTCATATCGGTTTTACAGGAACACCAGTAGATTTTGTAGGAAACAATACAGAAGAGATATTTGGACACACCATACATCGTTATGACATGGCACAGGCTGTTGCTGATAAAGCAACATTACCAATCTATTATGAAAGCCGACTTATACCGCTTGATCTAACAGCAGAAGATATTGATGAACAATTTGAGGATATCTTTGTAGATAATGGTGAAGGTGACGAAACAGAAGGTTATAAAAGAAAATGGGCCGCTTTAGAAAAAGTTGTGGGAACTCCAAAACGGCTCAAACGCCTTGCAAACGACATCGTATCACATTTTAACTCAATGGCCAATCCTTTTCAAAAAGCAATGATCGTTTGTATGAGCCGCCAAATTGCTGCCGATTTATATGATTGTCTGAAAGAGGTAGAAGGCTGTCCCAAAATGGAAGTTATTATGACCGGGGATGTTTCAAAAGATCCGCGCGAGTGGAGAGAAATTCAAGAAGGAAGCCAGTATTCACATATTAAGTCTAAGAAAGAACAAGAAGATGTTAAGGCTAAATTAAAGGACCCTGAAGACCCACTTAAATTTGTAATAGTTGTGGATATGTGGCTAACAGGTATGGACGCACAGCCGCTCTCATACCTGTATGTTGATAAGCCTATGAAAGGGCATAATCTAATGCAAGCGATTGCTAGGGTTAACAGAGTTTTCCCCGGTAAAGAAGGTGGAATGGTTGTCGATTATATAGGGATTGCTACTTCTCTAAAAGAGGCAACTCACAAATATACAAAGGGCGGGGGAACGGGTAATCCTGCATATGATGTTGCTGAGGCCATTAGAATTTTTAATGAAAACTTAGAGTCTGTTAGAAACTATATCCCTTCAAATTTAGAGATAGACGGTTGGAGACATAAACCTCAAATAGATAGAGAAGATTTTATCGCTGATTTAGTAAATGTGCTATTAAGCAGCGATACAGAGGATTATATACAATATGCAACGAAATTAGAGAAATCCTATCAACTTGTTAAAAATCAGCCAGAAGTAATGGTTATTGCTGACGAGGTAACTCTATATTTGATGTTAAAGGCTCAATTACGCAAGCATTTACGACCTCCCGGCGGTACTGCAGGTGGGAATAAGACATTAGAAGAGCAATTGTCAGCGTTATTAGATCAAAATTTATTAGCAAAAGAAACAGTAGATATTTTTAAAGTGGCAGGAATAGAACGGCAGGATATTAGTATTCTTGATGAGCAATTTTTAGCCGATTTAACAAAGACAGAACATGAAGATCTACGGTTAAAATTACTTAAAAAACTTCTTGAGGACAAAATCAAAGTAACCTTTAAACAAGGAAGTCCACAAACAAAAACAATGCAAGAGTTACTAGAAAAAACATTAACTGAATACCACAATCGTGTTATTCAAGCAGCAGATGTCGTTCGCATGATGATAAAGATGCGTAAAGAAATGGAAGAAGAAATGCGCAAAAGACAGGACTTAGGCTTGTCTGAAGAAGAGATTGAATTTTACAAGGCAATTACCTCTTTGGAAGAAGGTGCATTTTCAAATGAGTTCCTAGCGAACTTAATACACAAAGTTGTTAATGAGTTAAAAAAGAGACTAGATGTTGATTGGACTAGCCCACACCGACAAGACGTATATGCCAAAGTGAAACTTGCTGTTAAAATGGTATTAATGAAAGAGAAAGTAACTGGGCAACAACTTCAATTTTTGACTAATAAGTTTATGGAACAGGCTGAAGAACAGTTTAAGGGTTGGCCAATGGATGCATAAAGAAAGACAACAAGAAAACAGATACCCACTATTTTACATGGTATCTGTTTTCTTTTTTAAAAGAAGTATACTTACTGACAATACGAAACTATAGGTGATCACAATGAATAAATCAGAAGCCATGAAGATAACTGCTTTAGAACTGGATTATAGAGAAGTTTATGATACTGAAAACTACCTGTTTAATACTGTACATAATAGGTTTAAAGAACAAGGATACTTAAGTGCCCCTGATTTCTTCTTGATTGTCATATGGAAATCAAATCGTTCTAAATCGAAAGTTGCGAAACGGCTATTAGAAATGGGATATCCTAGTTTACAGGAGGCTGTTAAATCGATTACGGCTGAAGTTAATTTATTGACCGATTCTAAGCAAAGATTAAAATATTTAATGGCAAATTGCGGATTTAGGTTACCGATGGCCAGTGCTATTTTAACTGTATTATTTCCTGATTCTTTTACTGTTTATGATGTTAGAGTGTGTAATGTCCTTCAAGAACAAGGATTTCGTTATCATAGTTTAACGGATAGAAAGTTTTCTGATGGATTATGGGAAGAATACACGGAATATATAAAGGCTGTTTCAACTGCCGCGCCTGAAGAGTTTTCATTAAGGGACAAGGATAGATACCTATGGGGTCAATCTTTTTATGAACAGTTAATAATGGATATTAGCGACAATTTTAATGTGTACAATGAGGATGAGTAAGATAAGGAAGTTCTAATTTCCAAGCGAGAAATTTAAAGAAACTAAATGGAATAAATAACGAGGTGAATTTTGGTGATAGAAGAGATACATAAATCAATAAAAGATTTAAGCGAGAGCGACGCAAAGAACCTTTTATTAAGCATGATGTTTCGAATAAAAATGATGCAGGAATCAAAGAATTCACCAGAGGAAATTTTAGAACAATTAAATTCTATATACGATAGAATTATCGACGTTGCACAAAACGAAAATCATGTTGAAAGAGATTATTCAACAGTTCATATTGTGTGTGGAGAATCTCCTGCGGGTTCATTAAGAGTGGGATTAGGGCATGAAAATAAAATAATCGGATTTCCTGATTTCTTTGCTGTTGGTCCCATTTGGGAACTTCATCAAGAGGTTGGTCGTAAAAACAGACATGAATGGTTGAAGGACCATCTCAATTATTCCGATGACTATTTTGAAGAAGTGTACGAAAATAGATTTTCAAAAACACTTGCAGAAATAGAGCGTTTAAACGGAGAGGTCCCCATTGTTATATGGACTGCTGAAAATTCAAATGAACAAACTGGATTACGCTATCTTGTATACTTGCTAAAAGAAAAAAAGAATGACGTTTTCGTGATCAATACTACACTTGCTTTTCAGGAATTATTTAACACACCTGAATTTGGGTGTTTAGATATCCATACGGGCGAAGTAAATGGTGAACAATTAAAAAAAATATATCAAGCAAATCTATCAGCACCATTAACTGATGAGGATAGAACACGATTTGAAAGAGAATGGATCGAATTATCAGAATCAAAAGGTTTGGTGAGGATTTGGGAAAATCACAAAATCAACAATGTCACTGAAGGTCACTTTGATGATTATATTGTGAATACTGCGCGAAAATTACATGCTATGCAAGGTGAAAAAGATTTTATGAAATCAGCAAGGTTAATTGGGGAAATATATGGACAGTACAATCAATTAGGTGATGCTTTTATAGAATATAGGGTAAGAAGCCTAATCTATAAAGGTGTTTTTGAAATAAAGGGAATTCCAAAAGCAATAAGGTATTATAGTGTGAAATTAAGGTGACTCTTTCCTTCTGTGAAGATATTTATATTCATATTCTCTTGAACAGGAGCGAATGCAAAAGAAGGCAGTTTAGATTAAACAGCAATGAAAAATATTCGAGGATGTAGAATAAATGAATCCAAAAGAATTTGAATCAGTTATTAAACAATCACCTAAAATTAGATATGAATATTTCATTAAGAAGGTTGTGGACTTTGAAGAAGTTTGGGGTTTATATAACGAGGGATGGGCAACTTCAAAAGATGATGATGGAAACATGTTGATTCCCTTTTTCCCTAAAAAAGAATTTGCAGATTACTGTGCGATTAATGAGTGGGATGTTTATAAAGCGACTTCAATTGATTTGGATGAATTTATTGAGGAGTGGCTTGAAGATATGAATAATGATGGAATTAAACCTTCTATTTTTCCTACTCATCAAGATTCGGCATTAGTTGAGATATCAATTCTCTCAAAAGACTTAAAGAATGAATTGGAAAATTATTGAACTAATGAGGCGCGTTGATGATCCAAGAAGAGTTACTGTCCTTTTTGTTGAAGATATTAAACTATGGGGGCAGTTTAATTGAATAAACAGTTAACTATTGAGAACACTTAAATGAGGTGTTTTCTTATGAAAAAAGTTCTTATTTTAATTATTACTATTTCTCTTTTTGCTGTTTTAACCAAAGTAAACGCAACGATAAATGAATATGAAGAAATTGCTAAGTCTGATAAAGTGGGCGTTACCATTTATGCAAAAATGATGAATGGATTATATATAGATTTTAAAATTGATTTTCAAGGTAATATCCTTTCAAAACCTTATTGGATGAACACTACAAACCCTACTTGGTTTCCTGAGATTATCTATGAGGATATCAATAGAGATGGAAAAAAAGAACTAATCATAATTTTGACTAAAAGTACAGGTACTGGAGTTTTAGAAAGGGAAGTTCATGTTTTTCAAATACAACAGCAAAGATTCGATAAGATGCAGATTGACGTACCTGTTGAGGTGCTTGTTGAAAATCCAATAGCGATATTATTAAAAAGTGTAAAGACCGAGTTAACACCAAACCAAGCAAGTGTTAGTATTGGTGACAAGAAATATACAATTGATATTAAGCCTTTGGGTATTAAACCAAAACATCTATTTGGTGATATATACTTTGGAAATATTATCAACTTTGAAATAAAAGACAATAAACTTATTGCAATAATCGGAGGACAAATCTCTCCAGCAGGAGGCTATATAGGTGATATTCAAATTATCTATAAATACAAAGATAGAATGTATCAAGCAGAATCAATTGAATTTAAACCCTCTGAATAAAATGTTGTTAAACTTACGGAGGCATTAATCCAAGAAGGATTAATGTCCTTTTTTGTTGAACCTATTATACTAACAGGACAGGATAGTATAACAAGGAACGATTGAAATACAATAAATATGGAGTTTTGGGGGATAATGACACTTAACAAATTTAAGGAGAATCAAAAATGAAAAAAATGCTTTTTAGCCTTATCTTCGTTTTAGTAATTCTTCCTTCACAAACATACTCTGAAAATAAAATTGAAGAGTTGCCGCCTTGTTCAGCAATACTTGAACCAACAAAAAACGCACCTAAAAATGCCAGAGGAGTAGCACTGATTTATAATATTGAAAGAAAGTTTAATGATGAGCGGACGAGTCTTAGTGTTCATGCACTTCATTTACCAAAACCATCTAGTTTTGGGGATTATGATGGTTATGAAGTATTAGCATATATTCCGAAGGAAATAAGTTGGATTTTCTCGTTGTCCCCTTTAACTAAATACGGAGAAACTACTTGGGCTGGGAATTTGGATGAAGTTTCTCCTATAATGCGACCTACTCGTATCGAAGTTCGCACAATCAATACAACGACAAAGAAAACTGGTCCTATTGTACTTGAAAAAATACTAAAACCTTGTTGAACTAACGAGGGCATTTCTGAAATAAGCAGGAACGCTTTTTCACTATAGGTGTAGGGTAATTCATTAGTAAAACCACCAATATATTATTGATGGTTTTAAGAATTATTTATAAGGATTATCATAAAGGTGATATGAGTTTCCGCCTTCAAGTTGTCGTTTGGTTTCTGCATCAATAATTGTATGTTTCCAATACTCTTCATTTTTGGTCTGAACAAAAGAAGCGAGGAAATATACTTGTCGTTCTGGATGTATAGCAAGAGAAAGTTCTTGTTTTGGTTGACACATATCCCTTCCTGTCTTCTTTTCAAAGGTCATAACTGCATCAGGTACTTCTTTATAAGATATTTTTCGCCTTATACTATAAGAAGCATTATCAAATTCTTTATATTCATCTTTTTTCAATTGTTGATAAAACTCGTCTTCGTTTATAAATGTTTTTTCTTTGTTACTTGGATAATCAAATTTTTGTGCTGAAACCGGAATTGCTAGGATAACTAATAAACCAAATGAAATAATTATTGTTAGAAACCGTTTCATTTATCTTACCTCCGTTCTTTTTCGTATTTTACCCTTTATTTAATTAACAATTCATAGGGTGGTTTTTTAAAATCAAATAGGAAGGGATTCTTAGGATAAAGTGCTTAATTCAAAAAGGTAAAATTGTGAAGAAATGTACTTAAAGTAACTGAGGCGATTGTTCAATAAGAGCAGTTGCTTTTTAACTAAAGATGCAGTTTTGTTGAATATGTAACTTTTAGTAGATAATTAGTGTCTACATAAATTGAACTAACGAAGGCTTTAGTTGAATATTGGAATACAGAAATACAAAAAAGGACTTAGTTCACTTAATGATCTAAGTCCTTTTTTGTGTCAATTTGAGTGATAACTTTACTTGTAAATACTTTGCAGATTTGAATGCTAATTTGTCTGTTTGTACCGCTGAACTGATAGGGTTAGACCATTTTCGTACTTTTTCTCCTTTTTTGCAGGAACAAACAATTTAATGTTTAAATGATAAATTGTGTTCAGTTCTTTCTGAACTACCTTTCTATAGTGTATATTTGTACAATCCTATAAAAGCAGTGAATTACGCTGCTTTTATAGGGATGGAAATATTAAGAAGTTTGTAAGGTACAGATAAATATTAGGCAAGGATATTCACTAAAAAATCCTTGCTTATTATTAAAAATATAAGAATGGAAGTACAGTATACTTAGAATATTATGGGGATGAGTGTACGGTATCACAAAAGATGGTAAAACAAAAAACTGAATTGGCGATAGAAAGAGATTTTTTGAAGCGAATACTATAAGTTAACCGTTAATGGTGTTCCTGAAGATATTTATATATACGCAGTGGCTTTTGCAACTGAAAGATTATTATCTTGAGGTAGAAAAATAACTGATAGTTTTAGGGTGCATGTAACGTCTTGGGTTGAAAGAAGTTTAGATTTTGAAGAACTAGATGAAGATACTCAAAAGTTCATTAAAGGCTGTTTAGATAAAGCATGGGAAGGTCCAACTATATATGAACACTCAATAAAAAGACAATAAAGATTAAAAATGTCTGGTTTACCTAGATTAGGTCGAAATAATTCAAGTGATCAAATATTATCAAGGATGATGGAGTGATTACCAAGGTCATTTAATAAGCCATTCGAGGACTAAAATTATTTTAATTAAACCAAACCAAACCATGTAATTGCATTTGGTTAGTTGTAACTATTTGATAGTTGCCCATCTATTCTAATAATGGTATTTTTCCTACCCTTTTTTAAAACTAAGAAAAAATTTCTTCTTCAACTAATGGTGCAGTTTAGTATAACAGGAATAATGGTAAATGAAATTTCCAAAACTAAAATTAGAGTTTACTAAAAGAGGGAGGTTACCCATTTGGTTGTTTTGGGAATAAGCAATTTATACGATTATACAATTTGTTATGTAAGAGATGAATTTTCAGAATTCTTAGTTGTAGGAAAGGCACTATTATGAGGAAATATAACTTTGTAATTCTACTCCTCATTGGATTTTTAATTATGTCTTCCAGCCAAATGACCGAAGCAAAGACTAATACGAATCAACAGATTCCCTTTTTGGAACAATTATTGGCGCACTCATTAAAGCATGAAGAGATTGGAAGCATTAAAATAGAAAATGATTCAGGACAACAACAGATATTCAGTATCAACGATGGATTTCAAGAACGTGTACTCAGAAAAGTAACATATTGGTTGAATAACTCTAGCCTAGTAGATGAAACAATGGAGGTATCTTTAAAAAAACCATCCAATAAAATGACATTGAAGATGGCAAGTGATGATGTGATTACCATTGAACCAGCCTATACATGTAATATTGATAATATGCACAGAACCTGCACGGCTAAAGATGGGGAATTGATCGTTTCGGATAAAAGCAAAAAAATACAAATAAAGTCACAATCTCTTTATGATTGGCTCTTAGTAGGGTGGAGAAAAGAAGTGGACGGACTTACGAAAGAAGAGTTACTTGAAGAAGCATTATATACACGTTATTTAAATGAATTAGATCCATCTTATGCTGAATATTTTATGTGTCCAAAGATCAAAATTGAACCCATTGATGGGGACCCTCGAAGACATATCGTTTTTGCTAGTGCATTAAACTATTCAGGACACCACGGTGGCGATTTTAATAGACTTACTTTTTCTGTAAGTGATTCCAACCTAACAGGGTTACATGTGACGAATGTAAAAATTGAGGAACATATTTCGGAAGAAGAAAGTGAAAAACAATGCCGAACGTTCGATTAAATATAGTATAAAAGCAAGGGGCGTTTCTAGAAAAAGCAGGAACATTTTTATTTCTGTTTGGTATTTAAATAAACTTCTCGATTGATAAAAGCGAATAACAAGATAAGGCTTAATACAATTATCAAATAACTTATAAAAAATATCCATTTTAGGAGAAAATAGCGTACATTAATTATTTCACGTGATAATATATAAATATCTTCAGTATATGAAGATAGGCAGCCTACACAGACTGAAAGGTTCGCCTTATAGTTGGCTCAACTAAATCGCTCTATTGACGAATAGGGGATTTAAGGGGCTTAATAGTTGGAATACAGTGCAATACTGGCTCTATATAGTTTAGGACTGTTTGGTTAGTAGTTTTGGTTTCTATTGTCAGCGAACTCTTCTTTCTGAGTGATGTAATAATACATGAAGGCTTTAGGTGGCGGAAAACATCTAAGGCTTTTTCTATTTTATTAAAGAAGAACGGGAGGAAACAAAAAAAGAGCAGGAGGTAGGACCTCGAACTCTTCTTTTGTTAGTTATTTTACAAGTTATTTCTTTGGTTTTGTGTAAGTTGGAATTTGTTTAATTCTTCTATATTGATTTTAATTCCCTTCATATAGCCTCTGATTGATTTATAACGGTAATTAACGTTTACACCAAATTGCATTTGAAGGATTTTCTTAACTTGTTTTTGGATTTTTGGATCTTGTTCAAGTTCAACTTCGCAATATTGTTTATATATTTTCATAAAGTCGCTAACCAGCATAAATGCTGTAGGATCGACTTCACATACAGTGTTTACGAAGTTCAATACAGAGTTATTTTCTTCCTCATATGTATGAATAATGTCTTGTATTTCAGAAGGAATATCAAACTCAAAATTATTATTAATTAAGTAATTTAATGCAAGAATGGCTTGGGTAGCAATGTAGTCTAAATCGTGTTTAATTATATTACTACCGAGAGAACGGTCTTTATAAATAACCTTTTGAGTGAAAGGAATGATAATTACACGTTCATAAAATGCCGAGGTAGTATCTTGATCGCTAATGGTTGGTAAAGTGTTTGCTGCAAATAAGTATTTGGCAGTCGGTACAAATTCAAAAGGCTGTCCATTTTTTCTCTGAGCATTTATGCCATCTTCACCTGTTAAGATTTTTAACACATCAGTATTTTTAATAGTATCAGCGCTTAACTCGCCATTTATGTTAACCGTCTTACCATATAAGTCAGCCGTAGCAAAGCGATCCGTTGTAAAACTATGTAGATCACGATGAGTTCTTGCACTTTTTGGTAACAGGGCATTTAAAGTAACGTTTAAGAATAAAGATTTTCCTCTATCCTTATCACCGTGGAAAATGATAAAACGTTTTTTATTGTTATGGTAAGAACTAAGACTGTAACCTAAAATCTGCCAAACTAATCTTTGAAGACTTTCTTTTGGGAATGTAAAATCAAAGAAATCTTTGAAATAAACAGGTTCAGCATTAGGGTTATAATTTGCATTAATCTGTACTGTTGTTTTTATCTCAGGACTATGTGGCATTAATTCTAAAGTGGCCACATTTAAAATACCGTTTTTAAAGTTTATTAGAACAGGTTGAGCGTTCAAATCATCTGGTGATGTTGCAACTTTACGGTTTAACAACCAAAGTGTCTGCAAATCGTTTATTACCTTTGTATTAACAAAGGTATCTCCTAAAGTTTCAAGTTCCTCACGGATAATTATTCTAATTTCATTATAAAGTTTTTCTTTGTAGACACCATTATCGTAGAAATAATGAATTTTCGAAACGTCTAACAATGGGTATTTTTCTGCTAAGTATTTAGAGAATAGGTTGTTATTAAGAGTTTTATTTACTTCACTAACTTTGCCTTTTCTATTGTAAATATATTCAGTTTCAACAAACTTAGGCGTTCCGTCTTTTTTGAAAAACTTCGCAATATTTAGGGCAATTTGTTCATCTATATTATGTTGCTTTTTTAAAGTTTCAAGCATGAACTGCTCTTTTACCTTTAGATTTTGCTTAATCTTTTCATCAAGATTAGCCTGATTTACCTCCAACGTAGCGGGCTTTTTACGCTCTGGGAAATATAAGTAACTAATGTATTCTAAATCAGTTTCTTCAATTTCCTTACCTACGCTATTAATGAAAACCTCGTCAGTAATTGCTCCAGTAGCATAAGAAAGTAATATTTCAAATGTGTTCTTTCCTACGTCGTAATAACCTCTTTCTTCTAAAACTAATCTTAAATTTTTTTCAATAATATCTTTCTTGTCCATCTAATTCAGCCTCCTTATGTGATACAGGAGAGACTAATATTATGTAGTAATGCTATGATACTCCTCTGTGTACGAACTAGTCTGACAGACGTTGGTCAACCTTGCCGAACTATACATACCTACTTTAACCAAACTATCTATCAGGTTATATTAGTTGTTCAGTCAGACATACCATTTCTCTTCTGTAAGGAAATATATGATTACTGAACTAATTGTTAGTGTAGTTCACTTTTTCTATCTATGGAAGAGACAATTAAGATATTTGTTGAGATTTGTTTAGATATTTAAAAAAAATGTGGGGGTACTAATAAAAGATGTGGTTTGTTTTTTGTAAACATAGGCTAACAGGCAATGGAAAATGGCACTTACAACTCAAAATTGGTTCTCCTTTTTGCTAAAAACGTTGATATATCAAGGTTTATAGAGTTTTAATGCCAATTTTTTTGGTTGAAATGGAATTTAAAGAATAAGAAAACATTTTGAAGTAAAGAAGATGTTTGAAGAAAAAAGTGGCCTCTTTTTTAAAGGAAGAGTTAGAAACCCCATTGTATCAAGGTTCTGAGTCGCTTGTGGGTTTTAAAAGTGTCATTTTTAACTTAGAAGGTACTGAAAACTTCCGATTTCTATGAGAAAGTACCACCTTGCCTTTAAAATTAACCACCTTATTCTAATCCATGTTCATAAAATAGAAATTCCTTCTTTCATAAAGTGGAAGAGTAGAATGTTTGGATAATTTATGCGAAGTGTTCGCAGCATAAAAAATTTTCAGTAAAAGTACTTTATGGTTCAATGAAAAATAGAATTATTTTAAATGATCTTATTTATTTTTAAAGGAAAGTTACTTTAGTTACTTAATTGTATCTCTAGGAGGTGATTCTGGTGTGCAAAGAACAGTTTGAAGAAATTCTTACAGAAATCCGAGCAGAACTTCTCCTTCCTTTAGTAGACCAACTATTCGATGGTAGAGAGAATCGATTCGTACTCTCTGATTTAGACGAAATGTTATATGAGTTTCAAATTCGTATAGAGCAGCGATTTGGTGCAGAGGGAAATGAGACAAACGCATTGATTAAATGTAAGTAACCTTCTTTATATTAGGCTTTTAGACAACCTTCCCACTTTTTTTCTCCTTTTTTGCAGGAACAAACAATTTAATGTTTAAATGATAAATTGTGTTCAGTTCGTTCTGAACTACCTTTCTATAGTGTATATGTACAATCCTATAAAAGCAGTGAATTCCGCTGCTTTTATAGGGACAAAAAAATTAAGAAGTTTGTAAGAGACAGAACAATATAAATGTTTCACAAGGATATTTACTAAAAATAATCCTTGCTTATTAAGCAAAAATATAGGAATGGAGGTGCAGAGGACTTGAAATATTATGGAAACGAGGTGAACGGAAAATTAGTTCATGTGAAACAACTCTATGGTTCTAAATACAACATAATACATCATGGTTATGTAGATTTCTTAGGGGCAGAGCAATACAATATTCAGCAATATTACGTACTCAGGAAATTTGAACATGGAAAGTTTCTATTCAAAAAGACCGTCTCAGAAGGTAAAGCAAATGCCTTAGAGTTAATGGGGTGGGAATTAATAAAAACTAAAGGTACTAATCATGTAGACGAATCTTATAAGGAAGTAATTGAACACAGATAAACCGGATCAAACCAATACATAACAACAAAACATTGTTCCAAATATTTGATTAAATGGAGTAAGAGCAATGAAAGGCATTCGGTTAAAAAGAAGAAAAGGAGAAGGTTACAAACCAATTGCAATTTAATCTTCTCTTCTTCTTTTTTAAATACAGTTTTGCTGATAAAAAAAGAAACTTTATAAGAAAGTTATAGTGTTAGAAGTTCATAATTAAACGGTAAAGTAGTAAGTTCAACTATGGATGATGGAGATTCTTCGCAATAAGAAACACATTTTTGGTGATGTCATCAAAACAAGTCTTATTTGGGGTTGAAAGGATTAAGTAAGATTCGTTAATAACGGTTATGACCAGATATGGTTAAATATGAATGATTATGAACGGTTAATACTTATTCATAATGTGCGTGATTGGTTATTAAATACGATGAAATGTTATGAATCGGTTTACCATTAACAAGTGAGGAAATCTTTTTTTTCAGGAATTCTTTTAAAGTCCTGAAAAAAGTCCTGAAAAAAATCCCTATAGAGAGCAGAAGAAAATGAAAGTATATGAAAAAAATGAATAAAAGAGAAAGGATAAGAATAACTTCTTCTTTTTTTAATTTTGCAATTAAAATCGACTCAAACGACTGAAAATCGGTTAAAATAGCGAATCGAAGAAAAAGACCATTTAAAGGTTTTCTAACTGATTTCCATAATTATAAAAAGGGGGACAAAAGAAAAAAAGCCGGCTCAAAAGTTAATAATGCTCCCTTGGTGCTGCTTGTGCCATTAAGCATGCTAGTGGCATTAGTCGTAGCCACGTTACATCAATCAATAATTACTTTTTACTTTTAAATTTATAAAGTAACAACAAACGGGTGATCTAATGTTCGTGCAAACATTAAATTGCCCGTTTGTTTTTTATTCTCATATAAACTTCTTAATTTTATAAGTTGCGTAGAAAGACTTCGTAGAATTTGTATACTATGCCATTTCAAAATCCATATTGGCGGAAAAAACACCGATATTTTGTAAATAACGATAGAAAAAAATTGCGTAGAATTATTTAAGTTCAAATTCTTAAGAATTGTGTAAGTGTATTACTGACTTTTCATAATGACAGTAGATTGCAATATTTGTTAAATCGATTCGGTCCGCGTTAAACTTTTATTAAAAGACTGAGAAATATGGAGGAATGCTTATGGAGAAATCTGAAATGCAAAACTCAAAGATCTATCTGGGGCTTGTGTGGGGCGATAATAACACATTGAAAAAGTATCAGTTAACTAAATATGCTGCGAAGAAGGATTACGATATGGAAATTGCTCATATTGTTCATATGGATTTATTGGATTTAGTGCTGACTGATTTTGGAATTGAGCAAATTGAACGAGTGATAGTTCATTGTATTAGTGATTTTAGGGATATGACAGAGTTCTATATGTTATACCAGTCTTGTAAAGACTTAGGGATTTCGTGGGTTGTAGCAAATCAGTGTATACGGAGCGAGGATTTTAAAAGGGATTCTGAGTTTAGGTCTTTTATAAGTTTCTAATATACAAAAAATTAGTCAAGTTAACTTGAAGATGATTCAGATGCGCGTTAAGTTTTCAGTAGAAATAAACTTACTAGGAGTTGATTGTATGCTGAAACTTGATGAAGAAGGTTTATATCGTGGTGAAGTGAAACAACTTGAAGACGGAAGTTTAGAACTGGATATTACATTAGAAAGCGAAGGAAGCGGTATCTATGATATTGATAGCACAATTATTGTTTTTCTAACACAAGAGTGTAATCCAATAAATATACGTGTTTTTAGATTAAATAGATTGTCGTTAATGAGAATGGATAATACCAATGATTATCTTGGAAATGACGGCATATATCGTATATCTATCATTGATTACTTTACGATTGAAAAAACAAAACAAACCGTAATGTTTATTAATATTAAGCCCGTAGTGAAGAAGTCAAGTGTTTAGTAGTTTTGCTTAATATTTTAAGTAATGAATGAGGAGGTAATTTTATTATGCTGAATCAATTTTTAGAAGAAGGGCTTTTAGGCAAATCCAAAACAACAATCCAAACTTACGCCAATTCACTAAAATTATTTTCGGAATGGTTAGACGGTGCTGGGGCAAGTTTAGAAAACTATTCAAGAAGTGATGTGCAGCAGTATATCGATTATCTTGTAAGTCGAAGAAAAAACCCATCCACTATTAATAAGCATTGGAGTGCCATAAAAAAATTCAGTTGTTGGTCAGATAATGAGCGTGCAATTGAAGAAATTGCGGTTATTAAACCAATAGAATATACTAAATTGTCTCCAAAATCTCTTAGCAGGGTAGAAGTTAATCGCCTTATCCGGGAAATTGATAGGGAAAATAATTCACGAGATATGGCAATTACTCAATTATTGCTAAATACAGGCATACGTCTTTCTGAATTGGTTTCTTTAGATAAAAGGGACATTGAGATTAGTGAACGTAAAGGTGAGTTATTTGTTCGAAATGGGAAGGGAAATAAAACAAGACATATTCCGTTAAATAAAGAAGCACGTAGAGCCGTTAACAAATACTTATGTGAACGTAATGATAACATAGAGGCTTTGTTTATTTCTAACAGAGGAAAAAGAATAAGTGTCCGCAGCGTTCAGCATATCTTTGAGAAAAAAGGGGTTAATGTTCATGCGTTACGTCATACGTTTATTACCCATTTAATTCGCAACGGTACTGATTCGAGTATCGTACAGTCTTTAAGTGGGCATTCAAGCGCAGAGATGCTGTTTAGATATTCAGTGCCAACCGAGGAAGATCAACTACAAGCGTTAGAGTCAATTTGGTTAAATCAATAAATAAAGGCAACATAGTGCTGCTTCAAACAGTGCTATATTGCCTTTTTATTATTCATTTTCTAGTTCGTTTAGCAAATTGATTGCTCTTTGTGTTGTAGCAATATTTTGTTGTAGGTAAGACTTTAATAATGCAATTTTTTCCGAATGCTCTAATTCCGTATTCTCCTCTAAGTTGCTTATGATTTGTTCATCTGTGAAGCGGTAATCCCCATCATTATAAAGTTGAATGTTCTCATGCAATAATTCCGCTTCTGCTATGCTAAAATGTGGGCTATTCGGCATGTCTATAATATTCATGCAGGTTTTAACTAATGTATCAACAGTAAAAATAAACTTCTCCTTTTCTTCACCTATAAAATCCTCTAATGTTCGTCCGTTACTTAATGAATTGAACACTATATAAAAAAGCAGTGTATAATGTGTATCGGATGAAGGTAAGGTGTAATTACCGCGTTTGATAAAATAATCATTAATCTTCTCTTTTGAAAATTCGCCAAATTCTTTTAAAAAATCATAATCCCATGTATCTAGAACATAGTCAGTATATCCAACAATGTAATCAACGGAGGTATTGAAAATTCTTGCCAAGTTAACAAGATGCTCGAGTGAAGGTCGTCTTACATTAGTTAAATATTTTTGCATACTAGATTTTGCAAAACCAAATTCTGTTAGTAGGGTATCCTTATCAATATCCATACCATTTTCATTTATTAAATGTTTTAAGCGATCTCCAATCATTATTCTATCTTCATTCACACATAAGCCCCCTTTATTATTATATATTTTATCCCGTTTAGTCCGTTTTGTAAAACAAAAAATACACTTAGTCTTTACAAAAGTATTATATTTGGTTATTATAAAGTTATGAATTAGATTATTCTAATTTATTAAAAATATATGGGTGCCATCAAAATACCACATCAAAACACATCCCAAAATAACGGGAGTGATTTTATGTACAAAAAATTAGTATTTAAATCAAAGCAAGAGGTTAATGAATTCATTGCTGAGATGTTTGAAAATTACGGGTATGAGACAAGTTTTAGTTCACCAATGTCTAACGGGATAAGTGTTTATGGGGAGTGGGTAACAATAAAACTTTATAATGGGTTTTACCACTTTCTTGAATATGATGGTGAGGAATATATTCACTATTGGACAAATGGCAACACCCGTGATAGAGAGATTAGTTATATTTCCAAAGACACAATTATTGATTGGTTATGGGAAGACAGAAAATATGCCTTTGTGCGATTAAATGAAGCATATTACAAGTAAAATCAAAAAGTGAAAAAAGGTTTTCTTTGAACAGGTATTGTTTAAAGAAAACCTTTTTTCATTATATAGGGAGAATAGATTAAGAAATATTAGTTATTACTCAAAAAGGTATATATTACTTAAGTATTTCCTGTTTAGTCTCTTTTATTAAAAATAAAATGCGTTTGGTCTTTACAAATTTTCCAAATCACCTTATTATGTAGACAAGGAATTAAGGAATTCCAATTTAATTTAAATACATAAGGGTGCCATCAAAACACTACATCAAAACATATCCCTTCCAAATTAGGGAGGATATAGTTATGACATCATTAAAAAAACCATTAAAGAAAAGCAACATTTTTGAAGTAAAAACAAAGGAAGATCTAAAAAGGGAAGAATTTTTAGATGTGTTAGCAGAAATGATTTATTTCCATATCCAAAAGAATAATGACAAGGAGGCTGTAATGTAATGACAAAAGAAAATCCTAAAGTAGCAATTTACACTCGTGTAAGTACAGAAGAACAAAAAAAGGTTGAATCCTTGTTAGAAGCACAAAAGGAGGCGCTAACAGCCTTCGCTGCACAAAAAGGATATGAAGTATACGATTATTATTCAGATATAGATTCTGGTAAAGATTTTAGTGGACCGGGCATTCAACGCCTCTTTATTGACATGCGAAATGAAAGGTTTGATGCCATTATTGTTTGGAAAGTAGACCGTATTTCGCATAATAATAGTGATGTAATTCGTTTGGTTGACGAGGAATTAAGACCTAGAGGTGTGAAATTATTAGTTTCAACATGTGATATTGATAGTAGTACGGCAAATGGCTACATGTTCATTTCCCTTTTAGGGGCTTTTGCTGAATATCAAGTATCTTGTAGAAAAGACTTATTTCAATTCAAAAAAATAATGAAAAAGGAGGTTGTAATGTAATGACAAAAGGAAATCTAAAAGCAGCAATCTACACCCGTGTGAGTACAGAAGAACAAAAAAGAGTTGGATTCTCGTTAGAAGGACAAAAGGAGGATCTAACAGCCTACGCTGCACAAAAAGGATATGAAGTATACGATTATTACACAGATTCAGATTCTGGTAAAGATTTTAATAGATCAGACATTCAACGCCTCTTTATTGATATGCGAAATGAGAAGTTTGATGCGATTATTGTTTGGAAAGTGGACCGTATTTCACGCAAAAATAGTGATGTACTTCGTCTGATTGATGAAGAATTAAAGCATAGAGGTATGAAATTATTAGTCTCAACATGTGACATTGATAGTAGTACATCAAATGGCTATATGTTCATTTCTCTTTTAGGGACTTTTGCAGAATATGAGAGATCATTAATCATTGAACGGGTATCAGCAGGTATGGAGAAAAAATCAAAGTTGGGTCAATGGAACGGAGGAGCCTTATTAGGTTATAACGTTATTGATAAAAAATTAGTGGTAAACGAAGAAGAAAGTTTAATAGTTAAAAGAATATTTGAGTTAAGGGCGCAAGGGAAAGGTTATAAAGCAATTGCTCGTGATTTAAATAGTCGAGGCTACAGAACTAAGAAGAATAGTTCCTTTGGTATTAATGCTGTTAAAACAATATTGGAAAATGAAACCTATATTGGTAATGTCCGTTGGGGTAGATATAGAAACTGGGCTGCACTTCGAAGAAAGGGGAAAGATGCAGATTATCATGTAGAAAAAGGTATTCATGAGCCAATCATAGATATGGATACATGGGAGTTGGTTCAGCAAATTGCTACTGTGAATCGAGAAGCAGCCGTCAATGAAAAGAATATAAAAACTGATTTCTTGCTTTCAGGCATTTTAAAATGTCCTGAATGCGGAAGTGGAACAGTTATGAGCAAAGTTAAAAAGAGAAAAGACGGCTATTATTATTATTATATATGCCAAAGTTACCATACTAAGGGGATAGAGGTTTGCCGCCCAAATGTAATTAATAAGGATTGGATTGAAAAATCAATTCTAGAAATTATTAAAGAATTAGTGGCGAAAAGAACTATTGTAGATGAACTTGTAGAAGAAGTGAATCAAAACTATATTGAAGAAAATGAAGAGATAGTCCTTCAATATGAGGAGAATAAAAAGCGAATAGTAGAATTAGAAAAGGAGTTAAACAAACTGGACCTTGATTATCGAAAGGGGGATATTACTCCTAAATCATATGGTAGACAAACAAAGAATATTGAACTTGATATTGAAACTTTAGAAGAGCAAGTTGTTGAGTTTGAAAGAAAGAATGCTGTGCAGAAAGAGACTATTTCTGCTGAAAAAGTGAGTGAATTATTAAAAGCCTTTGATCAAGTATTTGATCAAGCAGATATGCCTTCAAAGAAATTACTCATTCGTTCACTAATAAAAAGTATCGAAGTAAATTTGGACAGAAAATCACTAAAACGTATTGTCTTCTGGAATTCAGAAGACAGTACAATTTTTTCAGAAATTGTTTTACCACAAGAACCGAGACGGAGAACCGTACCATAAGTAAATGAGGTTTTTGAGGGAATATAAGAATCTAAATATTGAAAAACAGTTAATTTATCTAATCAAGTTTTTAAATTGACTAGCACTTTGAAAGGATGTTGACAGGCTAGTAAAGCAAAAAGGCTGACTAAAAAAAGAAATTTCTTTTAGCCAGCCTTTTGGATTATACAGTTTTGGAAATGATTTAGTTATTTTTTAATAAGACCCTTGATTCATCATTAGTGGAATAGAAACTTTTTCCTATAGTTCTTTTATGTATAATTTATTTTAAATAAAAGAAAACACAATCCCCGTTCAGTTGAACCAATCCACAGCATAAATGATCTGAATACTGCGCAATTAAGCATAAGAAGCACCTTCCTTACAGTTAAGTGAAGGTGCTTCTTTTCTAATAGGTTTTGTAAAGCAACATTGTAAATGTAAGCTTATGCTTAATTCCGAAATATCCATTTCTTTTATGATTTCTGCTATCCGATTTTTTCCCCATTCATACATCATTTCAACGATAGGAAGTAAAGTCATCCCCAATTCAGTCATGGAATATTCCACTTTCGGTGGAACTTCTGGATAAACCTCACGATGAACTATTCCATCTTCCATCAGTTCTCTTAATTGATTCGTTAATATTTTATGAGATATTTTTGGAAAAAGCCTTTGGAGATCACTGAATCGATGTGGTCCTTCTACCCCTAAATGCCATAAAATAACAATTTTCCATTTACCACTTATAATTGATAAGGTAAGTTCTTTTTCACAATTATAATCACCATTTATGATCTTTTCTTTAACTTCATCTCTAAATGTACCTGGCATAAATTCTTACCTCCTTATTTATATCAATTGTAACCTGTCGGTAACCTCCTTACAAAAAAGTGCATTCTTCACAGTGAAGAAAACAAGCAGTAGAATGAAATGGTCGTCTTACCGGCAAATCTTTTACATTAATGAGGAGGAACTACTAATGAGTAAAAAAGCACTTTTAATTATACCACCAGAACGATTCAATGAAGACGAATTATTTCAACCAAAAGCGGAATTGGAAAGCAACGGAATTGAAGTGACAATTGCAAGTACAAAAACAGGTGAAATCATAGGGGATTATGAAGGTAAAGCAACCGCTGAGGTCATTTTCTCAGACGTTTCTGCTTCTGACTATGATGTTGTATCTGTTATTGGTGGATCTGGTACTAACGATCATTTATGGGAAAATCAAGAATTACAAGACTACTTGAAACAAGCGTATACTAATAAAGTTCTTGTAACAGGAATTTGTGCAGGTGCGGTTACTGTAGCTAAAACGGGTTTACTTACTGGAAGAGAAGCAACTTGCTATCCAGTAGATATACAAAAAGACCAATTAAAAGCGAATAAAGTAACATATGTTGAAAAACATGTTGTTGCTCATGATGATATTATCACTGGTGATGGTCCAGATGGCGCTAAAGAATTTGGAGAAGCTTTAGTAAAAGCATTAAGCTAATTCTACAGTCTCTTCGCTGAATTTTCATATAAACGAAAGCCTACGGAATTAATTCCGTAGTCTTTTGGCTATCCAAATGTAAGAAAAATACACCAAAAATTAACTCAGATTCAACATGAACCGTGTTACGATATTTATATAGTTTTACTAGTTCGTCTTTTAGTTGAATATCAATCAAATTCAATTGAAAACAAGCCTCAACTTTTTGGTCATACTAAAAAAGTTAAGAGTAAACAGTTAAAAGTTTACATAATTGAAGCGGATAAGAGATTTAAAAGGGTATATTTTTTACACGATGCTGGGAAGAACATAAACTCCACTGCCACCTTAAAAACTTTATAAAAGAAAGGCAAACCACTCATTATTAAGAGGGATAAAAATGGAGCATATTATAATGACTGCTGTATTAAAACCAAAAGAAGGCCTGCAGGGGCAACTATTATCAGAACTCAAAAATGTACAAGCGGCATCAAGGGAAGAGGCAGGTTGTATAAAGTATGACTTGCACCAATCTGAAGACCAAACTTTCGTTTTATATGAAGTTTGAAAGGATGAGGAAGCGCTGGAATACCATATTCAGTCTGCTCATTATCAGGAATACAGGAACAATATTGCAGACCTTGTATCAAATAGAGTAGTGTATAAGCTAAAAAAAATGGAATAAGTTCAAAGATGGAGTGGCGGAACCGTCGAACAAACCTGTTATTTGTAGATTTTTTAGTGGTCTTTTTTAAGATGGGAGCTTTTCGCCGTATCTCCTTCGAAACAAATCATTTGATTTGGAAGGATCAGATGGCTAATATGGTAATATCGTAAATTATCGATTTGGCATGATGCTTTCAAATCATCTATGCAGCTTCCATTGGGATATAGTGATAATCGATATAGAAAGAGGCAAATGACATTGAAGCAGGAATTGGAAAGCTTAAATGATGAACAAGCCGTTGAAATTTTTAAGGCATTGTCGAACCAGACGAGGGTGAGCATTCTTCAAATGTTAAAAAATCCCCACAGTCATTTTTCACCGCAAGCCCATATTATTGCTGATGAAGGATTTGAAGGCGGGGTTTGCGTAGGGGATATCCGAAGCAAGGCGGGGATTTCGCAATCCACTACTTCACAGTATTTATCGATTCTGCTGCAAAGCGGACTTGTTGAAATAAAGCGAATCGGACAATGGACGTATTATCGCCGTAATGAGGAGACGATTAAAAAGTTCGAAAAATACATTGGTACAAAAATTTAAGGAGAATTGAAGTGAGTTTATTACAGCATCGAGCATATAACAGGTTGTATCAAAAGGATAAAATGACGCTTGGTTTCGCGATTCCGACGGCAAGGATGTCCAAATATCCGATTATGGAAAATCAGCTGTCGCTTGCCCGCAAAATTGAAGACCATGGTTTCGCGGCATTGTGGCTTCGGGACGTTACGATTCAGAATTTGAATATTGATGATAATGGTCAAATGTTTGATGTATGGATTTATTTGACCTATCTTGCGGCCCATACAAAGGATATTGCACTTGGGACGGCTAGTGTGGCCCTCCCTCTGCGCCATCCTGTCAGAGTTGCAAAGGAAGCATCATCTATTGACCGGTTGTTTCCCGAACGGCTGATCATGGGAGTGGCTTCAGGAGACCGGGATAAAGATTTCACAGCTTTGGGAATATCCAAGCTCGAAAGCGGAGGGCTGTTTAAAAAGAATTATGCATTCCTTGAACGGCTATTAAAGGAGGACAGTCCGACAATCAACAGCGATTTAGGCGTCATCGATGGAACGGATATGAGAATGATCCCCAAGCCTTTTTCTTCGATTCCGACCATGGTGACAGGATTCAGCAATCAATCGATTGAATGGATCGCCCAGAATGGGGACGGTTGGATCCAATACCCGAGGATTATCCCACAACAAACTCAATTGATTAACGAGTATCGCGAGTTGTCGGAAATTCACGCCCCAGGAGTGTTTAAACCTTTCACTCAGACTTTATTTATCGATTTATCGGAAAATCCCGATGCGTTTCCTATTCCGATTCCTTTAGGATTTCGTGTAGGGCGCAAACAGTTATTAGAAATTTTATATCAATTTCAATCCATTGGTGTCAATCACCTGGCATTTGTATTGTATTTTTCAAAGCGCCCTCCCGAGGAAGTCATACAGGAGCTTGGAGAGTTTGTGCGGCCTTACTTTCCGACTCATGAAATTCCAGTATGAGATTAGCTTTTAATAAAATTAGATAAGGGAAGAAGATGAACTTATGTCTAAACATGCAATTAAACTAAACGAAATTCCATTCTCGGTGCTGGATCTTTCACCGATAACAGCCGGAAGTACTCCTGCTGATTCTTTCCGCCATACATTAGAACTCGCACAGCATGCTGAAAAACTTGACTACAACCGTTTTTGGCTCGCTGAACACCACAATATGCCGTTTATCGCCAGTTCCGCCACTTCTGTGGTGATGTCCCATGTGGCAGCCGGTACATTAAAAATCCGGGTTGGTTCAGGAGGAATCATGCTGCCGAATCACGCTCCACTCGTCATCGCTGAGCAGTTTGGCACTCTTGAATCCTTATATCCTGGGCGAATTGACCTTGGTCTGGGGCGGGCACCCGGTACAGATCAGGGGACCGCTCGTGCATTGAGACGCGACTTGGGAAGTACCGGAGATGACTTTCCTGAGCAATTAGCGGAACTCCGCGGTTACTTTGATCCATCCTTGGCCCAAGGAAACCCTATAAAAGCGATTCCGGGTGAAGGTTTGAATATTCCAATCTGGCTGCTGGGTTCAAGCGGCTTCAGTGCGCAGCTGGCCGGAGAACTGGGTTTGCCATTCGCGTTTGCCTCCCATTTCTCGCCACTTAACACTCTGGGTGCTCTACAGATCTATCGTAAGGCGTTTAAGCCTTCGAATGTTCTCGATAAGCCGTATGCGATGGTGGCATTGAATATCATTGCAGCAGAAACGGATAAAGAGGCAAAACTCCTTTTCACAACCCTGCAGCAGCAATTTTTGAATCTGATGAGCGGCAACCTTACACAGCTTCAACCACCGGTAGATGACATATCCGAAGTGGCCAGCAGCTACCAATTAAAGGCTCTCGAGCAGCAATTAGGCACATCGATTGTTGGCAGCCAGCAGACGATAAAGGACAAGCTTCATACATTTTTGAAGGAGAGCCAGGCTGATGAAATCATGGCCATTGCCCAAGTTTACGACCACAAAGCTCGCCTGCATTCATACGAGCTTCTGGCAGAAATTATAAAAAGCGAAAGGTAAAAAGAGGACATCAGCAAGGAAACCTTCTTGATGATTTTTCTAAGGCATTGAATATGGGTGAAACCGTGAGATCAGGTTATGAGGTTGTTTACAGGATTCCTTAATTAAAAGGAGATCTGATCAAGTATTTCTATGTGCCGCAAGCAGGATTTGACATCACGAAATCTTCCAAAATACATCATCATCATTAAACAAGTGACAGAGCGATACTAATTGTTTTTATACTCCCATAGATCTAGCAGTAACATATACTAAACACGGTAGATTACTTATATTTATTGTGTTAAATGAGAATAATACCAACGATGCTTTTCCAAATTTAAGGGGGCTTATCATTATGAGCAAAAAAATCGCTACACTAATAACAGACTTATTTGAAGATGTAGAATTCACAGAACCAGCACAAGCATTTAAAGATGCTGGTCATCAAGTGATCACAATCGACATACAGGCTGGAAAAGATATTACTGGTAAAAAAGGTGAAACAGTAAAAATAGATAAAGGAATTGGGGAAGTTAATCCTCAAGACTTTGATGCTTTACTAATCCCTGGCGGCTTCTCTCCTGATTTATTACGTGAAGATGACCGTTTTGGTGAATTCGCAAAAGTATTTATACAAGAAGGTAAACCTGTTTTTGCGATTTGTCATGGCCCACAAGTATTAATTGATACAGACCTATTAAAAGGCGTCGACATAACAGGTTTCAAATCAATAAGGAACGATCTCAAAAATGCAGGTGCTAACTACAAAGATGAAGAAGTTGTGGTAAGCAATAATATTGTAACAAGCCGTTTTCCGGATGACATTCCTGCCTTTAATCGTGAATCCTTAAAATTATTAGCTGAATAATAGGTACTGAATAGTATCGTTTTAGAAATAAATTTCACAATGAATGATCAATACAAAAAGGGTTTTAAGAAGGAAGGGTTTTATTATGTCACTAAATGGTAAACGAGTAGTTGTTTTAGGGGGTACTTCTGGTATTGGTTTAGCAACTGCTAAAGCGTTTCTAGATCAATCTGCTCAAGTGATCATTGCCAGCCGTTCTGTTTCCAAATTAAATGAAGCAAAACAAGTTCTTCGTGGCAGTGTAGAAGCAATTGAAATCGATTTTCGAAGCGAAGAAAAAGTAGCAGAATTTTTCAGTAAGGTTGGAAAATTTGACCACCTTGTGGTAACAGCAGGTGAAGGCGCAATGGGGCACTTTAGCGAACTGCCTGTGGCAAGTGCTAAAGAGGCGTTTGATAGTAAGTTCTGGGGGCAATATATTACTGTCCGTTCAGCACTTCCATATTTAAGCAATGAGAGCTCAATCACCTTAACCTCTGGTGTATATGGCGTTCGTCCTCCTCAAGGCGCTACTACGTTAGCGGCAATCAATTCAGCCATTGAAGGATTGGTTCGAGGACTTTCCGTAGACCTAGCCCCTATTAGGGTAAACGTGGTTTCACCTGGAATTGTAGATACTCCAATCTATGCTGGAATGTCAGATGATCAGAGGCAAGCACTGTTCAACGGCATTGCACAACAGCTCCCTGTTGGACGGATTGCAAAGCCGGAAGACATAGCTGAAACCTATGTATACCTTGCTAAAAATGGTTTTACTACTGGGACGGCTGTTCTTATTGATGGTGGAGCTCACTTAGTATAATGCCTAAATGGATGTTGAACCGAAGCTTACCACCCTACCAAGCAGCAGCTCTAACTAAAATAGAAATAAGGTAAGAATTGAGTGATTTACTGGTGGCAACACTGCAAAAGAGTATTGCCGCCTTTTTTTGTTCATTAGGCACATAAAAAGATACAAAAGGAAGTGTTGATTTTTAATGAGTGTACAGGACGAAAATAAATTAACAAAAATAAAAAATTCCCTTGAAAGTCGTGTAGTTACATTGCCTGATGGAACTTCTCTACCAAGAATAGGACAAGGAACTTGGTACATGGGAGAAAATCCTCAAATGAGAGAAAGGGAAATCAAAGCTTTACAACTCGGAATAGATTTAGGAATGAAACTTATAGATACGGCGGAAATGTATGGTGATGGCGATTCTGAACGCTTAGTCGGTGAAGCAATTAAAGGACGTAGAGATGACGTCTTTTTAGTATCAAAGGTGTATCCTCATCATGCAGGATTAGATATGATTGCCAAAGCGTGTGAAAACAGTCTAAAAAGGCTGGGAACCGATCATCTTGATTTGTACCTTTTACACTGGCGAGGACGTGTGCCATTAGCAGAAACCATTGAAGGAATGGAAAAGCTACGCAAGGAAGGAAAAATAGTAAGGTGGGGAGTCTCCAATTTTGATACCGATGATATGAAAGAGTTATGGAACACCACTAACGGAAAAAATTGTATGACTAATCAAGTGTTATATCATCTTGGTTCAAGGGGTATAGATTATGATCTCTTACCATGGCAGCGAGAACATCACATGCCTATTATGGCATATAGCCCGCTAGCTCAAGGAGGTTCATTAAGAAGACAATTGTTAACGGATCCAACCATTAAAGAGATTGCAGAAAAATACGCTGTACAACCCTTACAAATCGCTCTCGCTTGGACAATCCGTTCTAACGATTGTCTAGCTATTCCAAAAGCTGTTCAAGAAGAACATGTACTAGCAAATGCGAAAGCTACTATAATTGAATTAACAAAAGAGGATTTAAATAGACTTGATGAGGTATTTCCGCAACCGACTAGAAAAATGCCTTTGGACATTATATAGAAATTTTAGAGGATAGACAAAGAGATAGGGGATTGAATGTGTATGTCAACAGAGGTATTGGAAGATTTACTCCAGATGCAGCTAAAACCTCTTGATATGCATGAACAAATTTCTAGTTATATGGTAGAAAAGGGATGGTACCACGCTTGGGATATGAACGAACAAATCAATTTGGATCTCGATAATATTAATACAGCATTAAACTTACCTAATCTATAGAAAATTTTTAGGAACAGTTTAACATTGACCAATAAAATTAAGCTGTATAATATGAAAAACACCTATTTATATAATTGATTTTTCAACCAGATTCAATTGAGAGTATCTTACTCATCTAAAAAGGCAGATTTACTTAGATGCTCTCCAGCAACAATTAGGCTCATCGATTATTGGTAGCAAACAAATGGTAAAAGAATAGCCGCAGACATTTTTGGAGGAAAGCCAGGCGGATGTGATGAAATCATGGTTATTTCCAAAGTTTTCGACCACAACGCTAGCTTGTGTTATTGTATAATATGACAGAAATTACGCAAAGCAATAGATTGTAAACAAAATGCCCTAGAATCTTTAGATTCTAGGGCATTTTGTTTGCGTTATGGGTTATTCGATAGGGAAAATTAAAGGTTTTGCCTTTTTGAATTTGCATCCGTCAAAGGATCAATATTAATATTGTATTTTATTTTAATGTCCATCTTCTCAAACATTTCAATCCATTTTTTTTCTTCCATTGGTTTTGAGAATGGTCTTTTTGTTTGTATGCCAAGCTGTAATGGATCCACTTTCAATTCTTGCATCTTTTTAACTAGTTCATGTGTTTGTTTTTCAAGATGGGTTTCGATATCTTTTTTCATATTTTCTAACTGCTTTGGGTCAAATAATTGCTTCTCTCCCCGGTATTCCTCAATCCTAGTGTCTATATTCACGGTATAGGTCATTGTAGAATAACTGCTATCGATATCTACTATTACTTTAGATCTAACATGACCCAGTACAATTTCAAATTTTTGAATCGGTAAAACAACTAAGTAGTGATCGTTGTTTATCAGCTGGAAGATACGATCATCTAAAGATGAAATAGTTTCAACTAGCTTGTCATCTTTAAACAAGGCTGTACCTTCATAGTTGACCCCATCCTCTTCTAATTTGAATACAGGCAAGAAAGGATCTGAATAAGGAGTATAGAGCAAATTTTTAAATTCATGAAGATTAACGACAGTTAATTCTCCTTGGTTTTTTTCCTCATAATGCTTCAGCATTCGGTAAAACGAGTAATCAAAGTTTTCATCTTTGTCCAATTGACTTTCCAAGTATTCATCAAAATTTCCTTTTACGATTACTAAATAGATTCTCGGAGAAATATCCGGATCAGTCAATAATACATTTATAATGGACATAATCCCGTCTCTTCCAAGTTCATCACTAATTACCAGCATCCGCATTTGTCCGGATTTCATTTCCTGGTAGAAGTTTAAATTGTACTTCTGTACTCCCTCCTTTAATAAGCTGACTTCTTGCGACATAACAAACTTCTTTTCTTTACTTAGAGGAGGCATAATTGTACTGACTGTTAATTTCCCTTTATCCCCCTTACTAATTGACAAAAAGGTAACGGGAGAAATTTCTTCAATAAGCTTGTTTTCAGTAAAAGGGGCACAGCCAGATAACCAAAAAGTCATAAAAAGGAGTATCAATCTTTTACATATCTTTTTATGTAGACGCATGTTTTTTAACCCCCTCTTTTTTCATTACTAAAACAATAACAAGAGGAACAAGAAAATAGCTTATGCTTCCAGCTATAATTTGGAGATTAAGTAAAAAGGTCTGCTTCTCCTCAGACTTCCAAAATAATTCATTCATAAGAACCATTCCGATAAAAATAAGGAAAACATTGGATAACAAACCTTTTCCACTGGTTGGCTTGCTCATTTTACCAAAAGCTATTTTAGATGCTCCATAAAACAATAGTAAAAATAGAGAAACTGCAAAAACTAGGTTAAATAATTCAAAGGAAAGCAAGATCATATCAATTCGTTCAAACACTGGGTTTTGAAAATAACGGGACATATTAATAATTGGATATTGAGTTTTACTTAAATAATTGGAACCGAAAAAAAATAGGGATGCTATAAATAGGAATACATACTCTACAACGGTGAGAGCGTTGCCGTAACACAAATAGCGAAAGGTTTTATTGTTTGTTTTAAGCCATGGTCCCAAAAATACCAGAAATTCCGGACCAGAATAGGAAGACAAAATTAAAAAAAAGGCTTTCCAATTTTCTACTTTCCACTCCATTGGAATAAGCGGATACAAATCACTGAGTTGAGCTATTGGGGGAAAGAAGAAAAAAACGAAAAATGTGATCATCGAAAATGTACAGAAAAAAGAAATCAACACAAAACGAATGGTATGTTCAACGCCCTTACCTGCGACATAAAAACAGAACAACAAAATAAAAAAGACAAGAAAATTTGTATCTGTTGCTGGAAGCATAAATGTTTGAACAATTTGGCTGAATCCTAAGGTTATGACGGAAAGTTTAAGCAGAATAAAGAACAACCCGATGAAAGAGAGAAATCGTACCAATTTTTTTCCAAACATTTGGACAAATCCATTATATCCATTGCTAGATAAACGGGTTAAAAGCCACTTCGATAAAAGAAAAAGGTTTAGTTGGGATAATATCCCGACAGCTATAAGCACCCAAATCATATATGGATGGATCAAGATATTTGGCATAATCAGAAAAAAGTAAAGCATTTGGAGGCGATTTACCAACAACATGGCATAGAGCCCATTATAGGTTTCATTCTTTTTAAATAATTGGTAAGTTCCCATCAAGTCATCTCCTAGTTTTATATCTCTTCAGTTTTAGAGGTTTAAGATGCTCTGGACGCTCCAACATCTTGGTTAATGGCCCTCGAATGAATAAGTCTATCCAATCCTTTCTAAAGAAAGGGGAAACTGGTGAAAAATAGGGTTGCTTGATTGAAGACAAGCTATTAAGATGGGCTAAAATAGCAATGCTTCCTAGTGCAATCCCAATTATCCCAAGTAAAGAAGAAAAAACAAGAAGCATCAATTGCATTAATGAATTTGCTTTTGTCATAAGGTAGTTGGGGATAAGAAAGGAAGCTATCGTCGAGATCCCAACCATGACAATTAATACGTTGCTAGCGAATCCAGCCTCAACAGCCGCTTGGCCAATCACAATACCACCAATAACCCCAAGTGTTTGACTTGTTTTTGTAGGCATCCTTAAACTTGCTTCTTTTATGATTTCAATAAAAATTAACATGATAAATGCTTCCCAAAAAGGAGTGAAAGGAAGCTTGCTCCTTGAGTCGACCAAGACTAGAAGTGTTTGTATAGGAATCATTTGATAGTGATGAGTTGTCAATGCCACATAGATAGGAATCAATGAGACTGACAGAAGAAAACAGACATATCGGATGATGCGCAAAAAACTGGCAACTACCCATCGATTAATATAGTCCTCGGGTGATTGGAACAAATGGAAAAAAGTAATGGGTGCAACAAGAGCAAATGGTGTATTGTCTACCAGAAGGGTGATCTTTCCTAATCCCAGAGAATAAGCAACTACATCAGGCCGGTCAGTTTGCTGAAACTGAGGAAAAATACTGTTTTGATGATCCTCCAGGAATGCCGCAACTTGAGAGGAGTCAAAGAAGAGATCAAAATTAATTTCAGAAATCTTCTCTTTGACTGTTGAAACAAAATCTGGATTAGTCAGCCCCTCTATGTACATTAAAACAACACTTGTCTCACTCATAGAACCGACAGTAAACTTCTCTGCTTTCAGTTCATGTATGGGGAGTCGTCTTCGAATAAGCGTAATATTTTGTTCTACTTGTTCACTAAAGCTGTCTTTTGCTCCGAACATGATGGTTTCTGTTTCAGATGTTTCAATGGCACGTCCAATAGGATTTTTTAATGGCACAGCTAACCAAAGGTTTTGCGAAGAATCAAATAACAAAATGGAACCTGAAAACAACTGTTTTTTTGCCTCTATAAAATTAGGAATGTGAATAATGGAGGAATTCGTAATACAATCTTGAATAGACGGTTTGGAACATTTAGTTAAAGGTTTTATAATGCTTTCATTTAATTTTTCTTGGTCAATGAGAGTTCGTATGTAAACAAGATGAATTTTTCGAATAACGGAAATGTCAATTTCCACAAATTCTGCATCATCCATTTGAACGAGGCTTTTTTTCAGAGCTTCTATCGATAATTCTGATTCAGTTATTGATTGAGCAACAAGCTTATTTTCAATTTGTTTTTTTTTCCAAAACATGTACATCGCACCCCTCTTATTGAGAAAAAACATTTCTAGTCGTACTTAAAAATTCCTTATTCATACATATTATTAGCAATTTAATTTAAAGTATACAAAACACGTAGAGGTACATAACGATCCAAGAAGAACAAAGGTAATCCATAATAGATAGGCCTTCTTCATCTTAAAGATTGTTATAATAAAGAAGTGTCAGAAGCTAACTGTAGCTTTGGATGCTCTTTTTTGTCCAAAACACGAATCTTACTAACCAGGGAGTTAATTTTAGAGATGAATAACAAAGATATAGCGAAGATTCTAAAACAATTTAAGTTGGATAACGATTTACTGAAAATAGTGGAAAGGGCATTTCAGCAGGTGGTTGAAGACAAAACGTATGAAATGAAAGCAAGCCATATCGTTCCGAGTTACGCGTCCAAGTCCATTAAGATCAGCACAAAAATAGCGAATATTGCGATCAGCCCTTAAGACTTGAGATATGTCAAACAGGTCAATTACAATGGCAAACGCTGTTTATTGATCGAGGTGGAAGAAGACACGATGATTAAAGGATTTAAGCTGCTTACGGAAGAAATATTGGAGTAAGAGAGATTGGGTGATCCTTCAGCCAGCTAACTAAAATGGACAAGGGAAAAAACCTCATTTAGCCCTGCTACGGTGAACCGTATCATAAATAAGAATAAATACAAAATAAGCCATCGAACTAGTACTGTCCCTAGTCTGATGGCTTGTTTCTTGTTTTACTTTTGTTGTTAAAAAACACTAAAGCAGATATCTAATTTGCAGGTTAAGGAGTAAAGAGATTGTTGACTATTGCCACTAGACGCCACGCACCTTCTTCATCTTGTTCGAAAACCAGGTTGAGACTTCTCCAATCCATTCCACTATATTGTTCGGTACCAGCATGATAAAATTCAACGATCTTTGAATCAGGAAAAACCGTTTTTAAATAATTGGTAGGGTCCACTTCTTGATTTTGTGTATCGACAAAGACTTCATCCGATTTAAAGAATCGCTTTACTTGAAGATGCTTGTCGAAATAGTCCGCTGGCGTCAATTGTATTTCCGTGTTCGCTTCTCCATAGCCCCACAAATACGTTGCCTCATTTTCTAATAGTGATGGTACCTCATTTTTTTCAAATCTTACTTTATCGTCCATCACAGAAAAATAGGGGGAAAGCAGTAAACCTTTCTCTGGGTGTACATGACTGGATAGTACATCCATATCATGGTCATCGATCGCCTGAAGAATCTCTGAAGCTTGTTGCTCGAGCAGGACGGGATCATACAAATTGTTGTCCTCTTCTTCTCCAGGACTCTGTTCGATTTCTTGGTCAACGTCCTGATTAATGGGTATAGGATTCTCTCCACTGGATGAGTTTGGATAATCATTTAATAGACTTACGGATAGAATACTAACAATTATGACTGCCGCTGCCGTAACAATTCCTACTTTGGCTTTAATGAGAAATACTCCTTTTCGTTTTTGTCGGATTTCATTATCTTCAAGGGTGTCCATCACTTGTTGATGGAGGAGAGCTTGAGTAGACTGGCTCATGTGATATGGCGGAAATTCGTTTAATTTCTTCTCGACATTTTTTAGATTATCCTTCATGAGATTCCCTCCAATTCAATTCATTTTGTAATGCCTTGACTGCACGATGATAGTTGGTTCGAACGGCGGTTTCTTTGCATCCAAGTATTTGTGCTGTTTCACTCACGGACAATCCTTGAATGCCCCTTAAAATTAGCACATCCCGATATTTCTTTTTTTGCTGATTGATCCTACTGTACAATTCTTGTTTCTCCTCATGGTCTATCAGAATTTGCTCAGGAGAAAATCCGATGTGCTGATCCAAAGTCTCCTCATGGAAAGCCACATTCGTCCGACTGATCTTTGTTTTGTTCTTTCTTGCTTTGTCGATGGCTAGATTACGGGCAATGCTAAAGAGCCAAGTTTTGGGCGTCGCATGTTTTCGGTAGGTGCTCATACCTTTAGCTGCCTTAATAAACACTTCTTGAACGAGATCTTCTACATCAAGAGTTCCTGAATAGTAAACTAAAAAATTGAAAACATCTTGGCTATAGAGAAAAAACCAATTGGAAATAATCTCTCTTTCGTTTTGCATTTATTTTGATCCTCCTATATAGGTCTCTGCTTATTAGACGATTTTTATTTCATGATGTGTCAAAAAATGGAACAATAAGTTTTTTGTTCTAAACACTGGATGGATTTACTCCAACAAGGAGGTAATAGATACATATATTGGAGAATTTGATGGAGGGGTTATTATGAACCAAAGTTTAAACGTGTGACAGCGTATATAGATTGTCTGTTTTATTGTGTATTCTCATCTCACGAAAAAAAGGGAACTTCCTGGTTAGTAGGTGTTCCCTTTAACGATAGGGGATTACATGAATGTGAACAGAAAGAATTCGGCCAACTGCTAGAAAAAATAGCTGAGGTGCGGGAGAAAAATAATAATTATATATGAGTGTGGCTTTATTTCACGCCTCCTGTTGGTGTCGAGAGGTCATGATAAGAAAGAACCCAATCTACTAAATAAGCGAAGAAATTCCGCTTAATTTGAATTTAACGTGAAAAATAACTTAAATAGAAGGAGAAATTCCTGCTATTGGCTCAGAATACATGAGAATGAGGGGTTTTTCTGTGAATAACCGGAAAAACTTCCCCTATTTCCCCCTAACTGTCGCTCTATCTTGCAAATAACCGAAAAAACTTCGCTTATTCCTCTAGCTACTTACTTGAAGGAATGGAGTCGTAAGCATACGCATCACCGTCTTTTTAAATCAAAAAGCTTAGATGGATAATGGACTAATTCTATAATTTATATGTTTGCAAATCGTTAGGTACCAGGAAAGGTACCTGACGATTTTTGTTTTACCGAGAGTAAATGGGGTATTAAATTTCATAAGCAGCAAGAGATTTAGCTTGTAGCATTATTGAAATATATACGGAAGAGGACGGATGGCACATGTTATTAAAGAAAAAGTTATTTCTGGTTACTAGTATTATCGTAGTCTTCTTTTTATCTGCCTGTGCTGAAAAGGAGAAGCTCGATGATGGATCTGAGCTGATAAATAAAAATCAATTTGTATTTGCTGCTTCGGGAGAATTTAAGCCATTTAGTTACATAAATGATGATCTCACTATGTCTGGCTTTGATATTGAGGTTGGCGAAGCGATTGCGAAGCAAATGGGCCTTGAACCAGTTCAGAAGCGAATTAAATTCAAAGGGATTGTAGAAGGGGTAAAAACAGGTCGTGCAGATGCAGCTGTTGCTAGCCACACAATTAACCCTCAGAGGAGCAAGCATGTCTCCTTTTCTACCCCGTACTATTATTCGGGACCGAAAATTTTCACCAGACCTGATAGCAACATTAAGACTGTGGAAGATTTGAAGGGTAAGGAGGTTGCTGTAGCAAAAGGATCAACCTATGCCGATACAGCTTCCAAGTATACAGATAAAATCAAAACTTATGACAGCGATATTACAGCCTTAAAAGCATTAAGTAGCGGACGCCATGATGCGGTAATCACTGATTTTGTTACAGGTAAAACAGCTGAAAAGGAAGGATTCAAGATAAAGGGGCAGCAGTTAATTAATCGTAGTGAACAAGCGATTGTACTGCCTCAGGATAATCCAAATCTATTAAAGCGAGTAAACGAAACGTTAGAGCAACTCCGGGAAAATGGGACACTAACTCGGATTAGCATCAAATATTTTGATGAGGACATTACCAAGAAACCAGAGTAATTCAAGGCTATGGTAAGAAAGGGAGTAGTATTTTGCCAAGTTTTTCGCATTTTTTTCAAATATTAAATGAAACAAAAGGTGTTTTCTTAAAAGCTATGCTTTTAACGTTAGAGCTAACGGTTGTCTCTATTATACTAGGGATCGTCATCGGGCTAGTATTTGCTTTACTTAAGATATCCAAAATAAAGATTTTAGAGCTCATTTCAGATATCTATGTGTATTTGGTGCGTGGAACACCACTGATTGTTCAAATTTTCATTCTCTATTTCGGGATTAGCGGAATTTTTCTTCTCCCAGATTTTTGGGCTGCTTCAATTGCACTTGCGTTACATAATGGAGCCTATATTTCTGAAATTCTTAGAGGGGCAATTCAGTCAGTCGACAAGGGACAGTTTGAAGCTGGACGTTCTTTAGGGATGACAAAGACACTTACATTGAGAAGAATTATTCTTCCTCAGGCATTCCGCCGTGCATTACCACCTTTAGGCAATCAATTTATTATAAGCTTAAAGGATTCTTCATTAGCCGCATTTATCTCCATGAATGAGCTGTTCAATGTGGCAACAACCCTAGGGTCAAATAATTTTGATGAGATGACCTATTTACTAATTGTGGCAGTATACTACTTATTACTAGTAGCGCTGATGACATTGATAGTAAACCGAGTTGAACTGAGATTAGCGGTAAGCGACAGATAGGAGGCGTAGACAGTGGCCATGAAGGAAATGATTAAGATAAATCAATTGAATAAATCATTTGGAGATTTACATGTATTGAAAAATATCGATATGACTGTTTTTGAGAGTGATGTTGTGTGTTTAATAGGATCGAGTGGCTCAGGGAAAAGTACTCTACTTCGCTGTTTAAACTTCTTGGAAAAAAAGGATAACGGCGATATTATAATTGAAGGAAATACAGTTAATCCACGTACCGATGATCTCAATAAGATTAGGGAAAAGGTTGGGATGGTGTTTCAAAATTTCAACCTATTTCCACATAAAACGGTTTTAGAAAATATTATTGAAGCTCCTATCAGGGTAAAGGGTGTAGACAAAGAAGAGGCTATAACAAAAGCAAAACAGCTATTAAGTAAAGTTACTCTAGAGGACAAGGCGGATGTCTATCCTAGTAAACTATCAGGAGGGCAAAAGCAACGGGTGGCGATTGCTAGAGCACTTGCTATGGAGCCTGATATTATGCTTTTTGATGAGCCAACCTCTGCACTTGACCCCGAGCTAGTGGGGGAAGTTTTAACAACCATGAAAACATTAGCTGATGAAGGAATGACAATGGTTGTAGTAACACATGAAATGGGCTTCGCCAAAGAAGTAGCCGACTGGATTGTGTACATGCATGATGGGAAAATTATCGAACGCGGCACTCCTGATCAATTTTTCAACCATCCGAAAGAAGAAAGAACGCGGGAATTTTTAAATTCAACAATGCTTAAATAAAATAAGAGGTCTTGTCTATATGTTTTAGGCAGGACCTCTTTTTTTAGTACTTTTTAAGTCAATAACTTATAGTCTATCAGGGTAAGTCTTTACTCAATCTACCTCTATTTATGCTTTGCAGGAAATCTACACTTTCCC
Organism: Ureibacillus chungkukjangi; assembly: GCF_003217295.1. GTDB lineage: Bacteria > Bacillota > Bacilli > Bacillales_A > Planococcaceae > Ureibacillus > Ureibacillus chungkukjangi. Next base: position 82,279 of record NZ_QJTJ01000003.1, read on the forward strand.
TATTTTTTACTAGACTAAAATACGTCAAAAGTTACTAGGAAATAATATTTTGAATTGTTAAACTATTGATAACATCATGAGTTAGCTTCAATTTAATCCTATAGGAGGGAAGAAAATGGAGCGTAAAGTGAGTTTGATTCCATACGAAGTAGTAGAACAGATGGAGCGGGTTAATGAAAATCCAAAAGTAGTAGAATTGACTCAGGAGCAGAAAATTGAAATTCAGGAAATGCTGCTACAGGAACTGGAAACGGCAAAGGCTACCTATTTTGAGTACAGTGAAAACCGAGTCTATTATGAAGAAGCTAGGGACGAAGAAATTAAACAAACATACTATAAAGATATTTTACTTGATAGAAAAAGCATTCATGATTTACTAGAAAAAACACATGAAAATAAGCTAGGCTACTCACCTCACCGTTACGTCTATCCATGGGTGGATTTGAATGAGAATGGCAAACTGAAAAGCATCTATTCGGGCAAGGAAATGGATCCACTTGCTGTCATTGAAGAGGATATCCGAATTCTTGAAAATGCAGGAGTAAATACCTTATCTGATGAAGTGAAGTTAAATTGTGAGCATGTAGTACCTCAGTCTTGGTTTGATAAGCGTCAGCCAATGAGGGGGGATTTACATCATTTATTTGCCTGTAATCCAGGCTGCAACAGCCGTCGTGGAAATTATCCGTATCATGACTTTTCCGACTATGTACCTGAAGCTCATATTTTAGGGATTGAGGAAGGCTGCGGCAAGGCGGATGAAGGGAAGTTTGAACCTGAATATGGAAAAGGAATTGTTGCAAGAGCAACCCTTTATTTTATGACACGTTACTCAGGAATAATTGATAGTCGTCTAGAGAATTTAGAGCTTTTACTAGAGTGGCATCAGAAATTTCCGGTCTCTTTATATGAGAAGCACCGAAATCTTGCCATCTATGATTTGCAAGGAAACCGCAATCCATTTATTGATTTTCCAGAGTTTGCAGAAAAATGGATATATGAAAGAGAGGATTTTAAGGAAAGCTAGTGTTTTTTGAATCCATAGAATTAAATACGGTTAAATAAGAACAGCATATGGTTCATGCTGTTCTTATTTTTATACAAAAGGATATCCTAGTTATTTAGCATAAAAACGGTAGGATTATTTAGTAAAATGGAGCATAAAATGGAATGATCGAATGAAAGCGCTATCTTACTGGTGGTCGTAGTATTCAGTTTCTCATTGCTAATCAAACAGACTTATGTAATCAGCTTTGTTCTCGTATAGAAGAATATGACGTTATTTATACCTTGAAAATTTAAAATGAAAGTGAGTGAAATGATTGAAAAGTAAGGGACTGTATCGGGATTTCTTTTTTCACTTTGATATTATGATTTTGATGATTCTTTTGCTGGGCATTGCAAGTGTATTAATGGTAATGGCTAATTCGGCAATGGTCCTTGTATGGATTGCCTTTGGTCTTGTAATCTATATGTTTGCTGAATACCTGACGCACCGCTTTTTCTTCCATTTAAAGCCGCCGAAGAATAAGATGTTTTTAAAATTTTTAAAGCGCATTCACTATGACCATCATAAATTTCCAAATGATTTAAAGTTATTATTTCTTCCGATTTGGTACAGCCTCCCGAATTTCATAATCCTATCATTAATTTTTTATTTCATTACCAAAAATTTAGACTGGACCTTAGCGTTTAGTCTGGGACTAATTCTCATGTTACTTGTTTATGAGTGGAAGCACTATGTGGCACACCGACCATTAAAGCCTAAATCAAAATTTGGTGTCTGGTTAAAGAAAACCCATATCCTTCACCATTACAAAAATGAAAACTTCTGGTTTGGCGTATCCAACCCGTTTTTCGATATTATTTTCGGTACATTAAAGGACGAAAAAACCGTTGAAAATAGCAAGACAGTAAAGGATTTAGAAAATAGGGGAATCGATTGAGAATGCTTGATATTGTGAGGTGAGTATAAATAAGAACGTAAAAGTACTCATCCTTTCTTGTAGTTGAGATTGTTCTTGATTACTCAGATTAAAACAAATGATGTATTTAAATTACATTTTCTAAAGGGTATTACTATATACCTGCAAATTCTTCTCTTGAGGGTTTTGGAAGTACCATATAAATATAAAATGTTTTTTTTTTACATGACTTTAGTAATATTTTATAGGATATAATATAGTGATTAGGTAAAATTAGATTGTAACTTTTATACCTTTCAAACTCTTACCTATACTATAGAACAGGAAGATTTAGTTAATGAATGGTAAAGAATTAATGCATCGTCAGAATTCAATCTTATTCATATTAGTAAGTGTCTTTTATTTTATTCAAATAATGGTAAGTATTGTTATTGGAGGATTTGAAAGCATATATTCTTTAGCAATGCTTTTCCTTGTATTTGCTATAATCCCTATAGTGCTGATTTACATAAAAGTAAATCCAAAGATTACAATGTATGTAATAGTTAGCAGTATGTATCTCTTCTTTTATTGTTTATTAAAAGATCGGCCTTATTTAGTAAACTATTTATTTATGTGGTTAGTTCTTCCTTTATGTGCCCTTTATCAAAATGCACGATTGGTAGTAATAGCAGGCATTGCTTCAACCATTCTTACTTTTTATGCTTTCTTTTATCTTCGTGAGGAAATTTTCCCGAATGTCGTTATAGAAGACTTTATCTATTTAGTTATGTTTGGTGTATTTACTACAATCTTTCTTTTAATCTTCATTCGTAAGATTAGTGAGGTTAACGATAAGCTGCAGCAATTAGCGTATCAAGACCCTTTAACTGGGGCGGCCAATCGGTTATTACTGAAGGAAAAGTTTAATTTTCTAAAAGAGAAAAGAACTCATTCTGTCGCTTTATTATTTATCGATATGAACGGGTTTAAAAAAATCAATGATACTTATGGACATGAAGTAGGAGATCAATTATTGAAAAGGGTTGTCTCTAGATTGGGTGACGAACTGACTGATACAGATTTGCTTTGTCGATTAGGTGGAGATGAATTTGTGATTTTATCTTCCAATATTGAAAATTCATTTCTAGAAAGTCTTGTAGAGCGAGTACAAATGGCTCTTGATGAGGCAATTTCCTTAAATCATCAAACAATAAAGGTCTCTGGAAGTATTGGATGGTCATACACAACAGATATTTCTCAGGCAGATTTAGAAACGATGATTCGAGATGCAGATAGCGCTATGTATAGAGCAAAAGGGAGCGAATTGCAAGACAGTCACTCCACGGATATCGTAAAGGATTAATCAGTATTTTATGAGTTAGGAGGATGCCCTCCTAACTCTTTCTTTATTTTCCAATAATTATTCCAAATTGTCGGAAAATATTGTAAAATGATAGAAGGATTTTGTCGAATTCATTTGTTTGGTATAGTGAAAAGATAGATATTAAAAAATGTCAGAGAATGGAGTTCATTTGAATGTTTAAGGAACAAACGAGATATTCTCGACTTGCAAATATAACAAAAATGATTAATACAAAGCTTGATCTGAGAGAGGTTTTGGAGCAGGTAACAATTGCGATCTCAGAGGAAATCGTACAATGTGACTCAGTGGGTATTTACTTACCACAGGAAGATGGGACATACAGAGGATATGTAGGAAAACCAGAAGTTATCAATGGATGGACACTTGATATGCATGTCATTGATACAGAATATGATCTATTAGCAAAAGAAGTTATTGAAACAAAAAAGGCAATATATATTCCTGATACGTCAAAGGATAATAGACCAGATCCACGCGCAGTTGAAGGATTCCAAATCAAATCCTTATTTGTCCTTCCAATCTCTTTTGAAGAAGAGTTGTTCGGACTAGTATTTTTATTTGATTATGGAATTCCGATGAATTTAACAGAGTCAGAAATTCAGACAATTGAAGCATATGTCAATATGGCTGCTGTTGCTATCCAGAATGCCAATAATTTAACCTATAAGGAAAACCTTATATCGGAAAAGCAGCTTTTACTTGATGTAACACGTGATTTGTCGATGTGTTCTACAATGCAGCAAAGCTTAGATACGTGTTTCTCCTATTTAGGGAAGGTCTTAGATAACTATAATGTTGGTGTACACTTATTAGACCCTATTGCTGAACGAGCGATAAGACCAGCCAAGCTAAGCAAGGATTCCGATTGGACAGAAGAGGACTGGATTAACACCCATAACAAAATTCAAATCGACCAAAGCAAAGACCGAGTAATGCAAGAAGTAATGGAGACGAAAAAAGCAGTTCTCATTCCTGATGTATATGCAGATCCGAGGCCAAATCATGATCTTTGCCGAAATTTTGGAATGAAGGGCCTCTTTATGCTGCCTTTAGTATCATTAGGTGAGGTGTTGGGGCAAATCTCCGTTGTTAACTTAGATGATAATAACCTTCACTATACTGAGACTCAGACACAGTTAGCCCAGTCTATCGTTGATGCTACAGCCTCGACTCTATCAAACCTTCTTTATATGGAAAAGCAGGAGGTTATTATCGAGGAAAGAACCTCTGAAATTACAGTGAAGAATCAGGAGCTGGAACGAGTAATCATTGAATTACAGCAGCTTAGCCGTGAAAAAGAGTTGATACTTAATTCGGCGGGAGAAGGAATTTTCGGGTTGGACCTTAATAAGAAGATTACTTTTTGTAATCCCGCTGGAGCCGCAATGCTGGGATATGATGCTAAGGATGAACTAATAGGGAAGCATTCCAGTTTAATTTTGAAAAACCATGAAAATGATTCTAGTAATACTGTTCAAGAAAATGGAAATCCAAATCATTTCAATAAATACGATAAGTTTTTTAGAAAAGATAATTCCAGCTTCCCAGTAGAATATGTAATTTCCTCTATAAAGGAAGGAAATGAGATTGTAGGGGAAGTTGTTACCTTTAAAGATATAACTGAAAGAAAACAGATGGAAGAAGAAATTAAATATCATGCTTATTTTGATAGTTTGACAGACTTACCAAATCGAGTTCTCTTAAAAGATCGATTAAATCAAGGTCTTTCCTTCGCCCAGATGAATAATCAAAAACTAGCAGTTCTGTATTTAGATTTAGATCGATTTAAGCTAGTAAATGATACTTTAGGACACAGTATTGGAGATTTGCTGTTACGAGATGTAGCCAATCGTTTAAGTGCATGTGTACCCAATAATGCAACCGTTTCTAGGCAGGGCGGGGATGAATTTACTATTTACCTACCTAATATTAAAAATGAAAACGAAGTATTAAAGGTAGTAAACAGTGTCATTAATTCCTTCTCTAAGTCCTTTAAGTTAGTCGATAATGAAATTTATATGAAAACAAGTATCGGGATTAGCCTATATCCGGAGAACGGTGATACGTCAGAAATCCTGATTAAAAATGCAGATACAGCAATGTACAGATCAAAAGAGATATCAGGAAATAGTTATCATTTCTTTAGTGAAGAGATGGATAACAGAACATTTGAAAGCATTAAGCTTGAAAATGACTTGTATAAGGCTTTAGAGCAAAATGAGCTCGTCATCTTTTACCAGCCGCAAATAAACAGCAAAACAAACAGTATTGAAGGTGTAGAGGCTTTACTGAGATGGAATCATCCTGAAAAAGGGATGATCTCGCCGGATAAATTTATACCTATCGCTGAAGAAACGGGGTTGATTGTCTCTATAGGTGAATGGATTTTAAAAGAGGCATGCAAACAGGTAAAGGCTTGGCATGATCAGGGCTATCCGTTGATTAGTGTGTCAGTGAATCTATCAGTCCGTCAGTTTGAACAGAGTAATTTATTTTCTATTGTAAAAAATGTTTTAAATGAAGTGGGATTATCTCCAAAGTATATACATCTAGAGCTCACTGAAAATTTAATTGTTAAAAATACAGAATTAATCGTAGAAACAATGAAGCAACTAAAAGGATTAGGAATAAGTATTGCCATTGATGACTTTGGGACAGGCTATTCATCCTTAGGATATTTGAAAAATTTACCTATATCTACTTTGAAAATTGATAAATCCTTTATTCAGGATATGACAAAAGATGATGCAGCCATTACGAATACAATTATTACTTTGGCTAAAAACTTGAACCTAAATGTGATTGCAGAAGGTGTAGAGAAAAAGGAACAGGTAGACTTTTTATATGCAAGAGATTGTTATATGATGCAGGGCTATTTCTTCAGTCGTCCGATGATAGCAGAAGATATTGCGCAGAAGTATTTTTATTAGTGAAAAAGATGATTACAAAGGAGAATGAACATGAAAGCAGCTCGTGTTGTATTAGAATATTTAAAGGCAAGAGAAATTAAACATATATTTGGTATTCCGGCAGGCTCTGTAAATGCCATTTTTAATGAGCTTTATGATATGCCTGAAATAACACCAATCATAGCAAAGCATGAGGGTGCGGCTTCTTATATGGCTGCTGCCTATGCAAAATATACAAATCGTTTGAGTGTAAGTATCGGTTGTAGCGGTCCTGGATCTACTAATCTAGTGACAGGTGCAGCCAATGCTATGAGGGAGCATTTACCTGTTCTATTTATAACAGGTGCTGTACCTGTAAATACGGTAGGCTTGAATGCATCACAAGAATTAGATGTAGAACCACTTTTTAAATCTGTTACGAAATATAGTGTAACTATTAATAATTCAAAGGATGTACTTAAAGAAATCGTAAAAGCTACTGAAATTGCTATTTCTGGTGTTCCGGGTCCTGTACACATTGCTATTCCAATTGATGTACAACACGAGAATGTAGAGAATGTTGAATTACCTGCTCCAGCAAAAAGAGAGCCGCTTATTCCTGAGCTTGATACAATTAAAAACGTAGCGAAAGAGCTTATGAAAAGAGAGTTAGGCTATATTTTTGTAGGGCAGGGAGTAAGAAACTCTGTTGAGCAATTAGTTGAGTTAGCGGAATTACTGAACTGGCCGATTGTTACAACGCCACAAGCAAAAGGGTATATTCCTGAGGATCATCCACTTTTAGTCGGTGTCTATGGTTTTGCTGGGCATGAGACTGCTTCAAACCTATTAAATGAAGGTGACGGTGAAGCATTATTGATTGTTGGCTCTAGCTTAGGAGAGACAGCAACAAACAATTATAATACCAATCTTGTAGGAAATCGTTTCTCTGTGCAAATGGACTTTGACCAATCTGTATTTAATAGAAAATACAAAATTGATATGCCTGTACTAGGTGATATCAATCTAAGCTTAGTATTTCTAATAGAAGAATTAAGAACTTTAGGTTTAACTAAAGAAAGCTCTAAGTATGTGATTGAAAAAACCGAAGCAAAAGAAGAGCCTACTGAGGAATATAATACGAAAAATGTTCTTCTAAATATCCAAAAATATGTACCAGCTTCTACTAGATATACAATCGATATCGGTGAATTTATGTCTTATATAATTCATCATATGAAGGTATTAGAATCTGATACATTTGATATCAATGTTCACTTTGGTGCAATGGGAAGTGGAATTGGAACTGCAGTTGGTTCTATACTTGCTGAACCAGAACGACCTGTTGTATGTGTAACAGGGGATGGCTGTTTCTTTATGCATGGTATGGAGATTGCAACGGCTAAAGAATATAATCTACCAATCTTATTTGTCGTAATGAATAATGCCCGACTAGGAATGGTATATCACGGTCATGCACTACAATTCAAAAGAACGCATCCAACATTTGAACAAGAACCAATCAACATTAGTGCAATGGCTGCTGCCATGAATATTCCAAGCTTCAGAGTTAATAAGTTAGAGGATGTTAACCAAGATATCATCAACGAATTAATGGGAGCTAATGGACCAGCAGTTCTAGAGGTAGCCTTAGTTGATAACAATACACCGCCTATGGGAGATCGAGTTAAGTTCCTTTCATCCTTTGGTAAATAATAAATCCTAAAATAAAAAGTATAGGGCAGCTGCCCTATACTTTTTATATATTTTGATAAGAATTTTGAATAACCTTTAAAACGGAGCCTATTGTTTGTCCCTTAAAGGAATCTTGAATAGCTTCACCAGTAGGGTTTGAGTAATAGAAGCTTCCAATATTTTCGTCATAAGAGAATCCAAGCTTTGTTAATTCCTGCTGCAGTTCATCTGGAAGGGTAGTTAAGCCTGTTTGTTCGATGAAGTAGTCTGTAGGGAAAATTTTCACATCTACGTCTGCAAATCCCGTATGAACAACAAATAAATCATTTTTTTGTTGCATTATCCACTGTTCCTTAGAAAATAGGGAGATTCTTGAGCCATCTAAGGAGGAGATAGCATCTAAGTTAATGCCGAAAATGCCATTGATAAGCTGACGAATCTCTGCTCCTGATATGTTTCCTCCGTGCTTTGCAATTCCTAAATCAATAGCATATTTTGCAGGGCTATTTGATAGAGGAAGCTCCCCAGATTCTAAGAATTCTTTAGATAGAATAGGCTTCGTTTCTAAATCAAAGCCGAAAACAGAATTGACAATGCTACAAATCTCAGAACTCGTAGTTACATCTTGCGTATCAATATAGTCATCCATAATTTCAATCTTTTTCAATCCTACAGAAATTTTCTCTACCATATATCTCAAACTCCTCTATAGTAAGATGCCTTCAAAGGAAGGGGAACTAATATATAAATTTTACCATATTTATCTAATATAAATCACTGTAAACAAATAGTTTGCAAGTATACAAAGTGTAAACAAAATGTGTACAAATATGTATACATGTAAACAAAGCTGTATACATATTGATTTATAAGGATGTAAACGTATTTGTTACCAAAGTTTACATAATTGTATACAAAGCGCCAATGTTTACAAAAAGTTTACGTTTATATTACTTTTGGTTAATTCTAATTGAATATTCTTGTAATTTCCTATACTCTTTAAGTAGGCATAATAGTTTACAAAATTATCCTTTAAGAAACCATACAAATTAAAGAGAAAAGGAATGATTAATATGATTAACTCTAGAACAGCAGCTGTAGATGTTGGTAATGACTCGATTAAGGCAATCTTTGGTGAAGTAGAGTACGAATTAAATATTCCTAATATCGTGGCTAGGGATACAGAGGATCGCCCTGTTATTGGAATTGAAGAATTAGATAATAAAAATCCACTAGATGGAATTCATATCAAGGTGCACTCTCCTGCATTAAAGGATAATAATGCAATTTACCGAGTAGGTAATTTAGCAACAAAAAGTAGCAATGCAACTGAACTTGATCCAGGCAGTTCAAAATCAGAAGAAGATCAAACACTGATTATGCTATTTGCTACATTAGCGTTAGACGCTGTAAATGAAAACAATTCAAATGCATTTCCACGAGTGAAAAATGTAATAGATGCAAATTATACGCTTGGTACAGGCCTTCCCCTACGTGAAGTTAAGGAAGGAAAGGATGCAGGCTACCGTTCAAAACTAGTTGGTTCTGTCCACCAAGTCGAGTTCCTTGTTACGCCAAAATACCAGGGCTTAAAAGTAAATATTAAATTTAATGAAGTAAAGATTTACCCGGAAGGCTTTGCTGCTTATATTAATCTTGTAATGGATAATCAGCTTAAAATTATTAATAAGGATTTAATCGATAAACGCATTATCATTCAGGATATCGGTGGGCTATCGACAGATATCGCTGTTATTAAGAACCGGAATGTTGATGATGATAAGGCACAAGGCTTCAATCTAGGAGTATCCGAATCTCTAGAGGCTATCAGAGAGGAAATCCGTTCAAGACATGGCATTGAATTAGACAGCCGTCGTGATGTGGTTGAGATTATCACAAGAAAAAATGATCGCAATCATATCATGGTTAAAGGAAGTCGCACAAGTGTTCATGATATTACGGACCGTATCCTACTTGAATTAGCTAAAAAACAATATCGCTTACTACGTAATATATGGCAAAAGAATTCACAAACAGAGATCTGCTACTTTGTTGGTGGTGGAGCAAATGTCTTAAAGGATTATATTAAGACATTAAATAATAATTTAGATGGCTATAATATCGATTTCTTTGAAGATGAAAAAGAAAGTATTTGGATGATGGCCAATGCTTATTATAAACTAATCAATGACTTTATCAGAAAGTCAGAAAAACCAAAGCAAGCTCAAGAACCTGTGAAAAATTAGGGTGATGATATGAGTGCGCGGGCGAATGAGATTAAGAGAGGACAAGCCATTTCATTTCGTATTCCTTCAGATACGCCTGATCATCTTTTAAAGCATTTACAGAAGCTAAAGGAATCAGAAAGAAGGAATTTTTCGAGCAAGATGGCTGAGTTTGTCTTGCAAGGAGTAGGTCAATCTTTTACAAAGGAAAGGGAAACAATCAACATTCCTCTACCTCATAAGCTGAGTAAATCACAGCGAGATTGGCTAAAGCATGAGCATTCGGAGGCTCTGTTGGGAACGATTGTATACCAGCTATTAATGGACCCAGTTCGTGCAACATCCTTGCTTGCATCTCTAAATAGCAATGCATTGGATATAAATGAAGCATTGTATTTGCAAGAGGAATTAACAAATACACAGTTGCCGGGAATGGAGTCTGAGGTTTCCCAAGTGGATAACTATGTCCAAGCCATTGAAGAAACAGCTGCTGGTAGTGATTCAGAAATAACAGATGATTTAGATGCCTTTGAATGGGAAAGTGCAACACATCACCAAGTTGTAGATACTGAGGAGAACCAGGACGACGAGGAAGAGTTAGATTTAGACAGTCTTCTAGGCGATTTCCTTAATAAAATGAATAAGTAAACAAGAAATCCGCATTGTGAAAGCTACAATGCGGATTTTTTCAACTTCAAAACTAACTATTAATTTATTGTTGCATTTTCATGGGCATCGGCATATTTTGCTGCCTGGGAGCCAGAAACTTTTCCAAACACTGCTCCTGACATGAGACCAGAACCCCCTGGATAGTTTTTATAGAAAATACCGCCAACCATTTCACCTGCAGCAAATAGCCCTTTAATTGGTTCTTCAGCTGCATTTAAGACTTCACCATTTGGATTGACATGAAGGCCGCCGAATGCGAATGTAATACCGCAAGTTACCGGGAAAGCGTAATATGGACCTTTTTCAATTTTCATAGCCCAGTTCGTTTTTGGTGGCGTGATTCCCTCCGTCCCTTTTGCATCCTTGACAGAAGGGTTATAGTCTCCGTCTTGTACTGCATTGTTATAGTCTTGAATGGTTTGAAGGAACTGCTCCTTGTTCACAGGTAATTGTTCAACTAACCCTTCAAGTGTATCTGCTTGATAGAAAGTTGCCTCTTCTAAATTATATTCTTTTCGAAGAAGTGGACGAACCTGCGCATCAAAGATTTGGAAGGCTACATGATCAGGCTGCTTTAAAATTTCACGTCCGTATTTTGCATACGTATAATTTCTAAAATCTGCACCTTCATCTACAAAACGGCTTCCGTCCTTGTTTAGCATAATGCCTAAAGGATAGGAATGCTTTTTAAAGATGTCGCCAGGCTTCTTAAAGTCGCCAACCTTAGGAGCATTATAATCTGTGCCGATTGAATGGCAGCCATCCCACTCCCCGAACTTTTGGGCGCCAATTTCAAGAGCCATTTTAATACCGTCTCCAGTGTTATACTCTGTACCTCTTACAATAGCCGCTTCCCATTCAGAGCCCATATATTTTGAACGCAATTCCTTGTTTGCTTCAAAGCTTCCACATGCTAATACGATACTTTTTGTATTCACAAGTGTCTCAGCGTCTTGTTGCGAAACGATTACTCCAGTTATTTGGTTATTCTTCGTTTCAAGCTTTGTTGCTTGTGATTCATACCATACATCTATACCAAGCTCCTTCGCGCGTGCGAATAATTGCTTCATTAAACCAATGCCTTTTTCCTTTGTTTTTACTGGAAGACCACCCCAAAAGTGAATTTTTCCGTCTTGTTTAAAGGATTGGTTATCGTAGTTAAGTTCAAATTCAACGCCATGCTCGCGCATCCAAACGATTGTTTCATAGGATTTCAAAACTAATTGATTGGCTAAATCTGGCTGGCTTTGTCCATCCGTTACACGCATCAGATCATTATAATAATCAGAAGTGCTGTATTCCGGCATTACGAGTAAATCAGCTTCTTCATCTGCAAGGGCAGGCATAATTCGTCTAATATCCTTTAATTCATTGTAAGCAAAGCGGATTGCCCCATCTGTGAAATAAGAGTTGCCCCCACTTTTTTGCTCGGGTCCCTTTTCAAGTACCAGCACACTAGCCCCATTTTCCTTTGCAGAAATAGCAGCACATAAAGCCGCATTACCTGCACCTACAACGACAACATCATATGAATATATCTTTGACATGTCCAATTCCCCCACTCCATAATGTTTACAATATTCTTACAACCAGTATAATGAAAAATAATAAATAGATAAAATATGGAAAATTGATAATCATCGATAAAAAATTTCTATAACTAAAAAGGTGAGGGATGACTACATGGATGAAAAGGACTGGCTTATTCTGCAAACGATTTATAAGGAGAGAAATATTACAAAAGCGGCCGAGCAACTATATATATCTCAGCCATCTCTAACCTATCGAATACAGCAGCTGGAGGAGCAATTAGGAGTAAAGATTTTATCAAGAAGAAAGAGAGGTGTCGATTTTACAATAGAAGGAGAATATTTGGTCCAATATGCCACGAGTATGCTATATCAGATGAATGAGATGAAGGACCATCTTGCGAACCTCCATGGCAAAATTAAAGGGACATTAAGGTTAGGTGTATCACAAACCTTCGCTAGATACAAATTACCAGCTATTTTAGCTGAGTTTATAAAACAATATCCGGAAGTGGATATCAATTTGAAGTCCGGCTTTAGCTACGAGGTTATACAAATGATTAATAAAGAGGAAGCGAATATTGGTATTGTTCGTGACGTCTATGATTGGAAGGGCTCGAAAATCTTGCTTGGCGAGGAGAAGATTTATCTTGTGTCCAAAAGTAAGATTGATATAGATCAATTACCGTATATGACGAGAATAAATTACAATACAGATTTATCCTTAAAAAATGTAATTGACGGCTGGTGGAAGGAATCCTTTGACCATCCCCCTAGAATTACGATGGAGGTAGACCTGATTGATACATGCCGGGAAATGGTGCTAAATGGATTGGGCTATGCATTTTTACCGGAAATTTGTCTTAATGGCTATGACAGTTTGCATACCTATGAATTGTCCTTAAACGAGGAAACGCTAATTAGAAATACATGGCTAATTTTTAACGAACGCTCTATGGATCTTTCAGTTGTGAGGGCATTTAAAGAGTATATGGAAAAAGGAAATGCTTAAAAACTACTGTAGTATTCTGAATATTCATTGTTATAATAGAGTAAACATTTCAGCATTGTTTCGTAAACGGAGAATGATATGAAAAGAAAAATGAGGGTTTCGTTAAAAGTTAAAATATTAGGCTTAGTTATTCTACTAATTGCCTTTATTATTGGGTCATTGTCCTTGATGTTTATCTATATGAAATATAGAGATGATATTGTGAAGGTAGAAGAGCTATCCTTACAAACTGCCAAAACGCTATCGTATACACCTTCACTGCATGACTACTATAATACCAATAGCAATCATGAAGAGCTCGGCGTTTTGATCAATCAGATTACCACTCAAATTGAACCTATAACGGTTTTTATTCAAAATCGAGATGGTTCGATTTTTGCTTCAACAGATGGCAATAAATTATATGGGAAGCTTAAGAGTGAGGATGCAAATAAAGCGCTTACTTTTGGCAGTTATTATGTTATTAGAACCACTGAAAGCAATAAAGAGGTTTTAAAGGCAATTGCACCTATATCGATAGATTATGGAAATTACAATAAGGTAGAAGGTGCAGTGGTTGTACTTTATGATTTGAGTACACTAGATAAAGAGATTTGGAACGATGTAAAGAAAATCCTCAAGGTGTCTATTTTAATCTTAATCATGGGGGTGATTGGGAGCTACATGCTTGCTAGCAGTATCCGAAAAGACACATTAAACCTTGAGCCTTATGAAATTGCAGCAATGTTCCGAGAGAGAAATGCTATTCTTCAATCTGTAAAAGAGGGAATCCTTGCTATAGATGAACAAGGAGCAATAACGATGATGAATGCATCTGCACGATATTTACTTGATGTAGAGGAGCATTCAGAAGGAAAGCTTGTATCGAATGTCTTTAAATCCGAGGAATTATTAAGCATCCTTAAAAATAGTGAAAAACAAATGAACGTTGAAATTCAATCTAATGAAAAAACGATGATTATTAATACACAGCCGATTATTGAGGGCGATAGAAACATAGGAATTGTTGCTAGCTTTCGAGATCGTACAGAGGTAAAGCATATGGTTGACGCACTTTCTGAGGTAAAGCAATATTCGGACGACTTGAGGGCTCAATCACATGAGTTTACTAATAAACTGTATGCCATACTTGGTCTTCTACAGCTCGATAAAAAAGAGCAGGCAATTGAATATATTAAAAGTGAAACACATATTTATACAATTGAAGAAGATTTGATTTTTACAAAAATAAATGATGAAAGAGTACAGGCTATATTACTTGGGAAAATTGCACAAGCGTCTGAAAAGAAAATTGACTTTGCTATCGAAAGTGAAAGCTCATTAGCCCATATCCCACAAGAGATTACTTTATCTTCTCTTATTATTATCTTAGGAAATCTCATTAATAATGCCTTCGAGGCTGTTAAAGATACCCAGGAGAAAAAAGTAAGCTTTTTTGTAACGGATATTGGAAATGAGATTATTTTTGAAGTATCTGATAGTGGACCAGGGATCAATAAAGATATTGAACATCAACTATTTCAAAGGGGTTTATCCTCAAAAGGAAAAAATCGAGGATATGGATTGTTTAATGTGAAAATAGAAGTAGAATCACTGAATGGAATAATTGAATATAGCAGTGAAGCTAGTAAAGGGACTGTTTTTACAGTATATTTGCCAAAGGTTTCCTAAGGGGAGGGAAAGCAAGTGGATCTAATCAATGTTGTAATAGCAGAGGATGATTTTCGTATTGCTCAAATACATGAGGAGTTTTTGTCTCATATTAAGGGTTTCAATGTAATAGGAAAATCACTGAATGCAAAGGAAACAATGGAACTACTTAATAATCATACTGTCGATTTATTGTTAATGGATATTTATATGCCCGATCAATTGGGGATTGATCTTTTAAGTGAGATAAGGGAAAATTACCCTACCTTGGATGTTATTCTAATCACCGCTGCCAGGGAAAAGGAGTTCTTAAATAAAGCATTAAAATTTGGTGTTGAGCATTATTTGATTAAACCAGTTACATTAGAAGTCTTCATAAAAACTATAGAAAAATATAAAGAGAATCGCCATCTACTAAATTCAATTACAGAGATAAACCAAGATATTATTGATCATTTTTTTGCGATGGATGATAAGAAAAAGGCGCAACAAAAAATTGATTTTCCTGCTGGAATTGATTACTTAACGTTAGAGAAGGTAAGCAATATCCTTAAAACCGAAAAAACTGGCTTAACGGCTGATAAAGTCGGGGATAAGATGGGGGCGTCAAGAACAACTGCCAGACGATATCTTGAATATTTGGTTAGTATCAAACAAGCCTATGTAGAACAAGTATATGGGGTAGTAGGGCGACCAGAAAGAAATTATTTTTATAACGAGCTATTAAAGGAAGGGCGCGCATAGCGCCTTTTCTTTTTTAATTTGTGAATGCTTTAACATGTGAACAATATGAACTTAATTTTCTTAAAATTTTAAATAAACATATTTTAGAAAACGTTTACATTCAATTTCAGAAAAATTATGATTAACTCAATTAAACACCATAAGGGGAGTGGAAATGTTGAAAAAATGGGGGATTTTGTTATTGGCTGTTGTATTTTTAACAGCTTGTTCAGCATCAAATGGGTCTTCAGGGGATGGAGAGTACCCGAGTAAAAATATTGAAATTGTGGCTCCAGCATCACCAGGGGGAGGCTGGGATTTAACAGCTCGCTCTGTGCAAAAAATTCTAAAGGACAATGAGTTAGTAGCAAATAATATCAACGTTATCAATAAGCCTGGTGGAGGCGGAGAAGTAGGATGGAGCTATTTAAGCACAAAGGATAGCCATTACCTAGCTGTTAATTCAAGTTTAGTCTTAACAAATAACTTACTTGGTCAAAGTAAACTGACACATAAGGATTTTACACCTTTAGCGACTTTAGCTACTGAGTGGCAGGCAATTGCTGTTTCTGTTGATTCACCTTATGAAAGTGTAAATGACTTATTTGAACAAATTAAAAAGGATCCAAAGTCAATTAAAATTGGTGTCGGACCAGGATTAGGGAACGATGATCACTTAGCCTTTGTTCAAGCAACTGGCATGAAGGGCGTTAATGCAAAAGATTTGAACTTCCTTGTATATGATGGCGGAGGTGGAGATGTTGTTACAGCACTTTTAGGTAACCATGTAGATGTTGTTACAACCTCTTTATCAGAAGTAAAGGAACAACACCTTGCAGGAAAGCTGAAAATTTTATCGGTTTCATCTGAAGAGAGATTAGAAGAGTTGGAGGATGTACCAACTCTACAAGAGGAAGGGTTAGACATGGTATTCCCTCACTGGCGCGGTATTATGGGGCCACCTAATATGACAGAAGCTGAAATTCAGTATTGGGATGAGAAATTAGGCGAAATGGTAGAGTCAGAGGAATGGGCAACCCTGCTTGAAAACAATGATTGGGACACATTCTATCAAAATAGTAGTGAAACAAAACAGTTTATGGATGAACAAGAAAAGCTGTATAAGGATTTAATAGATAAGTCTGGATTAATTCAATAAAGGAGCGATTAAGATGAAAATAGTCAAAGTCGGAATGCCAGTTTTAATGATTTTGATAAGTGTAACCTTTTTAATTAGCTCTTTTGCGATTCCCAAAGCCAATCTTGGGAATCCAAATGGTCCATTATATTTTCCAATCGGGCTAAGTGTTCTCATGCTTATATTAAGTTTAATTTACCTGTTCAATGAATTAAAAACGATGGATGGAAGCTATGAGAAAATTAAAGATTTGTTTGACAAAAAAACGCTCGCTCGTATCGGAGTGACAATTATTTTAGGTATAATTTATTCTTTGATTTTTGAGACAGTAGGCTTCTTAATATCTACTATACTCTTCCTGGGATTACTTCTGTTTTATTTGAATGGAAGAAAAAAGTGGCTTGTTAATATCGCTGTTACAGCTGGTTTCTCATTCATCACATGGTATGGATTTAGTCAACTGCTAGGCGTAAGTTTACCGTAGAACAGGGGGAAATAACATGGAAGGTTTTTTAGAGGGATTTTTGACCGCTATCCAGCCTATTAATATCTTATGGATTGTTCTAGGTGGCTTTTTAGGAACGGTGGTCGGAATGCTTCCAGGATTAGGACCAGCGACGGCAGTTGCAGTCCTTATCCCGGTGACATTCGGAATGGATCCAACCAGTGCGATTATTTTAATGGCTGCGATATATTATGGTGCGATGTATGGGGGTTCAAGAAGCTCAATTTTGTTAAATACACCAGGAGATGGTTCGGCGATTGCCGCAACATTTGATGGGTATCCAATGGCCAAGAAGGGGCAAGCCGGACAAGCAATGGCCATTTCGGCAGTCGCTTCCTTTATCGGAGGGGTATTGGCAACTATTGGTTTTGTATTCTTGGCAAAACCATTAGCAAGCTTTGCACTAAAATTTGGTCCAGCAGAGTATTTTTTATTGATGCTATTAACACTTTCAGCTATCGTTTCATTGTCAATTGGCAAAATGATAAAAGGCTTTATTGCTATGAGTATAGGGCTCCTACTAAGTACGATTGGCATTGATCCACAAACAGGTATCCATCGCTTTACGATGGGTGTTCCCCATTTAAGCGAAGGGATTGACTTTCTAATTGTAATTATTGGGGTTTATGCAGTGGGTGAAGTATTTTATAACTTCTTAACCATTAATAAGGAAAAGAAGGGTCCAAAAGATGGTGGCGACAGTATGGGAAAAATATGGTTCACAAAGGAGCAATGGAAAAGATCGAAATGGCCAATGCTTCGTAGTGCCCCATTAGGCTTTATCATTGGCGTACTTCCTGGTGCTGGCGGCTCCATTGCTTCAATGATTAGTTATTCTACCGAAAAGCAGATCTCCAAAAAGCCAGAGGAATTCGGTAAAGGAGCTGTAGAAGGGCTAGCTGCTCCTGAATCAGCCAATAACGCAGCCTCAGTAGGGGCAATGATTCCTCTTTTAACAATGGGTATTCCAGGATCGGGGACGACAGCAGTTATGCTTGGTGCACTAATCATGTTAGGTGTAAGACCAGGACCAATGCTGTTTGAAAATGACCCAGTAATGGTATGGGGACTTATTAATAGTATGTTTATAGGCAATATTGCTTTAGTTATTATTAATGTACTTCTAGTTGGTCTACTTGTGAAGGTTTTAAAAACACCTGCTAAGGTACTTTATCCTTTAATCATTATGTTAGCCTTTATCGGTACGTATACATTAAGTTACAGTACGGTCGATTTCTATCTATTATTACTATTTGGTGTTATTGGGCTGTTGATGAAGGTAATGGATTTCCCAATTGCTCCACTTGTATTAGCTTTAATTGTAGGGACAGATATGGAGCAGAATTTCCGTATGGCGCTTACGTCATCTAATGGAAGCTTTAGCATCTTCTTCTCATCATGGATTACAGTAGTATTAATAATTTTAACAGTATTGTCATTATTCTATCCTTTGTTAATAAAGCTGTTTAAGAAAAAGAAAAATGATCATACCATTGCTAGCTAAAATAATATAGGAACAAAGTCTACCAATGAAAAAAGGTAGACTTTCCTGCTTTAAAGGGAGTCTTTTCACATGCAAAAGAGAGCTTTATTGTTCATAGTGATAGTACTATATCTGATTTTTTTCATTATTCCATGGGAAATGAATATCAAGATTCAAGCTATTGCAGCACTTATGATTATTCAAATTCTATGGGTAGGTAAGGTGTTTCCTTTAGCTTATAGTTCGCTCCTGGTAATACTATTATTTTCATTTCACTTTTTTTCCTACGAGGAGACATTAACATATTTAGGCTCCGATGTGGTTTGGCTGCTCTTTTCAACCTTCATTCTATCAAATGCCTTAATTGATACGGGGCTCGCAAATAGAATGTCCTTGTCGATTTTAAAACTATCTCGTGGTGCTAGCAGAACACTTTTGCCGATCTCTTTTGCATCAGTTTTTGTCATCTCCATTTTGGTCCCCTCCAATGTGGGAAAGGCAAGCTTAATATCTTCTGTTCTAGATAGTTTAATCAAAAGCTTAGGGGCGATTCAAAATGCTAAAAATCTAGCAAAATCACTTTTTATAGGCATTACATATCTCGTACCAATTGCAGGAGCTTTCATAGCAACTGGCGCAAGTTCAACGATTTACGCTTATAGTCTTTTTGCGCAGCATGGGACGACAATCCATTTTTTAAATTGGATTTACATTTTTGGGGTACCTATTATCATTTTTGCTATTTTCCTATGGATCCTCTTTTTGTTCATGTATCCTCCTGAAGCAATTAATAGAGAATATTTACTAACACTTATAGAAGAAGAGATTCATAAACTCGGTAAAATGAGTCGTAATGAAAAGAAAATGCTCTGGATAATCGGTTTTACGCTTCTTTTATGGATGACTCAAGATATTCATGGCTATTCGATTCCATTGATCGGCTTGTTGGGTGCCTGTTTAACAATGCTTCCGGGTATAGGAATTTGGGAATGGAATCAAGCAAAGAAATCAGTGAATTGGGATATTATCCTCTTTTTTGCCTCGACTTTGATGGTATCAGGAATGCTTATTGACACGGGGACCATTAATTGGCTGTCAAAATATTTAAACGTCTTGATAGATTCACAATCTCCATTTGTGATTGTGCTAATCTTGGTTTTAATAACCTCGTTACTTAGAATTATGTTTGTTAATGTACTTGGGTTTTTGGCCATTATGCTACCTCTTGCTTTTACCTTGGGTGATACTTTGAGTGGAGTTTCAGCATTACTGCTGGCAAAAGCGGTCTTTCTTGCAGGAATACCTGGCTTCTTTTTTATCACTCAATCACCTGTACATTTAATTAGCTATTCCTATGGGTACTTTACTGAGAGGGAGTTATTTCGAGTAGGGGTAATTGCTTCTTTAGTATGGGTGGGGATTATCTGCTTAGCTTTTTGGGTGTTTTGGTAGGAAATACAGTATTATGGGCGTGTTAGGTTTTTCATCCTAGCATGCTTATTTAATGTGAGTATGTATATACATAAATTGGTTAATTTTGTTATATTGAAATTGGTTAAAAAGAACGTAGCATATTATAAATCTAAGGAGGTGCTTGAATGAAACACTTGTATATAAAGCAAAAGGTTTTTAGTTTAAGTGGAAAATTCACCGTAAAGGATCAGCAGGAGAAGGATGTTTATTATGTGGAAGGGAGCTTTATGAAGCTTCCGAAAACGTTCTCTATTATGAATACAGCAAGAGATGAAGTAGCACTTATTACAAAAAAGATGTTCAGCTTTTTGCCTAAGTTTTTTGTTGAGGTGAATGGCAAAGAGGCCGTAACGATTAAGAAGGAATTTTCTTTTTTTAAGCCACGCTATACCATTGAAGCAGCTGGAATTGAGGTAAAGGGCAACTGGTGGGATATGAATTTTCAGGTATTGCAGCATGGAGAAGTAGTCGGAAGTGTTAGCAAGGAGTGGTTTACATGGGGCGATAGCTATAAGGTTCAAATCATTAACGAAGAGATGGAGACAATCATTATTGCTCTAGTTGTGGCAATAGACTGTGTAAAGGCAGACCAATCCGCAGCAGCCAACTCAGCAACAATGTAATATTGACTAAAAGCCGGTTCAATTAAACGCATATTGAATCGGCTATTTACTTTTACATTTCCTTAGGTGCTTTGATGCCTAATAATCGTAAGCTTTCTTCTAAAACAATTGAGACAGCATAGGCGACCTTTAATCTGTCCTTTTCTAAGCTTTCGCCTGTTAAGAATTTCGTATTGGCATAATATTTATTGAAGCTTCTTGCTAATGACAAACTATATTTTGCAATGATTGCCGGGCTAGCCTGAGAAAACGCATTTTCCACGACATTAGGGAAGGATTCGAGTAGCTTTATAATTTCCCACGCTTCTGTATCTAGGTAATGCAGGTAACTATCAGATAAAGTAAATTCTCCCTTAGCTAAAAGTGTATGAATACGGGCATTTGTATATTGAATATAAGGACCTGTTTCACCTTCAAAGGTAACCATTTTTTCTATTGAAAACTCAATGTCATTCATACGGTCATTTTTAAGATCATTGAAGATTACGGCACCAATACCAACTTCATTTGCAACTGCGGCTTTATTTAAAAGGCCAGGATTCTTCACTTCAATATTATTCTTGGCAGCTTCAATCGTTTCCTTCAAAACGTCGGCAAGCAAGACCACTTTTCCTTTACGAGTAGACATTTTCTTGCCGTCCTTTAGCATCATGCCAAAGGGGATGTGTTCGCAGTTCTCCGCAAAGGCATAGCCCATTTTTTTAAGAATAGCAAATAGCTGTTTAAAATGAAGGGACTGTTCATTGCCGACTATATAAAATAGTTTTGCGGGCTGATACATTTTATGACGATAAAGAGCAGCAGCCAAGTCTCTTGTTGCATATAAAGTAGCCCCATCCTTCTTTGTTATCAAACAAGGAGGCATGTTTTCTAGTTGGACAACCATTGCACCATCAGACTCTTCAAGTAATTCTTTTTCAGTTAGCTCTTCAACAACGAATTCCATTTTATCGTTATAAAAGGCTTCACCACTGAAGGAGTCAAATGATACCCCAAGCATGTTATAGATTTGCTCGAATTCCTTTAACGATGCCAAACGGAACCACTTCCATAAGGAAAGCATTTCATCATTACCTTCTTCTAGAGCTTTAAAGGTCAGGCGTGCTTGATTATTTAATGCTTCATTGTGCACAGCCTCATCATGGAATTTTACATAAATTTTAAATAGCTCTTCAATGGGATTTTGCTCGATAGCCTCTTTGTTTCCCCATAATTGATAGGCTACAATCAGCTTTCCAAATTGTGTTCCCCAGTCACCTAAATGATTGATGCGGGTTGCTTCATATCCTTGTTTTTCAGAAATATTGGCAAGGGCGTTTCCAATAACAGTGGAGCGAAGATGCCCCATTGAAAACGGCTTTGCAATATTAGGAGAGGAAAAATCTAAAACAACCATTTGCCCATTTTTTGGTTTTCCCCCATATTGATTTTTGTGTACTAAGACGTTATGAATAACTTCTTTTGCAAATTGTAATTGATTGAAAAAGACATTGATATAAGCATTTTCAACTCTTACTTCTTTGATAAATTTCCCGTGAATTTTCGTAGCTAATTCTTCAGCAATTAATGTAGGTGACTTTTTATATGCTTTCGCTAAGGTAAAGCAAGGGAATGCCAAATCGCCTAAACCCGTATGCTTTGGTGTCTCTAGTAGGCCTTCAATTTCCTGGGTAGAATAACTTTCTTCTAAAGCTAATGAAATAATCCCTGCAAGCTTTGTTTTCACCACCATAACCTCCTTAAAATATAAAAAGCCCTCGTCTCTATATAAAGAGACGAGAGCTTAGATTCCCGTGGTACCACTCTAGTTGCTACAATATAATGTAGCCGCTTTTTTCGTTGTTAACGAGGTGTCTTCCCCGGTATTCTCTACGAACTGTGTTCAAGAAACTTCTCCAAAGTGCGTTTCGCCAATACTTCCAGATTAGGCTCCCACCATCCCTAACTCGCTTTGCTTTTCATATGGCTACTCTCTTTTTCACGGAATTTTCGAAAATTAAATTAAATTGATTTTATCCAATCATTTCCTAAAAAGCAAGGAAATTATTATTCCACCCATTTCACAACATCATCAAAGGGTCTGCGAGTTTTTGGACGAGGATCATTTGTACGATAACCAAAGGCTACCATGACAGAAATGCCAAAATGTCCATCCTCCAACAAGGCTTCGTCAGCAAGAAGCTGATTCATTTTTTCAATATTAAAGCCTTCAATCGGGCAGGAATCGATGCCGATTTGAGCAGCAGCGGTCATCATATTGCCAAGTGCGACATAGGTTTGCTTACATGCCCAGTCAAAAATATGGCGAGCTCCATCTAATAATTTGAAATCATCTCTTTGGAACTCTTCCACGCGTTCTAAAAAGGTCGCTAAATGCTCCTCAGGGAAATGGGTAACATTTCTTAAGTGATCCTGTAAATAATCCGAATTGTACATTGTGTCAAGCTTTGTTCTAGCTAGGATAATGACAAAGTGACTTGCATCTGGAAGCTTGCTGAACGCTCCCCATGATGAGTTTTTAATTTTTTCACGAAGCTCGGAGCTTTGCACTACAACAAAGCGCCATGGCTCAAAACCAAAGGAACTAGGTGATAATCGACCTGTTTCTAAAATAAAGCGAAAATCGTCATCGGATATTACCTTGTTAGCATCAAATTCCTTAGTAGCATGTCTAAAATGATAGGCTTTTAAAATTTCTTGTTTTAAGTCTTCTTTATTACTCAACTTGACTCACTCCTTTGTTTCACTAGAAATTAGTTGTTAGTATAGTCTTTATAAAATAATCTATCATTTATTTTGATTCCCTGATATTCGCTTGCTTTAACATTCTACTATTAGTAAAATGCTGCGTTGGTGTATAATTTACTATAATTATTGATTTGATGAGGGTAGGAATGGATGGATTATGAGTAATGGAATTAATGCTAGGGATGTAGCTAAGCTTGCAGGAGTATCACAATCTTCAGTTTCCAGAGTCTTTTTTGGGGGAGCTTCAGTTTCAGAGAAAACACGTAAGAAGGTGTTGGCTGCGGCTGAGGAATTAGGGTATGTTCCGAATGAGTTTGCTCGTAGTTTAATTACAAACAAAACGAGGCTAATTGGTCTTGTGATGAAGGGCGTTCATAACCCGTTCTATCCACAGGTTTTACAGGAGTTTACTACGCATTTTAATGAGCTTGGCTATACGATTTTGTTTGTTCACACAAACCATGATGAGATTCAAAAAGAAGATATAGAAATGCTTTTACATTATCATGTGGCAGGAGTGATAATTACGGACGCTACGCTTTCGCTAAAGGTAATAGAGGAATTCAAAAACAATAAAATCCCGGTAGTTTTATTTAATCGAAAAGTGGAAGAGCCAAACTTCTTTTCGGTAGGTACAAACAATTTAGAGGCAAGCCGTCAGATTGCCAAATTTTTAATAGAAAAAGGCTGCAAAGATATGGCCTATATTTCAGGTGCACGAAATACATCCACAAGTATCGAACGTGAAAAAGGCTTTTCGGAAATGTTAGCAGAAAATAAGGTGCCATATAAGATTTATCATTCGGATTATTCCTATGATGGAGGCTTTAAAACAGCGAAAGAGATTATACAGGCTGGGGATATACCATCTGCATTTTTTGTAGCAAATGATATTATGGCATTAGGTGTGTTAGATGCGCTTCGTGAGCAATCAATCGATGTACCAGCAAAAACTAAGGTAATTGGCTTTGATAATATCGAAATGGCGGCTTGGCCAATCTATAATTTAACCACGTGGGAGCAGCCAATCGCACAAATGGCCAAAGAAACCGTTTCTTACATCATTTCTGAAATAGAGGAGTACACAGATAGAATCGGCAATATAGAGATAAATGGAGAGCTAATCGAGAGAAAAACAACATAAGGGTATTGACAATTTGTTATTATCAGAATATTCTAGTGTTATAGATTAATTGCATACGTATTCATAAACTTGTGGATACGTTTATTTTTTAGAAGCTTTTGCATACGTATTCATTTTTTAGGCACTAGTTCTTTTAATATTTTTGAACACGCTTTCAATACGTTGTGTAAGCGTATTCACCACTCATGAGGAGGAATTGTTAATGGTAAAGGTAATCAAAGCTGGTAAATCAAAAGAGGAAGTTTCAAAGAATGATTTAGAAGTAACAAAAATCGTAGCAAATGCAATTCAAGATATCGAAAATCGAGGAGACGTAGCTGTACGTGAATATTCCGAGAAATTCGATAAATGGTCTCCAGAATCATTCCGATTATCTGAAGAACAAATTCGTGAAATCGTTGCAAAGGTTCCTGAAGAAACAATTGAAGACATTAAATTTGCTCAAAAAAATATCCAAGCATTTGCTGAAGCTCAATTAGCTTCTTTAAGTGATGTAGAAGTAGAAAATATTCCTGGTGTTATTTTGGGTCATAAAAATATTCCTGTAAGCAGTGTAGGCTGCTATATTCCAGGAGGACGTTACCCAATGGTTGCGTCTGCACATATGAGTGTTCTTACAGCTAAGGTTGCCGGTGTAAAACGTGTTATAGCATGTACACCACCAATTAACGGTGAAGTACCAAACGCAACAATTGCTGCTATGTATCTAGCAGGAGCAGATGAAATCTATCTTTTAGGTGGAATTCAAGCAATGGCAGCAATGGCAATCGGTACAGAAACAATCGAATCTGTTGATATGATTGTTGGACCCGGTAATGCATTTGTTGCTGAGGCCAAACGTCAATTATTCGGACGCGTTGGAATCGATTTATTTGCAGGTCCAACTGAAACATTAGTAGTAGCAGATGAGACATCAGATGCTGAAATCATTGCTACAGATTTACTTGGTCAGGGTGAACACGGACCAACTTCACCTGGTGCATTAATTACAACTTCTGAAAAGTTAGCACAGGAAACGATTGAAGAAATCGAAAGACAGCTTCAAGTATTACCGACTGCTGATGTGGCACGTATTTCTTGGGAAGACTATGGTCAAATTTTGTTAGTTGATAGTTTAGAAGAAGCGGTGGTAGAGGCAGATAAATTAGCTTTCGAACACGTGGAGATTTTAACAGAAAATCCTGATTACTTCTTAGAAAATATGAAAAATTATGGCTGTCTATTCTTAGGACCAGAAACTAACGTTGCCTATGGTGACAAGGTGATCGGTACAAACCATACGCTTCCAACAAAAGGCGCTGCACGTTATACAGGTGGTCTTTGGGTAGGGAAATTCATCAAAACAGTAACTTATCAAAAGGTAACAGAAGAGGCTTCTGCTTATATCGGTGAATATGCCGCTCGTTTATGTCAGCTAGAGAACTTTGCAGGACACGCAGAGCAAGCTCTATTACGTGTGCGTCGCTATGGCAAAAAAGCATAAGCATTTCTATAACTATTAAGGGGTGAACACATGGTTTTGGGATTTATTGGGTTATTTGGTGGATTAGCATTACTAATCTACTTAACCATGAAGGGGATGAACTTACTAATTGTAGCCCCATTATCAGCACTATTCGTTACTTTGTTAAATGGACTGCCGCTATTTCCACAGCTCGCTGAGGAAGGTGCAGCAAACTTTTTAACGAACTATATGACCGGGTTTTCGGGCTTTATAGCCTCCTGGTATTTAATGTTCTTAACTGGAGCTATATTTGGTAAGGTCATGGAAGACAGCGGTGCAGCCGAGAGTATTTCAAAGTGGATTGTCTCGAAAATTGGAATGAAGCGCGCAGCTCTAGCAATTATCATTGCCTGTGCCGTATTAACTTACGGTGGGGTTAGCTTGTTTGTAGTTGCCTTCTCGGTTTACCCAATGGCATTAAGTTTATTTAAAGAGGCAAATCTACCAAGGAGATTTATTCCAGCGGCGCTTGCATTTGGTTCGACAACCTTTACAATGACTTCTGCAGGTTCACCTGAAATCCAGAACTGGATTCCTATCGAATATCTAGGAACGAATGCTTATGCAGGCTGGCAAGTCAGCTTAATTGTAGCTGTATTTATGATGATTTTTGGTTACTGGTGGTTAACAAAGGTTATTCAAAAAGCTGTTAATAACGGTGAAACATTTATTGAAAGAGAAACAGACCATCATGAGGTTAGAGAGGAACTACCAAATCCATTCCTTAGTCTAATTCCTTTAGTCGTCGTATTAGTAATATCATTTATATTCCACGATTCCTTAAAGCAGTCGGCACTAATTATTGCTTTAACCAGTGGATCTATTGCTACATATTTGATTAATCGCAAATACTTCACGAATGTCGGAAAAGCGATTACAGATGGTACAATGGGGGCGATAATTGCGATTGCAAATACTTCTGCTGTCGTAGGCTTTGGTGGAGTAGTAAAGGCAACCGAAGCCTTTAAGCAAGCGGTAGGGTTTATGACGGATATACCTGGAAGCCCATTGATCGGTGGAGCGTTAGCTGTTGCGGTTATTGCCGGGTTAACCGGTTCATCTTCAGGCGGTCAGGCTATCGCATTACCATTATTGGCACCACACTATTTAGATATGGGTGTAAACGCAGATGCCTTACACCGTACTGTAGCAATATCCTCAGGTTCCTTGGATTCACTTCCATCTGGAGGCTATGTTGTAACAACGATTCGCTCGATAGCTGGAGAAACCCACAAGGATGCCTATCCAATGTTTGGGGCATTAACGGTGGTTGTTCCATTAATCGGTGCAATTCTAGCGGTTATTTTGTTCTCAATCGGTTTATAATAGTGAACACCCAACAGACGAATTTGTTTGTTGGGTATTTTCTTTTTATAGGTAAAAGAAAAACTGGAGGCTAGAAGGAATAGCTCCAGTTTTTAAATTAACCGCTTTCATTTAAAGGCGAGCTTTCATGGACTCACATACACCACGCATATTGTTTACTTCAATGCCGGCCACTGTACCGGAATAAGTTCCAACCATTTGCCAGTAGTCGATAGATGCGAGGACAAGCTGGTGCTTAACGTCCTTGCGATCTTCTGGCGTAAAAGTTACATCCAGTCTGCCATCAGCTGAAGTCATGCGCCATTTTGCTAGTGGATCGCTGGATTCCTGAACGAAAGTAATATCCGAAAGTGCTTCACATTCACCCGGTGTCCATAGGCAAGACTCTTCATCCGTTCCGGGCACAATTGGTCGTTGGGCAAAGTTTGCACCAGCAATACCATCTGGTGTAATGCCGGCAAAGGTTCCCCATAGCCAAGTAGTTCGGTATGGAAGAGCAGTGCGATGTTCATCGAGTACAGCCAAATCACGAGTTGGATCAAAAATGTATGTACGATCTCCAACAGTTACCGTGCCAGATGCCGGGTAAGCTACCTTATGAGTGTACATCGATCCTCCTGGTAATGGTGAACTCACAGATAATGGCCCCGAAGCTGTGGAACCATCAAGCTCAAGGTCCATTTTAATCGCTTCCTGATTTGGTGAAGCGTCAACTGATACGCGAATTCGGTGAATACCTTCCGGTTTTTCCGCCCAGTCATAAGCAATTCGGTAGCCTTTAGCGTCAATGAATGGTTTACTTGGGAACAATACATGAGGGAGATTTAGTGATCCACCACGGACATTACGGCTGTGCTCAACCATTCCTTGTTTGTCGCGTACATAGATTTCTGAGCTTGCCAGGTAATGCGCCTCCTGTAGAATCATGGATGACGAAATTTCCGGATGGAACAGTGTGAAACCAACCCATTCCTTTAGACGAAAACGGCGTAGAGCTCTTGGGATTTTAGATGACTCGTCCAAAGGATCAGCATCATGAGGTCTCACTTTAAATCGACCATATTGGCGTACACCATCAATAACAAGTAACACATTTTCTTGGTGATTGGACTGGATTTGCAAATCATTATGTGCATTAAGATCTTGTTGTTTCATGTAAATCAACTCCCTACATTATTTACTCGCTATTATAACGAATGTTCTACTATTTGTAACGAAAATTCTGAAAAATGAAAGAGATTGAAATATTGATAGTGCACGAGTGAAGACAAAATGATAGGCTTGCCACTTAAAACACAAAAAAACCGTAAATAAACTAGAAATTACTCCAGCTCATCTACGGTTTATAAAGAATTTAATTTACCAAAGTCCAAGTATTTTCCACCATAATCCGCCGATAACTAGCCAAATCACAATGTGGATGATGGAGATGACAAGACCGATTCCCCACCATTTTTCCTGTGTTACATAGCCTGTCCCAAAGAAAACGGGAGCAGGTCCGCTGCCGTAATTAGTTAAACAGCCGAAAAGGTTACTGAAAAATGCAAGGAGTAATGCTGCTACTAATGGTGGCGCACCAGCAACTACCATAACAGATAAAAATGCTGCATACATGGCACTCACATGCGCGGTATTACTAGCAAAAAAGTAATGAGAATAGAAATAGACAATCGCAAGTACTATTAGTGCTAGCATCCAAGAGGTTTCACCAATCATACCTTGAACCATTTCACTGAACCAAGGAATCATCCCTGTACTATTTAAGAACATAGCCATCATGACCAAGACTGAGAACCAAATTAATGTATCCCATGCCCCCTGCTCTTGCTTAATATCTGACCATGTTAACACCTGAGTTAGTAGTAAGAGTACTAAACCGATAAATGCCGTAACAGTCGTATCGAGATTGATGCGTGAGCCGAATATCCATAGAACGATTAAGAGAACAAAAATGCCAATCATATACCATTCTGCTTTTTTTAAAGGACCCATTTCCTCAAGTTTTTTTGTAGCTTCTACTGCTGCAGAAGGGGTCTCTTTCACTTCAGGCGGGTAAATTTTATAAATCACAAAGGGTACTACGATTAAGCTAAGGAGCCCTGGAACGATTGCCGCAACCATCCAGCCGACCCACGTAATTTGTACGCCTGCAATTTCCTCCGCCATTTTGGCAGCAAGAGGGTTGGCCGCCATTGCAGTTAAGAACATGGCAGATGTAATCATATTAGCCTGGAAGGAAGTTGTTGTTAAAAAGGCACCAATTTTTCTTTCTGTGCCATCACCAGTTCGTGAACCATATGTTTCTGATAATGAACGAATGATCGGTAGTAAAATTCCGCCTGCACGCGCTGTATTTGACGGCATTGCTGGGGAAAGAATTAAATCACTCGCAATCAGGGAATAGGATAATCCTAAAGTCTTTTTACCAAACAATCGAACAAAGAGGTAAGCAACACGTGTACCAAGTCCCGTTTTAATAAAACCTCTGGAAATGAAGAATGCAATAACAATTAACCAGATTGTTGAGTTTTGGAATCCACTTAATGCCTCCTGTAGAGTTAAGGTGTTTGTAACGGTAATAACCGTTAAAGCTAAAATAGCCATACTTCCCATCGGAATTGGCTTTATAATCAGCCCAATAATAGTGGCAACAAAGATAGCAAATAAATGCCAGGCTTGTATTGGTAAATCTCCAGGCGCGGGAATAAACCAAATAATTGCTCCTATTATGGCAATAACTAATAATGGAATAATTTTTACTTCACTTTTTTGATTCAATTTCTTGAACCTCCTCATCGAAACAAACAAAATAGCTGCATAGTAGCTTGCAATCCTAAAATGCAAACTTTATTCAACAAAAAAGGACAAATGAATCTACTTTAAAGTGTCCGATAATCTATAGGGTTATTCATTTGTACGAACTCATTATTTCAAGTTTTTTCGAAAAAAGCGATATTTTTGCCCGGTCAAATCATTGATTTATAACAAAAAACAGCTATCTAATAGTTTGATTGAGCAAGATTTATCAAAAATAAGCTAATTTTGCATTTGAGGTTGTAAGCTCGAAAAGGAATATTAATTTGTTCGAAGCTTTGTAAGGGAATCTAAAAGTTTTGAATAAAATTGCTCCAAAGACAAAGTCTAATTTTGTGGTTCGTTTGAAAATGAACCGAGAACCAATTGAATATAAATCGTATATCCTCATTCATCTTAAAATCGATTTTAAAGTTATAATTATCACCTGAGAAATCTTCTAACCGTTCTGTTGTCATGATACGATAGAAGAGAGAAAGTAAAGTTGGGGGAAATATTATGGGTGAAGATAAACTGAGGGAGCAATTAAATCGCAATCAGCCCCTATTTATAGGAGAGGATACAGCATTTCGTTCGGCGGTCTTGATTCCATTAGTACAAATTGAGGAAGAATGGCATGTTGTTTTCGAGGTTCGCTCATTGAGGATGAGAAAACAGCCTGGAGATATTAGCTTTCCTGGAGGTAAAATTGACCCGACTGATGCCTCACCTGAAGCAGCTGCTATAAGGGAAACCTATGAAGAGCTAGGAGTTAACCCAGATTCGATTGAGATACTTGCTAGCTTGAGCCCTTTTATCACGTCTTCTTCTTTTGTTGTTTATCCATTTGTGGCTATTCTTCATACTTATCCATTGGATTCTTATAATCAGGATGAAGTAGAAGAGGTGTTCACCGTTCCGCTCAAATGGTTATTGAATTGCAAGCCCTATTGCCATTTAGTTTCAATTGAACCACGTCCATCCTCTGATTTTCCGTTCCATAAAATTATGAATGGTGCCGAATATCAATGGAGAGCCCGTGCGATTGAAGAATGGTTTTTTGATTATGAAGGCTATACGATTTGGGGACTGACAGCACGTATTTTAAAATATTTTGTAGAACGCTTGAAATAGGAACCTTTTAAAAATCCCTACTCAAAATTTGAGATAAGGTTTTTTGCAAAATCTTCAATTTCTGAATAGGACTCCAAAGGTTCTAATAGTTTTAAAAACATCAATATTAGTGCATCAATTTCTCAATATTTTCTTCCCTTTAAGTTGTGCATATTTTCTTGTCTTATTACAATACTAAGTCTAGATAAACGTCGTGTTATCTAATTCTGTATGAAGGGAAGATGCAAAATTGGCTAAACATTCAGATACAAGCTGGAAACAAGACCATCCAAGTACGTTATTTAGTAACTCTGTTCAAAGAGTAGATCGTGCGGTAAAACAAGCGATGTCCCATCCACAAGAAATAGCGATTGAGCATGCCTTCAATTCAATAGAACATGCAGAAAATGCATTGCAAAATGCAGTTCAACAAAACGAGCATTTGGATACTGTTGAACAAAATAAAGAGCTTTTAGAGCAAGCAAAGCAGCAATTAAATGAGGTTTCAAAGAAATTGTAAACAGTATTGCATTTTACTCCCGTATGTTCTACGGGAGTTTTTTTGATGAAAGGTTTAAGCGTTTTTCGATTAAATCCGTCATAATAGAGGAAAAAGTATTTAGGAAGTGGAAATATATGAAGTATGGTGAAATTATACGTGGTCAGTTTTGTAAGCGTATGAACCGATTTATAGCCGAGGTTATCATCGAAGATCAAATAGAGCGAGTACATATTAAGAATACAGGACGCTTAAAGGAGCTTTTTCTTCCCGATGCAGACGTTCTTTTAGAGAGAAGTAAAAACCCAGAACGAAAGACTAAGTTTTCACTTATAGCCGTAAATAAGCAGGGTCAATGGGTTAATATTGATTCACAAGCGCCCAATAAGGTGGCTTTTGAAGCGCTGCTTGAAGGGAAGATTTCTGAACTTGGCAATGTAAGTACCCTTAAAAGAGAAGTTACTTATGGGGCATCTCGCTTCGATCTATATTTTGAACAGGGTGAACAAAAGGGCTTCATTGAAGTAAAGGGTGTTACTCTTGAAAGAGATGGAATTGCTATGTTTCCAGATGCACCGACTACTAGAGGAACGAAGCATGTCCTTGAATTAGCAAAAGCAGTCCAAGAAGGATACAGCTGCACGATTCTTTTAGTCGTGCAATTGAAGGGCTGCGAGTATTTCGTACCTAACCGAGAAACTGACCCTAAATTTGCGGATGCATTACTATTTGCTGCTCAAGCAGGTGTACAGATTTTAGCTTATGACACTATTGTCAAAGAAGATGAAATGATTCTCAATCGGGCGATTCCAGTACATCTGTCTTAATTGTACTCTCTCTTAAATTGATGGCTAACTTCAATTATTAAGAAGGAGTGAAACAATGGATTATTTAAATCATCCATTCCCATCCCAAAGGCATACTGTTTTTGCAAAAAGGGGAATGGTCGCAACATCACAACCATTAGCAGCTCAAGCCGGGCTTGATATACTTAAAAAAGGTGGCAATGCAATTGATGCAGCCATTGCTACTGCAGCAGCACTTACTGTTTTAGAACCTACTTCAAATGGTATTGGCGGAGATGCATTTGCTCTCGTTTGGGTAAAAGGAGAGCTTCATGGACTAAATGCATCAGGCCCTTCTCCAGAATTACTGACTGCAGAGGCAGTTAAGGCTCTTGGACATGAAAAGATGCCTAAAATGGGGCTTACCCCGATTACAGTACCTGGTACACCTGCTGCATGGGCAGAGCTTTCTAAAAAGTTTGGTCGACTTTCACTGGAAGAGACCCTACAGCCCGCTATTTCCTATGCAGAGGAAGGATATCCTTTAACACCGATTCTCGGAAAATATTGGGGCAGAGCCTATAATGCTTATAAAAGATTGGAAGGTCCAGAATTTGCTCATTGGTTCGACACCTTTGCACCGAATGGCCGTCCTCCTGAAATTGGCGATATATGGCGCTCACAAGGTCATGCAGATACATTAAGAGCCATTGCTAAAACAGATGCCAGAGACTTTTATGAAGGTGAACTAGCTCAAAAAATGGAGGACTTCATGATTGAGTATGGAGGATTCCTGAGAAAAAGTGATCTAGCCTCTTATCAGGTAGAGTGGGTTAAACCGATATCTACCAGCTATCGAGGGTATGAGGTTTGGGAAATCCCTCCGAACGGTCAAGGAATGGTGGCTTTAATGGCCTTAAATATTTTCGAACAGCTAGAGGAGCCTAAATGGCAAAGCGCAGATACCTACCATCAGCAAATCGAGGCTATGAAACTAGCGTTTACAGATGGGCAAGCGTATATCACGGAGCAAAAAGAGATGCCGGTTAGTGTGGAGCATTTACTATCAAAGGATTATGCTGCAATCCGTGCAAAGGAAGTTAACGATAAAGCAATTGATCCAAAGCCCTATGAGCTGCCATCAGGTGGAACTGTCTATTTAGCTACTGCAGATGATGAAGGGAATATGGTGTCATTCATCCAAAGTAACTACATGGGATTTGGCTCGGGTATCGTAATTCCTGGTACCGGTATCAGCCTGCAAAATCGAGGGGCAGATTTTACATTAGAAGAAAATCATCCAAACTTTTTAAAGCCTGGGAAACGTACATATCACACGATTATTCCAGGATTTATGACGAAGGACAAAGAAGCAGTAGGTCCATTTGGGGTAATGGGAGGTTATATGCAACCTCAAGGCCATTTTCAGGTAGTATCAAATACAATCGATTTTCTATTGAATCCACAAGCAGCACTCGATATGCCAAGATGGCAATGGATTGGCGGAAAGAAGGTACAAGTGGAACCTGAATTTCCAAATTATCTAGTGCAGGCATTACAAAGAAAAGGGCATGAAATTGAAGTGTTGCCTGATGGTGGCAGCTTTGGACGTGGGCAAATCATTTGGAGAAATCCACAAACTGGCGTCCTTGCCGGAGGAACGGAATCAAGAACAGATGGAATGATAGCAGCCTGGTAGAGTGAATAATCGTATAAAGAAAGGAGAGAGCAGACTATTAAGCTCTCTCCTTTTTCTAGTTTAGAAGATTATTTAAATAATGGCGTTTTCTTTAATACAAGACATACTGGGATGGCAATTACCATTCCTACTGCGTTTTGTACAAGGTTACCAGGGATTGAACCTAAAGGAATAATCCAGTTGCCAAAGATAATTGATTCGTAAAGATAGTAGACTACTACCATTACAGGGATTGATACCATCATCCCAAATAGGTTAAAGCCTATGCTATTCCCATTTCTACCTTTTGACCAAGCAATTTTCCCAACGATATACCCCTGCAAGCCGCGAGCGATAATTGTACCTGGTGCCCAAATTGTCCAGCCTGACATTAAATCAAATAACCCCATACCCAAGCTACCTGCAAGTGCACCCTTTTTAGGACCGAACATAATAGAAGCTATGAAGAGCATGCCCGTACCAAGATGGACTAAACCACCCTGTCCTCCAATTGGAAGCTTGATATTTAAGAAGACTGTTGAAACAAATACAAGAGAAATTAGTAGTGCTGAAATAATCAAATCAAAGGTTTTATTACGTGAGCTTGAATAATCTAGTGTTTTTTGCATCTCAACGATCCGTCCTTACTATTAGGAATTTACAGATAACAATAACAGAGGTCTGGTATTTAAAAAAGTATCACTTTCTTAAAAAGTTTTAAGGTCAGATTGAAGATTAATAATTCATACATAACAAAATCAATTAGTTAAAAGGGCTTAACGTAAACCAAGAGAGCTACTAATAAAAAACTGCCTTGTTAAAATTTCGAAATAATAATTAGTGCTTTTTTCTTTCAAACAGCCAAAATACGGATTTGCGAAATTTGTAATTTAGTAGAACGGTAGGTTTAAGGATTCATTTTTTAATTTCATATACAAATTTAAATTTTAAATCTATGTTTTAAATCGATTTAAAGTAATTTTGGACTATCTCTTTTCCCTCTTATTACTTAAAAATACTATTTCCAAATAGATACAATTATTTAAATTTCAAAATGATGGAAGAGAATTTACAAATTTAGACAAACAATATACTTTCAATTCTATATAGTAGTTTTTACAACTAGAACGGTTAAGAACATCTGTGGTTGCTGTGAACCTTAGATTCTCGTAATGGAGGGAGAGTTAGATTTGTTTATACGAAAAGGGGAGCAGGTTGTTGTTAATTTGGAAGGGGGAGAGATTATGAAAACGAAACGTTCAACCAAGATTTTAAGTATTACTGCTTCTTTACTTATGACAGTATCATTAATTGCACCAAATGTAGCAAGTGCGAAGGAAGTAAATAAGTTACACGAGTCTTTAAAACAATCAAGCGTATCGAATGTTTTGGCGAAGGATAAAATTAGCGACCGATTACTAACGGATTTTAAGGACGAAGAAAAGGTTACATTCCTGGTTAAATTCAAGGAAAAAGCAGATCCTCAAAAGGTTGCAGCACAGGCACGCAAAACAGCAGCGGACAAAAATCTATCTGCTCAAAATACGAAGCTTGTCCAACGCTCTGCAGTTGTTTCTGAGCTGAAGGCTACCTCCATCGATTCGCAAGCATCTGTTATAAAGTTTCTTGAGCAAGAAAAGAAAAAAGGAGCGGTTTCAGAGTTTGATTCCTATTATGTGGTGAATGGGATGGCAGTAACAGCAACAAAAGAAATTGCCGAAAAAATTGCAGGCTATTCAGAGGTAGAAAAAGTTCTTCCCAATGAAACTAGAAAATTAGTTACAACAAAAACAAAGGAAGCTAAGGCTCCTGCTGCAGATGTGGCGAATGTTGAATGGAACGTTTCTCGAGTAAAAGCTCCAGAAGTTTGGGAGATGGGGATCGATGGTTCGGGAACTGTTGTAGCAGTTATCGATACGGGTGTTGATTGGGATCACCCAGCACTAAAGGAAAAATACCGAGGCTACAATGAAGCAACAGGTGAAGTAGACCATGATTTTAACTGGTTTGATGCTACAGCAGGACAGTCAGAGCCGTATGATGACGATGGGCATGGTACCCACGTTACTGGAACAGTGGTTGGTAGTGAACCGAATGGCTCAAACCAAATTGGTGTAGCACCCGGGGCGGAATATATTTCAGTTAAAGCATTTACACCTGCAGGAGGTACAGATGCAGATTTACTAGAAGCAGCCGAATGGATTTTAGCTCCAACAGATTCTGAAGGAAATATTCGAGTGGATTTAGCTCCGGATGTTGTAAATAACTCTTGGGGTGGAGGACCTGGACTTGATGAGTGGTATCGAGATGTTGTAATTAGCTGGCGTGCAGCAGAAATTTTCCCTGAATTCTCAGCTGGAAACACAACGCTTTTCAACCCAGGAGGACCTGGATCTGTAGCTGCTCCTGCCAACTACCCAGAATCCTTTGCTACAGGGGCAATTGATATTAACAACAAAGTAGCAAGCTTCTCCCTACGTGGTCCATCACCTTATGAGGAAATCAAACCAGATATTTCGGCTCCAGGGGTTAACATTCGTTCTTCTGTACCTGGTGGCGGTTATGAAGGTGGATGGAACGGTACATCCATGGCTGGGCCGGCTGTAGCTGGTGTTGCAGCACTTCTGCGTCAAGTAAATTCAAACATTACAGTTGATGAAATGGAAGAAATTCTTCTAGAAACAGCAACACCTTTAACAGATTCGGAATACCCAGCTTCTCCTAACCACGGATATGGATATGGCTTAGTTGATGCATATTCTGCAGTATCCTCTATTATTTCTGGTCTTGGAACAATTGAAGGACAAGTAACAAAGCAGGGTGAGGATACAGAAGCGCCAACATTTGAGTACGAAGCGCCTAGTGAAACCTATGCAGGAATGGATTTAACATTAACTATTTCCGTTTCAGATAATATTAGTGTTTCATCAGTAAATCTAAATTATGTTGATGGAAATGGCGATGTACAAGCAATTCAAGCTGGACGTTCATCGGGTGACTACAAATCCGGTGAGTTTACAGTAGTTGTTCCTGGAAATTTAATAACAGGAAGCGAGTTTACTTACTTCTGGACAATCAATGATTTTGGTAATAATGAAGTAACAAGTGATGAATACTCGATTCAAGTAAATCCCGGTATCTCAACAGGCTACTCTGAAGATTTTGAGGGACAACCAGTTGGCTGGAGCTCATTCGGCAATGCAAATAGCTGGGAATGGGGAGCACCAAGCTCAGGGCCAGGAAGTGCTGCATCTGGTGAGAAAGTATATGCAACAAATCTAGCAGGCACTTACGCGAATAATATGAATGCAACACTAATTATGCCTCCTGTGGACTTACCGGAGGGGAATAGCTATCTACAGTTTAAGAATTGGTATAATTTTGAGCTTTCTTGGGATTTTGGCCATGTAGTGATTTCTACTGATTTAGAAAACTGGACACAATTACAAGAAGTATCTGGAGAATCCAATGGTTGGATAAGCTCAGAAATCAATTTATCAGACTATGCAGGGCAACGAGTATACATTGGCTTTAATGCATATTCAGACGGTAGTGTTTTACGTGATGGCTGGTATATTGATGATGTCGCATTATCGAATACAGCCCTTACGAAGAACCAATTAGGGGTTATTAAAAAGATTAAAACGGAAAAGCCAGCAAAATTAACAAAAGAAGATAAAGCTGCTGAGAAAAATAAGGCAAAAACGCAAACGCCTATTAATCCAGCAAAAATTAAACCTGAAAACCCTGTCAAAGCAAAAACGCCAGAGGTTGAAGCAATCGTGAATCCAACACTTCTTCCACTAGGTGCACAAGTAAGTGTACTTGAATCAGGACGCTCGGTTTATACAAATCCTGTTGATGGTACTTACACTATGACTCATAGTGCAGGTACATTTACTGTAAAAGCAGGCGCTTACGGTTATGAATCAGAAGAACAGACTGTGTCATTAGAGGCAGATCAAGCAGTTTCGGCTGATTTTACATTAGACGAGCTTCCACAAAGTTCTGTTACGGGATCTATTACTGATGCAAAAACTGGGGAGCCAATTGAGGGAGCAATTTTACTTCTAGTAGAGGATGCTAACATTACTCCTGTTTCAACAGATGCAAGCGGAAACTACACAATTACAGGTTA
Source organism: Ureibacillus chungkukjangi (assembly GCF_003217295.1). Lineage (GTDB taxonomy): Bacteria > Bacillota > Bacilli > Bacillales_A > Planococcaceae > Ureibacillus > Ureibacillus chungkukjangi. The sequence continues at coordinate 120,911 of NZ_QJTJ01000003.1, forward strand.
TGAAGGATCATATACTTTAAAGGTTTTGGCTAATGGATACCGTGGCCAAGAAATTTCTGTAGTAATTGATGCAGATGGTGCAGTGCAAGATATAGCTTTAGAACCTTTCTACACATATCCAGGTGGGGAAATTGGTTATGATGATGGCACAGGAGAAAATGCACGTGCCTACTATGATGCAGGAAATGGTTGGGCAGTAAAAATGACTCTTCCTGAAGGGGAGGAGAACGGTATTGTAACGGATGGCGTCTTCCGCTTCTGGGACACGACTTGGCCAACTCCTGGAGGAACAAACTTTAAAGTAGAGGTTTGGGATGCAACTGGAGCAAATGGTACGCCTGGTAAAAAATTAGCTGGACCTATTGATGCAACAGCACTTCGAAATGGTGAGTGGACAGTTGTTGATTTACGTGAACATAATATTGCTGTAAATGGTGATTTCTACATGGTTTACATTCAATCAGCTATTAATACATCCTCACCTGGACTTGCTACAGATGAAGATGGAACAAACGCTGGGCGAAGCTATCAATATGTCTCAGGTGCTTGGTCTCCAGTACCAGCTGAGGAAGGCAATTATATGATTCGTGCACGTGTAAGCTATGAGGTAGCAACACCTGTTATCACAGGTCCTACTGAAAACTTCATTACAAATGAATCAGAATTAATTGTAACAGGTACTGCCTCTCCTACGACAACAATTGAGCTAACATTGAATGGAGAAGCTGCTGGTACTACTGAAGTAAGTGAAAATGGTCAATTTGAAATTCCAGTAACTCTTGCAGAAGGAAATAACGAGTTAAAAGTTACTTCTACACTAGATGGCAAAACAACTGGAGAGTCTGCCCCGGTTACGGTTGTATTAGATACAGCTAGTCCGACAGTTACAATTACAGCTCCTGCAAATGGTGAAAAGATTAGTCGTGAATCAGTCACTGTAACGGGTACAGTTGAGGATGCTAATCTTGATTTTGTAAAGGTGAATGGTCAAAAAGCTACGGTTACAAACGGTAAATTCTCACACCGTATGTTAATTGATAGTGGAACCAATACTATTAAGGTAATCGCACAGGATTTAGCAGGGAATCGTAAAGCAGAAACAATTACTGTAACGGCAGACTTTGATGCGCCTGTTATAGAAAATGTAAAACCAGACGCTAATTTAAATCTAATTACTGGTAAAAGCGTTAAAATTGAATTTGATAGTGAGCCAGGATTACGTGCCACATATATGATTCATATGCCATTAACAAATTTAAATGGCAATAGCCTGCAAAATGCTACTGAGTTACCTATGATGGAAGAAAGCCCAGGACATTATGTGGGGTATTATACAGTGCCATATGGAACAGTTGCAGATGGGGCACAAATTGAAGTGAAGGCTGTTGATAGCTTTAATAATGAAACACGAGCTAAAGCAGCAGGCAAACTTTACATCAATGTGGATTCGTCAAATAGCAAAGCTACAGATGTAAGAAATAATGGAAATAAGAGCGTTAAATAACGATATCGTTTAGATAGAAAAACTCGGAAGATTCTCCCTCCGAGTTTTTTGTTTGTGAACTTTCTATCACCTTCAAATAAAAATCATTAATTTGGACAGAATAAAGGCGAAAAGAGTGTAAATAAGAATTACTGCAAAATTCTTCTTTCTACTCTTTATGACAATCTTTTGAGGAGGATAGCAATGCCAAATGTAGAAGTAAGCTGTGCGGTTTCGAACTGTATTTTCCATGAAAAAGGAAATGTTTGTGGAGCGGATAAAATTCAGATTGATATGGATTACCATTCTAAAAACAAAAATACAGAGTTTGCTTCGGATTTTGATTTTGAGAAGCTTTCAGAAGAAGCAAATAATTCTCGAGATACATGCTGTAAAACGTTCGAACCAAAAGATGAACGTGAAGAATAAATAAGAAATCGTTTATTCAAAATGACACATGCAGGCAAAGCTGTTTGAACCATATTGATTGTTATAGACGGGGATTAAAGATTACTCTTTAATCCCTTGTTCTATTGTTTGGAAAAAAATCAATAGAAATATATGGGTATACAGAAAATTATTACTTTTATTCGTTAGTAACTTAATATATAAAATTCAATGTGATTCATATATAATTTAAGAACATATTAACAAAGAACAGAGGTTCAATCATGTTTTCAATACCTGATTCCCAAGGGATTACCATCTTGTATGGAGAGTATTCTGTCCCATTAATTGTCTTATCTGTTTTTATCGCTTGTTTTGCGTCATATGCTGCATTATTTATGAATCAAAGAATACAGGATAATGGTTTTTTTCCAAAATCATTTTGGTTAATACTATCTTCTGTAGCAATGGGGCTTGGCATATGGTCTATGCACTTCATTGGAATGAGTGCTTTTATGCTTCCTTTACCAATGGATAATGACCTGTTTTTAACGATACTATCTATGCTCCCTGCGATTATTGCATCCTATATTGCATTTAATTTTGCCAATAAGTCGACGCATCAATCCCTGCTTTCTTACTCTATTGTAGGAATGATTATGGGTCTTGGAATTGCTTCAATGCATTATTTAGGAATGGCAGCTATGAAAATGGAAGCAATGTATTATTATAAGCCTACTTTATTTGTTTTATCGATTATCATTGCCATTGTTGTATCGATGATTGCTATGTTTGTGTTTGCTACTTTACAAAAGCATATGAATAATCATTTAATCAAAATTATTACAGCAATTTTGTTAGGAATAGCAATTTCTAGCATGCACTATACTGGTATGGCTTCTGTTGTTTTTTACATAGAAGGACCATTTTTAACAACACACCATATGCATGATTTCCAAATGGATTTATCTGTTATTGTGATAGTAGCCTTAGGTCTTTTATTTATTATTGTTGGACTTACACGTATCTTAGAGCGTTTTGTAGATTACCGTTTAAATTACTACGATGCGTTAACTTTATTTCCAAACCAACGCCAGTTTGAGAAGGACACGAATGATTTAAAAACAACGGGTAGCCTTGCGATTCTTCAAATACAGGACCTAGAAAAATGGATTAATCAATACGGATATGTTTTTGGCGATAAAGTGATAAAAGCAGTTGGGGAAGTCATTGAGAATAATAGTAAATCGCAATCATTTAAGCTATATCGAATAGAAGGAAATCGATTTGCAGTGTACGCTTTTAATGACCAGCGTTTCGAGAAATTAAAGGGCTTTATGGAAAGTATTACTGATAATCTGAAAAATCCAATACAAATCGAAGACTATCCAATCGTGGTCGATATAGTTTGTGCGATTTCAACTTCGAAGGATAAGGAAAATGTCTTAGAGCTTTTAGCGAATAATTTAGCTGTTCTCCACTATCCATCAAGTAATTATATTGAAAATGTCATTGAATTTGATCCAAAGATTCATACCTACAATATGGATAGACAAATTGTCGAGGATCTTGAAAAAGCAATGGTTAACAATGAACTATTCTTAGTTTATCAACCGAAAGTGCAATCTCATTCTCGTAAAATCTCCGGATTAGAAGCCTTAGTGCGTTGGAAGCATCCGCAAAATGGAATGATTCCTCCTGGTGTTTTTATACCAATCGTTGAAGCAGCAGGCAATAAAGTATTTGACTTAACGGATTGGATTATAGAGCATGTATGTATCCAGATTTCCCAGTGGCTAGAAGAGGGAATAGAGTTTGAGCAAGTATCTATTAATATCCCAGGCTCTTATATAACTTCTACTAGACTTTATGAGGTTATTAACACAAACCTTGATAAATATAATGTTGATAGTAGCTATATAGAATTGGAAATTACAGAAACAAGTGTTGTCTATGATATTAAGCATGCCATAACAGCCATCAACAGGTTTAGAGAAATTGGATTGTCTGTTGCATTAGATGACTTTGGTACAGGACTATCTTCGCTTTCTTATTTAAAGAGAATGCCTATATCGACTATTAAAATTGATAAGTCCTTTGTAGATGGGATTTCTAATTCAGAAAAGGATTCGGCGGTTTTAAAATCGATTATTACATTGTCAGACTCTTTAAACTTAAAAATTGTTATTGAAGGTGTCGAGACAGAGGAGCAATATAATTTTATTTATTCAATGGAAGAAGCCCCACTAATTCAGGGCTATTACTTCTCAAGACCCTTAACATCTGATGAATTTATTAATTGGGCAAAAGAAAGAAAATAAACAGCTTCGGGAATTATTACGTAAAATAATTCCCGAAGCTGTTTTTAAATAATTTAAAACTCTAAAAACATCTAATAGGAATCAATCCTGTGTTAAATGAAGGATAACCAATATAGATGTACACCACAAATACCGAAATAAAGGCAAAAAACACCGACTAGAGTTAGCAGATAGAGTTTTTGAAAGTGCGCTTTACTATTTGTATAAACCCAATAAGAAACAAAAAGAATAAGAAGAGATAAGCCTACTTTTAAACCTAAAAATAATGCAGGATTAATGGAGATAAGGAAATTCATAATGGGATTCATTTCTTCGATTAGTTTTTTCATTAATCCATAGTTTGTTACTATGCCATCAAACAGGTTTAAAAAGGCAATGGAAATCCCAAATAACATAATGTTCTTTTTACCCATAGTACCTTCCTTTACAATTGGTAAAACTTTCTTATGCATTATTAACGGATTTTTCCATTATTAATCTGTTTAGTTTTGTATTGGTGCGTATTTTAGTGATGTATTTATCAAATGGTATGTCTTTCAAAAGGAATGTATGTAAATGAAAATCCCACTGAATACTAAGTCAGTGGGATTGTATCTTTATTGGATGAGGTATTCTTCTTTAAGCTCTGAAACATCGACTTCTGATCGCTCTTCGTGAGCATGTCTTAAGTGAACTGTAGCTGTTTTACCATCTTCATGTAGTTTATCAATCCATATAGAAACACCGTTATAGCTAACTTCAAACTCTTTAGATGAGGCAACAATATCTTGTGCTCGTTGATAATCCAAGGAAAGCCGCCTCCTTATTTCTGGTTCTTCTTAGCTTTTTGAGCCAATTGGTGAAGATGGTTTAGTTCTTGAGCAATTTCTTCTCGCATTTCACCCGGTGCTATTTTTGCGTTTCCAGGTGTTTGAGGTAGTGACTGCTTGTTAGTGCCTTTACTTTTGCTATCGTCTCTTCCCATAAGGAAAAACCCCTTTCAATTTGAATTCCTATTTAATATGGCTTCTGGTGGAATTTTTATCATTAGAAATTTAGTTTTTCGCTAAATGCCATAAAAAAATGCTCAAAAGTTTAAACTGCAAACTTTTGAGACAATATGCGGCGCTATTGTATGCTAACACCTGTTTCAATTGAAATGGCATCGACTTCATATAACCAATCACGAAGCAATGCTCGTGCTTGGTCTAAACCTTGGTTAGCCTGTGTCATTGTATCCATATCTTGTTTTTCTATGGCTGAAACCATTAATGTAAAGGCATTATATTGTGTATTTGCTCCTTCAATATATAATTCGTGAAGTTCCTGAATTCGCGAATTTTTGGGCATAATGGACTCTAAATCTACAACGAATTGGCGATAGCTTGGAAGTACATCGTCTAAAAGAGTATAGTAAAGAATTTCGTCATTTACATAGTTAACTCCAGTCACACTATCATACAGACTAATAATTCGATCCTCTTCAGGAGCTAGTAAAATGATTTGGTCTATATAATTTGTAAACTCCATTGCTAAATCTAAATCGGGATTAGAAGGCTCAGTTTCAGTTTCCGTCTCTGTCTCTTCTTCAGTTGTAGTAGGTTCGTCCGTTACAACTGGCTCCTCTGTTGTTGTCTCTTTTTTAGAATCTTTTTCACTGCAACCAACTAAAAAAACGAAAGCGAAAAGTGAAAGAAAAAGTGATAGTCTTTTCATGCTTCTCCCATCCTCCAACGAATCATTTCAAAACACGTCGGATTTTGTTTTTAAAAATCACATTCTTTGTAGGATATTCAAAAACATAAAAAGGGTGCATCCTTATATGATCTAATTAATGATGTAAGAAAATGGATTGGAGAAAATTTCAATTTTTAGAGTTTTTACTATTAAAACAGTGTTAATATAGTACTATAATAGAAGGAAGATAAAGGAAACTAAACCTTCCGATGAGCATTTTATGATTATAGTAGAAACGTGGTGTTTTTTATGTGGTTGGTTGTACTAGGAGTAGGAATCATACTTTTAATAGCCTTTATTGCAGTACAACACTTTAAACTGGCTCGATTAAAAGGGAAAATGGACTACTTAAAACCGCTAATTGAGACAGTTGAAAATGCAAAAGATATCATTTACTATTGCGAAACACCGCAATTAAAATATCGTTATTTAAGCCCTGGAGTTAATCAATTAGGTGCAAATTCTTATCAGGAGCATATGAAAAATCCTAATAGGGTTTTCGAAATTGTTCACCCAGATGATTATGAAAAGTTGGAAAGTAAAATATCAGGAGAATGGGATTTTAGTAAACCAATAATCTTTCGTCTTATGAATGATAAGGGGAATTATATTTGGTTTGAAGAACATGCTACACCGGTTTATAAGGAAGGTAGGATGATAGCCGTTCAAGGGATCTACCGAAATATTGATGATAAAATGAAATTACAGCAGCAGTTAGAGTATGAGGTTTCCCATGATGGGTTAACAAATGTCTTTAATCGTACGTATTTCCAAACAAAAATGGGCATCTACAATAGGCTGAAGGACGTTCCAATGGGTGTCATTATCTGTGATTTAGACCAATTAAAATATATAAACGATAATAACGGGCACCAAGCAGGAGATCGATTAATCATTGAAGCGGCGAATATTTTAACAAATTGTGCCAGTGAGGAAATGGTTATTGCTCGAATTGGTGGAGATGAATTCTCGATACTTTTACCAAATGTAGTCGAGGAGGATGTAGTTGCATTTATCAATAAAGTCATTCAAAACTTAAATTATCACAATACCTTTAATGAATCACTCCCAATTCATATGTCCGTAGGGTATGCCTACATTAATTCATCAATTCGAAATATGGAATGCTTATATAGTGAAGCAGATCAACAAATGTATACAGCGAAGAATGCAAAAAAGGTATTGGCAAGGTTAAGAAAATAAACGTGCATATAAAAAACATGAACTCGAAATAGATTTCGAACTCATGTTTTTTTAGTTTTAGCTTTCTTTTCTCATGATAAAGCTTAAATGCCTACCGCTTTTTTTATCCTGTCGATAAGAGAAGCCATCTTCACTTTTAAAGGTACATGTTTGATCAATCTTTATATTTTCGGAAGGAATACCCGCAAGCTCACATTGTTTTTTTACGGTTAACTGGTTGTCGATATGGTATTTGTTTGTTTCTTTGTTAAAGTACATAAAATCCTCTGCATAGCCAAGTGCTGCAAACTTTTCATAGACATCGACGTCCACCTCAAATTTCTCCTGGCTAAGGGCTGGTCCAAGTATGACCTGAATGTTCTTAGGATCACTTTGGTTTTTTTCTAGTATTTGTTGAAATGTCTTGAGAGTAATTTCCTTTACAGTGCCCTGCCAGCCTGAGTGGATAACCCCTGAAAGACCATTAGCTTCATTGTAGAAGATAACAGGAACACAATCTGCTGTGAACGAACAGAGAAGGGTATTCGACTCAAATGTATAAAGGGCATCTGTATCTGCTACAGCATCCTCGGTAGTTTGAGAACCTCGCCCTTTATCGGATAAGTTTACCTGATGCACGTTAGCGCTATGAGTTTGATTGGCACAAACAAAATCATTAATGCCACATTTCAAAGTTGAAGCGAGTTTTTGGCGATTCTCAAGTATATTCAGTGGGTCTTCACATATATGAAGCGCCATATTATTCTGTTCTGGACTATCAGAATTCTTTAAGGTTGTCCCTGCCACAAATTGATCGTTATCTAAATAGATTTTTAAGCTCATTCCATCACCCCACTATTATCATATTACACCCTTGCCAGTTAAATCAAAAAATCGCAAAAATATTCTGGCAAGGTTTAGCTCCAATAAAAAAAGGTGCCTCATAATGAGACACCTTTCGATTTCTTATTAGTCTTCTTCGATATCTTTACGATTTTTCTTTAACATTTTAGAAAGAAGCTCGTAAACGATTGGAACGATTACTAATGTTAGCAATGTAGAGCTTAATAGACCACCGATTACTGTGATAGCAAGGTCAGCTGACATTAGTCCGCCACCGCCGCCAACACCTAGTGCCATAGGAACCATCGCACCGATTGTTGCAATTGCAGTCATTAAGATTGGACGTAAACGTGTAGCTCCTGCTTCAAGAATCGCTTCACGCATCACCATTCCATCACGTTCCATATGGATTATACGGTCTACTAATACAATGGCATTTGTTACAACAATACCGATTAACATCAATAGCCCCATCATTACTTGAACAGAAATGGTATGGTTTGTTACGAATAAACCGATAAACGCACCTATTACTGTGAACGGTAATGAGAATAGAATCGCAAATGGCGCTAATCCTTCACCAAATGTAACAACAAGGATGAAGTAGACAATTAGAATTGCGGCAATCATTGCAACACCTAATTGTGTAAATGTTTCAGTCATATCTGCTGCAACACCTGCAACACCACTTGTAACACCTTTTGGTAATTCAAGATCGTTAATTTTTTTGTCTGCTTCACCAGTTGCTACAGAAATATCATCACCAATAATAGTGCCTGAAACTGTTGCATAGTACTCACCAGCAGAACGACTTAAAGTATTTAATGTAGTTCCTTTTTCAAGCTCTACTAATTCTGATAACGGCATTGTTGTACCAAGAGCCGTTGGAATTTCAGTAGCAAGTAAATCATCAATAGATTCTGGAGCAGCTTTTGCTTCTCGTTGAATAATAACGTCAATTTCATTTCCGTCATTTTCAACCTTAGTTAATACTTCGTCAGAGCCTGTATTTGATAATGCCATTACAATTTGGCCAGTTGTTAGACCATATTGAAGGACATGCTCCTGAGAAACCTTAAAGACATTTTCTACATATGGATCCTCTGCATCAGAAGAGATATCCTTAAGACCTTCAATTTCTCCTAAAGCAGTTTCTACTTGAGAAACAGCTGTCATTAAATCATCTAAATCTTCACTGTAAAGTGTGTAGCTTACTTCATTAGTTGACATAGACATTGAAGTGAAGTTTTGTGATTTCCATTCGCCAGATTGACCAAGGTTAAACACATACTCTTCAACTTCTTCTCTTGCCTCAGGGAAGTTCTTCATATCTGGGTCGAAGATTAGGTACATTAATGCACCGCCTCCACCGCCACCCATCATCATAGCAGTTGGATCTGCGCTAGATGAATCTGTAATCGATAATTGTAGAACATCAATATCGTCGCGTTTCATCAACTCTTGCTCAACTGCTTCGATATTTTCTTCTGTTTGTTCAGCAAGCTCTCCAGCTTTAGGAGTATAAGTTAAGTACATAACTTTTTCCTCAGCAGAACCCATGAAGCTAAATCCGATTAAAGGTGTAAGTGCAAGTGAACCAGCTAAGATAACAATTGCAATGATTGAAGTGATCCATTTATGGTTTAAAGCTTTTTCTAGAATACCACGGTACCATAAAGCAAGCTTTCCAACTTCTTTATGAGCTTTTTCTGTCTTCTCACCATAAAGCTTTTTACGGAATAAGAAATGAGACAGTGCTGGTACGATTGTAATCGCAACAAGTAGGGAAGCCCCTAATGCAAATGCCATTGTTAAAGCAAATGGCATGAATAACTCTCCAACCATACCACCTACAAATAGTAATGGTGCAAATACTGCTATAGTTACTAATGTAGAAGAAAGAATTGGTTTAAACATTTCAATCGTTGCTTCGCGAATTAACGCACGGCCACGAAGTTTTTCTTCTTTTAAGTGCATACGACGATAGATATTTTCTACTACTACGATAGAGTCATCGATAACACGACCAATCGCAACTGTAATAGCACCTAACGTCATAATATTTAATGTGATATCTAACCAGTTTAATAATAGTAGGGCCATAAAGATCGAAACTGGAATAGAGATTATCGAAATAATAGTAGATTTAAAGTCTCGTAAGAATAAAAGGATGATTAATACAGCGATTAAACCACCGAATACAGCCTTTTCAACCATTGAGAAAACTGAATCCTCGATTGGTTTACCTTGGTCAAGGGATAAATCAACAACTAAGCCATCGATATTAGCCTCTTCTTCTTCCATTAAATCCTTTACAGCATTTACTACAGTTACAGTGTTAGCCTCTTGCCCTTTAACAATTTGGATGGCAATGGCATCTTCACCATTTGTACGTGAAACAGATTGAACCTTACCTACTGTTTCGATTTTCGCAATCTCACCAAGCTTAACAAATGGTGATGGGTTTTCAGCAGTTGGTGTTACAGGGATTAGCATATCGTTTAACTGATCGACTGTTTGGATATCCCCATCAACTGAAACGGCCTCTTCGCCTTCGACAAACTTATATAGCCCTAATGATAAAGCCATATCACTTGCTTGAACCATTTGCTTTATAGTGTCTTCTGTTAGGCCAAGTGATGCCATTTTTGCATCATCAAATGTAAATTCTACTTCTTCAATATGTTGACCAGTGATAGTAGCCGAAGCAACACCATCAATTTTCTCGATTTTTGGAAGTAGGATATCTTCAACTGTTGATGTTAACTCAACAATATCTTCTTCAGTACTACTAATTGAAAGCGCAACAACTGGCATCATATTCATGCTAATAGCCATAATAGATGGTGATTCTACTTTTTCTGGTAGAGTAACACCGTCAAGCGCTGATTCTAGTTGACGTTTTTTCTCATCCATATCAACGCCATATTCATATTCAACCTGAATCTGAGATACGTTTGATGAAGAACTTGAGTAAACTGCTTTTACGTCTTCTAGTCCTTCAACCGCTTTTTCCATCGGAATTGACAATTCGTTCATTACTTGCTCAGGAGTAGCGCCTGGATAGACACCCATAACAATTAAGTAAGGAATTGAAATATCAGGAATTGACTCCATTTTCATTCTTGAAGCAGAATAAATACCAGATACAGTAATAATAATTGTAAGTAACCATACAGCTAGTTTATTTTTCAGTACAAAATTTACTAAACCTTTCACTTTTACACCTGCCCTTAAAAATTTGACTACTTTACTACAGTTATTTATACTAATGACTAATTGGTCAGTTGTCAAATGAAAGAGTAGGAGTGTTTTAAATTGGTTAAAAAACAACTCATAATGGAGAAATCGCTAGAATTGTTTGCTGAAAACGGTTTCGAAGCAACATCGGTACAGCAGATTACAGAGCGATGTGGGATATCAAAGGGAGCTTTTTATCTATATTTTAAGTCGAAAGATGAGCTTATTAATAGTTTAATTGACCATTTTATGACTAGTATTATTACTGAACTTGAACAGTCGGTCAGTGCGACGCAATCGCGTGAGGAGCTACTATATAACTTCTTATATATATCATTAGGCGAGTTTCAACAACAATCTAATTTTGCTAAATTCTTTATGACGGAGCAGGTCTTATCGTATAATAAGGACCTTTTTGAGAGAATGCAGACTTACATGGCTATGTTCAATCGAATAATTTATTCGATTGTTGAAAGACAATTTGCCCAGACTCCTCCCAATATGTATTTAGATTTAGTATTTACGATTAATGGCTTCGTAAAAAGCTATTCAGAATTATTCTTGCTTGATAATTACAAGTTAGATTTAAGCTTGTTATGTAAATCAATTGTTGAAAAAGTGACACTTGTTGCCCAAAACGCAACAATCCAAGTCGTGACAGCTGATTATTTAGCTTATATCAATCAAATTCCAAAATATACGAAGGACCAATTGATTGAACTCATAAATACTATACAAGAAGAGATTCGCGATGATTCACTTGTAGAGGAATCTTTACAATTATTAAAAGCAGATTTACAAGAGCCAACATTAAGCAGAGTCGTACTAGTAGGATTATTAAAAAATATAAAAGAGAACGAAAATTGTAAGTGGTGTGCATATCTTTATGAAAAATTTTTACAAAATGAAGACTGAAAAAGGTGAGTCCTGTGTTTCATGAGGACTCACCTTTTTACTTAATGATTTAATTTACTGTTTTTTCGTCCATAGATAAAGTAGAAAATTAGCCCAATTACGAACCAGATACCACAAGCAATCCATGTATCAACAGATAATTGAGTGATTAAAAATAGACAAGCAAAGAACGATAAAATCGGAAGCACAGGGAACAGTGGTACCTTAAAGCCGCCAGCTGGAATATCTTTATTTTTTCTTAAGAAGAGAATTCCAATCGAAACAATCATAAAGGCAATTAAAGTTCCCATATTTACTAGCTCAGCTAGCTTACTTAAAGGAATAAATCCTGCACAAAAGGCTACAGCTACTCCGAAAATCCATGTGTTAAAGACAGGACTTTGGCTCTTAGGATTTACTTTATATAATACTTTTGGAAGCAGACCATCTCGAGCGATGGCAAAAAGAAGTCTAGATCCTCCATATAACATTACAAGAATTACTGTCATCATTCCTGTAACTGCACCTAAGGAAATTACCCCAGCGATCCAGTCTTGACCAACTAGTTGAATAACAAAGCTCACAGGGTTACTAACATTTAAGTCTGTATAAGGAGCGATCCCAGTCATCACTAAGGAAATAGTAATGTAAAGCAAAGAACAAACTAATAATGAACCAATGATCCCAATTGGTAAGTTTCTCTGTGGATTCTTTACCTCTTCTGCAGCAGCAGAGACAGCATCGAACCCTAAGAAAGCAAAGAATACTAATGCTGCACCTGCTAAGACACCATCAAATCCAAAGGGCATGAATGGTTGCCAATTATCTGGCTTCACATAGAAGACTCCAACTACGATAAAGAGCAAAATGACTCCTACTTTAACAAAAACCATAATTTTATTGATTTTCGCCGATTCCTGCATTCCTCGTGAAAGTAAATAAGAAATGGCTAAAACGATAAGTACTGCCGGTAGGTTAATATATGTGCCACCTGCAGGATCAAATGGTCCAGACAGGCTGTGTGGAATCGTAATATTTAGCCCTTCCAATAAAGAGATTAAATAAGATGACCAGCCTGTTGCAACGGATGCAGAGGCTAAACCGTATTCTAGTACGAGTGCCCAGCCTACAAGCCACGCGATAATCTCACCAAATACAATGTATCCATATGTATAAGCACTACCGGTTACGGGGATAGCAGATGAGAACTCAGAGTAACACATTCCAGCTAAAGCACAAACAAAAGCTGCAATGATAAAAGAGAAGACAATAGCGGGACCGGAATGTGTGGCAGCAACGGTTCCAGGAAGAATGAAAATCCCTGTTCCTACGATAGCTCCAACACCTAGCATGATTAAATCAAATGCGCCTAAAGATTGCTTTAGCCCGGATCCTTCTCTCTTGTTTAATAAATCACCAATCTGTTTTTTTCTAAATAAATTCGACAAATTTAAACACCTATTCTTTTTGAATTATGAGAGAAATATTACTATGATTCCCTATGTTGGTCAAATTCTTATTAAGTATTTTGACGAATTAGCTCGAAAATATATATATTTTTTAACAATTTTATTTAGAATAACTTTTACTTTTCTGCAGACAATATAAAAAACAATTGGGCTTAATTAGAAAATAAGGTGATAAAAATGAAGGAAGAACATGAATTAACGCTCGTTGAACACTTAGAGGAATTAAGGAAAAGGGTAATAATCGTAGCTGTTACTTTAGTTTTATCGCTGCTGGTTGGTTTTTGGTTTGCGCCAAAAACATTAAATTTCATTAAGGATCAGCCTACAGCACAGGGTGTAGATTGGAATCTATTCGGCTACACAGATGGCTTAATGATTTATGTGAAGTGTGCCCTGATTTTAGGGATATTGATCACGCTTCCTATAGCATTATGGCAGATTTGGTTATTTGTGAAGCCAGGACTAAGCGAGAGGGAAGCAAAGGGAACAATTTTTTATATTCCTATTTCCTTTTTCTTATTTTTGTTAGGAATTAGTTTTAGCTATTTTATATTGTTTCCTTTAATGCTTAATTTTTTATCCAATGTGAATGTATCGATTGGCGCGATTGAAACCTATGGAATTCAGCAATACTTTTCATTGCTTTTTAATCTGACCATTCCAGTTGGGCTCGTATTTGAGCTGCCAGTAGTGATTTTGTTTTTAACAAACATAGGGGTCGTTACGCCGGATAAGCTTCGTAAAATGCGAAAGGTTGCTTACTTTATCTTAATCATTGTGGGCGTCTCGATTTCTCCACCAGATTTCATTTCAGATTTTGTTATCATTGTTCCGCTTTTACTTCTATTTGAAATTAGTATTAGTGTTTCTAGCTGGGCTGAAAAGAAGCGAAAGGAAAGAGAGCTATCTTATTCCGAAAATGGAGAGTTAACTTAAAATTTTTAAAAAGAAATGGAGGGCATTAAAATGGCGAGTATTGGTGTACCAGGTTTAATAATTATTCTGGTCCTGGCTTTAATTATTTTTGGACCATCAAAATTACCACAGTTAGGAAGAGCGGTTGGTGATACACTAAGGGAATTTAAAACTTCAACTAAGGATGTTATGGAGGACGTGACGGAGGATTTAAAAATCGAAGAAGTGGCGGAAGTAGAGAAAATTAAAAAAGTTTAATAAGTAATGGAGGAAGAGAATTCGTAAGCATTGGATTTCTCTTCCTTTTCCTATTAAATAAGAAGAAAGAGAATTGTTATACCGCTATAATTTAAAGTTTTGTAAAGATACCAATAGATTGCTGTTTACAAATTTCTTCTTTGATAAGATTTATGAAAAAAGAGGAGCTATAAACTATCACTATGAATTCAAATGAAAGATCAAATTCTTTAAAAACTTTGTTTGAAATATTGAAAGTATCAACTAAATTAGGCTTCACTTCCTTTGGAGGGCCGACTGCACATTTAGGCTATTTTCATGAGGAGTACATTCGAAGAAAAAAATGGCTCGATGAAAAAACCTATGCCGAGCTAGTGGCATTATGTCAGTTCCTGCCGGGTCCAGCAAGTAGTCAGGTAGGTATTGGAATTGGTGTGATGAGAGGTGGTATTTTAGGTGGTATTATCTCGTTTTTAGGCTTCACAATGCCATCCGTCATCGCATTAATTATTTTTGCATTGCTCGTACAGGGCCTAGATGTAAGTAATGCAGGATGGATACATGGACTGAAGATTGTGGCCGTTGCGGTAGTAGCTCATGCGATTTTAGGGATGGCCAAAAATTTAACGCCTGATTTATCGCGAAAAGCCATTGCGATTTTTGCAATCGCCGTCGTTCTGTTATGGCAGACTGCCTTTGCTCAAGTCGGAATTATATTGCTCGCAGGGGTATTGGGGTACTTCCTTTTTAGACAGGTAAACGAAGGAAATGTATCTAACCTTATCTTCCCGATAACAAAGAAATTAGGAGTTATTTGTCTTACGTTATTTTTTGGTCTATTGATTATCCTTCCGATTCTAAGGGAGGTTACGTCCTCGCGTTTAGTGGCGATGTTCGATAGCTTTTATCGTGCAGGAGCGCTAGTCTTTGGCGGGGGACACGTTGTTTTACCGTTATTAGAGCGGGAGTTTGTTCCGACAGGCTTAATTAGTGAAGAAGCCTTTTTAGCTGGTTATGGGGCAACTCAAGCAGTACCAGGACCAATGTTTACCTTTGCGGCTTATATCGGCGCTACTATGGATGGATGGCTAGGCGGTCTTCTTGCAACAGTAGCAATCTTTTTACCGGCATTTTTATTAGTTTTCGGTGCTCTACCCTTCTGGAATGCCTTACGCCGAAACGGCAAAATGAAAGGTGCCTTCATGGGAATGAATGCGGCGGTAGTAGGGATCTTGATTTCAGCTCTTTATGACCCAATTTTCACTTCAGCAATCATTGACCCAATTGATTTTGTTTTTGCAGTTGTATTATTCAGTATGCTGACTTATTGGAAGCTTGCCCCATGGATAATTGTGATTACGGGCGTTGTAGGTGGAATGCTTATAGCACTTATTTAGAAAATCCGTTTCAAAAGGATGAGTCCTTTTGAAACGGATTTTTGATATGGCTGGTTTATAAAAAAAAGCCAGATGAGGAAGTGGTCCTTCTCCATCTAGCTCTGGTGATATCTCATTTACAAATTAGAAGAGCTACTGATTATTGCCCTTGCCATGTGTGAATTAAATCGTTATTTTGTCCTTTTGCAAATACATCTGTTCGGTTAGCTCCCCAAGAAACTGCAGCGGGTGAACTTGTAAGAGTGCCGCCGATGGATTCCCAGCTATCCCAACGAGAACCATTCCATGTGCGTTTATATAGACGATTCCCTGTTCCTCTTGAAAAGACGTCCAGGTGATTTGCGCGGCGTGAAGAAACAGTTGGTGCACTTGTTAATGTACCCCCAAGGCTCTCCCAATCACTCCAAGTAGTGCCGCTCCACCATTTGTGGATTAAATCATTGTTTTGTCCTCTCGCAAAGACATCAATACGGTTTGGTCCCCACGAAACGGCTGCTGGTTCAGAGTTTAAGTTTCCGCCAAGATCTTCCCATTCTTCCCAGGTAGATCCGTTCCACGTTCTTTTATACAGTCGATTGCCAGTTCCTCTAACAAATACATCTAATTGGTTGGAACGACGTGAGGAAACAGCAGGACCGCTTGTTAATGTACCCCCAAGATTCTCCCAATCGCTCCATTGGCTACCGTCCCACCATTTGTGGTAAAGGGCGTTATCGGTACCTCTAACAAAGACATCAATACGATTTGCGCCCCAAGAAACAGCGGCTGGTGCTGAAGTTAAGCCACCCCCAAGGTTTTCCCAGCTACTCCATTGGCTACCGTCCCACCAAATATGGTAAAGGGCATTATCAGTTCCTCTAGCAAAAACATCTAGGCGGTTTGGTCCCCAAGATGAAGCAGCAGGTGCATCAACGATTGTACCCCCAAGGCTTTCCCAATTAGCCCAGCCCTGACCAGGAGTGGGTGTAGGAGTTGGTGTAGGTGTCGGAGCCGGGGCTGGACCAGGGCTCGGCTGACCTCCTCTAAGGATGTTTAGAGCAATCTCAATCACTCTTGTTAGAATTCTATCGAGGGTGCTTAAAGGTAGATTCATTTGACGTACTAAGGTATTAAACCAAGGTGTTTCCCTTTGGAACTGTGTGTAAACTTGACTAGCAGGTCGATTAATATTAGCTTGGTTTCTTGTAAAGTTCACTACATAAAAAAAGAACGTTTCAATTAACTGTCTGTTTACACCAGCCTGCTGTAGCTGTGTGTACAGATTTCCATGCTGACTGGGAATAGTTTGCATAAGCTGCTGAACACTTGGTTTTTGCTGTGGATTTCTTTGAACAAACTGAGGTGTTGCTGGATTATTAGGTGTGTTCATATTGATTTG
Source organism: Ureibacillus chungkukjangi (assembly GCF_003217295.1). Classification (GTDB taxonomy): domain Bacteria; phylum Bacillota; class Bacilli; order Bacillales_A; family Planococcaceae; genus Ureibacillus; species Ureibacillus chungkukjangi. The sequence goes on from NZ_QJTJ01000003.1 coordinate 138,373, forward strand.
GTTTGTATTCGTAGGGAAGTATTGCGCGTAATAATAGGGATAGCCATTATACATAAGACGTAAAATCCTCCGTTTTTTCATTAGTGTATGCACTTATGAAAAATATGGGAATCTATATTGATAGGAAATAGGATTTCAAAAGGCGAAGAAGCTAGGTGGAAGGGGCTTTTTTGAATTTAATTTTCTTCATTTTTATTAAAAAGCTGAGAACGCTTTGGTCTTTCAAGAGGTGTAAGGTTAATGATGAAATAACAAATAATTAAAATTAAAATAACTAGCGAAAAAATCAAAGTATCTAGAGGATGCTCATGATCAACGATAATCAAGCGAACCATCGCAGTAATACCGATGTAGAGAAAATAACGAAGAGGAAAATGATAATCATCTTTAAAATATTTAACAATCATCGTTATAAATTCGAAGTATAAGAAGAAGAGAAGAATATTAGCAAGGAAAAGCGTGTAATCACTACTATCCCTTAATAATAATATCTTAAAAAATTCTACTATTTCTTTTAGTAGAAGGAATGATAGAATGAAGGCTAAAATAACAAGGCAAAAATTCAGAAACCATTGTAAGACAGTCGGGAAAAGCTTAATGGATATTTTCCACTCTATTTTCTTCATCGTACCCCTCCTCCTTAAAAATTAAATTCTAATAAATTTAATCCTATGAGGGGAATTGCAAAAAAATGATAGAAAAAAGTTAATTGTAGTAAATAATTTATAAAGGTACAATTGTCATAGGAAGAAAGAACTTAAGTGAGTGAGTAACAAGGAAGGGTTAATTTGAAAATATATGAAAGAAATTATAACGAAATTTAGTACGAAAAAGTATTATATAATTATATATCTTTTGATAGGGATTATGACTACGGGATTAGTTGTAAAAAATCCACTCTATGGGGAGGATAATATCGGATATTATTTCCACCTCCTATTTGCATTCCTGTTTGCAAGTTGCTTATTAATTTACCCGAAGTATAAAAAAGGAATTATACGATGGTTAATCGTAATAATGGCTACTCTATTATTTTATACATTATTTTTAATTTACCCAGAAACAGGGTCTACCATATTATTGATTTACTTTATACCAACTATTTCTATTATATTTTTTGATAAGAAGCTCTTTTATGCTTCTCTTTTTATCAATCAAATTCTTATAGTAGCTACGGTTATTTTTCTCGTTAATAATGGAAAAACAAGTCTCTATCCGAATGTGACAAGTGACCCAATCGGAAATATTGTCACTTTTGTAGGCAGTCAGGTATTTATATATTTCATTTTTCATTTTACCTCAGATCGTATCACGAAAATGCAATTATATTATGAACAGGTAAAGCATTCAGAACGATTAAAAACAACAGGTGAGTTAGCAGCTGCTGTGGCACACGAGATTAGAAACCCATTAACAGTGGTTAAAGGGTATTTACAGCTTTACGAACAAGATAAAACTTTAGATGAATCTATGAAAAAAAGTTTACCTCTTTTAATAGATGAGCTAGATAGTGCTGAACAGGTAATCTCCCAATTATTATCATTATCCAGGCCGACAATGGACCAAAATACTGAGAGTGTAGACATAGAAAGAGCTATTAACAGTGTGGCTGAGCTACTACAATCCTATGGGATTTTAAATGAAAATAAAATTGAAGTAGTAGTCGAAGCTGGTAGTTACATTGAAATAAATAAAATGGAGCTGCATCAATTGCTGGTGAATGTTGTAAAAAATGCAATAGAAGCATCAAAGGCCGGTGGAACTATATTGATAACAGCAAAAAAGTTAAAGAATGAAAAGATTGAAATAAAAGTAATTGATGATGGCGTTGGTATGTCAGAAGAACAAATGACCTTATTAGGGACACCTTTTTATTCATTGAAGACAAAAGGAACTGGCCTCGGTGTAATGATTTGTAATAATATAGTAAAAAAATACAATGGTTCTATAAAATATGAAAGCTTAAAGGATTGTGGAACAACCGTTGCCATTTGCTTCCCGTCAAAAAGCATCCTTCATAGAGGATGAGCGCAAAGCTGACTTAAGAATGTGATATTCTGGTCAGTTTTTTTGATTTAGGTTCTTTTGCTGCTGTTTGTTTAATAAAGAATATTAGTGATGAAATTACATACATTTGAATTTCTCTATCTTATATTGTTAGATAGAGGTAAAAGGAAAATGCTCTCCAATAATAATGTTTAATTTAAACTTTTATATTTGTAAGATAGCTTTTTATAGTGTTGAGGGAGTTAGAAACTATCTACTAAAATGTTATATAATCACAGCATTAATATTTAGTTATCTAAATTTACTAAAAAATCACACTAGACTAAATATAAAGAATGTTTTACAATCATAAAGTCAATTGATTGAAGATATATATTTTTATAACTATTAATTTCAGAATATTTAGATTACCTATTGATGTTAAGTAGTCTGAATATTATAATTATTAAAACTTAAGAATCTATGTAACTTATTTTCGGGAGGAAAACAAAATGGCAGAGAAGAAAACATTAAAGAGATTTGCATCAGTATTTTTAGCATCATCATTAATCATGGGGGCGTTAGCAGGCTGTAATTCTGAGGGGACGTCAACAGCTGGTGGAGGCTCATCTAGTGATACTACTAGCGATGTAATTAAAATCGGTGCAAACTTAGAACTTTCCGGTGCAGTAGCTTCTTATGGATCATCTATTGCAAACGGAGCGGAATTAGCAGTTGAAGAAATCAATGCTGCTGGTGGTATCGATGGAAAACAAATTCAATTAGTTAAAGTAGATAACAAATCAGAAAACTCTGAAGCGACAAATGCAGCGATTAAGCTTGCAACACAAGATAAGGTTACGGCAATGATTGCTCCAGCAACTTCAGGGAACGTTATTGCAACAGCTCAAATTGCTAATCAATATAAAATCCCGACAGTTACTGCATCTGGAACAGCTCCAAATGTAACTGAAAATGAAGACGGAACATTGAACGATTTCGTATTCCGTACTTGCTTCATTGACCCATTCCAAGGGATTGTTGCAGCAAACTTTGCATCTAACGAATTAGGAGCAAAAAATGTAGCAATCTATGCGGATAATGCATCTGATTATGCTAAGGGGTTAGCGAAGTCATTTAAAGAACAAATTGAAGCGAATGGCGGAACGGTAGTAGCGGAAGAAGCTTACGTAGCAGATGATACTGACTTTAAATCAACATTAACTCGTATCAAATCAGCAAATCCAGATTTCATCTTTATTCCTGGATACTATGAAGAAGTAGGGTTAATTGTTAAACAAGCCCGTGAATTAGGCATTGAAGCGCCTTTAATGGGGGCTGATGGTTGGGACTCTCCAACATTAGTAGAACTTGCTGGTGCAGAAGCACTAAATAATACATTCATTACAAATCACTATTCTTCACAGGATCCAGAAGAAACAATTCAAGGATTTGTTGAAGCATTTAAAGGAAAATACAGTGAATCGCCAAACGCATTCCATGCACTTGGTTATGACACAGTTTACTACATTAAGGATGCTATCGAACGTGCAGGCTCTACAGATGGCGAAGCGATTCAAAAAGCTTTAGCTGAAACACAAGATTTAAGTTTAATTACAGGTACATTCTCAGTTGACGAAAAACACAACCCAGTTAAATCCGCAACAGTTCTAGAATACGTAGACGGTAATCAAGTGTTCAACTCTAAAGTTAATCCGTAAATTTACGTTTAAACGAATGGAACGAGTGAGGGGGGCGAGATTAGCCTCCCTTTTTACAATTTTAAAATCTATTAAAGCATCTAAAAGAATTGAAAGAAAAAAGGAGTGAGAGCTCATGGAATGGATACAACAGCTAGTAAATGGTATATCGCTTGGAAGTATTTATGCTTTGATTGCGTTGGGCTATACGATGGTATACGGAATCATTAAGCTGATTAACTTTGCACATGGTGACGTATTTATGCTAGGGGCATTTATTGGGTTTTATGCAATTGCAAGATGGGATATCGGGTTCTTCCCAGCCCTTATTATATCCATGGTACTCTGTGCAATTATCGGGGTAATCATAGAGCGAGTTGCTTATAAAAGGCTGCGGAATGCAACGCGAATTGCGGCTCTTATTACGGCAATCGGTGTTTCATTATTGATTGAATATACGGTGATATTCTTCAGAGGGGCCTCTCCAGAAGCGTATCCAGAGGTGCTGCCAAAAACATATATTGATATTTTTGGTGTGAGTATTAGTTCGATTTCTATTCTAATTTTAGCAGTAACAGTTGTACTAATGATTTTATTGCAATTTATCGTTCATAAAACAAAAATCGGAAAAGCGATGCGTGCAGTATCACTAGATCCAGACGCAGCCCGTTTAATGGGTATCAATGTAGATAATACAATTTCTGCAACATTTGCTATTGGTTCGGCCTTAGCTGGAGCAGCTGGTGTTATCTTCGGTGTTTACTATACAAGAATTGAACCTTTAATGGGGGTATTACCGGGTCTAAAAGCATTTATTGCTGCGGTATTTGGTGGTATTGGCAGTATTCCAGGAGCTATGGTTGGGGGTCTTTCTTTAGGTGTAGTAGAAACTGTTGTAAGTGCATTAGGTTTTTCTTTATGGCGCGATGCAGCTGCCTTCGTTATTTTAATTTTAATCTTAATCTTGAAACCATCGGGTATATTCGGAAAAAATACTCGAGAGAAAGTGTAGGTGAAGCGGGATATGAAAAAGTCAAAGGCGTTTTGGGTATTTTCTGCTTTAGCGCTAGTAATCTATGCAGTCGTTCAAGGATTAATCTCTAGTGGAATAATAGATTTATACTATCAAAATATTTTAGTGCAAATGTGTATTAACATTATGCTTGCTGTAAGTTTACATATTGTCATCGGGATTACGGGACAATTTTCAATAGGACATGCTGGTTTTATGGCAGTAGGGGCATATTTTAGTGCAATAGCCACTATGAAATTAGGTTTACCACTCCCTGTAGGTCTAGCATTGGGAGCGGGAGTTGCAGCTTTAGCTGGTTTACTAGTAGGGCTACCAACATTACGTCTTAAAGGGGACTATCTAGCAATTGCTACTCTTGGATTTGCTGAAATCATTCGCATTATCTTCTTGAACGTGGATTATGTTGGTGGAGCAGCTGGTATGGTGGTTACGAATATGACGACATGGACGTATGCTTTTGCTGGTGTTGTAATTACAATTATCGTAATTTCTAACTTTACAAACTCAAGACATGGTCGTGGTGCAATTTCCATTCGTGAGGATGAAATAGCGGCTGACGCTATGGGAATCAATACAACTTATTATAAAGTTGTTGCTTTCACAATTGGTTCGTTGTTTGCAGGACTTGCAGGGGCAATTTATGCACATAACTTTTTCATTATCCAGCCGACAACGTTTAACTTCTTAAAATCCTTTGATATTTTGATTTATGTTGTGTTAGGTGGATTAGGAAGTCTTTCTGGATCAGTGATTGCAGCTATTTTTTTAACAATGGTAACTGCGTTTTTAGCAAACTTCCCAGAGACTCGCATGATTATCTATTCGCTTGTATTAATTCTAGTGATGCTTTACCGTCCAACAGGTTTAATGGGAACAAAAGAGATTACGTCTTTATTTAAATTTGGAAAAAAAGGAGGTACTAAGCCATGACAAGTAACCTTCTTCTTAAAGCAGAAAATGTCGGCATTCAATTTGGAGGCTTAAAGGCTGTTCAAAATGTAAACATGTATTTAAACCAAGGAGAATTGGTTGGTTTAATCGGTCCAAACGGCGCTGGAAAAACAACGACTTTTAATATGATAACAGGTGTATACCAGCCTACAGTTGGCGCAATTACCTTTGCCGGTAGAAATTTGAAAGGGCTAAAGCCATATCAGGTAACAAAGCAAGGCATGAGTCGTACATTCCAAAATATCCGTTTATTTAAGGATTTGTCAGTATTAGATAATGTTAAGGTTGCCAACCACAATATTGCCAAGCATTCCATTGTCTCTTCCATTCTTCGTTTACCAAGTCACTTTAGTGGAGAAGCGAAAATGGAACAAGAATCCATTGAGTTTTTAAAGATTTTTGGTTTAGATGTCTACAAGGATGAAATGGCCAAAAACCTTCCGTACGGGATGCAGCGTCGTCTAGAAATTGCCCGTGCCCTAGCAGCAAAACCAAAGCTCTTATTATTGGATGAGCCAGCAGCAGGGATGAATCCTCAAGAGACGCATGATTTGATGGAGTTAATCGCCTTTATCCGAAAAGAGTTTAACTTAACGATTTTATTGATTGAGCATGATATGCATCTAGTTATGGGGATTTGTGAACGTATTTATGTACTTGACCATGGTCAGCTGATTGCGGATGGGACAGCAGAAGAGATTCGAAATAATCCAAAGGTAATCGAAGCATATCTTGGTGAGGAGGTGACTGATTAATGCTAAAAGTAAATAACATCGATGTATTTTATGGAAACATTCATGCATTAAAAGATGTCTCCTTGGAAGTAAATGAAGGTGAGATCGTTACATTAATCGGTGCAAATGGAGCAGGAAAATCAACGCTTTTAAAAACGTTATCCGGACTTTTGAAGCCTAAAAAGGGTGAGGTTTTGTATCAATCCCAGCAAATTGGTGGTAAAGCCGCACAAACCATTGTGAAAAATGGTATTTCACATGTTCCAGAAGGTAGACGTGTATTTTCAACGATGTCTGTAGAGGAAAACCTGGAGCTAGGTGCGTATTTACGCCATGATCGAGATGGGGTTAAAAAGGACATGGCAAATGTCTATGATTTGTTTCCGATATTGGGTGAACGTCGTAAACAGCCATCCGGTACATTATCTGGTGGGGAACAGCAAATGCTTGCAATGGGACGTGCATTAATGGCAAAACCGAAGCTGTTATTATTAGATGAGCCATCCATGGGGCTAGCACCGTTAATCGTAAAGCGAATTTTTGAGATTATTAAAATGGTGAATGAGCAAGGTACAACGGTTTTGCTAGTAGAACAAAATGCCAACATGGCACTATCTATTGCGAACCGGGCTTATGTTATCGAAACAGGGAAAATCGTACTTTCTGGCACAGCGAAGGAGCTTCAAGAAAGTGAACAAGTAAAAGCAGCCTACCTTGGAGGCTTATAAGAAAAGGGAAGCTTTGAGGGCTTCCCTTTTTATTAATTTTTCGGCTGATACTTTAATAGTGTGAATAGCTCGGCCTTTTCCTTCGGTGTTAAGTCTCTCCACTGGCCGACCTTTAGATTGCCTAAGTGAATGTTCATAATACGAATGCGTTGCAGTCTTTTTACTGAGTAGCCAAGAGCTGAACACATGCGACGAATTTGACGATTTAGTCCTTGCTCCAGAACAATTTTAAAGACATGAGATGAAACCTTTTCAACCTTGCACGGTAAGGTTTTAGTATCTAAAATCTCTACACCTGAAGCCATTTTCTTTAAAAATTGCTCAGAAATAGGTTGGTCCACCTGAACCACATATTCTTTTTCGTGGTGATTTTCTGCGCGCAAAATTTCATTGACGATATCCCCGTCATTCGTCAAAAGAAGTAACCCTTCAGATTCTTTATCTAGCCTGCCGATGTGGAAAATCCGTTTAGAATGCCCAACAAAATCAACTACATTGCCTTTAATATGTCTTTCAGTTGTACTTGTAATGCCGATAGGTTTATTTAATACGATATAGACAAGCTCTTCCTCTTTTTTTACGGGCTTACCATCTACACAAACGACATCACCTTCGTTTACCTGACTACCGACCGTAGCAAGCTCTCCATTGATGGTGATACGACCGTCCTCAATCCATTTATCTGCACCACGGCGTGAAGTAACGCCTGTTTCACTTAAAAATTTATTAATTCTCATAAATTCTCCTATTAACCTTTAGTTAAATCCAGTATACAATAACCAATTTCAATGCCTCCACTATTGTTGACTACAAATAGCAGAAACATTCCTACTGACGCTATATCATGTTTTCCTTCGATGCTACTAAATTTATAGTATTTGTCGAAAACTTTTTCTTAAAAAATGGAATAAATTAGATATATTTTTGTAATTTAAACAATATATATTACTAAATACCTTTTAGAATGGGGTACTGCGGTGCAAAGGTATTGGAAGACTAATAGTTGAAAAGGGGAGACTATAATTATGTCAGTATTAACAATGGCTTACGCATTTCCGAACACAGAAGGGGCAGTAGTAAATTTTAAGGATAAGTATGACAATTATATCGGTGGAAAATGGACACCACCTGTTGGGGGTCAATATTTTGAGAATGTGACTCCAGTTACAGGGAAGGTATTTACAGAAGTTGCTCGTTCAACTGAGGAAGATGTTGAATTAGCACTGGATGCAGCACATGCAGCTAAAGAAGCTTGGGGGCAAACATCTGTTGCTGAGCGTGCAAATATCTTAAATAAAATTGCTGATCGAATTGAAGAAAATTTAGAAAAGCTAGCTGTCGCGGAAACTTGGGAAAATGGGAAGGCGGTTCGTGAAACTTTAAATGCTGACTTACCACTTGCTATTGATCACTTCCGATATTTTGCAGGGGCAATTCGTGCACAAGAAGGCGGACTAAGTCAAATTGATAATGATACGGTTGCTTACCACTTCCACGAGCCAATTGGTGTAGTAGGACAAATCATTCCTTGGAATTTCCCACTCCTTATGGCTGTTTGGAAATTAGCACCTGCACTTGCTGCAGGAAACTGTGTGGTATTAAAGCCAGCAGAGCAAACACCAACTTCAATTATGGTATTGATGGAGCTAATTGAAGATCTTTTACCACCTGGTGTTGTGAATATTGTGAATGGATTTGGTTTGGAGGCTGGTAAACCACTTGCTTCTAATCCACGAATTGGCAAAATCGCCTTTACAGGGGAAACAACTACTGGTCGTTTAATTATGCAATATGCATCACAAAATATTATTCCTGTAACTTTAGAGTTAGGTGGAAAATCACCAAATATCTTCTTTGAGGATATCATGGATGCAGATGATGAGTTTTTGGATAAAGCAATTGAAGGCTTCGTATTATTTGCCCTAAATCAAGGGGAAGTATGTACTTGTCCTTCACGTGCACTAATTCAAGAGTCTATTTACGAGAAATTTATTGAGCGTGCATTAAAACGAGTAGAAGCGATTAAGACAGGAAATCCATTAGACCCAAGTACAATGATGGGTGCACAGGCTTCATCAGAGCAATTGGAAAAAATCCTATCTTATTTAGATATCGGTAAACAAGAGGGTGCACAGGTACTGGCTGGTGGAGATCGCAATGCTTTAGAGGGCGACCTTGCAGATGGTTACTATGTTCAACCAACTGTATTTAAAGGAGATAACAGCATGCGTATCTTCCAAGAAGAAATTTTTGGACCAGTTGTAGCTGTTACTACGTTCAAAACAAAAGAAGAAGCGTTAGAGATTGCAAATGACACGCTTTATGGCTTAGGCGCTGGTGTATGGACACGTGATATGAACACAGCTTACCGCTTCGGTCGTGGAATTGAAGCTGGGCGTGTATGGACGAACTGCTACCACGCATACCCAGCACATGCTGCCTTTGGTGGTTATAAAATGTCTGGTGTAGGTCGCGAAAACCATAAAATGATGCTAGAACACTATCAACAAACGAAAAACCTATTAGTAAGCTATAGTCCAAATAAGCTTGGATTCTTCTAATTCTTTTATAAAGGGGGGCTTATGTGGTTGAACGAGTAAGTGCTACTGATGCCGCACTTGAATTGATTGATAGTTTAAAGAAAAAACACGGTCCAATTATGTTCCATCAATCGGGTGGCTGCTGTGATGGTTCTTCTCCGATGTGTTATCCAGAAGGAGACTTAATCATCGGGAATGCCGATATTCTACTTGGTGAAATTGGTGGAGCCAAGTTTTATATGCACAAAAGCCAGTTCGATTATTGGAAGCATACACAGCTGATCATTGATGTAGTAGATGGTCGTGGAGGAATGTTTTCTTTAGAGGGTGTCGAGGGAAAACGTTTCCTTACTAGATCGAGAGCTTTTACATCGGAAGAATTAGCGGGGCTTGTATAAAGATGAAAGGTTTTTTGCTAGAATATTCTGGCAGGAAACCTTTTTTCCATTCCATAAATGTATCAGATAGTTATAAATTATTTCCCAAGAAAAGAAGTTGATAGGTTAGGAAGTGTAGAGATGAATAATGAGCAATTTATAAAAGCATTTCAAGACAATTATAATCGTCTTTTCAATTATACCGGGGGGCACGATATTAAGCTGATGATTTCTATTGCTGGAAAATATACGCTTGCACAAAAACAATTTAGTGGAGTCGTTTTACAAAAAATAATAGAAGAAACTCAAGATGGTGGAGATAAGGCATTATCGGTAAGACTGGAGTCCAGTACAAGCTACAAGCTAGCCTTTCACCTCATGCAACAGGTAGATAGGGATAAGGAACTTAATAGGATTATTGCTAATGACCGGACATTGGCGCAAGTTCATTTTAAAAAGACCACAAATAGAATAGTAGGTGCATTATTTTTAGACCCAAGCAATTGTTTGGAGCATGCAAAAAGAGCAAAGCAATTGTTTGATGAAATGAACCGAAATCAACGGTTTTTAACCTCCAAGGAAGATATTCCATATGCGGTGTTTTTAACGGCTAATCAAGATGTGCGGCCAAAGGTACAGGCAGATACAATTATAAAATACTATAGAAATTTAAGAAGTAACAAATTTACAATGGGCAATCATTTACAAGCGTTAGCCCAAATCATGACAGTCTATAGTGAAGATTATAATAAAATGTTATTGGAAGATGTTGTAAAGCTTAGAGAAGGATTAATAGAACAAGGGGTGAATGTGAAGAAGCTTCATTATCCATACTTGGGAGTATTAGCACTAGCTGCAACGGATGGAACGAAAATGAACAATATTGTTTCTTTACATAATCAATTAATTGAACAGAAGGTTTTCAAAAATGCGAAGGATTATGCGTTAGTTGTAGCTATTCAAAAGATTGTTCAAGAATTTGTGGAAGTAAATAATTTAATTGATATTACGGCGCTCACAAGCATCCTTAATCTATTTGATATTGCTGACTTTATATTAGATCTAGGTCCAAATATTCCAACAGGAATAGCAGATGTAATTGATTTATTTAACTAGTCAAACCTACATAAGAGTGAGATTTGGATATCAGTGATACAATAAAATAGAAGGCTAGAGGAGGTCGATTTCAATGAAAGAAACAAAATTATGGATTAATGGAAATTGGGAAGATGCCAAAAAAAGTTATTCATTAACGGCACCTTATTCTGGGGAAGTTATTGCACGAGTAGCGAAGGCTTCAACTGAAGATGTGGAACGTGCAATTGAAGGAGCACATCAAGCATTTCAATCATTTAAAACAACAACTGCTTATGAAAGAGCAGAAATATTATATAAAGTAGTAGAGATTATGCGTAATCGCAAAGAGGAATTTGCGCGTATTTTAGCGATGGAAGCAGGTAAGCCACTGTCTGCCAGCTTAACTGAGATTGACCGAACAATTGCGACGTATCAGTTCTCGGCAGAAGCGGCCAAACAATCAACGGGAGAAACGGTTCCTTTAGATGCAGCTCCAGGAACTAAAGATCGGATTGGCTATACGAAAAGAGTGCCAATCGGTGTTGTATCTGCCATTACACCATTTAACTTTCCTTTTAACCTAGTAGCTCATAAATTAGGACCAGCAATTGCAGTTGGGAATACGGTAGTGCTAAAGCCTGCTACCCAAACACCATTAACTTCTATTGTTATGGCAGAAGTATTTAAGGAAGCAGGTTTACCAGATGGAGTGCTACAAATCGTAACAGGCTCTGGTGGAGAGTTAAGCGATACACTTGTAACCCATCCACTTGTTAAAAAAGTAACCTTTACAGGTAGTGGAGCCGTTGGATTGAAGATTAAAGAAAAAGTGGGATTGCGTAAAATTACATTAGAATTAGGTTCAAATGCTGCAGTTATTGTAGAGCCAAGTACACCAATCGATAAAATTGTTTCACGCTGCGTTGCTGGTGCATTTGGATATGCTGGACAGGTTTGTATTTCACTACAAAGAATTTATGTGCACGAATCGATTTATGAAGATTTCGCGAAAGCCTTTGTAGAAGAAACAAGAAAGCTTAAATTAGGTGATCCGCTTGACCCCACAACAGATGTAAGTGCAATGATTCACCCAAAAGAAGTCGAACGTATCAAGCAATGGGTGGAAGAGGCGAAAGAACAGGGGGCAGAAGTAGCAATTGGTGCGGAATATACTGATAGAACTTTACAACCAACAGTTATGGTAAATGTAAAACCAAATATGAAGGTAGTCTGCCAGGAAACCTTTGCACCGATTGTGTCGCTTGTACCCTATCCAACATTAGATGAAGCCATTTCCTTAGTTAATGCGTCAGAGCTTGGCTTAAACGCAGGGATATATACCAATGTTTTAACAGATGCTATGAAGGCGGCTGATAATATTGAGGCTGGTACTGTTGTGATTAATGATATTCCAACGTTCCGTGTTGATAACATGCCATATGGTGGTGTAAAAAATAGTGGCTACGGAAGAGAAGGCATTAAATATGCAATAGAAGAGATGACTGATTTGAAGTTCATTACGATTAAAACGACAATCTAAAGGAATCTAGAAGTTGTGAACTGTCAGCTAAAATGGCACCAATTTAAATTTAACTCTTGCATATTTCAACCAGTTTAAATAATGTTATTACCGAAGTGAAGTAGTAGTGGAGGTCTATATGACAAATGAAGTGCCGATAAGTTATTCTCGTTCCTTTCAGACACACCTTATATTACCGCCAGATACAAATCATCATAATTCAATTTTTGGCGGAAAAGTTTTAGCTTATATTGATGAGATTGCAGCCATCACCTCTATGAAGCATGCCAAGTCTGAGGTCGTTACAGCATCCTTTGATTCAGTAGATTTTATCTCACCGGCATACGTAGGGAATATTTTAGAATTAGAAGCGATGGTTACTTCTACAGGAAGATCGTCTATGGAAGTGTATGTCCGTGTAATGGCGAGGAACTTGAAAACTGGTGAACTGAGACTTACTACAGAATCATTTGTCACGATGGTTGCAGTCGATGAGTCTGGAAGACCTGTACAGGTTCCAAAGGTATACCCGGAGACTGAGCGAGAACGTCAGCTTTTTGAAACGGGATCCACACGGAGAGAATTGCGACAAGCTAAAAGGCTAAATACAAAGGAACGTAGAAGGCTATTAGAAAACCTTGAATAAAAATAGAACCTTCTCAAAAGTCGAGGCTTTTGGGAAGGTTCCTTTTATATTTTCTACTCTGTTAACTCGTGAACAACATTTAATAGGGAGTCTGAAGAAGAAGACACCTGTGTGGCACTATCTGTTAACTCACTAATTAATTTTGAGATTTTTGTGATGTCTGTTGTTGTGTTTGTGTACTGTGCTTTGATGCCAGAAACGGCTTTTGCAATAGAATTGAAGGACTCCTCTAAACTTTGCTGAGTTTGTACACTTCTTTGTACCTGATCATCTACATTGCTGACAGAGGTAGTCATATGCCCAATATTTGTCTCGGTTTCATGGATTAAACGAGAAACGTTTTGAACAGCACTTTTCGTTTCTTCTGCTAGTTTTCTTACTTCCTCTGCTACAACAGCAAAGCCCTTTCCATGCTCCCCAGCACGAGCAGCCTCAATCGATGCATTTAATGCCAATAAATTTGTTTGATCGGCAATGCCTGTTACAAGGGCAACAATCTCTGAAATTTTTTGAGATGAAGTACGCAAATTATTCATAGACTTCTCGAGCATAGAAACACTTTCTAAAATAACATGCATTAATTGCGTTTGCGTTTCTAATTGATTTTTCCCTAATCTAGACTTATCCTCAGTATCAGCTACAAAATCTAATCCTTGATTTGTGGCAGTAGCGATACTGCCTGACTGAGAAGAGATGCCATATAAAGAGGCAGCCGTTTCTTGGCTAATAGCATTTAACTCTTCAGCTGTATTTTGAACAGTAGTAATTAATGAGTTTTTAATCGCCTCGTCCTGCATACGGATACGTTGCTGCTCAGCCTCATAGGCTTGAATAACAAGCTGCTGTTCAAGGTTAATAATCTTTGAAAATGCGTTGATAGCTTTTAGCGAATCATTTTTTGAAATATCTAGGTCGCTGATAAAATTAATAAAAGTAGTCGTCAATGATTGGAATGAGCTTAAATACCACTCAGATTCTAAGCCTATACGTACGTGAGTTTCAGCAATTGTCTTTCTCTGCTTTACATAATCGTCATTGATTTTACTTTCGAAAATTTCAGATAAATGTCTTGTTAAAGTTACCTTCAGCCGTTCAATCTTTGAGTGCTGATCGATGATGCCCATTAAATGCTTGCTTTTCATCAGTGCGTCATAAAATTGGTTAACCATTTCAGGGATAAACTGTTCTGTTAAAGGCTTTAATTGCTTTAATATAGCTAAGTCTTCCTTTGTTAAATTAATCAATTGAATTTGATTCTGAAGAACTGGGTAATTTGATAGATTTAATTGGACATCGTTTATGTACTTTTCTACTTCGAAATAATGGGAATTTCGTTTTTGTAGATTTTTTTTGAAAATAGACATTACATTTCTCCGTTCTACTATTTTATAAGAATGATACTTTATATCTATGATACATTAAATAGGATTGTAAATACTATATAGATGTGAGGTTATTGTAGAAAATATTATTATTATGATAATTCTATATACCTCCGTTTGTATTTTAGATAGTTCCCATGTAAAATACGAGATGTTTAGAGAATAAGATATTATTCATGCAAGAGATAGACATTATAAGTAAAGGACGTAATAAGATGGACAAACGCCGTTTTAAATTTGTCATTCCATCAATGGTGGTTGTAGCTGTTGGGGCAACTTTAATGCTAAGGAATTATTTTCAAGAGGTTTCAACAAGAGATGGTGTGATGCTTGTAGTAATCGCTACATTATTCTCGGGGATGATTGCTTATATCCTATTCCCGCATGATGAGGAAGAAAAGCCTGATCCAAAGCCGGTGAATACAAAGAAGAAAACTTCCAAATAATCAGGTCCGTAAGTATCCAATATACTTGCGGATTTTTTCTTTTTCTTCATAAGTATTTATGAAAGAGGGTAATGTAAGGTGAAACTATTTTGCGCTTCAACCGTAAAAGTAGTATACAAAAAATTTAAATGATAAAAGAAAGGCTGATAAATAGATGGAAACTAAATGGGGAAAAGTAATTATACATGCAAGTGCATTTTTTGCTCCGATGCTAGTCCCAATTTTATTTTGGTTAATAAGCTCTGAGGAAGAAATTAAGCGAATTTCTATTCAAGCACTACTGTTCCAAGTTGTGATGTGGCTCTTAATAGGAATATCTAGTTTCTTAAGCTTCATATTAATTGGGATACCATTCGTTATTATCTTTGTAATCATGACAATTGTGGTGCCGATTATCGGTATTATTAAAGCGTTAAACGAAGAAAAATGGAATTACCCGATTGTAGGACGCTGGGTTTAAGTTGTGAATTGTAAAAAATAGGGTTTAGATTAGAAAAAGAAATAACATACTGAGAGATGAACCAAAAGTAAATTTTGGGCTATTTCTCAAAATAAAGCTCCTTTAATATGAAGGAAATTTAAAGAGGTGGTCTCAAGTTTAGCAGAGATTACCTCTTTATTTTTTGTACATATTCAACACAAAAACCGTTTTTTTTTAGTGGGCATTTGATTTGCATTTTGATTTTAATGTTTATATAATATAGTCAAAGATAGTCAAAGTCAGTAATGATTGGGGTGAGGAAGAAATGAGAAATATATCTGACATCATTGAAGGTTATTTGAAACAGGTTATCGAATTAGGTGGTCAAGGACATATTGAGATCAAACGAAGTGAGCTAGCGGATAAGTTTCAGTGCGTCCCCTCTCAAATTAACTATGTAATCAATACCCGATTTACTGCTGAAAGAGGTTATCTTGTTGAGAGTAAACGAGGAGGCGGTGGATATATCCGAATCTTACGTGTAAAAGCACATTCAAGAATTGATTTGTTGGACGATATGATTAGTCAAATTAATCATGGTGCTACTCAAGCAATGGCCGAAGATATTATTTATCGTTTAATCGATGAGCAAGTAATCTCAAAGCGCGAGGCAAAACTGATGCTCGCAGCAATCGATAGGTCCACACTCCGATTACAATTACCTGTTAGAGACGAGTTAAGGGCCTATATTTTAAAATCCATGTTGGCCACATTAAAATACGATAAATAAACCTGAGCGAAAACTTTTTAGAGCTCTTGATCTATTAAAACAATTTTTAAAAAGGGGTGAGGTTATGGTTTGTGAACACTGTAAAGAGCAGCAAGCGACAATAACAGTTACACAAGTGGTTAATGGCCAAAAAAGTGAAAAGCATTATTGTGAGGTTTGTGCGCAAAATTTTCATCCTTTTAATTTAGATTTTCATAAAGAAGAACAAATTCCAATACATCAGCTTGTTTCCAATTTATTTGGATTACCGGTTTGGAATAATGGACCACAGGAAAAGGCGCCATCTACATCTCAAAAAAGCGCTAAATGTCCAACCTGTGGATTTACATTTCGAAAGTTTTTGAATGAAGGAAAGCTTGGTTGTCCACAATGTTATGAAACCTTTGGAAAACAGCTTCCACTCGTTCTGACAAAAATCCAAGCGGGTACTACACATAGTGGTAAAGCGCCCGGTAAGCCAAATCATCATAATGAGTGGATTCAAAAGCAAATCGATTCGACTCGTGAGCAATTGCAGCTCGCAATCCATGAGGAACGCTTTGAAGATGCGGCTGACTTACGCGATGAGATTCGAGAAATGGAGCGTAGGCTGGAACGTGGGGGTGTTGATACACCATGAATCTAGAACATTTTTTAAAAAGCGAGGCACCAGGGTGGATGGATGTTAAAGGACTTGATGCAGATATTGTATTAAGCACACGCATTCGATTGGCTAGAAACTTAGATGGCTATCGTTTCCCTTTAAGCTTTACAGAAAATGAAGCACAGCAAATTGATGGCATGATTTATGAAGCATTACATTCGATTAATGCTGATGGACATAAGTTTTCACACTTTACCATAAAAGAAATGCCTGCCTTGCAACGGCAAGTTTTAGTTGAAAAGCATTTAATTAGTCCGCTCTTAGCTAAAAAGGAGAAGTCCGCCTCTGTTCATATATCGAATGATGAAACAATAAGTATAATGGTAAACGAAGAAGATCATTTACGTATTCAATGCTTAGCTCCGGGGCTGCAGCTAGTAGAAACCTACAGGATTGCATCTAAGCTGGATAGTAAATTAGAAGAACATTTACCCTATGCTTTTAATGAGTCGTTTGGTTACTTAACAAGCTGCCCAACAAATGTTGGAACAGGACTTCGAGCATCTGTCATGATGCATTTGCCGGCTCTGACCATATCTAAGCAAATAAAAGTAGTAACTCAGATGCTTGCACGATTAGGAATGGTAGTTAGGGGTATATATGGAGAAGGTAGCGAAAATTTAGGGAATATTTATCAAATCTCCAACCAAGTTACTCTTGGAAAGTCAGAAGAAGAGATTTTAAAAGACTTACAAGAGGTCGCGTTACAAATTATTAAAAATGAGCGCGGTGCTAGGGAGGCATTATTAAAAAATTCTCGAATAATATTAGAAGACCGCTTTAATCGTTCGTTAGGTACTTTAAAGTATGCACGTATTATGACGAGCGAGGAAGCTGCTGCTTGTTTATCAAATGTTCGCCTTGGAGTTGATGTGGGCATCATTAACGAGGTCCCATTAAATGTATTAAATGAATGCATGATTCTTATACAGCCAGGCTTTGTACAGCAATATGCAGGTACAACTCTTCAAGCTAGTGAACGAGATATGTATAGAGCAAAACTATTGCGTGAAAAGTTAAATTCGAATAATCAAAAGCTAATGGAAAAAGGAGAGGAAAGATATGATGTTTAACCGTTTTACTCAACGTGCACAAAAAGTATTGCAATTAGCACAAGAAGAAGCAATTCGTTGGAAACACGAATCCATTGGTACAGAGCATATTTTACTTGGCCTTATTCGTGAGGGTGGTGGAATTGCAGCAAAAGCCTTAGAAGCAATTGATGTGAGTCCACAAATTATAGAATCAGGAATTGAAGAGCTAGTTGGAAAAGGTGCAAAGGATGTTGGTCCGATTGTTCACTATACTCCAAGAGCCAAAAAGGTTATTGAATTATCAGTAGACGAGTCTAGAAAACTAGGCCATGCATATATCGGAACAGAGCATATTCTGCTTGCCTTAATCCGCGAGGGTGAAGGGGTAGCAGCACGTGTATTAGCTAACGCTGGTGTAAGCCTAAACAAAGCGCGTCAACAAGTTCTTCTATTACTTGGAAATAATGATGCTGCTCAAAGTGCAAATAACCCTACCCAATCAGTTAATACACCAACATTAGATGGGTTAGCACGCGACTTAACAGCGATTGCGCGCGAAGGTTCACTAGATCCTGTAATCGGTCGCAGTAAAGAAATTACTCGTGTCATCGAGGTGCTTTCTCGCCGTACAAAAAACAACCCTGTCTTAATTGGTGAGCCAGGGGTTGGTAAAACAGCCATTGCTGAAGGTTTAGCACAGCAAATTGTTAACAATGAAGTACCTGAAACTCTTCGTGACAAACGTGTTATGACATTAGATATGGGTACAGTTGTTGCAGGCACAAAATACCGTGGTGAATTTGAGGACCGCTTGAAAAAAGTAATGGATGAAATTCGCCAAGCTGGTAACGTTATTCTATTCATCGACGAATTGCATACTTTAATCGGTGCTGGTGGTGCAGAGGGAGCAATTGATGCTTCTAACATTTTAAAACCGTCATTAGCTCGTGGAGAATTACAATGTATTGGTGCTACAACATTAGATGAGTACCGTAAATACATCGAAAAGGATGCTGCCTTAGAGCGTCGTTTCCAGCCGATTCAAGTAGATGAGCCTTCTGTGGATGAAACAATCCAAATTATTCATGGCTTACGTGATCGTTATGAAGCACATCACCGTGTGAAAATTACTGATGAGGCTGTTGAGGCTGCAGCAAAATTATCAGACCGCTATATTTCAGATCGCTTCCTACCAGACAAAGCAATTGATTTAATTGATGAAGCAGGCTCGAAAGTACGTTTGCGTTCATTCACTGTTCCGCCAAATCTTAAGGCTTTAGAGGATAAATTAGAGGGTATCCGTTCTGAGAAAAATGCGGCTGTATCTGGCCAAGAGTTTGAAAAGGCAGCGGCATTAAGAGATACAGAGCAAAAAATCAAAGATGAATTAGAAGCTACTAAGAAAACATGGAAAGAGAAGCAAGGAAAAGAAGAGTCTCAAGTAACAGTAGAAGACATCGCATTGGTGGTTTCTATGTGGACTGGAATTCCTGTTTCGAAAATTGCTCAAGAGGAATCAGCAAAGCTTCTTAACCTTGAAGATGAGCTGCACAAACGTGTAGTTGGTCAAGGTGAAGCAGTAGAAGCCATTTCTCGTGCAATCCGTCGTGCTCGTGCTGGATTAAAAGATCCAAAACGTCCGATTGGTTCATTTATCTTCTTAGGACCAACAGGGGTTGGTAAAACAGAGCTTGCTCGTGCATTAGCTGAAGTAATGTTCGGCGATGAGGACGCAATGATTCGAATTGATATGTCAGAATATATGGAGAAACATTCAACTTCACGCTTAGTTGGTTCACCTCCAGGCTATGTAGGATTCGATGAAGGCGGTCAATTAACTGAAAAGGTTCGTCGTAAACCATATTCTGTTGTTTTACTTGATGAGATTGAAAAAGCGCATCCAGATGTGTTCAATATCTTACTTCAAGTATTAGATGATGGCCGTTTAACAGATTCTAAGGGGCGTACTGTAGATTTCCGAAACACAGTGGTTATCATGACATCAAACGTTGGTGCAGATGCACTGAAATACCAAAAATCATTAGGCTTCGGTGTTGGTAATACAGAGGCTTCTAAATACAAGGATATGAAGGGTACAATGCTTGAAGAGCTGAAAAAAGCATTCCGTCCGGAGTTCTTAAACCGTATTGATGAAATGATTGTGTTCCACTCACTTGAAAAAGATGAGTTAAAACAGATCATTGCCTTAATGGCAAATTCTTTAACAAAACGTCTGAGAGAGCAAAATATCGAGCTAGAGCTAACAGATGCGGCGCTTGTGAAAATTGCTGAAGAAGGATACGATCCACAATATGGTGCACGTCCATTACGTCGTGCCCTGCAAAAGCATGTTGAGGACCGTCTATCTGAAGAGGTATTAAAGGGCACAATTAGCACAGGTCAAAGTGTTGTTATTGACTATGCAGATAATGAATTTATCGTCGTACCCAAAAATGCTGTGCTAACTAAATCTTAAAGGCTTTAAGCGGTTGACAACTTACCGGTCAACCGCTTTATTTTTGTTTAAAGATGAACCGTACATATAAAAGGAAATAAGCGTTCTAAAAAGCAACCGCAATATTACTCATTACACAAGCGTAAAGATAAGTTATACATAGTCAAATTACAATTGCTTTACAAGTTTTTTAAATTTAACTGAACTTAACTTATATATTAGGAGGATCGTAGTGTTGTCATGTACAATTGACTAAAGAATTAATTTCGCGAGGAGAGACAAGATGGCAAAAAAGAAATCAAAGTTTTGTTGTAATTCATGTGGCTATGAATCTCCAAAATGGATGGGACGCTGCCCAGGATGTGGTGGCTGGAATACAATGGTGGAAGAAGTAGAGGTCGTTTTAAAAGGCCCACGTGGTGCTTTCCAGCATTCTAATACAATTTCACAAAAAGCAACACCGATTATAGATATTGAAACCTCAGATGAACCTCGAATTCCAACTGAAATGGATGAGTTGAATCGTGTATTAGGTGGCGGAATCGTTCCAGGCTCACTTGTTTTAATTGGGGGAGATCCTGGTATCGGGAAATCGACTTTACTTATGCAGGTATCAGCTCTTTTATCTAACAAAGGGCATCGAGTTTTATATATTTCGGGAGAGGAATCGATGCGTCAAACAAAGCTTCGAGCTTCTCGACTAGGTGTACAATCACCGGAGCTTTACATCTATTCCGAGACAAATCTCGAGCTTATTAACCAAACAATCGAAGAGGTTACACCGAAATTCGTCATTATTGACTCCATACAAACTATTCATCACCCTGAAGTAACAAGTGCTCCAGGGAGTGTTTCTCAGGTTCGTGAATGTACAGCAGAGCTAATGCGCATCGCTAAAACAAAAGGAATCGCTATTTTCTTAGTTGGGCACGTAACAAAAGAGGGGCAAATTGCTGGTCCTCGTTTACTTGAGCATATGGTGGATACCGTTCTGTACTTCGAGGGAGAGCGTCATCATACTTATCGTATTTTAAGAAGCGTTAAAAACCGATTTGGCTCAACCAATGAAATTGCCATTTTCGAAATGGTTCAGGCTGGTTTAAAGGAAGTCTCCAATCCCTCAGAGCTGTTTTTAGAGGAGCGGTCCTACGATGCTGCAGGTTCAACGATAGTTGCTTCAATGGAGGGGACAAGGCCGATACTAGTTGAGATTCAATCACTAGTGACGCCAACGAGCTTTAACTATCCAAAACGTATGTCCACTGGAGTAGATCAAAATAGGGTGCAGCTGTTAATGGCTGTGCTGGAAAAACGGATGGGATTGCTGCTGCAAGCACAGGATGCTTATATTAAGGTAGCTGGTGGAGTAAAGCTTGACGAGCCTGCGATAGATTTAGCAGTTTTAACGTCCATTGTGTCTAGCTTCAAGGATCAGGCAGTTAAATCAACTGATTGCTTTATAGGAGAAGTTGGTTTGACAGGAGAAGTTCGACGAGTATCCAGAATAGAGCAACGGGTTCAAGAGGCTGCAAGATTAGGATTTAAGCGTGCATTTATCCCCGCTTCAAACCAAGGAGGCTGGGATTATCCAAGCGGTATACAAGTAGTGGGTATTGAAACCATAAATGAAGCATTAAGAGCGTGTTTTAACGATTTATAATGATGGATTTTGCCTAAAATATGAACAAAAAACGTGCCTATACAATCATTTTTGATGTATGGGCATTTTTCTTTTTAATTTTGGGAAGAAATAGAACATATCTTATTTTATACAGCTCAGAATATTTTTCCTTGTTTTTAAAATTCTTGAAGTGTTTATAGCGAAAACCGCTGATGAACTATGTATAATTGATAATAAGAAAAGGAGGTGGGAGCATGTTAAAAAGAGTGATACAAATTGCTTTCTTATTTATCGGAGGAGCGTTAGGTTTTGTTTTCTTACCGCCATTATACGAGTTTATTAATTTATCATCTAATCCCTGGCTTAACAATCCATATGTATCGGTAGCTTTAGGTGCAATTTTGTTATTCGTTTTATCATTCGCATTATCAGATTACTTTGTGAAGCTAATTGTTTGGATGGAAGGTATTTTATTTAAAGTGCCTGCAGCAGATCTTTTATTTGGTTCGATTGGGCTGATTGTAGGGTTAATGGTTGCCTTTTTAATTGGTTTTGCTTTAGAGCGAATTCAAATCCCAATCATAACTGATTTTATCCCTGTTATATTATCTATTTTACTAGGGTATTTAGGTTTCCGTGTTGGGTTCACCAAACGTGATGAGCTTAGTCAAATGTTTTCCAAAGCCAATACGGCACAAAAGAAGAAAACCGTCGATTCAGGGTTCACTCAGGTAGAGGAAAAGCAGTTATACAAATTGTTAGATACGAGTGTCATTATTGATGGTCGAATTGCTGACATTTCATCGACAGGGTTTATTGAAGGTGTTCTTATTGTCCCGCAATTTGTCCTGACGGAGCTACAACATATTGCAGATTCATCGGATACATTGAAACGTACTCGAGGTCGTAGAGGATTGGATATCTTGAAGAAACTACAAGACGAACGTGTTACAACTGTCCAAATATCTGAAGAGGATTTTGAGGATGTACAAGAGGTAGATTTAAAGCTAGTTCGTCTTGCGAAAAAAATGGGTGCTCAAATTTTAACGAATGATTTCAACCTGAATAAGGTTTGTGACTTACATCATGTCCAAGTATTAAATATTAATGATTTGGCAAATGCCGTAAAACCTGTAGTAATTCCTGGAGAGGATATGCAGGTAGTTGTCATCAAGGATGGAAAAGAACAAAATCAAGGTGTTGCTTATCTGGATGATGGCACAATGATCGTAGTAGAGGGTGGTAGAAGCTATATTGGGCAAGCGATTACCGTAACCGTGACAAGTGTCCTACAAACATCGGCGGGGCGAATGATTTTTGCCAAGCCTAAGGACGAACAAGTAGCATAATAGAATGGAAAATATAAGGCTTTAACAGATTAGGAAGTGAATTTGTGCAATATGAAGTAGTACTCCCGGCAGCAGGAAGCGGAAAACGAATGGGAGCAGGGCAAAACAAATTGTTTTTACAGCTGGATATGAAACCAATTCTTATCCACACACTAGAAGCCTTTCAAAGCGACGAAAATTGTACAGGTATCTGGCTTGCTGTTAAACCAGAGGAACGTGAATATATTCGAGGCTTGTTAGAGCAGTATCGTATTACGAAAGTGAAGGGTCTGCCAAATGGAGGGAAAGAAAGACAGCATTCTGTCCATTCGTGTATTAAAGAAATGCAGCAGGTAGAAATTGTGCTTGTGCATGATGCAGCAAGACCGTTTATAACAAAACCAACTATTTCGCGTTTAGTAGAGGTAGCTCAAGAAAAAGGGGCTGCCATTGCCGGCGTTAAAGCAAAAGACACAATGAAAAAAGTAAGTGATGGTGTCATTATTGAAACAGTCGATCGAGAGAGCTTGTGGATGATTCAAACCCCACAAGCCTTTCGTTTCGATTTGATACAGCAGGCAGAGGACAGAGCTGAAGCGCAGGGCTTCTTAGGAACAGATGAAGCGATGCTTGTTGAACGTTTAGGACATCAGGTTCACATTGTGGAAAGTACCTATGATAATGTGAAAATAACAACAAAAGAAGATTTAATATTTGGAGAAGCGATACTAAAGCATCGTAGCAACTAGGAGGATAATTATGTTTCGAGTAGGACAAGGATTTGACGTTCATGCATTTGCAGAAGGACGTCCATTAATAATTGGTGGGGTTGAAATTCCTCACGAACGTGGGTTACTGGGGCATTCAGATGCAGATGTATTGTTACATACGGTAACGGATGCGGCTCTTGGTGCAATTGGAGAAGGGGACATTGGACATCATTTCCCTGATTCAGATCCAGAATTCAAGGATGCAGACAGTGCAAAATTGCTAGAATATATTTGGAATATTGTTGAGGAAAAAGGCTATGTACTTGGAAATGTTGATTGTACAATCATGGCTCAACGTCCCAAAATGGCTCCGTATATCGAACCGATGCGTAACCGAATCGCAGAGCTATTAAAAGCAGACCCATCACAGGTGAATGTGAAGGCAACAACTACCGAGAAATTAGGTTTCACTGGTCGTGAAGAAGGAATTGCAGCAATGGCAACGATTTTATTAATTAAGAAATAAAATTTTGGTGCATATTTTAGAGAATTAATGGATATTTTAGCCCGAATAAGTGATATCAAAGCATATACCCTTTACTTCAAGCTGACCCAGCTTTTCATTCTTATTCTTGAATGGTAAAATGTACAAGGTTAACATGAGAAGTGGATTTGCGGCTTCTCAATATATATAACAAACTTTTTGAACTAATATAGGAGGCAATAATTATGACGAAGGAAGTTCGTGTTCGTTATGCTCCGAGTCCAACTGGCTTTTTACACATTGGTGGAGCACGTACAGCGTTATTTAACTATTTATTTGCAAAACATCACAACGGTAAATTTATCGTACGTATTGAGGATACAGATATTGAACGTAATGTAGAGGGTGGAGAAGCCTCTCAGCTAGATAACCTTCGTTGGTTAGGAATTACGCCTGATGAGTCAATTGATATTGGTGGACCGTATGCACCATATCGCCAAATGGAACGTTTAGATGTGTATACAAAACACGCTGAAGACTTACTAGAGCGTGGAATTGCTTACAAATGCTTCTGTACCTCAGAAGAGCTAGAAGCTTCTCGTGAAGCGCAAAGAGCAAGAGGAGTGGCAGCACCAACTTATGATGGGAAATGTCGTCACTTAACAAAAGAAGAGGTTGCAGCAAAAGAAGCAGAAGGTATTCCACACACTATCCGTATGCGTGTGCCTGAAAACACAACTTACCGCTTCACAGATTTAGTGCGTGGTGAAGTAACGTTTGAATCAAAAGACGTTGGTGATTGGGTACTTGTGAAAGCGAACGGAATTCCAACATATAACTATGCTGTTGTTTTAGATGATCACTTCATGGACATTACGCATGTATTCCGTGGGGAAGAGCATTTATCAAATACTCCAAAACAAATGATGATTTTTGATGCATTTGACTGGGAGTATCCACAATACGGTCACATGACATTAATCGTAAATGAAGATCATAAGAAATTATCAAAACGTGACGAGTCGATTATTCAATTTGTTACGCAATATAAAGAGCTTGGCTATTTACCAGAAGCAATGTTTAACTTCTTTGCCCTTTTAGGCTGGTCTCCAGAAGGAGAAGAAGAAATCTTCACTAAAGAACAATTCATCGAAATTTTTGATGAAAAACGTCTTTCAAAGTCACCATCTATGTTCGATAAAAATAAACTAACATGGATGAACAATCAATATATTAAAAAACTGCCTTTAGAAAAAGTTGTGGAATTATCTTTACCACATTTACAAAAGGCTGGTTTACTTCCACAAGAATTAAACGAAGAGCAACAACAGTGGGCAACAGCTTTAATCGGTTTATATCATAACCAAATGAGCTTTGGCGCTGAAATTGTTGAGCTTACAAGTTTATTCTTTACAGAAGAAGTTGAGTATGATGAAGAGGCTAAGGAAGTAATGGCTGGTGAACAAATCCCAGAAGTAATGGCTTCTTTCAAGGCGCAACTTGAAGCGCTTGAAGGCTTCGATGCACCATCTATTAAGTCTGCTATTAAAGCAGTTCAAAAAGAAACAGGGCATAAAGGGAAAAACCTATTCATGCCAATTCGTGTAGTAACAACTGGCCAAACACATGGTCCTGAATTAGCAGATGCAATTGCTTTAATTGGAAAAGATAAAGCAATCGCACGTATTGAAAAATACGTAAAATAACCATTGCAATTGATTGACTTTTATTAAAGCTAATGTAAAATAAAGTTACTTTAGTCGTAATTGTTAAACATCAAAAATCTGTCAAAGCGTTGAGAAGGAGAAGTACATAAAATAAGTTTTCAAAGAGAGGGTCATCATCGGCTGAAAGTGACCTAGGCCTCTATTTTATGGAAATGCACCTTTGAGCACTTAGCTGAAAATTTTGCGGATGTAATTTGATTGTCCGCATAAGAAAATACACTGTTACGCCATCCGTGCGTGATAATTCGTATTTTTCTAAGTAGGCGAGTCGAGTCGTCCGGCGTTAACGGACTTTCGAGTGGAAAGCATTTAACCTTGTGTTTAATGTGCTTTCAAACAGAGTGGAACCACGTATAATAGCGTCTCTGTCTTTTCATGTGAAAAGACAGGGGCGCTTTTTTATTAAAAAAATCAGATTTATAATCTAGTCCATTTCAAAAGGAGAGAGTGAAATGACAATTCAAATATTTAATTCCTTAACAAGACAAAAAGAACCCTTTGTCCCACTAGAAGAAGGAAAAGTAAAAATGTATGTATGCGGGCCAACTGTATACAACTTCATTCATATCGGGAATGCCCGACCTGTTATTGTATATGACACAGTTCGTCGCTACTTCCAATACAAAGGCTTCGAAGTGAAGTACGTTTCAAACTTTACTGACGTTGATGACAAAATCATCAAAGCAGCAAACGAATTAGGGGAAGACGTTTTTGAGCTAACAAACCGCTTTATTAATGCATATTTTGAGGATATTACCGCCCTTGGATGCAAAAAAGCAGACGTACATCCTCGTGTAACGAACCATATGGAAGATATTATCGATTTTATCGGTGTTTTAATCGAAAAAGGCTATGCCTACGAATCACAAGGAGATGTGTATTACCGCACGCGTAAATTCGATGGGTACGGGAAATTATCGCATCAACCGATTGATGATTTAAAAGTGGGAGCACGTATTGAAGCTGGTGAAAAGAAGGAAGATCCTCTAGATTTCGCTCTTTGGAAATCAGCAAAACCAGGTGAAATCAAATGGGAAAGTCCTTGGGGTGAAGGGCGCCCAGGCTGGCATATCGAATGTTCGGTAATGGCTCGCGAGCATCTTGGAGACACAATTGACATACATGCGGGAGGACAGGATTTAACTTTCCCTCACCATGAAAACGAAATTGCTCAATCGGAAGCTTATACAGGGAAGGAATTTGCACGCTACTGGATGCACAATGGATATATCAATATCGACAATGAGAAGATGTCTAAATCTCTAGGGAATTTTGTGCTAGTAAATGATATTCGTCAGCAAATCGATCCACAAGTATTACGTTTCTTTATGCTTTCTGTACATTATCGCCATCCGATTAACTTTGCACAGGATTTAGTTGAGTCGGCTCAAGCTGGGTTAGAAAGACTGCGTACAGCTTATTCAAATATTCAGTACAGATTATCAGCGTCAACAAACCTGGCTGATAACGGTGGAGAATATTTAGATAAGCTTGAAGAAGTTAAAAAGCAATTTGAAATTGCGATGGATGATGATTTCAATACTGCAAATGCTATTTCTACACTATTTGAGCTTGCTCGAATTGCAAACATCTACCTAAACGAAACAAATACAGAAGAACGTGTGCTAAAAGCATTTATCGAAACTTTTGATGCACTTGGTGACGTCCTGGGTATTAAGCTAGTTGTGGAAAACGAGTTGCTGGATGAAGAAATTGAGGCTTTAATTGAAGAGCGTATTCTGGCACGTAAAAATCGCGATTTCGCTCGTTCAGATGAAATTCGTGACCAGCTTTTAAACATGAATATTATTTTAGAAGATACACGTCAAGGTACACGTTGGAAACGAGGTTTGTAAAATGGCGCAGCTTCGTATAGAAGATGTAAAACAACTAAATGCACTTGCATTAGCTTACATGGGAGATGCTGTTCTCGAACAAAAGGTTCGGGAGCATCTTCTTTTAAGTGGACGAGCTAAGCCCAATCGATTACATAAAGAGGCAACGAATTATGTATCTGCGAAGGCTCAATCTATGATTGTACATCGTTTAATGGATGAAAATTACTTAACTGAAGAAGAGGTTGCTGTTTTTAAAAGAGGTCGCAACGCAAAATCAGGATCTGTCCCAAAAAATACGGATGTTCAAACCTATCGTAATAGTTCAGGATTTGAAGCTGTTTTGGGAAGTCTATATTTAACAAAGCAATACGAAAGAGTTTATGAAATAATCGATTATGCGATAATAATTGTTGAGCAATCAAAGGGGGCATCATAAATGACTGAACATAATAATGAAATGATTGCTGGAAAGAACCCTGTACTAGAAGCACTACGTTCAGGAAGAGAAATCAATAAGCTTTGGATAGCAGAAGGCGTCAAGAAGACAGGCATTAACGAGGTATTAGATTTAGCTCGTGAGCGTGGCGTACTTGTACAATTTGTTCCAAAGAAAAAGGTAGACCAATTATCAAGTGAAAATCACCAAGGAATTGTAGCTTCTGTTGCAGCTTATAACTATGCGGAGTTAGAGGATTTATTTAAAGCTGCGAAGGCAAAAAATGAAGACCCATTCTTCCTTATACTTGATGAGCTCGAGGATCCTCATAATCTAGGTTCAATTATGCGTACTGCCGATGCAATTGGTGTTCATGGCATCATAATTCCAAAAAGACGCGCGGTAGGTTTAACTGCTGTTGTAGCGAAGGCTTCTACAGGAGCGATTGAACATGTACCTGTCGTACGTGTCACGAACCTTGCGCAAACAGTGGATGAGCTAAAAGAAAATGGCGTTTGGATAGCGGGAACGGATGCTTTGGGTTCTGCGGATTATCGTAAGATGGATGCGACTTTACCTTTAGCAGTGATAATTGGAAGTGAAGGCCGTGGAATGAGTAGATTGTTGAAAGATAAATGTGATTTTTTATATCACCTACCAATGGTCGGTCATGTGAATTCGTTGAATGCTTCAGTAGCTGCAGCCCTTTTAATGTATGAGGTATACCGTAAGCGTCAAGAAAAGAATGGATAAGTTGTATCATGCAAACGATTTTAATTGTCGACGGCTACAATATGATTGGGGCATGGAAGGAATTACGACCTCTTCGTGATACAAATTTTGAAGAAGCACGCAATCGCTTGCTTGAACTCATGGCTGAATATAAAGCAGCCATGGGGGGGCGATTGATTGTTGTGTTTGATGCCCACTTAGTTCCTGGAGTACAACAAACCTATGTACAAAAAGCGGTTGAAATCATTTATACAAGAAAAAATGAAACAGCAGATGAACGGATTGAGAAGCTAACGAATGAATTAAAGGGACGCAAAATACAAATCTATGTAGCTACCTCCGATATGACAGAACAAAATGTAATCTTCGGAAATGGGGCTCTTCGTAAATCGGCAAGAGAGCTAGAAATTGAAATGGAAATTATACAGTCGAATATCACGCAAAAAGTAAAGATAACCCATGATGAGCAGCCTAAATCTAGGATTCAATTATCTAAGGAAGTAGAACTAGCTTTTGAAAAATGGAGACGAGGTTTGAAATAACTAGGTTGACCTATATTTTCCAGTTCCGTTATACTATTCCTAACACTATACGATCGTTATGGGGTGATGCCGATGCTAAAAGAAAGTCAAACACAAGTATTGCAACGATTTGAAGACCTTTCAGATGAACAACTTATTGAAGAAGTACATCACGGAAATACAGAAGCTTTAGATTATTTAATTACGAAGTATCGACTGTTCGTCAAAGCGAAGGCGCGCTCCTATTTTTTAATTGGAGCAGATAAGGAAGACATCATTCAAGAAGGAATGATAGGTTTATATAAATCAATAAGAGATTTCAAAGGAGACAAGCTGTCCTCTTTTAGAGCGTTTGCGGAGCTTTGTATTACACGTCAAATCATTACAGCTATTAAAACAGCGACGCGTCAAAAGCATATTCCACTAAATTCCTATGTATCTCTTGATAAACCAATCTATGATGAAGAATCCGATCGGACATTAATGGATGTGATCACCAGCACAGAGTCTGATGATCCGGTGCATTTAATGATTAATCGTGAAGAGTATTCCCATCTTGAAGAAAAAATTGGCGAAATATTAAGTGAACTTGAGCAACAGGTGTTAGCTTTATACCTAGATGGACAATCCTATAACGAGATATCAGAAGGATTGAATCGTCACGTTAAGTCAATCGATAATGCTCTCCAACGTGTAAAGCGTAAGTTAGAGCGTCACCTGGAAATAGGTGACGTTTAAGTGGGGCAACACATTGCTCTTATTGACAGTAATAGGTTTAGGTGTTAGTCTTTAAAAGACAAAATGCAAAAAAAATAGGTGAATTTTCAAAAATGCATAAGAAAATCGTTTTATGTTGTGAAAAATGTGGTTCCAGAAATTATTCAGTTCCTGAAAGAGCAAGTGCAAATGAGCGTCTAGAATTGAAAAAGTTTTGCTCACATTGTAATGAACATACGGTGCATAAACAAACTCGATAATTTTACTTTCATTCAGAAGTGGTCTCACAATAGTTTAAATGGTCCAATGAATACGAATCGTTCTATGACTCTACACGTATTCAAGCAACTGATTGAAGTTAAAGTCTATTTTGCGGATGCCTGTGCCAAGTTTATCAAATGTATTTCTTGAGTTCTCGGCGAACAGACACGCCTACGCATTTGATTTAGTAAATTAGATTGAAACATAGAATAGATGATTTGTTCGGAGGTTAAGCTAGAATGGGCAAGATTAAACAGTTTCTATCAGATGTAACATCTGAAATGAGAAAGACAAGCTGGCCAAAAAGTAAAGAGCTTACAAAATATACAGTTGTCGTAGTTTCAACGGTAATTGTTATGGCTATCTTTTTTGTGTTAGTAGACTTAGGTGTTTCAGAACTATTCCGCTGGTATATAGATCTATAAAAAGCATTGTTAATATTTTGAAAATGGCCCGTCTTTAAATGTTAACGGGTTTTTTTCATTTGTTTCGTTAATTGTATTATTAAGGTCCATGTGATGAGTGAAGGAGGGACGGACATATAGTCCGGCAACGTTATGGAAAAAAGATGGTATGTAGTTCATACTTATTCAGGTTATGAAAATCGCGTAAAAGCGAATCTTGAAAAACGTGTTGAAACAATGGGGATGCAAGATAATATTTTCCGTGTAATTGTTCCAGAACACGAAGAAACAGATTTAAAGGATGGGAAAAAACGTACAGTAATGCGTAAAGTTTTCCCGGGTTACGTATTAGTAGAACAGATTTTAACAGACGAATCATGGTATGTAGTACGTAATACACCAG
Source organism: Ureibacillus chungkukjangi (assembly GCF_003217295.1). Classification (GTDB taxonomy): domain Bacteria; phylum Bacillota; class Bacilli; order Bacillales_A; family Planococcaceae; genus Ureibacillus; species Ureibacillus chungkukjangi. Next base: position 170,017 of record NZ_QJTJ01000003.1, read on the forward strand.
GTGTTACAGGATTTATCGGTTCATCAGGCGGCGGTGCAAAACCAACTCCGTTATTACCTGAAGAAGTAGAACGTTTACTACAACAAATGGGTATGACGAAATCAACAGTTGGCGAATTAGATATAACTGTTGGAGAAGTAGTAGAGGTATTAGAAGGACCGTTTGCTCATTTCCAAGGTAAAATCGAAGAAATTGATGCAGACAAAGGGAAAGTTAAAGTTATTGTTGATATGTTCGGTCGCGAAACAAAGATGGAACTTGACTTCGAACAAATTCAAAAATTATAGTTCTTCAACAACGACGATATTTTTGAAATAAGATTTTACTTGCTAATATAATTTAAAAGTGATATCATTTCATAGGTCAGACTGTCGTAGCACAGTTTGTCTAAAAAGAAAATTAATCTTTTAATGTTATCGGCAAATAGCTGACAGACAGATATTGAGTGGGAGGGGCAACCCAGTTACCACATCACGGACTTAAGGAGGTGTGTCTCGTGGCTAAAAAAGTTATTAAAATTGTAAAACTTCAAATCCCTGCTGGTAAAGCTAATCCAGCTCCACCGGTTGGTCCTGCATTAGGTCAAGCAGGTGTTAATATCATGGGATTCTGTAAGGAGTTCAACGCTCGTACTGCTGACCAAGCTGGTTTAATTATCCCAGTTGAAATCACAGTTTTCGAAGATCGTTCTTTCACTTTCATTACAAAAACTCCACCTGCAGCAGTGTTACTTAAAGTAGCAGCAGGTATCCAATCTGGATCAGGTGAACCAAACCGTAAAAAAGTTGCAACGGTTAAACGTGATAAAGTTCGCGAAATCGCTGAACAAAAAATGCCAGACCTAAACGCTGCTTCAGTTGAATCAGCAATGGCGATGGTTGAAGGTACAGCACGCAGCATGGGTATTGTTATCGAAGACTAATTCGTAACAAATATCTTGTTTACTTGATGATGAGAAGGCTTTTGTTTATTGGAGGTTGCGGTAAGTTCTTTGGGAACAAGCGCAACCTCTATTCGTGGGAGGAATATCCGCTATAACCACAATCAAGGAGGAAATTATAATGGTAAAAAAAGGTAAAAGACTGCAAGATGCAGCTAAATTAGTTGATCGTTCAACTTTATATACTGCTGAAGAAGCAATCGCTTTAGCAAAACAAACAAGCACAGTAAAATTCGACGCAACAGTTGAAGTTGCTTTCAGACTTGGAATCGATACTCGTAAAAACGACCAACAAATCCGTGGTGCAGTAGTACTACCAAACGGTACTGGTAAAACTCAACGTGTATTAGTATTCGCTAAAGGTGAAAAACTTAAAGAAGCTGAAGCTGCTGGTGCTGATTATGTAGGCGATGCAGAATTCATCACAAAAATCCAACAAGGTTGGTTTGACTTTGATGTAATCGTTGCAACTCCTGACATGATGGGTGAAGTTGGTAAACTTGGTCGTGTATTAGGACCTAAAGGTTTAATGCCAAACCCTAAAACTGGTACAGTTACTTTCGACGTAACTAAAGCTATCAACGAAATTAAAGCTGGTAAAGTAGAATACCGCGCTGACAAAGCTGGTATCATCCACGCTCCTATCGGTAAAGTTTCATTTGAAACTGAAAAATTAGTTGAAAACTTCTTAGCTGTATTTGACGTAGTTCAAAAAGCAAAACCTGCTGCAGCTAAAGGTACTTACATGAAATCTGTAAACGTTACTTCTACAATGGGACCATCAGTGAAAATTGATTCTACTAACGTAGTTGTTAAATAATATAAAATATTATTAAGTAATTTAATTATAAATAATATTGACAACTATCATCATTCTTGTTAAGATGAATGACGTTGTGAATATCCATTTGTACCGTAGACAGTAGGGGTGCTTAGCACTTAAAACAATCCCTACCGAGGACACAGAAATCAGATTCTTTTTTAGATGATGAATTTTCCGCCTCTAGTCTACTCTAATGTGACTAGAGGCTTTACTTTTGTCGGTATAAATGACCCATTCTAATAGGAGGTGTCAATCATGAGCAATGTAATTGAAACTAAAAAAGCAGTCGTACAAGAAATCGCTGAAAAATTCCAAGCAGCAGCATCAGTTGTTGTAGTGGATTACCGTGGTTTAACTGTTGGTCAAGTTACAGAACTTCGTAAACAACTTCGTGAAGCAGGTGTTGAGTTCAAAGTATACAAAAATACTTTAACTCGTCGTGCATCTGAAATCGCTGGTGTTGATGGAATTAACGAATTCTTAACTGGTCCAAACGCTGTTGCGTTCTCTAACGAAGACGTAGTAGCTCCAGCGAAAATCATCAATGATTTCGCTAAAAAGAACGAAGCGCTTGAAATCAAAGCAGGTATCATCGAAGGTAACGTTTCTTCAGCTGATGATGTGAAAGCTCTTGCTGAACTTCCATCACGCGAAGGTTTACTATCTATGCTTTTATCTGTACTTCAAGCTCCAGTGCGCAACTTCGCACTTGCAACAAAAGCTGTTGCAGAACAAAAAGAAGAGCAAGGCGCTTAATAGTAGCCTAAACTTCAAAACAACAAACTTAAGGCAAATTGCCTAAAAAAATACAACATCCATATAGGAGGAAAATAAAATGAACAAAGATCAAATCTTAGAAGCTATCAAAGCTATGACAGTTCTTGAGTTAAACGACTTAGTAAAAGCAATCGAAGAAGAATTCGGTGTAACAGCTGCTGCTCCTGTAGCAGTAGTAGGTGGCGGTGCAGCTGCAGTTGAAGAAAAAACTGAGTTTGACGTAGTACTAGCTTCTGCTGGTGACCAAAAAATTAAAGTAATCAAAGTGGTACGTGAAATCACTGGTCTTGGCTTAAAAGAAGCTAAAGAAGTAGTAGATAACGCTCCTAAAGCATTAAAAGAAGGCGTTTCTAAAGAAGAAGCAGAAGAAATGAAAGCTAAACTTGAAGAAGTTGGCGCTTCAATCGAAGTTAAATAATTTCTGACTTACCTTATTTTCAATAAATAAAGAAAGCTCGTCTTTTTGACGGGCTTTCTTCATTTTCTTTGGCGGATAGGATGGTTTGAAATTATGGATATCCCGTAAAGATGCGCCATTGATTTGTCGTGTTACGGCGACAAACCTTGTTTTTTTAAAGGAGGGCACGTTAGATGTCTGAACACTATTATTCAAATAAGCCTCAAACTGAAAGTAAACCACGCCAATGGAAATTTACGTTACTCGGAAATTCGTTTTTATTTGAAACGGACTCTGGAGTATTTAGTAAAAGCGAAGTAGATTTTGGATCCCGTGTTTTAATTGAAGCTTTCCAAAATCCTGAAATAGAAGGTACGATATTGGATGTCGGTTGTGGTTATGGCCCAATTGGACTGTCGATTGCAAAGCAAAATCCAGAGCGTACTGTTTATATGATGGATATTAACGAAAGAGCGGTTGCGCTATCGAAGAAAAATGCGCAATTAAACGGAATTCAAAATGTACGAATTTTTGAAAGTGATGGCCTAGCTTCTGTAGAAGAAGGATTACAGGTAGCCGCAATTTTAACTAACCCACCGATTCGTGCAGGGAAAGAAACTGTATTTAAAATCTATGACGGTGCTTTTGAAAAGTTATCGATTGGTGGAGAATTGTGGATTGTAATTCAGAAGAAACAAGGGGCGCCATCAACGATGAATCATTTAGAAGAAAAGTTTGCAGAGGTTGAAGTAGTCGAGAAGAAGAAGGGTTATTGGATTATACGAGCTAAAAAGTAGTTTTTTGTTTCCAGTTTCGCTATAAATAGTATATGGAAATAAAAGCTCCAAGTGTATAAAATATTGACTTGACAAAATGGCTATGATAACATAATAAAATGCAAAATTATTATTTTGTGGGAGTTTGCCCTTTTGTATGCAATGCATTTTATATGGGTATACTTACCACGGATAAGTTTAGTTTAACCGAAAATGACTCTTGAGAAAAGACTCGTTTTCTTTTTGTCTTTGGAAATCATACACCATTTACATGGTTTTGCAAAGACCTATTATCGCTTTAATGAGGGGTGAATGAGTTGACAGGTCAACTAGTTCAGTACGGACAACACCGCCAGCGTAGAAGCTTTGCGCGTATTAAAGAGGTGCTGGAGCTTCCGAATTTAATTGAGATTCAAACAGCATCTTACGAGTGGTTCCTTGAAGAAGGGTTGCGTGAGATGTTCCGCGACATTTCTCCAATCGAAGATTTTACAGGTAATCTTTCACTTGAATTCATCGATTACAGTTTAGGTGAACCTAAATATGATGTGGATGAATGTAAAGAGCGTGATGTAACTTATGCAGCACCATTGCGTGTAAAGGTACGTCTCCACAACAAAGAAACAGATGAAGTGAAAGAGCAAGATGTTTTCATGGGGGATTTCCCTTTGATGACAGAAACAGGCACATTTGTTATTAACGGTGCCGAACGTGTAATTGTTTCACAATTAGTTCGTTCTCCAAGCGTTTACTTCCATGATAAAACTGATAAGAACGGTAAAAAAGGCTTTGGTGCTACTGTAATTCCGAACCGTGGTGCTTGGTTAGAGTACGAAACAGATGCGAAAGATGTAGTTTACGTACGAATTGATCGTACTCGTAAATTACCTGTTACAGTATTATTACGTGCGTTAGGATTCGGTTCAGACCAAGAAATCATTGATATTCTTGGTGATAACGAATATCTAAGAAACACGCTTGAAAAAGATAATACTGATAGCACTGAAAAAGCGCTTTTAGAAATCTATGAGCGTCTTCGTCCTGGTGAACCACCAACGGTTGAAAGTGCAAAAAGCTTATTATATTCTCGTTTCTTCGATGCTAAACGCTATGATTTAGCAAACGTTGGACGCTATAAAATGAACAAAAAGCTTCACATTAAAAATCGTTTATTCAACCAAACGATTGCCGAAACTCTTGTAGATCCAGAAACAGGAGAAATTTTAGTAGAAGCGGGTACAACATTAGACCGTCGTAATTTGGATCGTATTATTCCTTATTTAGAAAACGGTATCGGCTTCCGTACATTATCACAAGTTGGTGGTGTATTAGAGGAAGATGTAACTATCCAATCTATTAAAATTTTCGCACCAAATGATGAAGCGCAAAAAGAAATCAACATTATTTCTAACGCTTATATTGAAGAAGAAGTGAAGAACATTACGCCTGCTGACGTAATTGCTTCAATGTCATATTTCTTCAACCTATTATATGGCGTAGGAAATACAGATGATATCGACCATTTAGGTAACCGTCGCTTACGTTCAGTAGGTGAGCTGTTACAAAACCAATTCCGTATCGGTTTATCTCGTATGGAACGTGTTGTACGTGAACGTATGTCTATTAACGACACAGCGTCTATCGTACCTCAACAATTAATCAATATTCGTCCTGTTATTGCTTCAATTAAAGAGTTCTTTGGTAGCTCACAATTATCGCAATTCATGGACCAAACAAACCCGTTAGCAGAGTTAACACACAAACGTCGTCTTTCTGCATTAGGGCCTGGTGGTTTAACTCGTGAACGTGCTGGTATGGAAGTACGTGACGTTCACTACTCTCACTATGGTCGTATGTGTCCAATCGAGACACCAGAGGGTCCAAACATTGGGTTAATTAACTCACTATCTTCATTTGCAAAAGTGAACAAATTCGGTTTCATTGAAACACCATATCGTCGTGTGGATCCTGAAACAAGTCGAGTAACTGAACATATCGATTACTTAACTGCTGATGAAGAAGATAACTACATCGTTGCACAGGCCAATTCACCATTAAATGATGATGGTTCATTTACAAACGAAGAAGTTTTAGGTCGTTTCCGTGGGGATAACACAGTCTTCAAAAGAGATCGTGTTGACTACATGGACGTATCTCCAAAACAAGTAGTTTCTGCTGCGACAGCTTGTATCCCGTTCTTAGAAAACGATGACTCAAACCGTGCATTAATGGGCGCGAACATGCAACGTCAAGCGGTTCCTTTATTAAACCCAGAATCACCATTTGTTGGAACTGGTATGGAACACGTAGATGCTCGTGACTCAGGTGCTGCTGTAGTTAACAAATTCCACGGAATTGTTGAACATGTAGAAGCTCGTTCAATTCATGTTCGTCGTATCGAAGAAATTGATGGGAAAGAAGTTAAAGGTGAATTAACGAAATATAAACTTCAAAAATTCACTCGTTCTAACCATGGTACTTCAATTAACCAACGTCCAATCGTTACAGTTGGCGATCGTGTTAAACCAAAAGATATTTTAGCTGATGGTCCTTCTATGGAACTTGGTGAACTTGCTCTTGGTCGTAACGTATTAGTTGCCTTCATGACTTGGGAAGGTTTTAACTATGAAGATGCTGTTATTATGAACGAACGTCTTGTGAAAGATGATGTTTATACTTCTGTTCATATTGAAGAATATGAGTCAGAGTCTCGTGATACAAAACTAGGACCTGAAGAAATCACTCGCGATATTCCTAATGTTGGTGAAGATGCTCTTCGTAACCTAGATGATCGTGGAATTATCCGTATTGGTGCGGAAGTTCGCGATGGTGACATTTTAGTAGGTAAAGTAACACCTAAGGGAGTAACAGAGTTAACGGCTGAAGAACGTTTACTACATGCTATCTTTGGTGAGAAAGCTCGTGAAGTTCGTGATACATCTCTACGCGTACCTCATGGAGCAGGCGGTATTATACTAGATGTTAAAGTCTTCAATCGTGAAGATGGTGATGAATTACCACCGGGTGTTAACCAATTAGTTCGTGCTTATATTGTTCAAAAACGTAAAATTCGCGTTGGGGACAAAATGGCCGGACGTCACGGTAACAAAGGGGTAATCTCACGTATCTTACCTGAAGAGGATATGCCGTTTATGCCAGACGGAACACCTGTTGATATCATGTTAAACCCACTTGGGGTACCATCTCGTATGAACATCGGACAAGTATTAGAGCTTCACTTAGGTATGGCTGCTCGTTACTTAGGTCTTCATATGGCTTCACCAGTATTTGATGGTGCTAACGAACAAGATGTATGGGAAACAATGGAAGAAGCAGGTATGAACCGTGATGGTAAGACAATTCTTTATGATGGTCGCTCAGGTGAACCATTAGACAACCGTGTATCTGTTGGTATCATGTACATGATCAAACTAGCTCACATGGTTGATGACAAACTTCACGCTCGTTCAACAGGTCCTTACTCACTCGTTACACAACAACCACTTGGTGGTAAGGCGCAATTTGGTGGACAACGTTTTGGTGAGATGGAGGTATGGGCACTTGAAGCATATGGTGCTGCTTATACTCTTCAAGAAATCTTGACAATTAAATCAGATGACGTTGTTGGACGTGTGAAAACTTATGAAGCAATTGTTAAAGGTGAAAGTGTTCCAGAACCAGGAGTTCCAGAGTCTTTCAAAGTATTAATAAAAGAGCTTCAATCACTGGGATTAGATGTTAAAATGCTTACAATCAATGACGAAGAAGTTGAACTTCGCGACTTAGATGACGAAGATGAGCTTCAACCAACTGATGCGTTAAATATTTTACCAGCTAGTGAAAAAGAAGATGCTGTTGAGTCTGTAGAATAGTCTAAAAGTATCGGGCAGGAGGAAGCACATTCTGCCTGCCCGGTTTTTAATTTTATATAAATGAATTAATTGTTGAGCTTCGGAATCGGAAAGTCGTTAGAGGACTTATACTAAAGGGAGGTAGGCTCCTTGATAGACGTTAATGAATTTGAATATATGAAAATTGGTTTAGCTTCACCAGACAAGATTCGTTCTTGGTCTTATGGAGAAGTAAAAAAACCAGAAACAATTAACTACCGTACGTTAAAACCAGAAAAAGATGGTCTGTTCTGTGAACGCATTTTCGGACCTACAAAAGACTGGGAATGTCACTGTGGTAAATACAAACGTGTACGCTATAAAGGCGTAGTTTGTGACCGTTGTGGTGTTGAAGTAACTCGTGCAAAAGTTCGTCGTGAACGTATGGGTCATATTGAGCTTGCAGCGCCTGTATCACATATCTGGTACTTCAAAGGTATTCCAAGCCGTATGGGACTTATCCTTGATATGTCACCTCGTGCATTAGAAGAAGTAATCTACTTTGCTTCATATGTTGTAATCGAAGCAGGCGATACTAGCTTAGATAAAAAGCAACTTTTATCTGAAAAAGAATATCGTGCATACCGTGAAAAATTCGGTGCTACTTTCGAAGCGGCAATGGGTGCAGAGGCAATCAAAAAACTTTTAGAATCAATTGATCTAGAAGATGAAACAAACACTTTAAAAGAAGAGTTAAAATCGGCTCAAGGGCAACGTCGTACTCGTGCGATTAAACGCCTTGAAGTAATCGAGTCATTCCGTAACTCTGGCAATAAGCCAGAATGGATGATTTTAGAAGTACTTCCTGTAATACCACCAGAGCTTCGTCCAATGGTGCAATTAGATGGTGGTCGTTTTGCAACTTCTGACTTAAACGATTTATATCGTCGTGTTATTAACCGTAACAACCGTTTAAAACGTTTATTAGACCTTGGTGCACCAAGCATCATCGTACAAAACGAAAAACGTATGCTACAAGAAGCGGTTGATGCATTGATCGATAACGGTCGTCGTGGTCGTCCTGTAACAGGTCCGGGTAACCGTCCTTTAAAATCCCTTTCACATATGCTAAAAGGGAAACAAGGTCGTTTCCGTCAAAACTTACTTGGTAAACGTGTAGACTATTCTGGTCGTTCGGTTATCGTAGTAGGTCCAAACTTAAAAATGTACCAATGTGGTCTTCCAAAAGAAATGGCTATCGAGTTATTCAAACCTTTCGTAATGAAAGAGCTTGTTGAACGAGGTCTTGCCCATAACATTAAGAGTGCAAAACGTAAAATTGAGCGTATGCACAATGAAGTTTGGGATGTTTTAGAAGATGTTATCCGTGAGCATCCAGTGTTACTTAACCGTGCACCAACGCTTCACAGACTTGGTATTCAGGCATTTGAGCCTACATTAGTAGAAGGTCGTGCAATTCGTCTTCACCCATTAGTATGTACAGCTTATAATGCTGACTTCGATGGTGACCAAATGGCGGTTCACGTTCCATTATCAGCGGAAGCACAAGCAGAAGCTCGTTTACTTATGTTAGCTGCTCAAAATATCTTAAACCCTAAAGATGGTAAACCAGTTGTTACTCCATCTCAGGATATGGTATTAGGTAACTATTACTTAACTCTTGAGCGTGAAGGAGCACGTGGTGAAGGTTCTATCTTCTATGGTCCAGATGAAGTGTTAATTGCATACCAAACAGGTAATGTACACTTACACACACGTATTGCGATTAAAGCAAGTTCATTAAACAACCAAACATTCACAGAAGAGCAAAATAAGCAATATCTGTTAACAACGGTTGGTAAGGTAATATTCAACGAAATTCTTCCTGAATCATTCCCATACATTAATGAGCCGACATCTGAGAACTTAGAACAAGAAACACCACAACAATACTTCGCATCTTTAACGATTGATGAAGATACTTTACAACAACTTAAAACATCTGACGGCTACAATGAGCTATCAGAAGGTGAAAAAGTTGAAGCTGAACGTCGAGCTGTGTTAGTAAAACACTTTGCTTCAGTTAAAACAATTAGTCCATTCCGTAAGAAATTCTTAGGTAATATCATTGCTGAAGTATTTAAACGATTCCATATTACAGAAACGTCTAAAATGCTTGACCGTATGAAAGACCTAGGATTTAAATATTCAACTAAAGCAGGTATTACAGTTGCGATCTCAGATATCGTAGTATTACCAGAAAAAGTTGGAATTCTAGAAGAAGCACAGAAAAAAGTAGATAAAGTAATGGTTCAATTCCGTCGTGGTTTAATTACGGAAGAAGAACGTTATGACCGTGTAATTTCAAGCTGGTCTGCAGCCAAAGATGACATTCAGTCTAAACTGATGGACTCTTTACCAGATACAAACCCGATCTTCATGATGAGTGACTCTGGTGCCCGTGGTAACGCATCTAACTTTACGCAGCTAGCAGGTATGCGTGGATTAATGGCCAACCCGGCTGGTCGTATTATCGAACTTCCAATCAAATCTTCATTCCGTGAAGGTTTAACAGTATTGGAATACTTCATCTCTACTCACGGTGCTCGTAAAGGTCTAGCCGATACAGCATTAAAAACTGCCGATTCAGGTTACTTAACTCGTCGTTTAGTTGACGTAGCACAAGATGTTATCGTACGTGAAGACGATTGTGGAACTGATCGTGGTTTAACTATTGGTGCGTTAATGGAAGGTACTGAAGTTATCGAAATGTTAGATGAGCGTATTATCGGTCGTCATACAAAGAAAACAATTTACCACCCAGAAACTGGTGCTGTCATTTTATCTCGTGACGAGTTAATTACTCAAGATATCGCTCGTGTTATTGAAGATGTGGGTATAACTGAGGTAACAATCCGTTCAGCATTCACATGTAATACTAAACATGGGGTATGTAAAAAATGTTACGGTATCAACCTAGCAACAGGTGAAGAGGTTGAAGTTGGTGAAGCAGTAGGTATCATTGCTGCTCAATCTATCGGTGAGCCTGGTACGCAGTTAACGATGCGTACATTCCATACTGGTGGGGTAGCTGGTAACGATATTACACAAGGTCTTCCACGTATCCAAGAGATCTTTGAGTCACGTAACCCTAAAGGGCAAGCGGTAATCTCTGAAATCTCGGGTAAAGTTTCTGAAATCGAAGAAATCCGTGAAGGCTTGAAAGAAATTACAATCCAAGGTGAAATCGAAACTCGTAAGTACCAAGCGCCATATAATGCGCGTTTAAAAGTACAACTAGAAGATGAAATCATACCTGGACAAATTCTAACAGAAGGTTCAATTGATCCTAAACAATTATTAAAAGTTAAGGACGTTGCCACTGTACAAGAATACTTATTAAAAGAAGTACAAAAAGTATACCGTATGCAAGGGGTAGAAATTGGAGATAAACATATCGAGGTTATGGTACGCCAAATGCTTCGTAAAGTTCGTGTAATTGAAGCGGGAGATACTGAGTTATTACCTGGTTCATTACTAGATATTCACCAATTCGCTGAGGCAAACAAAGAAGTAATTCTAAGTGGTAAAGTACCGGCAACTTGTCGTCCTGTTATCCTTGGTATTACGAAAGCCTCTCTTGAAACGGAATCATTCCTATCTGCTGCATCATTCCAAGAAACAACTCGTGTGTTAACGGATGCTGCAATCAAAGGTAAGCGTGATGAGCTTCTAGGTCTGAAGGAAAATGTTATTATCGGTAAGCTAGTTCCGGCTGGTACTGGTATGCAACGCTACCGTCAAATTCGCATGGAAAAAACAGACGAACTAGAAGAAGTTGCTACAGTAGAATAATTATTCAAGTTATTTGAATGAAAATAGAGAAATTCCTTGGGAGATTATGCATCTCCCAAGAGAATTTCAATAAAATATTTGACAGTTTAAATTGATAGTGTTAATATACTTAAGGTTGATAGTTAACTGTCTGTACTTTGGAGGATATGAAAATGTCTTATGAAAGAGTAAAGCAGGCTAGTAAAACAATCATAGGTACAAAGCAAGCAGTGAAAGCAATCCGGGCTGGTCAAGTTACAGAACTCTTTGTTGCACTCGATGCAGACAATTGGGTAACCGATCCAGTGGTTATTCTTGCAAAAGAAGTCGGCGTACCAGTAAGTCTCGTTGAGTCTAAAAAAGAACTTGGCAAAGCTTGTGGTATTCACGTTGGAGCTGCGGTTGTTGCAATCGCTGCAAGTTAGTTTTTGTGTATAGAACACAAAGACTTTGTTTTTACCCTAAAAATGAACCACCTGGATGTGTGGTATTAAAAAGGAATATATGAAGGGAGGAAAAACCGATGCCTACAATTAACCAATTGGTACGTAAGCCTCGTAAATCCAAAACTACGAAATCAAATTCACCAGCGTTAAACAAGGGATATAACAGCTTTAAAAAATCTTTAACAGATGTTAACTCTCCACAAAAACGTGGTGTTTGTACTCGTGTTGGTACTATGACACCTAAAAAACCAAACTCAGCGTTACGTAAATACGCTCGTGTACGTTTAACTAACCAAATTGAAGTTACAGCTTACATTCCTGGTGAAGGTCATAACTTACAAGAACACAGCGTAGTATTAATCCGCGGTGGACGAGTAAAAGATTTACCAGGGGTACGTTATCATATCGTTCGTGGTGCTCTTGATACAGCTGGTGTAAACGGCCGTATGCAATCACGTTCTCTATACGGTACAAAACGTCCAAAAGAGAAAAAATAATTTAGTTTCCTGAAATAACACATAGTCCTTTGTAAATTGTACTTGAATTTGAATTCATATGAATCGTGCGCACGGTTCGAAATCTAAGTATAAAATACAAATGGCAACTTGATTATATAAAAGAGACAATTTTTGAAAGGAGGAAAACACATGCCTCGTAAAGGTCCTGTTTCCAAACGTGACGTGTTACCAGATCCAATTTATAATTCAAAACTAGTAACTCGTTTAATCAACAAAATGATGATTGATGGTAAAAGAGGTACTTCTGAAAAGATTTTATACGGTGCGTTCGAATTAGTTAAAGAACGTTCTGGTAACGATCCAATCGAAGTATTCGAAGCTGCTCTAAACAACATTATGCCGGTTCTTGAAGTACGCGCTCGCCGTGTTGGTGGTTCTAACTACCAAGTACCAGTAGAAGTTCGTCCAGAACGTCGTGTTACTTTAGGTCTTCGTTATTTAGTTAACTATTCTCGTCTTCGTGGTGAAAAAACTATGGAAGAGCGTTTAGCTAACGAAATTCTTGATGCATCTAACAACACTGGTGCTTCAGTTAAAAAACGCGAAGATATGCACAAAATGGCAGAAGCCAATAAAGCATTCGCACACTATCGTTGGTAGTAATTTAGACTACGTGCTAGCTGCTGGCTAGTACGTAGATTTAAATATATATTCAAACAATAGTAACACCCAATATGGAAGGAGAAATTTCCTATGAAACGCGAATTCTCACTAGAGAATACACGTAATATTGGGATCATGGCTCACATTGATGCTGGTAAAACAACAACAACTGAGCGTATCCTTTATTACACTGGTAAGATTCACAAAATCGGTGAAACTCACGAAGGTGCTTCTCAAATGGACTGGATGGAGCAAGAGCAAGAACGTGGTATTACTATCACTTCTGCTGCGACAACAGCTGCATGGAATGGACACCGCGTTAACATTATCGATACACCAGGACACGTAGACTTCACTGTAGAAGTTGAACGTTCTTTACGTGTACTTGATGGTGCAGTAACAGTACTTGATGCTCAATCAGGTGTTGAGCCACAAACTGAAACTGTATGGCGTCAAGCTACAACTTATGGAGTTCCACGTATTGTATTCGTTAACAAAATGGATAAAATCGGTGCAGACTTCTTGTATTCTGTAGGAACTCTTAAAGATCGTCTACAAGCTAACGCTCACCCAATTCAATTACCAATCGGTGCTGAAGATGAGTTCGAAGCTATTATCGATCTAGTTGAAATGAAAGCTATCTTCTATGGTAACGACCTTGGTACTGATATCCAAGTGCGTGAAATTCCAGAAGAATTCAAAGCGCAAGCTGAAGAATACCGTGAAAAATTAGTAGAAGCAGTTGCAGAACTTGATGAAGAACTTATGGAGAAATACTTCGCTGGTGAAGAAATCACTCTTGAAGAGCTTAAAGCTGGTATCCGTAAAGCTACATTATCTGTACAATTCTACCCAGTTATTTGTGGTACTGCTTTCAAAAACAAAGGTGTTCAATTAATGCTTGATGCTGTAATTGACTATCTACCAGCTCCAACTGACGTAGAAGCAATTAAAGGTATCGATCCCGACACTGGTGATGAAATTGTACGTCATTCTGACGATTCAGAGCCATTCTCAGCATTAGCATTCAAAGTAATGACTGACCCTTATGTTGGTAAGTTAACATTCTTCCGTGTGTACTCTGGTGTATTAGAATCAGGATCATACGTACAAAACTCTACAAAAGGTAAACGTGAACGTGTAGGTCGTATTCTACAAATGCATGCTAACTCTCGTGAAGAGATTGCGAAAGTATACTCTGGAGATATCGCTGCTGCTGTAGGTCTTAAAGATACGACAACTGGTGACACTCTTTGTGAAGAGAAGAATCTTGTAATCCTTGAGTCTATGGAATTCCCAGAACCAGTTATCTCTTTATCTGTAGAACCAAAATCTAAAGCGGACCAAGATAAAATGGGTCAAGCTTTACAAAAACTTCAAGAAGAAGATCCAACTTTCCGTGCACATACAGACCAAGAAACTGGTCAAACAATCATCTCTGGTATGGGTGAGCTTCACCTTGATATCTTAGTTGACCGTATGAAACGTGAGTTCAAAGTAGAAGCTAACGTGGGTGCTCCACAAGTTTCTTACCGTGAAACTTTCCGTGGTTCAGCTCAAGTACAAGGTAAATTCACACGCCAATCTGGTGGTCGTGGACAATACGGAGACGTTTGGATTGAATTCTCTCCAAACGAAGAAGGTAAAGGCTTCGAATTCGAAAACGCTATCGTTGGTGGGGTAGTACCACGTGAATACATTCCAGCAGTTGAAGCAGGTCTTCGTGACTCTCTTGACCGCGGTGTAATTGCTGGTTATCCATTAATCGACATTAAAGCTAGATTATTCGATGGTTCTTACCATGATGTCGATTCAAATGAAATGGCATTCAAAATTGCAGCATCTATGGCTCTTAAAGCAGCGGCTTCTAAATGTAACCCAGTTCTTTTAGAACCTATTATGAAAGTAGAAGTTGTAATTCCTGAAGAATACCTTGGTGATATCATGGGTAACATTACTTCTCGTCGTGGACGTGTAGAAGGTATGGAAGCTCGCGGTAACGCTCAAGTTGTTCGTGCAATGGTTCCACTTGCTGAAATGTTTGGATATGCGACTACATTACGTTCTGCAACACAAGGACGTGGGGTATTCTCAATGGTATTCGATCACTATGAGGATGTACCAAAATCAATTTCAGAAGAAATCGTTAAAAAAAATAAAGGTGAATAATTGAAATTTCATCTTGTATCAAGTATAAATAATTTGTAAGCTATGATTGACTGGCTGAAAAGGGCCCTTCTCAGCCAGCAGTTATAACATAAAAAAAATAATAAACTCATATTTAGGAGGCTAACTCAAATGGCTAAAGAAAAATTTGACCGTTCGAAAACGCATGCTAACATTGGTACAATCGGACACGTTGACCATGGTAAAACTACATTAACTGCAGCAATCGCTACAGTTCTTTCAAAAAAAATGGGTGGAGAAGCTAAATCATACGCTGATATCGATAACGCTCCAGAAGAAAAAGAACGTGGTATCACAATCAACACTTCTCACGTAGAATATGAAACTGAAACTCGTCACTATGCACACGTTGACTGCCCAGGACATGCTGACTATGTTAAAAACATGATCACTGGTGCTGCTCAAATGGACGGCGGTATCTTAGTAGTATCTGCAGCTGATGGCCCAATGCCACAAACTCGTGAGCACATCTTATTATCACGCCAAGTAGGTGTACCTTACTTAGTAGTATTCTTAAACAAATGTGATATGGTTGATGACGAAGAATTACTAGAATTAGTTGAAATGGAAGTACGTGACTTATTATCTGAGTACGATTTCCCAGGCGACGATCTTCCAGTAATCAAAGGTTCTGCTCTTAAAGCTCTTGAGGGTGAAGAAGAATGGGAAGAAAAAATCGTTGAATTAATGAACGCTGTTGACGAGTACATCCCAACTCCAGAACGTCAAACTGACAAACCATTCATGATGCCAGTAGAGGACGTATTCTCTATCACTGGTCGTGGTACTGTTGCTACTGGTCGTGTAGACCGTGGACAAGTTAAAGTTGGTGACGTTATTGAAATCGTTGGTTTAACTGAAGAACCAAAATCAACTACTGTAACTGGTGTTGAAATGTTCCGTAAATTATTAGACTATGCTGAAGCTGGTGACAACATCGGTGCTCTACTTCGTGGGGTTGCTCGTGAAGATATCCAACGTGGACAAGTATTAGCTAAACCAGGTTCAATTACTCCACACACAACTTTTAAAGCAGAAGTTTACGTTTTATCAAAAGAAGAGGGTGGACGTCATACTCCATTCTTCTCTAACTACCGTCCTCAGTTCTACTTCCGTACAACTGATGTAACTGGTGTTATCAACTTACCAGAAGGCGTAGAAATGGTTATGCCTGGTGACAACATCGAAATGAACGTTGAGTTAATCTCTCCAATCGCTCTTGAAGAAGGTACTAAATTCTCTATCCGTGAGGGTGGACGTACTGTTGGAGCTGGAGTAGTAGCTTCAATCCAAAAATAATAAAGTTTATTACTAAACTTTCGACCAATTCGTGGGGACGCTCGCGAATTGGTCTTTTTTATTTTCACGGAAAATATGGCAGCTTTTTGCAATGGGATTGCTATGCCAACAAACCTCCCTGATTACAAATACATCAAATATGTTTAATAAGTTATACTATCTTATTCTTTGATATTGTTAATTATTACCTCCATTTTCTCCCTCAATGTTACAATGGGTTGGAGGAGTGGTGATATGTTAACAAAGGTACTATTAATTGAAGATGATCAATCAATTTTTGAACTGATTCAGGAACGATTTATAAACTGGCAAATGCAAATTATTGGCCCTCCTGATTTTCAAAAGGTGATTGATTATTTTATTGTAGAAAAACCACAGTTAGTAATTATTGATATACAATTACCTGCATTTGATGGATTTCACTGGTGTAGAGAAATTCGTACTCTTTCAAAGGTGCCTATTATATTTTTATCTTCACGTGATCACCCAATGGATATGGTAATGGCGATGCAGATGGGTGCTGATGACTTTGTACAGAAGCCCTTTCATATGGATGTTTTATTGGCGAAGGTACAAGCTATCTTAAGGCGTACCTATCACTATGCTGAAGATCAAACTGAATTAGTTCGTTGGAATGGTGCAACAGTAGATTATAGTAAGGGTAAGATACAATTAGGCGAGCAATCTTGTGAATTAACGAAGAATGAGCTTTTTATCTTAAGACTCCTTATACAGCAGGTAGATAAAGTGGTTTCAAGGGATGAATTGATGCGAAAGCTTTGGGATGATGAACGTTTTGTCAATGATAATACATTAACGGTTAATGTAAATCGTCTACGCTTAAAGCTTGAGGAGATTGGCTTAAAGGATGCCATTTTGACGAAAAAGGGTATGGGGTATATGGCGATTACATTATAGAGGTGGCAAATGTTTTTTCTATTGTTCTTAAAAGAGCGTTGGGCTTGGATTTCATATATCCTCTTACTGATTTTATTTATTAATATAGTATTCTTTTTAGATGCAGGGTTATCAGGGATATCCATTAGTTATTTTAATATAGTCACCCTAATGCTATCATTTAGCTTCTTTATATGGCGTTATATTAAGGAAACTCAAGGATTGGCTCATTTCCTGGGAAATTTGTCGAATCCAACAGAGTTTTTATATTCTGAAAATACTTTCCTTTCGCCTTTTCAACGGAAATATTTTGATGAGGTTCTTAATGTTATTGAGCAAAAAGATACTCTACTAAATCAGTCGAGAGTGAAGGTTCAAGAAGATGCTGAATCTCAACTAGCCTGGGTTCATGAAATGAAAACCCCTTTAACTGCTATGAAGCTGATGATTGAGCAGGTAAATGATGCGAAATTACGCTATAGAATTGAGAATGAATGGATGCGGACACATTTATTATTAGATCAGCAACTGCACCATACAAGATTAGCATCAATAGAGAAGGATAATCGGTTAGAGAGGGTTATATTAAAGTCAATAATATTTAAGGAAATACGTGAATTTCAGACATGGTGTATGGAAAAGGGAATTGGTTTTCAGACAGCCGAGTTAGATAAGGAAGTTGTATCGGATAATAAGTGGCTAGCCTTTATAGTGCGTCAAATTTTATCTAATGCTATTAAATATAGTCATGAAAATAGCGAAATCGATATCTATACGGAGGTAGATGAATTAGGGCATTTACTACTCCATGTTAAAGATTGTGGAAGAGGTATCCGTGCAGAAGATCTGCCTCGAATTTTTCAAAAGTCGTACACGGGGACAATTGGAAGAGAATCTGTTCAGTCTACAGGTATGGGTCTATATTTAGCTAAGAATGCAGCAGTAAGTCTTGGTATTAAAATTTCAGTAGAGTCAAAGTTAAATGAAGGTTCAATTTTTACTTTAAAATTCCCACTACAAAATGAATATCACAGCAGTTTTGATAGATGACAAAATTGTCACCTATCATTTATTTTTGTCATGTAAATCGGAGGAAGTAAGAATCCATCAGATGTACAATGAACAGAGTAATGGAAAGGGGCGAAAAGGTTTGTCAGTTTTGGTGGGTAGAAAGATCAGAAAGATATATGGTAAAAAATCAACAGCACAAGAGGTACTAAAAGGTATTGATATAGAAGTTAGTAAAGGTGAATTTGTTGGAATTATGGGTCCATCAGGTTCAGGTAAAACCACACTATTAAATGTTTTGTGTTCAATCGATCATCCGACAGAGGGTGTTGTAGAGATCAATGGGCAAAGTCTAAGTGGAATGAAGGAAAAGGAATTGGCTAAGTTTCGCCGTGAACAGCTAGGATTTATCTTTCAAGACTATAATCTACTGGATACATTAACGGTAAAGGAGAATATTTTACTTCCTTTCTCTATTAGTAAACTGCCGAAAGCAGCTGCAGAAGCTCGCTTGAAGGAGCTTGTCGGTTTACTAGGAATTGAAGAGATTCTAAATAAGTATCCAAACGAGGTTTCAGGGGGGCAAAAGCAAAGAACTTCAGCTGCACGTGCGTTGATATCAAACCCTGCATTAGTATTTGCTGATGAGCCTACAGGAGCATTAGATTCAAAATCAGCAACAGCATTATTAAAGAATTTAGAAAAAATAAATCAACAAAAATCTACTACGATTATGATGGTAACACATGACTCAGTTGCTGCAAGCTTTTGTTCGCGAGTTCTATTCCTTAATGATGGTGCAATCTATACAGAAGTCTATAGAGGGGATAAAACTAGACAGCAATTCTTCCAGCAAATCATTAATACTCAAAGTGTACTAGGTGGTGACGGTTATGACGCTTAGTCGCCTAGTTTTTAGAAGTATGAGAAAGAATCTCAAGCAATACTACTTATACTTCTTTGCCCTTATTTTCAGTGTGACGCTTTGTTTTTCTTTTACCACACTACAATATAATCCGAGTGTTACAGAGGCACTAGAACGAAGTGGAACAGCGAATGCAGGGTTTAGTGCTGCAAGCTATATCTTATATGTAATTATTACATTGTTTGTGCTTTATGCGAGTCAGCTCTTTATGAAAAGAAGAAGTAAAGAAATTGGTCTATATCAGCTAATTGGAATGACAAAGGGATTAGTCGTTCGATTGATTGCACTAGAGAATGTCGTGCTGTTTTTGTTTGCCGTTTGTATTGGAATGGTTCTTGGCTTTTTCAGTTCGCGTCTATTTGCCATGATCCTAATGAAAATGCTAGATATTGATATGGTGATTCATTTAGTATTTTCACAGGAAGCATTCAAACAGTCAGTGATCATTTTTGCGATTCTATTAGTAGTGATTATTTTGCAGCTTGCATGGATGGTGCGTCGTGTATCGTTACTATCTCTGTTCAGTGCTACTAAGCAGGCCGATGAACGAATAAAGCGTTTTAGCGTTTTTCAGGCAGTAATGGGATTCTTAGGATTATTATTCATAGCCGTTGGATATTATCTATCAACAATCTTATTTGATATTAAATCAGGTTTCTTAAATAATCTATTTTTGAACATGATTTTAATACTGGTATCAACCATGCTTGGTACGTTTCTATTCTTCCGTTATTCAGTGTCGCTGATTATGAATGTAATTCGCTCTAATAAGAAGGGGCATTTGAAAGTAAGTGATGTGTTAGCTGTGACGCCTATTATGCACCGCATGAAAGGGAACTCAAAGTCACTGACGCTTATTACGCTGCTTACTGGCTTGGCAGTGGGAATTATGAGCTTGTCGTATATTTCGTTCTATTCCTCGGGAACGAATGCAAGGCAGGCTTCACCTTATGACTACATTCTATTAAATGATAAAGGCACGGAATTTATAAATCAGTTAGAGCAAGAAGAAATTGAATATGAACAGGACTCATATAACATATCAAGTGTAATGCTTAACATAGCTGACTTAGTTTCTGTGCAGTTAGAAGAGCTTACATTATTTGATGGGGCGACACAGACTACGGTTATTCCTTTAAGTAATTTACAACAAATCGAGCCGGGTGTGCAGTTAGAGGAAGGAGAAGCTTATTTAACTAGCTACGTTAATGTACTAGCGGAGATTATGCCTCTTGAAGCTGATAAAGAGATTACGGTTAAAGCAGGGGAGATTGAGCTTCCATTATATATTAAAGAAATAAGAGAAGATTTTATGTTATCGGAGGAAGTAGCGTTAGGCAGTCCAATCTTAGTAGTAACCGATAGCGTGTTTGAAGAGATACAGTCTAATAATATAGAAGAAACACAGTTTACTTCTCAAATAGGAATCAACCTTATCGACGAACGGGATAAGAATCAAGCAGAGGAGCTTTATAAAAATCTAGCCGATGAAAGAACAATAGCTATAGGGGAGAACGATACTTATAGCTTTACTTTGGAGTCCTATGAAGAGCTAAGAAAACGTAATATTACTGCGTTAGGATTAACAATCTTTGTAACAGCCTTTTTAGGACTAGCATTTTTATTAACAACAGGCAGTATTCTTTACTTTAAACAAATGGCAGAAGCAGAGGATGAGAGAGAATCCTACAAAATTCTCCGTAAGATTGGTTTCTCGACAAATGACATATTAAAGGGAATCTACGCAAAACAAGCCTTTAACTTTGGCGTGCCATTAGTAATCGGTCTATTGCATAGTTACTTTGCAGTTAAATCTGGCTGGTGGTTATTTGGAACAGAGCTTGTGGCTCCATTAGTTATCATAATGGGATTATATATTGTTATGTATGCTGTATTCGCAATCCTTTCTATACAATACTACAAGAAGGTTGTAAAAGAGTCATTATAGATAGAAGAAACTCGAATCAAGCATTACAAAAATATTTGAATAGTATAACAAATCGCTCCTGAATAAACTCAGGAGCGATTTTACATATTAAAGGAATCAGGACGCAAATTACCACTAATTATATATGAAGAAATGTTTGATATAGTATAGGATTTCTTATATACTAATAAAGGCTTTGAAACAATATGTAGAAAAGCGATGTATAAAAACACGACAATTGAAAAGAAATTAGCAAAAACACTTGCTTATTCTTTTTTTATTGTATATAATGTTGAATGTTGGTCTTTGACTGCGATGAAGCGGGAGGTTGCCGACACACACGGCCGCTTTGCCATGGCGAGTGTGTGGGAAATTTCCGTGGAGAATGTCTAGTAATTAGGCGAAAAAAAGGAGGGAAAATAATGGCAAAACAAAAGATTCGTATCCGTTTAAAAGCGTATGATCACCGTGTTTTAGATCAATCTGCTGAGAAAATTGTGGAAACTGCTAAACGTTCAGGTGCAAGTGTATCAGGTCCGATTCCGTTACCAACTGAAAAGTCTGTGTACACAATTCTTCGTGCGGTTCACAAGTACAAAGATTCTCGTGAACAATTCGAAATGCGTACGCATAAACGTTTAATCGATATCATTAACCCAACACCACAAACTGTTGATGCGTTAATGAAACTTGATTTACCATCTGGCGTTGATATTGAAATCAAACTTTAATGGTAAAAACAAATAGAATTTTTTAATTATCACAGGAGGTGTGACAAAATGGCTAAAGGAATCTTAGGTAGAAAAGTTGGTATGACACAAGTTTTCGCTGAGAATGGTGATTTAATCCCTGTAACAGTTATCGAAGCTGCTCCAAACGTAGTTCTTCAAAAGAAAACTGTTGAAACAGATGGTTACGAAGCGATTCAAGTTGGTTTCGAAGATAAGCGTATTAAGCTTTCAAACAAACCACAACAAGGTCACGTAGCAAAAGCGAATACTGCTCCTAAGCGCTTCATCCGTGAATTCCGCAATGTAAACGTGGAAGAATACGAAGTTGGTCAAGAAGTCAAAGTAGAAGTTTTCGCAGAAGGCGATGTAGTAGATGTAACAGGAGTTACTAAAGGTAAAGGTTTCCAAGGTGTTATTAAACGTCACGGACAATCTCGTGGTCCTATGGCCCATGGTTCTCGTTACCACCGTCGTCCTGGTTCAATGGGGCCAGTTGCTCCGAACCGCGTATTTAAACAAAAGAAATTACCTGGTCAAATGGGTGGGAATGTAGTTACAATCCAAAACATCGAAATCGTAAAAGTAGATGCAGAGCGTAACTTACTACTTGTTAAAGGTAATGTTCCTGGTTCTCGTAAAGCATTAGTTACAGTGAAAACTGCTGTAAAATCTAAATAATTTCTCGAAGAAAGGAGGAAACAGGAATGACAAAAGTATCTGTACTTAGTCAAACAGGCGCTTCTGTAGGTGAAATCGAATTAAACGACTTAGTTTTCGGAATTGAGCCAAATGAAGCAGTATTATTCGACGCAGTAGTTGCTCAACGCGCTTCTCTTCGTCAAGGTAACCATAAAGTTAAAAACCGTTCTGAAGTTGCTGGTGGTGGACGTAAACCATGGCGCCAAAAAGGAACTGGTCGTGCTCGACAAGGTTCTATCCGTTCGCCACAATGGCGTGGTGGTGGTGTTGTATTCGGTCCAACTCCACGTAGCTATAGCTACAAATTACCGAAAAAAGTTCGTCGCTTAGCTCTTAAATCAGCTTTATCAGCTAAAGTTGGAGAACAAAATTTCTTAGTTCTTGATGCATTGCAATTAGCAGCACCGAAAACGAAAGATTTCAAAACGATTTTAGGTAACCTAAACATCGAAAAGAAAGCTTTATTCGTTACAGCTGAACTAGATGAAAATGTAGCATTATCTGCTCGTAACATCCCAGGTGTAACTGTAGTAACAGCTTCTGGAATCAACGTTCTTGATCTTTTAGGTCACGAAAAAGTTGTATTCACAAAAGCTGCAGTAGAAAAAGTTGAGGAGGTGCTTGGATAATGGAAGCACGTGATATTCTAAAACGTCCGGTCATTACTGAGCGTTCTTCTGAGCTTATGGCTGAGAAAAAATATACTTTTGAAGTTGATGTTCGCGCTAATAAAACTCAAGTTAAAGATGCTGTACAAGAAATCTTTGGCGTAACAGTTGATAAAGTAAACATCATGAACTACAAAGGTAAATTTAAACGTGTTGGTAAATTCGGCGGATACACTAACAAACGTCGTAAAGCAATCGTTAAATTAACTGCTGATAGCAAAGAAATCGAAATTTTTGAAATTTAATTTCCAATAGGAGATAAAATCGAACATTCAAGAAGGAGGGAAAACACATGGCGATTAAAAAGTATAAACCAACCTCAAATGGTCGTCGTAATATGACGTCATCTGATTTTGCGGAAATCACAACTAATAAGCCTGAAAAGTCATTATTAGAGCCAATTAAACGCAAAGCTGGTCGTAATAACCAAGGTAAAATTACTGTTCGTCATCACGGTGGAGGTCATAAGAAGCAATACCGCGTAATCGACTTTAAACGTACTAAAGACGGAATTCCTGCACGCGTTGCTACTATTGAATATGATCCAAACCGCTCTGCGAATATCGCATTAATCAATTATGCTGACGGTGAAAAACGTTACATCTTAGCACCGAAAGGATTAGAAGTTGGTCAAACAATCATCTCTGGTCCTGATGTTGATATTAAAGTAGGTAACACATTACCATTAGCAAACATCCCAATGGGTACAACAATCCATAACATCGAGTTAAAACCTGGAAAAGGCGGACAATTAGTACGTTCTGCTGGTACTTCTGCGCAAGTACTTGGACGTGAAGATAAATATGTAATCGTTCGTTTACAATCTGGTGAGGTTCGCTTAGTACTTGCAACTTGTCGTGCAACAATCGGTCAAGTAGGTAACGAGCAACACGAACTTATCCACATTGGTAAAGCAGGTCGTTCTCGTTGGTTAGGTAAACGCCCAACTGTACGTGGATCTGTAATGAACCCTAATGATCACCCACACGGTGGTGGTGAAGGACGTTCACCAATCGGACGTAAATCTCCAATGACACCATGGGGTAAACCAGCCCTTGGTTTCAAAACTCGTAAGAAGAAAAACAAAACTAGTAAGTTCATCATTCGTTCTCGTAAAAAATAATGTGATTGTACTACGGTTCGTATGCAGAACCGTGGTGGAGTCACGGAGGGAGGTTCCTAAATGGGTCGCAGTTTGAAAAAAGGACCTTTTGTGGATGATCACTTGATGAAAAAAGTTGAAGCACAAGAAGGTTCAGAGAAAAAACAAGTTATTAAAACTTGGTCACGCCGTTCTACTATCTTCCCGAACTTCATCGGTTTAACAGTCGCTGTATATGATGGACGTAAGCATGTTCCTGTATACGTGACAGAAGACATGGTAGGTCATAAACTAGGCGAATTCGCACCAACACGTACTTACAAAGGTCACGGTGCAGATGACAAGAAAACAAGACGCTAATTTTGAGAGGAGGTAAATCCTAATGACACAAGCTAAAGCTATCGCTCGCACAGTTCGTATTGCTCCTCGTAAAGTACGTCTAGTAGTAGACTTAATCCGAGGAAAGCAAATTGGTGAAGCAGTTGCAATTTTACGTCATACTCCAAAAGCGGCGTCTCCAGTCGTTGAGAAAGTATTAAAATCTGCAGTTGCAAATGCTGAGCACAACTATGATTTAGATATTAACAACTTAGTTATTTCTGAAGTATTTGTTGACGAAGGTCCAACATTAAAACGTTTCCGTCCACGTGCGCAAGGACGTGCAAGCGCAATTAACAAACGCACAAGCCACATCACTTTAGTGGTATCTGAGAAGAAGGAGGGTTAATCCGTGGGTCAAAAAGTACATCCAATAGGACTACGAGTTGGTATTATTCGTGATTGGGAGTCAAGATGGTACGCTGAGAAAGACTATGCGACTTTATTACACGAAGATATCAAAGTTCGTAAATATATCGAATCTGCTTTAAAAGAAGCATCTGTTTCTAAAGTAGAAATCGAACGCGCTGCAAATCGCGTAAACATTACTATTCACACTGCGAAACCAGGTATGGTTATCGGTAAAGGTGGTACGGAAGTTGAAAACTTACGTAAATATCTTAACGATTTAACTGGTAAACGTGTACACATTAACATCGTAGAAATCAAAAGAGCTGATCTTGATGCTCGTTTAGTAGCAGAAAACATCGCTCGTCAACTTGAGAACCGCGTATCATTCCGCCGTGCTCAAAAACAAGCAATTCAACGCACAATCCGTTCTGGTGCAAAAGGAATTAAAACACAAGTATCTGGTCGTTTAGGTGGCGCTGATATCGCGCGTGCTGAACATTACAGTGAAGGAACTGTTCCACTTCATACTCTTCGTGCTGACATTGATTATGCTCACGCAGAAGCTGACACTACTTATGGTAAATTAGGTGTTAAAGTATGGATTTATCGTGGTGAAGTCCTTCCAACGAAGAAGAGCTCTGTGGAAGGAGGCAAATAATAATGTTATTACCAAAACGCGTAAAATATCGTCGTGAACACCGTGGTAACATGCGTGGTGAAGCGAAAGGCGGTAAAGAAGTATCTTTCGGCGAATGGGGCTTACAAGCAACAACAGCTAGCTGGATCACTAACCGTCAAATCGAATCTGCCCGTATTGCAATGACACGTTACATGAAACGTGGCGGTAAAGTTTGGATTAAAATTTTCCCACACAAGCCTTACACTAAAAAGCCTCTAGAGGTTCGAATGGGTTCCGGTAAAGGTTCTCCAGAAGGCTGGGTAGCAGTAGTAAAACCAGGAAAAGTAATGTTTGAAGTTGCTGGTGTATCTGAAGAGATCGCACGTGAAGCACTTCGTTTAGCATCACACAAACTTCCTGTTAAATGTAAGATTGTTAAACGTCAAGAAACTGGTGGTGAATCTAATGAAAGCTAATGAAATCCGTGACCTTGCCACTTCTGAAATTGAATTAAAAGTGAAATCACTGAAAGAAGAGCTTTTCAACCTTCGCTTCCAATTGGCGACTGGTCAATTAGAAAACACAGCTCGCATCCGCGAAGTTCGTAAAGCGATTGCGCGCATGAAAACTGTGATTCGTGAAAGAGAAATCAGTGCAAATAACTGATAAAGGAGGTTCTTTAGTATGACTGAGCGTAATCAACGCAAAGTTTACACGGGCCGTGTAGTTTCAGATAAAATGGACAAAACAGTTACTGTTCTTGTTGAAACTTATAAGAAACACAAATTATATGGTAAACGTGTAAAGTACTCTAAAAAATTTAAAGCTCATGATGAGTTGAACGAAGCGAAAATCGGTGATATCGTACGTATCATGGAAACTCGTCCGTTATCAGCTACAAAACGCTTCCGTCTAGTGGAAGTCGTAGAAAAAGCTGTTATTATTTAATAACATATTCGGAAAACACATGAATTCCGAAGGGAGGTAACCTAAGTGATCCAACAAGAAAGTCGTATGAAAGTTGCTGACAACTCAGGTGCACGCGAAGTTTTAACAATTAAAGTACTTGGTGGTTCTGGCCGTAAAACTGCTAACATCGGTGATATCGTTGTTGTAACAGTTAAGAAAGCAACACCAGGGGGCGTTGTCAAGAAGGGTGACGTTGTTAAGGCTGTTGTCGTTCGCACAAAATCTGGTGTACGCCGTAAAGATGGTACTTATATTAAATTTGACGAAAATGCTTGCGTAATCATCAAAGACGATAAGTCACCACGCGGAACTCGTATTTTCGGACCTGTTGCACGTGAATTACGTGATAGCAACTTCATGAAAATCGTTTCATTAGCTCCAGAAGTTCTTTAATTTCATGATAGTACCAATCAAGGAGGTGCGACACTAATGCATGTAAAAAAGGGCGACAAAGTAAAAGTTATCTCTGGTAAAGATAAAGGTAAAGAAGGCGTAGTTTTAGCTGCTTTCCCAAAACAAGAACGCGTTCTTGTAGAAGGTATTAACATCGTTAAAAAACACGTTAAACCTAACCAGTTAAACCCACAAGGTGGTATTGTGAGCCAAGAAGCAGCAATCCACGTATCGAACGTAATGCTAATCGATCCGAAATCTGGCGAGCCGACTCGTGTAGGTTACAAAATCGAAGATGGCAAAAAAGTTCGTGTTGCAAAAAAATCAGGTGCAGTAATCGACTAAAACGAAATTTGAGAAGGGAGGTACGAACATGAGCCGCCTAAAAGAAAAATATTTAAACGAAGTTTCTCCTGCTCTAATGAGCAAGTTCGAATATAAATCAGTAATGCAAGTGCCTAAAGTAGACAAAATCGTTATTAACATGGGTGTTGGTGACGCTGTACAAAACTCTAAAGCACTAGATGCTGCTGTTGAAGAATTAACAATTATCACTGGGCAAAAACCAGTTGTAACAAAAGCGAAAAAATCTATTGCTGGTTTCCGTCTACGTGAAGGTCAAGCAATTGGTGCGAAAGTTACATTACGTGGTGAACGTATGTATGAATTCTTGGACAAATTAATCGCTATCTCACTACCACGTGTACGCGACTTCCGCGGTGTTTCTAAAAAATCATTTGATGGTCGTGGAAACTACACATTAGGTGTTAAAGAACAATTAATTTTCCCAGAGATCGATTACGATAAAGTTTCGAAAGTACGCGGTATGGACATCGTGATCGTAACAACTGCGAATTCTGATGAAGAAGCTCGCGAGTTATTGACACAATTCGGTATGCCGTTCCAAAAGTAATAAAATAAGGAGGGCGAAAACGTGGCTAAAAAATCAATGATCGTTAAACAACAACGTAAGCAAAAGTTTAAAGTTCAAGAATATACACGTTGTGAACGCTGTGGTCGTCCACATTCTGTATATCGTAAATTTAAACTTTGCCGTATTTGTTTCCGTGAACTTGCATATAAGGGACAAATTCCTGGCGTTAAAAAAGCTAGCTGGTAATCCCCTAAATTGGGAAGGAGGTAAAATTTATGACAATGACAGATCCGATCGCAGATATGCTAACACGCATTCGTAATGCTAACATGGTTCGTCACGAGAAGTTAGAAGTACCAGCTTCAAACTTAAAGAAAGAAATCGCTGAAATCTTAAAGCGTGAAGGTTTCGTTCGTGATGTAGAATATGTTGAAGATAATAAGCAAGGTATCATCCGTATCTTCTTAAAATATGGAAAAGAAAACGAGCGTGTTATCACTGGCTTAAAACGTATTTCAAAACCTGGCTTACGTGTATATGCTAAAACTGACGAAGTACCTCGTGTACTTAACGGTTTAGGTATCGCTTTAGTATCAACTTCTCAAGGTTTATTAACTGATAAAGAAGCACGTGCTAAAAAAGTTGGCGGAGAAATCTTAGCTTACATTTGGTAATAAGCAATAAAAGAATGGAGGTGCAACTAAATGTCTCGTGTAGGTAAAAAACCAATCGAGGTTCCAGCTAACGTGACTGTAACTATCGCTGACGATAACACAGTTACTGTTAAAGGACCTAAAGGCGATTTAACTCGTCAATTCAACCAAGATATGAAAATTGAGTTAGAAGGTAACATCATCAACGTTGTTCGCCCTTCTGAGTCAAAACAACACCGTACTATTCATGGTACAACTCGTGCGCTATTAGCAAACATGGTTACTGGTGTTTCTGAAGGATTTTCTCGTTCACTAGAACTTATCGGTGTAGGTTACCGTGCGCAATTACAAGGTAAGAAACTTGTACTTAACGTAGGTTACTCTCATCCAGTAGAGTTCACACCTGAAGAAGGTCTAGAAATCGAAGTTCCTTCAAATACTAAGGTAATTGTTAAAGGTATTAGCAAAGAACGTGTTGGTGCATTAGCATCTAACATTCGTGATGTTCGCCCACCAGAGCCTTACAAAGGTAAAGGTATTCGTTATGAAGGCGAATTTGTACGTCGTAAAGAAGGTAAAACAGGTAAATAATGCTTTTCGCATTAGAAAGGAGTGACCTCTGTGATTACGAAACAAGATAAAAATCAAGTTCGTAAAAAACGTCATGTGCGTGTTCGTACAAAGATCTCAGGTACTGCTGAGCGTCCACGTTTAAACGTATTCCGTTCAAACAAGAACATCTATGCACAACTTATTGACGATGTTGCTGGTGTGACACTTGTAAGTGCATCTTCTCAAGAAAATAGTTTTGAGGGTGCAGGTAACAATGTAGAAGCTGCAGCAAAAATCGGTGAAACAATCGCTAAACGCGCTGCGGAAAAAAATATTACTGCTGTTGTATTTGACCGCGGTGGTTACTTATATCATGGACGTGTAAAAGCTTTAGCTGAAGCTGCACGTGAAAACGGCTTAGAATTTTAATAAGAAGGAGGGACATACTTCATGAGTCGCATTGACGCAAACAAACTTGAACTTGAAGAACGCGTAGTTACTATTAACCGCGTTGCTAAAGTTGTTAAAGGTGGTCGTCGCTTCCGCTTTACAGCACTAGTTGTTGTAGGTGACAAAAACGGTCATGTAGGTTTCGGTACTGGTAAAGCTCAAGAGGTTCCAGACGCGATCCGTAAAGCTGTTGAAGACGCGAAGAAAAACTTAATCGAAGTGCCACGTGTTGGTGGAACAACTCCACATGATGTTGTTGGTCGCTTCGGAGCAGGTCAAATTTTAATCAAACCTGCAGCTCCAGGTACTGGAGTTATCGCTGGTGGTCCTGTACGTGCCGTACTTGAACTTGCTGGTATTACTGATATTCTTTCAAAATCTCTAGGTTCAAACACACCAATCAACATGGTACGTGCTACTGTTGCTGGTCTAAGTGAACTAAAACGCGCAGAGGACGTTGCAAAACTACGCGGTAAATCAGTGGAAGAACTATTAGGATAAGGGGGGGAATTATAATGACAAACAAATTAGAAATTACCCTTACTAAATCTTTAATTGGTACTAAGCCTCAACAACGTAAAATCGTTGAAGCATTAGGTTTACGTAAAATGAACCAAACTGTAGAACAAGCTGACAACGCAGCTATTCGCGGTATGTTAGATAAAGTAGCTCACTTAGTTACTGTAAAAGGAAATTAATTTTCAATCATTGAACAAGGAGGTGCCACCCATATGAAACTTCATGAGTTAAAACCAGCAGAAGGATCACGTAAAGAGCGTAACCGTGTTGGTCGTGGTATCGGTTCTGGTAACGGTAAAACTGCAGGTAGAGGTCATAAAGGTCAAAACGCTCGTTCTGGCGGCGGCGTTCGTCCTGGATTCGAGGGGGGTCAAAACCCACTATTCCGTCGTTTACCAAAACGCGGCTTTACGAACATCAACCGTAAAGAATTCGCAATCGTTAACCTTGATGCATTAAACCGTTTCGAAGATGGTGCAGAAGTAACACCTGCATTATTACTAGAAACTGGTATTGTGAGTAATGAAAAAGCTGGGATTAAGATTCTAGGTAATGGAACTCTTAACAAAAAGCTTACAGTAAAAGCTCACAAGTTCTCAGCTTCAGCTAAAGAAGCAATCGAGAACGCTGGCGGAACAACTGAGGTGATTTAATGTTTCAGACGATCTCTAACTTTATGCGCGTTCGAGATATACGAAATAAAATCATCTTTACATTATTAATGTTGATTGTTTTCCGTATTGGAACATTCATTCCAGTACCTAACGTCGACTCTCAAGTATTAAAGGTAGCCGATGAGTTTAACTTAATTGGTTTCCTTAATACTTTCGGCGGTGGTGCATTGTCTAACTTCTCAATCTTTGCATTGGGAATTATGCCTTACATTACTGCTTCTATTATTGTTCAGCTATTGCAAATGGATGTTGTTCCAAAGTTTGCGGAATGGGCAAAACAAGGTGATGTTGGTCGACGCAAGTTGGCTCAATTCACTCGTTACTTAACTGTAATTTTAGCCTTCATTCAAGCTTTCGCAATGTCATTTGGGTTCAATCAAATGTACGGTGGTTCTTTAATTACTGATACAAGTGTTTTGTCCTACATAACGATTGCGATCGTGTTAACTGCTGGTACTTCATTCCTACTATGGCTAGGTGAACAAATCACATCACATGGTGTTGGAAATGGTATTTCAATCATTATCTTTGCAGGGATTGTTGCTGCAATACCAACAACAGTGAACCAAATCTATGCACAACAAATCGAGGATGCTGGAGATCAGCTATTCATCCGAATTGCTATCTTAGTAATACTTGTTTTGATTATGCTAGCAGTTGTAGTTGGAGTAATTTACGTACAACAAGCTTTACGTAAAATTCCAATTCAATATGCAAAACGAGTTGCAGGTCGTACGCCACAAGCTGGTGGACAACAAACACATTTACCGTTAAAAGTAAATGCTGCAGGGGTTATTCCGGTAATCTTTGCCATTGCGTTTATTGTTACACCTCAAACTTTAGCTACGTTCTTCGGTCAAAATTCAGTGACTTCCTTCATTACAACTACGTTTGACTATACTAAACCTGTTGGAATGATTATCTATATTGCATTGATTGTTGCGTTCACGTACTTCTATGCATTTATACAAGTGAATCCTGAAAACTTGTCCGACAACTTGAAAAAACAAGGTGCGTATATTCCTGGGATTCGTCCTGGTAACGATACGCAAAGTTACTTAACAAAAGTACTATACCGTTTAACATTTGTGGGTGCACTATTCTTAGTTGCTATTTCAGTACTACCAATCCTATTTATTAATTTCATGAATCTACCTGCTTCGGCGCAAATTGGTGGTACTAGTGTAATTATCGTAGTTGGTGTTGCTTTAGAAACAATGAAACAATTAGAAGCTCAACTTGTAAAACGTCACTATAAAGGCTTTATGAAATAAAATGCAGGTTTTAGGAAACGTTCAAGTTTCCTAAGCCAGCAAGCTTTAGGGGGAATGAAACGTATGAATATCGTTTTAATGGGTCTACCTGGTGCTGGTAAAGGTACACAGGCAGATAAAATTATTGAGAAGTACGAAATCCCTCATATTTCTACAGGCGACATGTTCCGTGCTGCTATTGGTGCGGGAACAGAATTAGGTTTAGAAGCTAAATCGTTTATGGATCAAGGTGCTCTTGTACCTGATGAAGTAACGATTGGCATCGTTCGTGAACGACTAGCACAAAAAGATTGTGAAAAAGGTTTCTTATTAGACGGGTTCCCACGTACAGTTCCACAAGCTGAGGCTTTAGATAGCATCCTAGATGAACTTGGGAAAAAAATTGATCATACAATCAATATCCAAGTTGAAAAAGATGAACTAGTAGCACGTCTTAGCGGTCGTCGTATTTGTAAAACTTGTGGTACATCTTATCATGTCATTTTTAACCCTCCTAAAGTGGAAGGTAAATGTGACAAAGATGGCGGCGAATTATACACTCGTGCGGACGATAATCCTGATACGGTAGCAAACCGTCTGGAAGTAAATATGAATCAAGCACAACCTTTACTTGATTTCTATGAATCTAAAGGTGTTTTAACAAATATCGATGGACAGCAAGATATCGAAAAAGTGTTTGCTGATCTTGACGCTCTATTACTACAGGGCAGCCGCAGCTGATACCCGGCATTAGACGAGAGTCAATTGCTTTTCGCGGGAGAATTTGCGGGTGCAACAAAATAAACTTTATTGAGAGTTGCAAAAGCATATTGTGCCCGGTATACACGAGACACAAATGTGATAGAATCTATTTTGTGGTAAGTGTTATGGGTTTCGTGGAAGCATCTTTGTAACGGGTATGAATCTCTCATCCAAGACATTCCGGGATATCGAGTAAAGAATGTATACATTCTTAATCGGAAGTAGTCATTCCCAGGATTGTGTGAAGCGAAACCAGACGAGCGTCTTTCGAACATCTCTCATACAATCCAAGCATATGTTGGTGAAGTTGCTTCTATTGAATAAAAACAGTTGCATAGATTCTCTTTATCGTGTATGTTAGAGAATCGATAACGCATATAGAAGGGAGACAGGGTTGATGGCGAAAGACGATGTAATTGAAGTCGAAGGAACAGTTGTTGAGACTTTGCCAAACGCGATGTTTAAGGTAGAATTAGAAAATGGGCACACGGTGCTTGCACACGTTTCTGGAAAGATTCGAATGCACTTTATCCGTATTTTACCTGGAGATAAGGTTACTATAGAGTTATCTCCATACGATTTAACTCGCGGTCGTATCACATACCGTTTTAAATAATCTTTTGCACTCCGGACTATTAAGGAGGTTGGGTTAGATGAAAGTGAGACCATCTGTGAAACCGATCTGCGAAAAATGTAAAGTAATTCGCCGACGCGGTAAAGTAATGGTAATCTGTGAAAATCCTAAACACAAACAAAAACAAGGATAATTATAAGGAGGTGCACAACGTACATGGCACGTATTGCTGGAGTTGACATTCCTCGCGACAAACGCGTGGTAATTTCATTAACTTACATTTACGGAATTGGTAAAACTACTTCTCAAAAAGTATTAGCTGCTGCTGGCGTTAACGCTGAGACTCGCGTACGCGATCTTACTGAAGATGAGTTAAACAAAATCCGTGAACAATTAGATACTTTAAAAGTGGAAGGTGACTTACGTCGCGAAATTTCACTTAACATTAAACGTCTGATGGAAATCGGTTGTAACCGTGGTATCCGTCACCGTCGTGGTTTACCTGTTCGTGGTCAAAATACGAAAAACAATGCGCGTACGCGTAAAGGTCCTCGTAAAACTGTAGCGAACAAGAAAAAATAATAAGTAAAGGGGGTTCCTTCTTAACATGGCTCGTAAACAACAAACTCGTAAACGTCGTGTGAAAAAGAATATCGAATCAGGTATTGCACACATCCGTTCTACATTTAACAATACAATCGTAACGATTACAGATATGCAAGGTAACGCAGTATCTTGGTCTAGTGCTGGTGCGCTTGGATTCAGAGGTTCACGTAAATCTACTCCTTATGCTGCTCAAATGGCTGCTGAAGCTGCTGCAAAATCGTCCGTTGAACATGGTCTAAAGACGTTGGAAGTAACTGTTAAAGGTCCTGGTGCTGGTCGTGAAGCTGCAATTCGTGCACTTCAAGCTGCTGGTTTAGAAGTAACTGCAATTAAAGATGTTACTCCAGTACCACATAACGGTTGCCGTCCGCCAAAACGTCGTCGTGTATAATGGGAGCATCTCAAAGTAATCTTTGAGTTCATCATTGCTTGTACAAAACAAAAATCTTGTGCAAATCTTATAAAGTCAATAGTTTTTGACTATTATGATGTTATGAACCTATACATTCGATGTTTTAAAGGAGGGTAAATTGAATGATCGAAATTGAAAAACCAAAGATTGAAACTGTTGAGATCAGCGAAGATTCCAAATATGGCAAGTTTGTTGTAGAACCGCTTGAACGCGGGTACGGAAACACTTTGGGTAATTCTTTACGTCGTATCCTTCTGTCTTCATTACCAGGAGCTGCTGTTACATCTATTCAAATTGACGGTGTGTTACACGAATTCTCAACTGTAGAAGGCGTAGTAGAAGACGTTGCTTCAATTATTTTGAATATCAAAAAACTTGCACTTAAAATCTACTCTGACGAAGAAAAAGTTATTGAGATTGATGTGAAAGGTGATGGAACTGTTACAGCTGCTGATATCACACATGACAGTGACGTTGAAATATTAAATCCAGATTTGTATATTGCAACAATCGCTAAAAATGGTCATTTACGTATGCGTATGTATGCTCGTCGTGGCCGTGGATATACTCCTGCTGATCAAAACAAACGTGAGGATCTTCCTATCGGCGTGATCCCGATCGACTCTATTTACACTCCAGTTTCACGCGTTAATTTCCAAGTGGAGAATACACGTGTTGGACAGAACTCTGATTTCGACAAGTTATCACTTGATGTGTGGACAGATGGTAGCATCGGTTCAAAAGAGGCGATATCGCTCGGAGCGAAAATTTTAACAGAGCATCTTAATATCTTTGTAGGCTTAACGAATGAAGCACAAACTGCTGAAATCATGGTCGAAAAAGAAGAGGATCAAAAAGAAAAAGTTTTAGAGATGACGATTGAGGAATTAGATCTTTCAGTTCGTTCTTACAACTGCTTAAAACGCGCTGGTATCAATACGGTATTAGAACTTGCGAATAAATCAGAAGACGACATGATGAAAGTACGTAATCTTGGTCGTAAGTCACTAGAAGAAGTAAAAGCTAAATTAGAAGAGCTTGGTTTAGGATTACGTAAAGAAGACTAGTCAAGTGACTTTATTTATAGCAGTCTAGATTAAAGGAGGGAACATCCATGGGTTACAGAAAACTTGGTCGTACAAGTTCTCAACGTAAAGCGTTATTACGTGATTTAGCTACTGACTTAATCATCAACGAACGCATCGAAACTACTGAAGCACGTGCGAAAGAATTACGTTCTGTAGTTGATAAAATGATTACTTTAGGTAAACGTGGAGATTTACATGCTCGTCGTCAAGCGGCTGCATTTATCCGTCGTGAATTAGTAACAACTACTGATGCTGAAGGTAACGAAACAACTTCATTTGCACTTCAAAAGTTATTTAATGATGTTGCACCACGTTACGCAGAGCGTCAAGGTGGTTACACTCGTATCCTTAAAGTAGGACCTCGCCGTGGTGACGGTGCACCTGTAGTAGTTATCGAATTAGTTTAATATTTGATTTCTTATTTATACAGGTAGGAGGGTGTCCGGTTCACCGGTTGAACCCGGACCCCTCTATTTTTATTAAATGATTTATACGACAATAAAATGGCTTGAGCGTTATAATGAGCGGATCACTTGTTGATGGCGTCTCGTCTAGCTCTCCGCACCTCATTCAAAAGAGCCCGGAATTGAGCAGCCGTGTTCTTGTTAAAAATGTAGAAATAAAGCGCATTTCTCTGAATGAGGTGCGCGCTTTTTTATTTCCTTAAAAAAGCTTATGCATTTGTTTTAAGCTTTATAAATTACATATACAAAAATAAAGTACGTTTCAATCTGGCTGTTTTTTTGCTGATATGTAAACGTACCTTATTTTTATATATGACACTATACGAAATGGTAGCATTGGCGTGTAAAACAGTGTAATTTAGTTAGTAGAGATAGAGAGGAGCTAGAATAAGTGACCGAGATTTTATCGTTTAATAATGTAAGTTTTTCATATACACCCGATAACCCGGAGCTTCGCAATGCGGTTCAGGATGTTTCGTTTTCTATTAATGAAGGCGAATGGATTGCGATAGTCGGACATAACGGTTCTGGGAAATCAACGATGGTCAAGCTAGTATGCGGATTACTCTTTCCACAAGATGGAGAAGTTCGTGTAATGAGAAATGTTTTAACAGAAGAGAATTTATGGGAAGTCCGTTCGAATATCGGTATGGTCTTCCAAAATCCGGATAACCAATTTGTTGGAGCTACCGTACAAGATGATGTAGCATTTGCTTTAGAAAATAGTGGAGTACCCTATACAGAAATGGTAGATCGTGTTCACTCGTCACTGGCACAGGTGAAAATGGACAAGTTTTTAAACCATGAGCCTCACCATTTGTCAGGTGGGCAAAAACAGCGTGTGGCCATTGCAGGAGCACTTGCTATGCGACCGAAGCTTCTAATTCTAGATGAAGCTACATCCATGCTTGATCCTCAAGGGCGTGACGAGGTTTTAAAAACAGTTCGCGCACTACGTGAAGAAATCGGTTTAACAGTTCTTTCGATTACGCACGATGTAGAAGAAGCACTGTTTGCTGATCGTGTATTATTTATGAATAACGGTCAAAAGTATGCTGAAGGTACACCTTCTGAAATCTTCTCACTAGGAGATAAGCTGGTCGAATTCGGTTTAGAGCTGCCATTTGCTATGCGAATGACAAAGCTTTTTAAAGATAATGGTGTTTTATTAGAAGGGCAACATATGTCAGAAGAAGAGTTGGTGAATGATCTATGGACATCAAACTTCAACAAGTAAGCTACGCATATTCGAAGGGGACACCCTTTGAAAAATATGCTTTATTTAATGTTGATTTAACAATTCCTCATGGAACCTATCAGGCAATAATAGGACATACTGGTTCTGGGAAATCTACCATCCTTCAGCACTTTAACGGTCTTTTAAAGCCATCAGAAGGACAAGTACATATTGGTGAACGTGTTATAGTAGCTGGGAAAAAAGCGAAAGAGCTAAAGCCAGTTCGTCAAAAAGTAGGGATTGTTTTTCAGTTTCCGGAGCATCAATTATTTGAAGAGACTGTACTTAAAGACATTATGTTCGGACCCATGAACTTTGGTGTATCTGAACAAGTAGCTGAAGCACGTGCACGGGAGCTTATCAAGCTAGTAGGCCTACCAGAGGATATTTTAAACAAGTCGCCCTTTGACTTGTCTGGAGGGCAAATGCGTCGTGTAGCGATAGCTGGCGTGCTTGCAATGGATCCAGAGGTAATCGTATTGGATGAGCCAACAGCGGGACTTGATCCTAGAGGTCAAAAAGAGATTATGGACATGTTCTATAATCTTCATAAGGAACGTGGCTTAACGACGATTCTTGTAACCCATAGTATGGAGGATGCTGCACGCTACGCAGATCAAATTGCCATTATGCATGAAGGACGTTGTGTACTAAATGGAACACCACATGAAATCTTCTCAGATTCAGATACACTAGAGAAATATCGTTTAGAGCTACCTCATATTGTTCGATTCCAAAGAAAAATCGAGCAGTTAATGAAGAAGCCATTAAGTAAAATATGTTTAACAGAAGAAGAGCTAGCGGCTGAAGTAGCACATGCCTTAAGAGAGGGGCGTGACGCTAAATGATGGAGAAAATGATTTTTGGACGTTATATTCCAGGTGAATCTTTTGTACATCGACTAGACCCACGTTCAAAGCTGATTTTTGTATTTGCTTTTATATTGGTAGTTTTTTTAGCTAATAATATTGTTACCTATGCATTACTATTAGCATTTACATTGCTAGTTATTCTAATGTCTCGCATTCGTTTATACTTTTTGATTAACGGATTAAAGCCGATAATTATTCTATTAGTATTTACGTTCTTTATTCATATTTTATTTACTAGAGAAGGGGATATACTCCTTGATCTAGGCTTTTTAAAGGTTTATGAGGAAGGGCTAAGGCAAGGGATCTTTATATCTGTCCGCTTCCTTGTTCTTGTCTTTATGACATCTATTTTGACTTTAACAACTTCACCTATTTCCATTACAGATGGGATTGAAGTATTGTTAAATCCTTTAAAGAAAATTAAGCTGCCTGTACATGAATTAGCTTTAATGATGTCCATCGCCCTTCGCTTTATTCCAACATTGATGGATGAAACAGATAAAATCATGAAAGCACAAATGGCGCGTGGTTCCGATTTAAGTGCAGGGCCATTAAAAGAACGTATAAAGGCAGTTGTGCCACTTTTAGTACCGTTATTCGTCAGTGCCTTTAAACGCGCTGAGGACTTAGCAACGGCCATGGAGGTTCGCGGTTATCGTGGTGGAGAAGGCCGTACACGCTACCGTCAGCTGAAATGGGATTGGCGTGATACATTATGTTTAGTTGTATTTGTTATCATGACGGCATTATTAGTATTTTATCGTAATTAGCAGTAGTTATCCCCGAGGTGAAGTATTTGAGACGTTTAAAAGCAACGATTAGTTATGATGGTACCCTTTTTGCAGGGTATCAGGTACAACCAGGCGAGCGTACTGTTCAGCTTGAGATTGAAAATGTATTAACCAAAATGCATAAAAGCGAAAAAGTGAAAATTATAGCAAGTGGTCGCACAGATGCGCGTGTTCATGCTACTGGACAGGTGATTCATTTTGATACCTCACTGTCAATTCCACTGGATCGTTATGAAAAAGCACTAAACGTCCAATTACCTCGTGATATTCGAGTGTTATCAGTAGAGGAAGTTGAAGCTGATTTCCATGCAAGATACAGTGTGTCCGGAAAAAGGTACCGATATATCTGGAATTGTGAAGCACAGCAAAGTCCTTTTCGTCGAAATTATACAGTGGAGACAAATGGAGTAAAGCCTGATATTGAAAAGATGCAGGCTGCTGCACAGTATATTGTTGGTACGCATGATTTTTCTTGCTTCTGTGCGGCGAATACCAGTGTAGTGGATAAAGTTCGTACAGTTCAATCTTTAAACTTCTCTTGGCAGGGAGAAGAGCTTCATATGGTGATAGAAGGGAACGGCTTTCTTTACAATATGGTACGCATCATTGCAGGTACCCTGTGGGAGGTTGGCATTGGGAAGCGAGATGCACAAGAACTAGAGGGTATTATTGCTTCAATGGAGCGCGGAAAAGCAGGTAAAACAGCACCTGCACATGGTCTTTATCTGGAAAAAGTTTTTTATTAAAAAGCATTTTAGCTTCCCCAAAATATGGTGGTATACGTACTTTCATACTTGTGCTAAAATAAATAAGCAACACTACCAGGTGTGTTGCTTTTTTTCTTGACTTATGTGTAAATATATTATAAGATGACATATGGTATTTTCATTACCACCACAAATAAGCCCCGAAACTTATAAGTGTATAATAATGAAAAATAACGGTAATCGAATCGATTAGGAGGACATATAAATGCGTACAACATTCATGGCTAAAGGTCACGAAGTAGATCGTAAATGGTTAGTAGTTGACGCAGAAGGCCAAACGCTTGGACGTTTAGCTTCTGAAGTAGCTGCTATCTTACGCGGTAAACATAAACCAACATTCACACCAAACGTAGACACAGGTGACTTTGTTATCGTTATCAACGCTGACAAAATTCATTTAACAGGTAACAAATTAGAAGGTAAAATCTATTACCGTCACACTCAATTCGCAGGTGGTTTAAAACAACGTACAGCTGGCGAAATGAAAGAAAAATACCCAACACAAATGATCGAATTAGCAGTTAAAGGGATGCTTCCTAAAAACTCTTTAGGTCGTAAAATGTTCACTAAACTTAACGTTTACACTGGAACAGAACATCCACATGCAGCACAAAAACCGGAAAGCTATACGCTTCGCGGATAATTATTAAGAGGAGGATACACCCTTGGCACAAGTTCAATATATCGGCACAGGTCGCCGTAAAAGCTCAGTAGCTCGCGTACGTTTAGTACCAGGCGAAGGTAAAATTGTTATCAACAACCGTAGCATCGAAGAGTACTTACCATTCGAAACTTTACACTTAATCATCAACCAACCATTAGAAGCAACTCAAACTAAAGGTAGCTATGATGTATTTGTAAACGTAAACGGTGGTGGATTCACAGGTCAAGCTGGAGCAATCCGTCACGGTATCGCTCGTGCGTTACTAACAGTTGACCCAGATTTCCGTCCAGCACTTAAATCTGCAGGTTTACTAACACGTGACCCACGTATGAAAGAACGTAAAAAATACGGTCTTAAAGGTGCTCGTCGTGCGCCTCAGTTCTCAAAACGTTAATAATCTTGAGTTTCAAGGCTCTCAACCATTCTTGGTTGGGGGTCTTTTTTTGCGTGAAAAATAGATAGAAATTAGATTTGCAGCAAAAAAACGAGAAGCTCTATAAAATAGACTTCTCGCTTTAAATATTTATATGGATATTTTATTCTGGAATATACGGTAATTCCTTCATAGCAGGGATATTGATGACATGGGTTTCTGTATATGATTTAATTCCATCTAAACCATATTCACGACCTACACCGGATTGTTTAACACCACCAAATGGGAAGTGAACATCTAATCCTTGTACGGCAGCCGTGTTAATCATTGTTGTACCAGCTTCAATGCGGCGTGCCACTTTAATCGCGTGTTCCTCTTCGCCCCATACTGAGCTTGTTAAACCATAGATGCTTTCGTTGTGTAGATTGATGACTTCTTCTTCGCTATCGTATGGAAGAATTGGAACAGTTGGACCGAATTGTTCTTCTACAACAACGCGATCATGAACATCTGCACCTAAAACAAGTGTTGGTTGTAGGAAGTATCCATTATCCATTAATTCAGGATTTAGAATTGTACCTAAAGGAATGATTTTAGCTCCTTTATTTTTGGCATCCTCCACTAAGCTTTTCACGTAATCTACCTGGTTTTTATTATTTACTGGCCCAACTGTTACTTCTGGGTGGAATGGGTCTCCAACTCTAATCCATTTATTTGCTGCTTCAATGTATTTTTCAACAAACGCATCGTAAATTGAACGGTGAACATAGACG
Organism: Ureibacillus chungkukjangi; assembly: GCF_003217295.1. GTDB lineage: Bacteria > Bacillota > Bacilli > Bacillales_A > Planococcaceae > Ureibacillus > Ureibacillus chungkukjangi. The sequence goes on from NZ_QJTJ01000003.1 coordinate 211,475, forward strand.
CGTTTCGCAATCATACAAATCTGACCGGCTGATAGGAAGTTAGAGATAACCATGCGTCGTAAAGCACGTTCGTCATTGACATCAAAGTCTTCCAGAACGATAGCTGCATCATTACCGCCAAGCTCCAATGTCATATTTTTAATAGTATCAGATGCTGCTTTCATGATATGTTTTGCTGTATTTGTACCACCTGTAAAGGCAATTTTTGCAATTTTAGGATTCGATGTAAGCTCGATACCAACCTCTGCATCACCGTTTACAAGATTTAATACGCCAGCAGGGAATTCATCTGCTATGATTTCCGTAACAAGGCTTACTGCTAAAGGAGCAAACGGGCTTGGTTTAAGCACCATTGTATTTCCTGTTAATAAAGCAGGTGCAATCTTAATTGTAGATAGAGAAATCGGATAGTTCCAAGGTGTGATGGCTGATACTACTCCGATAGGATCCTGTGCAATAATTGTACGACCGTTTTCGTGTTTTCTTTCTTCAGGTGTAGTTATCTTTTTCACATTTTTAACGGCAAATTCCATCCACATTACTGAAATGGCAATTTCCCCTTGTGCATCATAAAGCGCTTTACCATGCTCGCGAGCTAATAACTCCGAAATTTCTGGCATTTGGTCTTTAATTTTTTGAATCGCACGGTTCATTCTTTCGATACGATCGTCAACATTGCTCCATGCCCAAGTTTTGAAGGCTTCATGGGCTGCATCAATTGCTTGGATAGTTTCTTCTCTTGTATTGTTTGGAGCGTAACCAACAATCTGCTCAGGATGTGTTGGATTTTCACGCGCAATTTTTTTATCTGTTTGTATTTTTTCACCATTAATAATGGCGCTAACTATAATTGGTTCTTTAGACATACAAAACCCTCCTATATTAATAAACTTCGCTTACAACTAAGATAATAATTCTATTAAAATATAGTTTCAAGAAACTTGCTCACACTGTAAAAAAAAGTTTAATAGATAGAGCTTATACTTATTTCTATTTTATAGCAAAAAGTTACAAGTAGAGTTTTTTCAAAATATCTACTCGGGCTTTATATTTACCTTATATAACCCAAAATTTTTCAAGAAAACATAGATTTCTCATTTATTTCATGTAATATAGTAAATAGTTAAATGTTTTGCAGGGGGACACGATTAGTGTTGAGAAGGTAAAACCTGACCCTTAGAACCTGATCCGTTAATACGGGCGTAGGGAGCAACGTACAAATGATTTGTGTGCTTGTATGCTCTCCTTTTTTCAAGGGGGGCTTTTCTTTTGCAAAATTATTTTAATTGCGGGGGGACACGATTAGTGTTGAGAAGGTTAAAACCTGACCCTTAGAACCTGACAGTTAACACTGACGTAGGGAGCAATAATGGGTGTAGTCTACCTTTTTTTGGCCTCTACTTTCACTAGTAGAGGCCTTTTTGCTTCCTGAAAAAGGAGGAGAAGAAGATGTTAGTAAGTATAGAAATTCAAGAGATTTGGGGAGGGGAATTGCCATGTTAACGACTATCCATCAAGCAAAACCGCTTGTTCATTGTATGACCAATTATGTTGTAGCGAATTTTACTGCCAATGGGTTACTTGCTATTGGTGCTTCCCCAGTTATGGCCGATGAGGTAGAGGAAGTAGCGGATATGGTCTCTATAGCAGGTGCTTTGCTTTTAAATATAGGCACCGTAAATACCCGTACGGCCAAAGCCATGCTTGTTGCCGGGAAAAAGGCAAATGAATGTGGAGTACCTGTCGTATTAGATCCTGTAGGAGTTGGCGCAACACCTTACCGTAAAAGTGTGGTTATGGAAATCCTCGATCAAGTAAAAATCAATGTGCTTCGCTGTAACGAAGGGGAGCTTGCTTCAATTTATGGCGTGTCTTGGGATTCTCGCGGAGTGGATAGTGGCGAAGGTGATATGGATACAATCGAGGCTGCTAAAGAGGTGGCAAGGAAATATCAATGCATCGTTGTAGTGACAGGTGAAGTGGATTTTATTACAGACGGGCAAGAGGTAACGCATGTGCATGGCGGAAATATTTTGGCAACCCGAGTAACTGGCACAGGCTGCTTGTTAAGTGCGATTTGTGCAGCAGTTTTAGCAGCGAGTAAACAACCGATGCTAGAGTTGGCCACTACACTAAAACAATATAAACAAGCAAGTGAGCAAAGCGGAGAAGAGCTGGGAGCATTCCAGATTAATTTCATAAATGCACTTCAAAAAATGGCGGAGGGACATCAATGATTGCCTTAACAATAGCTGGTTCAGATTCTGGTGGCGGTGCGGGGATTCAGGCGGATATTAAAACGTTTCAGGAGCTTGAGGTATTTGGCACAACAGCAATTACGGCATTAACCGCCCAAAATACACTTGGTGTGTATGATGTCCTTGATGTAACCCCTGCATTTTTGAAGCAACAATTAGATGCAGTTTTAGCCGACTTTAATGTGAAAGCCATTAAAACAGGAATGCTATTTTCTGCTGAACTGATTGAGGTAGTTGCCAAAATTGTGGGTAAATATAAAAATATCCCCCTTGTTGTTGATCCGGTCATGATCGCTAAAGGGGGAGAGAGTTTATTGCAGGAACAGGCAGTTGAGGCTTTAAGAACTAAGCTGCTTCCTTTAACGCTTATTTGTACACCGAATATTCCAGAAGCAGAGGTCCTGACTGGAATGACTATTCATAACGAAAAAGATATTGAGCAAGCAGCGAGAAAAATTCTAGGTATGGGTGTGCAGTATGTGGTGATGAAAGGCGGTCATTTGGACGGGGAATTTTCAACAGACACAGTTTATTGGACCGATGGTTACTTCACCATGAAGACGCCGCGTGTAGATACGAAGGACACACATGGCACAGGCTGTACATTTTCAGCAGCCATTACAGCGCAATTGGCAAAAGGATTATCGATTGAAGATGCCATTATTGAAGCGAAAAAATTTATACATTTAGCGATTTCTAATCCGTTATCCATTGGCCATGGACATGGACATGGCCCTACTAATCATTTTGCTTACAAGCGTACACTTGGAAATTGTGAGGTAATAGTCTATGAATCCTGATGTTTTGAATGTGTATTTTATCATGGGAACGGTAAATTGCGTGGAGCCACCGCTAGATACTCTTGAACAGGCTCTGCAGGCAGGAATTACTTGCTTCCAATTCCGGGAAAAGGGAGAAGGGTGCTTAAACGGTGAAGCTTATGAGACGTTTGCACGTAACTGTCAAAAGCTATGTAAGGATTATGGAGTGCCGTTTATCGTTAATGATGACGTCGAGCTTGCATTAAAGCTTGATGCAGATGGGATTCATGTCGGACAGGATGATTTGGCAATCACAGAATTCCGGGCACGGGCGGAAAATAAAATCATAGGTGTCTCTGTACATAACGAACAAGAGATGGAACTTGCTGTTCGAAGTGGTGCAGATTATGTGGGAATCGGTCCTATCTATCCAACGAAATCGAAGAAAGATGCAAAGCCCCCTGCTGGACTGGGATTTTTGAAGAAGGTAAGAAGTCAGTATCCATCATTTCCGATTGTTGCGATTGGTGGGATCAACGAAATGAATGCCTCAGAAGTACGATTAGCGGGTGCTGATGGGATATCTGTCATTTCCGTAATTTGTGAAAGTTCAAATGTAGAGGGAACAATACAAAAACTTAGGGGGGCGCGGGGATGAAGCTACATGAACAGACAGTGCTAATAACAGGGGCAAGCAGAGGTGTGGGAGAAGAGCTTGTGAGAGCATTTGCTAATGAAGGGGCAAATGTCATTGTTAACTATTATAAGAGTAAGGAAAAAGCGCAAGCCTTAGCAAAAGAGCTTGGGGATAGAGTTATTGCTTTGCAAGCCGATATACGGAACAAACAGGAAGTAATCCAAATGGTGGAAGCGGCAAAGCAGTATTTTCAAAAACCAGTTACGACGGTTGTTAATAATGCACTGATTGATTTTGAATTTAACCCACTTACACAAAAAAATGCCTTCGAACTAAGCTGGGCTGACTACAATAAGCAATTTGAAGGAACAATTCAAGGGGCACTTAATAGTATTCAAGTTTGTTTAAATGATATGAGAGAGCTAGGCTTTGGGCGGGTAGTTAATATTGGGACGAATCTTTTTCAAAATCCTGTGGTAGCCTACCATGAATATACTACAGCTAAAGCGGCATTACTTGGCTTTACTCGAAATATGGCAAAAGAGTTAGGCCCTTATGGAATTACGGTAAATATGATGTCTGGTGGTCTTTTAAAGCAAACAGATGCAAGTAAAGTCACAACAGCGGAAGTCTTTCAAATTATCGAATCCTCTACGCCCTTGCAAAAGGTGACAACACCCAAGGAATTAGCAGAGGTCGCCTTATTTTTTGCTTCTCCATGGGGACGAGCAATCACCGGTCAGAATCTCGTTGTAGATGGTGGCCTGGTGATGGATTAAAAAATCCAACAATAACTGAAACATTTTCTCCCCTCTTTGCGTATGGAAATACAGAATATGTAAATGAGGAGGCGTTAGATGGGTTCTTTAGATAAAGTAGAGCTTGCAAAAAGGGATTTGAAAAAAAAGCATCCAATAGAAAACTTTTTATTAAAACATCAAAATAAACTAATGATAGCTGCAGGCATATATATTTTACTTTTCTTTGTTATGGCATTTATAAATCAAATAATTGGATTACTTATATTCGGACCTATTTTACTATTGGTTGTCATAATAGGCTTTATTCTAAATCTTATTATTTTTTATAGTAAGGTAGATACTTTGCGAGAGTTTATCTTCTCAAAAAAATTATTTCATATAATTTTTATTTCTTCCATGATAGTGCTGGCACTATACTTAGGAAGGGAACAAATTTATGATCTCCCCAATTATGTGAAAAATAATTTTGAAGTTTATGTTGGTAGCCCAACTGAAATTGAAATTCGTTACGGTGATAAGGGGAAAGCTAGATATAGTACTACTCACTTTATCCTTCAAAATGGAGAAGATGTTTTTTATCGAGGAAAAATTGAAGACCTGGATCCAACACATGAATACGAAATAGAGTATTTACCAAATAGCAAGGAAATCACCGAGATAAATAATCTAACAACGGGTGAAAAGTGGAGGCATCGTTAAATGTAATGTCTTTGGCTTGTTTACCTATCAAGACTTTAAACAAATCTAGAGCACATCTCTTAGGAAATGTGCTCTAGTAATTGTGCATCTATTGGATTTTCAACACTTTAAACTTTAGCCACAGTCATTAGCTCCTGAATTTTTTCAACTAAATTCAGAACGAGGAATCCATTCCCTTCAGAGCTTTTACGATTTCCTAATGGTAAAGTACGTTTAATAAGCTGGGCATAAATCTCTACCTCACTAAGAGATCGACCAAACTCCTTCTCACTCAAAATAATCAGTAGTGCTACAGCTCCTGCAATATGAGGCGTAGCCATGGATGTGCCTGATAGAGAAGCATATTTGTTTCCTAAGTAAGTAGACATAACTTCTACTCCAGGAGCCACCAAATCGATCTCTTCGTTGGTATTTGTAAATGGAGCAAGTGCCAAATTATTATCTACAGCCCCAACTTGAATGACTTCATTATATTTTCCAGGATAAGCATATTCAAAAGTGTCTTCACTATTATCGCCTTCGTTTCCAGCCGCGACAACAACAGAGATATCTTGGCTAACTGCCTTTTGGATGGCTTCATGCATTTCTGGTACATCCTCAGGACCGCCAAGAGACATAGAGATGACACGTACTCGTTCTTGCTCGGGTCCTCGCCACTCGATTGCATAGTTAATGGCGTTGATAATCCAATCATAATTACCTGCACCTTCTCCAGTTAATGCTTTTAAGCTTAGAATTTTGGCTTTAGGAGCAACTCCTACAACACCTTCATTATCTAAACTAGCGGCAATCGTGCCAGATACATGAGTACCATGCCCATTATTATCTTCAAATATATTAGGGTCTCCGTCATAATCGGAAGTAAAATTTCGTCCATCGATGATTTGATCTTTGAGGTCGGGATGATCCGTGTCAATACCAGTATCAATTACTGCAATTACAATGCCTTCACCTTGATTGCTATCTTCCCAAATCGAAGCTGCTTCAACTAAATCTACCCCTTTTGGTATTTCGTTTGTGTTTTCTACAACCGACTCAACAGTGAAAGGAATTAATTTGACCTGTAATGGATTTTGAATCATTCTTCATCCGCTCCTTCTATTCAATTGGGAAGTTACTATAAAGTAATTAACTCCCTTGTTTATATAGGTTCAACAAATTATTCTCCATTCCTTCTGCAAAACAAAAGATAAGACTTTCGAACTCGTAAGCTTTAATAGTTGGGTTTTTTCTACTACAGGAGCTTTGTGCAGATGGTTTTGTTTGCTTACATAAACATGCTTAAGCGGATTTTGGGACATGATATAAACAAAGGAGGGAATAATTATGGCGCGAAAAAATAAAATACTTGTACCAGAAGCTCGTCAAGGACTAGATCAGTTGAAGGCAAAGGTAGCCGGCACTGCTGATCCAGAACAAGCTAAATACGAAATTGCACAAGAAGTAGGTGTCCCCTTAAAAGAAGGATATAATGGCAAGCTAACTTCTGAACAAGCAGGTAAAGTTGGCGGACGACTTGGCGGGAATATGGTAAAAGAGCTTGTAAGAATGGCTCAAGAAAATTTAAATAAAAATCAATAAAGAAAAAATCTCTCGCCATTTTTGGTGAGAGATTTTATTTGAATTCTAACCCGGGAAATAAAATGCTAAAATAATTTCCTGAAATGATAGTTAAAATGATGGTAATCCATTTTTAAATGGATTCTTCCATTCCATTAAAGTACCGTAATTTAAGGATTCCTCATCCTCCAAGTAATTTTCCACCACTGCTATTGGCAGACGTCCACATTTCAATAAGAATGAAATGACAGGGTCATATAATTCTCCACTAACTATTTTGTCTATATATTCCTGAGCTGAGAGCTGATGAGCGTTTTTGTGGTAACCTGGCATTCTACCACCGCCAAGCAAACGATCTAATCCCTTTTCGATCACAACATGGTACATTGCCTGCATCATGATTTTGCCTAGACCTAAAGAACGAAAGGCAGGTCGAACACTTATATCTACGATGTAGAGCGTATTACCGTTTGGATTATGATTTGTAATATAGCCGCCAGCTGTTGCTTCTTCCCATGTATGGTTTGGATGTGCTGGGTCAAATAGTGTACAAACGCCCGTTAAGGAGCTGACAACGTTCCCATCGATTTCAATACACAAGGCACCTTCAGGAAACAATGTAACATGATTGGTTAATTGCTCTTTATTCCACCACAGCTCAGAGGGGAAGGGTGGAGGAAAGCATTCCCTTTGAATATCGATTAATTCATCGAAATCTTTTTCTGTATAATTTCGCACCACAATTCGTACAGGTTCCCCATTATCAAATAATATTTGTTCACTTCGATACAAAGGTTTCACCTCGCTTTCTATCGTTTATCCGTTCTAGCTTTTATGACCAATCTGTATAAAGGTCAGTGCGGCGATCTCTCCAAGTTGTAACAGAGCCCTTTTCGCGAACCTTTTCTAGTAGCTCGATATCAAGATCGGCCGTTACGAGCATATCGTTGTTTATTTCTCCTTCAGCTAAAAGGCCTTTTGGAGGGAATGGCACATCGTTTGGTGTAATGATTGCTGCTTGACCGAAGTTTGCGCGCATGAAGTCAACAGTTGGTAGGGCACCGACTGTTCCAGTTAACACGACATATACTTGGTTTTCGATAGCGCGGGCATGGCTTGTATATCGAACGCGATGGAAGCCGTGACGGTCATCTGTACATGATGGACAGAAAATCACATCTGCTCCCTTAGCTTTTGCCATACGGACAATTTCCGGGAACTCGATATCATAGCAAGTCAAAATGGCAATGGTCCCTTTTTCTGTTTCAAAAACCTCTAAGCCCTCCCCGGCAGACATATTCCATTCATGAACTTCCGTAGGTGTGATATGTAGCTTTGCTTGTGTACCGACACGCCCATCCGGATAGAATAAATGCGCTGTATTACGAAGCTTCCCATCTACATTTACAACATGTGTACCCGCAATAATATGGACATTATACTTTTCGGCAAGTTCAGTAAATAATTCGAGGTACTGGTCGGTAAAGGCTGGAAGATCATCAATAGTTAAGGATTTACCACCTTCTCCTTTAATAGAAAGCAATTGCGTTGTAAAAAACTCCGGGAATAATATAAATTCCGTTTCAAATTCTAAAGCAGCCTTGATATAGTGCTCACTTTGATGGGCAAAATCTTCAAAGGATTCGATTGTATGGAGATGATATTGAACAGCAGAAACTCGTAATTTCATAGACAACCCCTCTTTTATTTGTATTTGATAGCTCTATTATAGAAAATTTTATCCCCAATGTATGCTAATACGCATTCGAAAAATCATCCGAGAAGGATATTGTAATTGTGTATACTTATGTATACAATTGTATACAAGAGGTGGTTTTTTTATGATAAACGAAGAGAATAATGAGAACCGTGAAGAGCGAAAAGCTAGAAGGGAGCATCATGGTCGACATGGTAGAGGTCATCATGGCGCTAAAACGTTTAGACGCGGTAGAGCATTGGCGTTTTATGAAATATTAATCGTAAAGCGAGATACCTTAAAGCAACAATTAGACTCTCCCGAATTGCAATCCATTCAACAGGTGATTGCAGGTGAGTTAAAGGCAACAGAAGCAATTATGAATGATTTCAAAGCGGCCTTTGAATTAGATGAGATTTCTCATGTGGATGCCAAGAAGGAAGATTAAAAGGCTTCTGAATTACTGACATTAAATCAAAATCTACTAAAAGAGTCATAGTGAAAGAGAGAAGGTACTACATGCAAGCAGTATTATCCTTGAAAAAATATTTAAAGCCATATATGGTCTTTGCAATCATTGCCCCTGTAATGATGCTGTTGGAGGTTGCGATGGATTTGGTGCAGCCTACAATCATGCAGCATATTATCGATAATGGGATTGCAAAAGGTGATACAGCCTATGTTTTCCAAATGTTTGGACTCATGATTTTATGTGCTGTTATCGGCTTAATCGGTGGGGTAGGCTGCTCCATATATGCTTCTAAGACAGCGATTAACTTTTCGGCAGATATTCGGCAGGATCTATATGAAACGATTACTTATTTTTCTAATAGTAACAAAGACCGTTTCACACTTGGAAAACTAATCACAAACATTACGAGTGATGTCGAAATGCTACAAAGAGCATTAACCATGCTTTTAAAAATGTTTATAAGAGGGCCATTTACTTTTATTGGAGCAATCGTCATTGTATTTTTAACAGCCAGAGAGCTATTTCCGATTTTACTAGTGGTTGTTCCCATTCTGGCCTTTGCTATTTTCTTTTTTACAAGACTGTCAGGAAAGCTATTCTTAAAGGTTCAAGAAGCAGTGGATGGGGTAAATATCCGAGTGCAAGAGAATCTGGCTGGTATTCGTGTCATTAAGGCATATAACCGAAAGCATCACCAAATTCAGCAATTTACATCGGTAAATGAAAACCTGATGAAACGCAACATCCACGCCGATCAAATTATCGGTATTTTAATGCCCTTAACAGCCTTTGTGGTTAATATGGGGATTATTGCAGCTCTTTGGATGGGCGCTATTAAAGTAGAGAATAGCACGATTGAAGTAGGGGTTATTTTAGCTTTCATAAACTATCTGATGATGATTATGGGCGGACTAATGGGCTCCTCCTCCGTACTAATGCAGATTGCTCGTGCAATTCCAAGTGCGAAACGTATTGTGGCAGTGCTTGAGGAGCAATCTGAAATAACGAATCTAGAGAATCCTGTGCTTACACCTATTAAAGGGGAAGTAGAATTTGACCAGGTTAGCTTCGCCTATAACAAAAACAACGAGCCGGTTCTAAAGAATATCACCTTTAAGGCAAAACCAGGGGAGACAATCGGGATTATTGGAATGACGGGGAGTGGAAAGTCATCTATTATCAATTTGATTCCGCGAATGTTTGACGTAGATAAAGGTGTTATTAGAATAGATGGCCTGCCTATTAAGGAATATGACCTGTCAATGCTTCGAGGGGCTATTGGCTTTACTCCTCAAAAAGCAACCTTATTTTCGAGAACAATCGAAGAGAATGTTAGATATGGGAATAACGAAGCAACGATGGAGGAATTTATAGAAGCCTTAGAAGCCTCCTGTGCCTTTGAATTCGTGGAAAAGCTCGATACCAAAGAACAATATAGAGTTACCCAAGGTGCTACGAATCTCTCGGGCGGGCAAAAGCAACGTCTTGCAATGGCTAGAGCCTTGATACGGAAGCCTGCTATTTTAATTTTAGATGATACAACCTCTGCAGTAGATAGTATCTCAGAGAAAAGAATTCAAAAAGCGATTGAAGAAAACTTCCGTGAAAGCACAAAATTCATCGTCTCTTCTAAAATTTCCTCGCTTCGCCATGCCGACAAGATCTTAGTATTGGATGATGGCGTCATTGTTGGGCAAGGGACTCATGAAGAACTGCTTGAAAAGAATAAAGCCTATCAAGAAATTGTATCGACACAATTGGTTAGAGGAGGGACTTTACATGAATAAACCGCCTGGAAGACCGGCTGGACCTCCTCCAATCGGCAGACATCCTGGACCAAGATTTAACGGTCCAGCAGAAAAAGCAAAAGATCAAAAAGCGACCTTGAAAAGAATCTGGACGTACTTAAATAAACAAAGAATAGGTTTAATCAGCTCTATTTTCTTTGTAGTCGTATCCACTCTTTTAAGTTTAGTTGGACCATTAATGATCGGGATGATAATCGATAACTATATATTAAAATTCGACCTTAATGGTGCAATTCGAATGGTATTAGTTCTTGCAGGAATTTATATTATATCTGCTGTATTTACCTGGTTGCAGACCTTTATGATGATACGGGTCTCGCAAAAAACGATTCGAGAACTTCGTCAAGATTTGTTTGAGAAGTTTCAATCCCTACCGATTTCCATTTTTGATAAGCGTCAACAGGGCGATTTAATGAGCCGAATGACAAATGATATTGAAAATTTAAATGCTGCTGTCTCACAAAGTGTGATTCAAATCGTATCAACGGTATTATCTGTAGTCGGTACGGGAATCGCAATGTCCTATTTAAATTGGATTTTAGCGATTGTTACATTGCTGGTCATTCCTATTATTATTGGGTCGACAAAGCAAATTATTAAGCGTAGTAGTAAAAACTTCTCTCAAAGACAAAGAGATTTAGGAAGCTTAAATGGGTTTATCGAGGAAACGATTTCGAATTCCCATATCACTACTTTATTTGGTAAAGAAGAGCAGGCTGTTGCTCAATTCAAAGAGGCAAATGAGAAGCTGCGCACGTCTGCTCTAAAGGCAGATATTACTTCTGGGTTCCTTGGCCCTATTAATAACTTTATTAATAACCTAGGGATTGGTTTAGTTATTGGTGTTGGGGCATTGCTTGCAATAGGTAGTCTGGGGGTAAGTGTAGGGGTCATTGCATCCTTTGTTACGTACACAAGACAATTTTTCCGTCCAATCAACCAATTATCAAATCTATTCAACACATTCCAATCGGCTATTGCCGGGGCCGAGCGTGTATTTGAAATATTAGATGAACAAAATGAAGTAGCAGATGTACCGAATGCGATAAGTAAAGATCGATATGATGGGGATGTGGAGTTCCGTAATGTAGAGTTCTTCTATCAACCCCAAAAATCAGTGCTTCACAACATTTCATTCCGGGCAAAGGCTGGGGAAACCATTGCCCTCGTTGGTCCTACCGGTTCCGGGAAAACATCTATTATTCAGCTGCTTAACCGTTTTTATGATGCAAAACGTGGAGGAATAATGATAGATGGTAATGATATTAAGGCATATCAAATGGAGAATTTGCGAGATCATATCGGCGTAGTTTTGCAGGATACGTATTTGTTTTCCGGGACTGTTAGGGAAAACATTCGCTATGGGAAGCTAAATGCTACCAATGAAGAGGTGGAAAGAGCTGCGAAAATTGCCTATGCCCACAATTTTATAAAATACTTACCACAAGGCTATGATACAATGCTTGTTTCTGGAGGGATGAATTTAAGTCAGGGGCAACGTCAGCTTATAGCCATAGCGCGGGCGATTTTAGAAGGTCCAGATATTCTAATCCTAGATGAAGCAACCTCGAGTGTTGATACGATGACAGAGGTACACATTCAAAAAGGGTTAAACAATTTAATGCAAGGTCGTACTAGCTTTGTAATCGCACATCGATTAAAAACGATTGAAAATGCCGACCAAATACTCGTTATAAAAGATGGCGAAATTTTAGAGCAAGGAAATCATGATAGCTTAATGATGAGTAATGGTTTGTATGCTTCGCTCCAAAATCAATTGCAGGTGCAGTAGAAGTTAAGGTGGATTTTGTGAATTTTGGCATATACTCACAAAAGAGGCAACTTTAACAGTAGACGGCTTTATAAAATTTTCACGAAATTTAGCCTTTAATATTATTAAAATAATCCCATGATAAGTAAATATTTAGGACATGCTAAACATAAGTTGTTAAGCGTGTCCTTTTTAATATTTTTCATACCTAAAACACTTTTTGGAAATAAGAAAGTTCACGCATACTCGTCCTAATTTTTGCGTATAGTAGTGAAAAAGGTTGCAAAAGGTGGTGTAAGAGCTTGAAAAGATGGATTGCACTAGGTGTTATATTGTTAGGGTGTTTGTGCCTTGTTGTTTATGAGACAAGCGCATCGGATCGAAGTTTCTTTTTACCTGAACCATTAGGTGGCGTTAAGATTGTTATTGATGCTGGTCATGGTGGAGTTGATGGTGGGGCTTCGTCTGGAGAAATAATTGAAAAAAATGTTACCTTAGCAATTGCACAAAAGGTAGAAAAACAATTAAAGCGTTTAGGTGCTGAGGTTGTTATGACGCGCTCGACAGATGGAGATGTATTAGATGAGCATGCACCAAGCGAGGAATTCTCTACTTTAAGAGAAAGAAAAAAGGAAGATATCTTCCTACGTTCAAATCTTGTTAGCAAAAATGAACCAGATATTTTCTTGACGATTCATGCTAATGCTATTCCAGAAGAAAAATGGAGAGGTGCACAAGTCTTCTATCATAAGGATGGGCATCAGAATAGTGAGCTTTTAGCAAAATCGATTCAGTCAACAATCAAAGAATCATTGCAAAATACAGAACGCGAAGCACTAGCCATTAAACAAATATATCTTCTAAAGAAAGCAGCTGTACCTGCTGTACTAGTTGAAACGGGCTTCCTAAGTAATCCAGAAGAACGTGATCTACTAGCAAGCCAAGAGTACCAAGAGAAGATGGCGGCTGCCATCGTTACCGGCATCGAGAGCTACGTAAACCTAGAATTCGAATAAAAAAATGTGATTATTATGTATGATAACCAATGCAAATTGCCAGAACCAATCTGCAAAGAAAATACATAATGATACGTTTAAACCCACTCACAAATCGTGAGTGGGTTTTTAAATTGTGTGAGAATTGTTTGTGTACCAGGTACACAAACAATTCTCTTTTAATTAAATGTAAATATTATTAACAGCATGATAATAAGTGTAAAAACCTTCCAAATTCATCGTTTTGTCCAATTAGATGTGGTTGAATAGATGTAGTTCATGAAGGAGGTTATTGTATGGGTTACATCGAACTGATGGGCATTTCAAAATCCTATAACAAGCAAAGTAACGTGTTAAACGGAATTGATTTAACAATTGAAAAAGGTGAGTTTTTTGTACTGGTCGGTCCTTCTGGTTCAGGGAAAAGCACGCTGCTTCGAATGATTGCAGGACTTGAAGAAATTTCAGGAGGTACTTTAAAAATTAGTGGGGAAATTGTAAACCATCTTCCTCCGAAGAACCGCAATCTATCGATGGTCTTTCAAAACTATGCATTATATCCACACTTATCCGTTGAGCAAAATATATTATTTGGTCTGCATGCTAAAAAAATTGATAAAGAAATACAAAGGAAGAGGCTAGAAGAGACGGCTGAGATGATGGGGTTAAGTGAACTTCTAAAACGCAAGCCGAGAGAGTTGTCTGGTGGACAAAGACAGCGTGTGGCCCTAGCTCGCGCGGTTGTTAGTGAAGCGCCACTTTGTTTAATGGACGAGCCATTATCAAATTTAGACGCCAAGCTACGTGCGAATATGCGAATTGAAATTCGTCGCCTCCAAAAAAGATTAGGACTAACGATGGTCTATGTAACACATGACCAAGTGGAAGCCATGACAATGGGAGATCGCATTATGGTGCTAAATGACGGCATTATACAACAGGTTGGCGAACCAATCGAGCTTTATAATAAGCCAGCCAATTTATTTGTGGCTACCTTCATCGGCTCACCAAAAATGAATTTGGGAAAAGCGGTTTTGAAGGATTCAAAGCTATTAATAGAAAATGCATTAGAGGTCCCGTTAGAACAAATGGAGGTGCCAACGAGCTTACAAAATCGGGATTTAGTAATTGGCCTCCGTGCAGAGCATATGCCACATGGTTCTGAGCAGCACCAAATTCAAAAAGTTGAAATCGTAAATGTCGAGCATTTAGGAAATGAAACATTGATCTCTTTTGAAGTGGGGACAGAGCTATGGACAGCAAAATGGCTTGGACAATGGTTAGTGCAAGTAGGTGACATAGTGCCTATACATATCTCCGTAGAAAACATGTGCTTCTTCGATGCTGACACAGGCTGCTTAATTCAAGAAGCGGCATTTAGTCAAAAGCAAGAGGTTGTGAGCAAATGAGTATGACGAAACCGATGCCCGATGCACTTGAAATTCAGGAGATTAATTTTGAAAGCGTGAAAAGGAAACAAAGGGTGAAGAGCTTTACAAAGGGCATGCTTTTCCTTTTACCATCCATTGTTTTGTTTGGCGTATTTTTATTCTATCCCTTATTTAAAACGATGTACCTAAGCTTTTTCTTAACTAATGCAAGAGGTGAAACAACAGTCTTTGTCGGCCTACAAAATTATATCGAAATGTTCACCTCTCCCATATTCCACCAGAGTATGAAATCGACGTTTTTATTTGTTCTCTATACTGTTCCAACAACGATTATTATTGCTCTTTTATTGGCAGTATTAGCGAACGAAAAGCTAAAAGGAATTGGCTTTTTTAGAACAATTTTTTCATCAACCATGGGGATTTCAGTAGCTGCCGCTTCCGTATTTTGGCTCTATATGTTCCATCCTTCTATCGGCTTTTTAAATAGAATTCTAAATTTAATAGGACTCGAATCCATCGGTTGGTTAACAGATCCTAATTGGGCTTTAATAGCAGTTGCCGTTACAACAATCTGGATGAATCTAGGATTTACCTTTTTAGTCCTGCTAGGCGGTCTGCAATCCATTGATTCCTATTTATATGAAAGTGCAGATATTGATGGAGCGGGCTATTTTTATAAGCTAAGACGAATCACGATTCCAATGCTTTCGCCAACACTATTTTTTGTTATTACAGTAACTATTATTAATGCATTTCAAACGTTTGGACAAATCGATATCCTAACACAGGGTGGTCCTCAAAACACAACGAATCTAATTGTTTACTCGATTTATCGAGAAGCCTTTTCAAACTATCAATTTGGAACTGCGAGTGCCCAGGCAATTGTCTTATTCATCATCATATTAGTAATGACGATTATTCAATTTAAACTTGGTGAAAGGAAGGTTCATTATCAATGACCATGCCAATCAGCAAAAAAATTCTATTTTATTTTCTACTTTCCATCGCAGCACTTGTCGTATTCGCACCAGCATTAATGGCATTTGTCATGAGCTTTATGGAGAACAAGGATATTATGACGGGGACCATCCCCCAATCCCTATCCTTTGATAATTATTTAAAGGCATTTGAGCAATTTCCGTTATTAAAATATTTATTTAATAGTTTAGTAGTCTCGATTGTCATAACAATCGGTCAATTGGTTCTGTCGAGTTTGGCTGCTTATGCCTTTGTGTTCTTGGAATTCAAGGGGAGAGATATGCTGTTCTTTCTATTTATAGCAACAATGATGGTTCCCTTTGAAGCATCGATTATTCCCAATTTCCATATCATTCGAGATTTGAACTGGATTGATCAGTATCCAGGGTTAACCGTGCCGTTTTTCGCTACAGCATTTGGCACATTCCTACTTCGCCAGAACTTTAAGCAAATACCGAAAGAGTTAAGGGAAGCGAGTCAAATTGTTGGGATGGGAGACTTTAAATTCTATTTAAAGGTTGTTTTACCCGTTGCCAAAACAAGTTTAGTAACACTTGGCGCATATGGGTTCCTAACCTCATGGAATATGTATCTATGGCCATTACTTTCAACTACAAATGACACTGTGAGAACAGTACAAATTGGCTTAAAGCAATTACAAACCCAGGAGCAGTTAAATGACTGGGGTGTCATTATGTCAGGTGCCATTATCGTTATTATTCCGACACTAATCTTATTGTTCCTTGGTCAAAAACAATTACAAAAGGGTTTAACAGAAGGGGCAATTAAGTAAAGCTCAATCAGCTATTGTCTTAGTCAAAGCAACACTAGAAACTGGTTTATCCCTTTTGAAAATCAAAAGGATAAATAGATAGATTATTAAATGAACCAAAAAGGAGTAGGAAAATGAAAAAACAATTTTTACTATCATCTTTAATGGTGCTACTTGTTGTATTTTTGGCAGCATGTAGTTCAAGCGAAAGTTCAGAAACAGAAGCAGAGGCAGAAGCAAGCACAGGTTCGGGTAATGAATCAGAAACAACAGATAACTCAGAGTCAAAAGCAAAACAAGTCGTAACATTCTGGCACTCAATGGGCGGTGCAGGTCAAGAAGCATTAAATGCGATTGTTGAATCATACAATAGCTCTCAAGATGAAATTCAAGTAAATGCAGAGTATCAAGGTACTTATGACGAATCTTTAACAAAATTTAATGCCGTTGCTGGTAGTGATAGTGCACCAACAATGATTCAAACATTTGAAATTGGAACAAAAGCAATGATCAATAGCGGACAAATCGCACCGATTCAAGAATTTATCGATGCAGATGGATACGATATGAGTGGACTAGAAGAAAATATTACGAATTACTATTCGTTGGATGGTACGTTTTATTCAATGCCATTTAACTCTTCAACTCCTGTAATGTATTACAACAAAGATGCTTTTGAAGCAGCAGGACTGGATCCGGAAGCTGCACCAGAAACATTTGAAGAAATTATCGAAGCTAATAAAGCAATTGCAAAGGCGAACCCGAAAATGAAAGGCTTCGCATTACAGGCTTATGGCTGGTTATGGGAGCAATTACTAGCGAACCAAGGCGCACTACTTTTAAACAATGACAATGGTCGTTCAGAAACACCTACTGAAATTGGTTGGTCAGAAGAAGAAGGAAAATCAATCTTCAACTGGGTGAAACAAATGGTCGATGACGAAACTTTTGCAAACTATGGTACAAATGGAGATAACATGGTTGCAGGATTCTTAGCAGGTGATGTAGCGATGTTCTTACAATCTTCTGCTAGTTCAAGAGATGTTATTGATAATGCACCATTTGAAGTAGGTATTGCTTATTTACCACATCCTGAAGAAAAAGAGCGTCAAGGTGTTGTTATCGGTGGTGCAAGTCTTTGGATGATTGATAGTAAACCTGAAGAAGAGAAAAAGGCGGCATGGGAATTCATGAAGTTCCTACAAACTCCAGAAGTACAAGCTCAGTGGCATGTTGGAACTGGTTATTTTGCTATCAACCCATCAGCCTATGGTGAACAGGTTGTAGTAGATGCTTACGCAGAAAAACCACAATTACAAGTAACGGTGGATCAATTACAGGATACAAAATCTTCATTTGCTACTCAGGGTGCATTAATGGACATGCTACCAGAAGGTCGTAAAATCATGGAGACTGCACTTGAAACAGTCTACAATGGTGGAGATGTCGATGAGGCCTATAATACGGCGGTTGAACAATTTAATGCAGCAATCCAAAAAGCTAATGCTGCACGCGGTGAATAATTAAACCTTAAGAATAAAGCGAGTTTTTCTCGTTTTATTCTTTTTCAATATGTAAAATTAAAATGTACAAACAAAGTAAAATCACAGCTATACATACATAGAATAAACAAATGAAAAAAAGGAGTGTAATTCACGAGTGAGAAAGACAATGAGAATATTTTTATATGCACTATTAATCGTGTTACTCCTTTGCCTCTTTGGCTTTCTTGGTAAGGGGAAACCAGAAGCCGAAGAAGCACCAGTACCTGGAGTTGTAGCCTCTCCTAAAATATTTGCCCATCGCGGGGCGGCTAATCAGTTTAATGAAAATACGATTAAGAGCTATAAAATTGCGAGCATGGAAGACGTTGATGCACTTGAAATCGACCTGCGTATGACAAAGGATAATGTGTTAATTGCCATGCATGACGAAACTATTGATCGTACGACAAATGGGACGGGAAGGGTAAGTGAGCTAACTCTTAGGGACATAAAATCCTACGTCACTTTAGGATTATATAACGGAGAAATAACAATGGAGGAAATCCCGACACTAGAGGAAGTGTTTCAAACCTTTGGTAGTACGCAAAATTATTACATTGAAACTCGTCTTGTCTATGGAGAAACTGTTATGGAAGAAGTGCTCGTTAAAATGCTAGCCAATCATCAATTATTGGATAAAGAAAAAGTGGCTATCCAATCCTTCTCAGAGGAAAGCTTAGAAAAAATGGCAGAGCTTGCGCCAGATTTACGCTTAACATTATTATTTAGAGAGGGCGAATTTGATTTAACAAAAGCGTTAGATGTCGATTTCCCAGTAATCGGAATGGAATCAACAGATGCTACCCTTGATGCGGTAAATGCATTGCACCGAAAGGGAAAAGAGGTGCATGTATTTTTTAATAATCCAGAGACACTGGAAGAACAGCAGGAAAAAATGAAACAGTTCAATATTGATGGATACTTTACTGATAACATCTCCTACACAAAGCGTTTGTTGGGCAAGTAGTTATAGTGGAGAACAAGCTAAATAAGTAGTAGAATTACACTATGTTATACTAACATTAGAAACAAAAATAGGGGAGTGTTTCAAGTGATAAACGAACAACAGGTCCGTGAAGTTTTAGGACAATTACAAGATCCTTTTTTACATAGAACGTTTGCTGAAACAAATGGCATCATAAACGTATCCATTAAAGAAGAAAAAAATCATGTCAGTGTAAAAGTAGCAATAGCAAAAACAAATACACCAGAACAAATGCAGCTGCAAATGAAAATTGTTGACACCCTAAAAGAAGCTGGTGCTAGCACTGTAGGGATTCGTTTTGAGGAGCTATCTCCTGAAAACCTAGAACAATTCCGAGGTAAAGCGACTGAATCAGAGGTACATGATTTACTATCTCCATTATCTTCAGTTCAATTTTTAGCAATTGCTTCAGGTAAAGGCGGCGTAGGGAAGTCAACGGTTTCAGTAAACTTAGCTGTAGCTTTAAGCCGACTAGGTAAAAAAGTTGGACTAATTGATGCCGATATCTATGGATTCAGTGTTCCAGATATGATGGGAATCCAAGATATGCCTGTTGTGAAGGATGACCGAATTTACCCTGTTGAACGTAAAGGCGTAAAGGTTATTTCAATGGGCTTCTTTGTGGAAAATAATGCGCCGATCGTTTGGCGTGGACCGATGCTTGGAAAAGTATTGGATCAATTCTTCCGCGATGTAGAATGGGGAGATCTTGATTACCTACTATTAGACTTACCGCCTGGAACAGGGGACGTAGCATTAGATATCCACCAAATGCTTCCTTCTTCTAAAGAAATCATTGTCACAACACCACATCCAACTGCTGCCTTCGTTGCGGCTCGTGCGGGTGCTATGGCATTACAAACAAACCATGATATTCTTGGGGTTGTGGAGAATATGGCTTGGTATGAATCTAAATCCGGAGAGCGTGAATACGTGTTTGGCCAAGGTGGCGGACCGAAGCTTGCTGATGAGTTACGTACAGAATTATTAGGTCAAATTCCACTTGGACAACCTGATTGGACAAATGAAGATTTTGCACCGTCTGTTTATGAAGAAAATCATCCGGCTGGTAAAATTTATTTAGAGGCAGCTCAAAAAATTATCGATAAATTAGCTAAATAAGCATATTAAAACGGATTGTACCTTAAGAGGATACAATCCGTTTTCCTTTATGAACCGCCGCCACCCGACTCTTCTTCTTCAGAGCCGCCGCTGCCTCCACTTTCGCCACCACCAGATTCACCGCCACCTTCTTCAGATTTTCCGCCTGAAGTAGCTTCGCCGCTTTCCTTAATAAGCTGTTGCCATTTCGTTTGTAAAAGAGGGTTTTCGATCGTCTGCATAACAACCTCCTCCATTTGCTTACGAAGAGGGGTGCTTTTTAAGACTGTTTCGAGCTCTTTTTGCATTTCAGACTGACCGAAGAAAGAAATAAGATCTTCCTGGTACGTTGCATCTTTTATTAATTCTTTCATGATTTCTTTTTGCTGTTCCTTCATACTTTTAGCTATATTCTCTTGGAATGACGGATCTTCAAATTGTTTATTCCAAAATTCTTTAGAATCCTCAGAAAGTAACGTTGTATTAATTGCTGATTGCACTTCATCGTGCTCCAGAACAATTAGATCACGGAAGCTTGGATCTTGCAGTAATTGACGAATTGCTTTTTTACCATCTTCCGTCTGAATTGAGTCCATCATGATTTTTTTAACTTCCTCGTAGGAAAGCGTCTGGTTGGCTGGTTCAGAACAACTGGCAAGCAAAAGAACGACGAACAATAAGGGAAATAAACGTTTAATCAATTTTCTCAGTCCTTTCTTAAAGGCTCTCTCTTTCAATTATTGTTCACAATCACTTCGCATAATATGTATCGGATTGTGACTTCGATAGCTTTTTTCAGAATGCATTGTTAAAATGAAAAATGGAGCTTTAAAAATATTGCAGTTTTAAATCGATTGGGTAGTACATCAATGGTGTTTCTCCTTGTCTGATAAATAAAGTACAAATGCTTTAGGATATCCTCGGCTTGCATGGATGTGTTTGGCTCCCAGTTATTTACTATGTGGGAATAGATCCTTTATATGGATCAAAGTATTTATAAATGGAGGACGTTTAGTCGTGACAATACGAAATTGGGTCAAATTTTTCTTAATGTGTATGCTAATAGGCGGTGTTGTTACTGGTATTGCTGGAATCTTTGTGCGTTGGAGCTTCTTTCAACCATATCTAGCAGCTGGGCATTTTGGTGAATTTTTTGCTGCCTTTGGATGGATGATATTATTAGGATGTACGATGAGTGTTATTGCTCAAGCGGGATTCTTTGCTTATTTAACACTGCATCAAGTAGGTGTAGGTATCTTTAAAACCTTGACTTTATGGAACTGGGTACAAATGCTGCTAGTTGTCATTCTTCTTGTGGATTTAGTTGTATTCCGTTTTGCTCCAAGTGCTGACGGTGCGAAGGATTGGTTATTTTATATTGGCTTATTAATGTTCTTGATTTTTGCAGCTATTGCTACAGCAATTAAAAAAGTACAACTAACAGGAAAAAAACATGTACTAGTGTCCGCAATCTTCTTCATGATTGTAATAACTTCTCTTGAGTGGATAATTGCATTAATGGGTCGTCAAGGTAATATCGATACATACGTTGCTTTATTATTGTTCCCGTTGGTTGCAGTTAATGCATATCAATTATTGTTATTGCCGAAATATAATTCAAAATCAGATGAAGATCGCAAAAAATTGGAAGAACGTAGAAAAGAACGTAAGCTTGAAAAGAAAGCAAAATCAACGAATGCTAAGGCATAAGAAAGAGGCTAAAACCATAATTTTAATGGTTTTAGCCTTTTCTATTTTTTGTCCTTATTTTGGAATTTTTTTCGTCTTAATAGTATATCCAAAAACATTTTCTTCTATTGAAACGAATTTTTCGCTTTCGATTAACTTTGAATACTCTTCAAAATTAGGTTTACTGTTTTCGTGTAGCTTAAGTGAGTAAATACCACCGTCAGATTTTTTATATGTTTCTTTAGAGTAAATCATGGATGGAGACAGTAAATTAATTTCTTGATTAAATACAGTTTGTTGTAGGTTTGTTTCAAATTCATAATCTGAAGTCATAAACCAAAGAGGTTTGTTATTGAAATGTTTTTCATAAATCTGTAAGTCTTTGTTAAAATCATCGAGGCTATAGTTATTTTTCGCCCCCTTACCACCTAGAAGTCCAGTTGGGATGTTCTGTTTTTTTATTTGCGCCACTATTTTAGGTGAACGGGCAATCCAATCTGCATCAAGCATTAATAATGGATAAGGCTGTTTTAATGTTTGTAGCCATTCCTCTAGACCATCGTGAGAAAAAGAAATTTCTACAATTAAAGATTGTCCATAATTTCCTTTTGAAATTATTAGTGGTTCATCAGTAATGCGAAACACAGATATAATTGAATCGCGCTGTGGGTATACGAATAATGTTACAATCACCACTAATACTACTGTTACCAAAAGTTTGCGAACCATGAATCTACCCCTTTTATTAGCTAATTTTAAAAATGAAAAATAGAGTCTCATAAAAAACTTATGAAATAGTGTTGACTTTAATGAATAAAACGGTGTATTATAGAAAAGTCGTCACAAGATGACACGACAATGTAACGAAATGAACCTTGAAAACTGAACAACAAAACGTTAATGAACATAGTTTCTTCTATTAATTTAGAGAAACAAAATTTTGGACATCAAAATTGATGCCAGCAGATGTTTGTCGGACATTTATAATGTCCGGTACAAAATTTGAGCTAATCAAATTTTCTCTTTTATGGAGAGTTTGATCCTGGCTCAGGACGAACGCTGGCGGCGTGCCTAATACATGCAAGTCGAGCGGACTTTAGAAAAGCTTGCTTTTC
>NZ_QJTJ01000004.1 GCF_003217295.1 Ureibacillus chungkukjangi
TTCCCTCTTTTCATGTTTATCGTCGCTGAAAACATTGTATCCAAGAGAGAATAAAATGACTCTTTTTCTTTTTACACAATTATATGGACTTTATCCGATAGGGAGTCGCCTGAAGCATGAAAGGTAGCAAAGAGCCAACGAATACGACGATAGAGAGTCAGCCGAAGCATGAAAGGTAGCAAAGAGCAGGAGAATGCGACGATAGGGGCTCAGCCGAAGCATGAAAGGTAGCAAAGAGCGGGAGAATGAGACGATAGAGGCTAAGCCTAAGCTAGAAAGGTAGCAAAGAGCAGGTGAATGTGACGATAGGGAGTCGCCTGAAGCATGATAGGTAGCAAATCCATAGAGTGGAAAAACCACTACTTCATTATCAAAATTTTACCAATAAAGTAAAGTAATAAATAAAATTGCTTCATTTTTCTAGTATTTTAGAAGGTGTTTGATGTAATTCGCTGAAAAGTCCCATATAATAAGAGGTAAGTAATTGAGAGTGAGGTGCGGACTTATGGAGGATTATGCGAGTGCTAAGTTAGTTGAAGAGAAAGTGTTTAAGGATCCAGTGCATGGCTATGTTCATGTGCGAGACCAAGTGATTTGGGATTTAATCGCTACGAAAGAGTTCCAAAGATTACGGAGAATTCGACAATTAGGAACTACTTTTCTAGTATTTCATGGGGCAGAGCATAGTCGATTTAATCATTCACTAGGTGTCTATGAAATTGTACGGCGCATAGTGGACGATATTTTCCAGGGTCGACCTGAATGGGATAATGATGAACGACTGTTAGCTTTATGTGCTGCACTGTTGCATGATGTTGGACATGGTCCGTTTTCACATGCCTTTGAAAATGTATTTGGCACAAATCATGAAGAATATACGAGAATGGTGCTATTAGGGGATACAGAGATTCATGAGGTTTTAGCCCGTGTATCAAAGGATTTCCCTGAAAGAATTGCACAAGTGATCGATAAAAACTATACGAATCAACAAGTAGTCAGTTTAATCTCCAGTCAGATCGATGCGGATCGAATGGATTATTTACAGCGTGATGCCTATTACACAGGGGTTAGCTATGGCCATTTTGATATGGAGCGGATTTTACGCGTGATGCGCCCGCGAAAGGATATTATTGTCATTAAAGCAAGTGGGATGCATGCAGTAGAGGATTATATAATGTCTCGCTATCAAATGTATTTACAAATCTACTTCCACCCAGTATCACGTAGTGCAGAAACTATCTTATATAATATTTTAAAGCGTGCGAAACGATTAAGTGAAGAGGGCTATTCGTTTAAATTTGAGCCAGTTCATTTCAAACCATTTTTTGAAAATAATAATACATTAAAGCAATATTTAGATTTAGATGAAAGTATTATGCTGACCTACTTCCAATTTTGGCTGGAGGAGAACGATGCTATTCTAAGTGACCTGTGTAGACGCTTTGTGAATCGTGATTTGTTTGAGCACGTTGACTTAAACCCAGAGGAAGAGCCAGAGCGTTATGCATGGCTTGTGGAGCAAGTAAAGGCTATTGGCTTAGACCCAGAATATTATATTAGACCTGATTCTACATCAGATTTGCCTTACGATTTATATCGTCCAGGTATCTCATCGAAAAGTCCAATTTATTTAGAGATGCCTACAGGGGAGATTCGGGAGCTAGCTGACCAGTCGCATATTGTTGCTGCAATTGCCACTAAGATTAAAACTGATTATAAGGTATATTACCCGAAAGAAATCGGGGGATAGGGAATAGACGAACACAGAAAAACTGCTCCAAATAAAAAAGAATCTATAAGCAAAGTTCAAGTTTATGAACAAGTGCATTAGATTCTTGGACAAGCTTATTTATCGGAAGCGCGAACCCCAGCGTTTGCATAATGGTTTTTTGCCATTTCTTCAATAACGATAGTTACTGCTTCTGGTGGTGCATTTACTGTTTCTACAACTGCAGCTGTTACTTTTTCAACTAGAGCTTTTTTCTGTTCGTCTGTACGACCTTCTAACATTTTTACTGTTACGATTGGCATTTTACATCCTCCCAAGTGGATAAAATTAGTGTATATTCTTTATAATAGGCTTAGATGGAGGGATTGACAATATGGCAAATGAAGAAAAACCAAAACAAAAGATGGGCTTTACCATTATAAAAAATGATCCAACAGATGGCCATAAAGGCTTTGGTATCGGTTCATTATCTTTAGAAAATGTATCGCCAGTTTTTATTGATATACAGGAAAAAAACGCATTTATTGATATTGGTGCGATGCATGCAAAGAGTGAAGTGGAGCGTCGTGTTAAATTTACGACGAATCGTGAGGACTCAGAAGGTGGAAAACCGTATTGGCTAGTATGGGTTACAATCGATTTCAAAGAGGATGGACCTTATTTTGCTGGAGTAACTGCCTGTGAAATGGTTGTGAACAAAGAAAAACGTCGTGGCTATAAAATTTTAGCTGACCATGTCAACAGAATGGACAAATCCATGAAGCGTAAAATTATGGTTGACTATATGGATGATGTATCAAAAGAAGTGCTAACAGACTTCTTAAAATCTCATAATTTAGAAATGTGGGAAAGAAGCGACGAACAGCTTCACAAGGATTTAGAAGTCCAAAAATAATACTTTTACGACTAATAAATAGAAAATATGTTTTAAAAATAGTATCTAGTCAATAGTTTTTGCGGAAAAAACATTCTTAAATTTGAACAAAATGTGACAGTTTAATTTAAGAATTAATCCGTTGTTGAAACTATGTTTGAAAAAAAGTACACTGAAACTAGCTTAAATAGTAAGCTAGGACACTTGGCTGAACGAAATGTTTGAGACTTATGCGGCATTTGAAACTCCCAAGCCGGATGCCCCATGAATCTCATACTTTCGTTTGCCATAAAAATCGATTTTTCCTCGAGAAAAAATCGATATTTTTTTATATTGATATACCAATTTTTACCGATAAATAATAAAAGCTCTTTCTTGCTGGCGGGTATAATACCGAACAAGAAAGAGCTTTTTTAATTAGTTATTATTAAACATACCTTTGAAAGCTTCAAATGGGAATAAATCTAAGAAATCCTTCCAGGAATCTTCATCAAAGAACTCAAAGGATGAACATTTTTCCTTTGGAATATCTTCAGCTTTTACATAAACCATTCTCTGTTTAGGACAAGACTCCGTTGCGAGCTTTCCAGTTTCAATATCGATTAATACCTTTTCTACACCTTTTGGAGGCTCAAAGGTTTCGTTTGGCTTTCCTTTGTTGATGGCCTCCATAAAGTCAATCCATACTTGCTTAGAAGCAGCCATGTCTTGCTGTACGGAAAGGGTTTTCCCTTGGTCATAGCCATTCCAAACACCTGCAGTAACGCTAGGTGTGTAACCAACTAACCATTGGTCGCTTACTGTTGTACCAGATTTAGCGGCATACGTATGTGTCATGCGTGGGCGCAGTGAAACACCGGTAGCAGGGGAGTAATCGCTAAACACTGGATCGAAAATTCCTGTCATCATATCTGTTAGTAAAAAAGCATTTTCTTCAGAGATGACTTGCTCAGTCTTAGGTTTTTTGTATTCGTAAACAACCTCGCCATCTGCATTTTTGATTTCAAGGATTGTTGTTGGTTTTGTTTCTTTCCCGCCATTAGCAATCGTATTATATGCTTTTGTTAAATCGAATAGTGAATTTTCTGTTGTCCCAAGAGCGATTGATGGATTATTCGCGTCGGAGAAGTTTAGGTTAAATCGTTCTAAAACATCTCGGTAGGAATCATAGCCAATTTCCTCTAATGTTTTGACAGCATAGATGTTATCAGATATTGCAATAGCCTGAGCAAGTGACATCTGGCTATCTGCAAATTGCCCGTTAACATTTTGTGGCTTATAAGTTGCTCGCCCGTTATCATAGGTGAAAATTGTTTCGCCGACATCTAAAAATGTCAGTGGTGAAAATCCCTTCTCTAAAGCAGCCGCGTATAGAAATGGCTTGATAGAGGATCCAGGCTGCCGTACTGCTTGCGTCACGCGGTTAAACGAGCTACCTTCATAATCTCGTCCACCAACTAGTGCTGTAACCTGTCCTGTTTCCACATCCATACTAACAAAGCCGACCTGCAAATCACTGTCAGGCATGTTTTTCTCGATAGCATCGTCAACAGCTATTTGGTGTGCTTGGTTTAAAGTAGTTTTAATGGACCAGCCGCCTTCTCGGATGTTCAGATTCTCTTTTTCTAAAATCTTTGTAGCTTCCTGCCACGCAACATCTAGGAAATAAGGGGAAATTGATTTTGTCGCAGTCCATTGCTCATTTTTTAAGACGATTTCTTCAGAGTTAGCACGACTTTTTTCTTCAGCTGAAATGTATTTTTGCTTGTCCATTAATCCCAGGATAACTGCTTGGCGATTCATCGCTTTTTCATAATTATTAATAGGCGAATAAATACTCGGTCCTTTTGGAATTCCTGCTAACAAAGCTGACTCAGCTAAAGTTAATTCGCTTGCTGATTTGCCGAAATAATAACGGCTTCCTGCTTCAATTCCATACATTCCGTGCCCATAGTTAACGGTATTTAAATAACCCTCTAAAATTTCTTCCTTACTGTAAAAAACTTCTAATCGATAGGCATATAAAGCCTCCTGAATTTTTCTTGCCCAGGTTTTATCAAATGTTAAGTAGAGGTTACGAGCTAATTGCATACTAATTGTACTTGCACCCTCTGCCATGCTTTGTGTTTTTAAATCTGTCAAAACTGCACTGGCGATACGTGAATAATCAAAGCCGTTATGCTCATAGAAATCTTTATCTTCAACAGCAACTGTTGCATCTATTAAATAAGGAGAAATTTCGTCTAATTCAACCCAATAGCGTCTTTCTGCAGAATAATAATCACCAATTCGATTTCCATTATTATCTAAAAATACAGATGCTTTTGGCACGGTTAAAGGCGGAGCACCAGCTATTTGAGCATATACACGCAAAGCAATTAGCCCAGCTACAATCGCAAATACAGCAGCTACTGCAGTAAAAGTTGTGTACTTTAACCATTTTTTTCTTTTTCTCTGTCGTCTATAGCTTTCTCGTTTCATCCGCATCTCACCCCACATCATTTTTATACTGTCCATAGTATAGACTCAAAAAGTAACCTTTAATCGAAATTATACGTAAAAAAACTGTTGCAACTTGTCTAAAATTATCTATAATTTTTTCAAGTAGCTGTATGTTGTAGTTTTTCTAAGTGAAGGCTATTCGATATTTATAATAACCATCCATATATCATATACGAATAAAGTCGAAAAAAGTTTCAAAAGACCTATCTATTGCAATTTTGACGCGATATATACGAGTTGAACCGTGAGATTTGGTCTGTAATTGTTATATATAAGCTGATAGGTATGAAAAAACTTGTTAATTATCAGTTTGAGTTAAACAAATAATCGACAAAATATGATAAAGTGAAAAGCAATTGGCTCCAATTGAAGCTGGAGTTTAAGAAACACATGCAGGGTTTGTTTGAAAATAAGAAGTGAAGGTGAAATAAATGAGATTTGATGAAACGTATGCAGGAAATGTATTTATAAAAAGCCACCCAAATTATGAGGAATCAAAGGCAGTTCTTTACGGAATGCCGATGGACTGGACAGTAAGCTATCGTCCGGGTTCTCGTTTTGGCCCAGCTCGAATTCGCGAGGTTTCGATTGGACTGGAGGAGTACAGCTTATACTTAGATCGTGAATTAGACGATGTGAAATTCTTTGATGCGGGAGATATCCCACTTCCTTTTGGAAATCCAGAAAAGTCATTAAAAGAAATTAAAGATTTTGTTCGAAAAGTAGTAGCTGCTGGTAAAGTGCCAATCGGTATGGGAGGAGAGCATTTAGTTTCTCTACCTGTAATGGAAGCGGTATATGAAAAGTATAACGATTTAGCTATTATTCATTTTGATGCACATACTGACCTACGCACTGATTACGAGGGCGAGCCGTATTCACACGCGACACCAATTCGTAAAATTGCCGACCATATTGGACCAAAAAATGTGTATTCATTTGGTATCCGTTCTGGCTTAAAAGAGGAATTTGAATGGGCTAAAGAAAATGGCATGCACATTTCACCATTTGAAGTATTAGAGCCTCTTAAAAAGGTTTTACCAACTTTAGAAGGACGCAATGTCTACGTAACGATTGATATCGACGTATTAGATCCAGCACATGCTCCAGGAACTGGAACAGTAGACTGTGGTGGAATCACATCAAAAGAATTACTAGCATCCATCCACGAAATCGCACGTAGCGGCGTAAACGTAGTAGGCTTCGACCTAGTAGAAGTAGCACCTATTTATGATCATTCTGAAATGACCGTAAATACAGCGGCTAAGCTATTACGTGAAATGATTCTTGGTTGGGTTAAATAATTAGAAGATTAATTCATAAAGGTATGGACCATTACTATAAAGTGTCCATACCTTTTTAATTGTTTTCAGTGTAGTGTTTAGGAATTTCTTATAGTATTTAATTACCCCTTACATAGTTCTACCTTGATAAAATTCACCAATTTATCCTATAATATTAAGGTTATATATAGTAATGGTAGCCAAGGAGCGGTCCCTAAGCAATGAGTATGGAAGAAACAAAAGTAAAAATAAAATTAAATTCCACGATTTTACCGATAGATGGAGAAAAAGAAAACTACGAAATGTGGTTAGATGGGTCAGTAGTGAAAAAGTCTGGGAAGTCCTATCTGCGTTATGTAGAGCAACTTGAAGAAAAAGAAATCCGCACAACCGTCAAAATGGGAAATGAAGATGCCTTTATATTACGTGGTGGAGGAGTGAAAATGCGCCTGCCATTCAACACAATAAAAGAGGAAATTGGAGAATACGAGACACAATTTGGATCGATGCCAATCATAACAAAAACCAAGCATCTATCCTATGATTATAATGAAGATAATCAATTGAGCGGGAAATTTAATGTCCAGTATGATCTCATCATTAGCGGTCAATCCGTTGGAAAATATACATTAGAAATACAATATTCGGAGGTACAAAAATGAATGCAGTAGAACAATTGCAGCAAGCAATCAAAGACGCCTTACAAGCAGCGGTAGAAAAAGCTGGCCTAGTTGAAGCCGGGACAGAATTAAATATCCATTTAGAAACACCAAAGGATAAAGTAAATGGTGACTTTGCAACAAACCTGGCAATGCAATTAACAAAATTAGCAAAAAAACCGCCACGTGCAATTGCTGAAAGTATTTTAGAAAACCTTGAAACAAAAGGCACAGAGATTGAAAAATTAGAAATAGCGGGCCCTGGTTTCATTAACATCACAGTCCGTAAAGCATTCCTGGCTGATGTTGTAAAATCAGTAAATGAGCAAGGCGAAAACTATGGTCGCTCTGCAGCTGGAAATGGTGAAAAGGTACAGGTTGAGTTCGTATCAGCGAATCCAACAGGTGACCTACATTTAGGACATGCACGTGGAGCTGCATTCGGTGACTCATTATGTAATGTATTAGACTTTGCTGGGTTCGATGTATCTCGCGAATATTATATTAACGATGCTGGTAATCAAATCAACAATCTAGCGCATTCACTAGAAGCTCGTTACAAGCAAGCTTTAGGAATGGATGCAGCAATGCCGGAGGACGGCTACCACGGTCAAGATATTATCACGATTGCTGGAAAATTGGCTGAGGAATTCGGTGCGGCAATTCTAGAAAAATCAGACGAAGAACGCTTTGAATTTTTCCGTGAGCATGGCTTGAAGCTTGAGTTAGATAAATTAAAAAATGACCTAGCAAACTTCCGTGTGAACTTTGACGTTTGGTATTCTGAAACTTCATTATACAAAAACGGCAAAATCGAAGTAGCTTTAAACAAATTAAAAGAAAACGGCCATGTATTTGAAGAAGAAGGAGCTACTTGGTTCCGTTCAACTACATTCGGTGATGATAAAGATCGAGTTTTAATCAAATCCGAGGGTTCATTCACATACTTAACGCCAGATATCGCCTATCACGAAGATAAAATTCAACGTGGCTTTGAAAAGCTAATCAACATCTGGGGTGCAGACCACCATGGTTATATCCCACGTATGAAGGCAGCAATTCAAGCACTTGGCTATGACCGTGATAAGCTAGAAGTTGAAGTAATCCAAATGGTTCAGCTATATAAAAACGGCGAAAAATATAAAATGAGTAAGCGAACAGGGAATGCTGTAACAATGCGTGACCTAGTTGAAGAAGTAGGCTTAGATGCGGTACGTTACTACTTCGTGAAAACTGCATGTGATTCACATATGGACTTCGACTTAGATTTAGCTGTTTCACAATCAAATGAAAATCCAGTTTACTATGCTCAATATGCACACGCACGTATTTGCTCAATTATCCGTTCGGCTGATGAGCAAGGCTACAAAACTTCATTAGAGAATTTAAATCTGTTAACAGCAGAAAAAGAAGAGGATGTACTGAAAAAAGTAGGTGCCTTCCCTCAAGTAGTAGCCGATGCTGCAAAACACCGCACACCTCACCGTGTTGCAAACTATATCCAAGACCTGGCAGCTGCATTCCACAGCTTCTACAATGCAGAAAAAGTGCTTAACCCAGATAACAAAGAGTTAACTGAAGCACGCCTAGCACTAATCAACGCAGTCCGTGTAACGCTAGCAAACGCACTACGTTTAATCGGTGTAGCAGCTCCGGAAAAAATGTAATTTAACATTTATAGTAAAGTGACCCATTTGGGCGTTTCAGTTGAACGCTCGGTGGGTCATTTTTTTGTTTAGAGCTGGGGGGAGGGGCAGCTAACGGTTTAGTGAGGAGCGGGATCAGTGCCCCAAAAACGGTGGAGCGAGGTTAACCGGTAAAAGAGAGCAGTCGTCAGTTCCCCAAAAACGCTGGAGCGAGGTTAATCGGTAAAAGAGAAGAGGCATCAGTTCCCCAAAAAAGCTGTAGCAAGGTTAATCGGTAAAAGAGAAGAGTCGTCAGTTCCCCGAAAACGGTGGAGCGAGGTTAATCGGTAAAAGAGAAGAGTCGTCAGTTCCCCGAAAACGGTGGAGCGAGGTTAATCGGTAAAAGAGAGCAGTCTTCAGTTCCCCGAAAACGCTGGAACAAGGTTAATCGGTAAAAGAGAGCAGTCATCAGTTCCCCAAAAACGTTGGAGCAAGGTTAATCGGTAAAAGAGAAGCATCGTCAGTTCCCCGAAAACGCTGTAGTAAGGTTAATCGGTAAAACAGAAGAGTAGTCAGTGCCCCAAAAAAGCTGTAGCGAGGTTAACCGGTAAAAGAGAAGAGTCGTCAGTTCTTCGAAAACGGGGGAGCATGGTTAATCGGTCAAAGAGAAGAGTCGTCAATTCCTCGAAAACGCTGTAGCGAGGGTAATTGGTCAAAGAGAACCCGAACCCACACCCACACCCACACCAAATTTCTACATAACAAATATAAAATTCTATTAATTGCATAAATTCTATTGAAGTTTACGTTAACGTCAATGCTATAATTTGGGAAAAGAGGGGTGAGAAGGCAGATGAAAACGATTCAGGAGGTTGCGAAAGAATTCAATGTTTCAACTAGAACGCTACGATACTATGAAGAGATTGGGTTGCTTCGTCCAAGTCGTTCTGTTTCGAATCAGCGCACCTTTTCAAAGAAGGAGCTTGCTAAGCTGAAACTCATCTTTCGGGGGAAGAAATATGGATTCTCACTCGATGAAATAAAGGAGATGGTGCTTCTATTTGATTTCGACCGAACAGGCGTGCAACAGCTTGAACGAACTGTTGAATATGGCGAGCAAAAGATGAAAGAAATTGACTCCAAAATTGAAGAGCTTGTTCAAATGAAAATTGAGCTACAGGAGCTGCACACAAAATTCTATGAAAAATTGATGAATTTAAAGGGAGAGATGGTTGATGAATAGTTCAAATTTGTTAGCAAGAAATGCCCGAAAATATTCAAATAATGAAGCAGTAATCTGTCATGGAAGAAGAGTATCCTATAAAGAATTGGATGAACAAGTAACACGATTAAGCAATGCCTTATTAGCTCAAGGAATCAAACAAGAAGACAAAGTGATTCTTTTTATGCCAAATGTATTGGAATTTGTGGTTAGCTATTTTGCCGTACAGCGAATTGGGGGAATCGTGGTACCAGTGAATGCGAAATTCACTCTATCAGAAGTTGAATATGTGGCTGAACACTCGGAGGCAAAGGCAATTCTAGCACATGAAGCTATTTTTGCAGCTGTTGAAAAAATCTCGGCTATCCCATTAAAAATCAAAACAGGAGCACCAACTGATGGATGGTTGAGCTACACAGAGCTTTTAACAGAAAGCGAAACTACACCAATTGACTGCCAGTTAACAGAAGACGACCTTTCTACAATTCTATATACATCTGGAACAACGGGAAAACCAAAAGGGGTTCTTTTTAGTTATCGCAATGTCTTAGCCGTTTCGCAAATGATAGCTATCGAAATGGAAGTGAAGCCAGAAAGCCGACTTCTTTTAATGATGCCATTAACTCATTCCGCGCCACTACATTTATTTTTAATGTCTGGTGTTTTAGTAGGTTCAACAATTGTTTTAACACCAACCTTCACGCCGGATTTATTAATCGACTCGGTAGAAAATGAAAAAACGACGCACTTCTTTGGGGCACCTGTGGCATATTTGGTAACAGCTTCGAATCCAAGACTTCAAACAGCCGATCTTTCCTCGATGAAATGGTGGGTTTATGGAGGAGCACCGCTTTCTGAAAAAGAAATTCGCTTAGTTCAGCAAGCCTTTAAGACGGATAACCTATTATGTGTTTACGGATTAACTGAGGCAGGTCCAAGTGGGGCATTATTGTTTAATGATGAACATGAACAAAAGGCTGGGAGCGTCGGCAAGCGTGCACCGTTCGGGACAGAGCTTAGAATTATCAACGAAGATGGGGAAGATGTTGCTGAAGGTGAAATCGGTGAAGTGGTTTTATACGGCGAGGGTAATATGGTCGGTTATTATCGAGATGCTGAGGCAACAAAAGCAGCCTTTATAAATGGCTGGGTAAGGACGGGTGATTTAGCTCGATTTGATGAAGACGGCTTTATTTGGATAGTGGACCGAAAGAAGGACGTTATTATTTCAGGTGGGGTCAATATTTATCCAAAGGAAATCGAGGATCGTATGCTTCAATTTGAGGGTATTTTTGAAGTAGCAGTTATTGGTATTCCTCATGAAGAATGGGGCGAGACGGTAAAAGCAGTATATGCGACGAAAACGCCGATCGATGAAGAGAAGCTTAAAGCCTATTTAACTGAGCATCTAGCGAAATATAAAGTGCCAAGGGTATTTGAACAAGTGGAAGCGCTACCAAGAAATGCTTCAGGGAAAATTCTAAAACAACAATTGAAGCAACAGGTGGTGAACTAAATGAAGGTTTTGCAATCTTCTAGTAAAAGAGAATCAAACTTTTTTGAAAATGATGAGACGCTTCACAAAATACTAGAACAAATGCTGGAACCGAAGCTCTTAGAATATGCAAAACGAGAATTGCAGGATTTTGGGGAGCTAGTTGCCGGTGAAATTGATGAACGGGCAAAGCATACTGATAGGGAGGGAGAGCCTCGACTAAAACGATACAATAAATACGGTGAGGAAACTTCAGAGGTATGGGTCAATGAAGGCTACAAACAGACAATTCAGCAATCCTATAATACTGGAATCGTGGGCTATGTCCATAAAGAAATTCCACAGTTAGGGAAAAAGGGGAACTATGTTTATAGCTTTGCACAGGGCTATCTGCTTTCTCATGCCGAACCAGGCTTTTATTGTCCAGTGACGTTAACGATGGCAACAGCCTATTTACTGGATCATTATGCAAGTGAGGAATTGAAGGCACGATTTCTTCCCTATGTTTGTTCAACAGGGGAAGTGGAATTATTTGAAGGAGCTACCTTTTTAACGGAACGACAAGGTGGATCCGATGTAGGTGCAAACGTGGTTAAGGCACGTTTTGATGGAGAAGGCTACCGGTTATATGGCGAAAAATATTTTGCTTCAAATGCAGGAATGTGCGGAGTTGCCATGGTATTGGCACGTATCCCTAACGCACCAGCAGGGTCAAAGGGGCTGACGCTTTTTGCAGTACCGTGGAAAAATGAAGATGGCTCAGTCAACGGGCTAAGAATTCGCCGGCTAAAGGATAAATTAGGCGTTCGTGCAGTGCCGTCTGGAGAAATAGAGTTTGATGGTGCGCGTGCCTATGTTGTTGGGGACCCAAGTAAGGGCATATACTATATGCTTGAAGCTCTAAATCTCTCTAGGATTTGTAATGCTGTAGCTTCAGTAGGGATTATGCGACGTGCGTTTCTAGAAGCGAAGCACTATGTTTCCAATCGTGAGGCATTCGGGCAAAGCTTGACGAACTACCCGATGATTCAGGATTCTTTAGGGAAATTAGCAGCAAAACTACATGTGGAAGTAGCTGCTACATTTGATTTGATTCAGCAATATGATCTTGTTACGAATGGGAAGGGAACTACGAGAGAAACGGTTTTGAATCGATTGTACATCGCTATTATGAAGAAGGAAACGGCAGAGCATGCAGTCAAATTTGCAAGTGAAGCCATCGAACTTCATGGAGGAAATGGCTATATCGAAGACTTTGTCACACCGCGATTATTACGGGATGCACAGGTTCTGACGGTGTGGGAAGGTACGGCGAACATTTTAGCCCTTGAGGTCATTCGATTATTTAAAAAGTATGATGCACATAATTTATTTATTGAAGAAATGAATAAGCGATTACTAGCAATTCCAACATCAAAGTTGAAAGAAATCGTCGAAGTTCAATTAAATGTAATCGATAAGCAGCTACAGCTATTTGTTTCCTTAGATGATGCCACACAAACTTATGATGCAAAGGCAATTACAGAAAAAATGGCCCTTATTTATGAAAGTGTCATCGCTATAGAATGGGCAGCTCAATTTGGAGATAAATATGAAAAGTTAGCGGAAATCTATTTAGAAGAAACCTGGGAGCTGCGTAAAGTAGGTGACCCAATGAAAACTGTTCAGTATTTCCATGAAATAATCTAATAGTGATGGGAGAGTGCTTAAAAAAAGAAAGGGTGCTCTTCTGAAGTGAAAAGTGTAAATACAATTTGTGAAAAAGCATGGCGATCGTAATCGAGTTCGCCATGCTTTTTATTTAAGCGGAAAATTTTCGGTTAATGGTTCAAATAGAGGCCTAACAAGCAGAAATAAGAGAAGATTTTCCTGTTAATCTCTATATAATAAGCCGAAATTCACGGGTTTTGGCAAAATAAGCGGAAAAACTTCCTTTAATTCAATGAAAATATCACTATATTTCAATTTAGAAGGAAATTTTTCGGTTATTCTTCAACCCTTAACCACTCCAAAACCGCAATCCATTTTAAGAGACTCACCAGCTTACAATCCATATTAAGTTACTAAGAATTTGACGGATGAAAGAAGCTAAAAGTAAAATAGACTTATAAGATAGAGAGCGGATTTAGTCTGATAAGGAGATGGCGAATTTGAAAGGTTTATTTATTAAGACTGAAGAACAACGAAAATGGTTAAAAAAGCTAGCAACCCTAGAAGCAGAATTCAAAGTTAATGCCCAACAAATTGATGAACAATC
This sequence comes from Ureibacillus chungkukjangi, assembly GCF_003217295.1. Lineage (GTDB taxonomy): Bacteria > Bacillota > Bacilli > Bacillales_A > Planococcaceae > Ureibacillus > Ureibacillus chungkukjangi. The sequence continues at coordinate 13,647 of NZ_QJTJ01000004.1, forward strand.
AATCTTTCCTCGCGAGCATATTCAAAAGCTACGTGATATCGGGTATACGAAAATTACCTTACCGAAAGAATTAGGTGGCGACGGTTTTACTATTTATGATGCTATTTTGTTACAGGAAACCCTAGCGAGCTACGATGGAAGCACAGCGCTTTCAATAGGCTGGACGGTATTAACGGTGGGTGAATTATTTGAGAATAAATATTGGGAGCCTGCGAAGCTAGCGGCCTTTGCTAAAGAGGTAGAAAAAGGAGCAATTATTAACAGGGCTGTAAGTGAAGCGGCAACTGGCAGTCCGATTCGTGGAGGGCGCCCTGGCACGACGGCAAAACGTGATGTGGACAACTGGATTATTAATGGGCGAAAAAGCTATACGACTGGCTCACCTGAGTTAGACTACTTTTTAACCTCTGCATGGATTGAGGACGAGGAGAAAATCGGCTTCTTTTTAATACATAAAGATACACCAGGGATTTCTATAGAGGAGACCTGGGACGTTATTGCAATGCGTGGAACAGGGAGCCATGATTTAGTGTTGAATGCCGTGAAATTGGATGCATCTGATTTGGTAGAAGTCCCTAACTATACGACAGGCTTCAAATTGAATGGATGGCTGCTCATGATTCCCGCAACATACCTAGGAATTGCACAAGCAGCACGTGACTATGCAATACAATTTGCCAAAACTCATTCACCGAACAGCATTCAAGGGACAATAGCTACGTTACCGAATGTTCAAGCATTGCTTGGTGAAATCGAATTGGAATTAGCCCAAGCCCGATTTGCATTATATGGTGCTGCACAAAGCTATGTGGAATTGAAAGCGAAAGAACAAAAGGGTAAAACGCTAACAGAACAGGAAGGCTTGGTTATTGTTAATGCAGTAAATGTAGCAAAGCATGTTGTCACTAATGCTGCCATTACTGTAGTCGATAAAGCGATGCGAGTAGTTGGAGCAAAAAGCCTACAGCGCTCAAACCCGCTACAACGTTATTACCGTGATGTGCGTGCGGGACTCCATAATCCACCAATGGATGATTTAACGATAAAAAAATTAGCTGAAATGGTACTGAACGAAAAAGCATAATAAAACAAGTTTAATGGATCAATGATACTCGAAAAGTTTTATACATTCTTTTCCATAAATAAAGTATAATAGAGAGAAATAATTTCATAGCTAGTAAAGGTCTTTTTGCAAAGCTTTGCAAAAAGAGTAAAAGGGAAGTTGGTGAAAGTCCAACGCTGTCCCGCAACTGTAAATGGGAGTGCCCCTAAAGTCCACTGTTACGAAAGGCTCGTAATGGGAAGGAGGGGAGCATGATGAACATAAGCCAGGAGACCTGCCTTTATGATAACGATTCAAACCTTACGAGGATAGGGGGAGTACTGCGATTGTAATTCTATTAATTACAAAAGTCTCCCTTTTGACTTGGCTAGGGAGGCTTTTTATTTTTATGAAAACAAAGGTGAAGCAATGAAATACAATTCAATTTCTACTAAAAAATATAATATTGTAAAGAATAGTGTTGGGGTCGTGTTGTGAAAAAGAAAATGGTATTTGCTTATAGTTCATCTATCTTAATTTTATTCGTTAGCATTTGGCTTGGGGTTTCGATTGGCTCTGCAGATATACCTCTTTCAACATTATGGGATAACGAGACCAATCCAAGTGCTTATAGTATATTATGGGGTATTCGAATGCCTCGTGTAATTTTAGCTGGACTTGTCGGGTCGTCACTTGCCATTGCAGGGGCAGCCTTTCAAGGATTACTTAAAAATCCTTTGGCAGATCCATATACACTTGGTATTTCCTCCGGTGCTTCTGTTGGAGCAGTGGCAACGATTTTCTTCAGTCTTTCAATACCGGTACTCGGGTCTTACACTCTGCCGTTATTCGGGATGGTCGGTGCATTTCTTTCAATGATTCTTGTCCTATCCTTTGCAAGACTAATCGACCGTTCTATGAAAATGGAAACACTTATTTTAACAGGGGTCATATTCAGCTCCTTTTTAGGATCCTGTATTTCATTAATGATTGCACTTACAGGCCAACAGCTCCGTGAAATTACAAGCTGGTTACTGGGTAGTGTGTCTATGCGTGGATGGCCATATGTGCAAATGATTCTACCTTTTGTTGTAATTGGTGTTATTTTATTGTGGTTAAATCGTCGAGAATTAAATGCCATGATGTATGGTGATGAACGAGCACAAGCTTTAGGAGTTAATGTGAAGTTGAGAAAGTATTTAATTCTGGCAGGAGGTTCGATGCTAACAGGGGCGGCTGTTTCGGTTTCAGGTACTATTGGCTTTGTAGGATTAGTCGTTCCACATATGACGCGTATGCTTTGGGGTACTGATCATCGTCATTTACTAACGCTGTCATTTTTAAATGGAGCAAGTCTATTGATAATTTGTGATCTTGTTTCTCGAACGATTATCACACCATCTGAACTGCCGATTGGTGTTATTACAGCCTTTATCGGCGCGCCAGTCTTTTCATATATCTTCTTTAAGCAACGAAGAAGTAGGGGGTGAAACTATGCTAAAGGTTCATAATATTTCTGGCGGTTACGGAGCGGCTCCTATTCTATCAGAAATTTCATTTCAAGTTGAAAAGGGAAAAATGATAGGCATACTTGGTCCGAACGGGTGTGGGAAGTCAACGCTATTGAAGGTAATCAGCGGCATAATGAGTCCTACTTTTGGAAATGTCTTCATAGATGGCAAGGAGATAGATCAATACTCAACACGTGAGTTAGCTAAAAAGATGACGATTTTACCGCAATTACACGCAACTGCATTTTCAAGTACGGTACGGGAGACAGTTTCCATTGGTCGATATCCCCATCAATCAGGCTTCTTTTCAAGCTGGAGAGCTGAAGATGAAAGTGCCGTAAAAAAGGCGATGCAGCAAACGGATATTGAGAAATATGAAAATCATTATTTAGAGTTTTTATCGGGTGGGGAGCAGCAACGAGTTTTTATAGCCCAGGCTTTAGCCCAGGCATCTAGTTTACTGCTGCTTGATGAGCCAACGAATCATTTGGATATTGCACATCAAAAGCAAATATTGGATATGATTCGAAAGGAAGTAACTGAAAATGATTTAACCGTTGTGTCCGTTTTCCATGACATTAACCTGGCATCACTCTACTGTGATGAAATACTTTTAATGGAAAAGGGAAAAGTGAGAGCATATGGTGCCCCTCATGAGGTCTTGCTTGAGGAAAAGGTTATGGCTGTTTACGATACAAGGATTTCAATCCAAGCACATCCAGAGCAGCCGAAGCCACAAATGACGATTTTACCTGATTTGCAGGACACCCTTGAAAAAGTAATTACAGTCGAGCATTTAAACATCACCAATGAATATGTTGAATTTAAATCTCCTTTTCCTTTAAAGGTGCTATCATCTGCTGTACATAATGCGGGTATGGGTTGGTTTGCGAATTTTGTAAATCGCACCGTAGCCCCCAATTATGATATTGATAATGTGAAGGAAGAATATTATCAATACTTAGTTGATAAAGACTTTTCCCCGACAAATACAGTTGGTATGATGACTGCTGTTGATACAAAAAAGGCAGTAGTTAAAAACTATAGCATGCCATTTGGTGAAGTAATTGTAGTAGTTACAGCGGGAGTTGGAAATGCCATTGATGTCTCCCAAAGCTATAAACGTAACGATTTCTTTCGTGTTGGTACCATTAACACATGGGTGCTTATTAACGGAAAATTATCGGATGAGGCCTTTGTGCAGGCAATGATGACAGCAACCGAAGCAAAATCAAAAGCGTTGCAGCATGAAGAGGTTTACGATTCAGTTTCGAATACCATTGCGACAGGTACGCCAACAGATAGCTTATTGATTGCCTCAACACAGGCAGGAGAGTTAATGCAATATGGGGGTCCGATTACTGAAGTCGGTCAGGTAATAGGTAAAGGTGTGTTCGAAGCAACCGTAGAGGCAGTTCAATCTTATCGAAAAGGGGATAGATAATTATGAAGCTTTACACAAAAACAGGGGATAAAGGAAAAACAAGTTTAATAGGTGGACGCGTTAATAAGGATGATCTGCGTGTAGAAGCCTATGGCACAATCGATGAGCTAAACTCGTTTATTGGCAAGGCCGTAACGGAATTAGATTCAACAGTTTTTAAAGATTTACTAGAAGACCTTGAAACAATTCAGCATGAGCTATTTGACTGTGGTGGTGATTTAGCAAATGTCATGAAGGAACGAAAAATAACATTGCAGGAAGCATCTATTGAGGTATTGGAAAAAAGAATTGATGCCCTATCTGATGAAGCGCCGCCTTTAAAGAGATTTATCTTACCTGGTGGCACACCGGCAGCTGCAACACTTCATATTGTAAGAACAGTGACACGTAGAGCAGAAAGACAAGTAGTAACACTTTTAAATGAAGTAGAGGATGCGCCTGCTATTATCCAGAGATATCTAAATCGTTTATCGGATTACTTCTTTGCCGCTGCACGTGTTGTAAACTTCCGTTCGAATGTAAAAGATATTGAGTATATTCGTAGTGGAGATGTATTTAAATAATTTGAGTGAGAAAACAATCCTTCTTAAACGGGATTGTTTTTTTATTAGCTTAGAGGGCTTATTTAATCACTGTTATTATAGTGAGAATAATACTATAGCATAGAAAAAAGATGTATATTTAACAAAGTATCAATATATTATTAGAAATTTTCGAACAATAGATTGACTGAATGCTCATTCATATTTTACAATAGAGACATAAAAATGAGAGGTTTTGAATTAACTAATATTATAGATTATTTTAAGGCTACTCAGGAAAAGTTATTTTGGACAAAGGGGAAAAGGCAAAAAGGGGGAGAAGACATGAATGGATTACTAATTGCAAATTGGGTGATGTTTGCAGCGGTTGTATTATACGCATTAGGACTATTCTTCTATCTAGTTAAATCACGCTATGAGTTCATTCAACTTGGTAGAAAAGAAGAGTTTGAGTTAAAGCTAAAGGAACGTATTGGGGATTTAGCTGAAAAGGTATTTGGACAATCCAAGCTTTTGAAAGATAAAAAAATGGGCTTAGTCCACGTTGCCTTCTTCTACGGATTCTTATTAGTTCAATTAGGGGCAATAGATTTAATTTGGAAGGGACTAGCACCGGATTCACATTTACCGCTTGGTGGATTATATCCTGTATTTACCTTCTTCCAGGAAATTGTAGTATTAACTATTTTAATTGCTGTAGCGGTAGCGTTTTACCGCCGTTATATGGAAAAGCTTGTTCGTCTTAAAAGAGGCTTTAAAAACGGTTTAGTGTATTTGTTTTTAAGTGTTCTAATGTTCGCTACTCTAATCGGTAACGGGATGGCACTTATTTGGCACGGACATGCTTTAACTTTAGCAGAACCAGTTGCATCTAGCATCGCTTGGGCTTTCCAATGGATGTCACCAACGGCAGCTGCTGTTGTATTCTTCGTAATGTGGTGGGCACATTTAATAGCACTTCTTGCCTTCCTTGTATATATTCCACAAGGAAAGCATTTCCACTTAATTACAGGTACAATCAATGCTGTAGTAAACCGCCAAGATCGTATCGGGACACTACGCCCTATTGACTTTGCTGCACTTGAAGAAGCAGAGGATGAGGCAGAAATGCCAGCACTTGGCGTCGGTAAAATTACTGACTTTACTCAAAAGCAAATGCTAGATTTATATGCATGTGTGGAATGTGGTCGCTGTACGAATATGTGTCCAGCAACAGGAACAGGTAAAATGCTTTCTCCTATGGACTTAATCGTGAAGCTTCGAGATCACTTAACATTTACTGGGGCAGTAACTACGAAGCAAAAGCCTTGGGTACCAGCATTTGCATTTAATAATACGCAAGGAAATCAGCTTGCTATGGCGGCTGGAGCTGAGGGTGCTGTTATTGAAGATATTTATAGCCCATCATTAATTGGGGATGTTATCACAGAAGAAGAAATTTGGGCATGTACAACTTGCCGTAACTGTGAGGACCAATGTCCGGTAATGAACGAGCATGTCGATAAAATTATTGACCTTCGCCGTTACTTAACAATGACTGAAGGTAAAGTAAATTCTGATGCACAACGCGCTATGAATAATATCGAGCGTCAAGGAAATCCTTGGGGTCTTAACCGTAAAGAAAAAGAAAACTGGCGAGAGCTTGATTCAACTATTTCGATTCCAACTGTAAAAGAAGCGAAAAAATCTGGTGAAGGCTTTGAGTATTTATTCTGGGTTGGATCAATGGGATCATTCGATAGCCGTTCACAAAAAATCGCTCTATCCTTCGCTCGTTTAATGAACGAAGCTGGCGTGAAATTTGCGATATTAGGAAACAAAGAGAAAAACTCAGGGGATACACCTCGCCGTTTAGGAAATGAGTTTTTATTCCAAGAGTTAGCTACAGCTAATATCGACGAATTCGTGAAAAATGATGTGACGAAAATTGTTACAATCGACCCGCATGCCTACAATATCTTTAAAAATGAGTACAAGGATTTTGGCTGGGAAGGGGAAGTATACCATCATACTGAGCTACTATTCGATTTAGTTAATGAAGGGAAGCTGACATTAAATCATCGAGTAGATGAAACGATTGTGTTCCATGATTCATGTTACTTAGGTCGTTACAATGATGTATATGATGCACCGCGTGAAATTCTAAAAGCTATCCCGGGTGTAAACCTTGTTGAAATGGAGCGTAACCGTGAAACGGCAATGTGCTGTGGAGCTGGTGGTGGTCTAATGTGGATGGAGGAGCACGTAGGAAATCGTGTCAATGTGGCGCGAACAGAACAGGCATTAGCAACAGAAGCATCGATTATTTCTTCTGGCTGTCCGTACTGCTTAACAATGCTTTCAGATGGAACGAAAGCAAAAGAGGTTGAGGAATCAGTTGGCACTTATGATATCGCAGAGCTATTAGAACGTTCTGTATTCGGTGAAAAAATCGTTGAAGTGGTAGAAGAAGAGGCTGTTGAAGTTTAATTCGAAATTAATATGATTTGATGAAAATGTTGATTTTTCTAAGGTATTTAATCATAAAAGAGAATAAAATGTAGATATCTGAAAAATTAAAATTGATTATTAGTTTCATATTTTATAAAATATAGATAAATGCGAAAAGGGAGTTCTAAATGGCTCCCTTTTTTATTAAACATAAATTGAGCGAGCGTTCAGTCAGGTAGGAGTTTCTCGATTATGTTGGGCGTAAAGTGTGTTTTAAGAACAAGGGGATTGTTTTTCATTAATATTAAAGCCCAGCTGTAAAAAAACTCGATAGACAAAGGGGATGTAGATTTGAGTAGAACAGTGATTTTAGAAGGAGCAAGAACACCATTTGGAAAGTTTGGGGGAGGACTTTCTCCACTTTCTGCAAGTGATTTAGGTGGAAATGCTATTAAAGCAGCTTTAGAAAGAGCAAATGTAGCGACGGATACAGTAAACGAAGTCATTATGGGCACTGTACTCCAGGCTGGGCAAGGGCAGATCCCTTCACGCCAAGCAGCAACAAAAGCAGGCATTCCTTACTCAGTAAAAACTGAAACGATTAACAAAGTCTGTGCCTCAGGTATGCGTAGTGTCACACTAGCAGATCAGCTAATTCGCTTAGGCGACGAAGAGGTAATTGTTGCTGGTGGGATGGAATCGATGTCCAATGCACCTTACTACTTGCCAAATGGACGCTGGGGTCTTCGAATGGGCGATGCAAAATTAGTAGATGGCATGGTGTACGATGGTCTATCATGTGCCTTCCATCCAAATAATGTACACATGGGAACTTACGGGAATGAAACTGCAAATACATTCGAAATTGCAAGAGAAACGCAGGATGAGTGGGCAGTTAGAAGTCACCAATTAGCCATTAAAGCGATGGAAGATGGGAAATTTGCTGAAGAAATTACACCGATTGAAATTAAAGGTCGTAAAGGTGATATCACGACAGTTCATGAGGATGAAGCGCCTCGTAAAAACACTTCGATGGAAGCGTTATCAAAGCTTAGATCTGCTTTTGATAAGGATGGAACAATTACTGCTGGGAATGCCCCAGGTGTAAATGATGGCGCCTGTGCAATGGTGTTAATGAGTGAAGAAAGAGCAAACGAAGAGGGGCGCAAACCATTAGCATATGTTTTAGGGCATGCAGAGGTTGGCGTAGAGCCTAAGGATTTTCCACAGACACCTGGAATTGTCATCAATGAATTATTAAAGAAGACAAATAAATCCATAGAAGAAATCGACCTTATCGAAATTAATGAAGCATTCTCAGCAGTGGCTTTAGTTAGCAATCAAATTGCAGGAATCGATTCAGAAAAAGTCAATGTTAATGGTGGAGCAGTAGCACTAGGGCATCCAATTGGAGCATCTGGAGCAAGAATCATTTTAACATTAGCATACGAGCTAAAACGTCGTGGAGGTGGCATTGGTATCGCAGCGATCTGTTCGGGCGGTGGTCAAGGCGATGCCATTATGATCGAGGTACCTAAACAATAATTTAGTGCCATTTTCGAAAATAAGTCAGATACTTCAACAATTGACAGGGGATGAGAGAGTAGTGACGATTCAAAAAGTAATGGTGGTTGGTGCCGGACAAATGGGATCAGGGATTGCGCAGGTTTGTGCACAGGCTGGTCTTGACGTGAAACTGAATGATATGAAGCAAGAGTTTTTCGAACGAGGCATAGGGGTTATAACAAAAAATCTAGCAAGAGATGTAGCAAAAGGAAGAAAAACTGAAGAAGAAAAAGAGGCTGTACTTAGTCGAATCTCCATGTCTCTTGATTTGAAGGATGCCTGTGATGTAGACATCGTGATTGAAGCAGCAACAGAAAATATGGAGATTAAACAGTCGATTTTTAGAGAGCTGGATGGTATTGCACCAAAGCATGCGATTTTGGCAACGAATACTTCATCTTTACCAATTACGGAAATTGCTGCTGTAACACAGCGACCAGAGCAGGTTATTGGGATGCATTTTATGAATCCAGTGCCAGTAATGAAGCTTGTTGAAATTATTCGTGGTCTGGCAACTGCTGATGAGGTATACGAGGCAGTAGAAGAAATGACTCGTAAATTATCCAAGACGCCAGTTGAGGTGAATGATTTTCCAGGATTTATCTCAAATCGAATTTTGTTACCGATGATCAATGAAGCAATCTATGCATTGTATGAAGGGGTTGCCACAAAGGAAGCTATTGATGATGTTATGAAGCTTGGTATGAATCATCCAATGGGACCATTGACTCTAGCTGATTTTATCGGCTTAGATACATGTCTATCAATTATGGAAATTCTGCATGATGGATTAGGAGACAGCAAATATCGACCATGTCCACTTCTTCGTAAATATGTGGCTGCAGGCTGGCTTGGAAGAAAAACAGGTCGAGGGTTCTACGTTTACGAAGACTAAGGAGGGTTTCAGATGCATCTAGTGTTTACAGAAGAGCAAATGATGATGCGAGAAATGGTGCGTCAGTTTGCGGAAAGTGAAATTACTCCATTCATCGACAAAATGGAGCAGGGAGAATTCCCTCATGACATCCTGAAAAAAATGGGAGAGCTTGGTCTGATGGGCATTACAGTTCCTGAAGAGTATGGCGGGGCAGGAATGGACTTTACCTCCTATATTTTAGCCATCAACGAGCTATCTAAAGTAAGTGCAGTGGTTGGAGTGATTCTTTCCGTGCATACTTCGGTTGGAACAAATCCAATTCTATATTTTGGAACAGAAGAACAAAAGAAAAAATATGTGCCGAAATTAGCGAGCGGAGAGTATTTAGGAGCGTTCTGCTTAACAGAGCCAGAAGCGGGATCTGATGCAGGTGCTTTAAAAACGAAAGCCGTAAAACAGGATGACTACTATGTGTTGAATGGCTCGAAGGTCTTTATCACAAATGGCGGTGAGGCAGATGTATATATTGTGTTTGCCTCAACAAATCCAACACGAGGGTCCCGCGGCATCTCTGCTTTCATAGTAGAAAAGGATACACCAGGGTTCATCGTTGGAAAAGATGAGAAGAAAATGGGGCTCCATGGCTCTCGAACGGTGCAGCTAACCTTTGAAAATATGAAAGTACCTGCAGAAAACCTATTAGGCAATGAAAACGAGGGCTTTAAAATCGCCATGGCCAACTTGAATATCGGTCGAATCGGTATTGCCTCACAAAGCTTAGGAATTGCTGAAGCGGCATTGGAGGCAGCAACAAACTATGCGAAAGAGCGAGTTCAGTTTGGAAAGCCAATTGCTGCAAACCAAGGGATCGGTTTCAAATTAGCAGATATGGCAACAGCGGTAGAATCAGCGAAATTACTAGTTTATAGAGCAGCAAATTATCAGTCACTAGGATTGAAATGTACAAAAGAAGCATCAATGGCAAAGCTGTTCGCTTCTAAAACAGCAGTACAGGTTACAACAGAAGCAATCCAGGTCTTTGGCGGCTACGGCTACACCGAGGACTATCCAGTAGAACGATACTTCCGCGACGCCAAAGTAACCGAAATCTACGAAGGCACAAGCGAAATCCAAAAAATCGTAATCAGCAAACACTAAAATTGAATGGGTGCCAGGTACATGAATAATTTAGAATATTCGGAGTTGTTATGAAGTTGTTCGCGTACCTGGCACACAAAATATTCAGAATTAAACCAGAATTGTTTATGTACCTGGTACATAAACAATTCTGATCCAAAACAATTAATGGGGGAATGGAAGATGAATTTTCAGTTGTCAGAGGAGCATGAGCAGTTACGTGAGATGATTCGGGAGTTTGCGTTGAATGAGGTGGCACCTTCTGCGGCAGAGCGTGATGAGGAGGAGCGTTTTGATATTGAAATCTGGAATAAGATGGCGGAGCTTGGGTTAACGGGAATTCCTTGGCCTGAAGAGTATGGTGGCGCTGGTTTCGATTTCTTGGCCTATGCGATTGCAGTTGAGGAACTGTCGCGAGTTTGTGCGTCTACAGGGGTTACGCTATCTGCACATACGTCTTTAGCAGGCTGGCCGATTTACAAGTTCGGTAATGAAGAGCAAAAACAAAAATACCTTCGACCTATGGCAGAGGGGAAAAAAATCGGTGCTTACTGTTTAACGGAGGCTGGTTCTGGAAGTGACGCGGGCGGCATGAAAACAAATGCGAAGCTTGATGGTGACGAGTATGTATTAAATGGCTCGAAGATCTTCATTACAAACGGTGGGATTGCTGACACTTATGTAGTGTTTGCCGTAACAGATCCTGATTCAAAGCATAAAGGCACTAGTGCATTTATCGTAGAATCTAGCTTCCTAGGGTTTGGCGTAGGGAAAAAAGAAAAGAAAATGGGGATTCGTTCATCACCAACAACGGAAATCATCTTTGACAACTGTCGTGTCCCGAAGGAAAACCTTCTTGGAAATGAAGGAGAGGGCTTTATCATTGCCATGCAAACTTTAGATGGAGGAAGAAATGGAATTGCGGCTCAAGCGGTTGGGATTGCACAAGGGGCCTTAGATGCAGCAACAGTTTATGCAAAAGAGCGTGTTCAATTTGGAAAACCAATCTCTGCAAACCAAGGAGTATCCTTTAAGCTTGCAGACATGGCAACGTCTATCGAAGCTTCAAGACTATTAACTTATAATGCAGCTTGGCTAGAATCGAATAATTTGCCTTATGGGAAAATGTCAGCAATGGCGAAGCTTATGGCAGGAGATACTGCAATGTCTGTTACAACAGAGGCAGTACAAGTATTTGGTGGCTATGGCTATACAAAAGATTACCCAGTAGAGCGCTATATGCGTGATGCGAAAATTACTCAAATTTATGAAGGTACACAAGAGATTCAACGACTAGTTATCTCTCGTATGCTGACAAAATAATCAATGACAGAACAAAATGAGAAAATCTTAGTTAAATCATCTGTTAAGGATGAGGGTCTCATTGAAATTCGAAGAAAACAAATCGTTGATGGAGCGTTGAAATTATTTAAAGAAAAAGGATTTCATCGTGCCACAACAAGAGAAATTGCCAAAGCTGCCGGATTTAGCATCGGAACTTTGTATGAATACATTCGTACAAAGGAGGATGTCCTTTATTTAGTCTGCGACAATATTTATCATCAAGTGATTCAGCGATTATCTCATATTTCTACAAGCTCTGGAACTATTGAAGAGTTGACAGAAGCGATAAAACAATACTTTTTGTTGATCGATAGTATGGTAGATGAATTTACCATTATGTATCAAGAAACGAAGACCTTGCCAAAGGATGCGCAAAGCTATGTTTTAAAGAAGGAATTAGAGATGGTTGCACTTTTTGAAAAAATCCTGAAAGCCTGTGTACAATCGGGGCAATTGAAGGTATCAGACAAGGAGGTTTTTTTAGCAGCAAATCATATCGTTGTACAAGGGCAAGCTTGGGCATTTCGAAAATGGGCCTTACATAAGCACTTTACCATTAAGGACTATACAGCTGCCCAAACAAAGATGTGCTTATCTGGAATTTTACATTTTGAAGAATCATGAAGCTCAAACACCGCCAAAAGCATACGTATGTACGTTGCAAAGAAGCGGTTTTTTTTATAGGCATAAAGTGTATGCGAAGGCGAAATGGGGATGGAAGCTTCGCAAATCACGCTTTTAAAAAGTAATCACGTTCTTGAAAGGGGTACTAAATATGGTAAATATAAAACAAGCTAACGATACAGATAAAAAGGGTGTCTATCGTCCGAAGCACCATGTACGTTTTGTAACGGCATCGAGTTTATTTGACGGTCATGATGTTTCGGTTAACATTATGCGCCGTATATTACAGGCAAGTGGTGTAGAAGTAATTCACCTTGGACATAACCGTTCAGTTGAAGAGGTAGTCAATGCTGCTATTCAAGAGGATGCACAGGCAGTTGCCATTTCCTCTTATCAGGGTGGGCATATGGAATACTTTAAATATATGCATGATTTATTGCACGAAAAAGGTGCGCCGCATATCAAAATCTATGGTGGCGGCGGTGGAGTCATTCTACCGAAGGAAATCGAGGAGCTTCACGAATATGGCATTGCTGGTATCTTCTCTCCAGAGGATGGAATGAAGCTTGGCTTGCAAGGGATGATTAATAAACAAATCGAGGAAGCAGACTTTTCAACCTTGAAAGGGAATAATATAGTGCTGCTAGATAAGCTTTCAACAGATCGACCGGAATTACTTGCAAACTTGATTACATCCGCAGAATTAGGTGGAGATGGGCAAACGGTTCACCTTGTTGAAGAAGCGAGGAAAAAATCTAAGAATACTCCAGTATTAGGGATTACGGGGACAGGTGGAGCAGGGAAATCTTCGCTAACTGATGAATTAATTCGCCGCTTTTTACGCGAATTTCCAGAGAAGAAAATTGCCATTATCTCTGTCGATCCTACAAAGCAAAAAACGGGAGGAGCTCTTCTTGGAGACCGAATTCGCATGAACGCCATTTTCGATAACCGTGTTTATATGCGCAGTCTAGCTACGCGTGGCTCAAGAACAGAGCTATCTGCATCTATTGGAGATGTGCTTGATATTGTAAAGGCTGCCGGTTTTGATCTTATTATTGTTGAAACAAGCGGGATTGGGCAAGGTGATGCTGAAATTACAAAATATACGGATCTTTCGATGTATGTAATGACGAGCGAGTTTGGTGCACCAACACAATTAGAGAAAATTGATATGATCGATTATGCTGATTTAATCGTCATCAATAAGTTTGAACGCAAGGGCTCTGAGGATGCACTTCGTCAGGTTCAGAAGCAATACCAGCGTTCTCATGAGCTATGGACCGAAGAGTTAGATAAAATGCCAGTCTACGGCACGATTGCCAGTCAATTCAACGATAAAGGAACGAACTCTCTATTTGCCGCTCTTGTAACGAAAATCAATGAAAAGTTTAGCTTTGACTGGAAAACATCCTACGAGTTATTTGTGAAAACTCAAAAACAAGATGTAATTATTCCTAATAATCGCCGCTATTATTTAAGAGAGATTGCCGATACGGTTCGCAACTACCATAAAACTTCTGCACAGCAGGTTGATTTGGCAAGAAAGCTTTATCAACTGGAAGGAACAATTCATCAATTACTCGAAAAATCACCAGTCGATGCATTAGTCAAATCGCTTGAGTCTTTGGTGGAGGGTGTGCAAGCTGAATTAACTGCAGAATCGAAACGAATTCTTGCAAACTGGGAGAAGCTCAAGGAATCCTATGCAGGCGATGAATTTGTCACTAAGGTTCGGGATAAAGAAATCCGTACACTATTAAAAACGACATCCTTATCAGGGACTAAAATTCCAAAGGTTGCCTTACCAAAATTTAAGGATTATGGGGAGATTTTACGTTGGGTTTACGCTGAGAATGTTCCTGGTTATTTCCCTTATACTGCTGGAGTATTCCCATTTAAACGAGAGGGCGAGGATCCAAAACGTCAATTTGCTGGAGAGGGAACACCAGAACGTACTAATAAACGATTCCATTATTTATCGAAGGATGATGATGCAAAGCGCCTTTCTACAGCGTTTGATTCGGTTACTTTATATGGTGAAGACCCAGATTATCGTCCTGATATATATGGTAAGGTCGGAGAGTCGGGCGTAAGCGTATGTACCTTGGAGGATATGAAAAAGCTATACGCTGGCTTTGATTTATGCGCACCTTCCACATCGGTTTCCATGACAATCAATGGTCCAGCACCGATTATTTTAGCGATGTTTATGAATACAGCTATCGATCAGCAGGTGAGAAAGACAGAAGAAGAGCTAGGTCGACAGCTTACTGTGGAAGAATTTACAGAGGTGCGTGAAAAAACATTGCAGGTTGTTCGCGGTACAGTGCAGGCGGATATTTTGAAGGAAGATCAGGGGCAAAACACATGCATCTTTTCAACAGAATTTGCTCTTCGTATGATGGGTGATATACAGGCCTATTTCATTGATCACAAGGTACGCAACTATTATTCAGTTTCAATTTCGGGCTATCATATTGCAGAAGCTGGAGCCAATCCAATTTCACAGCTAGCCTTTACTTTAGCTAACGGCTTTACCTATGTTGAATATTATTTAAGTAGAGGCATGAATATCGATGATTTTGCACCGAATCTATCATTCTTCTTCTCGAACGGGCTAGATCCTGAGTATACAGTAATTGGCCGAGTGGCTCGCAGAATTTGGTCCATTGTTATGCGTGATAAATACAATGCAAATGAACGCTCACAAAAGCTGAAGTACCATGTACAAACTTCGGGCCGTTCATTACATGCACAGGAAATTGATTTTAACGATATTCGTACTACGTTACAGGCGTTAATGGCTCTTCAGGATAATTGTAACTCTCTTCATACAAATGCTTATGATGAGGCGATTACAACACCTACAGAAGAATCTGTTCGACGTGCGATGGCGATTCAGATGATTATTACAAAAGAGCATGGTTTATCAAAAAATGAAAACCCTTTGCAAGGCGCGTTTATCGTGGAGGAGTTAACGGATTTGGTTGAAAATGCTGTCCTTGAGGAATTTGAGCGTATGAATGATCGTGGGGGAGTTCTAGGTGCGATGGAAACACAATATCAACGCGGGAAAATTCAAGAAGAATCGATGTATTATGAGCACCTTAAGCATTCAGGCGAGCTGCCAATCATCGGAGTGAATACCTATTTAAACCCAAATCCACCTACAGCCGACAGCATTAATAGCATGCAGATTGCTCGTGCTTCAAAAGAAGAAAAGGAACTGCAGATTCATAATTTACAAGCATTCCAAACAAGCCATCAAACTGACTGTGAGGCTTCCTTAAATAAGCTGAAGGAAGTAGCTCTTTCGGGAGACAATATTTTCGAGCAGCTAATGGAGACAGTCCGAGTAGCAAGCCTTGGCCAAATCACAAAAGCTTTATACGAGGTTGGCGGGCAATACAGAAGAAATATGTAAGCTAAACGCGCTTGCTTTTGGTAGAGATATCAAAAGTAGGCGTGTTTATTTAATGGGATGTGTAAGGGAAAGGCTATTGTAGAGGGCGTTTCATTAAAGCGTTTAATATTCATACATAAATGCGTCTTTAATTTCCTTCCTTTCAAGAAATCAGTTATTGGTCTCTAATTTGAATAAAAATGTGAAAAAAGTGGTTACATTTAGGAGGTATCCGACCATTAAATATGAGATAATTTTATTAATTAGTTAATTTAGGGAAAAAATAGTGCTAATTATGGGTGAGAAAAGTAGTACTATTTTTTTGAAATTAGCTATAATAGATGGGACAGAAGGGAAGGATTACGATTGCTGAAACAGTACTTACATTACATAATCATTTTGGCGTGTCTGATTGGCACCTTCTTCTTGTATGATAAGCAATTAGGATCCGTTCCACTATTGATATTATCAGTTTTTTTATTTTATTTAGGAATTAAAGAAATATATAAAATAAAAAAGAGTAAATGAAACTAGCATAGTGTATAGCACTTTGTATATAATGGATATTATGTTTAAGATATGTATTATCTTTGTTCACAAAAAGGGGATATTACCATTTTATCCGTAACAGTGTCGTTAGAGCTTCAATAGCTTTAGTGAAAAAGCAAAGTTTTCTAATGTAGATAACTACAACAATTGAAATAGTGATAGAGAAAAGTCTATCGCTTACTACAAATGTGTTTTGAACAAAATAGTGCTACTTAATTGTACTAATAGAAAGGACGTGCACGATTTGGATATTCGTGAAATGACAAAAGAACAATTAGCAGAAGA
The DNA here is from genome assembly GCF_003217295.1 of Ureibacillus chungkukjangi. GTDB lineage: Bacteria > Bacillota > Bacilli > Bacillales_A > Planococcaceae > Ureibacillus > Ureibacillus chungkukjangi. Next base: position 30,404 of record NZ_QJTJ01000004.1, read on the forward strand.
ATCGTTAATTGACTTAGCCTATGCAATTTTAGAAGAGAGAAAATCACCACTTGCATTCCAAGACTTATTAAAAGAAATTCAAAATTTAAATGGTATGTCTGATGCTGAAATTCAAGATAGACTAGTACAATTTTATACAGATATGAATATCGATGGACGTTTCCTTTTAAACCATGAAAATGGCTGGGGACTACGTGAATGGTACAAAGTTGAAACAATCGAAGAAGAAACAGCGCCAACTGTTAAAGCGCGCAAACGTAAATCTAAAGCGTCTGCAGACGATGAGGAAGATTTAATCGTTGATGAGGACGACTTAGTATTTGAAGAAGATTTCGAAGAGTTTGTTGATGAAGAGGTTGAAGAAGACGAAGAGGAAGAAGAAGATTTAGACTTCGTTGCAGAAGAAATCGACAGCATTGATGAAGTAGACGCTGACATTGATGACGATCTAATCGAAGAAGAAGACGGCTTCATCATTGATGACGAAGAAGAAGCTGAAGAAGAAGAAGAAGAAGAAGATTTAGACGAAGAGCTAGAAAAATAATATAGTGCTTCCTAGAAAGCGTAGATAGGGCAGAAAAATTGCCACTATCTGCGCTTTTTTGTTTGATGGGTGTGAGAGCTAAAGGTGGATATATAAGCTTGACCATAGAACAATCATCCATTTGCTTAAATTATTCGAAAAATACTTATCTTTATTAAAGCACTTGACTTCTTTTGGTGTTCCATATAATCTTTTACTTGGGCTCCATTCAAGATGGAGAATGACCGTGAACCAATCACGCTCCCTCTGCAATCATGCAGGAGGAGCGTTTTTTTGTTTTTTCTAGGTCTGTAGTAAATACGAAAAACTCTCCATATTTAGTTTGAAAACTTTAAACAGCCTTTAGACAAATCATTGAGGAAACCTATTCAAAGTTTCAAATTCTAGACTTGAAATTGAGAAATTGGGAATGAATGATTATGTAAAGATTAATTTAGAGTGTTCAAGCTTTCTTATTTAGCGGTTAAGAAAGTATGAAACTTTCTTATTCGCATAAGTGCAACTATGTCTAATCGCTGTAGACCTTTTCGATTAGCCGAGTTTTCTAATAAATAGCAATAGTAGTATGAGGAGGAATTAGCAATGACGAAGTATATTTTTGTAACAGGTGGGGTAGTTTCTTCACTTGGTAAAGGGATCGTAGCATCATCATTAGGACGTCTATTAAAAAATCGTGGGTTACAGGTTACAATCCAAAAATTTGACCCATATTTAAATATTGATCCAGGTACAATGAGTCCATATCAGCACGGTGAGGTTTTCGTAACAGACGATGGTGCTGAAGCTGACTTAGACTTAGGTCACTATGAACGTTTCATCGATATTAATTTAGGTAAACACTCGACAGTTACTTCTGGCCGTGTATATCAATCGGTGCTTGCGAAAGAACGTCGTGGCGACTACAACGGTAAAACTGTTCAAGTAATTCCTCATGTTACAAATGAAATAAAAGATCGTATTCAGCGTGCAGGTCGTGAAACAAGCGCGGATATCGTAATTACTGAAGTGGGTGGAACAGTAGGGGATATTGAATCTCTTCCATTCCTTGAAGCAATCCGTCAAATGAAAACTGACCTAGGTCACCACAATGTAATGTATGTTCACTGTACATTAATTCCTTACATTGCAGCAGCTGGTGAGTTAAAAACGAAGCCAACTCAGCACTCTGTAAAAGAATTGCGTTCACTAGGGATTCAACCAAATATAATTGTCGTTCGTACAGAACAAGCTGTATCGGATGAAATGAAAGACAAGCTAGCTTTATTCTGTGACGTAAAACCACGTGATATTATTGAATCTCGCGATGCAGAAACGTTATATGATATTCCATTAAACCTGCATGCTCAAGATTTCGATGATATCGTTCTTGAACATTTTGGTATCGAAGCACCTGAAGCTGATATGGCGGATTGGAAAGAGCTTGTAACGAAAGTGAAAAATCTTTCACAAAAAACGCGTATTGCTTTAGTTGGTAAGTATGTAGAGCTTCAAGATGCTTACATTTCTGTCGTAGAAGCATTAAAGCATGCTGGATATGTATATGATTCTGATATTGAAGTGGACTGGATTAACGCGGAGCATGTAAATGCAGAAAACGTTCATGAATTATTAAAAGATGCAGATGGAATTTTAGTGCCTGGTGGATTCGGTGACCGTGGAATTGAAGGGAAAATCTCTGCTATCAAATTTGCACGTGAAAATGATATCCCATTCCTAGGAATTTGTTTAGGAATGCAATTAGCTACAATTGAATTTGCTCGTCATGTACTTGGTTTAGAGGGTGCACATTCTACTGAGCTAAATAAAGAAACAGCTTATCCAATTATCGACTTCTTACCAGACCAAAGTGATGAGGTGGATTTAGGTGGAACATTACGCTTAGGTTTATATCCATGTAAGCTAGTTGAAGGCTCACGTGCAGCACAAGCTTATGATGATGAGTTAGTTTATGAACGTCATCGCCACCGTTATGAGTTCAACAATGAGTTCCGTGAAGCAATGGAAGCTGAAGGTCTTGTATTCTCAGGGACAAGCCCTGATAACAAGCTAGTGGAGATCATTGAATTACCAGAGAAAAAATTCTTTGTGGCATGTCAATTCCACCCAGAGCTAATCTCTCGTCCTCAACGTCCACAACCACTATTCCGTGAATTTGTTGGTGCAGCATTCAATAACCGTTAATATTAAAAGACTTCTTTCTATTACTTATTTATAGAAAGAAGTCTTTTTTAAATAATTATGTAAGAAAAATATTACAAATCTAGTATTTTTATATAAATTTAGTATTATAATATTTAAGTATAGTATAACCTCTTTTCATAGTGGAAAAGAGGTTAAGAAAAAATTATAATTCGTCGTCATCAGAAATCATTTCGTCATAATTTAATTTGATCGCTTCATAAACAAAAAGCCCAGCCATGAGATAGGGAATTACGACACGTTCACCCAATCTAGTCGGGTGCGGCAAGATTCCACCTCGCACTTTCATGGATACATACGTATAGGCAAGTTCACTTAATTCATTTGAATCACTTTTTGGTTCACTTGAGACTACAGAAAATGGAATAAAGCTATCATATAATTCCTTTGCTAGACTTAAAGCTTCAGGGTTTTCACTATTTGCTGTAAAGATGCAAACTCGATCTGATTCAGTTAAAGAAATTGAGGGAGACCAGCTTTTCAGGTTAGTAAATGGTTCGGCTCCATGTAATGCATTCAGTTCAATTGCTTGTAACTCACCAAAACAAGCAAAATAGATTTTTCCTTGGCCAATACTTGCTTGGGCCAATAAACGTGAAGTTTCTTCAATTGCTTCTTCTTCACTTTGTATAATTCTTTGAAATAATCCACTCATTTGAGTAGAAAGTATCTTAGACATAATTTCACCTCTACATGTATTATAAATTTTTATTGAGAAAAAATAAAACATGAAGATTTTGTGAAGGATTAAAGGATTTTTTACAAAAATAATCGAAAAGTATGTTTAAAAGAGGCTAATGTAGGGAATGGAATTCATGGAATAATATTACATCTAAAATTATATCACGTTAAGGGGAAGTTGCTGTGAAAAAAATATTAATCGTAGATGATCAAAAAGGAATTCGCCTTTTATTAAATGAAGTATTCTCAAGAGAAGGGTATAAGGTTTATCAAGCCTCAAATGGAGTGGAAGCGCTTAATATTGTTGATAATGAAGAGATAAACTGTGTCATGTTAGACATGAAAATCCCTGGCATGAACGGAATAGAAATTCTAAAGAGAATACGTGAGAAAAAACATCAAATGCCAGTGTTTATGATGACTGCCTTTGAAGAAGAAGAGATTCTTACTGAAGCAACGCAGTGGGGCATGACAAAGTATTTTAGAAAACCATTTAATATATTGGATGTAAGAGACGAAGTGAATGCCTTATTGAACGATTAATTGTTTTTTCTTAGCGTGAAAATTATTTAATAGTAAAAAGCCATTCCTTGTTGAGATTAGAGACCGGAGCACCTATCGCAAGCATAGGTGAGATAGAAGGATGCTTCGCGAAAAAGTTTAGAGATTTTTGCACCTTTCAAGGTGCGGAAGGGTATGCTCACTGGATGAGTTTGAGGGATGCACCTATCGCAGGCTCAGGTCGATAATAGGATGGTTAACGAAATAGTTTAGAGATTTTCGCTCCTGTCGTAAGCTTTCGGCGCAGAAAACCATACCGTCTCTTAGAACTTGAGAGACGGAAAAGAAACGACTTCTGTAAGGGATTTAGTTTTATAAGGGATTTATCTTTCGCGAGCTCAAGGTGCAGAAGGATATGCTCACTGAATTAGTTTAAAGAGCTAGCACCTATCGCAAGCTCAGGTGCTTTGGAAGGATGCTTAGCGAAGAAGTTTAGAGATTGTGCGCATGTCGTAAGCTTTCGGCGCAGAAAACCATCCCGTCTCTTAGAACTTGAGAGACGGAAAAGAAACGACTTCTGTAAGGGATTTTGCACCTTTCGCGAGCTCAGGTGCTTTGGAAGGATGCTTAGCGAAAAGTTTAGAGATTTTGCGCCTGTCGCAAGCTTTCGGCGCAGAAAACCATCCCGTCTCTTAGAACTTGAGAGACGGGATGGTTTTTGCTATGATTAAACCTGGAATAATTATCTTATTAATTTACTTAGCTGTCCGAGGAGGATTTTCGTATATGCCATTAGTATCTATGAAAGAAATGTTGATTAAAGCGAAAAATGAGGGTTATGCTGTAGGGCAATTTAATATTAATAACCTTGAATTTACTCAAGCGATTTTACTTGCTGCACAAGAAGAGCAGTCTCCTGTAATCCTTGGCGTTTCTGAAGGTGCGGGGAAATATATGGGTGGTTTCATTGCTGTTGTGCACATGGTTAAAGGATTAATGGAAAGTTATAAAATTACTGTACCTGTTGCAATTCATTTGGATCATGGTTCAAGTTTTGATAAATGTAAGGAAGCGGTAGATGCTGGTTTTACTTCTGTAATGATTGATGCTTCACATCACTCATTTGATGAAAATGTGAGAATTACAAATGAGGTTGTTGAGTATGCTCATGCCAAAGGAGTTTCTGTTGAGGCAGAGCTAGGGACAGTTGGTGGCGAAGAGGATGGCGTTATTGGTGGTATTATGTACGCTGATCCTGCTGAATGTAAGGCGCTTGTTGAGGCTACAAACATTGATTGCCTAGCACCTGCATTAGGCTCTGTTCACGGTCCTTACAAAGGTGAACCAAAATTAGGCTTTGATGAAATGAAACAAATTGGTGAAGAAACTAATATGCCATTAGTACTTCATGGCGGTACTGGTATTCCAGACGAGCAAATCAAGCGTGCTGTTTCATTGGGTACTGCTAAAATCAACGTAAATACTGAAAATCAAATCGCAGCAACAAATGTAATTCGTGAAATCTTCGAGTCAAACAAAACTGTTTACGATCCACGTAAATATTTAGGACCAGCTCGTGATGCTATTAAAGAAACAGTTATCGGCAAAATGCGTGTATTCGGCAGCTCACAAAAAGCTTAATTTTTAATGAGCCAAGAAGATTGTATTAGCCAACACAACTAATTGTAAGGAAGCAGAATTGTTTATTTTACTTAGAAAATGTAAACTACTCATGTAAATAATAAGATGAACTGCTTTTCTATTTTGTCTTCATTTCAAGGGTGAAATGTACTTGATTCATCGTGGAGATAAAGTCTTGGCTAGTATTTGGAGACGTTAAGCATTGAAGTAGGACTGAAACCTAACTGCTTATTACGCGTCCAATCAAAAGGGATAATCTAAAATACGGAGCATCCACATACAACATAAACAGCCAGCCAAGGCATATTTGATATAATATTGATTTGCAGGAGAAGTGTTTGATTGTTTTCAATCGGCCTTCTCTTAGTTTTTTATAGACACAAATTTGAATTATTTGGAGGAAAATATAATGAAATTTTTTATCGATACAGCAAACTTTGAGGAAATTAAAGAAGCACATGCTTGGGGGATTTTATCAGGCGTTACAACAAATCCATCATTAGTAGCAAAAGAAGCAAATGTTTCGTTTCATGAGCGTTTACGTGAAATCTCAGAGCTAGTAAATGGTTCTGTTAGTGGCGAGGTTATTTCACTTGATGCTGAAGGAATGATTAAGGAAGGCTTAGAGCTTGCAGCAATTGCACCAAATATTACAGTTAAGCTACCAATGACGCCAGAAGGACTTAAAGCATGTAAATTCTTTTCTGAAAAAGGCATTAAAACTAATGTAACGTTAATTTTTAGTGCAAATCAAGCTCTTATGGCAGCTCGTGCTGGTGCAACATATGTATCACCATTTGTAGGACGTTTAGATGATATTGGACAAAGCGGAGTGGACTTAATCGCAACAATTTCTGATTTGTTTGCAATCCACGGAATCGAAACAGAAATTATTGCTGCTTCAATCCGTCATCCACAACATATTACAGAGGTAGCTCTAGCTGGAGCGGATATTGCAACGACACCATTTAAAGTGTTAAAGCAATTATTCCACCATCCTTTAACAGATAAAGGAATCGAAGGATTTTTAGCAGACTGGGAAAAACGACAAAGCAAGTAATTTCAACGTCTAGGCAGAATAATTTAGTCAATTACCTAAGTAACCAAGCCCTAACAATCAACATAATAAAAAACTGAAATACTATAGAGAATAGAAAAAATTTAGAATTGTTTATAAATTTAAGCTTTAAATTGTGAAATTGGTAAATAATAAACAATAATACTAAAAAATTTCATTGTAGCAAAAGTATCGTGAAGCAGCAGAAGGCCCAAAATTGCCGACTGCTGCAAATATAAATTCCTTACTCAGTTTACTGTGTTAAAGGTGTATTTGATAGAAAGTGAACGATTAGCAAACAAGTTAGACTATCATAAGTGAAACTTTCCAATCATAAGGGAGAACGGATATGGATGTTTATAAAATTAATGGCGGAAATCGTCTAAGAGGAACAGTAAAAGTCAGTGGAGCAAAAAATAGTGCTGTTGCATTAATCCCTGCATCTATCTTAGCTAATTCTTCAGTCACTATTGGCGGTATACCTGAAATTTCTGATGCTTGGACGCTAAAAGCATTGTTAGAAGAAATTGGTGGCGAAGTTACTTTTAAAGATGGACAGATGGTTATTGACCCAACTGAAATGCAGGCAATTCCTTTACCAAATGGTAATGTGAAAAAGCTTCGTGCTTCCTATTATTTAATGGGGGCAATGCTAGGTCGTTTCAAAAAAGCAGTGATCGGATTGCCAGGTGGATGCTTCTTAGGTCCTCGCCCAATTGATCAGCATATAAAAGGCTTTGAAGCACTCGGTGCAAAAGTTACAAATGAGCATGGTGCGATTTATCTTCGTGCTGATGAGTTAATCGGTGCCAAAATCTATTTGGATGTAGCAAGTGTTGGTGCCACAATTAACATTATGCTAGCGGCAGTCCGTGCAAAAGGGCGTACAATTATCGAAAATGCTGCAAAAGAGCCTGAAATCATTGATGTTGCAACTCTCTTAACAAATATGGGGGCTAATATCAAAGGGGCAGGTACGAGTGTTATTCGTATTGATGGCGTAGATGAATTACATGGAACAAATCATACAATTATTCCTGACCGCATCGAAGCAGCAACATTTATGATTATGGCTGCAGCGATTGGAGATGGGGTAACGGTAGATAATGTTATTCCTTTCCACCTTGAAGCCGTAACGGCAAAGCTGCGTGAAATGGGCGTGAAAATTGAAGAAGGCGAAGAAAGTATGTATATTCATCGTTCAGACATTCTTCAAGCATGTGATGTGAAAACGCTTGTTTATCCTGGTTTTCCAACGGATGTACAGCAACCCCTTTCAGTGTTAATGACTCAAGCAAACGGGGCATCTAAGGTAACAGATACAATCTATTCAGCGCGTTTTAAACATATCGATGAATTACGTCGTATGAATGCAATCGCAAGAGTTGAAGGGAATTCAGCAATCATTCAAGGGCCATCGAAGCTTCATGGTTCTACAGTGACAGCTACAGATTTACGTGCAGGAGCTGCACTTGTTCTGGCAGGCTTAATCGCTGAAGGCGAGACTGAAATCCAGGATATCCATCATATTGAACGTGGATATAGCTCACTAATAGAAAAGCTTTGTGAAATTGGTGCAGATATACGTCGAGAAACAATAACAACAAGCGCAATTAAACGAGCAAAATAATATAAATAGAATTCATCCGTAATGAATTAACAAAATATGTTACAATAGTGGTAACATATAGTTCGGCAATTTTGACTAAGGCCGAAATCGGGAGGCAAATGTAGAATGGAACGTAGTTTAACGATGGAAGTTGTACGCGTAACTGAAGCAGCAGCAATCGCTTCTGCAAAATGGATGGGACGCGGTTTAAAAGAGGAAGCAGACGAAGCAGCGACAACTGCAATGCGAGCATTATTTGATACAATCCCAATGTATGGTACCGTGGTAATTGGAGAAGGTGAAATGGATGAAGCACCAATGCTTTATATTGGTGAAGAACTTGGCCTTCGCAATGGCGGTCCACAAGTAGACATTGCGGTTGACCCTCTTGAAGGAACAAACATCGTTGCAAAAGGTACAAATGGCGCAATGACGGTTCTGGCAATTGCAGATCGTGGAAACCTATTAAACGCACCAGATATGTATATGGAAAAACTAGCAGTAGGTCCTGAAGCAGCGGGTAAAGTAGATATTACAGCTTCAGTTACTGAAAACCTTCATGCAGTTGCAAAAGCAAAAAACAAAGAAATTGCAGATGTAGTGGCAGTATTATTAGATCGCCCTCGTCACCAGCATATCGTTGAGGAAATTCGTGCAGCAGGTGCTCGTATTAAATTTATTCAAGACGGTGATGTAAGTGCAGCTATCAATACTGCATTTGACGAAACTGGTATTGATATTATGTTCGGTACTGGCGGAGCTCCAGAGGGAGTTATCTCAGCTGTTGCATTAAAATGCTTAGGCGGAGATTTCCAAGCAAGATTACTTCCAGAAGACGATGCTCAAGCTACACGTTGCGAAAAAATGGGAATTGACGTAAACAAAGTATTATACCTAGAGGATTTAGTAAAAGGTGACGATGCGATTTTTGCAGCAACAGCTGTTACTGATAGCGAATTGATGATGGGTGTTCAATATAAAGGTTCATACTGTTTAACAAACTCTTTAGTAATGCGTGCGAAAACAGGAACTGTCCGTTTTGTTGAAGGACGCCACAACATCGACAAAAAGCCTAGCTATGTAAAATAAAAATAAATTACTTCAAACAAATGATGCCTGATCACAAACCGGATGTTCTTATGGATAACCACATCTATCCACATTAAATCTCCACTTCTAAAATCAGGCATCTTCCTACTATTCTTTCTTACTATAAAAACCCTACTGAAATACAACTTAAAATGATAGAAAAATGCGATAGGTGGCTCCAAATGCACTAAATCGATATTTTTCTTGTGCAGATATTCATCAACTACACTTGCTTTTTGTGTATAAAAATAGATGGAAATTTAAAAGAACTGGAGATATGCTATGTCGACTTTAACTATATCGCAATTAGAAAATATGACCTTAAAAGAGTTATATTCTCTTGCACGTGATTACAAGGTTTCTTATTATAGTAAATTAACAAAAAAAGAGTTAATCTTTTCAATTTTAAAATCACGCTCTGAACAAGAAGGCTTCTTCTTCATGGAAGGTGTACTTGAAATTGTAAACCAAGAAGGCTTTGGATTCCTAAGACCTATCAACTATTCTCCATCGAAAGAGGATATTTATATTTCTGCTTCCCAAATTCGTCGCTTCGATCTTCGAAATGGGGACAAGGTATCAGGTAAGGTTCGTCCACCCAAAGAAAATGAACGCTATTTTGGATTGCTTCAAGTGGATGCAGTGAATGGAGAAGACCCAGAAGTCGCAAAAGAACGAGTTCACTTCCCAGCATTAACACCACTATATCCTGATCGCCATATAAAATTAGAGACAGAGCCTAATAAATTGTCTACTCGAATTATGGACTTAGTTGCACCTGTTGGATTTGGACAACGTGGATTGATCGTAGCCCCGCCAAAAGCAGGGAAGACATCACTTTTAAAAGAAGTTGCGAATGCAATTACAACGAACTACCCTGAAGCTGAGTTAATCGTACTGTTGATTGATGAACGTCCAGAGGAAGTAACGGATATCGAGCGTTCAGTAAAAGCAGATGTCGTAAGCTCTACATTCGATGAAGTACCAGAAAATCACGTGAAAGTAGCAGAGCTAGTTTTAGAACGTGCTCGTCGTCTGGTTGAGCATAAGCGTGATGTTATTATTTTAATGGATTCCATCACACGTTTAGCTCGTGCGTATAACTTGGTAATTCCTCCAAGTGGACGAACTCTATCTGGTGGTATTGATCCGGCTGCGTTCCACAGACCAAAGCGTTTCTTCGGTTCTGCACGTAATATTGAAGAAGGCGGCAGTTTAACAATTTTAGCAACTGCACTGGTTGATACTGGATCACGTATGGATGAAGTAATCTATGAGGAATTCAAAGGAACAGGGAACTTAGAGCTTCACTTAGACCGTCATTTAGCGGAACGTCGTATCTTCCCAGCACTTGATATTCGTCGTTCAGGAACACGTAAAGAAGAATTGCTTATTCCTTCTGAGCAATTAGAAAAATTATGGGCAATTCGTAAAACGTTTTCAGATGCACCAGACTTTGCAGAGCGTTTCTTAAGAAAAATACGTACATCTAAATCCAACGAAGAATTCTTTGAAAAGCTTGATAATGACATGAAAAAAGCAACTAAGGGTAAAGGATTGCTTTAATTCCGAGTTTCAAAAAATCTATTTTTTGACCTCGAATTAACGATTAAATTTTACCAATTATCTTTTTGTTGCGTTCAATAATATTTCTTGCTATAATCTTTTAAGTATGAAACGTGTACATATGTGACTGGCATATTCGGGTTACGTAAGGTACAGTTCGAATAACAACTCTGTTCCAGATGGTTCAGGGCGAGAGGAGTAACGAATATGAAACAAGGAATTCATCCAGATTACAAAACTGCAACAGTAACATGCTCTTGCGGTAACTCATTCGAAACAGGTTCAGTAAAAGAAAAAATTACTGTAGAATTCTGTAACGAATGTCACCCATTCTATACTGGACGTCAAAAGTTTGCTTCTGCTGACGGCCGTGTTGATCGTTTCAACAAAAAATACGGAATCAAGTAAGACCTATAAAACGCCTGCCCAGTATTTTACTGGAGCAGGTGTTTTTTGTTTTAAGGTAAGTATTTGTGGATCTGCTCGTTTATTGTACCGTCTCTCTTCACTTATACATTATTGATTTTCGAGAGAACTGATAAGAGAAGAAATTTTGGTTATTTTAGATATAGAGCACTTAATAAGCAATATAAGCGAAAGATTTCCCGTTAATTGCTTAAAATAAGCCGAAATTCAAAGATTTAGCCAATATAATGATAAAAACTTCCTTTATTTTCAAGAATAAATGGATATTTAACAATTTAAGCAGAATTATTCCTTTTATTTGGCAAATTAAGAAAGTACATATATTTTGAAATAAACCCCGTATAAGAAAATTTCTATTATTATTATTATTATTAAACTCCTCATAGATACAACCACAAGCTCAAATTGTCAGACTTTCAAGGAATAATTGTAGAAACAGTAGGTTATGCGATATACTATGTATATAAAGGATATTTCAAATAAGTATGCCTTGAGTCACCATCTCAAGGCACTTTTTCATGTATTGATAATGTTTATGGAGAACAACTTAGAAAGAGGTTTGTTGGAATGGCGCAATTATTTTTTAAACATGGAGCAATGAACAGCGGAAAGTCTATTGAAATTCTTAAAGTTGCACATAACTATGAAGAACAAGATAAGCCGGTATTAATATTTACTTCAGGAATCGATACGCGAGATGAAGTAGGATATGTATCTAGCCGTATTGGACTCAAGCGCCAGGCGATACCAGTATTTGATGACACTGATTTATTTGGCTATGTTAAAAACTATCCACAAGAACTATACTGTATTTTAGTGGACGAAGTGCAATTTTTATCAAAAGATCATGTACTACAATTAGCCAAAATCGTAGATCATTTAAAAATTCCAGTGATGGGCTTTGGTTTAAAAAATGACTTCCAAAATGAACTGTTTGAAGGCAGTCGCTATATGCTGATTTATGCTGACAAAATTGAAGAAATGAAAACAATCTGTTGGTTCTGTCATAAAAAAGCAACCATGAATTTACGTGTGGATGAAAACCGAAAGCCAGTATACACTGGTGAGCAAATTCACATTGGTGGCAATGATACATATTATCCTGTATGCCGTGAGTGTCATGCAAATCCGCCACTATAAAAACAACACTTAAGTAAAAACTTGGATTTTAATCATTTGACATATATAATTTATTATGGAAAACAAATGCGCATATAATGTGGCATTATAAACGATTAAAAGATTATTGCATCTTACCTTAAAGGGAATATGCTAAAAATATTGATACTAATAAATTAGAGGTGAACCCATGTTTGATCGATTACAGGCGGTTGAAGACCGTTATGAAAGATTAAATGAACTCCTAAGCGATCCAGCTATCGTTAGCGATAGTAAAAAGCTTCGTGAGTATTCAAAAGAACAATCGGATATTCAAGAGATGGTAGAAGTATATCGTGAATATAAAGATGTTAAACAACAACTAGCAGACACAAAAGAAATGCTAGATAACGAAAAAGATCCAGATATGCATGATATGGTAAAAGAAGAGTTTAATGAATTAAATAGTCGTATTCCTGGTCTAGAAGATCGTCTTCGTATTCTGCTTATACCGAAAGACCCGAATGATGATAAAAACGTTATCATGGAGATTCGTGGTGCTGCAGGTGGAGATGAAGCGAATATTTTTGCAGGCGACCTATTCCGTATGTATACGCGTTATGCAGAAACACAAGGCTGGAAAATTGATATTATGGAAGCTACACCAAATCCAATGGGCGGTTATAAAGAAGTAATCTTCATGATTAACGGTCAAGGAGCTTATTCGAAGTTCAAATATGAAAACGGTGCTCACCGTGTTCAACGTGTTCCAGCAACGGAGTCACAAGGTCGTATCCATACTTCAACTGCAACAGTAGCTTGTTTACCAGAAGTAGAAGAAGTGGATGTTGACATTCATGAAAAAGATATCCGTGTTGATACATTTGCATCATCTGGTGCGGGTGGGCAATCCGTAAATACAACGATGTCAGCTGTTCGTATGACCCATCTTCCAACAGGTGTGGTTGTATCGATGCAGGATGAGCGTTCTCAAATTAAAAACCGTGAGAAGGCTATGAAAATCTTGCGTGCTCGTGTTGCTGATAAGTATATGCAGGAAGCTCAAAAGGAAATTGATGCTACTCGTAAATCAGCAGTTGGTACAGGAGATCGTTCAGAACGTATTCGCACATACAATTATCCACAAAATCGTGTCACTGACCACCGCATCGGCTTAACTCTTCAAAAACTTGATATTATCATGGAAGGTAAGCTTGATGAAATCATTGAAGCATTAATGCTAGAAGAGCAAGCTTCAAAGCTTTCCCACTTAAATGATGAAGCATAAAACAATTTTTGAGGCCCTTAATTGGGCTTCTTCTTTTTTAGTGGACAAAGGTCGTGACGAAAATGCTGCTAGACTTCTTATGCAGCATCTTTATGAAACAAATTATTCGGGATTAATGATGCGAATGCACGATAGAATCGATGAAGAAAAATGGCACCAATTTCAAAAAGACGTTGAGGAACACGCTACTGGTCGTCCAGTTCAATATATTACAGGTGTGGAAGAGTTCTATGGTAGAACCTTTACGGTAGATGAATCGGTGCTAATTCCTCGTCCAGAAACAGAGGAGTTAATTTTAGGAACAAAAGAACGGATGAAAAAGCTTTTCGGTGATCAAGCTGAGTTGAAACTCGCTGATATTGGAACGGGTAGTGGCGCTATTGCCATTACTATGAAAAAAGAATGGCAAGCTGCTGAGGTGGTCGCGACTGATATATCAGAGGTGGCTCTTGAAACCGCAAAAATCAATGCGCAAAACCTTGATGCAGATATTGATTTCCGTTTAGGAGATTTAACGGCTCCTATAGAAAACGAAAAGTGGGATGTTATTTTATCGAATCCTCCTTATATTGCATTTGAAGAGGCAAAGGAAATGTCAGAGGTGGTTTTAGAGCATGAACCCCACTCTGCACTTTTTGCGGAGGAGGAAGGATTGATACTCTATAGGAAACTAGCTGAGCAATTACCGAATCTAGTAAAAAAACGAGCTTTAATCGGTGTTGAGATAGGTTATACACAGGGCGAAGCTGTAGCGAATTTCTTCAAATCTAGTTTTCCACAGGGTAAAATTGAAATCGTAAAAGATATTAACAAAAAAAATCGTATAGTTTTTTGTGAAATTGATGTATAAAAATCTCTCAATCTGACAATTATGATGTCAGGGAGGGATTTAAAATGTTAAATGATTACGAGATTACAAGTGTTGATAATAAAAATGAGATTCATCCAATTATAAGCCTTTTAAAATTAGTTGCCTTTGCAGTTGCAATTATGTGTTCTATTATTTTAGTACCGAATATGGTTGATGAAGTCTATGAAACTAGAAGTAACTTAGTTGATGATAGTTTGAAAATTCGAGTGGTAGCAAATAGTAATACAGATGCCGATCAGCAGTTGAAGACGGAAATGGTGGAAAACCTAACACCTTTCTTAACACAGATTCAACAAAATGAACAGGCACAACTTGATAATGATGAGGTTTATGCTGAATTAGCTACTTTTGTGGAAAAAAATTATGCAGATCAGGATGTAAAAATCAATGTTGGGGATAACCTAATACCACCTAAATTAGAATCCAATATGTTTTATCCACAATATCACTATAACTCACTTGTGTTAACAATTGGTGAGGGACGTGGGGATAACTGGTGGTGTACCATCTTCGCGAATGTTTGTGAGCGTAAGGCAGACAAAGATTCGGAGAAGGAAGAAGCGAAGAAGGCTGATGAAGAAGAGGAAGAAGCAAAGGTAACATTTATTGTGTGGGAATGGGTGAAAAAGCTTTTTGCTTAAAAGTTATTAACAATATTCTGAAAGTTATGCACATTAACCTGCACATATCCACATAATCCTCTTAGGCGCCTATAGAAAAGGAGGGGTAAAATGGAAACGATTCGATTACTTGTGGATAATAATTCGAATAGTGAGAAAAGTTATACACAAGCTGTGGATTTGTTAAATAATGGGGAAGTTGTTGCATTTCCAACTGAAACGGTTTACGGGCTGGGAGCAGTTGCAACGAACGACAGGGGCGTAAAAAAGATTTTCGAAGCAAAGGGCCGTCCGTCAGATAACCCATTAATTGTACATATTGGAACAATAGAAGAAGTTGCAAATTTCATAGAAGAAATTCCCGAAAATGCGTTAAAGCTAATGGATACTTTTTGGCCAGGACCATTGACGTTAATCATGAAGGCTAAACCAGGCATACTCGCGCCAAGTGTTACAGCAGGGCTAACAACAGTAGGAATGCGCATGCCTGATCATGAAGTAGCACTGGACCTACTAAGAAAGCTAAAAAAACCAGTTGCAGCACCGAGTGCCAATCGAAGTGGGAAGCCAAGCCCTACAAAAGCTGAACATGTGGAAGAAGATTTAAAGGGCCGAATTCCATTGATTTTAGATGGAGGAGCAACAGGCATCGGAATCGAATCAACGGTACTGGATATAACGGTAAATCCACCAGTCATTCTGCGTCCAGGTGGTGTTACTAAGGAAATGCTTGAGGAAGTAATAGGTGAAGTAATCCAACCGACTAAATTACAGGAAAAGCTAGATTCAACTCCCAAAGCACCAGGCATGAAATACACGCATTACGCGCCAAACGCACCAGTGTATTTAATCGAAAGTGATCAAATGACTGTAAGTGAAGCGATTAGTAAGCTGAGTAATAAAGGCGAAAAAATTGCCCTGCTTGCACCGTTATCCTTTGAAAACTTAGGTGCCGACTTTTTCTTTCCATATGGAGAAGAGGGAGATCAAGAGATGATGAGCTCTAAGTTGTACGATGATTTAAGAGCATGTGATAAAACACAGGCCACAATCATCCTTGCTACAACAACTTCAATTCAAGGAGTAGGCGCTGCCATCATGAATCGCCTAGAAAAAGCCGCGGGTGGGAATTGGTATAAATAGTAAACTGAAGCTTTGCTTTTGTCCTTAGGGTCAGAAGTGAAGTTTTTTTTGTGGAGATAATAAGTTGGTTCTGCAGCTTCGAATACTTCGTTCGCTCAAATAAATGCTAAATTAGCAGCTTAACAAGTAATCACTTTAATAGTCTAAGAGGCTTAGTAGCGAAATGTTACTTCATTAGAATAAATAGGCTTTTAGCACCTAATCGAGTAGTGACGAGAATCCATTGATATTAGAGGAACGACAGGCATAAGATAGTAGAAAACTTATGAAGGAAAGAGGACTATATTGCAGGAAATAATAACGGGACTTATTGTAGCATTAGATGTAGTAGCGCTTTACCTGCTACTACCAGATGTTAAACAGCGTTTCCTCCTTTCGTTTTGGACAGCCCTTCTACATATGGTATTTCCAATTATTGGTTTTACTTTAGGGAGTTGGATGGTACATATCCTATTACAATGGTCTAATCTAGTTTCGAGCATCTTACTGTTTTCAATTGGTCTACAATTAATACTTTCGACAAAAAATCGACAAACAATTGCTATTCCAATCGCAATTTTAGCAATAACTGCAAGTTTAGACACCTTTTCAGTAAGCATTTCTTTTGGTATGCTAAATTTACAAAAGTATTTATTTATTATCAGTGCAGGAATTTGGACTTTTGTTCTATCCTATATATCCTTATACATTGCAAAAAGTCGTTTGAGAATCAAAGGTGATGCTTTGAAATGGATAGCAGGACTTGCACTAGTTGGCATTAGTATCTATTCATTTATTTTAAACATCGAATAACATAAAGAAAGAGTGGACGCTCGTGAATATTTATTTCATTTGTACGGGAAATACATGTAGAAGTCCTATGGCAGAAGCTATATTGCGAAGTAAAAACCTTGAGGAAGTACAGGTTAAATCAGCTGGTATATATGCAATGGAAGGAGGAGAAATTTCAGAGAATGCAAAAGCTGTACTCGAACAAGAACAAATATCCTTTAGTCATATTACATCACAAGTAAAGCAGGAGGATATTGAGTGGGCAGATTTAATTTTAACAATGACTTTAGCTCACAAAAATATGATTTTGCTTTCTTTCCCAAATGCTCAGGGGAAAACCTTTACATTAAAAGAATATGTAGTTCCTTTTAGCTCAAAGGATGTATCTGACCCATTTGGTGGAGATATTGCAACGTATAAACAGACTTATCTAGAACTAAATCGACTAATAGACGAATTACTTATGAAATTTTCTGGAGGTAGCACTAAATAATGAAAAATAAAACATTCAGCTTACGCAAAAAATTAGTTTTATTTGTAGGTATTTTAGCGTTCGTTACGTATTCAACAAGTTTTGTATTTATACATTATCTTCACCCAATGTTCTTCTCACAGTTTATCGAAAATCAAAGAGTCTTTGAGCTTCTTACATATGTATTAGGGATCACTTGGTCATGTATATTAGCTGGCATTTTCAGTGTCATTTTAGTGAAGCCATTACAGCAGCTTGAAAAATCTGCAACATTAGTAGCAGAAGGGAAAATTGGACAGGACGTAAATGTACCAAAATCCCGTGACGAAATTGCTTCTGTTGCTGAAGCATTCCAGCTAATGGTAACAAACCTTCGCCAAATGGTAGAAAGTATTGAAGGAAATTTCAATAAAACGAACGAGGTCATTATTGAATTATCGGAGCAAACTTCAGCTGCTTCACTTAAAGCGGAGGGAATTGCACAAACGGTTAGCCAGATTTCTCAAGGTGCAGAAGGTTCTGCTGTTGCTGTACAGGAGACGGCTGAAGCAATTGAGGATGTACGCCAATTGGCATCAGAGGTAAATACGCGTGCCCTTAATTCAGCAAATCAATCTAAGGAAATCATTCATAGTCTAGAAACAACAACAGATTCGATCCAAGGATTAGTGACAAGTATTCAACAAATTGCACAGGGGAATGAAAAAGCCCTTGGAAACATACATCAGCTTGAGAAAAATGCCGAACAAATTGAACGAATCATCAGCTTAGTAGGGGATATTGCAGCACAAACCAACCTATTAGCATTGAATGCTTCTATTGAAGCGGCACGAGCTGGGGAGCATGGTAAAGGCTTTGCTGTAGTTGCAGAAGAGGTTCGTAGCTTAGCAGACGAAAGTGCAAAAGCAGTTCAGGGAATCACAAGCCTGATTCAAACAATGCAAGAGAATGTATCAGTGGTCGTAAAACAAATGAACGAACAAGTAACCTTTGCTGTGAAGGAGTCCTCGAAGGTTTCTGAAACAACCGAAACAGTTGAAGGAATGGCTTCAAGTGTGCGTGAAATGGCAGATGCAGTTGTAAAGATTTCAGAGTTAGTCGAAAAACAAATGGTCAATATCGAAACAACAGCACGTCAATCTCAAGAAGTAGCGGCCATCGCTCAGCAAACCTCTGCAGGAGCCCAAGAAGTACGTGGCTCAACAGAAGAACAAGCCTACGCTATCGAACAAGTCGAAAACCTATCAAAGGATTTAAAACGCCAATCCGAACAGCTATACAAAATGATCCAACAATTCGATCGAAACAACTAACAGAAAAGCCTCATGCCCACCTAACGCATGAGGCTTTTCTCTGTCTAGAATTGAATTGTGTGAGAATTGTTTGTGTGCCTGGTACATGGAGAATTCTGAATTGTATGGGAGTTGTTTGTGTACCTGGCACCGAAAAGATTCTGAATTGTACAGAAATTGTGTGTGTACCTGGTACACACACAATTTCTGCCTATTCACGAATTATATTTGGAGTTTCGAACCGGAAAGTAGTTTAAATCTGAACGAAATTGAGTACATGCACGCTATTATTCGTATTTAAGTTAAAAGATTATGTGAATGTTTATAAAATACATGTAATTATTTCTCAATTAGTGGTAAACTGTACATGACAATATACGCTAGGAGGTAACGTAGTGAAAATTGCAATTTCTTCAGACCACGGTGGGAATAACTTACGAAAAGAAATTATGTCACTATTAGATGAACTTAACATTAGCTATCAGGATTTTGGTCCGCAATCTAGTGATTCGGTTGATTATCCAGATTATGCGAAACCAGTAGCTGATGGTGTAGCTAGTGGTGAATTCGAACGTGGAATTTTAGTTTGTGGAACTGGCATCGGTATGTCAATTGCTGCAAATAAGGTAAAAGGTATTCGTTGTGCACTTGTTCATGATGTGTTCAGTGCAAAAGCAACTCGTTGCCACAACGATTCTAATATTCTAGCTATGGGGGAACGTGTTATCGGACCTGGTTTAGCGCTTGAAATCGTAAAAGCTTGGTTAGGTACCGAGTTTGAAGGCGGTCGTCATTCTCGCCGAATCGAAAAAATTACTGAGCTTGAAGGGTAAGTGACGAATCTTGACTTCATTACAGCAGATTCAATCACAATTGTCGCAGTTGCTAAGTGAGTTAGAACAACAAGTAAAGTTTCAGCCAAAGCAGCTTTATGTTATCGGCTGCTCGACATCTGAAATTGCAGGCTCTCGAATTGGAACTTCTGGTGCCATTGAGATAGCTGAAGTACTGTTTGATGAATTTTCGAAATTTGCCCAAAAACACAGTCTATATTTAGTTTTCCAAGGCTGTGAGCACATAAACCGCGCTCTAACAATGGAGGCTGAGGCTGCTCAAATGTATTCATTGGAGCCTGTCACAGTAGTTCCTGTTAAACATGCAGGTGGTTCCATGTCTGCCTATGCGTATTCAAAATTTGAAAATCCGGTTGTTGTGGAGCATGTTCGTGCCCATGGTGGGATTGATATCGGACAAACGATTATTGGAATGCATTTAAAAGAAGTTGCGATTCCGTTGCGAACGTCGGTACGGCAAATTGGGGAAGCAATTGTTACAATAGCAACAACTCGTCCAAAATTAATCGGTGGCGAAAGAGCAGTCTATATTAGATAAAAGCATCAGAGAAGTTTATAAAGGTTAAATGAATTTGGGATAAAAATCCGATAATAGGATTTTTCATTAATAAAAAAATGAAAGAATTTTAGGGGGATTTAGACAATGGCTTATGAAAAATTAGCAGCACAAGATAAAGCGGTATTAGATGGTATTTTAGCAGAGAAAAAACGTCAACAAGCGAACATCGAGTTAATCGCATCAGAAAATATTGTCTCTGAGGCAGTTATGGAAGCACAAGGTTCAGTATTAACTAACAAATATGCTGAAGGTTACCCAGGTAAACGCTACTATGGTGGCTGTGAGCATGTAGACGTTGTGGAAGATATCGCACGTGATCGAGTGAAACAAATCTTCGGTGCTGAATATGCAAACGTTCAACCGCACTCTGGTGCACAAGCTAATATGGCTGTATACTTCACAGTTCTTGAACCAGGCGATACTGTGCTTGGTATGAACCTTTCACATGGTGGGCATTTAACACATGGTTCTCCTGTAAACTTCTCTGGTATTCAATATAAATTTGTAGAATACGGTGTATCAAAAGAAACGCATGTTATTGACTATGAGGATGTACGTGCAAAAGCTTTAGAACATAAGCCAAAGTTAATCGTTGCTGGTGCTTCTGCATATCCACGTGAAATCGACTTCAAAAAATTCCGTGAGATTGCTGATGAAGTAGGCGCTTATTTCATGGTAGATATGGCGCATATCGCTGGTCTAGTAGCTACTGGTGAACACCAATCTCCAGTACCTTATGCAGATTTCGTTACTTCTACAACACATAAAACATTACGAGGCCCACGTGGCGGCTTAATCTTAACTTCTGAAGAATGGGGCAAAAAGATTGATAAGTCTGTGTTCCCAGGAATACAAGGTGGTCCATTAATGCACGTTATCGCTGCAAAAGCTGTAGCATTCGGTGAAGCATTACAGCCAGAATTCAAAGAATACGCTAAGCAAATTAAAGCAAACGCGAAAGCACTTGCTGAAACTTTAGTTGCTGAAGGCTTAGAATTAGTTTCTGGTGGAACTGATAACCACTTACTTTTAGTAAACGTAAAATCAGTTGGTCTAACTGGTAAAGTTGCAGAAAAAGTACTTGATGAAGTAGGACTTACAACTAACAAAAACACAATCCCGTACGATGAAGAAAAACCATTCGTAACTTCTGGTATCCGTCTTGGTACAGCGGCAGTAACAAGCCGTGGCTTCAAGGAAGAGGATTTAAAAGAGGTAGGCTTAATCATCGCCAAACTTCTTAAAAATCCAGAAGACGAAGCAGTTCAAAAAGAAGCAACAAATCGCGTAAAAGTCTTAACTGACAAATATCCAATCTACGAAGAATTAGTTACAAATATGTAATTTTAAAAGGCTAGCGAGAAGGATTTCCTCGCTAGCCTTTTCAATTGTGATTATATAGCCCGTATTATGAGCACAAAGCAGATTTTATGAGCGGAAAACGCCGCTTGTGTTCACATGGCAAAGTTTATGAGCGGACAACACATCTTAAAATCACATAACTCCTTTTAAGTAACCAGAAAACTCCCTTTTAGACCCCATCACTCAATTGACATGCATCATATTTGCAAATGACATAGAATTTTCCATAAACCCATTCGACATATTGTTTTATGTTATGACTTTTTTTGATATACTAGCCTAGATAAAGGGAAACTACATTTAGTTGGGGGAAATCTCACTAAATGCCAGGTTACAAAAAGGAGCGAAATCAATTGAGCAAAGTATATGTATTTGATCACCCATTAATCCAACATAAGTTAACTTATATTCGTGATAAAAACACGGGAACAAAGGAATTTCGTGAGCTTGTTGACGAGGTAGCGACATTAATGGCATTTGAAATTACGCGTGATATGCCATTAGAGGAAATTGATGTTGAAACACCAGTAACAACGGCAAAAACAAAGGTTCTTTCTGGTAAAAAAATCGCGATCGTTCCAATCTTACGTGCGGGAATTGGTATGGTTGACGGAGTTTTAAAGCTAATCCCAGCTGCAAAAGTGGGGCATATCGGGTTATACCGCGATCCAGAAACTTTAAAGCCAGTTGAATATTACGCAAAGCTTCCAGCTGATGTGGAGGAACGTGATTTCATCATCGTGGATCCAATGCTTGCTACAGGCGGTTCGGCAGTAGAAGCGATTAATTCTTTAAAAACACGTGGTGCTAAAAACATTAAATTCATGTGCTTAATTGCAGCTCCAGAAGGTGTACAAGCTATCCAGGAGACACATCCAGATGTGGATATCTATATCGCAGCGCTAGATGAAAAATTAAATGACCACGGCTATATCGTTCCAGGTCTTGGAGATGCGGGAGACCGTCTATTCGGAACTAAATAATTTTTTGGCGGATAAAGGGTACTCGCTGGCGGATATCATATTAGATTTGGCGGATAAATCGCTAAACTTGGCGGATAAACCGTTGCGGCCTCTTCAAACAAATTATTCTTTTAGCAAATCCTAAATACAATACAATTATTACATTAATATACGACCTCCTTCTCGATAGGGAGGTCGTTTAAAAAATTTAAGGACGGTGCAAGTCAATTGAGTAAAAAATGGAAGGTAATGACGATTTTTGGAACGAGACCTGAGGCCATTAAGATGGCGCCGCTTGTTTTGGAATTACAAAAGTATCCTGAACAGATTGAGTCGATTGTGACAGTAACTGCTCAACATCGTCAAATGCTGGACCAGGTACTAGAAACATTCGATATTACGCCTAATTATGATTTGAATATTATGAAGGATCGCCAAACGTTGATTGATGTGACAACGAATGCGCTTCATGGATTAGATCGTGTTATGAAGGAAGCTAAGCCGGATATTGTGTTAGTGCATGGAGATACAACGACTACTTTCGTTGGAAGCTTGGCTGCGTTTTATAACCAAATTGCAATTGGTCATGTGGAGGCTGGGTTACGTACGGGGAACAAATATTCACCATACCCAGAGGAAATGAATCGCCAGCTTACTGGTGTAATGGCAGATTTGCATTTTGCTCCTACTGAGGTGTCTAAAGAAAATCTATTAAAAGAAAATAAGCAAGAGCAGGATATCTTTGTGACAGGAAATACAGCAATTGATGCATTAAAAACAACTGTTGGTGAAAACTATAGCCATCCGGTTTTAGAAAAAATAGGAGATGACCGCATGATTCTTCTAACAGCACACCGCAGAGAGAATCTTGGCCAACCAATGCGCAACATGTTCAAGGCTATTAAAAGGCTATTATCTGAGCATGATGATGTGCAGGTTGTGTATCCTGTTCATTTAAATCCGGCTGTTCGAGAAGTAGCTGATGAGATTCTAGGAAATGATTCTCGTATTCATTTAATTGAACCTTTAGAGGTTTTTGACTTCCATAATTTTGCGGCTCGTTCCTTTATGATTTTAACGGATTCTGGTGGTGTACAAGAAGAAGCGCCTTCACTTGGAAAGCCTGTATTGGTTTTACGTGATACAACAGAGCGCCCAGAGGGTATTGCTGCTGGTACTTTAAAGCTAGCAGGTACTGAAGAAGAAACAATCTATAAGCTTGCAAAAGAGTTATTAGAGGATCGTGCGGCTTATGAGAAAATGGCACAGGCTTCAAATCCTTATGGTGATGGTCATGCTTCTAAACGGATTGTTGAAGCATTGATTAGTTTCTTTGAAAAAAGTAAATAATAAGGTCCATTAATGAATTCTTGTTAAAAAATCAATATTTCTGGTAAAAACTTGATAAATAGTCTATTTCTATTTAGTGAAAGGTGAGATTATTATCTTTTTATTTCTACTTCTAACACAAATTTGTCAAGAATTTGACAATATTTCAGTTGTTGTGAAGTTTTTCACCTGAACTAATTGACATCATTTTACCCCTATTGTATGCTTACAAAGGGTAAGAATGATAAGGGTTTCAAGTCAACATTTGACCCCGAAACGCTTGTTATATCAAGTTTCTACTAGATTGACAGTTGAAACTTATCAATGTCAATTTGCAACGTTTTCAAAGCGCTGGAATTTATGTGTTTACAGCAAAGAAATCTAAGTATGATAGAAAATTCTTATTCAAACGAGAATTTTTTACTATTTTCTTTTCTTTTTTCGACATTTGTTGGATACGCTTGTAAAGCAAATGCACGCTGGATTCCTTAAGTAGAGAACGATTTGAACTTTTACTCGAAAAAGATTTGGGAGATAAATTGCCAATGCTAGATTTGCATCACATTTTCGCTATGCAGAAGAAAGCGTTATTTTTTTTGCTCGCTCTTTGTGCATTAGGATGGGGATTTACCTCGTACCCTACAGTTTTTGCTGGTATTGCCGTCGGTGCTTGCTTTGGTACATATAACTTTTGGATTCTTGGTCGA
Organism: Ureibacillus chungkukjangi; assembly: GCF_003217295.1. Taxonomy (GTDB): domain Bacteria; phylum Bacillota; class Bacilli; order Bacillales_A; family Planococcaceae; genus Ureibacillus; species Ureibacillus chungkukjangi. The sequence continues at coordinate 55,045 of NZ_QJTJ01000004.1, forward strand.
CGAATGGACAAGTTTGATCGTTCCATAAGTGAAGGGAAGAAAACAGTATCACTCGGTTCAGCTTTACGCTTTGGATCAGGTATTGCAGCAGTCGCTATCGCAATTACGTTGCCACAATATTTTCATCTAATTAGCACAGTGATAGGGCTAATGATGCCATACGTTTTCCTATTTATAGGAGTAATCGTATCGTCGGTAAGAAACAAATAACGTAACAAAGAAAGTGAGGTGAATGCAAGAATGGATCATGGAGCTCCAGAACTAACGATAGGCTTTTTAACTTTCAACTTAGCCACAGTCTTAACACTTTTAGTTACAGCAATTATCGTATTTTTAATCGCGTTTGTTGCTACACGCAATTTAAAACTTAAACCAACTGGTATGCAAAACTTCATGGAGTGGGTGATGGATTTCGTTAAAGGAATCATCAAAAACAACATGGATTGGAAAACAGGTGGTCGATTCCACATTTTAGGTATCACACTTATTATGTTTATCGCCGTAGCAAACTTGCTTGGTCTACCACTTGGCGGTATTGTAATTCATGGAGACCTGTGGTGGAAGTCGCCAACAGCTGACCCAACAGTTACACTAACGCTAGCATCAATGGTTACGGTATTAGCTACTTACTATGGTATTAAAATGCGTGGTACAAAGCATTACTTCGGGACATTCGTCCAACCAATGTCATTTTTACTGCCGCTAAAGATTATCGAGGAGTTTGCTAACACATTAACGTTAGGTCTTCGTCTTTACGGTAACATCTACGCCGGTGAGATTTTACTTACTTTAATAGCAGGTATTGCCGGAACAAGTATTTTAGGATTCTTCGGTGGTTTAATCCCAGGATTAGCATGGATAGGATTCTCTATCTTCATTGGCTTTATCCAAGCCTTCATCTTCACAATGTTAACAATGGTTTACTTATCTCACAAAGTGAGTGCAGACCATTAATATAAAGCTTTTAGTGTAAAACATTAGACGCTTAAAACAAAAAATAATATACAATTCCAAGGAGGAAATATTCAATGGGTTTATTAGCAGCAGCAATCGCAATCGGTTTAGGTGCACTTGGTGCAGGTATTGGTAACGGTCTTATCGTTTCACGTACAGTAGAAGGTATCGCTCGCCAACCAGAGGCACGTGGCGTTCTTCAAACTACAATGTTCATCGGGGTAGCATTAGTTGAGGCCCTACCGATCATCGCAGTAGTAGTAGCATTCATCGTAATGAACCGATAATCATTGGTTCAAAACACATGTGGCGAAGATGATTCCACAAGAAGAAACTTCGCCATTCCTTTTGTTTAAAATGTAAGTCTTTTTTAAATTGAATGTAAAGAAGTACAAAACATAGATTTTATGAAATGTTTCGAACGGTCTAGATAGACGAACTTATACGGAACTATATAATTTTTGATAGCTCTTGAAGGGAGTGAAACAATCGTGAATTTGGATTACCTAGTACTAGGTGCTGGCGGTCATGCCTTTAATGGTGGTGACGTTTTAGCTACACTTATTATCTTCCTAGTTTTAATGTTACTTCTAAAAAAATTCGCTTGGGGTCCATTAATGGGCATTATGCAACAACGTGAAGAGTTAGTAGCAGGAGAAATCGAAGCAGCTGAAAACGCTCGCATCGAATCTGCTAAATCTTTAGAAGAGCAAAAAGCTCTTTTAAAAGAAGCTCGCACGGAAGCACAAGCAATTATTGAAAGTGCTAAAAAACAAGGCGAAGTTCAACGTGATGAAATCATCACTGCGGCTCGTACTGAAGCTAATCGCTTAAAAGACTCAGCTGTTCGTGAAATCGAAACTGAGAAAGAAAAAGCAATCGCTGCGGTTCGTGATGAAGTCGTTTCATTATCAGTTCTTGCTGCATCTAAAGTTCTTGGGAAAGAAATTTCTGAAGAGGACAATAGCGCATTAATTAAAGAAACGATTGCGAAGGCAGGCGAGGCGAAATGAGTTCGACAATAGCTAATCGTTATGCACAAGCTTTGTTTCAGCTTGCTTTAGAAAAACAAGCTGTTGCAGAAGTAAATGTAGATTTAGAAGAATTAGTGAAAGTAATTGAAACAACTCCTGAGTTAGTTTCACTACTTGCTACACCAAAATTCTCAATCGAACGTAAAAAACAAATTGTATCTGAAGTTTTTGCTACAGCAAATCCAATGGTAGTAAATACGCTTGAGCTTCTTATTGATAAAAAGCGTGTTAACGAAATCGGAAACTTAGCAAAAAGCTTTAAAACGCTTGCAGCAGAAGCACAAGGTTCTGCTGAAGCAACAGTTTACTCTACTCGCGCACTTACTGATTCAGAAAAAGATGAGATTTCTTCTTCTTTCGGTAAATTAGTTGGTAAAGAAAAACTTACTATTACAAACATAATCGAACCATCAATTCTTGGTGGCGTTCGTGTTCAAATCGGTAACTACATTTTTGATAACACAGTAGCTAGTAAGCTAGATAATCTTAAACGTACGTTAGTTGGTTAATTATAAAGAAATGTGAGAGGTGACATTCATGGGCATCAAGGCTGAAGAAATCAGCGTGCTGATAAAAAAGCAGATTGAAAATTATCAATCTGATCTAGAAGTAAGCGAAGTTGGTACTGTAATCACAGTTGGTGACGGTATTGCTCGTGCTCATGGCCTCGACAACTGCATGGCCGGAGAATTATTAGAGTTCTCTAACGGTGTTATGGGTATGGCTCAAAACCTTGAAGAAGGTAACGTTGGTATCGTTATCTTAGGTAACTACCTAGGCATTAAAGAAGGCGATGAAGTACGTCGAACTGGCCGTATTATGGAAGTACCAGTTGGTGAAGAACTAATTGGTCGCGTTGTAAACCCACTTGGTCAACCAGTGGATGGACAAGGCCCAATCAATACAACTAAAACTCGTCCAATCGAAAGCCCAGCTTTCGGTGTAATGGCTCGTAAATCTGTACACGAACCATTACAAACAGGTATCAAAGCGATTGACGCTCTTGTACCAATCGGTCGTGGTCAACGTGAGTTAATCATCGGTGACCGTCAAATTGGTAAAACTTCAATTGCAATTGACACAATTCTTAACCAAGCAGACCAAGATATGATCTGTATCTATGTTGCGATTGGTCAAAAAGAATCTACAGTACGTGGTGTTGTTGAAACACTTCGTAAAAACGGTGCTTTAGACTACACAATCGTTGTAACTGCATCTGCTTCTCAACCAGCTCCATTATTATACTTAGCACCTTATGCTGGTGTATCTATGGCTGAAGAGTTCATGTTACAAGGTAAACACGTATTAATCGTATATGATGATTTATCTAAACAAGCTGCAGCTTACCGTGAGCTTTCATTATTATTACGTCGTCCTCCAGGTCGCGAAGCTTACCCAGGTGACGTATTCTACTTACACAGTCGTTTATTAGAGCGTGCTGCTAAGTTAAACGAAACATATCAAAATGGTTCGATTACAGCACTTCCATTCGTTGAGACTCAAGCTGGGGATATCTCTGCATACATCCCAACTAACGTTATCTCAATCACTGATGGACAAATTTTCTTACAAGCTGATCTTTTCCACTCAGGTGTACGTCCAGCGATCAACGCCGGTCTTTCTGTATCACGTGTAGGTGGATCTGCTCAAATTAAAGCGATGAAAAAAGTTGCTGGTACGCTACGTCTTGACTTAGCTGCATTCCGTGAGCTTGAATCATTCGCACAATTTGGTTCTGATTTAGATAAAGCAACACTTGCTAAACTTGAGCGTGGTAAACGTACGGTTGAAGTTCTTAAACAAGACCTTAACAAACCAATCAAAGTTGAAAAGCAAGTAACAATTCTTTATGCATTAACTCGTGGTTTCTTAGATGATATTCCTGTACAAGATATCGTACGTTTCGAAGCTGAATTATACAGCTGGTTAGATGTAAACCACACAAACGTTTTAGATCATATTCGCACTACAAAAGAACTTGCATCTGATGCTGAAATGGCAGCTGCTCTTAACGAATTCAAAAAGACTTTTGCTAAATCAGAATAAGTTTAAACAAGTTCAATGTGTTTTGTGATTAAAAACTAAAAGGTGGTGAAATACCAGTGGCAAATTTACGTGAAATAAAAACTCGTATTACTTCAACAAAGAAAACGAGTCAAATGACGAAAGCCATGCAAATGGTTTCGGCTTCTAAGAGTAAACGTGCAGAGTCAAATGCAAAGAAATATGTTCCTTATATGGAAAAAGTACAAGACGTGGTTGCTGCAATCGCTTCAGGTGCAACTGATGCATCGCATCCAATGCTAGTGTCTCGTCCAGTTAAGAAAACAGCTTATCTTGTAATTGGTTCTGACCGTGGTCTTGCAGGGGCTTATAACTCAAGTATCTTACGTCAACTAGAACGCACGTTAAAAGAACGTCATAAATCACAAGATGAATACGTGATTTTTGCAGTCGGACGTGTTGCTCGTGACTATTTTGTAAAACGTGAATTCAACGTATTAGATAGTGTTGTTGGTTTACCAGACCAACCTACATTCTCAGACGTGAAACAAATCGCTCGTAAAGCTGTTGGTATGTTCGCTGATGGTACATATGATGAACTTTATATGTACTATAACCACTTTGTCAGTGTTATTTCACAAGAAGTTACTGAGAAAAAGGTATTACCTATCACTGATTTAGCTCCAGCAAGCGAAGGCGTATCGGCTTCATATGAATTCGAACCATCAGGAGATGCAATTCTAGAAGTATTACTTCCACAATACGCTGAAAGCTTAATTTATGGTGCTTTATTAGATGGTAAAGCTAGTGAACATGCTGCTCGTATGACAGCGATGAAAACAGCAACTGATAATGCTAACGACATTGTTAGAGATTTATCACTTGTATATAACCGTGCGCGTCAAGCGGCGATTACACAAGAAATTACAGAAATCGTTGGTGGAGCTGCAGCCTTAGAATAGGCTGCACTTTCCAGCGTGCGTTTATAAAAGGAAGAAAAGCGGGAAATTCAATTGCCCTACATAGTTAGTCAATTCGGACCGCTCGGACACCCAACTCGATAGGAGGTACACAAGAATGAACTTAGGACACGTTATTCAAGTAATGGGTCCGGTTGTTGACGTAAAATTCAGCAACGGTCAATTACCAGCAATCTATAACGCCTTAACTGTTAAGATTGATCGTCGAAACGGCGAAAGTGAAACTTTAACTCTTGAAGTTGCTCTTCACCTAGGTGACGATTCTGTTCGTACTATTGCCATGTCATCTACTGACGGGTTACAACGTGGAGCAGAAGTAACAGATTTAGGAAAAGCAATCTCTGTACCAGTTGGTGATGTAACTTTAGGACGTGTATTCAACGTACTAGGTGAAGTTATCGACTTAGGAGAAGAAATCGGAGCAGAAGCTCGTCGTGATTCAATTCACCGCGAAGCTCCAAAATTTGATGAATTATCTACAGAAGTACAAATCCTTGAAACAGGTATCAAAGTAGTAGACTTATTAGCACCTTACATCAAAGGTGGTAAAATCGGTTTATTCGGTGGTGCCGGTGTAGGTAAAACTGTATTAATTCAAGAACTTATCAACAACATCGCACAAGGTCACGGTGGTATCTCTGTATTCGCTGGTGTAGGTGAGCGTACTCGTGAAGGGAACGACTTATTCCACGAGATGAGTGACTCTGGCGTTATTAGCAAAACATCAATGGTATTTGGTCAAATGAATGAGCCACCTGGTGCACGTATGCGTGTAGCATTAACTGGTCTTACAATGGCTGAATTCTTCCGTGATGAGCAAGGACAAGACGTTCTTTTATTCATCGACAACATCTTCCGTTTCACTCAAGCAGGTTCTGAAGTTTCTGCCCTATTAGGTCGTATGCCTTCTGCGGTAGGTTACCAACCAACACTTGCTACTGAAATGGGTAACTTACAAGAACGTATTACTTCAACTAACAAAGGTTCTGTTACATCGATCCAAGCGATCTATGTACCTGCCGATGACTATACTGACCCAGCCCCAGCTACAACTTTCGCTCACTTAGATGCAACAACTAACTTAGAGCGTAAATTATCTGAGATGGGTATCTACCCTGCGGTGGATCCATTAGCTTCAACATCTCGTGCTTTATCACCTGAAGTAGTAGGTGAAGAACACTATGCTGTTGCTCGTGGCGTTCAAATGACGTTACAACGTTATAACGAATTACAAGATATCATCGCCATCTTAGGTATGGATGAGTTATCTGACGAAGATAAGCAAACAGTTGAACGTGCTCGCCGTATTCAATTCTTCTTATCTCAAAACTTCCACGTTGCGGAGCAATTTACTGGTCAAAAAGGTTCTTTTGTACACGTAAAAGATACTGTTCGTTCATTCAAGGAAATCCTTGAAGGTAAATACGATCACTTACCAGAAGATGCTTTCCGTTTAGTTGGTAGCATTGAAGAGGTAGTAGAAAAAGCGAAAAGCATGGGCGTAGAGGTATAATCTGCGGACGAAAGGAGCAAAAATATGAAGACAGTTAAAGTCAATATTGTCACTCCCGACGGCCCAGTATACGATTCAGAAGTCGCAATGGTTATCGCTAAAACAGTTTCAGGTGAAATTGGGGTTCTTCCAGGTCATATTCCTACAGTAGCTCCACTTGCTATCGGTACTGTAACACTTAAAAAAGAAGACGGTTCACAAGAACTTGTAGCCGTTAGTGGTGGTTTCATAGAAGTGCGTCCTGACCAAATTTCAATATTAGCTCCTTCTGCAGAGCTAGCAGCTAATATTGATGTTAACCGTGCTAAAGAATCACTTGCACGTGCAGAACAACGTCTTCAAAAGAAACAGGATGACATCGATTTCAAACGCGCTGAGCTAGCTTTACAACGTGCGATTAATCGTATCAGCGTTCATGAGGGTAATAACTAATTCAACTAATAAAAGCGGACGGGCAACTGTCCGCTTTTTTACTGAATAAGAATATAAACATCAACTCAGCCTTTTTTGGTGAGTTGTGTTTTTTAATTATGTTTAAAGGAGGATATTAAATGGAGGTTTATCAAACTTTAGGTTTCCAAGCCATCATAGGATTAGTTTCCCATATCTTTTTTATTGCCATCACTTTCTATGCGCTTCAAGCATTCAGAGCGGAGCAGTTGTTTAAGAAAGGAAAGGTTTTTCAAATTCAGTTAATTTACATATTATTAAGTATTGCTATTGGTTCTTCAGTATCCAATTTCCTAATTGATTTTTCGAATTGGTCCAGACAATTACCATATATTTTCTCTTAATACTAGTGAAATGGCAATATTACTAAAATGGGGCAATTTATATATCCTGTAAGGACAAATGACATTTCGTTTTTCGTTACATAATATATATAAGAGTTCTATTACCTGCTACATACTTAGTTTCAAGGGATTTTTAAACGGATACGAAAATTCGAGCGTTTTCTACCGGTAGCTTTGCAATTTTTTGTCTAATAATTCAAATCTTGGCGAAAAGCTAAGTATTATAATATTTCCTCGGCAATATTGTTGTAAATTGTTTTGTTACCTTCATTTTGGGTATATATCCAATAATTCACTGTTAATTTTTTACACAATAATTGGATGTATAAAATTCACAAATATGTTTAATCGAGCGTAATATAAACTGTAGAAAATTATTGATATTTCCTGTAAAATAGTGATTTGGATGCTTGTTATACTCTTTAATTAGCAGTACTATATTGATAGTTTTTGTGATTAATAACTTCATTCAGTATTACTCTAATGGCAAAATAAGTATTTCAAATAGTAAAGATTTAATTTAGAAAATTAAAATTAACTTGAATGAGGTTAAAGTCTGTGGCGGATCATGAAAATTTTTAGCGGAAATTATCGAGGGAACTAAGATAAATTCCGAATAAATTTACGCCAAGGCGATTTGATTTATAACCATTCATCAAGGTTCGACAGTTATGGACAATTGAATTCGGAGGGACGAATTGTGGAGAAAATTATTGTTACGGGAGGCCAAAAGTTACGAGGTATCGTAAAAGTTGAAGGAGCCAAAAACGCCGTATTACCTATCCTAGCAGCTTCATTATTAGCTTCTAAAAGAATGAATATCATTAAAGACGTTCCCGATTTAGCGGACGTTAATACAATAAATGAAGTTTTAAAAAGCCTTAATGCGGAAGTAGCATACAACGTAGAAAAAAACGAAATTCACATAAATGCTGAAAAACAATTATCGAGCGAAGCACAATTTGAATATGTAAGTAAAATGCGCGCTTCTATTCTAGTGATGGGATCTTTATTAGCGCGTAACGGCTATGCTCGTGTTGCGTTACCTGGTGGCTGTGCGATTGGATCACGTCCAATTGAATTGCATTTAAAAGGCTTTGAAGCAATGGGTGCCAAAATTTCTTTCGGTCATGGATATGTAGAAGCAAAAACTGTAGATGGTCTAAAGGGTGCTGAGATCTACTTAGACTTCCCAAGCGTAGGCGCTACAGAAAATATTATGACAGCAGCAGCGTTAGCAAAAGGAACTACAATTATCGAGAACGCTGCAAAAGAGCCTGAAATTGTTGACCTTGCTAACTTTATTAATGGAATGGGTGGCCGTGTAATCGGTGCAGGAACAGATACAATCCGTGTTGAAGGTGTAGCAGATTTACATGGTACAACTCATCACATTATTCCAGATCGCATTGAAGCAGGTACTTTCATGGTTGCAGCAGCTATCACTCGTGGTGATGTCTTCATTGAAAATGCAGTACCAGAGCATATGTCTGCTTTAATCGCCAAGCTACGTGAAATGGGTGTAGAAGTACTTGAAGAAGGCGAAGGGCTAAGAGTGCGCGCAAATCAACCATTAAAAGCGGTTGATTTAAAAACAATGCCTCATCCTGGATTCCCAACTGATATGCAAGCACAAATGATGGCGCTTCTTCTAACTGCTGAAGGAACAAGTATCATTACTGAAACAGTATTTGAAAATCGTTTCATGCATGTTGAAGAATTCCGCCGTATGAATGCCTTGGCTAAAATCGAAGGACGTACTGTATTTATCGAAGGACCTGTGAAATTACAAGGTGCTGAAGTTTCGGCAACAGACCTACGTGCAGCAGCAGCTTTAATCCTAGCTGGTCTAGTTTCTGAAGGGGTAACTCGTGTAACGAAGCTGACTCACTTAGATCGTGGATACGTTGATTTCCATAAAAAATTAGCCTCTCTAGGTGCAATCATCGAACGAGTAAATGATGAAGTATCAGAAGAAGAGCAAACTGTCCAATCAAAAGAACAGGCTGTAGAAATTTAACCAATCCTTAAAAACTAAAACACATTTTCATTTTAATCAAACATACGTGGATGAACTGAAAATTAGAACCAAATAAATTCAATTTTTAACGACAAAATTCTTTTAATAGGATTTTGTCGTTTTTTTGTGATGGGGAGGGGAAGAGCGAGCATTTAATAGCGTGAGGAAGGGTAAGGGTAAGAATAAGAGCAGGAGGGCAAGAGCAAGAACAAGAGCATGGATGGTAGGATAAAGCTGTTGATTGCGACGATAGAGAGCGAGCAAGAGCCAAAAAGGTAGAATAAAACTGTTGATTGCGACAATCGGGAGCAAGCAAGAGCCAGAAAGGTAGCATAAAACTGATGATTGCGACAATTGGGAGCGAGCACGAGCCAGAACGGTAGAATAAAGCAAGACATTGCGACAATCTGGAACGCTCATCAGCTTTCACGGTAGCATAAAGCCAATGTTTCCTACAATACCAAGTAGCTAATAGCTCAAACGGTAGCATCAAACCAAACTATCCTACAATTAAATACATTATTCACATGCCCGGCCGGTAACTATACCACACTCAAAATCACCAACTGCCCATCCTTTACCGCATTTACTGCATCTCAAACAAAACCTAACTCTCAACACGCTCCCATTCATTCAAAAAATAAAATTTTCCTCGCCAAACAGATATATTTTCTTCATTCCAATCATAAGTAATATGTATGAAAAAAATAAAAAATTATAGAAACCCAATAATGGTCGTATCAGTCATAGGCTTTGTGATTGCACTTTTTTTCTTTCCATTTCTTTTCTTAAAGTCTGACTCAAAATCGGAGGCGGCTCCACAAAGTACGGCTAAAACCGCTGAGAATGCCTGTGCGCTGACGATAACGGTAAGTGGCAGTGACATTCCTCTTGATTTAGAAGAGTATGTCATAGGGGTTGTGGCGGCTGAGATGCCTGCTGGTTTTAATTTGGAGGCGTTGAAGGCGCAAGCCATTGCGGCAAGGACCTATGTGTTGAAGTCAACAAACTATGGACAAACCCCGATTGAGCCAACAGTTGCTAAACAGGTTTTTTATGATGAAGATTCGAGGAAAGAGAATTGGAACGATTCATATGAAGATTATGAAGCGAAAGTGCGAGAAGCTGTTGAAAGTACACGTGGTGAGGTAATCGAGTACAATGGTGAATTGATTACGGCGATGTTCCACTCGATGAGTAATGGGATGACTGAGAGCTCTGCCAATTATAGCGGGACAGATCTTCCTTATTTACAGTCTGTAGCCAGCTCAGATTTTCAGTATGCCGATAATTATGAAACTACTACTTCACTTACAATTGAAGAATGGAACAGCAAATTAAATATTCAATCTACAATAGAAGATATCAGTCAAATTCGTTTGCAAAAAAATAATACTGGGAGGGTAGAAACCGTTACTATGAAGGATCACGAATGGACAGGCCGTGATTTTAGAACTCTTTTAGACTTACGTTCTACTGATTTCCAAATAAAAGCTCAGGATGGACAAGTAGTGATTACGACAGAAGGGTATGGACATGGAGTTGGGATGAGCCAATATGGAGCTGATGCATTGGCTGATAACGGCTTAACCGCACATAAAATTATTGAACATTACTATAAAAATACAAGTGTCGAAAAAATAAATTGTAAAAAATAAGGATTTTTTTCCAAAATGTGATTAGAAATGTAAAATTTTGTTCACACTTCCATTAGAGGTGATGAACATGAGAGAAGAAAAACAAATTAAGGTCTCTCCTAATAAAAACAGTTGGCAAAAAAAGCCATGGTTTTGGCCGTCAATTTATGCAGCAGTTGCTGTAGTTTTAATCGGTCTAATTTTTAGTTATAATGCGCTAATCGGTGATGAGAAAGAATCAGAAGTGGTACAAAATGACCCAGCTTCTGAAGATCCATCTGCAGTAATTAAGACAAATGCACGTACTGAAACATTGAAATATCCTTTCAATGAAGAAGCACTTGACAATGTAGAAGTTTTACAAGACTTTTACGATGTTACTGCTGATGCGGAGACTAGAGAAAAAGCACTTTTAGTGTTTAATCAAACTTTCTCTACTTCATCAGGTGTATCCTTGTCAGTAAACAACGAGCCATTTGAAGTACTAGCAGCAATGAGCGGTGAGGTTACTGAAGTGAAGCTTGACGAATTTACTGGAAATGAAATTGTAATCTCCCATCCAAACGGTATGGAAACTCGTTACAGCTCAGTAACAGACATTCTAGTAAAACAAGGTGACACAGTAAACCAAGGTCAACCTTTAGCAACTACAATCGAAAACGATTGGAATCCAACAGCTGGAATCCACCTACACTTTGAAGTATTGCAAGACGGAGAACACGTTAACCCAAGAGGTTTCCTAGCTTTCTAATGAAGACAGCCTAAAGCACTTTAAATAATGAAGAGTGCCATGGTCTAAAATTGTTTTGTTGCCATTTTCTCGTGACTTAGATAAGAAGTGAGTTAACACTCTTATTTTCCTAACTAAAAGCAAGACTTGTTGCTCAAAGGTTCAGGCAATAAGCTCTTGTATTGCAGTTAAAGATCAATAAATTGTACAAGCAATGATGAACGTCCAATAAACTCTCCAAGACGATTTTTCTCGTCTGAATGAGATTATTGGGCGTTTTGTGTATTGAAAAACATTAGTACTAAATAGGAGAATGTTTCAGCTTGCACAATTTTTCAATTGAATTGTGTTTTTCTACGCCGATATTAAAGTATAAATTTTGAAGTAAACTAGCACAAGAAAAGACAACAATAAGCCCTTTTGTGAGTGTTATTGTGTTTTTCTATTAGTTTTATTGCGAAAATAGTTCTGAAATTTCAAAAAACCTCATATTGTGAATAAACGTTAAATCGCTAGTTGCAAACGTCAATGAAACACTCGCAATATAAACACGTCGAAAAAAACACCTCTCGTTAGCAAAACGGCACATTCTTATATCCGATAGAAAGGAAGAGAACGTGCACGAGCACATTAGGCATCGCTGCGTTCGGCTTGGAGAGCTGCTTATTGAAACAGGTGAAACGGTTCGTGTCCTCGCGAAAATGACGGGTTATTCGAAAAGTACTGTGCATAAAGACCTAACTGAACGATTATTCTTAGTCAATGAACAATTAGCAAACGAAGTGAAAGAAATCTTAGCCTATCACAAATCAATTCGTCATTTACGAGGAGGCGAAGCAACACGTAAGAAATGGCAGACTCGAAACGATTAAAAAAGCATTTAGTTTGGCTTTCATAAGTCAACTAAGTGCTTTTTTACTATGGTGTACCTGGTACACACACAATCGTGAATATTCAGAATTGAATATGTACCAGGTACATATAACCACATATAACCAAGATAAATAAAGATGTAATTGGAATGTGATTATGTTAAAATAATCTAGATAAAGTATAGGAATAAGCACGTGTTTTTTATGGTGGAATGGCAGGAAGGAGAAATTATTAAATGTTTTCTAAAGATATTGGGATTGATTTAGGAACGGCAAATGTACTCATCTATGTAAAAGGAAAAGGAATCGTCTTAAATGAGCCATCAGTTGTTGCAATCGATAAGAATACGAAAAAAGTATTAGCTGTTGGTGAAGAGGCTCGTCAAATGGTAGGACGTACGCCAGGGAATATTGTGGCAATTCGCCCATTAAAAGATGGTGTAATTGCGGATTTCGATGTGACCGAAGCTATGTTAAAATATTTTATAAATAAGTTAGACGTGAAAGGATTCTTCTCCAAGCCACGTATTCTTATTTGCTGTCCAACAAACATCACAAGTGTTGAACAAAAAGCAATTAGAGAAGCTGCCGAGAAATCTGGCGGCAAAAAAGTTTATTTAGAGGAAGAACCAAAAGTAGCAGCAATCGGAGCTGGTATGGATATCTTCCAGCCAAGCGGCAACATGGTCGTTGATATCGGTGGTGGTACTACTGATGTTGCAGTTCTTTCGATGGGCGATATCGTAACAAGTGAGTCAATCAAAGTAGCTGGGGATGTTTTTGACAACGATATTTTGCAATACATAAAAAGACAATACAAATTATTAATCGGTGAACGTACGGCTGAGTCCATTAAAATCACAATCGGTACAGTTTATCCAGGTAGCCGTGATGAAGCAATGGAAATTCGCGGTCGTGATATGGTAACTGGTTTACCAAGAACGATTGAGATTCATTCCTCTGAGATCGAAAAAGCCTTACATGAATCAGTTTCATTAATCGTGCAATCAGCGAAAAATGTTCTTGAAAAAACGCCGCCAGAGCTATCAGCGGACATTATTGACCGTGGCGTATGTATCACAGGTGGTGGTGCTTTATTACATGGGATGGACCAATTGCTAATCCAAGAGTTGAAGGTTCCTGTGTTTGTAGCCGAAAACCCAATGGATTGTGTAGCTGTTGGTACAGGCTTGATGTTAGATAACATCGACCGCTCTCCAGGTTCTCGTATTTAAGAACCATGACTGATCACAAGCTTTAGTGTGGAAAGAAAAATGGGGCAAGTTGATTTAGCATCTGACTTAATACAAAAATAAATTTAGAGGTGAATTACATTGTTTAAAGGATTTTATACTGTCGCAACTGGAATGGTGTCTCAACAAAGAAAAACAGAAATAATTACGAACAATATGGCTAATGCCAATACACCTGGTTTTAAGTCGGATCAATCAACAATTCGTTCGTTTCCAGATATGCTGTTATCAGCAGTAGGAAATACAAATCTTCCAACTGATAAACAATTAAGTATGGCTAATATTCAGCAAATCGGGTCTGTTAATACAGGTGTGTACTTACAAGAGACTCTAGCTAACTATACCCAAGGTTCAATATATGAAACTAGTCAAAAAACAGATGTTGCTTTAATCAACGGTACAATGCCGACTGATGCTGAATCAGGTCAAGCGGGCTCTATCTTTTTCCGTCTGGAGCATCCAGAGGGTGGAGAAGCATACACACGTAACGGGAACTTTACATTAGATGGTCAAGGCTACCTCGTTAATGCACAAGGACTATATGTACTTTCTGCAGAGGGTGAACGAATCCAGCTTCCAAATGATCAGTACAACCTTACAGAAGAAGGTAATATTTTTGTAGATGATCAGCTTGCTGCATCACTTGGCGTATCGTTTTCAGCAAATCCTAACACGTTAATGAAACAAGACAATGGTTTATATCGTACAGTCGATGGCGAAAATCTGCCTACTGCTTTTGCACAAGAGGGCGTAACGTTCTCCATGCAGCAGAGCTATCTTGAAGGCTCAAATGTCGATTCAGCTCAATCGATGACAGATCTATTAACTGCTTACCGTGCCTTTGAAGCAAACCAAAAAGTTTTACAGGCCTATGACAAGAGCATGGAAAAAGCAGTAAATGAAATTGGAAGAGTATAGAATAGGGAGGATAAATCATGCTTCGTACAATGATTACAGCAACAAACACTTTAGGACAGCTGCAAAGTCAAATTGATACAATCAGTAATAACATTGCAAACAGTAATACAGCCGGTTATAAAGCTAAAGAAGCCACTTTTTCTGAACTTCTATATCAACAATTCAATAATGACAAATTAGATCCAACTGTTCGTAATTCACCAGTCGGTATTCGCTATGGTGTTGGTGCGCATCTTGGACAAATTCAAACGAACTTTGGACAAGGTGGTCTACAAGCAACTGATCGAGATTTAGACTTAGCTTTCACGAAAGAAAAACAATATTTTAATATCCTAATGCCGGATGGCGAAAATGGGCAAAGAACAGTGTATTCCCGACAAGGTGATTTCTATGTAACGCCTGTTGATAATGGACAAGTTATGCTTGTTAATGGTGATGGTTACGCGGTAGCTGACTCCAATGGAGATGCGATTTACTTCCCTGATAATGTAAGTAATTTTAGCTTATCTAAGGATGGCACATTAGGTGTTAACTATCCAGATGGTGATTCATTAACTTTTGAATTAGGGATTACAGAAATCCAAACCTCTCAAGTAATGGAGCATATTTCGGATACTTACATCGGATTGCCAGCGAACCTGAACGAATTAGGCTATAATCAAGCAGATATTCATATAGATTTACAAGGTGCAGCTCGTACTGAAGTAGGGATAACAAGCGGCTCATTGGAGCTATCAAATGTAAATCTTTCGACTGAAATGACAAATTTGATTACTGCACAAAGAAACTATCAATTTAGTTCCCGTGCAATTTCCATCGCCGATCAGATGTTAGGTCTGATTAATGGAATTAGATAACATAGTGTGTAAATTTTTTAAGGGTAAGGGTGATCAAGCATGACAAACGAATTGAAGAGTGAATCTACCCAGCCGAAAGTTCCTAAAAAAGAAAAAAAGAAAAAAGAAGTGACAAACATATAGATAAGCCAATTCGTTGGTATAACTTCCGACTTTTTCCGATTTGGCTAAGAATCATTCTTGTCATCGCCCTACTAATTATTGCTGGAGCCGCAGGTTTAATGGTCGGCTTTGGCGTAATTGGTAGTGGTGAGCCACTGGATGTATTAAAACAGGAAACTTGGCAGCACATGTTAGATATTATAAATGGGCAAGAATAGAGAATAATAACTACAATACGAATTGCTCTTAGATTTGGCTTGTAGTATTTTTTCTATTCTCCTTTTTTGTGCTTATGCGTTATTCAAGCTATAATTTAATATACATAAGGGATTAAAGGGGGATTTTTAAATGTTAACAGCAGAACAAATTCAAGAAATTTTACCACATCGCTATCCGTTTTTATTAGTGGATCGAATCTTAGAAATCGAAGAGGGGAAGCGTGCAGTAGGTATTAAAAATGTATCCATCAATGAAGACTTTTTTAACGGGCATTTTCCAGGATATCCAGTTATGCCTGGTGTTTTGATTGTGGAAGCATTAGCACAAGTAGGTGGAGTTGCTCTGTTAAAATCAGAGGAATTCAAGGGGCGCCTAGCATTTTTAACTGGAATCGATAATTGCCGCTTTAAACGTCAAGTCGTTCCAGGAGACCAATTAAAATTAGAGGTTGAATTTGTAAAACTACGCGGAGCTATGGGAAAAGGTCATGCAGTAGCAACAGTTGATGGTGAACTTGTATGTGAAACAGACATCCTATTTGCAATCGGCCCAGTTCAACCTAAATAATCTTCTTCATTTTATGTGCATATTTTAATAGGAAATTGGGTAAAGAATACAAATAAGGTATTTTTGGACATTGTATTTTGCATTTCACTTTCTAAAGTATTAAAATTAAGTAGGTAGAATGGAACGGTGGTTAGAGCAACATCAAAGATTGTGCTTTTGAACTGTAGGAGGTTTTTAAATAAATGTATAAACAGTTGTCTTCAGGCGTAAAGATAAGCATTACTAGGTCTATCTCAACGTCATTTGAATCATATTTGGCAAGCATCGGCTGGGATGAGGACAAATTTTCGATGGACGAATTTGTAGCAAATTGGCAAAAGTATTTTACAGAAAATGCAGCTTGGTATGACAAGGTTCCTCAAGATGTATTACTTAGCCCAGAATTTCACGAAGAGCTGGCACAGCGAATTGACGAAGTGATTGCCAAAATTTTAAGTGAAAAACCAACGAAAAAGCAAATTGATTCAATTGAAAAAATGCAAAAAGCACTTGGGACAAACTTTACATACGAATGTAAAGCAGAGGCTGCATATGTAGAACAACAACTTAAAGAACAGCTTAAAAAAGAAGACTAAGTTTTCCACGTTGTGTAACGATTTAGAAATTGAGCTAAAATGCGTTACTTCTTTTTTAGGATAGTTCCTTCCTTCTCGGGTAATCTAAGATTAATCACATTCCTTATGTGGTTAAGTATACTTGAAAAGGAGGGAGCTTTTTTTATGTGGAAAAAACCTGTTTTTGCGTTCGTACTTGGATCCGCTTTATTAGTGGGCTGTAATAACACAGCAGATGAAGCAGTAAACGACGTACAAGATGTTGGAGAAAATGTCGGCCAGGATATCAATGAGGGTGTAAACGATGTCCAAGAGGGTGCAGAGGATTTACTACGTGATGATTCCTCAGGTAACCTAAATAACGAAGTGAATAACAACACGGGCACTACTGATTTAGGAGATGACCTAAATGGTAACACAGGTACCCTTAATAATAACGACAATCCTGTTGATGAAGATGGTCAATCAAACAGCGATGGTGCCGGCCAAAATATAAACGGGAATGTTGATAACAACGACGAACGCGTCGATAACGATACAGAAAATCAATAATACATCCCGATTTTGGATGCTACCATGGATCGCCCCAGTAATACGGGGCGATTTTTTTAGTGGCAAATCTTACGTGTACTAAGTAAATTTGGTTATCGCAGGAAAAATGGGTATCCGTACGGGGAAAGTTAAAGCGGGTCATCGCCCAAAATTGGTGGAAAGTTAGTTTAGGGGAAAAGAGAAAGCGGCTCATTGCCCGAAAGCTGGAGAAAAATTCGTTTAGGGGAAGAGAGAGAACGGCTCATTGCCCGAAAGCTGGAGAAAAATTCGTTTAGGGGAAGAGAGAGAACGGCTCATTACCCGAAAATTGGTGGAAAGTTAGTTTAGGGGAAGAGAGAAAGCGGGTCATCGCCCGAAAGCTGGAGAAAAATTCGTTTAGGGGAAGAGAGAAAGCGGATCATCGCCCGAAAGCTGGAGAAAAATTCGTTTAGGGGAAGAGAGAAAGCGGGTCATCGCCCGAAAGCTGAAGAAATCATTATGTACATGCTTAAACAATCAAAAATGTAGATAACTGTGTTAGTGTTTATACAAAGCTAAGTAACCACATACACAGATGTGGCAAAACCTCACGCAAATGAAGATAACAGCACAACCCTAGATAAGCACATACAATCTAACTATCCACACTCCCATCCCATAAATCCACTCCCACACCAAAATAAAAAAAGATTAGGCATGTGTATCCATACCTAATCAGTTTAAGATTCTTTTATGCGTGGGCGTTCGCGCATTCCCTTTTTGAAGCGGGTCATAAGCTCTTCGCTTGATAATTCCTCAGTTAATAGTGAGTTTAATAATGCCTCTGCATACTTGCTTCTTCGAGTTTTGATGGTTCCTTTTAATAAAACGGTGATTTTTTCACCGATTTCGCGGATGTCACTTACCAAAACCTTGAATGGTGCAGGCTCGTTATCTGGAAAAGAAATGATGACATGTACTTCAAAGACTTCATTGGAAGCCTTGAGGTTTTCGAAGGTTGTTTTGTGTTCTTTGGAAAGGAATAATTCAAGAATCCAGGATTTGCGACTGTTTTCTTGATTGATTACGATTCCGTCGATAATGGGAATGTTTTGCCCGCCGTCTTCATTGATCAGGTCAAACGAAAGCATTTTAAACGTCTTCATCAGCAATCCCCCAATATTTTTAGATAATTTTAGTATAACATAGAAAAACTGCGAAAATTAAATTTTGGCCCTTACAATTTTGTGTCACTTCAACTCCATATTCTTACAGCCGCATGGACTTGTCAAAAATCGACAAATTTATCGCTATGTCGAAAAATGATTTTTCAGCTCAAAAACGACGGAAAACCTATATTTTCGGAATTTGCCGAAATTAGTGAGCTCGGTTTATGATGGACTCACAAGAAAGGAGGTGAACGGCATGAACCAAGTCGGACTAGTCGGGAGATTTACAAAAGACCCATTTCTCAAGACATTTTCAGAGAATCGGGTACAAACCAATTTTGTTATAGCGATTAATCGAAACTACCGAAACAACCATGGAAATGTGGAAGCCGATTTCGTTGCCTGCGTAGCATGGGGAAGGCTAGCAGAACGAATTGTCAACTATTGTGGAAAAGGGTCATTGGTAGGCATAAACGGTCGCTTACAAACTAGATCATTTACAAATAAGGAAAATGTAAAAATCTATACAACAGAAGTCATTGTAGATGATGTCCGATTCTTAATCTTAAAGACACCCGAAAATAAGGGTGGAGCTACCAGAAACAATCAAGATGTGTCATCGGATTTTGTTCTTCCTGAACAGGTGGCCAACACTCCAACTCCATAAGACTTGGGCAGTCTGGGAGTGACCAAAACTAGCTGAACTCGAAATGTTGTAGAGGTAACAAAAAGATTTCGCAAAAACCTTTAACTTTCACTAAAAACTAAAACCAACTCTCCTTAGAACAACATAAAATTTTCTCTCCTGTACAATGTAATTTAAAAACTCTCCTAGAATCAAAACAACAAAATCAAAGACTCAACTAATACCTAATCTCAATTTAATCTAAAAATCTCTCTTTTATATGTGTCCTAAACTATAGAAATTATAAATCAGAAAACTCCCTTCCAAATAAAAGCCAATTCATAAATCCATCCTCGATTCACAAATAGCTTGAAAGGAGGTGATAAAAAATCACTACTGCTGACCGCACAGTAGTGACAAAAAATGTCCTAAACTCTACATAGTAGAGAACAAACAATTGAATATGGATAAAACGCAAATTGAATAACGAGAGGCAAAATTAGAGTCGAGTACTACAATACTCGACTCTATACCATATAATTATCTCATCCCATGTGTATCTAGCATTAGTAAATCCATTAATTCATCCTCTTGAAGCTCAGTTAACCAATTGCTCGATTGAATCAATTCTTCAGATAGGGCCGATTTAATTTCAATCATTTTATCGATTTTTTCTTCGATCGTCCCAATGGTTATGAATTTATGAACCTGTACAAATTGTGTTTGTCCGATTCGGTAGGCACGGTCTGTTGCTTGATTTTCAACTGCTGGATTCCACCAGCGATCGGCATGCAATACATGATTAGCTGCAGTCAGGTTTAGACCTGTCCCACCAGCCTTTAAAGATAGTAGGAAAATGGGGAACTCGCCAGCCTGGAAGCTATCCACCAAATTGTCTCGTTGCTGCTTTGGCATACTACCAGTTAAGAAGGGAATATCGATATTGTATAGCTCTGAAAAACAATGCTGTAATAGCTGACCCATACCAATATACTGGGTGAAGATTAAGCATTGCTCCCCGTTGTCCACGATATCTGCTGCAAGCTCAACAATTCTTTTTAGCTTAATAGAACGATTTAACAATGTTTTTGCATCATCATAAGGTTCTTTTAAATATAAAGCTGGATGATTACATAACTGCTTTAGCTTACTCAGCATTTGTAGAATACGACCCTTTT
This sequence comes from Ureibacillus chungkukjangi, assembly GCF_003217295.1. GTDB lineage: Bacteria > Bacillota > Bacilli > Bacillales_A > Planococcaceae > Ureibacillus > Ureibacillus chungkukjangi. The sequence goes on from NZ_QJTJ01000004.1 coordinate 75,535, forward strand.
TCTCAAAAGCAGTCATTACCTCAAGCTGTGCCAGTGTATCCTCAATATATCCTTCATACAGCGCGGCCTGTTCACTTGTTAAGGCACAGAATTCTTTCGTTTCCTGCTTTTCTGGAAGATTCAGCATTAAATCTGGATCATTTTTTGTACGACGCATCAGGAATGGACGAATCTTTGTACGTAAGATTTCCTTATGACGATCAGATTCCTCACGCTCAATAGGTACTATAAATTGCTCCTGGAATTTACCGAAGCTGCCTAAATACCCTTTGTGAATAAAGTCAAAAATTGCCCAAAGCTCTGAAAGTCGATTCTCAATAGGAGTACCAGTTAAAGCGATATGATGTTTTCCGTTTAATCGACGAATTGCTCGAGATTGTAAGGTTTGCATATTTTTAATATTTTGGGCTTCATCTAATGCTACACTCGCCCAATTTATGTGCTCTAAGAAGTCAATATCCTGAGAAATCGTCCCGTAGGAGGACAGTACAACGTTTGGTTTTTCACTCTGTATCACGCTTTTAAAGCTATCGTCCTTGATACGATTTGAACCGTAATGAGTCATCACTTTTAAGGATGGTGCAAATCGAACCAGCTCTTTTTGCCAGTTTCCTAAAACAGAAGTAGGGCAAATAATCAATGTAGGCGCAGTTTCGCCTAAATTCTCGTTCGTATATAAAAGATAAGTGATTAACTGTACAGTTTTTCCTAGTCCCATATCATCTGCTAATACGGCACCAAATTTTTGCTCACGCATAAATGTTAACCATTCGAAGCCTTCCTGCTGATAAGGACGTAATTCTGCCTGCAATCCTGTAGGCTTTGGAATAGGGGGAAGACCCTTCTTAGTTGTGAGCTGTTCAATATAATCCTGTAGGGAACGCTGCATTTCGAATGCAAAAAGTGGATCATCCGTTTCAGAATCCTCTTCTTCAAGTGGAGCAGCCAACTCATTCGGTAATTCGCGGAATAAAAGCTCTCGAACAGTCCAGTTTTCTTCCTCTGCCTTATCCATCAGCTCTCGAATCTCATTCATCCAATTAACATCCATACGGAACCATTCATCGCCAATTCGAACAAATTCTCGGTTTTCCTCAACAATTTTGCGGAATTCCTCGGCATTAATTTCTTCGCCATTGACAGATAGCTGCCATTTGAATGCTAAAATATCATCTAACCCAGCGACCGATTTTTGAGATTGGTTACTTGCACTTACACGGACACGCATCTTTGTCTGCTTTAGCTCTCGTAGCCATGCTGGTAAAACAACCTCAAAGCCTAGTGCACTCAATTTAGCAAAGTCATCTCTCAGTAATTTACGAACATCCCCGTCCTCTATTGTGGTATGTATAAACTTGTCAGGGAAAACATGATATGCACGCAAATCCATCAGCTCGAGCATCTGTGCTTGCTGGGTAACGATATCATCTGCAAATTCTAACCATTTTTCAGGGAGTGCCTTTTCAACCGGTAAATGTCTTTTACGAATCGCTGGTGTCCAAAGCTTAGTTGTTTTAGGTGAGCTAAGCACCGTTTCTAAAAGCCATTCCGACGATCCTTCATCTGGTTCACTTAAACGGATGGCCACTTTTAGGTTTCCGATATTACGATCTTTATTTAACGGCCAACCTCCATTTTTGAAGAATGGAAGTAAAGCACGTAAATCTCTAGGATGCAAGCTTGCAAATGCTAATTTTTGATAAGCTGCCGATTTAAGGAGTGATTCCAATTCGTTCAATGTAATATTTTTCTCACGAGTATACTGTTGTACAAACTCATCCTCTAAAAAGCTCTCGGGTAGCTGAAAGGAAAATGAGAAATCACCATTTTCTTTTTCCTCCGTAACGACGTATTCCCATAAAGCACTATTATTCCAAAGGAGCTGTATCGCCTTCATGGATGAAAGGAGCTTTTCGGAATGCTCATCAGCGCCCTTTAGCTGTATAAATGGATGCTTATAAGAAGGCGATAACAAATCGACTAGCTCCACAGTGGGTAAACGAAGATCTGTGTCACTAACATTGGCAGTTAAACCAAAGAAGCTCGGTTCATAACGGAAAAATAATTGCCTTGTCCAATTAATAGGCGACATAGGTGTGTTATCTTCCGTGTAGGCTGTTACAGAAAAGAAAGCTGGTTGCAGTTCTTCTATGGATAATCGAACTATTTTCGTAAAAGGTGTTTGTTGAATTTCTGTCATACCAGTAGGTTTCCTTTCTCTAATTCTTCTTGTAGAGCACGTAGCCGTTTATATTGTTCACGTACAGTCTGAATATAATCAGCCCAAAAGTTAGTTTTTCCACATTTTTTCGAGGCAGACTTCATCATTTTCCAAATTCGCACAGCCTGCTTATAATTCATTCTCGATTTTTGATTTACTTCTTCAAGTGCATAGTAATGGTAAAGTGGCAATGTCATTTCCGGTGCCTCCTCAATTACTTCCTTTAGTCCACAGGTTTCTAGATAAGAAATAGAGGAAGGATATAATTGATGGAGAGCAACCCATTCGCCGTATCGTTTTTCCTTCAGCAAGTAATGAGAATAAGGCTGCACACCATAGCTTCCAAATGCTGAGTAAAGCATCATTTCTTCATGCTCTGAAAGCGGAATATTATCATATAGCTGGTGTATCCTTCTCACATACATTTGTCGTTGAGATGGCACCAAATATCCATTAATATACTCATTTAACAGCGGTAGCATAGCTTTTAAAATCGCATCAGTGGCAATTTCATCGTTACGTGAATGGGCAAATTTAGCCAATCCAAAGTAAACATTCATTTGATCGGGTGCAATGTTTTCTAAATTTTGTTTTAAGGAATCAAAATCCTTTAACAAAATGTGGAAAAGATTAAAGACAGTAGAGAGTGGCACATCCTCACTAATCTCTGACTGCTCATAGCCTTGCAGGATTGCTAATTCCTCTTCAGCCCGTCTTTTTTCGATAAAAACGGTATCCCAGAATAATAAATAAATATTTAATCTTCGACCGATATAACGTTCCTTTTCCAGTAAAAACTCTCGTACTAAAACTTGTAGTGCATCAAAAAATGGATCTGTTGCAAAAAGACGGGATTTCCCAGACAGTTCATGAATGGTATTTTGAATCACTTCAAATCGACGGTCAAAAAAGTACTCAAAGTAATCCGTACCAAAGCTATTTCCGCCTCGCTCAAAATTCACATTTTGCCATAATTTATTTAAAATGGCGATTTCCATAAATAAATTATAGATAGGCTGCCATTCCCGTTCAAAAGGGAGGTGTTTTCTGAGCTTGCCATGTATGTTATCTACTGTGCTAGCAAGAAGGTGTTTTTCGATTAAACGTCCCTCTGGAACAAGATGTGCCATTACCTCGTTTACCATAGCAAGCCAATTTTCAGGAGTGCGTGTGGAAGCAAGCATGTGCAAATTCAAGCTTTTTTTCGTACGCCATTTTGCCGCCCAATCCTGTACAGAATCAATATATTGGAATAAAGCCAAGATAACACTAACCTTATGGCGACACCATGGCTCTTGAGGACAATCACAATTTATTTCACTATTTCGGAAGTTAACGGTCACATGTGTCAGTCGAACATCCTGTACCGATGCATAAAGTGTTGTTGTAGCAGGAACATAGCGCTCTAGGTTAACCGATTTGTTACGTATAGCAAAAAGTGCGCGGCGTATAAGTTCTTCATCCTCAGTGACAGAAGGATGTAATGCTTGCTCTATATTTTCTAGTTGATTTCGAATGAATGCTGCTTGTTCCCATGCAAGTGCTGAAATCGATATCCCCATAGTCATACGCTCCTTAAAAAAACATGTAAGATCAGTGCTTTTTCTTTTACTCATAGTAATTTTCTCATTTCTAACTAAAAAAAGTCTGTCCTTCCATTATAACTTTAAAATGCAGGATTGATAAGTAAAACGGAAAGTTTAGGAAAAAGTCCTCTGTAATTTGGTTGATAATTGGTTTAGCTTGAAGAATACAGGGTATAAGAATTTAACATTAGTTTGTAATTAGTCCAGTGGGTTAACACATTTCCATTTTATTTACAAATATCGATAAAATTAGTAAGATTCTGCTAGTTTGAAAAGCGAAAAGTATGGAGAATATAGCATTAACGAGATACAAAATTCGTATGATACAATAACGGCTTTCAAGGTGGCACCGGCCTTATAGCCCAGAAAATACATATGAATTTGGCTTAAGTTACAACCTAAAGCTGAAATCGCTTTCATTTACTAAAGAATGAAAATGTGTTATAATTAGAAAAATCAGAAAACTTCCAAATTAGGAGGGGATAGTATGATTCAAGTACAGTTTATGAAGCCCTTTTATACAAAAGTAAGCGGAAAGACACTGCGCTTAGTTTTTGCTTATCAGTATTTTTCGATTGTGAAGGATGATGAGTTATATCATTTTGTACCCGTTGAAGGGAAGGAAATGATTATTGACCTAGAAACGAAGCAAATTGAAAATCTGTCAGAGATTTTCGTATTCCAACGTGGAAACCGATTCATTCGTTTACCATTATATCAGCTGCTTTTAATTTCAAATGTGCATGATCATTTAACTCCTATATTGGCCAAAGCAACGACAAGTGACGATACATTAAACGTTATACCGAAAGAGGAATCTCAATCTGAAATGCAAAAAATGATTCGCGAGCTAGAGGAGCAAAACCTAGAACGCCTAATCGACCAAGCTCTAGAAAACCGCGACGAAAAACGCTTCCATGAGCTAGCATCCGAAAAAGCCAAATTATATGGCGCACAAGCTTAATAAAAGATAGGGCACCTCGATTTGCTAATTTGAATCGGAGGTGTTTTTTAATTGAGGATAAATTTGCGGAATTTAGATATGCAACTTTTCAAATGACAGATACGTTATCATTAAAAGGTTAAAAATGCTTCATTGTGACATTAAATTACAAAATACTCCACTGTAATACAAATTTAATTTCACAAAATGGAATGGAAAGTTGTATACTATATTGCGGGATTACATAGTGTTTGCGGTACTAAGAAGGCAAATGCGGTAACATTATTAAAAGGATTTTCGAAACAAGCCATTTATGAAGCTTAAGAATGAGCATAAATCCAGCTTTCGTGGGCATTTTAAAAGAAAATGACCGAAATGACATATACACTCGTTCTCGAAATTTGAAAGGAAGTAACGAATCTTATGACAAAATCAATTTGTGTTGTTGGGTTAGGATATATCGGGTTACCAACAGCAGTTATGTTTGCAAACCATGGCGTGAAGGTTCACGGAGTTGACGTGAATCCAGCAGCTGTGAAAAGTATCCAGGAAAAAACTTTACACATTGAAGAAAACGGACTGCAAGAGCGCTTAAACAAAGCAGTAGATGAAGGCTTTTTAACAGCTTCAACTACGCCACAAGAAGCGGATATCTTTATCGTAGCTGTACCTTCACCAATTAATGCAGATAAAACAGCAAACCTTGAGTATGTGAGACAAGCTACAGCTTCAATCGTGCCATACATTAAAAAAGGCGATCTAGTTATTTTAGAATCAACAGTACCACCAAAAACGGTAGAACGTATCATGATTCCAGAGCTTATCAAAACAGGTCTTGAAATTGGGACAGACATTTACGTATCTCACTCACCAGAACGTGTTATTCCTGGTCGTATTTTTGAAGAGCTGGTAAACAATGATCGTATTGTTGGTGGTATCAACAAGAAATCGTCTGAGCTGACAAAAGAGCTTTACGAAACTTTCGTTAAAGGTCAAATTCACTTAACGGATGCAACTACTGCTGAGCTTGTAAAAGTTATGGAGAACACTTACCGTGACGTGAACATTGCCTTTGCGAACGAGCTTGCGAAAATGGCGGATATGCTAGACGTAAACATTTGGGAAGCCATCAAATTTGCGAACTATCACCCACGCGTGAACGTTCACTTCCCAGGACCTGGTGTTGGCGGTCACTGTATCGCAGTAGATCCATGGTTCCTAGTAGAGCTAGGTGGAGAAAGTGCACAAATCATTAATATGTCTCGTAACACGAATGACAGTATGCCAGCATTCACTGCACAAAAAACACAGGCTATTTTAAATAGAAACAAAGTAGCTGGTGGAAAAGTAGCAGTTCTTGGTTTAGCATTCAAAGGAAACGTTGATGATATGCGTGAAAGTCCATCAACTGAAGTAATTGAAGAGCTTCAGCACCTTGGATTAGAGGTGATTTCTTATGATCCACATATCAAAGAAAACAAGCACGAAACACAAACGCAAAGCCTAGAAGAAGCAACTAAGGATGCGGACATTCTTCTATTCTTAACAGATCATAATGAGTTCAAGGCCTACAACCCATTACAAATCTCGGCAAAACACAAAATCGTATTCGATACGAAAAACTGCTTAAGTCGTGATGCGTGGCAGGAAGCTGGTTTCCAATACCACCTATTAGGCGATGCAAAAAATAAATAAGTAAACTGCACATAAAAAATAAATATCTACTATTTAAGGCAGTGTGCACTTAACAGCATGCTGCCTTTTTAAATTAATATGAGTTTCTACTATAAAAGGACGGATGAAAAGTCATGAAAGAAACTGTACTTGGAATTCAAGTGAATACGGAAAACTACGATAACCTGCTAAAGGAAATTTTCCAGAGAATTGAACGAAAAGAAAAATCACTAATCGTAGCCATCAATCCCGAAAAAATCATGAAGGCAAAAGAAGATCCTTCATTAAAGAAATTATTAAATGATGCTGAGATTCAAATTCCAGACGGAGTTGGAGTTATCATAGCTTCCAAAATCCAAAAGGGGCAGATTACTGAGCGTGTTACTGGCGTTGAAATGATGATGCGTCTATGTGAAGAAGCAGCCAAGAATCAAAAACCAATCTTTTTATATGGAGGAAAGCCTGGAGTAGCAGATACTGCAGCAGCTAAACTTAAAGAGCTGTACCCAGGAATCATCGTTGCCGGCACATTAGACGGTTATGAAAAGGATAACGAAATTGTAAAGGCGAAGATTAATGAAGCAAAGCCGGATATTTTATTCGTTGCAATGGGAAGTCCAAAGCAAGAAAACTGGATCAATGCAAATCGCGAGGAATTACACCCAACAATCTACCAGGGCGTGGGTGGCTCCTTTGACGTATTAGCTGGAACAGTTAAACGCGCACCAGAAGCCTTCCAAAAGCTAGGGCTAGAATGGTTCTATCGTTTAATGAAGGAACCGAAACGTTTCAAACGTCAATTGGCATTGCCTTTATTCTTAGTAGAGGTTGCGCGGAGCTCGAAGAAGTAGTCATTAATATAGTAAATCTAACCAATTAAAGAAAATGGAAAATAAATATGTAAACTTTGTAATTACTGATTGTCCTTTTCTAATTTTGGTGATACACTGTGTCTATAGTAAGATTTTCTCTATGATATAGCTTTAACTTTTCCCTGCAAGGAAAAAAACGGTTGGTAGCCAAAAAAGGAAAGCCTACACATTTTATATGTGTAGGCTTTCTTTTTTTGTTTAATCTATTAGAAGATGCATATTCTACTGAACCATCTAATATACTTATCGAGGGTTAAGGAAGAACTAGAAAGCAAAGTAGATAAGCCTACGGAGGCAATATTATTCTAGTCAAAATACTATATTTATAGTAAAAGAGAAAAAAAGATTAACCACTTATGAAAAAAATATTAAAAAACTATTAAACTTTGCTTCATACGCCCGATAATAAGATTGTTATGACAGTAAAAGAAAATGTTAACCAACCGAAACATTGGAGAAATCCCTGTAATAACAACGAAAATTATTAATCAAACATTATTACCAAATAATGATATGTTTGTTTATGAAAGATTTTGTTGGAATTATAGTTATTTTATGTCATAATAAAAAAGATTTTAAGTTATCAAGACTATTAAATTTATGTTAATCTACATACCTCGACAATTTTCAAGAAGGTACCAAAAAAGGATTGACATAACATTTAGATACTACTAAACTTTTATGTGTAATAGTTTATCTGTACCTATATATAGTTGAGATAACTAGAAAACAATTTTATTTGAATTAGAGGAGGAAATCTTTCTTATGGCTAACCAACCAAAGAAATACACAAAATTCGTAGCAACAGCTGCTACAGCTACTTTAGTAGCATCTGCAATCGTACCAGTTGCGTCTGCAGCAACACCATCATTCCCAGACATCGCAGGTAACGACCACGCGGCAGCGATTGAAGCATTATATGCTGCTGGTCTAATCGGCGGTAAAGCTGATGGAACTTTTGCTCCAAGTGAAAATGTAACTCGTGGACAAGTTGTACAAATGTTAGGTAAATGGGCTGAAAAACAAGGTCTTGAAGTACCAGCTGACTACAAAACAGTTCAACGTTTTAAAGACGTACCATTAACTGCTGATGAAAACTTATTAAAATATGCTGCTCTTGCAAAAGATAACGGTATTTTCACAGGTTCAAATGACAACTTAAATGGTGCTGACAAAATCTCTCGTGAGCATATGGCTGTAGTATTAAACAGTGCATACGCTGCAATCACTGGTACTTCACTAGTTGAAGTTGCTGGAGATGTTTCTGACGTAACAGTTGGAGATCTGGACAAAGTTAATGCTAACTACCGTTCTCAAGTATTAGCACTTAAAAAATTAGGCGTAACTGCTCCTGCTAACTTCAACCCAACTGGTAAAGTTACTCGTGGACACTTCGCTTCATTCTTAAATGCTACAATCAAAGTTGAAGCTCCATCAACTGAAGTAGCTGTTGAATCTGTAAGTGCGATTAACGCAAAATCTTTAAAAGTAACATTCAACACTGCAGCTGACGTAACTGCTGCTGATTTCTCGGTAGCTAAAGGTACTGTTAAATCAAACGTTGCTAACGTTGTTATCGCTGACGATAAAAAATCAGCTACAATCGAATTAACTTCAAAATTAACTAAAGGTGATTACACTGTAACAGTTAAACAAGGTAACAACACTCCTCTTACAGGTACTGTAACTGTAGAAGATGAAAAAGTTGCTGGCTTAGAAATTCTTTCTGATGTAGCTCCAGTAGTAAATACAGATGCTGATGCAGCATTTGAAGAAGCAACTGTTGGTTATCAAGTAACGAACCAATATGGTGAAGATCTTACTAAACTTTTCGGTACATCACTAGTAAAAACTGTTTCTGGTGCTGCTTCTGATGCTACATTAAATGCAGATGGTTCTATCCGTTTCACTCTAGTTGCTAATGCAAAAGTTGGAGATACTATTAATATTACTCTAGTAAATGCTGCAACTGGTGTTTCAACAACTAAAACTATCAAATTATCTGATCAATCTGCAGCTTCTACAGCAACAGTTGGAACTCTTTACAATAAAGATGGTAAAACGTTATCTCAAGATACAGACGTATCTAAAGATAAATTCTACCTACCAATTACTGTGAAAGATCAATACGGTAAAGAAATTACAAGCGCTGCAAGAGCAAATTCTGAATTAATCGTTACAAATACAAACCCAGCAGTAGCAACTTTTGCAAATACAAATGAAATCAAAGAAGTTACAATTGATGGAAAAGATGTATTAGCATTAGAAGTTTCTGGTGTAAGCTTAGCAGGTACAGCTTCTGTTTTAGTAATTGCAAAAGCTAATGGTTCAAATGCACAAGGTTCAGTAACAGTTAAAGAAGGCGTTAAAATTGCTACAGTTTCATTATCTGCTCCAACAGAATTAGTTACAGCTAATAAAGATGTTTACTTCCCATTAACAGTAACTGATACTAACGGAATTGAAGTTAAAACATTAAAAGCTTTAGATGCTATTAATGACACTTTAACTCCATCTACTGGTGAAATTGTTGAAGTTGAAGGAAAAGAAGGCTTATTCGTTAAAGTAACAGACGGATCGGATGCTGGAGAAGTAGAAGTAACTGAAAACGCTCCTTTAACAGTTGTAGTAACTTCTCAATCTGGTAAAGTATCTACTCAAACAGTAACTCCTAAAGCAGAAGCAGTAGCATCTGTTATTACAGGTATCGATGCTGATTTAGCAAATGCACTTCGTGCTGGTGATACTACTGGTGTAACTGTTAAAAACACAGATTTAGTAGTTGAAGACCAATTTGGTCAAGTAATTACTGATAAAGCTGTTCTTGAAACTTTAACATTTGAATTAAGTGCTCCTGACGCTGCAACTTTTACAACTACTAATGGTGCTGCTGCTGATGCATATAAACAATGGACAATTAAACCAGTATCTGGTGCTACTAAAACTTCTGAAAAATTAACGTTCAAATTACGCAAAGATAGTTCAGCAGTTGAAGCAAGCGCATTTACTAAAACATACTCAATCGTGAAAGATGCTGACTTTGCATCATACACAGTAAAAGATGTTCCAACAATCTATGCTGCTGATAATGGTTCTGGTGCTTATCTAGTTGAAGCAGCTTACAATGAAGACATCAAAGTAAATGCTACTACTAAAGATGGTAAAGTAGTAGAATTAACTGAAGGTACAGACTTCGTAGTAACTGGTCAACCTGCAGATGGCGCTGAAGTGAAATTTGCTGACAAAGCAACTACAGCTACAAAAACTGTAACTATCACAATCAACGCTACAGGTGAAGAATTAACAAAAGAATTAACATATTCTAACGTAGCACCAAAAGTTGCTAAAGTTCAACTTGTTAAAAACAATACTGTAGTTAGTACTGAAGTTGCAACACTAGGTGAACCTATTGAAATTACTTCATCTACGAAAATTGAAGAAGTTAAAAATGTTAATTTCGATGGCGGCAAAGTATTCGATTTATCAGAATTAGCTGCTTTAGTAGACTTTGTTATTACTGATACTTATGGTAAAAAAGTAGCGGTAGATGAGTCTGATCTTGATGATTTAGTTCTAACACTTGCTGATGGTGAAGATGATATTGCTCAAACATTAACATTAGCAAAAGTATCTGGTACTGTAACATTTGCTAATAACGGTGCAGCTAATGCTGAAGTATCAGAATTCACTGCTGGTTCAGAATTCAATTCAACAGTTAAATTTGGCGGTGTTACAGGTAATGCTGTAAAAGTAATTGCTGATGCTAAGCATACTCCAACTGCTGATGCAGCTGCAGCTCTAGCAACAGCTAAAACAAATCTAACTAATGCAATTGCAGCAGCTAATACTAATCTTGGAACTGGAACTGTGACTGCTGATGGACTTGGTGCTGGAAATGTTACAGCAGCTGAAAAAACTGCATATACTGATGCAATTGCAGCAGCAACAGCTGTAAAAAATAATGCAGCTTCAACAACAGCACAGTTAAATACAGCAACAACTGATTTAGGAACTGCGACAACAACATTTAATACTGCTAAACAATAATAGTTTAAACTTAACTTTATTTTATAAACTAGTTATCTAGTGAATAAAGAAAAATTGACACCTTATAATGATAGCGACTTTGAAAAAAGCCTATGTATTATAGGGTGTTTTTTTACTAAGTAAAGTTTAGAGCAGGTTTGGTGCTTGTCACCACTGAAATTTCTCGTGTGAAACTTGAAAGCCCTGTAGAGAATTCTCTACAGGCTTTTTTATTTCTTTTTTCCTCAATATACTGGACAAACTCAGACTGCCCGAAATTCAATAGAATCCGGACGTTTCGGGTATAATCTCGGTAAGTCTTTTTTCTATTGAGAAAATAGTTAAACAATGAAATAAACCCTTCCTAAATTAAAGGGAAATTATTAGCTGTTTTAATATCCGTTAATTTCAATATAGGACTACTTCAAAGTTGCTCACTTTGAAGTAGTCTTTTGTATATAGTTTGTCGTGTATGGAGCCTTTTGAGAAAGGACTTTCATTCAACCCCTTTGTCCCTTAGCGATAAACTTTCACCGCGTAATAGAATAAGTTTGTGCTGGAAAATTTATTTTTTTATGTATTTATTAGGTAATTTTTGTTAACAATACTCTTGAAGCAACAAAATTAAAATAATAGAAGGGTGGGATTAAGTGAACTTATCAAATAATTATTGGATTAGCAACAATGCTGCGATTCCATTAGAAAATAGGAAAATTTTAAATGAATTCTTGCTAAGCTATAAATTAGCAAACAAGGCAGAAGCAACTATTACAAAATACAAATCAATTTTAGAGAGATTTTTAAGTGAGTGTACTGTTCCAATTGAAGAACTAACATCAGATGATGTTCTTAAATGGTTTAATGAGTATTCAATAGATAAAAAGGAAAAAACATTAGACTTAGTTCTTTCCTCCTTATCTTCATTCTTTAAATTTTGTATTGCCGAAGAGTATTTGGGTCAAATGGTGATAAAGAAAAGATGGCGGCCTAAAATACCTCATTCACTACCCAAATATCTAACTGAGCAAGAGTATGCTAGAGTCAAAATCGCTGCCGAAAAGTTATCTATTCGCGATCGAGCACTAGTTTTATTTTTATTTTCTTCTGGATGCCGTAGGTCCGAAGTGGTTCAGTTGACAATTAAAGATGTCAATATTGACCGTCGAACAGCAGAAGTCAAAGGGAAAGGGAAAAAGATACGACATGTCCATTTCTCTGAAGAATGTGCCCTAATCTTAAAGGATTATTTAAGTACAAGGTTACTTAAATCAACGGATCCATTATTTTTGAATAAACATGGAAAACCTCTTCAGCAAAATGGCATTTATCTAGTAATATCGAAACTTGGAAAATTAGCAAAACTTAACCAGTCTTTACATCCGCATAGTTGCCGTCATACATTTGCAACCAACATGTTGTCAAAAGGTGCAGGACTTCCATTTATTGCAGATGAATTGGGACATAGCAACTTAAATACGACTCGCATCTATGCTCGTATTCCGACGGAAGATGTGATTCTGGCCTATCAAAATATAATGGGGTGAATGAATATGAATTTGGAAGTACAAAGATCATTTTTTAATGACCATCAAGCTCGATTTAGCTCAGAAACTATTCGTAGTTATCAAATTTCATTGAGGCAGTTTTTTAGTTTTTGTAATAAAAATTATAATGAAGTAAGGGCTGCGGATGTTCGTGCATGGCTTGCATCATTAGAAGAAAAGAGTTTAAAACCTCGAAGCATTCATTTGAAATTATCAGCACTAAAATCCTTTTATAATTATTGTATGGAAGAAAACATGCTGAAAAAAGATCCTACACTTACAATTCAGCCTCCTAAAATTGACGATTCCCTACCAAGATATTTAAGTAAACGGCAAGTGGCACTATTACAAGAATTAACAAAAGGAGACCGGAGAGATCGTGCTTTAATTGAAACCTTCTATGTAACTGGTGTCAGAGTGAGTGAGTTAATAAATATACGATTAGAAGACATTAAGTGGGATATGCGGCAAATATGGATTAAAGGAAAAGGAAAAAAAGTTAGGTTTGTATTGTTTACAAATGAGTGTGAAGTGAGGTTAAAAGCCTATCTTCATGAACGGGAGATACAAAGTGATTATTTATTTTGTAATAGAAAAGGTGGAGCATTAAGTAGGGTTTTTATTGAGAAAAAATTCACAGCATTCTCCGATAAACTTGGATTTAAGATTGTTCCACATATGATGCGACATACATTTGCGACACATTTAACTGAGAAGAATATGGATTTTAGTTATATACAGGAACTTCTTGGTCATTCGAATATTAATAGTACTCGTGTTTATACACGACTGATGGATAATGCCCGTAAAAAACAGTATGATCGTTACCGCTAAAAAGAAACAGATGATTTAGAGAGTCCTATACAAAGAATTTATATAACAGTGAAGCAGGGAGGGGAATATGGATAATTTAAAGTTAAAGGTAACGTTGCCCATAGCTGAGAATCAAAAAGCAATCAATGAGTTTCTTTTAGTAGAAGCAAATACTACGAATAAATCAAGCAAAACCCTGTTTTCTTACCGCAAGAAATTACAAACCATTTTTCAGGACATAACAGTTCCATATAATCTGCTTCAACCCGATGATATAAACAAATGGCTTATGACGAAAAAACATTTGAAAGATAGCACCATTCAGAAATATGAATCCGTAATGAGAGTGTTTTATCGCTTTTGTATTAAGGAAGGTTATTTAGAAAAATCGCCGATAGAAATTAAGCCAAGAGAAAATAAGCCAAGCGAAAATGGAGGGAAGATTACACAAAACTATTGGGAATTAAGACGTGAATTACCCAATGCAGATAACCAAAGAGTGGTCAATGAATTTTTATTTACAATGAAAAACCTGAATAGAAAAGTAAATACAATTGTTGTTTATCGGGGATGTTTAAGTTATTTTTTTAAGGATTGGGAAAAGGCGTTTACTTCCATTACATTAGATGAAATTCGACAATGGTTCAACGAAGAACAAAAAAAGAAAACTGAAAGTAATATAGATGATAGATATATAAAACCCCTTCGTAGCTTCTACAGCTTTTGTGAGGAAGTAGGTTATATAGTAGAACCACCGATAGAAAAGAAAAGTTGGAATAGAACGCCGGAAAGGTATTGGGAGATACAACGTCCTTTAAGAAATAGAAAGAACAAAGTAATAATTAATGAATTTCTATTCAATCTAAAAAATATAAACAAGACTAAGCGAACTATTGAAAATTATAGGGTTATCTTACAATTCTTTTTTAAAGAGAGAAAAGAATTGTTTTCCTCTATAACCTCGATAGATATCGATCATTGGATGAATGACCAGATAAAGAATAAAAGTAAAGATACTGTGGGTAGAAATTTATCTGTTATCCGTACTTTTTATCGTTTTTGTATAAAGCAGGGGTATATGGAAAAATCGCCTGTAAAATACCCGTGGGAACGAGATGGTTCAAATAGAAAGTATTGGGAGTTAAAGAGTCAATTGCTAAACGATAAGAATCATCAAGTTATCAACGAATATCTATTAAGTATTAAATTAGCCAATTTAAGTGAACGGACGATTCAAGATAGACGATTCTATTTAGAGAGATTCTTTAAGAACGAAAAGGAATCGTATGATAACCTTAAATCCGAGTACATTCAAAAATGGTTTATCGAACGTAAGGAAATGTTGCAAGAAACTACAATTAGTAGCTATTTAAGTATGCTCTCCGCATTTTACTTATTCTGTGTAGAAGAAGGCTATGTGGAAAAATCGCCCATCAAATCTCGCTGGTTTCCAAGATTACCAAAACCGATGCCAAAATATTTGGAAAAAGAGCAAATTGCCAAAATCCGAATGCAAAGTGAAGAACACCCGCTTCGAGATCTTTTGATAGTGGAATTCTTGTACGCGTCTGGTTGCCGAATCGGTGAACTAAATACGCTTAACCGAACAGATGTAGATATAGAAAATCGAACAGCCCTTGTCTTAGGAAAAGGAAAAAAATTTCGTAAGATTCATTTTACAGTGAAATGCGCTATTTTACTTGAACGATACCTTGAAACCCGTGATGATAATCATCCGGCCTTATTTCTCTCAGAGCGAGAAACTCGGCTTGGGATTCAGCGAATTCGCGACATTCTAAAGAATATCGGAAAACGAGTCAATCTTGTCGGATCACTTCACGCGCATCGATTTCGTCATACATTCGCAACGGAATTATTAGCGAAAGGGGCTGACCTTTCATTTATAGCAGATGAATTAGGGCATAGGAATCTTCAAACAACACAAATTTATGCGCGTCTTCCGAAACGAGAATTAATTTTGATGTATCGGAAGTATATGAGATAAGGAGGAAGATGAAAATAATGGAGAAGGAAAAATACATTAAACAGTTTAAAGTAGATTACCATTTTCGTTTGACAAAGAAAACCTTAAAAGGGTATATCTTAGCGGTCAATCAATTTTTAGATCATTCGAATGTACCACTGGCGCAGATCTCAAAACGAGATATCCGAAATTGGTTAAAATACCTCATGGAAAATGGCTATGGACCCAGTACAATCAATGGTAAACTTGCTGCTCTGAAAACATTTTTTAAATATTGTTGGGAAGAAAGAATAATTCAGAAAAATCCAGCAAAGGATATTTTATCCATAAAGCGAAACGAAACATTACCACGTTATTTGGAACATGAACAACTAGCGAGACTTCGAAGGTTAAAGGACGTGACATTAAAGGAGCGCGCAATCATCGAGACGTTATATGCAACTGGAGTCAGAATTAGTGAACTTATGGTCATGAATAAAGATGATATCAATTGGTCAGAAAGGAGTATCATGATTCGTAAAGGGAAGGGGAAAAAAGAACGGATTGTCTTATTCAACCAGGAATGTGCCCACTATTTGAAAACTTATCTAGCTAGCCGTACAGACGATTTACCCTATGTTTTTTTAAATGTTGCCGAAACAAATCGTATTTACGATAAGTGGATTGGAACACAATTTCGCTCTTATTCAGAAAAATTAGGTTTTAAAGTAGCTCCACATATATTACGGCATACCTTCGCCGCCCATCTCGCACAAAAAGGGATGCAACTGGAAGGAATTCAAATGTTACTAGGTCATGAGAAGCACCATACCACCCATTCGTATGCACGCTTATATGAACATGCAAGAAAAGAGTTATATGATGAATGGATGTAAGTTCATGAAAATAAGGATTGTTGTATCGCTTCGTCTATCGAAACGGTTACGATAATCCTTTTTGTTTGTTTTGATTGATTTTAGCTATACTAAAAATTAGAGCACGCTCATCGATAAGATACGCGGTTCCTCCTAGACACGTTCAAAACTAGAGGGGAGTCGTCTCGATAAAACGCGAACCAGGAGAATGACTAATAGACCTTTTACCTATACTAACAACGATTTTTGAAAAAGACCTTAAACCCTTGGTATGACTAGGGTTTAAGGCTTTTTTTGTTATGTAAGGTTGGAGCGGAAAGTGCAATTAACGCAAAAACTTTAAAAGTAGAATTCAATAATGCTGTTGCAACAGCTGACCAAGCAAAAGCTACTTTCGATGTTAAACGTGGATCATCTAACGTAAGTTTAACAGCGAAATGGAATGCTGATGGTAAATCAGTAGAATTATCTTCATCTGCTAACTTATTAGCTGGTGATTATACTGTAGCTGTAAATGGTTTATCTGAAAAAGCATTAACAGGTACGACAACTGTTAAAGCTGTTAAAGCAACTTCTTTAGACGTAGCTTCTACAGTATTATATGATGCAACAGCTGAAGCACCTGTAAATGTATCATTAAAAGATCAATATGGTGAAGAGTTAACATTAAACAACTCAGATTTCACTAAAACTGCATACAACAAAACTCAAGGTAAATCTGTAACATTAGGTTTCAATGGAACAGATAAAGCTTACTATGTAAATACATCAGCTAATGAAAATGATTTCAAAGTAGACGATGTTATCACTGTAACTTTCATTCACAATGAAACAGGTTTAACTGTTACTAAAGAATTAAAAGTTGTAGCTGCTTCTACTTTAGACGCTATTACTTTTGGTAACGTAGAACTTCCAAAAGATAAAACAATCTTAACTTCTAACTTAACAGACGTTAAAGTTGCTTACACTGCTAAAGACCAATATGGTGAAGAAGTTGTTATTGACCCATCTGATGTTGAAATCGTAACTTCTGATGCATCTATCTTAGCTAAAAATGATGTTTCTTTCGTAACTGAAGAAAAAGTAAACAAAGTTAAAATTGCTAAATTTGGTAAAGAAGGTACTGTTACTTTAACATTATTAAGCAAAGCTTCAGGTAAAACTGCAACTGTAACTCTTGATGTGAAACAAGCTCCAGGTGCTATTTCTGAAGTTATCCTTGGTACTTCTGAATTAACTGTAGCAGCTAACTCTACTGCACATGTTGGCGTAACAGTGAAAGATAACTATGGTACAGAAATTAAACCAGCTGACTATGTTTCTGGTAAATTTAATGTCACTTCTTCAAACCCATCAGTTGTTGCTGCAAACGCAGTTGGAATTGTAAATACAACTGGTGATAATTATGGAAAAATTTCAGTTGCTGTAGCTGGAAATGCACAAAAAGGTGCAACATCAACAATTACAGTTACTGATGCAATTACTGGTAAAACTTACGGTTCATTTGTAGTAACTGCTGGTGAAGTAGCTGTGCCAACTACAATTGATGTAGCTAAAACTTCAAAACATGCATCTAAATTAGCTGTTGGTGCTGAAACTACAGTAACTTTCACTACATTAGATCAATATGGTAACGCAGCTGTATTAGGTGATTTCACTACTAACTATAAAATTAAAGGTACTGCTGATAATTTCACAGTTACAAAAACTTCACCTACAACTGCTAAAATTGAAGCTGATAAAGTTGGAACTGCAGTAGTTGTTGCAGAACTTAAAAATGCTGCTGGTGATGTAGTAGCTTCTAAAGAAGTATCATTAGAAGTAGTAGCAAACTCATCTGAGGCAGGTCTTGCGATTTCTGATATCGCTACATTAGCTGCAGTTGACCCAGCAGATGAAGATGCAGTATTAGCTTCAGCTTATAAAGAAGCAGTAAAAGTTAAAACTGCTGATGGTGTAGCATTACCATCATCATCAATTATTTCTGTAACTTCATCTAATCCAGCTGTTGCTATGGTTGCTCTAGATGTAGATGGAAACTACTACGTAGCCGGTAAAGCTGCAACAACTGATGCAAGTGGTAAAGTAATTGATGCTAAAGCTACAATTACAGTGGTATATAATGCTACAGATAAACCAGTTACATTAACTAAAGAAGTTACTGTTTCTGCTACACCTGTTGCAGTATCTGAAATTTCAGTAGTGGACAAAGCTCAAACTGCAATTGATACAGATTTAACTGAAGATGCAGAACAAGTACCAACAATCACTGTTGCAAACTTTGACGCATTATCAGATGTTGAGTTATTCCCAGTAGTTAAAGATAACTTTGGTCGTTACCAAGGTGCAACTTTAGCTTCTAACCCAGCTGTATTTACAGACGTACAAATTTCGATTCAAAATGCTAAAGGATTTGTAGATGTTGATGGTGACGATACTATTACTTTAGGATCTGATGATGAATTAGTATTTACAACATTTGAAGATAACTTAATTAACTCTACAGATGGTAAAGCATCATTCCGTATTCTATTAACTAACGGTTCAAAAGTTCAATTTGTAGATGTAACTGTTAATGGTGGAACTACTGTTGCGCAAGCAGCAGCAGCAGCAGTTACGGCTGCAACAGATGCAGTAGTAACTGCAGAAACATCTAAGTCACAAGCTGATGTAGACGCAGCACAAGCATTAGTAACAGCATTACCTACTGACGTAGCTCCAGCTACAACAAAAGCTGATTTACAAGATCGTTTAGCTGCAATTACTGTAACTCCTTAATAAAACGAAATATTAATCAATAAATAAGTAGTATATAAATATTTAAAAAGAAGCCCTAAATGAGAGAAATCTTGTTTATGGCTTTTCTTTTTATTTTGTGATTAAACTAAATTTTTTCAATGAAATCTGTAAAATACTAAAATTGATTTTTGAGTATAGTGGATATAAGTACTATAAATTATGATAATTCTGAAATAATAGGAAACAAAGTAATGCAAATATAGTCAAAATAACGATTTTTTATAAGTATAATGGATGAGTGGTTAAGTGGAGTTATATGAGTAATATTCAAAGAATTCCTTGGTTAACTCGTTCTTATAAAATTATAGATAAATAACTTTTCTATACATTTTAACAAGTAAAATCGCTTTAACTTAAAGTTATAGGAATTTAATCTTTTATATAAAATAAATACGATTCTTTAGCACTAACAAACCTTTCCACTTTCACCACAACTATATCACTTTTCCCTCTTTTTTATCATTTATCTATCACTCTATTTGTTATATGATTGTTTTGTAAGACAGAAACAAACAAAAACAATTTATCTCACAGGGGGATTTATATAAATGACAAACAATAAAACTTTCAAATATTTCAATACAGTAATGGCAGCAGCAGTAGTAGCATCTGGGGTAGCGGTAGTAGCGCCACAAGCAGCTGATGCATCAGAATTAAAGTTCACAGACGTTAAAGCAGGTGACTATTATTATGAAGCTGTAATGAATTTGGCTGAAAGAGGAATTGTTAAAGGATATAATGGCACTGGTACATATGGACCGGAAAACAATATTACACGTGGACAAGTCGCTGTCATTCTAGCAAATGCTTTAGGCTTAGATACTGATAATGTAACGGATCCAGGATTTAAAGACGTTCCAAAATCTCATGATTACTATGGTGCAATCGCAGCACTTGCGAATGCGGGACATATTAGTGGGTATGAGGATAAAACATATAAACCAGGCGAGAAAATCAATCGCTATCATATGGCTTTGATTCTTGCTTCGGCGTTTAATTTAAAAGCTAAAAATGTAGAATCACTTCCATTCATAGATGTGATGGATGTATATAAAGACAAAATTGCTGCACTTTATGATAATGGTGTAACTGCAGGTAAAACAGCTACTACTTTCGGTGGTAACCAAAAAGTAACTCGTGGCCAAATGGCATTATTCATCGTAGCTGCTGAAAAAGCTGCATATCCTACGATGACAGTATCTGAAATTAAAGATTCAAAAGTTTATACAGCAGATGGTAAAGAGTATACGTACTCTGAAGATGTTGCGGCAATCTTTGCAGAAGCTAACCATAAGGCTCTAGAAAATGCTGATATGGGTGTAATCGTTGAAAAAGGCGTAATTGTAGATGTTTATTTCCTTGCTTTAAATAATGCAGGCACTGAAGCAGAGCCAGTTGTATTTGACGGTGGCGATTCATTTATCTTAGGTGACCTAGTAGTGAATGCTGACTGGTTAGAAGTGAAAAACCTAACAGTACTTGGTGATTTATATATCACAAGTGAAGTTGTAAACAGCTTATCAGTTGACATGGTAGATGTTGATGGTGAAGTCTTCGTTGAAGAGATTGAAGCAGCAGAAGAATCTCCTGTTGCTTCATTAAAAAAAATATTACCATTCAACACTGCAGCAGCAAATGCAAAATTAAGCTTTGTTGATTCAACTATTAAATCAATCGATACTGAACGTAACAATCTTGAAATCACTTCTAACACAGCGATTTCTGAAGTGAAATTATCTAAAAATGTTAACGCAATTCAGTTAAATGCTGCAGTTGAGGCAGTGACAGTTAACAATGCAAAGGAAGTTCAAATTTCAGGTACTGGTTCTATCAACAAAGTAACAGTAGCTGAGGCTGCACAGGTAACTTTAAATGTACCTGGTCAAGTGAAAGAGCTTGTTGTTGCAAACAAGGATGCAAAAGTATCTTTAGGTGAAAATGTAACAGTTGAGAAACTAGTTGTACCAACAGAATCAGACTATGCAACAATTATCGATAACTACGAGAATGTAAAAGGAAATATTACTGGTGTACAAGATGAGCAAGGTGCTGTTATCGATACAACAGCTGTAGAAGCTTCAACAATCGAAGAATTACAAGCTGCATTAGCTGATACTCATGTGAAAACGATCAACGTAACAGCTGATATTGAAAACTTAACTGAAAGAATCGTTATTGATCGTGCTGTAACGATCAACGGTGGTGGACATACAATCAGCTTTGCAGATGCAATCAACGATCTTGCTTATGGTAGCCGCCAAGGTATCGTAGTAATGGCTAGTGATGTAGCAGTTAAAGACTTAAATGTTCAGCTAACTGAAAAAGCTGAGTGGCAAGGTGCTTATGCTGTACAGGTTTATAATGCTCAAAATGTAACAATTCATAACTTTGCTGCTACAGGTGCAGATGCTGGTTTACTTGTGAACGGTTCAAAAGTGAAGCTAACTGGAACAATCGATGTAAGTGGTAATGAATTTGGTGGTATCGAATCATCAATCGGTAGCGAGTTAACAGAAGCATCTTCAATCGTTACAACTGAAGCTACTTTAGTAAACACTTCTGAAGTCTATGGTTTACCTACAATTTGGGAAGACAAAGTAACAGGTACAGTTCAATCTGCTGAAGGTGCATTAAAAGTAAATGATGCAGTAAAAGATGGACAAGTACAATACTATTTAACAAACGCTGCAACAACAGTAGAGGTTGAAACTCTTGCTGAATTACAAGCTGCATTAGATCGTGCTGATATCCAAACTATCAATTTAGTAAAAGATATCGAGGAAGTAGCTTCAACAATTGTAGTTGACCGTGCTGTAACAATCGAAGGTAACAACCATACAATCAGCTTCACAGATGCTATCAACGGACAAGCTAATGGAGGTCGTCAAGGAATCGTAGTACTTGGTGATGATGTAACAATCAATAACTTAGCTGTTCAATTAACTGAAGAAGCTAATTGGCAGGGTGCTTACGCAGTACAAGTTTATAATGCTGAAAAAGTAGTGCTAAATAACTTCACTGGTACAGGCGCAGACGCAGCAATTCTTGTGAATGCCTCTCAAGTGGACTTAACAGGTACAACAACAGTTTCAGGCAATGAATTCGGTGGTATCGAAGTTTCAAAAGGTACGGAAGAAGGATTATCAAACTCTGTATTAAATGTAACAGGTACAATTGCAAACGAATCAGAAGCTACAGGTGAGCCAACAATCTGGGTAGTTCATAACAATGATAATGCAAAAACAGCTCAAGGAACTGTATCAGGTAGCGCTTTAGACTCTGCAGTAGTGAACTATATCGACAAAACAGCAGGATACCAAACTCAGTACTATACTCAAAATGCTCCAGTTCAGTTAGTTAGTTTTGGAGGCGACAAAACTGTATGGAACTCTATGAACCTTGCTTATATCGAGGTAGTTGCTCAGTCTGAAAACGGTTTGAAAGAATTAGAAGTAGACCACAATATTCAAGGTTTACCAGAGTTTAGTGTATATGCAAGTGAGGAAAATCCATATGGTACAGACACTGAAAAAGCAAAATTCGAAGCACTTGGTGTAATGGTGACTTATAATGCAGAAGCTAAAAAATGGACTATTGAATTTGGTTCTACAATAACAAACCAAATGGCAAAACAAAAAGATGTGACATTCTATGTAGTAGTGGCTGATGAAAAAGGTTATACTTTTGGGTCAATGTACAATACTGCTGAAGAAAATACATTTAAATTAGCGTTCTAAAATTTAAATACTAATAATATCAAAAAGGAGTTAGTTCAGTGATTACTGAGCTAATTCTTTTTATTTAATTTGTTGAATATTTCGTTATTAAAAGTAAAGACAAAGAAAACTCAATTTTAATGGTATAATAATAATTAAAATTACGAATAGAAAGTGGAGCTGTAAGTTTTGAGAATTAAAGAATGGGATTTATTACGGGTTATCGCCTGTTTATCGATATTACTTTTACATACAACAACGTTTAATAATTTAGTAAGGGGTTCGGCAGAAAATTCCGATTTTGTTCACTTTGTAAGAATATTATTATGCTTTGCGACACCTACTTTTATTTTATTATCTATAATTATATTAGCTGCTAGATATAAAGAAGGTATTCCAGCGAAGTTTTGGTCCTCTCGATTACAATTCCTAGTTATACCATATCTAGTATGGGCAATTGCGGATGCAGTGGTAATTGAGGTTAAGTATCAAAATGGTGTTCTGTATGATTCAATTATAAATAATATTTTTTATGGTGGATTTGTTGGATGGTTTGTTGTAGTTATCTTACAGCTCTACTTGTTATTCTGGTGCATGGTAAAGTTTAAATGGCCACAGATAATTGTATTACCATTTGCAATACTTATTTATTTCTTTCATCTACAATTATTCTCACTCCCATATACGTTCTATCAAGAAAATAATATATATCAGAAATTATATGGTAGTTCATGGTTAATTTACTTTGTAATTGCTTATCTGATAGGTGTGAATTATGAAAAATTACGTCCGGCTTTAAAAAAATATAGAATTGTCACTTTGATTTTCACTATCCTGGCAGGTATTTATATATGGATAAATTTTGGGCAAGGGCAAACTGATATACATTCACGGAGAGTAGATATAGTGTTTTTTGTAGTGGGAATGACAAGTATGATTCTTGCATATGGACAATCTCTCCCACACTTTAAAATTACTCAGTTAATTAGTAAGTATGCGTTTATGATATACCTAATTCATTGGAATGTTTTAAACCTAACAGCAACATATTTCGTTGAACTTATTCCTATTAGTGCTATTCGAATTATTGCTATGTTTGGTTTTACATTAGTAATCACTATACTTATAGCGAAAATAATTTCCTACTTCCCCTTCGGAAAATGGATAGTAGGAAAAATAAGATAACAACTAACCCCCAAGCTCACAAAAGTGATCTTGGGGGTTTTGTGTGTTTGAATTGTTTGTGTACCAGGTACACAAACAATTCTAGAACTATTCAGAAAATTAAACTCTTATTTGTTTTGATTTAAAGAAAACGATGAGGCAAAGTAATTTTTTATGTTGGATGTAAAAGAGCTGATTGTACGATAAATGAACATAAACATGAGAAACGCCAAGTATCGCAATGGTCTAAAATACGTCGCAATCACCATGATAACAAGCACTAATAAAAAGTAAAAAAATGATTTCAATTTTTATCATCCTTTTTAGCAAAAATATAGTAACCTAATTTTTTCCCAGTCAATTGAATTTATACAATAAAATGAAAAGATTGTGTGTACTTAAATTGTGTGTGTACCAGGTACACACACAATTCAAGCACAATTTAAAAAACTTTAGGTGCCTGGTACACAAACAACTCTAAAACAATTCAGAATACTCCGTGTACCAGGTACCCAAACAATTCTCAAACAATTCCCCCCAATCCGTTTCTAATTCTCTTCACAAAAATATTTACAATCTCCTTAATTCTATTAACATCTCCTTAACAAATCACCTTTACACTTAAAAGAAAATAGGTAAAGGATGGTAGTGTTTAATGTCTAAATTTCTTTCTTTTAAAACACTTTTCACTTTAAGTATGGCAGCGGCGGTTGTGGTGGCTCCTACGATTTCGGCGAATGCAGCTGAGAATAAGTACAAGCTTTCATTAGAGGCGCGCTATGATTCTGGCGTTCAAAATCCAGAGGGTGGAACGACGGAAATCGTTGCTTATAACAAGCATAATCACTCTACATATGTAGTGAACGGGAAAACGAAAAAGGTGGAGGCTCTTTCTCTTAACTATCAAAAGGCTGATGCTCTTTCATTAAAACCGTTCCTTTCAATCGATATTGCCGAGCTTTTAAAGACGGTAGACTCTAAATTTCAATATGGCGATTTAACAAGTATTGCTGTACATCCGAAAGAAAATGTCATTGTTGCATCCGTTCAAGCTGAAGGATTTAATGACTATGGCTATGCTGTTTTCTTAACAGGGGAAGGGAAGCTGTTAAATGCAGTGAAGGTCGAGCCACAGCCAGATAACATTACCTTCTCACCAGATGGAACGAAGGCATTAACGGCTAATGAAGGGGAGCCTCGCGAAGGTTATGGAGAAGGTATTATCGATCCTCAGGGTTCTATTTCAATGATGGATTTAACAAAAGGTTTTGAAAACACAGTTGCTAAAACTATTACATTTGAGGCATATGATTCAAGCGAAAAGCGCGAGGAGCTGCTTGCATCCCAAGTAATTTTAAAGAAAGATACAAAGCCTTCACTAGATTTGGAGCCTGAATACATTACTGTAAGTGAAGATAGTAAGTTTGCTTACGTTGCCCTACAAGAAAACAATGCAATTGCAAAGCTTGATCTTACTTCGAGTGAGGTAGTTTCTATTGAAGGAATGGGCTTTAAAGACTTTAGTGTAAAAGGAAATGAAATCGACTTACGTAAAGACGATCAAATCAAGCTTCAAAATGAAAATTATTTTGGAATCTATATGCCTGACGGGATGGCGACATATAGCGTAAACGGTAAAAATTACATCGTTACTGCAAATGAAGGAGACGCCCGAGAATGGGGTGAAGAGGACACAGAAAGCTTCCACCTAAATGAAACTGAAAAAGAAGTGGATGGCAATGAAATTGTCTTCTACGATACAGCCGAGTATGAAGGATTTGCTGAAGAAAAAGAGTACATCTTTGGTGGACGTTCATTCTCCATTATTGATGCGGATACGATGGAAGTTGTTTATGATAGCGGCAGTGATTTTGAGCGTATTACAGCCGAAAAATTTCCAGAGTATTTCAATGCAAGTAATGATAAGGTGAAGCTTGATAATCGAAGTGGGAAAAAGGGTCCTGAACCAGAAGACGTTAAGATCGGTAAAATTGGCGATGAAATCTTTGCCTTTATTGGACTAGAGCGTATCGGAGGCATTATGATGTACAACATTACAGATCCGACAAATGCAGAATTTGTAGACTATCTTAATCTACGTGATTTTAGCCAGGATATTGCTGGAGATGTGTCACCAGAAGGTTTGGCTTTTGTGTCAGATGAAAAGGCTCCACAGCTGTTTGTCGGCCACGAGGTAAGTGGAACAGTAACGGTTTTAAATATACTAGAAAAGCATGTAGAAAATAAAGTTGGCTTTAAGGACATTGAAAATCATTGGGCAAAAAATCAAATTATCGCAGTGACAAAAGCTGGCTTATTTAGCGGTGTCAATGAATCTACATTTGCACCAAATAAAAGCCTAACACGAGGACAAACAGCAATTGTACTAAACAGCTTAGCTTATGATGAAAAAGCAAAAAAAGGACCTTCGTTTAAGGATGTAGGGGCTTCTTCTCCAATTGCAAACGATATTGCATGGGCAACAGAAAACAAAATCATGAGTGGCAAAAATGCTACAACCTTTGCTCCAAATCAATCAATAACAAGGGAAGAATTTGCTCTAGCGATATACAATTATCTATCCTATGAAGGCATTAATTTAGATGCTAGCAACCAATCCACATACAAAGACGATGGAAAGATCAATAAAAACGCAAAACAAGCAGTATACGCACTACAACAAGCAGGCCTAATGACAGGAAGCAACGGGAACTTCAACCCCAACCAACCCCTAACACGCGCCCACGCAGCAACAGTCCTCGCAAAACTAATAGACTAATAGATTTATGAATAGAATTGTGTGTGTACCAGGTACACACACAATTCTAAAACAATTCAAAATACTCCGTGTGCCAGGTACACAAACAATTCTCACACAATTTAATTGAGAATAGCCAAGTCTCTATAATCCTTAGTTAATTCAGAATTATGGGACTTGGTTTTTTTGGTATTTAAATAGGTACTAGTAGTTTTCAATATATGCAATTGTAGGAAAATTGATAGAAAAAGGAATGTATTTAAATGGATAATTTGAAAGAGGCGAAAAATTCATTTTTTTAGAATAATAGGAAATGAAAGTGAAATCTAATAATTTACTAGATTCCAGTTTCGATTCATTGTAAATAAATAATCTTATGAGGTGTAGAAAAAGTATGGATAAGCGCAATATCAAAAAGTCTTTGAATGTATTTTTAGCAACAACCTTAACAGCAAGTGTAGCAGTTCCTATGGTACCTTCGACAGTATCAGCAGAAACTGTTGCAACAGATTTAATTATTTCAGAATATCTTGAAGGAAGTAGTTATAACAAAGCTATTGAAATTTACAATGGAACTGGAGCAGCAGTAGATTTAAGCCAGTATAAGGTTGAGGTTTATTTCAACGGTAGTTCAGCGCCGTCTCAAACAGTATCCCTATCTGGCACATTAGAAGAAGGAGCAACATATATCCTTTATCACGGGCAATCGGCAGCGGATATTAAAGCAAAAGGAAATTTAGAAAGCACAGCAGCCATGAATTTTAACGGTGATGATGCAATCGTATTAAAGAAAAATGATGAAATCATTGATTCCTTTGGACAAGTCGGTGTAGATCCTGGAACAAACTGGGGAACAGATGCAAAGTCAATGGATATGACCCTAGTTCGCAAAGGCTCTATCTTGGCTGGAGATACGAATCCATTCGACGAATTCGAACCTGCTGTACAGTGGATAGCTTATCCTAAAGATACATTCACGCACCTTGGTTCACATGTTTTAGGTGAACAAATCGTAACGCCTGTTGAAGGAACAATCACTGAAGTTAGAGCTCTTCCAAAAGGCAGCACTGTTATCACAACAGGTACAGTTACTGCTGTGATGGGCTCAACAACTTATATCCAAGATGAAAACTCTGGGATTGTATTATATGGGAATAACTTAAACGTTAAACCAGGTGACATTGTTCGTGCGACAGGAGAGCTTACTGAATATATTACTTTATTAGAAATTAATGTTACTCCACAAAGTGTTGAAGTAATAGGAAATACAGAGGTTCCAGAACCGGAAGTCGTTACAGGGGCACAATTACAGGAAGAGCGTGAAGGGAAACTTGTAACAGTTCAAAATGTAAAAATCGAATCTGTAAAAAGCGGGAACTTCCAGGCTGTTGACGGAGAAGGAAACACTTTTGAATTACGACCATCAAGCTCTTCTTTATTAAGTGTAGGTTCTACCTATGAAGCGATTTCAGGAGTTTTAGGCTCATATAATAATATTTATCAGCTAATCCCACGAAGCGTTGATGATATCGTTGAGGATTCCTCAATTGTTAAACCAGTTGTTGCGACACCTGGGCAAGGCTTGATCAAAGAAGGCTCTGAAGTAACTCTATCTACGAGAACAGATGGGGCGACGATTCATTACACAACAGATGGCAGTGAACCAACTCTTGAAAGCCCAATCTATACGGGTGCAATCACAATAACTGAAGACACAACAGTAAAAGCCATTGCAGTTAAAGAAGGCTTAAAGGCTAGTGATGTAGCGGTATTTGAATATATCATCCAGCTTGAAGATATCCGCATTCATGATATCCAAGGGGAAGGTCATTATTCTAAGTATGATGGTTTAAATGTAACGGACGTTGAAGGGATTGTTACGTATGTAAATGGAAATGAATTCTATTTACAAGATTTACAGCCTGATAATAACAGCAAAACTTCAGAAGGTATTTTAGTATATAAAGCATCTCATGGCGTTAAAGCTGGTGACATCATTTCAGTTGATGGAACTGTTAAAGAGTATATGATGCCAGGATATGCAGAGCGTTTTGATACGGACCTTTCTGTAACCGAATTAGCAGCAACAACAATTGATGTTATCGGTACTGGTGAGCTTCCAAAAGCAATCGTTCTAGGGGAAGATGTAGTGCTTCCAACAGAAGTAATTGATAATGATGGATTAACGGTATTTGATCCAGAAGAGGATGGAATTGATTTATTTGAAAGCGTAGAAGGTATGCTAGTTCAAGTAAATAATCCAAAGGTCGTTGCATTGCAAAAATACGGTGAGCTTACAGTTATTCCAGGAAATATGGAAACAAACACAACATCGGGCGGCTTGCGCATTAGCGAAAATGACTATAACCCTGAAAGAATCACGATTAATATCAATGATGAAAAATACCTAGCAAAAATGGGCGACTATTTCGAAGGAAATATTCAAGGTGTCATGAGCTATGGCTATAGCTATTATCAAGTTTTAAGCAATAAAGAAAATCTTCCTGCTTTAATTGATGGAGGAAATCAACGTGAAACAACTTCAATTACACCAGTTGAAGATAAATTAACAGTTGCTTCGTATAATGTCGAAAACTTCTCACCAAAAGCTAAGGATGAAAAGGTAACAAAATTAGCAGAAGCGATTGTTGCTAATATGAAAACTCCAGACATCATCGGTCTAACTGAAGTACAAGATAATGATGGTGAAACAGATAGCGGAACAGTTGATGCAAGTCAAAGTGCTCAGACTTTAATCAATAAAATCGTAGAACTGGGCGGACCGGAATACGTTTACACAGATGTAGCACCAGAAAATAACAAAGATGGTGGGGCACCTGGTGGAAATATTCGCGTTGGATTCCTTTATAATCCTGAAAGAGTTTCATTAGTAGAAGGAACTAAAGGTACAGCAAATGAAGCGGTAGGGTATGAAGATGGCGAGTTAACTTTAAATCCAGGTCGTATTGACCCAACAAACACTGCCTTTAATAGTAGTCGAAAACCATTAGCTGCTCAATTTGATTTTAAAGGTGAAAAGGTTATCGTTGTAGCAAATCACTTTAACTCAAAAGGTGGCGACCAACCACTTTACGGTAAAAATCAGCCAGCAGTATTAGGTAGTGAAGTACAGCGTATGCAAATTGCAGCGATTGTAAATGGATTTGTTAAAGATATTTTAGCAAAAGATCCAAAAGCAAATGTAGTGTTAACAGGGGACTTCAACGATTTCGAATTCTCGAACCCATTGAAGGCGCTTAAAGGCAACGAGCTTACAAACATGATTGAGCAAGTGCCAGCTGAAGAACGCTACTCTTATTCATACCAAGGTAACGCTCAAGTATTAGATCATATTTTAGTAAATAATAAACTAGCATCTAAAACTGAGGTTGACATTGTTCACATCAACTCTGGCTTCATGGAAGAACACGGCCGTGCAAGTGACCACGATCCAGTAGTAGTACAAATTGAGCTTGAAAAAGATAAAAACAAACCAGGCCACGGCAAACCAGAGAAACCAGAAAAACCAGGTAAGCCAGAAAAACCTGAAAAACCAAGTAAGCCTGAAATCCCTGGAAAAGAACAAATCCAAAACACAATCCAACAAATCAAAAACCTAATCAAAGACAAACTAGAAAAACTACTAAAAATGTTCGGCTTCTAAAGAGGCGAATTGTTTGTGTACCAGGTACACAAACAATTCCCACACAATTCAAGAAACCAACAAAAGCCAAGTTCAAAAATGAACTTGGCTTTTGTTGTGCTTATTTTATGTGCCAGGTACACAAACAATTTGAAAACTATTCAGAAAAATGAGGTGGTGGTCATAAATTTGTCTATTCTTCGTTCAAAATCTCGTTAGGAAGTTCATCTTCTGTGGTTTCGCAAAACTGAATATAGTCATTTCTGGACTGAAGAGTAGGGTATTGAAGACAGTTTAAAAGTGGGTCGATGTTTATAAATGGATAGGTAGGGGGCTTGTCCATTTTATATAAGGTATAGCTACTGTAAGGGTAAAGTTCCAATTTATTTACCATAGGGGTTTTCGTATTGATGGGGTTACGGTGAATGTATCTACTTACTCGTAACATGGAAAATGGTGTAGAAACTAAATCAGAAAAATAGCGATTTTCATAGAGATGACCTGAGTAAGAATATCTCTTTTTGTAATAATTACTATATCGCCAATTAATGATTCGCATAATTGTACTTAGTGGAACTTCGGGGGATTGAATAAGGAGATGATAATGATTGGTCATAATACAGTAGGCTGAAAGGGTAAATGGATACTTTTCATAGGTATTATGAAGAATACGATAAAATTCAAAAAAATCTCTTTCGTTATTAAAAATAGGTTGTCGATTATTTCCTCTCATTACAACGTGGTTAAATACTTCAGGATGCCAAATTCTTCTTTTTCTAGGCAATTACTAAACCTCCCTTATAGTCTATTTTACTTAATAGAAATTAAGTTACTTACACAATAAACCATTTCAAATTACTTGTCTAATACTGCTAAATTCATATTTTTAAATGAAAATTGTACTTTTAAACACCTTTACTATCCGAAAATATATGAAACAACCAAAATTAATAGCTCAAATTAAAATTTTACAACACAAAAAATTATTTGAGAATTGTGTGTGTACCTGGTTCATTGAGTATTCAGAATTGAGCGGAATTGTGTGTGTACCTGGTACCTAAAATATTCAGAATTGAACCAGAATTGTGTATGTATCAGGTACACACACAGCCCCAGGCACCCACACAACTCCAAACAAAAATCCCCCAAGCAATTTAATTGCTTGGGGGTTACTTGCGTTTATCAGTTATTCACTCGATAGCCCGATACGTCTTCATCCAGTAGGAAGGATGTGCCGCGTTTTTTGTGGGCGGAGACGAAGAAGATGCCGACAAGGATTGCGGATGCGATTAGTCCGCCGATGAATGATGCGTTTAGCGGAATGCCGAAGCCCATTGTTGGTTCGTATAGGATGTATACTACAACCATGTAAGTCATAAAGCTTGCAGGGATTGTCGCAATCCAGTGATTTTTCTTTGCTAAGAATAGATACATAGCACCAACCCAAAGAGCGATTACCGCGGTTACTTGGTTTGCCCAAGAGAAGTAGCGCCATAAAATATTGAAATCAATTTTTGTTAAGGCATAAGAAATGACGAATAATGGAATCGCGATCCATAAACGGCTTGCAATTTTCGCTTGCCCGAATTTGAAGTATTCAGCAATAATCATACGCGCTGCGCGGAATGCTGTATCTCCAGATGTAATTGGTAACACGATAACCCCTAAGATTGCTAAAGTACCACCAATTGAACCTAACATTAATAAGGAAACTTCACTTACAACTGCAGCTGGACCACCTGCAGCAATAAGTTCACTTAAACCACCGTAACCGTTAAATAAGCTCATAGAAGCAGCTGCCCAGATCATTGCAATAATACCTTCTGCAATCATCATGCCGTAGAAAATTTTACGACCTTGATTCTCATTTTGTGTTGTACGAGAAATAATTGGTGTTTGTGTAGCATGGAAACCAGATAATGCACCACATGTAATCGTAAAGAAAATCAATGGGAAAATCGGTAAATTCCCAGGATGCATGTTTTGGAAAGAAAGCTCAGGAATTGGTGCTCCTGTTACAACCAGTCCAATTCCTACACCAAGTGCTGAAACAACTAATAGAGCACCAAAGTATGGATAAAAGCGCCCGATAATTTTATCAACAGGTAATAATGTAGCAAGAATATAATAGAAGAAAATCACACCAACAATAATTGCTAATGCTACTTTACCATCCATTAAGTTGCTGATTAGCATTGCTGGAGAAGATACGAATACAGTACCCACTAATAAAAGAAGTAAAAGTGCGAAAACGTTTACAACATGCTTCATAAACTTTCCTAAAAATTTTGATACAAGCTCTGGTAAATGTGCCCCTTTGTTTCGAATAGAAATCATACCAGTCAAGTAATCATGAACTGCTCCTGCGAAAATACACCCAACTACAATCCAAATAAATGCTACAGGACCATAAAGTGCTCCTGCAATTGGACCGAATACAGGACCAGTACCGGCAATATTCAATAATTGAATTAATGAGTTCTTTGGTGTTGACATTGGAACATAATCGACCCCGTCAGCATTTACATAGGCAGGTGTTGGTCGTTTTTCTTTTTCCCCAAAAACTTTCTCGACGTACTTGCCATAAGTAAAATAACCAACGATTAAGATTGCAATACACACTAAAAACGTAATCATTTGAGATCCCCCATCCCTTTTTAAAATATTCTTAATATTTTATCTATAATTCGATAGTAGCACAAAATGTTATATAACAGCAATATTATTTTTGTAAAATTATATAACAGTTTTTCAATATAATATGTTTTATGATTATTAAACTCTAGACTTTAAAAAGAAGCGAAATCTTGCTTGATAAATAGGCTATAATCAGAGTGCGCCACTTTCATAATTCTTCGGGATATACGATTCACTAACAATATATATGACTAAATTACCCTCTATAATAAATTGAGAAACTCAAATTCCTATTTCATAACAATTTACCCAATAATTCGAACCATGAGATTCCCATAACCCGTACCCACAGCCCGCTCCATGAATCCGCTTTCATCACCAAGCTTTCAACCACAGCTCCTAATCTAACCAAGTTCATTCTCTCCATACTTACACCAAAAAGCCAGAATCCCTCCACCATGCAGAGTTATCCCAGCTTTCTGAAAATCACTAACCAACTAATAACAAACTAATAGACCAGTCAATCAACCAATTAAATTAACCAATTAACTTAACCGTTTAATCTCCGAACCCAATCTTACCTACTAAATCACAAACGGTTTCTTCATCTTAATCAATCCATATACATAATAGAAGATACTACCTGTAATAATAGTCAGCACAACAAAAAGAATTGCCGTACCAGATTCTCCTGTCCAGCGGAAGAATAGGCGATACATGAAATACACGCCAATGACAATCATGGCGATGGAACTAAGGATACCGATAAATGGGATGATTGAAATAATCGTAAGCCCGATATAAATCAGTAAAAACTTGAGTGCATCCTTTTTAATTTCTTCAAGTGATGTTTTAGTAGAGCCAAGGGCAAATAGGGCATACACATTGAGTAAAGGGATCCATGACCAGAAGGAAATCTCACCTAAGCCGTTTGTTTTAGTTGTGTAATAATAAATAAGAGCAGTAATCACATAGCCAACTACGCCAATCACAAGTATAATGATAAAAAATGTGACTAGAAAACCACCAAACAATGCGGCATCGTAATCACTTTGATACGAATTATACACATCTTCACTCCTTCTTCTTAATAAGCACTAATTTTAATATATGAAACAACAAAAGAAATATTAGACAAATGGGCTGCAATTTTTAAAAGTTAAAAAAACTAAAAAAGTCTTTTTCTTAATTAGATTCTCCTCTTTTTAAGCAATAGGAGCAGGAAGAGAAGTATAAAAGAAAGGATAGTTATTAATACTCCAATTTTGAAGAAAGGAGAAAAATAAGTTAATTCCAAGTCATAATGACCTGGCTTTATAGGAAAACCGATAAAAGTATGATTGACCTCATACAAATCAATTTTTTCTCCGTTTAAAGTGGCATGCCAGCCCTTGCTATATGGAATTGATAAGAAAAAGATACCATCCTTGTTAGAATTGATAACACCAGATAGCGTATTTTCGGTATATTGTATGTCCTCTAAACCATTTTGCTTTAGCTTGAGTACATCAGTTTTATAATCTTCATAGCTATTATGGAGGACACGAATATTTTTAATTTCATATTCACCTTTACTTAAGTAAACATCAATAAAGGCGGCATCATAGTTCCACCCAGCATTGATCGTTATTCTTTCTTGAGGATATGCCCAAGTATTCGATATAGAAAAGTACGTCATTTTTTTATCTAGCATTGATATGTTAAATTGCTGATTGTTCTTTTCTTTGAGCTCCAATTCAACGAAAATCTCACCTTCTGTTTGAGGGCGAGGTATAGGTATGCGAATAAAAGATTTATCATCAGTTGTAGCTACGAAGGAATCTCTATTTTTTTCAAAATCATGCAGCTCAAGATGATTTAGCCCCTCATATAAAACCTTCACGTTTAGATCGTCCCTTGAAAAAGTTTCGACCTTGCTGTTATCACCAGATGGAACATCGCTTAAAACAACAGCTTTTAACAATGTCTGGTCTTTTTCTGCAGTATTTAACTTTATAAATTCCTGTTCTGAAATCCAATCCGTATACAAAAATCCAATGGGAAGCTTGTGGTCATTTTCTAACACACGGAAATTCGCTGTTTCAAAAATAACCGAATATCCATACGGTGTATGCTGTGAATCTTTCCGTATAATATAGAATTGATTATTCAATACAGTTTCAATATAAAGTCGTCCATCATAACGATCATATAAGCTCATCAGATTTTTTTGTAGTATATTATAATCTTCCTTTATGAATCGATGAACATTTTTTGGTATTAAGCTTTGGTAAGCGCTATGTCCCTTATATTGGTAATACATACTTTGATTGTATTGATGAGCATTTTCATCGGTGGAAAACCACATAGTTCTGCCAAAATCAGTATCATATTTTTTAAGGGTTGAAATTATTTCCAATGCTTCTTGATTATCGTAGCCAATTCTATTATAAAAATCAATATTGGCCTTTTTTTGGATTTCAGGTTGTCCAAGTGCATTTTGGAAAAAGTTGTAATGTTGAATGGAACCACTAATTACTAATGAACATATAAGTAATACACCCCCTACTGTGCGTAATTTCTTGTTGTAAGAATAAAGTATAAATACAACTAGAGAAACGATTCCAGATATATATAATAGCTTGTCATATACTTGAACTTCCTCTGAAACAATAGTCCATCTCCATGCCATATAAAAATAAAATAAAAGTGCTACCAAAAAATTAAGTATTAGAAATAAACTTCTTTTCGCTCCTTTTATTATTTCATCAAAGAAATATGCGCTAATATAACTACATGTAAATGCGATTAGGTAGTACCATCGATTTTGCAATTGGGAAAAACCATTTAAAACGGAATACATAAATGGAATAAGCATTAAAGAGGTAATACCTAGGACAAAAATCTTTTTTGGAGTTAATCTTTTTAATCCAATTGTAAATCCGCCAATTAATAAAAATAAGGAAAATATCGCTAATCCGACTGTATATGAATTTTTGTAAGATAAAAAAAGAATATCTAAAGATTTTCCATAGAATTCAGTTTCAAATAACAAAGGTATGTCGTATTCCTTTACTAATCGATCACTATGAAAAAACTGGTAAACAGCAGGTAAAAAAGAGAATGATGCAAGCCCCATGCTAAGAATATATAAACCGATGAATTTACTAATGTAGGGGAAAAATCCTTTAATAGCTTCTTGATGATTCTTTAAATCGAAATATTTATAAATTGCATATAAAGCTAAATACACTGTTGTTATAAAAGCAAAGTAAAAATTTGAAGCAAGGATAAAGGCTAAAACTATTACAAACGGTAGTATTTTTTTTCTTTCCATTAAATAATCAAAAGTTAAAATTAGCAGGGGTAACAGAACAAAACTGTCAACCATATAATCCAACGACAAGCTATACATAGCAAAAGTAGTTGTTCCACCATAGAATAATCCTCCTACTAGAGAGGAAACAAAGCTTCTCTTATGATAACGGAGAAGAAGAAATAATAGAACCATTGCAGAGAATAATCTGCCTATAGAAATTAAGAGATTTAAATTTGCTACTTCATACATAGATTCAAAATCAAAAAATAGTGTTAACAAATAAAAGAAGGAAAAAGAGATATAGTAATTAAACTGACCGAATATATCTCCTCCCAGACCATACGACCAAGACCAGAAAAAATCGCCATTAGTGTATAGAGTGTTTAGTAGATATTTAAAGTAAACCAATTGCTTGGTTACATCGGTTCCTCTTGTTGTAATTAAAGAGGATGCATCGAAGAAATATTTATGCATTATCAATGCGGCAATCAAGAGAACAATGATTGACAAAATGTATAAAACTATTTTATTTTTCAAGTTATCACCACTTTGAAGGAAAATTTAACTGCAATTTTTTATTATAAGTTAAATTTGAAAAACATAAAAGAATTCATATTATTGGGAAATATTGATAATAAGTATTGAAAGAGAAATTCCTGGAAATAATAAATTTAAAATATCCTGATTAATTCTATAAATATTTACAGAAATTCGACAAATTTAGTATAATGAAGTTTGTATGTCTAAAAAAACTGTAAAAATTTTAGTTAAGGAGGAATAAAATGCCAGAAAATATATTGAAGATTAAGGAAAAAATTCCTTATGAATGGAAGTTAGCTTTTTGTACATCTGTTATTATAGGGTTATTAACACATATTTATGTGTTTACTAATAGGTTGCCGAATCATGATGGGTTACTTAATATCTATGGATCTCAAGCTAAAGTTACTTCAGGAAGATTCTTTCTAGGACCTGCAAGTGGACTGAGTTCATATTTTGATTTACCGTGGGTGATAGGGTTATTTTCTATTCTATTTTTAGCGTTGACAGCAGTTTGTATTATTACGATATTTGAAGTGAAAAAAAGAATTTCGATAGTGCTCATTTCTGGAATTGTTGTAACCTTTCCGAGTGTTAGTGCAACGTTTTCATACATGTTCACTGCAGATGGGTATATGTTAGGAGCTCTTTTCTCATCGATAGCAGTTTTATTAACTAAAAAATATAAATTAGGCTTCCTATATGGGGCAATTTTTTTATGTTTAGGAGTAGGAATTTATCAAGCTAATTTATCAGTTGCTATGGCATTGCTAACAATTTGGTTAATGCATGAGATATTATTTAAAGCACCAACTATTAAAAACTTAGGTAAGAATATCTTACGTAGTGGATTATTGGTTGGAATAGGAATGCTACTATATTTAGTTGTTTATAAAATCTATACTGGATTATTTGAAGTGAAAATGACCAGCTATCAAGGGTTAGATAAAGTCGGGGGGTTATCCATCCATGATATCCCTATGCGATTTAATGATATTACAGAGCAACTCAAGGTATTTTTCTTTAGAGGATTTTACTTCTATCAAGAGGTGAATTTGCTAGAAATTCTAAATTTGGGTATCGTTATAATTACGATTGTCTGGAGTATTATAATACTTATAAAACGAAATATTATTAAGAATTTTATCCAAACAATTATATTCATCCTTTTATTTATAAGTTTACCTATCAGTTATTATATTGTTTACTTTGTTTCACCTACTACTTTTTACCATATGTTAATGATATTTAGCATTAGTACTATCTATATTTATCTAGTTTTACTATATGAATCAATCGATGTGAATGGCAAACTATTAATTGAAAAAATTGCGTCATGGGTAACAGTTCTATTATTGGCGTTGACTATATATAACTTTAGCTTGATTGCTAATATAAATTATATGAATATGGAACTTCGATATGAGAAGTCAATCAGCTTTGCTAATCGCGTGTTAAACCGTGTAGAGCAGTTAGAGAATTATAATGATATCGAAAAGATTTCAGTAGTAGGAAAAATATCGTTATACTCAGAATTGACCTCGGTAACGATTCCGAATAAAATACCGATGATGATGGGTGGTACTGGTGAACATTTTTTAAATGATGTATCCCATTACCAAAAGCTGTTCTCTAACTTCTTAGGCTATCAATTAGCTTATCCGACGCCAGAGGAATTGGATAAGATTAAATCAACGGAAGGCTATAGAAATATGAAGCCATGGCCAGCTAAAGAATCTGTACAAGTTATTGATGATATTTTAGTTATTAAATTAGCGGACGAATAATTGGCATTTTTATTATTTGTCTTGCTTTCTTACATAATAACGAATTAAATTTGGGGGCAACAAAATGCCAGAGGAACTACTTGTTAAACTAAAAGCAAAAGTAAACCCTGAGTGGAAGTTAGCATTTCTTTCGACTTTAATAATTGGGCTATTAACACATTTCTATATATTTGTTCATAGATATCCCAACCATGATGGGTTACATAATTTATACAGCACGCAAGCAATGGTAACATCGGGACGGTTTTTCTTAGGACCGGCGAGTAGCTTGAGCAGTTTTTTTGACCTGCCATTGGTTATTGGACTACTCTCTATTATCTTTTTAGCCTTTACATCCATTTGTTTAGTTTATTTATTTAATATTAGAAAAAAACTGTCAATCGTTTTGGTTGCAGGAATTGTCATAACGTTTCCAAGTGTCTCATCTACCTTCGCCTATATGTTTACAGCAGATGGTTACATGCTGGGGATTTTTATGGCAACACTTGCTGTTGTATTAATAAAAAAATATAAGAATTATGGGATTTTCTTAGGAGCATTTTTCGTTTGTTTGGCTGTGGGTATTTATCAGGCCAATTTGTCAGTTACATTAACATTTGCAACTTTATGGATTATCCATGAAATTATTTACTCTCCTATTTCCTTAAAGCAAATTTGGGGCAATATACTACGATCCGTCAGTATGATTGGAATTGGGATGGTTGCATATCTAGTTGTATATAAATTTTTTACAAGGTTTTTAGCAGTAGAAATTTCAAGCTATCAAGGTTTAGATAAAGTGGGAAGCATAACATTGAACCAGATTCCTGTGCGTATCACGCAGATAATTCAGAATCTGAAAACTTTCTTCTTTAGAGGGATATTTACTAGTTTTGATATTAATTTACTTGAAATTTTAAATTTATTACTTTTATTTGTATTAATCACTGGCTTTATCCTTGTGGGTATCAAGAAGAAGTTATTCGTAAATCCGGGAAAATTAGTAACTTTAGCATTATGTATTATAAGTTTGCCATTTAGCTACTATATTGCCTATTTCGCTTCACCTAACGTGTTTTATCATATGTTAATGGTATTTGGGTTAAGTAGCGTCTATATTTTTATAGTTTTAATGTATGATGCATTGGATGATTTACCAAAGTTAAAAATAGAACAGATAACTGCTTGGTTAAGTACTGCTTTAATAGCATTTACAATTTTCAACTTCGCTTTAATTGCCAATATTTCATACATGAATATGGAAATTCGCTACGAAAAATCCATTAATTTTGCTAATAGGTTAGTCGACAGAATTGAGCAACAAGAAGCTTTTGACAAAATAGAAAAAATGGCTGTATATGGTAATGTTAGTATGTATTCAGATTTAACGAGTAAGGTTATCCCGAATAGTATTCCAGAAATGACTGGCTCAACAGGAGAAACATTATTTTATAAACATTATAGTTATCCTGAATTGATAAATTATTTCATTGGCTATCGGTTGGAACCAGTAACGAACGAGGAACTAGAAAGCATACAACAAACACCGGAATTTCAAAATATGGGCATATGGCCACAACAAGATTCTATAAAAGTAATTGGTAATACTGTTGTTGTGAAGTTTGAGCAAACGGAAATGAATGAATAATAAATAGAAGCTTTTATTCAGTAGAGGATAG
Organism: Ureibacillus chungkukjangi; assembly: GCF_003217295.1. GTDB lineage: Bacteria > Bacillota > Bacilli > Bacillales_A > Planococcaceae > Ureibacillus > Ureibacillus chungkukjangi. The sequence continues at coordinate 116,052 of NZ_QJTJ01000004.1, forward strand.
CGTAAAGAAAGGGGAACACTATGTCATTACTATCTATAGTACTCCCAGCTTATAATGAAGAAAAAATGATTGTAAAGGCTGCAGAGGTTCTAACAGGGCTAATGGAGCAAAAGAATATACAAGCAGAGCTAATCTTTATCAATGATGGCTCAAAGGATGATACATGGCAAGCTATCCAGAAGGCAAGCGGCATGTATTCGAATGTAACAGGCATTTGCTTGTCACGAAACTTTGGAAAAGAGGCAGCCATTCTAGCGGGTCTTGAGCATGCACAAGGGGATTGCTGTGTGGTAATGGACTGCGATTTACAGCATCCTCCTGAAACAGTTATTGAAATGTACTCCTTATGGCAAAAGGGCTTTGAGATTGTTGAAGGCGTAAAGGTATCTCGCGGTAAGGAAAGTAAAATTCATGGTCTGTTTTCAAAAAGCTTTTATAGTATGATCAATCAAGCAACTGGCTTTGATATGTCAAGATCCTCGGATTTTAAGTTATTAGACCGAAAAGTAGTAGATGAATACTTGAAATTGCCTGAACGAAAGCTGTTCTTCCGTGCGCTATCCTTTTGGTTAGGCTATAAAAGTATCGAGGTAGAGTTTGAGGTGCAGGAGCGTACAGAGGGCGAGACGAAATGGTCCTTTGTTTCGTTGATGAAATATGCAGTGAATAATATTACGTCCTTCTCAACTGCACCAATGCAAATTATCACAGTAATTGGATTTTTATTCCTCATTTTTGCCATCGCTCTTGGAATACAATCTGTATTTAACTATATGAGTGGAGAGTCGCTTGAAGGATTTACAACGGTTATTCTCTTGCTATTAGGTATCGGGAGTTTACTTATGATAAGTATGGGAATCATCGGCTTCTATATTTCAAAAATCTACGAGGAAGTTAAACGGAGACCGCGCTATATTGTTTCCGTTACTACAAATAAGGACGAAAAATAAATGAGCAAGCTTTTCAATTTGCTTGATGCAAAGTTTTGGAAATTTATCATTGTAGGGGTTATTAATACAATAGTAGGGACGGCAATTATGTTTGGCTTTTATAATTTCCTGCATTTTTCCTATTGGACCTCATCAGCTGCAAATTATATCTTAACAAGCATTTTAAGCTTTTTCTTGAACAAATATTTCACCTTCCAGCACAAAGGCAGCAGCTGGAAATCAGCTTTACGCTTTGCAGTAAACATTGCCGTTTGCTATTTATTAGCCTATGGTATAGCAAAGCCTGTGACCCTGCTAGTGTTAGCAGACACGGGGCAACGTTTGCAGGAAAATGTAGCGATGTTTGTGGGAATGGTGTTATTTACATTATTAAACTATATCGGACAGCGATTTTTTGCGTTTAAATAAGTCATATAAAGCGAGCCCCAAAAAACTTCGAGGGGCTCGTTTTTATTTTGCATCAATCATTTGGAAAGATGTAACTTCATTAGCAGCAATAATATATTATTTTAATAATGCTTTATAGGAAACAGTCGATATAATAGATATAGTACCAGTTAAAGAGGTGAGAGGTTTTGAGATTGAAAGTATCATTCCTGCAGGTTATTTCAGTAATGGTCGCATTAGTTGTAGCCATAGCGTTTATCAGTTTTGCTCCCAGTAAAGCAGAGGCACAGACTCCGTTTAAGGATATAAAAGGGAGCGATCATTATAAGGCAATCGTAGCTTTGTATGAAGCAAAAGTGATTACTGGAAGAACTGCAACGGAATACAAGCCGAATTTAACAGTAACACGTGGCGAGACAGCACAGTTTATAGTGAATGCACTCGGCTTTAAAAATAATAATCCTAAAAATCCTGGCTATAGTGATGTCCCTACAACAAATCCTTACTATCAAGCAATTGCAATTTTAACGGAGAAAAATGTTGTTAGTGGTTATGGAAACGGGAAGTTCGGTCCGAATGACTCTTTAACTCGATCACAAGTAGCGACTATGATTACAAAGGCTTTTGAATTTAATGTATCGACAGCTACTAAAACTCAGTTTTCTGATATTAACAGATTAAACGATCCCATTATTTCAAGGTATGTGCAAACCTTAGTCGATTATGGAATCACAATAGGTACAACTAAGACAACATATAGCCCTTCCATGAAGCTGACAAGAGGGCACTTAGCAACATTCTTGTATCGCGCTATCGAGAGCAATAGTTTAGAAGTAATTTCAGTAGAATAAATGAAATTTACCTTGCTGCAAGCTATTCCATACCCGGACAAGCTGCAGCATTTTTTGTTTGAACCTCTAATAGAGAGGGTATAGGCTAAAAAACTAAAATTCTAGTACTGTTATTAATAGAAAATGCATAATATATTTTACAACAATGATATTTTACAACATCATTTGATATAATAAGAAAAATTGGATATTTATCCGAATGCTCTTTTGTGGGGGCCTTTGATAAACGTCGTTGGGGGCAGTTTGCTATGTTAAAAAGAACTGTTAGTATCTTCCTTTGTCTTTTGGTACTACAATTTTCTGGGATTTTGGTAGTACAAGCTGGAAATTCGCCTGTATCACCATTTAAAGATGTAAATACAAAGCATTGGGCATTTAAGGAGATTGAATATGTAACTTCAAAGAATTTTATGGCTAAAAGTTCAACTAATACCTTTTCTCCAAATTCAACAATAAGTCGTGCAGATGCAGTAACAACAATTGCCCGCTCTTTAAATTTAGATAAGGCAACAAAATTCAAGCCGAAATTTGTAGATGTGGATACTAACTCCACTTATTATAATGCGCTTTCTCAATTGGCAGAGCGTGGAGCAGTGAAGGATGGAACAAACTTTAACCCAAATAGTCAAATCACTCGAGCTCAATTTGTAACCATATTAGCCGCAGCCTTTGAGATTGAAGTGGATGATGTAAATAAGAAGGCTTTTAAAGATCTGTCTAAGAATTATTGGGCCAAAAATTCGATTGAATCTCTTGCAGATCTAGGAATTATCGGTGGAGTAGATGGAATTAACTTTGCACCAGAAAGAAAGGTTTCTCGTGCACAGATGGCAATATTTATCTGTCGGGCTCTAGAGTTTAAAGCAAAAGTGAATAATAACGAGATTATCTATGATTATCTGTCCAAGGAGTACTTGGATACTAAACAGTACTCAGACAAATGGGCACAAGAGGTTATAAGCCTAGTAAATAAGGAAAGAGCCAAAGCAAAGCTTCCCGCACTTGTTGAGGATAAGAGATTATGTCAAATTGCAGTCGTTAAAGCTCAAGATTTCATAAAACATGATTATTTTAATCATTTATCAAAGTTTTATGGACAACCATGGGACTTAGCAGCAGTATTTGATTATCAATTCACAAGCTTTGGAGAAAATATAGCTAAAAATTTCTACACACCGCAAAGTGTATTAACCGCTTGGATGAATTCACCTTCTCATAAAGAAAATATCCTACGTTCACATTATACAAATATCGGTGTAGGAATAAGGGAATCTAAGGATGGAACAATGTACTGGGTTCAAATGTTCGCGAGTAAATGAAATTTTTGAATATAATTCTTATAAAATAGGTTTTATGTGAAAAAAATAGGGTAATATTACTGTAAAGACATACCATTTATATATCTAATATTACAGAATTATTACAAAAAGTGTCGATATAAGTCAAAATCTATTAAACTTTAAAACGCTGATTATCACGGAAACGTTGATAAATCAGCGTTTTTTTATATTTTTCAAATAGATTGAAAACGTTACACAATTGAAAAATTACAGATTAGTAAGATGTGTTAATCTTAAAACAAGTTAAAAACGGTACTTTTGGGAGGAGCAATTAATATGAAGAAGAAGTGGTTACTACCTATATTTGCATCTTTTATGGTGTTGTCCGCGTTTCCTGCTGATAATGTCGATGCAGCGTCACCGGCGGACGTGCTTTCGACAGCAAAAAAATATATCAATACACCTTATAGAAGTGGTGGTACTACGGCTAGTGGATTTGATTGCTCAGGTTTCACTTCCAAAGTATTCTCGGAGTTAGGTATTACATTAAATCGTACTTCTGGCGGTCAGTATAATCAAGGTACTGCTGTTTCAAAAGCAAATCTTCAAGTTGGAGATCTAGTATTCTTTAACACTAGTGGCAAAGGCGTTTCTCATGTTGCAATTTATATTGGCAATAGCCAAATGATCGGCGCAGAATCTAGTGAAGGTGTTACAATCTCAAGCATCAACGACCCATATTATTGGGGGAAACGTTATGTTGGTGCAAAACGTGTTGCTAACTTTGAAGAAGAAAAAGTAGTTGAAGCAGTTAACAAAACTGCAGAAGTAAAAAATAAAGAAATTAATTTCAATATTTATGCCTCCCGTGCAGAAGTAGCAGTAAAAATTGCGGAAGCATTAGGTTTAGATACAACTGATACTAATACGGGGTTTGAAGATGTTAAGTCAACACATGCTAATGCAGGTGCTATTGCTGCAGTTAGAAAAGCTGGAATTTTTTCGGGCGATAACGGTAAATTTAATCCTGCATCACCAATCACACGTTCTCAAATTTCATTAGTAATAATGAATGCTTTCAAATTAGAACAAGGGAATATTTCAAAAACCTTTACTGATGTAAAACCAGGAAGTAAAACTGCTGATGCTATTCAAATTATGGCGTCTAATGGAATTACATCTGGTAAAGCTGATGGCACATACGGTTTAGCCGATTACGTGACTAAAACTCATTTAGATATTTTCGTTACAAAAGCAAAGGCAATTCGTTAATCTACTAGAGTTATACCCTGACTCCCAAACTATAAACCAAAAAACCTTAACTTTAAAAGAGAGTTTGCTAATTTCTAGCAAGCTCTCTTTTTATTAATAGAAAAAGTAGAAATTTATCCTTTTTAGTCAAAAAAGTGAGAAAAAATGAAATTTGTGTCATAAGTCTAATGTTTTCGTATGAGATTTTTGATAGACTATAAGTAGTCAAGAGAGGAGGACAATACTGAATATGACTAAACGAAAAATAGTATGTATGTTACTTGCTTTATGTCTAGCGATTCCGATGTTTGGTACACAAACAACAAGTGCAGCACCAGTCTTTGCTGACGTTCCATCAACCCATGAGGCTTATGAAGCAATAAACTATGTCAAAAATGCTGGTCTTGCTGGTGGGTATAATGAGGGAGGACAACTCCTATTTAAACCTAGCCATCTAGTAACGAGATCACAGGCAACGATAATGCTTTTAAATGCGCTTGGTGTTGAAAAAATAAAATCAACAAAGTCAAGCTATAGTGATGTTATTAGTGGTAGTGGTCTTTCAGAATTTGTTGAAACTGCTACTAAAATGAATTTGCTTGTTGAAAAATCGACAGATAGAAAATTTTATCCGTATCTAGCAGTATCTTTAAAAGACGCAAGTTTAATTATTTCAAAGGCGTATAATTTAGATGTTGAGAAATATAGTACATATTCTTTACCTTTTAAAGGTATCTCAGCTTCAGATCCTTATTATAAGTATATTAGTACGCTATATCATTTAGGAGTAATAGATGATAGTTTTGCGCAATTAAGTAATAAAAATGTTAATCGTGGTCAATTTTCAATATTAATTGCTCGAGCAGCTCAAAAGTTTGAACCACCAGTACAAGGTATTTCAGCACCTGAAGATGCAAAAGTAATTGGTAAAGTAAATATTACAGTAGATAATTTAAATGTTCGAAGCTCTGCAACCTCATCCATTTCAACTAATATAGTTGGGAAAGTGAATAAAGGAACAACTTTCAATGTATATGAAGACAGTAACGGTTGGTTAAAAGTATCCTATGATGGTGTATTTGCCTATGTTTCAAAACAGTATGCACAATATATCACAGGAGAAGTATCAAAACCAGAAACGCCAAAACCTCCAGATACAATTACTACAGGTACAGTTGGAAAAGCTACTGTTAATGGTTTACAAGTACGTTCAGGGGCAGGAACTAATTTTTCATCTATTGGTGTTTTAAACAAGGGTGATGAAGTTGCGGTCCAAAGTATTTCTAATTATTGGGCGAAGGTAAGCTTTAACAACAAAGAAGGCTATGTTCACAAATCTTATTTAAAACTATTAAATCAATCTGGTAGCGCTGTAAAAAATCGTATTATTGTTATTGATCCAGGACATGGCGGAAAGGATCCTGGCGCAATTGCTGAATCTGCAACTGAAAAGGCTATTGTTCTTAAAGTAGCTAATCAAGTGAAGCAAAAATTGGAAGCTAATGGAGCTAAGGTAGTCATGACTCGTTCTGGCGATACTTATCCGTCATTACAAGATCGCGTTAAAATTGCAGATAATAATTATGGTGAAGTATTCGTAAGTATTCATGTAAATTCTGCTTCTTCTTCAAGTGCAAAAGGAACTGAAACTTATTACAGTGTATCTTCTGGAGATATGTTTGAAGAAGATATCAAATTGGCTACTTATATCAATAATCAAATTGTTAATAATGCAAAAATGACAAATCGTGGCGTTAAAAAAGAAGCGTTTTATGTTATCAATAATATGATTATCCCTTCCGTTTTAGTAGAATTAGGATTTATTTCTAATAACGAAGACCGAGCTAAACTTGTAAATGATCAGTATGTTTCCATCTTTGCTGATTCAATTTATAAGGGGATTGTTGAATACTATAATAAATAGTTTTAGAAAAGAAGAATCTGTTCAAGAGTTAACTTACTTTTGAACAGATTTTTCATTTATTGAATCAAAAAAATTAGAACAAATAAAATCTTATTTAGAGGATATTATAAATAATGGCAACTTGTACTTTAGAAATTCGTTATACAAAAAAGAGCTAGAAAATATATAGATTTCTTCTAATATCATAGAGATTGATGACTATGATATATGATATAATGGACACTAGCTTTGTCATAAATAGTAGTAAAACTTTAAAGTAAAGTGAGGGAAATGAGAGCATCACAAAATGATGATGTCATAATTATATGAAGGATAAAAGTAAAAGCTTTATCAATAATATCAATAGAATTGATACATTTTCACCGTATTTCTTCTTACCGTTTATTTTATTTCTGTATTTTTTTATTAGCCTTTTTGATTTTCATCGTTTTGAATTATTCGATGTAACAGTATCAATTTGGCCAGCCGTAATTTTAGCTTTAATATGTTATTATCTAGGTGTATATATTATTGATAAATTACAATGGACATTACCAACATTTGGTTTATCAAAGTTGGGGAAATATGTCGTTCATTTTATAATTGTCTTAACAGCTATTGGACTAATCGCTTATATACTAATGATTATACAAGGTAGTGTTGGGCTTTCCGATGAATCGGTTCGACGTAATTTAGACCCGAAACTGAATTTCTTAAGCTCACTTTTATGGTTTGGTGTATTATTGCTAATTTCATACAAAATGATTCGTGAAGAGAAAATGACCTTTAAAAAAGCAGCAGTGTACTTTGTCATTTTTGCAGTAGTTATGGTACTTTTCTTATTAATGGGTTATCGTACACCTTTAGCTATCATGTTATTTACAGGTTTAATTATTTTCCACTATATAGTTAAAAGAGTTAAGCTGACTTGGTTTATAACTTTTTTAGCAGTTATAGGGATTGCATTTTCGCTATTTGGATTCCTGCGTGTGGTGTCAGAAGATACTTCCAAGGAATTTAACAACAGAGAGCAACCGGATATCACTCACTTAGAGGAAGAGAAAAAAGTTCAGTTAATCACGGTTGAACAAAAGGTGAATGAAACTCCTAAATGGATGCGAGCGTTAAATGGAGAAATGGTAACAGGACATATTGTATTAAGTAAAATTATTCAATATACCGAAGACGAAGGATACTTAGGTGGACAAATGCATACAGGTATTATTAGTACAGTACTGCCTGGTGAACAAACATCACCGCGTATGAAAGTAACAGAGGTTGTTAACTCCCTGAGTGTAGAGGAAGGGAAGTATATCACCCGTCCTAATCGTACGACTACGCCAACCTTTATCGGACAATTGTTCTTAGATGGTGGATATTTGTTAGTAGCGATTGGTTTCTTACTGTATGGTGCTATTGTTTCTCTTATTTATAATAAAGTGAAGCAGGCTGGTGTAAAGAGCTTCCATTCTGTTGCTTATGCCTTCACTGTTACATTATTTACGGTTTCAATGCATACCGGATTACTTGACCTCATTTTTATCCTAATGCTTGGTTTCGTGATATTGGCTTCGGCTATTATAAAAAGTGATAAGAAACAACTAAAAATATAGAAAAAACGCTTCCATATCAGTGATATGGAGGCGTTTTTTTTGTAAAAAAAGATTGTCTCACAATTGGAGACAATCTTTTAATCATTATTCAGTAGTATTTAGCACATTGATTAAATCACTGCGGATATAACCAGTTTTTACAGTCAGACTATCTGGAACTACCTTATACCAAGGAAGAGCTTCGTTTTGGTTAACAGTATCAGTAATAATTACTGGCATTAGTGTACGAGTATACGTGTAGATTTTATCAGTATTTAAATTTGATGGTGCAACCCGTACATTTAAACCACCAGTATTCGTTATACCAACCTTATAGGCGTTATTTGCATCCTTAAAGCCTAGATACTTATCTGCACGATAGTAATGACCAGCAGCTTTTGCACCCCAATACGGATCAGAAGCATACTTAACATTAAAGCCGATACGTTTTGTACCAAATACAGAACCGTGAGCATAAGAAGCATTAGCGGGTACATAGTTTTTCAACCAGAAAGCATTCAATAATTCTTTGATGTTTGCATCGATTGAAGTAAAGTTTTTATCTAGAGAGCCTGAATCGTATACATATAGACCGAATAAGTTATTAAGATTCTGTGCATGGTCACTTAGTCCATATGCACTTTCATGCATCGCTAAAGACAGAATCATTAGTGCGTTTACATTATATTCAGCTTCAATTTTTTTCAAAACAGGACCTAGATTTTTGAGCTTACTTTTTGAACCGTTAGTTCTTGAAGAAAGTACATAATCAATATACTTGTCAAGCTCCTCAGCAGTGTATTGTGTTTTTGAGTGAGTTGGTAAAAATTGATAATAATTATAGTATGTAAATGATGATCCTCCACCTGAGAAGTTAATTCCATTCCAACTATAATATTTTACCCCTGTTTTCATTTCAACAGGTGCTTTACCATAAAAATAGTTTGCAGTAGCAGTACCATTTTTATTAACTAAATAGTGAGTGATTTCACCATTATTATTCATGTAGTATGAACGACCCTTTGAAAGAGAGAAAGGAATTAAAGTTACATGATATTTGTTAGCAGAACCAACTTGTCCGGCTAGATCTACTTTAACAGTTTTACCATCTGCAGTTAAATACTGCATTTCTGTGTTAGCAGCCGTTCCAATACTGTCTTGAACAGTTTGAGAATAGAAAGTTGTATAAACATCAGAAACTGCATAGCCTGTCCCTGGGTGCATATAGATAATTTTGTCTTGTTCACCCTGTACAATTACTTGAGTGTCTTTTGTTTTTGCATTTAATACGTTGTTGAAATCAAAAGAAGTTTTCCCACTATCAACCAATTTGCCGCCTGAAATTTCTTTCAGCTTAAATGGACCGGCATGAATAGCTGCACTATCACCGGCAACCTGCATTAAACGTAGTATAAATCTTGATGCCTGAGAAACTGGTGTATTTTGATTAGGATAGAAGTACTTCACATTTCCTACTTCAGCTCCATGAATCATACCAAGCTCTACTCCAAGTGCAACAGCAGGGCGATATGGTTCTAGAATTTGGTTAGTATCTACGAAGTTTAAAGTGAAATTTGTAGAAGTGCCTTTTTTCATATAAGTTAGAGCATTTTTAAGCATTAAAGCCATATGTTGACGCGAAATATTGGCATTAGGCTTAAATGTTCCATCTTCATATCCAGAGATGATTCCAGCATCTGCTGCATTTCTAATATCTTGATAGTATTTATTGTTAGAAGATACATCGCTGAAAGTTTTTTTATTTTCGGCTGGTAGATTTAAAACTTTGGATAAAAAACTAGCAAATTGTCCCCGTGTAATTGTGTTGTTGGGATTGTACTTGCCATTTGCGTCAGGTGTATAGGCACCTTTTTCAATTAGATAGCGCAACCCTACCTCGTGGTAATTACCAGATACATCATCAGTAGCAGCACTAGCTTTATTTGTCGTAGAAAGTACTGAAATTATTACTGCAAATGTTAATAAGAATAAAGTGATTTTTTTCAAATATATTTCCCCTCCATTTCCTACACTTCAATACTATCAAATTATTAATAGAAATATAAGAGGTCATTTATATTATCTTTTAGAAAATATATGAAATTATAAGGTAAATAGTAACGTTTTTTCTGGATAATATATATTAATTTACTAATAAATATTTTATTTGATAGATTAATATGATTAAATGGATAATAGAGGAAAGGAAGTGACAGCTCAAGAAGCGAGCACAAAATTATGCAAAAGAGAAGCACAGTTGGATTTTTAGTCTTAATGTTGGTCTTTGGAGTAATCGGAGTACCTGCTCATGCAGCTCAAACAGTAAATGAACAGTATCCGGTGTCGAGTGGGGTTAAATATAGTCAGTATACATATAAAAATTCATCAACAAATGTTATTAATCATTTATCAATAAATTTAAATGATCCATATACAAAAGTAGATTTAGGTTTACCTTCTACATATAATTCGAGAGATCGCGTAACATCACTTGCTACTAAACATTCAGTAGAGGGTAATAGAGTAGTAGGAGCGATAAACGCTGCGTTTTTTGATACAAGTGAAGGAAATCCTTTGTTTTTAATCGCTAAAAATAATCAAATTATTAATGGCGGCATTGTAACAGAGGGAGCAGACCAATATATGAATGTTCCAACAGCCTTCGGGATTAACCAAAATGGCCAAGGAATAATCGATTATTTCGATTTTGATATCAATTTATCACGCGATGGAAAGACATATGAGCTTTCAGGGATGGACCGAGTACGAAATGCTGGAGAAGTAATCGTATATACACCTCTCTTTTATAAAGGACATACAGATACCAATGAATTTGGTTATGAAATCATAGTTGAAGGAAGCTCCAATATCGCCAATATTGCTTTTGGCGATACAATTAGTGGAACAGTTAAAGCAATTGCTCCATATGGAGAATCAAAACACACTATCCCTAAAAATGGATTTATCATATCTATTCAGGGGGGATCTAATAGTGCTTTTTCTGACGTCAAAGTAGGAGAAAAAATTGATGTTTCCTTTTCTGTAGATAAAAAGTGGGACAAGTCTCAATTTATTCTAGCTTCGGGTCCAATGCTTGTTCGTGATGGAAAGCCTTATATCATGATGAGTACTTCAAGTAGTCGTGCCAAGGAGATTGCTCCAAGAACTGTTGTGGCATCTAGTGCTGATAAAAAAACTGTTCATTATATTACTGTAGACGGACGTCAAACTCATAGTAAAGGAATGAATATGGTACAACTAGCAAACTATCTTGTTGAACTAGGTGTTGATACAGCTATTAATCTCGATGGTGGCGGTTCGACTGCTATGGGTATTCGTAAATACGGCAGCAATAATGTTGTTTTAGCAAACAAACCTTCAGATGGCTCCGAACGAAGAGTAAATGCGATACTAGAAGCTGTTAGTACAGCGCCAACTGGTGTAGCAAAAACGATGAAATATACTAGAACAAACGTAGGTACAATGCTAAAAGGGACTAGCTCTACAATTACGGTTCAACATGTCTTAGATCAATATTATAATCCTCTTTCAATTTCAAAGGGTGAAGTTACTTTGAAATCAGTAGAAGGAACATTAACGATTAATGGAACAACTTTTACTACTACAAAAGCTGGCTCTGATTATGTTTATATTAATCATAATGGAAAGGCTGTACAGTCATTCCCAGTTACAATTGTAGACGCACCAGCTTCAATGAGTATTAGTGGTAGTAATAAAGTTTCGAACGGAAGCAGTTCTACATATACTGTTAAAGCTTTAGATGCTAGTGGGAAAAATTTAATATACAATGCGAGTCAACTACAGTGGTCCGTTCAAGGAAATATAGGAACAATCACAACTGGTGGGAAATTTACAGCTACGAAACCTGGTAAAGGAAGCATTGTAGCGAAGCTAGGAACTAAAACAGTTTCTTATCCAATTGAAGTACCTGAAAAAAGTATTTTCACAGATATATCTGTAAGTCACCCTTACTATGAGCAATTAAAATATTTAGCTGAAAAAGGCTACGTAGCAGGTTATGCAGATGGTAGCTTTAAACCAAATAATGAGTTAACAAGAGCTCATGGTGCAGTTATTATAAGCAAAGTAATGGGCTTAGATACTACAAATATTACTAATCCAGAATTTACTGATGTTTCAACTGCACATATGTATTATAAGCAAATTGCAGCAGTGCAAAACGCTAAAATTATGGGCGGAAAAGAAGATGGTTCATTCGATCCAAATGGAAAATTAACACGTGCACAAATGGCTGTTATTATAGCTAATGCTTTTGAGTTATCCGGTATATCGTCCACACAATTTTCTGATGTACCGAGTGATAGTGGAGCATATCCGTTTGTCCAAGCACTAGCCAAGAACAATATTACTGTTGGTTATAGTGATGGGACGTATAAACCGAATTCGTATATTACTCGTGCTCATTTTGGATTGTTTATCTATAATGCTTTAAAGTTAAAGTAATTCTATAAAGTATAGAGGAAGGGCATGTCAAATAGAATGACATGTCCTTTTAATGTTTTTCAATTTATTTTTCTTCAATATCAAAATTTGAATATTAAGTTCAAAAGAGGGATTATTTAAAATATGGTATAATTGTTCAATATAAAATGTAAAAGGATGTAGGTTAATGAAAATCGGGATCGTAGGAAATTACGGTAATGATAATAACGGGGATGAAGCAATTTTACTTAGTATCATTACGCAGGTTGAACAAGTATTTTCTATAACTAGAGAAGATATAACCGTCTTTAGTAACAATACACAGCAAACTTCAGAACAATATGGAGTAATAAGCTATCCACTCTATTATAAAAAGGGAAATCTATATAAAACTTTCTTTCATACTTATAAGTCAAATCAAAAATATGTAGCTGAATTTGATTTACTCATTATAGGTGGAGGCGGTATTCTGATGGACTTTTACCGTCGTGAAGCGCATCTTTTTGGAACATATGGGTTAATGGCCGCAAATTCAAAAGTACCTTACATCGTTTACGGTGCTGGAGCGGGACCACTAGACACATTAACAGGTAAATTAATGATTCGGTTACTTTGTAAGCATGCAGAAAATGTATCTGTACGAGATCCAGAATCAAAAGCTCTATTGCAGCAAATTGGAGTAAAGAAAGATATAAAAGTAATTGGAGATCCTGCATTTACTTTACATAATCCAAAGAATGAACATGTAAAAAAGCCAACTCAAATTGGATTGTCGGCTGTTCCAATATATAATGCGAATTATTGGCCATCTGGCGATATTGAAAAGTATGACAATTATGTAAAAGGTATGGCTGCTAACCTTGATAACTTAATAAAAAACCATAATGTCCAACTTACATTTTTCGCGACAAAATTTCCACAGGATGTATCTGTAACAAAGGATATCCAAAAGAAAATGCAATTTGGAAGCAGTACTAAAATTATTGATGAAAACTTAAAGCCCGAGCGTTTGCTAGAGGTAACAAAAGAGTTCGATATCGTCATCGGTACACGTCTACATTCCTTGATATTAGCGACAAATACACAAACACCTATTATCGCGCTTTCATATCATCAAAAAGTAAGTAATTATATGAAGCTTATTAATGCGCAAAATCGTTGTATATCTATAGAGGAAATTCAACAAAACCCAAATGTAATTGCTGAGGCAGTTGCTCATATACAATCCAATTGGGAAGAAATCATTGAAGATACAAAGGATATTTCTGAAAGATTATATTCAGAAGCCATGAGCGGAAAACAATTGATGGTAAAGGCAGTGAAGGGCAAATGAAAAAAGTACTCGTAATTAGCAATATGTATCCTTCCAGCGAGCATCTGTCATTTGGAATCTTTGTAAAAAATCAAGTCGACGCACTGAAAAAAGAGCAGATAGATGTCATTGTCGCTGCGAATAATAATCCAGCAACAGGTAAAAAGAATACGATATTAAAATATAGTAAATGGGCTTTAAGTGTATTTAGTAAGGCGATGAAGGAACGAAAGCTAATTTCTATTACACATGCACATTACGTCTTTCCATCTGGGGTCTTTTCCTATGTGCTAAAGAAGGCATTCAATATTCCATACATCGTAACAGCACATGGTGGAGATATTGAACGCATGGCGAAGAAAAGTGCCAAGATACGAAATTGGACGCAAAAAATTCTCAAGGAAAGCAGTCATGTTATCGCTGTTGGTCCTGTATTAGCAGAGCAAATCGAGAAAGAATTTAATATTCCTAAAGAAAGGATACTGATCTGCAGTATGGGTGTAAATAGAGAAGTCTTCCATCAAACTGACCAAAAGCAAGCTCGCAAGCAATTAGGGATCGAGGAAGAGGATTACATCTATTTATTTGTCGGAAATGTGATTAAACAAAAGGGTGTAGAGGAATTATTGCATGCCTTTAAACAGGTTCAGAAAAGTACAGACCAAAAAGTGAAACTGGTCATTGTCGGTTCAAGAAGAGATCAAAGCTTTATAAATTCGATTGAGCCTTTAGTCGATAGCTCAGTGAAGCTGATTGACCCACTTGAACAAATGGATCTTGTAAAATGGTTCCAGGCTAGTGATGTATTTGTATTACCTTCCCATATCGAAGGCTTTGGTTTAGTTGCTCTTGAAGCGATTGCTACAGGAACGCCAGTAATAGCCTCGAGGGTAGGTGGACTTGTTTCTTTACTTGAAAATGGAGCAGGTCATCTCGTAGAACCGCAAAATTCGGAAGCTTTGGCCAGTGAAATGCTGAATGCTTTAAACACACCGAAAGAGCAATATTATCAAAAGCAGGCTGCTGATGAAATTTTACACATTCATGATGCAAACGAAATTACGAAGCGTGTCATTGGTCTATACGAATCTGCCGTTAAAGGTGGTTCTAGCCTATGAATAAGTTTATGAAAGTTGTCGGCGCTGTTGCTATTATTAATATTGTTGCAAGGCTTTTCGGTTTCTTTAGAGAAATGGCCATTGGGTATCAATATGGTGTGTCTTATAAAGCAGATGCTATATTTACTGCTTACACACTACCCAATTTTCTTTATTTAGTAATTGGCGGTGCTTTTACAACTGCAGTGATTTCACTTTATAACAAAAAGACAACTGACCAAGCGTTATTCATAAAACAATCCTTTACCATTGTTTTAATCTCTGTATCAATAATGACAATCTTTGTTCTCTGCTTTACAACATCGATCTTAAATTTGATATACAACCAGAATTATAATATAAGTCCTGCAGAATTCGACTTAGCAAAGCATCTATTCTACTGGATGATGCCTTCATCGATTCTTTTATGTCTTGCCTCTTGGTATAGTGGACTTCTAAATATTAATGATAAATTTCATTTATCAAGTATTTCGATATTAATTTATAATGTATTCTTTTTAATCATTGCAGTTGCTCTATCCTTTGTGGTTGGTCCAATTGCATATGGGATAAGTGCATTGGCAAGTGCAGTTATTATGATGTATTTCCTTGTAGCTGGCTATCGCAAGCTAAATTCACATCCTGTGGGCTTCTCGTTTAAGCATGATAAAACGACTAAGCAATTATGGTTAATGGTTGTACCGATTGCCCTTGGTGGGGGAACATTACAAATATATGCTATGCTTCAGCGTTTTTTCGTAATGTTTTTAGGATTAGGAGAAAGTGCGATTTCCGCGGTCAATTATGCATCTCGCTTGACGCAATTTCCACAAGCAATTCTAATCACGGCTGTTACTACGGTCATCTATCCGATTTTAAGTAAAAAAGAGGCAGAGAATGATTATGAGTCCATCAAGAATTTATATAGCAAGGGCTTGCATTATTTACTGCTATTATTGATTCCAGTATCAATCTATTCGTTTTTCAACGCAGAAAATATAATTCAGGTTGTTTTTGAAAGAGGAAAATTTACAGCTGAGGGAACAATGATTACAACACCGGTATTTCAAATCTTTGTCTTATCAATGTTCTTCTTAGCAGCAAATACGTATATTACACGTTTCTATTATGCAAAAGCAGACTCGATGTCACCGGTAGTATTCAGTCTTATCAATGTTTTTGTTATTAATATCTTAGTTATGTATTTGATGGCAGACTCTACAGGTGTAAATGCAATCGCCTGGGGGACACTGATTAGCTCGATTATCAATACAATTATGCTAATCGTCTATGCACGATATAAATATGATTTAAAGCTAAGCTCAAACAAGAGACGAACAGATATATTCAAAACAATTGTAGCCTTTATACTAATTGCTATAGTAATGTACTTCTCAAGTACTTATTTAGAGTTTGGAAACAAATGGATTACCTTTGTAGTTGGTTTAATTGTTTTCACTTTTATTACTTTAGGGTCATATTTACTATTTGGAATAAAAGAAGTAAAAGACTATTTATTCACCATTAAAAATAAAATTTTTAAAACGTCCTAAAACTAGAGCACCTTTCTAAAGGTGCTCATTTTTTTTATTTTGATTAGGTTAAAAGAACTATAGTTAGATGTTGCAGAAGTCATTGGAAGTCACCTTGTTTTCACATTTTATATACAAAAGGTGAGACTAAAGTCTATCTTTTATTTTGGGAATGTATTATAATTATTAACATAGTGATAGTGAAAACTAAAGTTAGTAATATTAAGGATAAGGTGGAAAAGTATTATGGCACGTGGAAGAAAAGTCAACTCAAACGGTGAAAAAAGCAAACAATTACTGCGTGAAAAAGCAATCGAATTATTCTCAACTAACGGCTATTATCAGACTAAAATTAGTGATATTGTAAAAGCGGCTCAGGTTACACAGCCAACTTTTTACTTATATTTTGAAAGTAAAGACTCGTTATTTAACGATTTACATCAACAATTTCAACAAGATCTTTTCAATATCCTAGATGAGCAATTTGACCAACAGGATATTCAATTTCTTAAGGTAGTTGAAAATTTACTTCAATACTTTATTGCCAACCCAATGCTTACAAAGATTGGACTCTATCAATCTGAAGAGTCGTATCTTGTGAAGGACAAGCTAGTGAAAAAGTTTGAAGAAATTCTAGAAGGACAAGCTAGAAATTATCCAAACCAACAACACAACGATATACAAGTTGTTTCCCAAAGCTTATTGGGCTCTATTTTACGTCTAACAAATGCTTTTTTACTGACAAATCAAAAGTCTGCAAAAGAGCTTGCCGAGGATTTATTCTCGATTTACTTCAAAAAAGAACCAGCATTGGTCACTTCATAATAATAAAAGGTTATTTGGATATTGATTTTGTTGGGGGAATTAGAGCGACCTGTGAAATATTGGGTGAGAGAGCTTTTGTGCTTGGTAGATAAGATAGCATTTTTTGTGTTTGATAGATAAGAGGAGAATTTACCGCTAATTAGCGAGAGAGCCTTTTAAAACCCAAAATAAGAGGAAAAATTCCGGTTATCTGCTTAAAATCAGCCGAAATTCAATGATTTACCCACAATAAGAGGAAAATCTTCCCTTATTTTCAAGGGAATAGCTAAAATCATCAAAATAAGAGGAATTTCTCCGTTTATTGCTGTTCTCTAACATACCGAGAATAATCAAAATTCAATCAAAATAAAGCCGAATAGATAGAAAGAATCCCCACTAAAGAGCATTTGCTTCCTTAGTGGGGATTCTTTCTATTTTTGTACGGCTACCTTTAAGTAATAGCCCTTAATCATGGGCTTGCCGTTTTTGTCTTTAATAGTTGGCTTGATGATGACCATATATTCGCGACCTTTTTGGAGTGGTGACGTTGGCTTAATTATTAATTGTTTGCCTGACACCTCAGTGGAGGCTGCAATAGCAGTACCGCCAAGCTGTACGATCTCTACGTCCTTCGAGTCTAGCTGACTAGCAATCTCTTTATTGAAATTTATCGTAAAGGTTTTTGTTGTAGGGACATTGCTTAAGCTTGGTAATTGTTTATACGTATCCAGATTTTCTGTAATTTGATCGTAATGAGCAGTATATAAAGGATTGGTAGCCGTTACGATGTTTGGTTTAATCCCGGTATCCTTTACAACGGTGCCCTTTGGACCAAAGAATTCCGCAATTGTTAGCTTTAGGACGCTGCCATCTGGGAAGTAGTAGAAGGATTGCATTGTTCCTTTTCCAAAGGTTTGCTCCCCGTAAAGAATTGCAGCATGCTGGTCTAATAATGCAGCGGCAGTCATTTCAGATGCGCTGGCACTATAACGATTCACCAAAAGGCGTGTTTTAGCAGGAAATAAAATTCCTTGCTGTTTTGCATTCACAAGTACGTTTGAAGTAGAGGACTGCATTTTATAAGCATACAGAGCACCAGGGAACATACCGATCAGTCTTTCGGCAGTCAATACATAGCCCCCGCCGTTATTTTGCAGGTCGACAATGAAAGAGGTCGCACCTTGATTTAACAGCTTGGTATAAGCATTCGCCACTAGCTGTGCTCCGTCCTCTGAGAAAGAATTTAAAGAAATATATCCAACATTTTCATAAAGAAGCTTCGTATTTACATTTGGAAGAGTTGAAGAACATAATTGAACAGTCTGTGTAACTGTTGCCCCATTACTCTTTAGGATTTTCAATTCGACCATCGTATTTTCTTCATTTAAAAATAAAGCCTGTACCTCTTCAACACTCATGGCAGTAGTGGAAAGGCCATTTACTTCTGTGATAATATCGCCAACCTGGAAGTTAGATTTAGTTGAGCTATTTGCATTCACTAGCTCGGTCACTAAAATACCTTTTTCGTGCTTTTGTATCACAATTCCGAGCCCCGAAGATGAGTTGTTGATGGTATTCATATACGAATCATATTCATCCTTTGAAAAATAGTCGGAATAAGGGTCTAGCATATTAATAGCCTCTTCGATCGTTTTTGCAGATTCAAGATTGCCGTTAATATTGCCTACGTAATCATTACGTATAATCGTTTTAACCTCATCAAGAGTAGCTGCAAATGTCTGGAGCGGAAGAAGCAATAGGAGCATTATGCTTAAAAGCAACGATAGATATTTTTTCATAGGTATAACTCCCTTAATTCTTTTGATAATTTAATTATAGCTAATTACTACGAATTTACTAGATAGTAATTTTTAGAAAATAAAGCTATAAAAAATGCCTCTTTTACATAATGATTCGTAAAAGAGGCATGGTCCTTATTTCGTAAATAAATGAATGATCCAGCCAATCACTAGTCCAACAATAGCCGGTACCAGCCAACCGATACTTTGATCATAAAGTGGTAATAGAGTTAAGATATTTTCATACCAGCCGATAGAATAGCCCGCCGTTTTAATACCATCGTATAAGCTTACAAGTGCTGTTGCAAATAAAGCTAAGCTATATACAATTGGTGCGCGGTTGAACATCTGATCGAACAATACTAAGAACATTAAAACAATCGCAATTGGATAAATGAACATCAATACCGGTAACGTAATTGAAATTAGCTTTGATAAGCCAAAGTTTGAAATAACGAAACTAAAAATTGTAAAGATAACAGCTAACGTTTTATAAGAAAGCTTAGGGAACAGCTTATTAAAGAATGTAGCGTTCGCTGAAACTAATCCTACAGCTGTTGTGATACAAGCTAATATTATAACTACTGACAAAATGATATTTCCGAAGCTGCCATAAAGAGCTTTAGCAGATTGAGCGATAATACTACCGCCATCTCCAAGGTAACCAATAGAATCAACACTCGTTGCGCCAATATATTCTAGAGAAATATAAACAAAGGCAAGTCCAACTGCAGCAACAATCCCTGCAAAAATAGTTGTTTTAACCTGTTTCGCGCGATCTGTAATTCCTTTTGCTTGTAAAGCTTGTACAATTACTATCCCGAACACAAGAGAGGCAAGTACATCCATTGTTAAATAGCCTTGGATAAAGCTTTCAGAAAATGCGTTTGTAGCATACACACCATGTGGTTCACCAAATTCGCCCATTGGTGTAATAAATGCTTTAACAGCAAGTAAAGCAATGACGAACAATAAAGCGGGTGTTAACACTTTCCCAATTCGGTCTACCATTTTAGAAGGATTCAATGATAGATACAGAACAATCGCAAAGAAAATAATCGTTGTAATCAGTAAACCACTTGCTTTTGCTGATTCCGATAGAAACGGAGCAATCCCGATTTCATATGTTACGGCCCCAGTACGTGGAATGGCAAATAATGGTCCGATAGATAAATAAACGACACCTGTAAATAGAATACTAAATAATGGATGAATTCGATTCGCAACCACCTGCAAATCTCCACCATTTTTTGCTACAGCAATAATCCCAATCAACGGTAATCCGACACCTGTAATAAGGAATCCGATAATCGATGGAAGAAATTCTGTTCCGGCATTTTGTCCCAGTTCCGGCGGGAAAATAATATTACCTGCACCAAGGAATAATGCAAAAAGCATAAACCCAACAGCAAGATTCTCTTTAATAAATTTCATAAACCAAAACCCTTTCTGATTGAAAAGCAAAAACTTTCAAAAAATTTATCGCAAAATTCGACATCACAAGTTTAATTATAGCACACACTTTAGCCGAATAAAATAGCATTTTCATAATCTTAATATTTATTTATTTAAATATTGAAATTTTTCTAAAATTTTTAGATTTTTATCTGTAACGAGGTAGGTTGCAGTTAATAGATAGAATTGTTTTATAGGGAAAGCGAGATGAAACTGTCAGCGTCCGTAAAGGCTAGAGGTGGCCGTTCTGGGGGAGAGAGAAAGGTTGTCAGTGCTCCTAAATGCTAGAAATGGCAGTTATGGGGAAAAGAGAAGGGTTGTCAGTGCTCGTAAAAGCTAGAAATGGTAATTATGGGGAAGAGAGAAGAGTTGTCAGTGCCCCTAAATGCTAGAAATGGCTTTTATGGAGAAAAGAGAAGAGTTGTCAGTGCCCCTAAATGCTAGAAATGGCCGTTATGGGGAAGAGAGAAGGGTTGTCAGTGCCCCTAAATGCTAGCAGTGGCAGTTATGGGGAAAAGAGAAGAGTTGTCAGTGCTCCTAAATGCTGGAAATGGCAGTTATGGGGAACAGAGAAGGGTTATCAAAGCCCGTAAAAGCTAGCAGTGGCAGTTATGGGGAAGAGAGAAGGGTTGTCAGTGCCCCAAAAAGCTAGAAATGGAGATTATGGAGAAGAGAGAACAGTCACTGCCCTTAAAAACTTCTATCACCCAGACTCCGAGAGATATCACTAGTAAACAACTAAAATTGAAGTGCCAAATAGAAATTGATCGCTACTCATACTACATATATCCATAGACTTGCCCCAAACCGAGTTTTTTTGTAAAACCCAATAGAAAATTGTCATAAAAATAGTTATGATGGAAATAGAGAGAGAATTTACTAGAAAGGATGGGGCGAGAATGTTACAGAAAAAGAAATTGTTATTCCTAAGTACTGCTTTAATTGCGACAGCGGCTATTAGTGCACCGATGGCAGAAGCATCTAGTTACACTGTAAGTAAGGGTGACAACTTAACGAAAATTGCTACAGCTAACAAGACGACAGTGGCACAACTGAAGCAATGGAATAATTTGAAGAATGATAATATTTATGTTGGACAAAAGCTTATTGTTACGAATGCGAAGCAAACGACAACAAGCTCACAACCAGCAGCATCCAATCAAAAGCCCGAAACGAGTACCCAGCAAACTACAAAACCGGCCGCAGCTAGTAGTGTGGGCACTTATAAAGTAGTTAAAGGTGATACTCTATCAAAAATTGCTACTGCTTTAAAAGTAACAGTTGCCGATATTAAGAAGTGGAACGGGCTAAAGAGCGATGCGATTTATGTAGGGCAGCAGCTTAAGGTTGGTGAAGTGAAAACTACCACAACGCCAACGCCATCAAAGCCAACAACTCCTGCACCAACACCAAACAAGGATTTACCAGCAAGCACTCCGGTAACGGCGCCTAATCAAAATACAAATGTACTAAACTATGAGGTAGTGAAGGGCGATTCCTTATCAAAAATTGCTTCTAAATTTAGTGTAACTGTCGCAGATTTAAAAAAGGTGAACCAATTAAATTCTGATTTGATTTACATTGGACAAGTGTTGAAGCTAAATGTTTCTTCTACAACTGAAGGGGAGCCGGAAGCAGTCTTAAATCCAAAGGAAGTCATCCAATCGGATTTAGCGATTGACGCTAAATTAGCAAAAGAGATTGCGATTAAAAATAACGTGTCTGCGAATGGACAAGCAGTTTATGCGAATGTGCTAAAAATTGCTCAATCTTTAACTGGTACGCCGTATGTATTTGCTGGAAATACTCCTGCTGGGTTTGATTGCAGTGGGTTTGTGAAGTATGTCTTTGCAAATGCAGGAGTGGATATTGCTAGAAAGAGCAGTAATGATTATTTCATGAATGATACGACTAAGGTTGAAAACCCGATTCCAGGGGATATCATCTTCTTTAAAAATACGTATATCGAGGGAATTTCTCACATGGGTATTTACATAGGGAACGGTGAATTTATTCACGCGGGTAGCAGTGGGGTGCAAGTCACTAAGCTATCTTACGAATATTGGGCGTCCAAATTTGTCGCATTCAAGCGATTTAATCAGGTAAAATAAGCTCGGGATTATTAATATAGAGACGCAAGAATGTTGAGAGTTATTCGCTAGCATTCTTGCGTTTTTTTATTGTTGGCGGATATATGTGATAAAGTGGCGGATATTTTATAAATTTTGGCGGATATATCACTAAAACCGGCGGATAAACCACCTGAACTGGCGGATATTCGCATCCCGGCACCCCCCACACCTTCAAAAAAATGACCTAAAAGAATTGTCTTTTAACAATTCCTTTAAGTCACTTTCAATACTCTTTATTTATTTTGCGTTACTCTTGCACTCCAGCGGGACATGTCGAATTCACCCTCTGAAACTAGTTCTTCAGGGAAGATGAATGTCCATGGTTTTGTTGAGTTTGGTTGAACTGATATCACTGGGTCTAGTCTAAATGCACCCTTGGCAACAAGCTTTCCTTCAGCATCGACAATTTCTAATGGAAGCTGTTCGATATTGATGGCCTTGTTATTGCCATTTCTTATAAAGATAGAGGCTACTAAGCTTTTATCGTCCTGGATTTTAGCTTGTAGGCCAGTGAAATTCACTTCGTTCTTACCTAGCTTCGGTAATTTTTCTACGATTTTCACTAATGCTTCCTGCTGATCCTGTGGAAGCTGTGTTTTCCAAGTTTCGTCTAAATCCAGCTGATGCCCTCGTAGTGATACAAGGTTGAATGCGATTTTCCAGCCATCCTCTGGTACTTCCTCAGCTGACACCGTGCTTTTCTCAAATGTAAATACCCAAGGACGGGCACTTTTACCAGGAAGGGCACCTAGTTCAGCAAAGTTAAAGCTTTTAGCACCGATTTGTTGGTCGTTTTTATCTAATAAAAGTAATTCAATTTCACCTAGCTGAATCGCCTGTTCTAATGAAGAGCGTACAAAGGCTTTTACATTCCAAGCCTTTGTGTTTGGATCTACTTCAATATTAATGGCAGCTAGCGATAATTGGTTTGGCTTTAAAGGCTGCAATTCATTTGCTAAGAAATTGAAAATATAGCGTTGCTCCTGTGGCACATGCCAGTCCGGATGAAATGAAAGCTTTGTTTCCACATTATTTGCATTTGCACCTTGTTTTCCACTTTGACCTACGTCCTTAGAATCGATGGCACTGTCTGCTCCGACCTTGTCTGTCTTTTTAAAAAATGAAAATAAACCCAATGTTATTCCTCCTCTGTATTACTTAGCGACTTCATAAATGCGACGATTTCTTCAACGATGGAACGACGAAGCTCTTGATAATTTTTACCGAATAGCTCCAATCCTTCTCTTTGATAAATACGCATCGGGTCTTCTTGTTGGTATTGACGTAAACCGATACCTTCTTTTAAATGACTCATTTGCTCTAGATGACGAACCCACATAGAGTCGATGAACGCTAGCATGACACGAGGAATGATCTGCATCACCTGCTCGTTTTGCTCAAAGCCTTCAATCGTTTGCAGTAATTCATCCACTGATGGCTGAATCGACTGTAAAATATTCTTCACCTTTGTTTCTTCACGGTCAATACGAACTGGCGTCAAGAACAGTGAATTTACAGTAGACTCCATTTTGTCGAAATCCCAATCAATTGGACTCAGCTCTTCTGGAGCATTATCGCGCACAGCAAAATCGACTGTTTCATTTAACATCGTTTTTAGCTGGCCGATTAAATCCTCTTGCTTTAATACATTGTCGCGTAAGTTATAAATGACACGGCGTTGATCATTAATAACATCATCTAGCTTTAGGTTATATTCACGCATGGAGAAATGAGAGCCTTCAACGATGCGCTGTGTTCGGTCAACTAGTTCTAAAACCTCTTTATTTTGAACACGGCCTGTATCATCAGCTACTAATTTCTTCTGGAACTTTTCAACATCCTCTTTTGCATAGCGTCGGAACATATCGTCCTCCAGCGAAACGATGAACTGACTTTCACCTGGGTCACCCTGACGCCCTGAACGGCCTCGCAATTGGTTGTCGACACGACGACTTTCATGCTTTTCAGTACCGATTACATAAAGACCACCTAGCTCTGCAACGCCTTCACCAAGAACGATGTCCGTTCCACGTCCAGCCATGTTTGTTGCAACTGTAATACGCCCCTTTTGACCAGCTTGTGAAATTAACTCCACTTCCTGCTCTACAGTTTTTGCATTAAGCAGCTGATATTGTAGACCTAATTGATCCAAATAGCTTGCAACCTTTTCAGACTGAAGAATCGAAGTCGTCCCAATTAGAATTGGCTGTCCTTTTTCATGTCTTGCTAATGCTTCCTGTGCGACACGGTCATATTTTTGATCTGCTTTTTCGTACACAATGTCGGGCTGGTCAATACGGATGCGAGGTCGGTTTGTTGGAACCTGTATAACACTCATTCCGTAAACCTCTCTAAATTCCTGTTCCTGTGTTTTCCCAGTACCCGTCATACCTGCTAATTTGGGATACATACGGAAGTAGTTTTGAATCGTAATTTGAGCCTGGGATTTGTTCTCTTCGGTAATTGTTACGTCTTCTTTCGCCTCGATCGCTTGGTGTAAGCCGTCTGACAGTGAACGACCCTCCATAATACGACCAGTAAACATATCGACTAACTGAATCTTGTCATCCTTAACTATGTAATCCACATCACGCTCGAACATTACATGGGCTCTAACTGCTTGAATGACATAGTGGTATAGCGTTTGGTGATCTAAATCATATAAATTATCAACACCAAATGCAGCTTCTACTTTTTCAATCCCACGATCTGTAAGAGAAGTTGCTTTTGTTTCATCATCGAAATCGTAGTCTTCATCTTTTTTGAAGCGTTTTGCCAGTACGGAGGCAATGCGGTGTAATTCCTCGTTTGCACTCATTTTGCCTGCAATAATCAACGGCGTTTTGGCTTCATCGATTAAAACTGAGTCGACTTCATCGATAATAGCGAAGTGATATGGACGCTGTACTTTATCGGCAATTGTGTGCGCCATATTGTCACGTAAGTAATCAAATCCGAATTCTGTCCCAACACCATATGTAATATCAGCATTATAGGCTTCTTTTTTGTGATGCGGCTCCATCATCGGTACATTTAAGCCGACCGTTAAGCCCAGGAATTGATGAATTTGACCAATTAGCTCAAAGTCGCGCTTTGCTAAATAATCATTCACTGTAATAACGTGTACGCCTTTACCTTCAAGTGCACGCACATAAGAGGGCAGGGAAGCAACTAAAGTTTTCCCTTCACCTGTTGGCATTTCTGAAATATTCCCTTCAGTTAATACAAGCCCACCGATTAACTGCACATCAAAGTGACGCATATTCAGTACGCGCTTTGAAGCTTCACGAACTACTGCAAATGCATCCGGGATAATTGTAGAAATATTTTCGCCTTTTTGTAACCTTTCCTTAAATTGAAACGTCATACTTTTTAGTTCATCATCTGTCATTGATGAATAAGTAGCTTCAAGCTGGTTAATTTGATCGACGGTTTTATAGTATTTTTTTAATTCTCGAGAACTTGTTTTTTCCTTGTTTCGATTAAAAATTGAGAACATTTTTTTACGCTCCTTTAAAAATCGGCTACATATATAGTAGACACTTAGTTATTCTATCAAACTTTACAAGGTATGACCACTTACGATAAGGAGAAACTAATGTAAATAGGCTGTAACTATTATTCCCATCTTTCTTAAGTTTGCTACTTTTATTCATCGATTTACAAATTTAATGATTTTGTAGTATTTGTTCTTTTTTTGTAAACGATAAAGGCTATATTTTTAAATAGCGTTCATGCTATAATGAATGAGATTTTATCGTGTATATTATATTTTTTTGAGGAGGAGAGACATGCTTTACGTGTCTTTAATCGTGGCATTTGTTGGTGCCATTTTAATCACTCCACTTGTCAAACGATTAGCATTCCGAATAGGTGCGGTAGATGCACCAAACTATCGAAAA
This sequence comes from Ureibacillus chungkukjangi, assembly GCF_003217295.1. Classification (GTDB taxonomy): domain Bacteria; phylum Bacillota; class Bacilli; order Bacillales_A; family Planococcaceae; genus Ureibacillus; species Ureibacillus chungkukjangi. The sequence goes on from NZ_QJTJ01000004.1 coordinate 142,763, forward strand.
GTACATTCGCGTATTATGCCTCGATTGGGTGGTTTAGCTATATTTATTTCGTTTTTAATTGGACTAGTTATATTAAGACCTGTTCCGACCGCTCCATTGGTTCAATCAGGCGAAAACCCATTTATCATACCGTTAGCAATGGTGTTAGCTGCAACAGTTATTGTCATTACGGGTGTTTTAGATGACATGTATGAAATTTCAGCGAAAGCAAAAATGATCGGTCAGTTAGTTGCAGCTTGTATCATCGTCTTCTTTGGCGGGATTCAAATCGAGTTCATTAACCTGCCATTTGGTGGAGAGCTAGAGTTTGGATTTTTAAGTATTCCATTTACAATTTTATGGATTGTTGGGATTACAAACGCCATTAACCTAATAGATGGACTTGATGGACTAGCAGCCGGTGTTTCAACAATCGCTTTAATAACATTAGCTTGTATGGCCTTAATAATGGGCAATATGTTCGTAGTTGCTACTGCAGCAATTTTAGCTTGCAGTACAATCGGATTTTTATTTTACAATTTCCACCCAGCGAAAATCTTTATGGGTGATACTGGAGCTTTATTCTTAGGATTTATGATTGCTGTTCTGTCCCTGCTAGGCTTTAAAGGGGTAACAATCTTTTCGTTTATTATCCCTGTTATTATGCTTGGCGTTCCAATTTCTGATACATTCTTTGCAATTGTTCGCCGTATCCGTAATGGACAAAAGTGGTCAGATCCAGACAAATCACATTTACATCACAGACTAATTGATGTTGGTTTCTCGCATCGTCAAGCTGTATTGATCATTTATGGAATTGCAGCAATGTTCGGTTTAGCAGCAATCATCTTCTCGATGGCAAAGCTTTGGGGTGCAATATTACTGATTACAGTAATCCTTGTGGCAATTGAATTGTTCGTTGAAGTGATTGGACTTGCAGGAAAGAACTATCGACCGTTGATTAACCTGGCAAGAATATTTAATAAGTAGAAAATACATGAGCTATTACTTCCGTTCTTATTTGAACGAGATGAAGTAATAGCTTTTTTTATGTCGAAATAGAAGCATGCTGATTAATATTTTTATTATGTGGGTATAAATTTGTAGTGGCTAATGGAGATTTTATAGGGCAGAAGCTTTTAAAGACAAAAAGAAACCCATGAAGGAATGGAATTTCCATCATGGGCATCGTGTAGTAGAATTATCGAGTTGATATATCTTCGGAATCAGTTGTGCTTTCAGATGCTTTTTCGTTCGACTCTTCAGTACCTGAAATATTCGATGTGTCGGGAATTAACTCTAAATGGCTTTTAAGGATATGCTCTGTTTCCTCTAAGGATTCTTCATCCAACATGTAATAGTAAATTCCTGTCGACATATCGTCGGCCCCATCTAATGTTAAGGAATCAATCTGTGGAATACCTTGTGTTAAATAACTAAAGAATGACTTCATTTCATCGAAGGTCATATCTGTTTTCATGTTATCGCCAATGGCTTCGATTACATCGCCGTATTTGGTAATAGAAGTTACGTTTGTTGCTTTTTTGGCGATCGCCTTAATGATGTCCTGTTGGCGTTTTCCACGCATGATGTCACTATCTACATAACGAGTACGGGCTAATGATAATGCTTCACGACCATTTAGCTCTTGCAGGCCTGGCTCTAAATAAACTGTTTTTTGGTCATTTTCATCTTTTTCATAAAAGGCATAAGGAAGATCGACATCTACTTCGATTCCGCCAAAGGCATCTACAACCTCGATGAATGCATTAAAGTTCATACGTACATAATAATCTACAGGAATATCAAATAATTCCTCAACTGTTTCAATTGTAGCAAGTGTACCACCAGCTGCATGAGCATGGGTAATTTTGTCTTCTCTATCCTTATAAGGGATATATACATAAGAATCACGAGGAATACTTACTAATTTAACCGTTTTGGCTTTGTTATTTAATGTAGCTAACACCAATGCATCCGAGCGAGAGTGGTCTGAACCTTGACCTCTTTGCTCACTATCATCTACACCGATAAAAAGAATCGATACATTGTCTTCTACAGGCTCAACCTTTGCCTGTCGTTTTTCTGAAATTTCGCGATCCACTTTTTCAAAGGACTGATTTGCAGCAGTTTCTGCTTTCTTTGTTATATAGACTCCGTATGCGGTTACGCATAATAAAACCGATGCCGACAATAATAAAAGTACTTTAAGTACAAGAGATACTCTTGACTTCTTTGTAGGAACATTCCGTTCTGATCTTTTCATCTAAACTCTCCTCATATGTAGGAATTCATTTTATCGTAAATTGTTGTGCATCATTTCATTTGATTTTTTTTAGTATGTCAATCGCGAAAGTTAAATATCTATGGTAAAACTTTCGTTATATAGAAGCGTATCGACAACTAAACCAATACGATTAATTATACTATGATGTCGAATTACAGTAAAATAGATTTTATTTTCATTATTAAATGCTTAGGTAGATTATAAGATTAATAGTATAAAATATGTATGTAATTGTCCTAATTATTCGCAAGGGGGGAAGTGGCTAAGGATTTTCTAAATTGTAGAAAACCCTTTGCAGCTAGAGGTTAAATCACGAATTCAACAAATTTCTTATCAATGCAAGTAATAGTGGACTGACCGTTTGTAAGCTCCGTAATCCAGTTCGTGAAGTTTTCCTCATCATCCTTTAATACATCGACAAGTACCTCGACATTTTCTGCATATTGGATTTCATTCAATGTATATTGCGAGCTGCGTATTTCGTTTTCAACTTTCCCTAACCATGTATAATCTATCGAGATTTTCATTACGTGATGCAATTTACGTTCTACTACCTGTGCAGCATCAATTCCTTCAGTTGTTGCTTTGCCGTATGCACGGATTAAACCGCCGCCACCAAGCTTGATGCCACCGAAATATCGGGTTACCACCACAACAGTATCCTTTAACCCTTGTTTTTTTAACACTTCTAGCATAGGGACGCCTGCAGTGCCGCTAGGTTCCCCATCGTCATTGGCTTTTTGGATTTGGTCATGCTCCCCAATCATGTAGCAGGAGCAATTATGAGTTGCGCCAGAATTTAGTTTTTTAATGCTTTCGATAAACGCAATAGCCTCCTCTTCTGTTTCTGCTCTATTTACATAAGCAATAAATCGAGATTTTGAAATAACAATTTCTCGCTCTCCCATGCCTTTTACAGTTTTATAGTCATTTCGCATTATTCTATCTCCTTTTTATTACAAAAATTGAAAGTTTCTATAGTAAGATATTTACTTAAAATTTAATTTTAAAATGTTATAATAATAATTAACAATTACAGTTCCTGGTTTTTCTTATTAACTACTCAATATTTCTTATCGCATTTCAAATCCACTAATGGGCAAGAAGTCATTCTTTTTTTTATAATTTCTATTATTATAATAGAGAAATTTAAAAAATAAGAGTAAATTATAGTAGTCGAGTGATTTGAAATAAAAGTGTAACACGTTTATCACACTTCTGAAATCTCATCGAAACATCGTTTTATAGAAAAAATTGTTATAATAGGAGCACCAATAAGGATTGGGGTTAGGGTAAAGGTATGTTTTCAAACGAAAAAGTTGATATTGGCTCACTTGATGTGATTTTTAATCGTATGATTGAAACTATAACGAATTCAAAAAGTGAAATATTCATTATTAGTGAACAAAGTCGTAGCAGCTTTGAAGAGCTAAAGGAAGAGTTAGAATACATCAAGGAAAAAATCAAACTAATCATAGATGAAAGTGATGATTTAGAGAAAAGAACCAAACTCGCCAAGTTACGTCTAGTAGAGGTGAGTAAGTATTTCAACCAATACACTGAAGAACAGGTTCGTGAGGCATACGAAACAGCAAATGATCTACAAATTCGTTTATCACTGACACGTTCTGAGGAAAAAAGACTTCGTGAAAAAAGAGATGATTTAGAGCGCCGTTTAAGAACATTATACGATACAATAGAACGTGCTGAACATATTGTTGACCAAGTTAACGTGGTTTTAAATTATTTAACGACAGATCTTAAAAATGTAAGTCTTGCCTTAGAAAATGCGAAAATCAAGCAAGATTTTGGCATTAAAATTATTGCAGCACAAGAAAAGGAAAGAAAACGCTTGTCCCGTGAAATTCACGATGGACCTGCTCAAATGATGGCAAATGTTCTCATGCGTTCCGATTTAATAGAAAGAACGTATCGAGAAAAAGGCATGGAGCCAGCTATGAAGGAAATTACAGAGCTGAAAAAGACTGTAAGAAATGCCTTGTCAGAGGTGCGTCGTATTATTTACGATTTGCGTCCGATGGCATTAGATGATTTAGGAATCGTTCCAACCTTAAAAAAATATCTCTCTACAATCATGGAGTATAACCCAGGAATTCAGGTACATTTCCAAACATTTAGCGATGAAAAAAGGCTTCCGTCTGATTATGAGGTGTCTATTTTCCGTTTAGTTCAAGAAAGTGTAAATAATTCCATAAAACATGGTAAATCTCCTGATATTTGGGTAAAGATAGAGTGGCTAAGCAAGCAAATTAGCATTTTAGTCAAGGATAATGGAATTGGGTTTGATAAACAAATTGCTAGAGAACAGTCCTTTGGTATTATCGGCATGAAAGAAAGAGTCGATTTACTAAAAGGAACGATGGAAATTCAAAGTAGTCCAGGGAATGGTACAAGCATTTTATTTAAGGTGCCTTTACCTGAAAATATACTAACTATCGAGAGTAAATAGAGGCCACTGTAGGGGGAATAGGATTTATGACGAAAATTATTATTATTGATGACCACCAATTATTCCGCGAAGGAGTAAAGCGTATTTTAGATTTTGAAGATACATTTGAAGTTGTTGCTGAAGGTGACGATGGCGGGGATGTAGTAAACCTATACCGCAACACTTTACCAGATGTTGTTCTAATGGATATTAATATGCCGGCTAAAAATGGTGTAGAAGCAACTTCTGAGTTAATAGCAGAATTCCCGGATGCGAAGGTTATCATGCTTTCAATTCATGATGATGAGTCATACGTAACGCATGCTCTAAGATCTGGTGCTCTAGGCTACATGCTAAAAGAAATGGATGCAGACGAAATCGTTGAAGCGATTAAAGTCGTAGCAAACGGCGGATCTTATTTACATCCAAAGGTAACAAAAAACCTAGTTGCGGAATTCCGCCGCTTAAGTGAGCACGAAAACAAGGGCAATTTCCACCAAACAGAAATTCGCCGTCCATTCCACTTACTTACAAAGCGTGAGTGCGAGGTTCTTCAATTATTAACAGATGGACAATCTAACCGTACAATCGGTGAAACATTATTCATCTCAGAAAAAACAGTCAAAAACCACGTATCAAGTATTTTACAAAAAATGAACGTAAACGACCGTACACAAGCAGTAGTAACTGCCATCAAAAACGGTTGGGTTGAAGTTCGATAAAATAAGAGAAATCCTAATTGACGATAATTTCGTTGATTAGGATTTTTTTAGTTTTAGGAATGTCAGAAGTATACGTGCGTTATGTTTCTCTAAGTAAGGGTATGGTTATAATAGGAAAAAACAGAAGACTAAAATAGCTGAGGGGTCGCGTGTGAACGAAGCAGGAAACTAATTGATTGTGAACGGCGTCATACAATCGGTAAAGTAATAAATAATAAAATATAATTACATTTTCGTGAAAATTTTACGAAATTAGCCATAGTTTGACAACCATGCTACAATATTTACGCGGGAGGTATTAAGTTATGAAAAAATGGTTAATGCTGGCAATGGCGCTATTTTGCCTAACTGCTTGTAACAATACAGATGATGATAGTAAGAATACTGAAGACCTTATGGCAGCCACTGAGGAAAGTGAAACTGAGGTTGGCTTTGAGGTTTTAGGTGATGAAATAGAAGAGGCGACTAATATCCCACAGGAAGAGCAAGATGCAATCCTTGCTGCCTTTGATGAATACATTGCATCATTCAATGCAAAAGACATCGATCGCTATGTGGAAACCCTCTCAAAAAATCCAAAGGGCTTTGAATTTGAGGATGATGTAAATACAGCTAAGCAAGTATTTGCAGAGTACAATGTCAAAAGAACACCTGCAGACACAACGATTGTAAAGTATAGCGAAGACGAAGCTCAGGTCTACGCCAATATGACAATCGAAATGACTGAAATCGAAACAAATGCGGAGCTAGCAAGCAGTGGACGCCAAGTAACAGTCTTTGTTAAAGAAGAGGGCACTTGGAAGGTAACAAGCGTTTACTATATCGGAAGCGAATCCGCTCAATAATAAAATCTATAGTATTTTGGAAATGTAGGATTTTGTCTTACGAAAGTTTCCTAAAAGCTGAAGTGTTTCGTGTACAATTAACTTAATGTATGCGAAGCGCTTTTTTGTTTTAATTAGGTTTTTCAGTGGGAAAATCAATGCGCCAAATATTTATTTTCAGGCATTTGTAAGGTAAGACATTCACAGACAGCAGGAATTACGGTAAAATATGGTCAATAGGAGAGTGGGATATTCATGAGTATTGCAGTCGTTACAGACAGTACAGCATATTTAAGCGTAGAGGAAAGAGAACGCTACAACATTCGAATGATTCCTCTTAGTGTTAACTTAGAAGATGGTAGCTATGAAGAAGAAGTCGAAATCACTTCTTCCGAGTTTTATGATAAAGTTCGTACAACAAAGACATTCCCAAAAACAACGCAGCCACCAGTAGGGAAATTTGTTGAGTTATTTGAAGAGCTTGCAAAGGACTACGATGAGGTCATCTGTATTCATCTCTCAAGTGGAATCAGCGGTACATATCAAGGGGCTATCCAGGCTGGTCAAATGGTAGAGGGCATAAAGGTACATGCCTTTGATAGCGAAATTTCATGCTCGCCACAGGGTTATTTTGTGTTGAAAGCAGCTGAAATGGCGGCACAGAATGCAACAAGCGATCAAATCCTGAGCACCCTAGAGGAAATGAAGCGCCTAATGCACGCTTATTTCATCGTAGACGATCTAGCACATCTACAACGCGGAGGCAGGTTATCGGCAGCCGCGGCTCTAGTAGGCGGTCTACTACAAGTAAAACCAGTCCTGTGCTTCGAAGAAAAAGTAATCGTACCCTTCGAGAAAATCCGTACGAAGAAAAAAGCACTGCGCCGTGTAGAAGACCTGTTGGCCGAGGATGCCATGAAGGGCGACAAATACATCGCCACAGTCATCCACGCCAATTGCGAAGAAGACGGACGCGAATGGATGAACCAGCTAGCCGCGAACTATCCAAACGTAGAATTCAACCTAAGCTACTTTGGTCCGGTTATTGGCACACACCTTGGTGAAGGCTCGTTAGGACTTGGTTGGGTGAAGAAGATTTAGAAAATGTTAAGAGTATGAACAGCCTCTGCGAAATTTGTGGGGGCTGTTTTTTTGTGGTGGTGTGGAGGGCGAGTACTGGACAGATTTTTTGGTTTACCAGACACTTCGCTCGATTTACCGGACAACTTTTCGAAAATACCGGACACATTTTAAAATTCACCGGACATTTCGCGATTCCAAAGCTTAAAGCATGTTGCAACTTGCGCCATAGTTTATTGTACAGATTTTATAATTTATTGGACACATTTCTAATTTTATTGGACAAACCTCGATTTTTATTGGACATTTCATAATTCAAAACAAAAGGAGCCAATCAATGAAACTAAAACTCTCAAAACAAAACAAACCTCAATTCTATCATGGAATCATCATCGAGCCCGCGATCCCTGACTTCTTCACAGGGCGCATTTGGACACGTACCAACACACCGTTCCCACAAGCAAAAATCGATAACTACATTCTCCACAACTATTTCACCACAAAACCCGGTATCACGAAAAAATCAAATACGATCTTCTTCCAACGCCCCCATTACACCTGTAACCGATGCAAAAACGAAAACCAACAGGAATTCATCCACTACCAATGCTCGAGATGCGAAAAGGAATGTGTTTATTGTAGACATTGCATCAACATGGGGAGGGTGACGAGCTGCACGGATTTAATCACATGGAATGGACCAAAGCCGCTTAATCATAAAAAACATGTACTTGATTGGAGCGGTACCTACACTGAAGCACAAAACGAGGCAGCCAATCAGATTAAAAGCAGTATTAAACTCAAGCGCAGTCATCTCGCGGTTGCTGTGTGTGGGGCGGGGAAAACGGAGATGCTGTTTCCCGGAGTTCTTCACGCATTAAACAAGGGGCTAAGAGTATGTATCGCAACACCTCGAACGGATGTTGTACTTGAGCTTTTCCCTCGTTTCCAAAAGGTTTTTCCAAAAACCACACTGCACGCTTTATACGGGAATTCACCAAAACAATCTGGCTTTCCCCAGCTGATTCTTGCCACAACTCACCAGCTTTTTCGATTTGAGAATGCTTTTGACGTCATAATTGTTGATGAGGCAGACGCATTTCCTTATACCTTTGACGAAGCATTACAAAAAGCCGTTCATAAGGTTAAAAAACAGAATGCTCCGATTACTCTAGTCACAGCCACGCCATCTCCCAAAATACTTAACAGAACGAAGAAAGAAAACTGGGGCAGCTCCTTCATTCCAAAGCGATATCACAATCACCCTTTGCCAGTTCCCATCTATAAGCCTCTGTGGTCGTATGATAAAGCCATTCAAAAGGAGAAGATTCCTCGAAAGCTAATCGACTGGACCAAAACAAAGCTATTAAACAATGAACCATTTCTAATATTTTTCCCAACCATCCACCTAATGGAACTAGCTACCCCGTTATTTCAGCAATTAAACGAAAGCATTTTGAGTGTTCATGCAGAGGATGTAGAGCGGAAGGAGAAGGTCATCAGGCTTAGAAACGAGGAAATCCCAGGTCTTCTTACTACCACAATTCTTGAAAGGGGAATTACCATCAAAAATGTCCAGGTAGCCGTTGTAGGGGCGGAATCGAAAATTTTCACCTCCAGTGCACTGATTCAAATTAGCGGTCGTGTCGGTCGAAATGCTAACTATCCAAACGGGGACATTGTATTTTTTCACCATGGCATTACAGCTGAAATGGATGAAGCACGCAATGAAATACTTCGACTCAATAAAGAAGGGTTTGGTAAAGAATGAAGCGCTATGAAGTCTCTAACTGTCTACTGTGCAATAGCCCAATGGATGAACCGGCAACGTGGAAAACGCTTTTAATGAATCTTTTCCCACGAACAATTTGCCTGCATTGTGAAGAAAAGTTTGAGCCCTATGAAAACACTGATGCCGATAGCATGTCTCTCTATAAATATAATGAGCAGATGAAAGACTTCTTACATCACTATAAGTTCATGCATGACATTCTCCTAGCCAAGGTATTCAGGCACCAAATACGTCAGCATCTCGTAAAGAAAAAGGAGATTATCGGCGCAATCCCAATGCATCCTGAAAAGCAAAAGGAAAGGACATTTTCACATGTGGACGAATTACTAAAAGCAGCCAACATCAGCTACCAAAGTCCGCTTGAAAAAATTACTATTGAATCACAGGCGGAAAAAACACGAGAAGAGCGACTTAACACCCCACCGATATTTGCATTAAAGGCTAATCAAGCTTTGAAGAATAAATCCTTCATATTAGTCGATGACATCTATACAACAGGAACCACCCTTAATCACGCAAAACACATTTTACTTGAGGCTGGAGCCAAATCAGTCACAACTTTTACATTGATTCGAGGGTAATTAAAAACATTTTGTAAAAACGGTTAATAAAACTCAAAATCTGCCGATGATTTAAGTAAGAGAAACTATTTACCTATAAAATGAATTACGAGTTATGTAACGGAGGAAATCAAAATGGGAGAATTAAGAAATTGCCCAACATGTGGAGATTTTTTCAACTTCACTGGTGTTAGAGATGTATGCCATAAATGTGTACAAAGTGAAGAAGAACAATATCAAGTAGTCTATAGTTTTTTACGCAAACGCGAAAACCGCGCAGCAACAGTAGAACGAATTGTAGAAGTAACTGGTGTGAAAGAAGAATTATTATACAAATGGGTCCGAAAAAACCGCCTACAACCAGCAATGTTCCCGAATTTGGGCTATCCTTGTGATAATTGTGGGAGTTTAACAAAACAGGGAAAACTCTGTGAGAACTGTCAAAATGATTTGAAAGCAGAATTACGTACATTCGAAGCAGCTAAAGAATTTAGAAGTAGCGTAGAAAATAGTGAAAAAGGTACTTATTTATCTGATAGAAAGAGATAAATAATTTAACTCACATGAATATTGCTTAATATTTCCTAAGAATTGTCCATTTAACGAAACAATTCATAGGAAAAAAGCATATAATGTGAGTTTTTTCATTTAAAACGTTAATATTTTTAATATATAACCGAAATTAACTATAGAAAGAAAATTGCAAGGAGGGATTACTATGAAAATTACATCATTTGGTGTGAATTCCGTTAACCCGTATAATAAACAACAAAAAAACTTAAAAGCAGCTGAAAGTAAAAGCGTGGCAGCAACTGATAAAATCGAAATCTCGTCTGCTGCAAAAGAAATGTCTGCATCATCAACCTACAGCACTGAAAGAGCACAAAAAATTCAACAATTAAAAGAACAAATCCACTCTGGAAATTATCAGGTTGACTCTAGAAAAGTTGCCGAGGATATGCTGAACTACTATCGTAAATAATTCATTTTTAATAAAAGGAGATTACAACTATGTCAGTCCAATTGATTGTCTCTATTTTAGAGAAGCTAGAAAAAATGCATAAAAGTTTGCTTGAACTAAGCCTTGCTAAAACAGAGCTAGTAAAAAAGGGCGACATGGAGGGTCTCGATACAATTATTAAAAATGAGCAATCACATGTAGCAGCGATCGAAGTACTTGAGAAACAGCGTCTGCAAATGGTAACGGATTACCTTCGAGCAAAAGGAATTGCTCTTGCCGACACTCCAACTGTAGCTGATGTAATCGAAGCTGCTGAAAATCAAGAAGAACGAAATCAATTAAACGAGCTAAGTAACCAACTATTATTAGTAATAGCAGATTTACGAAAACAAAATGAGCTAAATCAGCAGCTTGTTTTTCAATCTCTAAAATTTGTCAATATGACATTAGATATGATGAGACCGCAGCCGGAGCAAATCAATTACTCTGGAAACCAGACAGCGGATCAAAATAATGCTGCGAAGAAATCTATTTTTGATTCACAAGCTTAAAATTGCGGCTCGAAACAACCAATAACATAAAAACTATTATTCTATTTAAATAAGGAGGAGACTTCATGCGCTCCACATTTATGGGTTTAGAAGCAAGTAAGCGCGGTCTATATACGCAACAAAGCGCTCTATATACAACAGGTCATAACATTGCTAATGCCAATTCAGTTGGATATTCACGTCAGCAGGTGAATATGTCACCAACTTTAGGCTATCCAGGTATGGGCTTAAATGCGCCAACAACTGCAGGGTATATCGGTACTGGAGTAGAAGCTACTTCTGTTCAACGTGTCCGTGATGATTTTACTGATAAGCAGTACCGACAAGAAACAAATAAATTAGGTTATTGGGAAGCCAAATCTAATTCAATCACTCAAATGGAAGATATTTTAAAAGAGCCATCTGATTATGGATTAGCTGAATCTTTAAATCAATTTTGGAATTCCTTACAGGATTTAAACGTAAATCCTGAAAATGGTGGTGCCCGTGCAGTAGTTATTCAACGAGGGATTGCAGTGGCGGATTCTTTTAACTATATGCATAGCTCAATCCAGCAAATTAAAGAAAATACAGGAGCAGAAATCGGGATTTTAACGAAAGATGTAAACTCAATTCTGCAGCAGATTGCAAGCTTAAATGAACAAATTAAATCGATAGAACCAAATGGCTATATGCCGAATGACTTATATGATGCACGTGATAACCTATTAGATCAACTTTCAACACATATCCCAATTGAAACGTCTAAGGTGCCATCTGGAGGAAACTCGCTAGCTATTGCTGAAGGTTCTATTACGGTATCTCTTAAACTAAAAGATGGAACAAAAGTAACCTTAGTAGAAGGTCGTAACTATTCTCAGCTTCAAAATGCAGGTGAAAATACTGAACCTGATGGTGTTACTCCTAATGGGATGATTACAGGCCTTAATGTTCTTAAAACTGACGGCACGATTGAATCGATAGGTGTCAACGAATTGAGTGATTTAGGGAAATATAAATCACTAGTAGATTCGTATGGCTACTCAACTGATGGAAGTGGTAATCCTGGTACAGAAAAAGGATTAATCCCTGACATGCTAAATAAGTTAGACTTAATGGCGCAATCATTTGCTACTGCGTTTAATGCTATTCATAAAGAGGGGACAGATTTAGCAGGAGTCAATGGACAAGCTTTCTTTGTTCAAAATGGAAAAATTGATGAGACTGGTATCACTGCTGGAAATATATATGTTTCACAAGGCTTGATAGACAATCCAAATCTGATTGCCGCTTCTGACTCAACTGCTGGAAATGCAGAAACAGGAAACGGAAAACAAGCATTAAAACTTGCTAACATGAAATTTAATAGTCTATCTGACTTAGGTGGTGTAAGCGTACAGACCTACTTTGAGGGTGTAATTGGTCAGCTAGGAGTAGATGGGCAACAGGCAGCTCGCTTGCAATATAATTCAATAACATTGCAGCAAGCTGTAACTGAACGTCGTGCATCGATTAGTTCAGTATCTTTAGACGAAGAAATGACAAATATGATTACATTCCAGCAAGCGTATAATGCCAATGCTCGTATGATTTCAGTTATTGATGAAACATTAGATAAAATCATCAATGGAATGGGCAGAGTGGGATTATAATAGGAGGTTAAAATAAATGCGTGTAACCCAATCAATGCTTTCGGGTAATCTGCTACGTAACTTATCAAATAATTACGGTAAGTTAGGTCAATTACAAGAACAGATTAATACAGGGAAAAAAGTAAATCGTCCTTCTGATGATCCAGTAGTAGCAATGAAGGGCATTAAATATAGAACTGAACTAAATAATGTTGAACAATTTTCTCGTAACATCGGGGAAGCATATAACTGGTTAGATACAACGGATGACACGTTCGATAAAATTGGAGAGACTATGCAACGTGCCAATGAATTAATGGTACAAGCTTCTAGTGATACTTCTACACCAGAGGATCGTCAAAAAATAGATAGTGAGCTACAGCAACTAAGAGAGCATATTCAAAATCTTGCGAACACAAAAGTTGGTGAGCGATACATCTTTAGTGGGACGAAGACGAAAACTGCTCCTTTCCAAAAGGAAACAGGCTATGATGCAAACTTAGAGGACCCAGCTTTCCAAAAATCAATTGATATCGAAGTATTTGACGGAATTAATTTACAGGTTAATACGACACCTATTAAATTATTTAAAGAAATTGATCAGATGTTTGAACAAATTAGCACGGAAATTAATGCAGGGACAACAGGGGAACAATTATCAGCCCATTTAACAACGATTGATAATAATATGAACAAATTATTAACTACTCGTGCTGATATTGGTGCTCGCCAAAATCGTGTAGAATTAATGGATTCAAGACTTCAATCTCAAGAAATTATTGCGACAAAACGAATGTCAGATAATGAGGATATTGATTACGAAAAAGCGATTGTTGAGATGACAACACAAGAATCAATTCTTCGTGCTGCTTTATCAGTAGGGGCAAAAATAATTCAACCAACTCTATCTGACTTTTTAAGATAATTTTAAGCGTTTGGACATTTGCTCCAAACGCTTTCTTTAAAGGGTGAAAAATATGAATATCCCAAAATTACAGCTTGAATCTACAAAAGCTCAAATTGGACTTACAACTCAAAAACCAGTACAAGAAATTGAACAGCCTAAAGCGAATCTAGATCTCCAGCAGCCTCAAGCTAAAATGTCCATGGAAACAACTAAATCACAGCTTTCAATTGATGCTGTACAAGCAAGAGAAAGCTTAGATTTGAAAAGTTCAATGAGTCGAACAGCTGAAGTAGCGCAATACAGCCTTCAACAAGCTATGGAAGGTGTTGCAAGACGAGCAGAAGAGGGGAATGAATTGATGCGGATTGAAAATGGTGGAAATCCAATTGCCGATCAGGCAAAAAGAAGAGGGAAACAGCCTTATTCAAGTATAAACATTAAGTTCATTCCCCAAGCTGATAGCGTAAATATTAACTTTCAACCTGGGAAAGTTGACATTCGAGTTGAACCCCAAAAAGTAATTAATAATACAACTATTAATAAGCCTGTACACAACTATACGCCAGGTAAAGTAAAGGTAGAATTATTACAAGCACCATCATTAAAAATTGACTGGTCTGTATAAAAGAAGGAGCTAAGAAGATGAAATTAAAAACAGCATATATGGGAGAAGTAGAAATCGATTCAAAGGACACGCTCAAATTTGAACATGGGATACCAGGATTTGAGACAGAAAAAGAATTTATTTTATTACCTATAGAAGAAAATAGTATATTTCAGGTTCTTCAATCAGTCCAAACAGAAAATTTAGCATTTATAATCACGAGCCCCTATTCAATAATTTCGGAATATAATTTTAATCTTGATGAGGCGACAGTTAAAGCTCTAGATATTCAGCATGAAAATGAAGTTGCGGTATTTGTCATTGTTTCACTTAAAGATTCATTGGCTAATTCTACTGTGAATTTAAAAGCACCGATTGTTTTAAACACTTATAACAAAAAAGTAAAACAAGTCATATTAGATAACGAAGCCTATAGTGTTCGTCATAAACTCTCTTTAGAAAGTGAAAAGGGGTGAAGAAATGTTAGTACTTTCACGTAAAGTAGGAGAAACAATTTGGATTGGTGAGAATGTTGAAATCGTCATTTCTGAAGTACAGGGAGAACAAGTGAAAATAGGAATTAGAGCTCCTAGAAGTATTAATGTTATTCGAGGTGAGCTAAGACAGGATGTATTGAATAATAATACAGAGGCAGTTGTTACGAATTTGGATTTATTAAAAAAGCAAAAATAGTTTACCCCCCCATTTAGTATACTGAGACCTTAATAAGTGGGGTATTTTCTTAGAAATAAATATAAAGATTAAACTTTAAAACAAAATATAAAAATACTCATATGAAAAATATTAAAAAAAGTTTTATAAAGCTATTAAACAAAATAGAGTGCGTCCGATATTAATAGTGTAAGGTAAGAGAAACAAGTTCGGCCGGCTAGCTTCTCTACTTACAACAAAAACAAAACTAATTGCTCACATGGACGTGAGCCTTACATTCCAAGGAGGAAATTATAATGAGAATCAATCACAATATCGCAGCTTTAAACACACACCGTCAGTTAAACACTGCATCAACACAACAATCAAAATCTATGGAGAAATTATCTTCAGGTCTTCGTATTAACCGTGCTGGAGATGACGCTGCAGGTCTAGCAATCTCTGAAAAAATGCGTGGACAAGTACGTGGACTAGAGCAAGCTTCACGTAACTCTCAAGATGGTATTTCTATGATTCAAACTGCTGAGGGTGCTTTAAACGAAACACATGACATTCTTCAACGTATGCGTGAATTAACAGTTCAAAGTAATAATGATACTAACACTGCAGATGACCGTGCAGAAATCCAAAAAGAAATTGGACAATTAGTTCAAGAAGTTGATGGGATTGCACAACGTACAGAATTTAATACAAAGAATTTATTACAAGGTAAAGTAGGACTTAAGCTTGATGCAGCGGATAACGGGACATTAGATACACTAGCTCTTAGCTATGATGTAGATGTAACGAATGCAAAAGCTGGTACAACATATACTTTTGCCCATACAAATGATTCAAATGCAATTACATTAACTGATGGAACAACTACTCAACAGGTAACGGTTGGAACGGCTGGAGCGTTTACAGCTGGTACAGTTTTAGATTTTGACAAGCTTGGTGTCAAAATTACTTTAAAGCAAGGTGGTACTTTTGGGTCTGATGCAACAGAATTAGCATTAAATGCAAAGACCCTTATTACTGAGGATGATGCAGCACTCAACTCTAGTGCAAAGATTCAAATTGGAGCAAATAGTAACCAAACACTTACTATCTCTATTTCAGATATGAGTGCAAGTAGTCTAGGTTCATCTGCTACTCCTGCGTTTGCATTAAATGGTGTTAATGTAACAACTCAATCTTTTGATAATAATTTAGCTGTAATTGACCAAGCAATTAAGGATGTATCAGGGGAACGTTCTAAACTTGGTGCATACCAAAACCGTTTAGAGCACACAATTAACAACCTGAACACATCTTCTGAAAACCTAACTGCTGCGGAATCTCGTATCCGTGACGTAGATTATGCTTTAGCTGCTTAATAGTAGTGACAAGCACAGTCGTCCTAGCTGGTAACGGCTAGCGAGTATTATCGGGTGAATTGCTGGAAACCCCTTAGAACTTTCTTCCCCACAACGTAGCTGGAAACGGCAAGCGTGAAGGGTTTAAGAAGAAGAAAGATTGGGCAATCAGCAGCCAAGCTCCTGTCTCGAAAGAGTGGAGAAGGTTCAACGACTAGGATAGACCATCTAAGGTGAAAGCTATGGTGATGAAATCCGTAGGTGAAACAATGTACATCAGCATTGTGAATCCGAAGTGCCCGACCCCTACTAGAATGCTAGAGGGTGAAGATATAGTCTAGTCATTTGTGAAAGCAAATGTTCGCACGATGGCGAAAGAAATGATGAACCAAACAAAGAATTCTATTCTTTCTCAAGCAGCACAAGCAATGTTGGCTCAAGCTAACCAACAACCACAAGGAGTTCTACAACTTCTTCGTTAATTTTAGAAAATTTGGAAGGGGCTCTAGTCATGCTAGGGTCTCTTTTTTGTTGTTATTTATTTAACACATTAAGGTTAAGATAAGATAGTTAGGTATTATTTTTCATATTTTGGTAAAATAGAATTATTAAATTTTGTCAGGGGAGATAGTATGCTAGAAATTCATGAGACATCAAACACATTAAAATCATATTTAGAGATGGATGTTTTTAATGAAGATACAAAAAAACGTGTTAAGGGTGCTGATATTGTCTTATTACCTAACTTTGGAATTAAGGAAGGGATTGATAGAGCTTTTCAACCCGATACAGTAGCTTTCTATAAATATTCTATTGCCACTAAAGGTAGTGAAGCTAAGATTGAATTATTTGAAAACAAAGGCGAGGAAAAGATTTTAGCATTACATTCATTTGATATTTGGATTCCTCTAATGGTTATAGGGAGCTCTGTTCTGTTGCCTTTTACTATAAATCTAGTCAGTAGTTTTGTATATGACAAGATGAAAGGTAGACCTAATGATGAACCAACCGTTCATTTTAATCTATTAATTGAGGACAAAGAAAAGGGGAAAAGTAAACATCTAACCTATAAAGGTCCGGCTGATGGTTTTAGTGAAAGTTTTGAAAAGCTTGATGTTAATAAACTGTGGGAGGATGAATAATGCTTTCTATTTTAAAAACAGAGCTAACTGATTTCTGTGAACTTTCATCAGTTAGAGCAAATATAAATAAAGCATATCGTGAACTAGAAAGCCAAAATTATGATAAAGTAATTCAAATTTGTGATATTAGCATAGCGGAATGTGAAAAAATAAAGGAAAAAGCAGTAACTTTAGAAAAAGAAGAAATTGCAAATTCAATGTTTGTAGCGAGTGCATACTGTAAAGTATTGAAATACTATTCAAGGTATTGGCTGAAATTAGTTGAAGGTAAATACAAAGATTCATGGGTTGTATTACAAGACACTATTGATAACTTGATAAGTGTAACAAAGTTTACGGAAAATCATTGTGAGTTTGGAATTAGAGAATTTAACTCTCATCTGAACGAATTAGAAAAATTATATCCTTATAGTATTTTTGCTAGTAGTGAAATGGTCATAGAAACTAAAGAATGCAGTATTTGTGGTAAATCGGTTTTAGACATAGATTGTATACACATTCCAGGTAACTTGTATTGGGGACAGATGGCAGTTACTATTTGTAAGGATATTGTTTTTCAAGCGGTAGCATTAGTTAAACATCCAATGGATAAACGTTGTGTAATAGAAGTTAGCGGTGATAATATAATTGAAAAGGAAAAGTTTAAATTACTACATTACTTTGTTGAAAATAATACTAATCCATTAAAATTATTTACTGTAATTGAACTAGATAAGTACTACTATAATGAAAAATATGACATGGTTAAACGAAATGAACCATGTCCTTGTAATAGTGGTAAAAAATTCAAAAAATGTTGCGGAGAAATTAAGTATGAAAGAGGCTCCCATTTTCATATTAAATTAGAAAATGACATTAGCTTAAGACCGCTACCCTTTTCTTCTATGTTATTGGGTTCCTAAACAGAAGAAGTTCACTTATCTGCAGATAGCTCTTAGCAAGGGTGCTTAAAATAAAATGATTGAATATTCAGGTATATATTATAATAATAGAATGTAAGTTTGTTTTGTTATGAACATAGTGTTCAAGAATTTGTGGTCTAAGCTCTAACTCCTTTCGAGGAGTTAGGGCTATTTCTATTTTTAGGAGGAGAAAAGATAATGTATTTAGATTGGTTTGTAGGAACAATGAAAAAGACATTTAACATTGAAGTTAAGCGAGAGGATGTAGGCTACGAAGCCCATGATTTCTATCATGAAGAAATAGATGATTTGCTAATCCCAACTGAACACTTAGAAAAGCTACCAGACCCATTGCTTATTGAAGCAATCTCGTATGTAGATGATAAAGGGTATGAGTGGATTGCTGGCTATGTACTGGAAGAGGAAACGAGAAAGAAGCTGTACGAAGTTTGGATAAGGAATGGGGAACAAATTGCTTACGAAATTTATGTTGACTAAGCGAGATTGACGACATTTCTTTCTGCAATCTTACGACAAAACTAAAAGGACTTGAATAGTATTTTGCAGAATAGATGAGCGATAAGGAATCGGAATGATTTTCGTATGAAAAAACTGCCGACATTATTATATAACTGTCGTGAGCCGGAAGGATGGCTAGGAAAAATGAATACTAAGAGAACGTAAAGGCTATTGGTGTATGAATGTGTACATCAATAGCCTTTTTTCATTTTGGAGGTGAATCATTCTTGGAAATAGCAGAGTTTGAACAGTGGCTCTTTACAGAGGGTAAAGCAGCTAAAACAATCGAGTCCTATGTGAACGATGTCAAAGGATTCCAATCCTACTTGCAAGAGAAGTTGAAGGATGTTCCAGTCCTATCTCGCTTCTCATTTGTTAGGTACAAGGAACATTTGATGAAGGAGGGCTATGCTGTTTCAACCATCAACAAAAAGATAAATAGCCTAAAGGTCTACAACGATTTTCTAAGAACCAAAGGACTCCTAGGTGAATCATTCATTCAGTTGAAGCGGGATAGAATCAAAATCGCTGCTGGAAGTGAGGACAATGTAGGTGCACTTTCGGATGAACAGGTGGAAGAATTGCTATTTTACGTTGAAAACAAAAGCAAAGTTAGCACTCGTAACAAGCTGATTGTCTATTTGTTGCTCTATACGGGTGTAAGGGTCAGTGAATTAGTTTCAATCAAGATTGTAGATATTGACTTTCTGACGAATCAATTGGCGGTGATTGGAAAAGGCGGAAAGAGGCGTGAAATCGGGCTTAGACAAGATGTGCTTCAATTAGTAAGGGACTACATGAAGGAAGAGCGTTCTGGGTCTAAATTCAGCCATAGCGACCATTTGTTAGTAAGCCAGAGGGCAGAAATAATGCATCGTGATGCAGTGAGGGATTGGCTAGCAAAAGTGTCAAAAGAGCTAGGATTCAAACTGCATCCCCATTTGTTTCGTCATACGTTTTGTACAAGGTTGTTAAAGAAGGGGGTAGACCTTACAACCGTAAGCAAGCTTGCAGGACATTCCACAGTGAATATGACGGCAAGGTTCTACATCCAAACGACTAAACAAGAGAAGATAGATGCGGTCAATCTATTATAAGAAATGGAGGAAAAATAAGATGGATACGAAGCAAATTGTTATCATCAAAAAAGTAATGTGTGCTATTTTAGCAATCGCTTTGGAAGAATTGTCTAAGAAGAATAGAAGGTAAATAAGGAGCAATTTATTTTCCTGAATGAACAAGAATCTATTGTAGGTTCTTGTTTTTTTTTGCATTCCTTTTGAACCCTAGCGAAGAATCAGTAGTGAAAGTAGGGACGCTGTTGATGCTACTGACGCTACTTTAGGTGAGTGTAGGTCTCGGATTATCCTTTTTTTTGGTCATTTCCAAATGTGTCTAAAATGTGACAGTCGGCAACGCTGAGTCCCTTAGTCTAAACGTCTGAAAGATACTAATGGTAGTTGTAGAAAGAAAAAAACTTCAAAATTCGTGAATTGGAAATCAAGAGTTTCCGATGAGAGGGCTTAGCGACTAAGTGTAAACGTCTGAAAAAAATATTTATTTGAAGTGCCTCAAACCATTGGTACATAAGGGTTTTGTCGAATTTACGCACTCTTTTTTGTGTGCTAATATGTCTCTTGCAAGAAAGCCGTTAAAACTACTTCAAAAAAATAGAGCTCATTGGAGGGTCATTAGATGCAAAAATATCAATCAAAATTAGTACGTCCTACAAACAAGTATGTCCTAGACGAAGGGGCACTAAAGGGGAAAATCTTTTCAGTGAATGTTAAAGAGTGTCCTAGTATGTATCACGAATCGGGCAAGCGAGATGCCTTAGTTATTAAAATAGAATTTATCAACTCGAACGGTGACTTGGTCTATGTGGAATATGCACCAACCATCACATGGTCTGAAAAAGGGAAGTTCATGAAAACACTACATGACCTAGATGTTGTACCAGCAATGGGAGAAGAACTAGACATCAACACACTGGTTGGTATGAGGGTAACGGCTACTATTGAAAATGTAGAACGTAACAATGTTGTTTACAGCAATATTGTAAGAATCCAGAAAAGGGAAACTGATATTCAAGCTAAGGTATCTAATGAAGAAGATAGTGAAATGATGAATCAACTGTTTGATGTTGATGAAATCGACTTCGATGGCATGTAATATCCTAGCAAAGCAACAGTACCGGCTATAGCGGCAATGGTTGCTATAGTCCCTACTGACGCTACACGGGACAAAAACAAAAGAAGGAGACTAACTAGAATGACATTTACAGAAGCAAAAACGACAGAAGAAATGATTATTAAATCTCAATCAATCCTTAACTGTAAAGAGGATGTTAAAGAAATACGTATCATGCAAAAGTCCAAAGGCACAATCAGTGGTTACTTTAATGATTACCAAAAGCTAGCAAGTGTTGCAGCAGAATTTGATGGGAAGGTTCCAGCAATCTATTTCACACTAAACCCTGTGAAACCTGATTTGCTTTCAAGAGCGGCAAACCGTATTGTACAACGAGCAAAAAATACGACTGCTGATGCCGACATTGAATGCAGACGATGGTTTCCAATTGATTTTGACCCAGTACGTCCGTCTGGTATTTCATCAACGGATGAAGAACATCAAGCTGCCCATACGCTGGCAAAAGAAGTACAACAATTTTTTACAGATAGAGGTTGGAGTGAACCTGTTGTAGCGGATAGCGGCAATGGTGCACATCTCTTATACCCTATTAACCTACCAAACGATGACGAAAGTACCCAGCTTATCAAACAAGCATTAGAAGCATTGGACTTTCTATTTAGTAACGAATCAGTCAATGTCGATAAGAGTGTATTTAATGCCGCTCGGATTTGGAAGCTTTATGGAACAATGGCTTGCAAAGGTGACCATACAGAAGAACGACCATATCGGTTGTCTCAAATACTAAATTGTCCAGAAGAACTGAAAGAAGTGTCGGTGGAACAGCTAAAGTCATTAGCAGATTTATGTCCAAAAATGCCGACCAAGGGGAAATCATCTTTCAAAAAGAGCAACACAGAGGAAGGATTCAATTTGGAAGAATTCATTGAAGAACATGAACTGGATGTCGCCTTTTCCGCCCCCTGGAAGGATGGAGCAACCAAGTATGTGTTGTCTACTTGTCCTTGGAATAAATGTCATACGAACAAAAGTGCATTTATTATCCAGTTTGAAAATGGGGGGATTGCGGCAGGTTGCCATCATAATAGCTGTTCGGAGGAAAACTGGCAAACGCTACGAAAGAAATTTGAGCCAAATTGGAATCCATCATCTAAGGAAGAATCGAAAAAGGAATCACAAGCGGATGTGTTGATTCGAGTGAGTGAAGAAGCTGAATTCTTTCAGAATGATTTAGGAGAATCCTTTGCAGCGGTAACTATCAGTGGTCATAAAGAAGTATTAAAGGTGAAAAGTAAGAAATTCAAAATGTGGCTAACGAAGCAATTCTATGATGCTACGAAAAAGGCACCAGGAAGCGATGCGATGAATCAAGCACTTGGTGTCATGGAAATGAAAGCAGCCTTTGAGGGTGATGAACATAAACTGCAATTACGAGTGACAGAAAAAAATGGTGCATTTTACTATGACTTAGCGAATGAGGATTGGAGTGTTGTAAAGGTGGAGCCTCGTTCTTGCCAAGTATTGAAAGATGCTCCTATCCTATTTACTCGCAATAAGAATACGAAAGCTCAAGTTATGCCTGATTTTGCTGGTGACTTGAAGTTATTACTAAATCACATACGAATTAAGAATGAAGATGACCAAATTCTTTATCTTATCTATGTTGTCACATGCCTAATTCCGAGTATTCCGCATGCTGTACTTGTATTCAGTGGTGAAAAAGGAGCGTCCAAGTCCACTTCCATGCGATTGACAAGACAAGTAGTTGACCCTGCTGTACAAGATTTATTGACAATGCCTAATAGTTTGCAAGACTTGGCACTATCATTGGCTAACAACTATATGCCATCTTTTGATAATTTGGATGGTTTGTCCGCTGAAAAAAGCGACCTCTTATGTATTGCTTCTACAGGTGGTGGATTTAGTAAACGAACATTATTTACCGATGATGATGAAACACTACTTGACCTTCGTAGATGTGTTGGATTGACTGGTATCAATGTAGTGGTGACAAGAGCGGATTTGATTGACCGTTCCATTATTATTGAATTAGACCGTATTCCAGAAGATGAGCGAAAGGAAGAACGTGATGTGTGGGAAGCATTTGAAAAGGATAGAGCATCCATAGTAGGTGGAGCTTTGCAAGCTTTAGCAAAAGCAATGGCTATCTATCCAAATGTGCAATTAGACAAACTTCCACGGATGGCTGATTTCACTCGATGGGGTTATGCGATTGCGGAAGTCTTAGGGTATGGAGGAGAACGATTCTTGCAAGCCTATCGCAAAAATCGTAATCAATCCAATGAAGAAGCTATTTCTTCTCATCCAGTAGCCGCTACAGTTGTTGCTCTTATGAAGGAAAATCAATCTTGGTCGGGTTCCGTTGCTAGTTTGCTAGGTGAACTAGAACGTGTAGCCGAACAGGAAAAAATTAATACCAAAGTCAAAACATTCCCGAAAGCCGCTCACATTTTAAGCAGAAGGCTAAAGGAAGTGAAGTCCAATTTAGAAGATGTAGGGATTACTTTTGTCATTCGCCATGCAGGAGATTCCAAAAAGGTATCCATTCAAAAGTCTGGCGGCAATGTTGTTCCAATTCGCCCGCAACAAGGCACATTGAAACGGACAGGCACTGATTCAAATGAAGTCAAAGACGATGAACTGTCGGAAGATTATGATGAATTTGCGGGATGGTAATCATCCCTTTTGCACCTACAGTAGTGTCAGTAGCGAAAGAAGGGTTGCTACTGACGCTTTGTGGGGTAAATTTTACCCGAATCAAAACAAGAACCTAAAAATATATTATTACCTTGCAATCATTAGAAGGGAGACATTTATATGTTATTTATGGAATCAGTTGAGCAGTTTGGAAAATACCAAGCAAACATTGAGCGGAGTCCAGTTACGATAAAAGCCTATCATGAAGATTTATCACTTCTAAACCGTTACCTAGAAGAGAAATATAACAGTCCAGTTTATTTGGAGGACATTACACAAGAAGATGTTGAGGAGTATCTTTATTATCTTAAGAATATTAAGGGGTACCAGCCCATTAGCCGAAAACGTGTGTTAGGAAGCATGCGGTCATTCTTTGGCTATGCCTACAAAAGCGAATGGTGTGACAAGAATGTTACCGTAAGGCTTGAGCCAATCAAATGCCAGCAAAAAGAGCGGCAGTATCTTTCTGAGGAAGAGGTCAATCAATTTGTGCAAGCCATCCAACATGACCTTGCTCGTTTAGTAGCACAAACTCTTTATTATACTGGCATGCGTATTTCGGAATGCCTAAACCTTCATGTAGAGGATGTCGATTTAGAAGACAATCTGATTCACATTAGGCATGGAAAGGGCAACAAAGACCGCTTTGTACCAATCAATTCGAAATTGAAGGAGTTGCTAGTGGACTACACGAAGAACTGGAGGGTGAATTCTGACTACTTCTTTGCAACGAGAAACACAGGCACTTTTTCAAAAACTAGGGTGTCCAAGATATTTAGGGATACAAATCAGGCATTGGGATGGAAAAAGGATGTGACTGCACACATTCTTCGTCATTCATTTGCTTCTAAGCTAGTCAAAAATAATGTTCATTTGGTCAAGATTTCAAAGCTATTGGGGCACAGTAGCCTAAAAACAACCAGTATCTATGTCCATAGCAACATGGATGATTTGAAAGATGCCGTTAACACGCTGTAAAGGGGGAATGAAAAAAATGGCTAAATCTGAAGCATTGCAACCAATTTATGATGAAAAGGTTAAAGGAATCTTAAAACTACTAGGGGAAGGATTTTCAAGGGAAGAGGTGGCTGAACAGTATCGCTATTCAACCTATCGTTCAATGGATAGCTATATGAGCCGAAAGAATTTTGTTTGGGACAAGCGAAAAGGGACGTATGTACCTGCAGATGCTATCAAGGCTTCACTAGAAACAATGACGAATTTTCCATCAGACCGAGTCCGTAGAATTGTAATGGAATTGAACAAGGAAGGAGCGGATTTGAAGAAGCTTGCATTGAAAGTAGGATTCGAAAATCATTTGGAAATGGCTTCTTATATGAAATCGAAAGGGTTTGAATGGTCACAGGAGGCAGGGAATTATCTCTCTACTTTCCCGACATTGCCTAATGCAGAGGAAACGGTTGCTACTGTCAGTAATGACGCTTCATTAGAGGGTTCCCTTTCCATTGGAAATGGTGACGTTGAGCAATTTCTACCTTTACTCGAATGGTTAGCTTCGAACAAGGAGGGCTTACAAAACCTTTTGGGAGCGTCAGTAGCGTCAGGACAAATCCCCCGCTTTACCCTTCCTGGTTTATTTGTTACAAAATCGGTTCATATGACGAACGCTCTTGACCAAATGGTTCGAGATTTTAGCAAGGAAAAGAACATCAATCAGCGGGAAATCTTTGAGGTTGCATTGATTGAGTTCTTTCAGAAATATGGCTATGAGCGAGAAGTTGAGACATTGTTACAACAAAATGCCTAGCCAATGGATTTCTAATGGAAGAAATGACAAACAGTTCTAATGGTTTCCTAATGACCTGCTGTTTTTCGTTCTTCCATTTTTTTATGATTTCCTAATGTTTTGGAACGAGTTCTTTCCATTCTATTTGGTTTTCCTAATGATGCAACTTCACTTTCTGCAAATTCTTTGAGTTACATGGGTTTCTTGGTTAGGGAGATTTTTGATTTTCGAGGTTACTTTTCGTCAGTTATCAAGTGCTTCGGGTGCACAATCTAAATCAATGGAGAAACTAGCTTCAGGTCTTCGTATCAACAAAGCTGGAGACGATGCAGCAGGTCTTGCAATCTCTGAAAAAATGCGTGGGCAAATCCGTGGATTAGACCAAGCATCTAAAAATGCTCAAGACGGTATCTCTATGATTCAAACAGCTGAAGGTGCATTAAATGAGACTCATGACATTCTTCAACGTATGCGTGAACTATCTATTCAATCATCAAACGATACTAACACAGACGAAGATAGAGATGCACTAAATAAAGAATTCACTCAATTAAAAGAAGAAGTTGACCGTATTGCAAATACAACTGAGTTTAACACTCAAACATTATTAAATGGTAATCTAGGCTCTAAAGTAGGAAAAGCAGCTGAGGACGATATTACCGGAGTTGCAGGTATAGCAAAAGTTACTACATCAGGCGGACTTGATGCTGGAACATATACAATTAGTAAAGTTGATGCTGAACCAGATACTGGTGTAGTTGCACATTATACTGCTACTGATGGTGCTGGAAACACTTTGAAATCAACAGAAGATACAGGTAGTGGTAGATTAGTATTTACAGTTCAAGATGATGAAGATAATGATACTGGTGTAGTAGGCTTCACTATTGAAACTAATGGCGGATATGAAGCGGCATCAGCAGATGGTAAGAAAGTAGTAGTCGAAGGTGGAGAAACACAGTTCCAAATTGGTGCGAACCGTAACCAAACAATTGGTCTTTCCATTAACGATATGACTTCTTCAGGTTTACAAATCAACAACTTGGATATTTCTGGTCGTGATGGGGCACAATCTGCAACAACAGTTTTAGATAGTGCAATTAAATCTGTTTCTGATGAACGTGCAAAATTAGGAGCGTTACAAAATCGTTTAGACCACACAATCAATAACTTAAATACATCTTCTGAAAACCTAACTGCCGCGGAATCTCGTATCCGTGACGTAGATATGGCGAAAGAAATGATGGAACAAACTAAGAACTCTATTCTTTCTCAAGCAGCACAAGCAATGTTGGCTCAAGCGAACCAACAACCACAAGGAGTTCTACAAC
The DNA here is from genome assembly GCF_003217295.1 of Ureibacillus chungkukjangi. Lineage (GTDB taxonomy): Bacteria > Bacillota > Bacilli > Bacillales_A > Planococcaceae > Ureibacillus > Ureibacillus chungkukjangi. The sequence continues at coordinate 169,608 of NZ_QJTJ01000004.1, forward strand.
TTCTTCGTTAATTTTAGATTATTTGGAAGAGACTCTAGTTTTGCTAGGGTCTCTTTTATTATGATTTAAAAATTAGAAATTTATTAAATTGTAATTTGGAGATTAATCTTTTGTAGATTGCTTTATTCTTATACATAATTTCAATGATTCTTAATTGATATTTCACGTCATGGCTACTTAATCACTCTCCTTTTGTTAAAGATGCTTATATTACATATTCAATCCAAGTAAAAGTCTCTTTAAATAATTATCTTATATACTAATTGATAGGTATAAATTTATAAAACTTATCCGATATAAACAATAAGATGTTTTTTGTTTGGGAGGAAAAAGATGCGCATTGAAAATCAAAGTCATCCAATGAATAATGTAGCTTCTATGAAATCGGTTGAAACACAAACAGTAAAACCAGAGAATTATAGGGAAGAAAAAGCGCATAATTCTGAGGTGGAAAACGAGATTTCTACTAATCAAATGAAACAAGCAGTAGATTCGATAAATGAAATTTTCGAAATTAATAACAGTGAATTAAAATTCGTTTTTCATGAAGGACTAAAAGAATACTTTGTTCAATTAGTAAATTCAGAAACAGAGGAAGTAGTAAGGGAGATTCCTTCTAAAAAACTATTAGATGTTTTTTATGAGATGCAAAAGCTTGTGGGAATGATTATTGACGAAAAAATATAAAGAAAATGAGGAGGAATTTTGATGACAGCAATGCGAATTGGTGGTCTAGCCTCAGGGATGGATATTGATACTTTAGTAGAAAAGTTAATGGTAGCAGAACGTGCACCTTTAGATAAGCTAGAGCAAAAAAAGCAAACTTATGAATGGCAACGTGATGCATATCGCGATGTAAATACAAAATTACAGACATTTGATACATATATTGCAGATAATTTGATTTTGAAAAGTCTTAATACTAAAACGGCAACTTCTTCAAATTCAGATTTAGTCAGTGTAACAGCTACAAGTGCTGCCTCGGGTACGCTTTCAATTGAAGGGGTATCTCAGTTAGCTACAGCAGCAAGAAAAGTTGGCCAATCTGTAACTAATAATAGTGGAATAAGTGCAAGTGGAACTACAAAAATTAGTGATTTAAATGGCTCTACATTCACTGGAACAACAGAGCAATCGATACTTATCAAAGCTATTACAAAAAGCGGTACTATGGCTACTGAAGCCACTGAGATTAAATTTAAAGCAACAGATACAATTGATGATGTATTAAAGAAAATCAATTCAAGTGGTGCAGGTGTCACTGCATTTTTTGAAAATGGCAAACTTTCACTTACTGCTACGAATACCGGGGCACTAAAAGACGGTAGTGCGGAGATTCAATTAGTTAGTTCTCAAACGAAGGATGGGAATACAGTTACAGCAACTGGAAATGAGCTCTTTGGTATCTTAGGTGTTACAGGTTCAGATTCCTCCAATCCTAATAATTTAGTCGATGGAGGACAAAATGCAATTTTGCGCATAAACGGAATTGACATAGAACGATCGTCAAATACATTTACCTTAAACGGTTATTCCATTACTTTAAAGGATACATTTAATTCAAATGTTACTAATCCGACTGAAGCCACTGTCGGTAAAGCTGTTACTTTGAACTCAACTACTAATGTAGATGAAATAATTACTAAAATAAAAGATTTTGTTAATACGTATAATGGTTTAATAACGGATTTGAAAAAGTTAACAAGTGAGACAAAAAATCGAGATTACGCTCCGTTAACTTCTCTTCAACGTAAAGAAATGGAAGAGAAAGAAATTGAGCTTTGGGAGAAACAAGCGAAGAGTGGTTTGTTAAAAGGAGATTCTGTTATTCAAAATGGACTTTCTTCTATGCGTTCTCTAATTTATCAGTCAAATCCTGCGATAACGAATACAAAATTCAACACTTTGTATAATGTAGGGATTACTACGTCTAAGGATTATCTATCAGGTGGTACCTTAGAAATCGATGAAGATAAATTACGTGCAGCATTACAAGAGGATTCAGATTCTGTAACGAAGCTATTTTCATTCTCTGATGGAAAAGAAAAAGATACAGTTATTGTAAATGGTGTAACAAAAGAAGTTGATACTAGAGGATTCTTACAAAAGCTTCGTGGAGAAATGACGAAAGTAAAAGTTAACATAGAAGCAAAAGCTGGTCGAGCTAGTATGAACGAATCGCAATATACTCTGGGTAAATTTTTAAGAGATGTTAATAGTAGTATTGATACTTGGGAAACTAAATTAACATCTATCGAAAGTCGTTACTGGAAACAGTTCACTGCTATGGAAACGATGATAAATAAAGCCAATAGCCAATCTACTTCATTATCATCGTACTTTGCATAATAAGAGTGATGGGAGTTTACCCAAATGGATAACCAGCAATTGCTACTTCAACTTTCTGCAAAGCTTTTTCAATCGATGGAGTCGATTCCAAAGGGTGACGAGCGGGATGCGTTTATTGAAGATATTAACCGACAACTGGACGAACGTGGGAAAGTATTGGAATTATTAAAAGAAGATAGAATACAGTTGAATTCTGAAAACAAAACTCATGCAATGCTTATCGAACTTGATAAAGGCATCCGTGAACGACTTGATGCAATCATGCAAGAGGTTAAGGCAGATATGAAAAATCTCCAAACTGCCAAAAAAAATGAAAAGCAATACTCGAATCCTTATTCTTCTGTTCGCGTAATGGACGGGATGTACTACGATAAGAAAAAATAATGGACTCGTATTCAAAGTTCAACTTAAAAGGAGAATATACGATGGTTACGCATAACGCAGCATTTAATGCTTACAAACAAAACAGTGTTACTACAGCTTCTCCAGGTGAATTAACGCTAATGTTATATAATGGTTGCTTAAAATTCCTAACTAAAGCTAAGCTTGCTATTGAAGCAAACGATGTTCAAGAAAAGAATACAAACATCCAAAAGGCTCAAGCTATTATTAATGAGTTAATGGTTACTTTAAAGCAAGATCAACCTATTACTCAAGAATTGCTTCCGCTTTACGACTACATGAACCGCCGCCTAATCGAAGCAAACATCAAAAATGACACAGACATCATCGACGAAGTAATCGGTCTAACTACTGAATTCCGAGATACTTGGAAGCAAGTGATTCAGATGACACGTCAACAACAATATGGTAACGCACAACAAGTTTAATATTTTAATAGCCTTACATCAGCTTCCTTTGATGTAAGGCTTTCATTTTGCCTAAAAGAGTAATGTTTCATAAATTGGGTATAATTTTAATAGAAAAATTGCTATCAAAAGTCATGGTAATTCGAACCAAAGAAACAGTAAAAAGTCATGTAGACATACTACTCGAGATTGATTACTTTGGAGTAAGTAGAATTTTTCGCGGATGATCCGCATGAGAAATGACATTGATTTATCGTATTGCGGCGTTAAATCGTGTTTTTCTAAGGAGGAAACACCTATGCAGTTTAAAAGACAAGAAGGGTTTCGGTTTGTTTTTAATGAGCCCATTGATGCAAGCTTTAAATTGTTGATTGATGGACAGCCTGTGGAGGCGCTTGATAGTTGTCCGTGTCAGATATTAGATATTAGTCCTCGAGGCATGAAAATGTTTTCGGAGGTGAAGTTTGGGGAATACATAAATAAGGCGAACCTACAAGTTGAATTGCAATTTGTTTTAGATGTGACGACTTTACGTGCGATTGGCGAAATTGTATGGCGTAAGCCCTATGGACGAGGCGAGCAGTACGGAATCGTGTTCCAGGCTCAAGAGGATATTGACGAGCTCATTATTAGTGAAATGAAGCTACGTCGTAAAAAAGAAGTATTGCAAGGAAAACAAAATCGATAAAAATAAATCTTTTGACACCATTTTGGGGCATACTTCTATTACCTTAAACTACTTGAGTGCTTATGCTAATTGAACCAAGTTAACATAACGGTGTAAACATAGATTAATCAGCTTTCAAACGATTAATTGTGAACATATCTTTTCAACTTTGTTAAGAATATGTGAATGAAATTGTCGAAAGATGAAAAAGATTCTCTAGTAGTGGTAGGATTTTTTGAACCTATGGCGAATATATATTTACATAGGTGTTAGAAAAACACAGCTCGACCGAATAGGACGAGATGATGTCTTTTCTTATGCGGATATCATTTAAAATCTTTCATTTCTTATCCGCGAACAAAAGGAGGAGTTTACATGATTAAATTTAACATTCGTGGTGAAAACATTGAGGTAACTCCAGCGATACGCGAGTACGTTGAAAACAAGATTGAAAAAATCGAGCGCTATTTCAGTGAAGGCGTTGATGCTAACGCAAACGTGAACTTGAAAGTGTACAACGGCAAGCAAAACAAAGTTGAAGTAACTATTCCATTAAAGAGTGTCACTCTGCGTGCAGAGGAACGTCATGATGATATGTATGCAGCCATCGATTTAATCGTAGACAAACTTGAGCGCCAAATTCGAAAGCACAAAACCAAAGTGAATCGTAAATTCCGTGAAGGTACAGGCATTTACTTCGCACAAGAAGCATTTAACGGGACTGCGGCAACTACAGCGGCAGAGGACGAGGAGTTCACAGTCGTTCGTACGAAGCAGTTTGACCTAAAACCAATGGATCAAGAAGAAGCGATTCTTCAAATGAATTTACTTGGACATGACTTCTTCATCTATACCGATTCTGAATCGGACCTAACAAACATCGTCTACAAACGCCGTGATGGGAAATACGGTTTAATTGAAACGAATTAATTTAAATGATTTATGACAGGCTCTTGCATCTTGCAAGGGTCTTTTTTGTGATAGAGATAAAGATAGCGGATTGACAAATTTTAGAATTTTATTAAACTATAAATAGCTCTATCCTCAAGTCCTCTCTATTTTTGCAAATCCAACTTTCATTTACTACAATTTAAACACTTTAATCTCTTTTATTACTCACGTCACTCAAGATTCATTTCTATTATTTCAATTAACTTTGGTAAATAAATTTAATACTATTGACTAGGAGGAAACCGATGGGATTTGATGAAGAATATCAAGGGTTTTTAAATGCTCACTTGCAGGCAAGAAGCGGTGAACGATTGCGGCGGTTACAAGAAGGTCACAATCAGGCTGAAATGTTGTTTTTGAAGCAGGTTTGGTGGCCAATCTTTTTTAATTTCAAGTATCTGCATCCAGAATATGAAGTGGATGATTTTAAGGATGGCAAAAGGTATTTGGATTACGCTTATATTCGTCCCGGCATTCGGATTTGTTTTGAGGTCGACGGGTATGGTCCACACCTAAAGAGCATAAGCAGATGGCAGTTTTCGGACAACCTGGAACGCCAAAATCAATTGGTGATTGACGGTTGGACCGTGATTCGCTTTTCTTATGATCAAGTGAAAGAGCAACCTCGTCGTTGCCAACAAATTGTCCAACAGGTGATTGGTCAATGGCTGGGGGATGAACAGAACCAGACAGCCTTGTCCACTGTGGAAAAGGAAGTACTTCGGCTTGCGATTCGAAAGGGGGAAGCTATATACCCTAAAGAAGTGGAGAAGTATTTGAGGCTAAGTGACAAGACCGTACGAAATATTCTTTCACGATTAGTAGAAAAAAAGATGCTGCTACCCGCATCGGGAATCAAGAGAGTTCGCTCCTATCGGTTGGGAGTTCAAATCAAGCATCCCATCAAATAAATAACAGGAGAAATTTCGCTTATTTATAAAATTTGAGTGAAAATAGCTGAAATAGAGGAAGAAATTCCGCTTATTCACTTGAGATTTAGGGAAATTAGGGATTTTGGTTGGGATAACCGAAAAAATTCCCCTTATTTGCCTCTAAAACAGCACCAATCTGAAAATAACCGAAAAACCTTCCCTTATCTTAATTTTGAAACGAGCAAGGTATGTTAATAAATGGGAGCACATGACTTGTCCAATCTGGGTACAACCTTCACGAGGTAAATAACAGGAGAAATTTCGCTTATTAATAAAATTTGATTAAAAAAAGCTGAAATAGAGGAAGAAATTCCGCCTATTCACTTGAAAATCATGAAAATTGGGGAATTTGGATGGGATAACCGAAAAAATTCCCCTTATATAGCTCTGAAACAGCCCCAATCTGAAAATAACCGAAAAACCTTCCCTTATTTAAATCCTGAAACGAGCACAACCTTCAAAATACTGGAAACTCATCCCTTGTCCACTCCATATAACCGAACATTCTTCCCCTATGTCCCTCCCAGAACCAAGCACCAACTGTTATAACCGAAAATTTTCCTCTTATCCACGCCCAACCCTAAACCCCCCATCCAAATTCCAATCTCCCTAACAACCACCCCTTCATCCCAAACTATTTCGAACACAAATATCTTCAATTCGAACTACCTAGAAAAATAAAAAAATCCGGAAAATCGTACTATATTCATAGTTTCTGTAATTAGAATGTGACCTCTGCCCCCATTTACCAAATCATTCGACAAAATTCTACTGTTTCTTCGGAAATTATGAAATCGGTATTTCAGAAATCGAAACTATCCGCACATGCCTATGTATCTATGAAAATGGATGTGAAATTCCGCCCACCTTTGACAACTTTTGTTACTTATTTATACTAAAAACTGTAAAAAAGCGTTTTGTTGGTCGTCCGCAATAGGATTCATTCTTCTGTACGGTCAACAAAGGTATAGCTACACACCAAGTTTTTGAAAAAATTAGTGAATTAGAAGGTAGGGGAATTTGTGTTAGAGGCAAAACGACGTGCAGCCATTTTTCTTTTATTAGCCTTTATCTTAGCGGCGGTGGCCGGCTATTTAGTCTTGGAAAAGGTTAAACAATTGAATGCAGAGCTAGGCGGAATGGTAGAAATTTATGTTTCCAATGGAGATATCCCTGCTCGTACATTACTTCACTCAAGTCAATTAACGAAAATGGAAATTCCTCAAAAATTCCTAACAGCCTCACATATTACTGATGAAAATGACATACTCGGGCAAGTATCGGTTGTTCCTTTAAAGGAAGGCGATATTATAACGGACAATATGCTGAAGAATTATTCCAATCTGCAAAACGAAAATAATCGTCTCGTTGCCCTTTATCGAACAGACAAAATACAGTTTGACCAAGAAATCGCGGCACTGGATCGTGTTGATATCATTGTCTCTATCGAAGAAGAAGGTAAGAAAAACACTGAGCTTTTCATGAAGGATGTAGCCGTAGCCTTTGCACAGGGCACAGGTGAGAATTTTGCTGGTATTGGTGTAGAAGTTTCTTCGGAGGCTGCCACGAAGCTAATCCATATGCAAAATTACGCAGAATACATACGTGTGCTAAAGGCGAATGTTGGGCAGGATGTTGAGATTTCAGAGGAACAACAGAAGTCGGCTGAGGAAGTCAAAGAAGAAACACCAATCTCAACGCCAGCTGACTCAACCGAAACTGAAACCGAAACAAAAACCGAAACTCAAGCTGAACAACCAACAGACCCTGCAACAGAAACAAATACTGAAGAGGCTCCTGCCTCAAATACGAACGCTGAATCTTCAGAAGGAAATTCGTAAGGGGAGGGGGATGCAATTATGGAGTCAAAGTTAAATTTATTAGTTGTGAGTGATGATCAGGTGCTTCGCCAGCAGCTTCAAACGATTGCTGAAAATACAGAGGAAAATGTACTGGCGGCTTCAACATCAGATGCCATTCGGGAAATGAATCGTGAAACAAGAGATATAGTCATTATGACACAGCCTGAAACGGATATTGCCATTGACCTAGTGCAATCCATGAAGCAGATCAATCGCGCTGTTTTAATTATTTTTATCGCCGAGCGAACAGATTTTGTTTTACTACGGAATATGATGCGTGCTGGAGTAGATGAGTTTTTTGTCTTCCCAGAGGAAACCTCTCTCTTTACAAGTCGATTCCCAACAACGGTTAAAAATTATTCCATAACGAAAAGCTCAAAGGAAACGGAATCCTCTATTTCCTTTGGTCGAGGAAGAGGGCAAATTTATTCCTTCTATAGTGGGAAGGGTGGCAGTGGAAAATCTGTTATTTCCTCAGTTCTTGCTCAGACATTAAAGCTTGAGTCGACTGCGGAGGTCATTTTAATTGATTTGAATGGTCAATATGGTGGCGTTGAATCGATGTTCTCGATTGAGGCAAATCGCTCGCTGGCAGATCTTCTACCCGTAATTGAAGAACTGAACGAAAGTCATATACGAAATGTATCGAAAACAGAGCAGCATTCAAAGCTTGAAATCCTCGTCAGTCCAATTGATGCAGAAGTGGCAGAAACATTGGGCGAAGAGTTTGTTGCGAAGCTCCTCAGAACATCTCGCCGGGCTTTCGATTACGTAATTATCGATTTACCTTCCTCACTGAATGGCTCGGTGATCACAGCGATGGAGGAGTCAGATAAGATTTTTTATGTGTTAACGCCAGATACGCCGGCATTACGTGTTTTAAAGCATTATGAGGAGCTTGCCGGGCGAATTGGTGTGAATTTAATGGGGAAAATGGAGGTCATTCTAAACTTCATTGCCAAAGAAAATGAGGTTCAGGAAAAGGATCTAAAAAACGTCCTGCGTTACCCGATTGCCGCTACCCTAAGAAAAGATATTAAGGGATTGCAGCCTTTTGTAAACAAGGGAGAGCCTGTTCGAAAAGTAGTGAAGGAACGAAAGCTTATTCCTTTTGCTAAGGACATTCGGAAGTTTTCTCGGGAAATTTTAAAATCATAAGGGGGTATCGTAATGGCTTCTATTTTCGAGAGAAGAAAAGAATTAGCTTCACAAAAGAAGACAGTTTCCTATCAATACGATAACCATCTTGTAGATGAGCTTGTGGAGCACTATAAGGCTCGTTTACTGCGTGATACCAATTTAGAAGCATTGACCCAGCTTTCTCAAGGTGAAATGAGATTGAAAATTGAGCAATATGTGTCTCAGTTCATGTCTGAGGAACGAGTTGTTATCTCCCGTCATGATAAGGAGCTCCTTGTTACAAGGATTCTCGATGAGTCAGTTGGATTAGGGCCACTAGAGCCGCTCATCAATGACCCAACGATTACGGAGATTCTCATCAATGGCTATAACGAGGTCCATGTTGAGCGGAAGGGAAAACTTGAGCAGGTCAATATCACCTTCCGCGATGATGAGCATGTTCGCCATATTGTCGACAGAATTGTTGCACCGCTTGGCAGAAGAATTGATGAAAGCTCTCCAATGGTAGACGCTCGATTGCCTGATGGAAGTCGTGTGAATGCAGTGATTCCACCAGTGAGTTTAAATGGGACGCTTGTATCGATCCGAAAATTCCGCGCAGAGCCCTTCCAAATGGAGGATTTGCTCGAATTTAGCTCACTTGATGAAAATATGGCCTTATTCTTGGACTGTGTTGTAAAGGCGAAGATGAATATGCTGATTTCCGGTGGTACCGGGTCGGGGAAAACAACCTTATTAAATGTTGCGGCAAGCTCGATTCCGAAATTTGAACGGGTTATTACAATAGAGGATTCTGCAGAGCTTCGTTTGAATCGTTCGAATGTTGTAGGAATGGAAGCACGTCCTGCTAACGTGGAGGGAAAAGGGGAAATCACCATACGTAATCTGGTGCGAAATGCACTAAGGATGCGCCCTGACCGTATTATCGTTGGGGAGGTTCGTAGCGGGGAAGCCTTCGATATGCTCCAAGCCATGAATACAGGTCACGAGGGTTCAATTACAACAGTCCATGCCAACACACCAGATGATGCATTAAGACGTGTTGAATCCATGGTTGTCATGGCGGGGATGGATCTCCCATCCTCTATTATTCGCGAATTCATTGTCGGGGCACTGGACATTATTATTCAAGCAACGCGATTAACAGATGGAACACGTAAAATTGTGTCCATTTCAGAAGTACAAAAGCATGAAGACGGCATAACGGAAATCGTTGAGATATTCACCTTTAAACGTATTGGGATGTCCGAGCAAGGTGATGTCATTGGGTATTTTACTCCGACTGGAAGAAAGCCTCAATGTCTCGAAAGAATCCGGATGTTTGGCATTGAAATTCCGGAATCTCTCTTTAGACCGCAGCCTCAGGAGGTGATTGTATGACGACTGCTGCTATTGCTTTTGGTGCAGTCCTCTTATTCATCTTTGGCTTCTATAATCTACTAGGCTATCGAAAAGAAAAGAAGGAATGGCGAAAGAAGACGCACCAGTTTTACCGAGAAGGGGAAAAGCGGAAAAGTGTCCTCGTTTTATGGGGCTCGAAATTCGACCAAACCGAAACGGCAAAGGAAATGGAAGGCAAGCTTCAGGATGCCAATATTCCATTTACGCCATCTGAATTTTGCGGGGCATTAATCGTTTCATATATGGGGATTTTGTTCGTTCTTGTTAATTTTTTCGATGTTCCACCTTTGATTGGGTTAGTTCTGTCCCTTCTGCTCCTTGAAGCAGGTAGAAGGATGCTGTTCAAAATACGAAAAGATCGTAGAAGACAGATTTTGGTCGACCAATTGCCTGATATTTGTCGTCTACTCGCCAACTCCACACGGTCGGGGATGACGTTAAACCAAGGGATTCAGCTAGTAGCAAAGGAAATGGCAGAGCCAGCAAAAAGTGAGTTCAAAAATTTAGCTCATGAATTGTCCTTAGGAATTGATTTTGGGAGCGCGATTCGAGCATTAGAAAAGCGGATTGATAACAAAGAATTCCATCTCTTTACCGCGACCTTACTCATTCAAAAGCGAGCAGGTGGGAACTTGTATGCAGTATTAGATGAAATGAGTCAAACCCTCGATGATCGGAAGCTTCTCAAGCAGGAAATCAAAACGATGACTGCTGAGCATAAATATATTGCCTATATTGTGCCGGTCATTCCAATTTTTCTTGTTCTGATGATGAACAATGTAGTGGATGGATTCCTCGATTCTTTATTTACAGGGATAGGATTAATATTATTTGCGATATTTGTAACAGGAACTGTCGCAACGTTTTTCATTATCAATAAGATTACGAACATTAGGGTGTGACGAAATGGATGGAATTATAGCGATCACCATTATACTTACTGTTTTCTTTATCGGGGTATCACTACGAGCAGTCTATGTGTATCTCACGAAGCGTCGGGAACTGAAAACGACTGTAGCTGACACCTTATATGTTTTTGATGGCTTTCAAAAGAAAGAAAGTCGAAGGGGTAAATTTTTGGCCAAAATGCTGCATTTTGCAGATGATTTTTCAGACCTTGGACAGCGCATTAACTTCTTTAGCGAAAATGGGGATGTGAAGAAGTGGATCATACAAGCGGGTTATCCATATGGTATTACGGTTGAACGTTTCCAGGGCTTGAAGGTTTTCCTGCTAATCATTGGGGTAATGGTTGGCGGCATCATGCTAGTGTTGGGATTTCCTTTCTCACAGTTTATGGTCATTCTTTTGCCGATTGCTGGCTTTGCTAGCGCCATTTTGTGGATTCGCTCCAAAGCCAAAGCACGACAGGCAGAGATTTCGTACCAGCTACCAGATTTTCTCGACACAATGAGTGTGACGCTGCAGGCAGGGGTTGGCTTAACGCAGGCCTTAAGAGATATCGTCCCTTATTTTGTGGGACCTATTAAAGAAGAATTTGAACGATTTCTTCAAGAAATTAGTGTAGGAGTACCAAGAGTAGAAGCCTACCGATTATTGCTGGAGCGTAATGAGTCAAAAGAGTTTCAGATATTAATAAAATCATTGATTCAGGGGGAGCGGCTGGGTGTCCCAATTGCAGCCTCCTTTAAACAGCAGGCCGAGGAAATGAGGAAGCTGAAGAAGGAAATGATTAAGGAAAAAGCGGCAAAAGCCTCACCGAAAGTGACGCTCGTAACTACCTTTCTGATTTTGCCTTCCTCCCTCATCCTAATTGGCGGGCTGATGATCATTAATATGTTTAACCAAAATAGTGGGATTTTCGATTTACTCAAATAAAAGGAGAGAAAAAAACATGAGAGAAAAAATGCAGAGTTTATTTTTAAATTTATTGGTGCCGGTGAAAAACGAAAAAGGTGCACAATCGTTAGAATGGCTAGGCTTAGCTGCGTTATTGATTTTAGTATTAGGGATTATTTCTACAGCGGTTAGTAATCAAGAGGGGTCAATTACAACTTTAATTGGAAATATCATTCAAAAGATTAGTGGAATGGTAGGCTAGAGATTATCGGCTATAAAACAACTAGAAGAAAACCATCTTAAAAACACAAATAGCACACCTTAAGGAATAGTGACTATTGAAATAGTAGGAGTTGACGAGATTGCAAAGGTTTTATGGCTTACTAATAATCCTGGTATTTACTTTTCTTGTTGCAGCTTGTAGTGATAAGGAAGTGGAAGAAAAGGTTGTAGCGGAAGAACAGAATGACGTGACGGCTACAGAAGAACCTGCCACCGAGCAAGTGGACGAAACCAATGAGGAGCCAAAAGAAGTCGAGGATGAGGATACACTCGTAGGACCGCCTCTTCCAACGACTCTTGAGGAGCTAGAAAAGTTACCCTCTGGTTATACAGAGCATATTAGTCTGCTTGAAGAAGAGGGAATGCAGCTGACGGATGAATTGACAAAAAATCTGCCAGATATCTCGAATAATCCAACGAATGAAGAATTAGATCGCTATTATGAAGCGATTTTATCTGTATATCAGCAGGATTATGAGGGACCTGGGGATTTAATCGAGCAAATGAAGTTCCAAACGATTGGTAGTCCAGAGATTGAAGATCCTCGCTATCAATTTAAAGAAAACTTAAATGTAATGGTTATTTTGGATGCTTCAGGCAGTATGGCAAATTTTGAGGGAAGCGTTACGCGTATGGATGCTGCTAAACAGGCGATCAACCAATTCGTTAAGGGCTTGCCTGAAGGAACGAATGTTGGGTTACGTATCTACGGGCATCTTGGTACAGGGAAAAATACAGATAAGGCATTGTCCTGTAGTAGCAGTGAATTAGTCTATCCATTAAGTACTTATAATGCCGGAAATTTTGATCAGGCGTTGTCTAAGGCTGCCCCTGCTGGCTGGACACCTATTGGTCTTGCGTTTAATGAAGCTAAAAAAGATTTAGCTTCCTTTAAAGGAGAATCCAATACAAACATCATTTACTTAGTGAGTGATGGAATTTCTACCTGTGAGGATGATCCTATTGGTGCTGCTAAATCTTTATTCGACTCAGATATTACACCGATTATGAATATCATCGGATTTAATGTAGACCAACAAGGGCAAAAGCAATTGCAGGAAATTGCAACGGCAACTGAAGGTTCTTATCAAAATGTTAAGGATGCACAGGGGCTTCAAGATCAGCTGAACGAAGCGAGCAAAATCGCAGAGAAATGGAAGCAGTGGAAAACATCTGAAGAGGGCTGGATCAATTATTATAAGGTTGATAATTCCCTGGATATTTTCGGCTATCATACTGAAGAATTTGGAAAATGGGTTAATGAAAGGCAAGCGATTGGTTTCGCACTGACTTTCCTGCTACAGAAGCGAGAAAAGATGTCTAGAGAATCCCATGATTATTTACAGCAAAAAAACAAAGAATATCATGCTTGGATTGAAGAGGAATATGGTAAACTGCGCGATGAGTTAAAGGTGATGAACGAAATGAATCACGCAGAAGCAATAAAAGCTTTAGAAGAAAAATATCTTGAAAACACAAGTAACACACCGTAATCGAAGAAAGTGAGGTGAAAGTGTGAAAGGCAGCAGCTTACGAAGAGGTATTGCAATTTTTATGATTGCATTTATGTTGTTCTGGTCAGCCTTACCGTCTATAACGATGGCCTTCTTTATTACACCAGGTAATGCCATTAATGCGGGAGACCCAATATCAGGAGGGCAGCCCATTACTGGAGGGCAGTTCATCATTCCAGGTGATCCAGTTGATGGAGGAAATGCCTATCAAGGTGGCCCGGTTTTACAGGGTGGGAATGGCGCAATTTCTGGTCAGCCACTGATTCCACCTTATCAAAGCAGTAACGGGCAATGGATTATCCCGAATGTTGCTGGGACTTTGCCGATTAATAATCCAATCTTGACTGGTGGAGCTATGACAGGGGGCGAGGGTCCTTCTGGAGGCGAAGCGGTTAATGGAGGGAATGCAACTGAAGGTGGAGAAGGCGCAACTGGCGGGGAAGCTGTTAATGGTGGAGAAGGCAGTACGTCAGGTGATTCGATAACTGGAGGCGATCCTACTAAAGGTGGCGAAGGCCCAACCGGCGGCAATGTCGGAAGTGGAGGCGATCCTACTAAAGGTGGCGAGGGTCCAACCGGCGGCAATGTCGGAAGTGGAGGCGATCCTGCAGAAGGTGGCGAAGGTCCAAGTGGTGGCAATGTCGGAAGTGGAGGAGACCCTGCAGAAGGTGGCGAAGGCCCAACCGGTGGCAATGCCTCAACTGGAGGCGATCCCGCTCAGGGAGGTCAAGGTCCATCTGGAGGGAATGCTACAGATGGAGGCGATGCTGGGAATGGTGGTACAACTACAGGCGGTAATTCCATTGATGCGGGTTCTTCCGCAGAGATTGATAGAGGGATTGCTGGTGATATTCACACCATAGTAAAAAATACTAGGCGATATATTACGAGCTTTGGTAAGACATTTCTGGAAGGAGCAACTGCTGCATATGCAGGTTTCGGTTTCCAGCAATTAAAATCGGGAAATTATAAAGTTGTCGGAAAAAGCTCCATAAAAAATCCAGTATTCAATTATTTCTATGATAACTATAAGAAATATAGCTTAGACGGCCGAGATGCCTATATGCCAGCTGGGAAGTCGAATCCAAAGCCATATCGAGTAACGACTTTCCTGGACAGCAAAAAGTTCACGAATTTTAGCTCAGTCTCGAGTGCATTAAGTAGCTCCTGGAGTAGTGTGAAGTCTAGTCTAAATGATGGCTTCAATGTTTTTTCAAAGAAATTCTGGTCTCTTTCAAACACCATGAAATTAAATGGACCAGTAAATATCATTTCCTCAGCATTCACGAGTGTTTATGATTATGGCTGGGGGAACAAATCAAGTCAAGGCTTTTTATCCTCCAACTTTGCAGCAGATCTAACAGTTGATGTTGCAGTTGGTGCAGGGACAACAGCTTTATCTGCAGCTCTTTCTAGTGCAGCTGCTGGTGCGGTTGCAGGCTCAGTTGTACCGGGGCTAGGCACAGCTGTTGGCGCAGTTGTTGGTTTAGGTGCTGGTTTATTGTCCAATCATCTCATTAACGGAACGGAAACAGGACGTCGTGCGAAGAAATGGGTTAGTGAAAAGCTAAGTCAAGGCTATAGTAAGGTAGCTGATGGAGCAAAGGGATTATTTAATGGGGCAAAAAAATTATTTGGTTTTGGCTGATTGGAAGAAGAGTTGTTCCTATAAGTGGACAGCTCTTTATCCCCAAAAGGTTAGTAGCAAATAGAATACATAAAATTTCTAGCATCAATGGTTACGTAGCAAAAGAAAGGGGGCTTTAACTATATGTTTAATACCATCAAATTTTTACAAGCTCTTGGGGCAAGTTTGTTAGTGACGATTATCGTCTCGTTTATCATTGGCTTTATTCCAATACACAGCATGAACTTATTCGTTTTTATTCAATTGCTTCTCACGTATGGAGCTATGGGGTATTTTGCAGCAAAATGGAATCCACAAACTCCCTACACAACAGCTTATTTGGGAGCATTAGTCATTGCTGTTACGAGCTTCCTTCTTTCCCATTATGTATTTAATATTTTAGTTTTTACAGATCCGGAGGGAATTGCACGAAGCCTGACGTTTGCTGTTCTGACAAGTTTACTAGTTGCCTATATCTATACAGTAATTAGAACAAGAAGAGAAGGTGTTCTCCAATGATTCGTGATATTTTCGATATTTATAACCGGAATTGGAGTCAAATATTAATTTGGTCTTTTTTAATCATTCTTCCTGTGACGACACTAAGTTTTTTAGGTATGGTTTATGTCATTAGCTCAGAAGATTCTATTGCTCCTCATTACTTTGCGGGGCTTGCGCTTTTGCTGAATTTTTTGATTTGTATACCACCATTTAAGAAAATGGTTCAGATTGATAAACAAGATGATACGATTAAGCCGATCGACGGGATACGATTTTTCTGCAAGCAATTCGGAATCATCCTCGTCTTTACCAGTATTATTTACTTTATTGCCTATTTGGGCATGTTTCTATTGTTTATTCCAACTGTAATGGCGATGATTTTTTTATTAGTTTTCCCATTCTTTTCAGAGCAGCGAAGTGTAAAGGAAGTACTGTCCCAATCTATAAGTGCCATTGTGAGAGAAAATTTTGCATTGATTGGTGATCTCATTGTGATTTTAAGTATTAATCTAGGAATTTGGGCGATTCTCATGCTCTTTTTTGAGCAGTATGACAATAATTTATTGGCTTATTTAATCATTCGCAGTGTGCTAAATATGCTCATATTCCCGTTTTTCTATATTTACTTAACGCTGAGATATCAAGCAACGCCAAGCGGCCAACTAGCGAACGAAAGATGGTGATGAAGCGGATGGAAAAATTAATAAGTAACGAGCACGTCCAATTAGATTTTCGGAAAACAAATCTGATGCTTATGATTTTATGGTCTTTTCTAACATTGGGTGCCTATATTGGGGTATGGTTTTTAAAACAAAGAGATACCATTCAGCAGTTTCCCACAAAGCTTGGCATTCACTTTGGGCTTTGGCGATTCTTTACGATTGCCTCCTTTGTATTTTTATTTATCAAGATTTTTGGCGGGATTATTTTAAGTGAATATGGAATAGACAATATTCAGTCCTATGAAACGATTTTTAACTTCTTCTTTATAGGACTGCTCTATTATTCTATTTTCCGCTTAAAAGAAGGCTTAGAGGATGAATACGGCATTTCTTTGAATTTTTATTTACTAGTATTTTTTCATATTTTCTATATTCAGTATAAACTGAACCAATCACAGTTAGTAAAGGGATGATGTTATGAAGCAGCAACTACCAACTGTATCATTTTCGAAAAATCGGGTTTTTATCACCCTATTTCTACATGTCGTTATTGGAGCAATGAGCAGCTTTGCACCAGAAGAGAATGTAGGCACCTGGATGAAAATTAATATTCTATTGGCACTTATTTTCGGACTGACAAATTACATTCTATGGATTATCCATAAGAATGATAGTAAACGGTATTTTTCATTACATTCCTTTGTGATGATGCTGGGGGTTGCTTATTATATGATGGCGCCAGCCTTTAGAAGCCTTTACCCAACCTTGTTTTTCTGGATTTTATTAGTCGTGACGATTGGATTTTTAGGGTTCCTTTTACTAAAGCGTGATGAGATCACAAGAGCGCTTGTTAACCCTCAAGATGCTTGGTTTAAGAAAATCGTCTTTGGCTATTGCGGCGTTATATTTATTTTAGGCAGTACGCTATGGGCTTACATGCTTGCGACACAAACGGGTCCATTCATGCCGGTTGCCATTATGCTCTTTTTTATAGGCATCTTTTTAATGATGGTTTCACCAGCCATGCTATCGACACCAAAACGTGTAAGAGAGCTAGAACAGCTTTGATGTAGGGTCATGGCTGTTCTGCTTTTTATAATAGGAGTACATAAGGGATTTACGAAGGAGGCGATTTGTTTGAAGCGACGGGAACGACTAAAGGATGAAAGAGGATCGCTTTCCATAGAGTTCTTAGGGATTCTTCCATTATATTTCTTACTCTTCCTGCTACTTTGGCAGGTGGTAGCTTCTGGCTATGCGGTAATCAGCTTGAAGGCGGTGGCATCTGACGCAGCGCAGGTTTATGCGGTATCTGAGGATTACTATGAAACAAAAGAAGTGATTGATCAATCAATCGGTGGTTCTTCGCTATTGCGAAATCATTATTTTGTCATCCAAAATGTCTCTGGAAGTGCTGATTTATTTGAAATCAAAATTACAGCCAGCCATCCATTAGTCTTTCTGCCAGATAGCTTTGCCAATCGAGCTTCCATCTCTATCGACTCAAAGGCAACAGGAAAGGTGCTTGTCCCATGAAGCATTTAAAAAATGAAAAGGGCAGTGCAGCAATATTCCTGCTGTGGATCATGACAGTCATTATCGTTCTGTCCCTTCTTATCGTCAATATCGCCAAGGTCTACGCCGTCAAGCAACAGGCATCAACCGCCGCGCAACTAGGAGCCTTTGCGGCAACGAGTGAGATTTTGTTCGCCACCGAGGAAGCCATCAAGGATTTTGATAAGGCCATGCTAGAGACGCTTGGAGAAGGCGAAGAATACGAGGCGCTATGGGATGAAATCGAAGAACGCAAAAAAAGCTATCTAGCAAATGGAGACGGGGAGCAACGGGCTTATATCAAGGCTTTAAATGAAATGCTGCCTGGAAGATTAGGAGACCATATTTTAAAAGGCTTCTTCAACGCAAAATTCCATGCCGATGCAGCCCTCAGTACAAAAATTTATACTACCGTCCAAAGAGTGGTCCGCGAAAACGAAGGCAATGACGAGCATCTCGAAATCATTATTTCTAAGGAAAAGTACCGAGTCGAAGTCAAAACAGACGCCACCTATAAGACCATCGCAAGCGGAGAATACATCAACAGCTTCTCCAAAGATATCCCACAAGTCGGCTACGGCCCCGAACTAACCTTTTTACGATATATACTGAATTAAAATCACGCCAGAAGAAGGTGGAATTCTTTTCATTTGGGGTGATTTTTTTGTGGAGTGGGGGAGGAGCTGGGAAAACAAGTCGACTGCGGACGAGGTTGCATCAGCTTTTTGTGATGAAGGACAGTTTAGGAAGGATTTCATCAAAAGTGTCTTTCATAAAGGGGATGAAAGACAGTAGAGCAAAGGACAGCAGCAAAAGTGTCTTTCATAAAGGGGATGAAGGACGTTTTAGCAAAGGATAGCATTGAAAGTGTCTTTCATAAGCGGGATGAAGGACAGTTGATCAAAGGACAGCAGCAAAAGTGTCTTTCATTAAGGGGATGAAGGACAGTAGAGCGAAGGGCAGCAATAAAAGTGTCTTTCATTAAGGGGATGAAAGACAGTAGTGTGAAGAACAGCAGCAAAAGTGTCTTTCATAAAGGGGATGAAAGACAGTAGAGCGAAGGACAGCAGAAAAAGTGTCTTTCATTAAGGGGATGAAAGACAGTAGAGTGAAGGACAGCAGCAAAAGTGTCTTTCATTAAGGGGATGAAAGACAGTAGAGTGAAGGACAGCAGCAAAAGTGTCTTTCATTAAGGGGATGAAAGACAGTTTAGCCAAGAGCAGCAACAAAAGTGTCTTCATACAGAAGATAAAGGGCAGTGCGATAAAAAAATCCATTACGTAATTCTAAGATTTCAAGGATATTTGCAAACTACAGCACTAAAAAACGCGAGCTCTCATCAACAGCTCGCGTATCCTCTTCACTTATATTTTACTGAGCACTTTCTTACTTTTCCTTTGATAGTTTACTAAATAAATACTAAGTCCAACGAAAATCATTCCATAGAATAGATTTACTGTGATTGCTTCATCTAAAAAGATTGCACTAATGATGACCGAGAGTATTGGCACAAGAAAAGTAAACGCCCCTACTTTGCTTGCTTCACCTTCATTTATCAGCTTGTAATAAAGAATTTGTGCAATCGCCATTCCAGCTGTGGAGCCCCAGATTAAACTAGAAATGAGTCCCATATTCCAAATGATAGTGCTTGCATCCTCTGTTACAAAGCCGCCAAACAACAGAACAGCACCACCGATTACTAGCTGCATAACCACCATCCAATAAGGGTCTACCCGTGTTTTATTTTTCTTCACATATACGACACCACTCGCCCATACTAAGGCAGTCGCAAGAGCAAGCGTCACGCCAATTGCGGACACATGGATTGTCAGACCGTCCATGCTCACCAAGAAGATGCCGATAAAACCAAGGACTAAGCCAATAATTTTGGTGATTGTCATCCCTTCACCTAAAAACCACCAAGCGAGGATTCCTAACAAAACTGGTTGAAAATAAACAAGAACTGAGAATAATCCACCAGGCAAATAAATGAGACCAACCGTTTGAATACCTAAATAGAGCACGATATTTAAAGTCGCCGAAATTAAATAATAACGCCAATTACTTTTGAATCGTAAACGATGGCGATTTTTCCAAGCGATTACTACTAAAATGGCCCCCCCAACAAATGCACGAACCCCGGCAAATAAAAGCGGAGGCATAAAATTAACCCCATTCTTATAAATCGGCCAACTCACACCCCAAATCAAAATCAACAACACAAGCAGCGTATACGACATCAACTTGGAACTCTCGTTTCCCACAAGCAAACCTACTTTCTAAGGTGTGCCTGGTACACACACAACTCCAGAACAATTCAGAATACTCCATGTACCAGGCACCCACACAATTCCCACACAATTCTCCTTAATATATGTAGGGATGCTTTAATTTGTTTTAGTGGGTGGTACGGACATTTGCACCTACTCTATAGGAAATGATAAAATGAAAATTGAGACTATATGGGAAGTGAAAAAATCCATGGCAAACATTTTAAATAAAATTTTTGATCCGAACAAAAGAGAAGTTAAAAAATTAACGAAAATTGCAGATCAGGTAGAGGCGTATGCTTCTCAAATGGAACAACTGAACGATGAGGATTTAAAAGAAAAAACAACAGAATTTAAAGATCGCTACCAAAAAGGCGAGACTTTAGAGCAGCTGCTTCCAGAAGCATTTGCTGTTTGTCGTGAAGCAGCACGCCGTGTACTAGGAATGTATCCTTTCCGCGTGCAAATTATGGGGGCTGCAACTTTAAACGAGGGTAATATTGCGGAGATGAAAACAGGGGAAGGTAAAACTTTAACTGCTACGATGTCTGTGTACTTAAATGCATTAACTGGTAAAGGCGTTCACGTTGTGACTGTCAATGAGTATCTTGCAACACGTGATGCTACAGAGATGGGCGAGCTTTATAATTTCCTTGGCTTGACAGTAGGCTTAAATTTAAACAGCCTGACAAAGGATGAAAAGCGCGAAGCTTATGCAGCAGACATTACATATAGTACGAATAACGAGCTTGGATTCGACTATCTACGTGATAACATGGTTGTTTATAAGGAAGAGCGTGTGCAGCGTCCTCTTCACTATGCAGTAATTGACGAAGTTGACTCGATCTTGGTCGATGAAGCACGTACGCCACTGATTATTTCGGGACAAGCTGGTAAAACGGCACAGCTTTACCTTCAGGCCAATATGTTCGTAAGCCGCTTAAAAGTGGAAGAAGATTACACGTATGATGAATCAACAAAGGGTGTTACATTAACTGATAACGGTATTGGAAAAGCAGAAAAAGCATTTGGTATCGACAATTTATTTGATTTATCACACGTTCGATTATTGCATGCCATCAACCAATCGTTAAAAGCGCATGTTTCCATGCATCGTGATGTGGATTACGTTGTTCAAGATGGCGAAATTATTATCGTTGATGGATTCACTGGTCGTCTTATGAAGGGGCGCCGCTATTCTGATGGGCTTCACCAAGCAATTGAAGCAAAAGAAGGCGTTGATATTCAAAATGAATCGATGACAATGGCTACAATTACGTTCCAAAACTACTTCCGTATGTACGAGAAGCTATCTGGTATGACTGGTACTGCAAAAACTGAGGAAGAAGAGTTCCGTAACATTTATAATATGCAGGTTGTTGCGATTCCGACGAACAAGCCAATTGCTCGTGATGATAGACCAGATTTGATCTTCGCTACGATGAATGGGAAGTTTAATGCGGTGGCAGCAGAAATTGCTGAGCGTCACAAAAAGGGTCAGCCTGTTTTAGTTGGTACGGTTGCTATTGAAACGTCGGAAATTATCTCTGATTTATTAAA
The DNA here is from genome assembly GCF_003217295.1 of Ureibacillus chungkukjangi. GTDB lineage: Bacteria > Bacillota > Bacilli > Bacillales_A > Planococcaceae > Ureibacillus > Ureibacillus chungkukjangi. The sequence goes on from NZ_QJTJ01000004.1 coordinate 191,489, forward strand.
TAAACATAAAATCCCGCATAATGTATTAAACGCGAAGAACCATGAACGTGAAGCGGAAATTATTGCGAACGCGGGTAACCGAGGTGCTGTAACAATTGCCACAAACATGGCCGGTCGTGGTACTGACATTAAGCTTGGAGAAGGTGTGCTTGAGCTTGGTGGTTTAGCTGTAATTGGTACTGAACGCCATGAATCTCGTCGTATAGATAATCAGCTTCGCGGACGTTCAGGTCGTCAAGGGGATCCAGGGTTAACGCAATTCTACCTTTCTCTTGAAGATGAGCTAATGCGTCGCTTTGGCTCTGATAAGATGAAAACGATGATGACTAGACTTGGAATGGATGATAATCAACCAATTCAGTCAGGCATGGTATCAAAAGCGGTGGAATCAGCTCAAAAACGTGTTGAAGGAAATAACTTTGATGCGCGTAAACGTTTATTACAATACGATGATGTTTTACGGCAGCAGCGTGAGGTAATTTACAAGGAACGTCGCGATGTATTAGAAACTGAAAACATGCGTGTCCTTGTTGAAACGATGATCCAGCAGTCTATTGAAAATATTGTTGGTGTTCATACACAGGGCGAGCCAAAGGATTGGAACCTAAAATCGCTGGAAGATTATATCCAAGCGAATTTATTAGAAGAGGGTGCCATTAAAGCGAGCGATTTAGAAGGAAAAACGCCTGAAGAAATTATTTCCTTCATTTACGCTGAGGTACAAAAACGCTACGACGAAAAAGAAGAAATGCTAACACCAGAACGTATGCGTGAGTTTGAAAAGGTTATCCTGCTTCGTTCAATTGATACAAAATGGATTGATCATATCGATGCGATGGATCAATTACGTCAAGGGATTCACCTGCGCGCTTACGGTCAAACAGATCCATTGCGTGAATACGAACAAGAAGGATTTGCAATGTTTGAGGACATGCTGGCTTCTATTCGTGAGGATGTAACGAAATATGCATTGAAGGCGCAAATTCGCAACAATCTAGAGCGTGAAGAAGTGGCAAAAGGACAAGCTGTGAATCCAAAAGAGGAAACAGCGCCAAAGAAAAAGCAGCCCGTACGTAAAGTAGAAAACGTCGGCCGTAATAATCCATGTCCATGTGGCAGTGGCAAGAAATATAAAAACTGTCATGGTGCTGAGTAATTTAGTTTACTAAAAGCCTGTTACTACAAATAAATTCTAAGAACGAACACTTGAACCGTAGTCATCTTTTTCTCATGGAATCGATGACACGGTTCTAACAGTTTTAAATACGAGTACGGAGGATTATAAATGATTGAATTATCAGAAGTAAGAAATGTGCTAGAAACTACAGCCTCAAAATTGGCGGACTTTAGGGGGTCTCTTTGACTTAGAAAACAAAGAGGCACGTATTCAGGAGCTCGATGAATTAATGCTTATGCCTGATTTTTGGAATGACCAAAATGGGGCACAAACAGTCATCAATGAAGCGAATGGGCTAAAAGCAATTGTCAATGAATTTAATGAGCTTGTGGAAACACAGGAAAATCTAGAAATGACATTGGAGCTTTTAAAGGAAGAGCCAGACGAAGAGCTTCAAGAAGAATTAGGCACTGAAATTGAAGATTTTGGTCGTAAAATGGACGGCTTTGAGCTACAAATGCTTTTAAGTGAGCCATATGATAAAAATAATGCCATCTTAGAGCTTCACCCAGGTGCAGGTGGGACAGAATCACAGGACTGGGGTTCAATGCTGCTACGCATGTATACGCGTTGGGCTGAAAAGCATGGCTTCAAGGTTGAGACAATGGATTATTTACCAGGGGATGAGGCAGGGATTAAATCTGTTACCCTGTTAATTCAAGGGCATAACGCCTATGGTTATTTAAAAGCAGAAAAAGGGGTACACCGTTTAGTGCGTATTTCACCATTTGATTCTGCAGGAAGACGCCATACATCCTTTGTTTCTTGTGATATCATGCCAGAGTTCAATAACGAGATTGAAATCGATATTCGCACAGAGGATTTAAAAATAGATACGTACCGTGCAACAGGTGCTGGTGGGCAGCATATTAATACGACGGATTCAGCTGTACGTATTACCCATACCCCAACTGGTGTTGTAGTATCCTGCCAGGCAGAACGTTCACAAATCAAAAACCGTGAAAAAGCGATGAACATGTTAAAGGCAAAATTGTATCAGCTTGAAATTGAAAAACAACAGGCAGAGCTTGATGCGATCCGTGGAGAGCAAAAAGAAATTGGCTGGGGCTCTCAAATTCGTTCATATGTTTTCCATCCGTATTCAATGGTAAAAGACCATCGTACAAACTTTGAAACTGGTAATGTTCAAGGCGTTATGGATGGCGATCTAGATGATTTCATCAATGCATATCTCCGTTCTCGTATCGGTCAATAATACTTATAAAAACCTTTTTAGCGTTTCCATGCTAAAAAGGTTTTCTTTTTATGCTTATCTAAGGTGTAATTTAAATTGGTTATTTAGCAAATACTGTTCTTTAACAAAATTGATCGCAATCTTTAATATCTCTTCTTCGACTCTCTTTAGGGATTGATGAAATTCCCCATTAATTACCTCCAAATCTTAATTGCATTATTTCTGTTTTGTTGTATTATAATAATAAGAACAAACGTTCTATTATTAGGAGGGTTTTTAATGGCACATATTCCCATTGAAGCTGTCCCATATCTAGAAGCAGCAATATACTTACCTATGCTCCTGATTGTACTGGAAAATGATCAAGCACAAATAGAGACTGGGCAGTTTAAATTAAAGCGTCCATATATTTATTTAATTGATGAAGCAAGAAAATATGCTGAATGTGAGTTAAGGAGCACTAAGGTGTATTTGAAAAATCATCAATTAAGAGTAGTACAAGGTAGAAGAGATGAAATGTTCACAGAATATCAGTTTCATTATAAGAAGGTCATGGATGTTCGAAGATACTCGAATATTAGATTGAGAAATCATGTTGAAGATTTACTTAAAGAGTACTTAAGTAAAGCTTCACATACTAATCATCTTGATCTTGATTTAGCGGAAAAAAAGGATTAATTGAATTAAGAGGTTTTGGCTTAGGTTCATTTTCAGGTTGAATCTCTCTTTTTAGATTAAAGATATGTTTATATAACTCGATTGCACGTAAGTATTGTGTTTGAAAAGAGGTAAAGCTCACTGGTAATGGATGCTCTTTTCCATCAGGCAGAGTGATTTCAGTAGGAAGCTTAGGGTCGCTAATGATTGAAATGCCATGAAGTGCAATCCAAATATTATTAGGTGATGAAGGAGAATAAATTGGAATCATTATATTTGTTGCTTTCTCATTAGGAAGATTGATTGGCACCTTATGCTTATCTTTACCAAAGAAATCCTTTGAGAATCGAATGGCAGCATTGTAATTATAGCCAAATAAATCGCAAGACTTACGAATTATGTAAAACGGCTTGCGCTTTACAATATACTCACCATTTTTATCATAAATGTAAGAATAAATTTTTTCTCCCTCTTTGTATGGCGCAATCAGATAAGTATCTAGATTAATCCGGTATGAATCTAAAACAGGTATATCCTTTGTCATTGAAAAATTCCTCCTTAGATAATTTTTTAATGCTAAATAACCAATTTAAATAAATCATAATATGAACTTTTTACTGATTCAACAGAAGATTTTGACAACTTTGTGAAATTATATTTAAATAATAATTTCATCGTATTAACCAGGAATATAGTGGAAAATTAAATGCTCTCTCCCTTGCTGTAGGAAATTTTTCCCTAGGCTCATGAAAAAATAGATCTATTTTTCAGAAAATATTGCAAATTGATAACTGTTTTTTTATAATAGAAAAAAGGGAATCGGGGTGATATCGATGGATAAATATTATTCATACACAGATTTTCTTAAGGCAGTTGGACACTATCAACATGCAAACGAATCTGAAAAGTTATTGAATGACATTTATTTGGACTTGTTTTTGAACAGAATGCAAAGATTGCAAAGAATTGAACAGCTGAAAGATCTCATCGATAGTGCATTAGACGAAAGAAACGAAGAAGCTTTTTATGAGTACACAAAAGAGCTAAGTGAATTACAAGAAACTCAAGAAATGGAAGAGTCACAAGAGTCGGTAATGTAGATGAATATAATGTTAAAAAAGTCGCCTTGGCAGTAGTCCCCTTAGGGATGTGATACTGAAGGCGACTTTTTGTGTTTAGAGTAGTGAAAATGATGGAAAAGAATAAAATCATAGACAAATTCCACATCAGATGTTTTAAAAGATTAAAATTAGAAAATAGTAGAAGTAAGAAATAAAATTAAAAACGTACGTTCGCATATTTCTCGTAATTTAAAAAGAGATATGCTAAAATAAATATACAAGATTTGGATGGAAGGACGAACGAAAAATGGCCACTTTTGACTTACAATCTGTATACCATCCGAGTGGCGATCAGCCGAATGCCATACAAGAGCTAGTGAAGGGCATTCAAGAGGGCAAAAAACACCAAACGTTACTCGGAGCAACAGGTACAGGAAAAACTTTTACAGTTTCTAATGTTATACAAGAAGTAAAGAAGCCAACGCTAGTAATTGCGCATAATAAGACATTGGCAGGACAGCTTTATAGTGAATTTAAGCAGTTTTTCCCCAACAATGCAGTAGAATACTTTGTTAGTTACTATGATTACTTTCAGCCAGAAGCGTATGTACCGCAAACAGATACATACATCGAAAAAGATTCCAGCATAAATGATGAAATTGATAAGCTAAGACACTCTGCAACATCCGCACTGTTTGAAAGAGATGACGTAATTATCATAGCTTCAGTCTCCTGTATTTATGGCTTGGGGAATCCGGAAGAATATCGAGAAATGGTTGTATCCATTCGAACTGGAATGGAAATCGAACGAAATCAATTATTGAGAAAATTGGTAGATATCCAATATGAAAGAAATGATGTCAATTTTACACGTGGGACATTCCGCGTAAGAGGAGACGTTGTTGAAATATTCCCAGCTTCAAGAGATGAAAAATGCCTTCGAGTAGAATTTTTTGGAGATGAGATCGATCGCATTCGTGAGGTGGATGCTTTAACAGGTGAAATTTTAGGTGATCGTGATCATGTTGCCATATTCCCGGCATCCCACTTCGTAACACGTGAAGAAAAAATGGTGAAAGCTATTGAAAATATCGAAGTGGAACTAGAGCAGCAGCTAGAAAAATTCCGTTCAGAGGATAAATTATTAGAAGCGCAGCGATTAGAGCAGCGTACAAACTACGACTTAGAAATGATGCGTGAAATGGGCTTTTGTTCGGGTATTGAAAACTATTCACGTCACTTAACCTTGAGAGATGCTGGAGCTACACCCTATACATTACTAGATTACTTCCCAAAGGATTTTTTACTAGTAGTCGATGAGAGTCACGTTACATTGCCGCAAATTCGCGGGATGTTTAACGGTGACCAAGCTCGAAAAGGCGTTTTAGTCGATCATGGATTCCGACTACCATCTGCCTTAGATAACAGGCCATTGAGATTTGAAGAGTTTGAAAAGCATATTAGTCAGGCCATTTATGTTTCTGCAACACCAGGACCATACGAAATAGAGCATACACCAGAAATGGTAGAGCAAATCATTCGTCCAACAGGATTGCTGGATCCAACCATAGATGTACGACCAATAGAGGGACAAATAGATGATTTAATCGATGAAATTAACGAACGCATAAGAAAACAAGAGCGTGTTCTTATAACGACATTGACGAAGAAAATGTCGGAGGATTTAACGGCGTATTTAAAAGAGCTGGGCATGAAGGTTGAGTATCTGCACTCGGAAATTAAGACACTAGAGCGGATAGAGATTTTAAGGGAGCTGCGTAAAGGAACCTATGACGTATTAGTAGGAATTAACCTACTGAGAGAAGGGTTGGATATTCCGGAGGTTTCTCTCGTAGCAATTCTCGATGCTGATAAAGAAGGGTTTTTACGCTCTGAACGTTCATTGATCCAAACAATTGGACGAGCTGCCCGAAATTCCAATGGTCATGTCATTATGTATGCAGACAATATAACAGATTCCATGCGAAAAGCCCTTGATGAAACAAAGCGTCGTCGTTCTATTCAAGAAGACTATAACAAAAAGCATGGCATTACGCCGATGACAATTCAAAAGAAAATTCCTGAGTTGATTCGAGCAACACAAGCAGCAGAAGCAGAAGAGACATACATGACAAAGGTGACAAAAGGAAAGAAAATGACAAAGTCCGAAATCGAAAAGCTTGTTGCATCGCTTGAGCTAGAAATGAAAGAAGCAGCAAAAGCGCTTGATTTTGAACGTGCCGCAGAATTGAGAGATACAATATTTGAACTGAAGGTAGAGGGATAAGCAATCGTGAAAAATACTGAAATAGTAGTGCAAGGTGCACGTTCAAATAATTTGAAGAATATTAACGTTACTATTCCTCGAGATAAGCTAGTTGTTATTACTGGCTTATCTGGGTCAGGAAAGTCTTCCCTGGCATTTGATACGATTTATGCAGAAGGACAACGCCGCTATGTTGAATCCCTTTCTGCTTATGCACGACAATTTTTAGGTCAAATGGATAAACCAGATGTTGACTCAATTGAAGGACTATCTCCCGCAATTTCGATTGACCAAAAAACGACAAGTAAAAATCCTCGTTCCACTGTGGGAACAGTAACAGAAATTTATGATTATTTACGACTTTTATTTGCCCGTATCGGGAAACCGATTTGTCCAATCCATGGTACAGAGATTGCATCTCAAACCATTGAACAGATGGTCGATCGATTATTAGAATATCCGGAGCGCACAAAAATGCAATTGTTGGCGCCGGTTGTTTCAGGACGTAAGGGTGCACATGTCAAATTGCTTGAGGATTTAAAAAAGCAAGGCTATGTACGTGTACGTGTAGACGGTGAAATGCAGGATCTAGATGACTCAATTGAGCTAGATAAAAATAAAAAGCATAATATTGAGGTTGTAATTGACCGTGTAGTTGTTAAAGAGGGGATCTCTTCGCGTTTATATGAGTCACTTGAAACAGCCTGTAACTTAGCTGATGGAAAAGTGCTAGTAGATGTAATGGAGCATGAGGAATTACTATTTAGCCAGCATCATGCCTGCCCATTATGTGGATTTTCTATCGGTGAGCTAGAGCCGCGTATGTTCTCTTTCAATAGTCCCTTTGGTGCATGTCCTTCATGTGATGGACTAGGAACAAAACAAGAGGTTGATTTGGATTTATTAATTCCAGACTGGGATAAGACTTTAGAGGAGCATGCGATCGCTGCTTGGGAACCAACTAGCTCTCAGTATTATCCACAGCTCCTGAAGGCTGTTTGTACACACTATGGCATTCCAACGGATGTACCGGTTTCGCAAATACCAAAAAGTCAGATGGATAAAATCTTATACGGCTCTGATGGCGAGAAAATCCATTTCTATTACCAAAACGAGTATGGCAGTGTTCATAACAAAGCAATCGAATTTGAAGGGGTTGTCCGCAATATTGAGCGACGCTTCCGAGACTCTACTTCAGAATATGTTCGTGAGCAAATGCAAAAATACATGACTGAACAAGCCTGTCCATCGTGTAAAGGCTACCGTTTAAAGCCAGAGACACTTGCAGTAAAAGTAGAGGGTTTACATATTGCAGAAGCTACACAGCATTCGGTAGGAGATATGTTTGGATTTTTCTCCAATTTAACGCTTTCAGAAAAAGAGATGCAAATTGCTAGACTCATTATTCGAGAAATTACTGAGCGATTGAGCTTTTTAATAAATGTGGGGCTAGATTATCTAACTCTTTCTCGCGCTGCTGGTACTTTATCAGGAGGAGAGGCGCAAAGGATTCGTCTTGCTACCCAAATAGGCTCCCGCTTATCTGGCGTTCTTTATATTCTTGATGAGCCATCGATTGGATTGCATCAGCGAGATAATGATCGACTGGTGGCAACGATGCAGGATATGCGTGATTTAGGAAACACATTGATAGTAGTGGAGCATGACGAGGATACAATGATGGCCGCCGATTATTTAATTGATGTGGGACCTGGAGCTGGAGTTCATGGTGGCGAAATCGTAGCTGCTGGAACACCAGATGAAGTAATGAATGATTCTGCATCAATTACAGGGCAATATTTAAGTGGGAAAAAATTTATTCCCCTTCCAATCGAACGTCGAAAATCTGATGGGAGAAAGCTAACCATCAAAGGTGCAACCGAAAATAACTTGAAAAATGTAAAAGTCGATATTCCTTTAGGCCAATTTATTGCTGTAACAGGGGTTTCAGGCTCTGGTAAATCTACACTGATTAACGAAATTTTATATAAGGCACTGGCACAGAAGTTAAATCGTGCAAGAACAAAGCCTGGTGCTCATAAAGAAATCACAGGCATTGAACATTTGGAAAAGGTTATTGATATCGATCAATCTCCAATCGGTCGAACACCCCGATCAAATCCAGCCACATATACTGGTGTCTTTGATGATATTCGTGACCTTTATGCATCAACAAACGAAGCGAAAATTCGAGGCTATAAAAAGGGCCGTTTTAGCTTCAATGTAAGAGGTGGGCGCTGTGAAGCTTGTAGTGGAGACGGGATTATCCGGATCGAGATGCACTTCCTGCCAGATGTCTATGTCCCATGTGAGGTATGTCATGGAAAACGTTATAATCGTGAGACATTAGAGGTACGCTATAAAGAAAAAAACATTGCTGAGCTATTAGATATGACGATTGAAGATGCCGTAGTATTCTTTGAAAACGTCCCGAAAATTCAACGGAAACTTCAAACGATTGTGGATGTAGGGCTGGGTTATATGAAGCTAGGACAACCTGCTACAACTCTATCAGGTGGGGAAGCGCAGCGTGTAAAATTGGCCTCCGAGCTACATCGCCGTTCAACAGGGAAGTCTATTTATATTTTAGATGAACCTACAACTGGGCTTCATGCACATGACATTGCCCGCTTGTTAAAGGTACTCCAACGACTTGTGGAAAATGGAGATACAGTGCTAGTTATCGAGCATAATCTAGACGTTATTAAAACAGCCGATTATCTAATCGACTTAGGTCCAGAGGGTGGAGAAAAGGGAGGCACAATTTTAGCAACCGGCACACCTGAGGAAATTGCCGCAAACGAGAAGTCGTACACAGGGCACTATTTAAAAACTGTTTTAGAACGTGACCGAAAACGCATGGACACTCTATTAGCAGAAGCAACGAATAAATAATAAATGTCAAAATTTAAAGATAAGATATGAAACTTTTTCACCTCCCTCAGCGTATAACTAAATATACACATAGAGGGAGGCTTTTTTGAAAATGGAAAACGAACGCAAGCGCATATTAAAATTAGTTGAAAACGGAACAATCTCAGCTGAAGAGGCGATAGTTTTACTTGAGGCGTTAACAAAAGAACAGAACTCCACTCAACCTACAATCGTTCCTCTAACTAAAAGTACAGTAGAAGAGGCAAAAGCTACACAAGAGCATAGTGAAGCTTCACAACAACAAACAACTGAAGAAAAGAAAACTAAAACAACAGGTTTTGAGGATTTCTTTGGCAAAGCATTTAACAATAGTGATACAAATAAAAAAATGGATGAATTCATGAACGATTTAAAACAAGATCTCTCTCAATTTAGTGAAAGAGTAATGGGGTTAATGAATACAACCTTCACGAAAATAAAGGACTTCGATTTAGAGTTCCCGTTTGGGGAAAAAGTACAGTTTGACAAAACCTATACATTTGATGCTGACGTAGTTAAAGGCATTGAAATCGATCTTCCAAATGGAAAAGTAGATTTTGTAAAATCGGAGGGGCAACAAATAGTAGTGGAAACACAGGTTAAGACGTCCCTAATTGACCATGATGAAGAAAAAACAAAAACTCAATTTGAAGAGAAATTTGTAAATTTAACAAATGATAAATTAACGATTTCTGTTTCAACTAAGCTTTCTCAGGTTTCATTGCGACTAGTGGTACCAGAAAAGCTTTATGATCTTTTATTAGTGCGTTTATTAAATGGCAGTGTAACGATTCAAAACCTAGAATCCAAGCTATTAAAAGTAAAGACATATAATGGGGCAGTTAAAGTCGATCAAGTATCCTTCCAGCATGCCCATATTGAGACAGGAAATGGCTCAATTGATTTGCGTAATGTCAAAGGTGAAGATTTAGAAACTGAGACAGTGAACGGACGTATTTATATCGATGGTGAGCTGCAGGAGGTAGAAGCAGAATCTGTAAACGGTGCAGTGGTCATTACTACAAATGCAAAGGATGCCAGAAAAGTAAAAGCCCAAACGGTTGCAGGAGCTGTTGAACTTTACGTTCCGAAATCTATATCGTTGGATGGACAAGTGGCAACAAACTTCGGAAAAGCAGATGTAGGTTTACCTGATGTAGAAACAAGACTGGAAGAAGACCAATTCTTCCTTAAAACCTACCATTTCGATAAAATCATCGATGATGCCAATATTTTAAAACTAAATGGTGAGTCGCGAACGGGTGCTATCATCGTTCGCTATATCGCAGAATAAATTTAAAAAACGAATCGCAGCTCAATCGCGGTTCGTTTTTTCATTATTATTTTAATATTTAAGGGAAAGCTGAACAGATCCTCTTTATAAGTGGATTTTACATTTACACTCATATTTAATTGGGCAGCTGTGGGATAAAAGTTGTATGGCTTACTGAGACCATTGTACAAGAAGGTGTGATTTAAATAATAAACTTTTTCTATTTTTTGGATGGTGACTTGTATGCTTAAATCCTTCAGATGCATTACAATACATAAGTATTGCTATTAGTAAGTGCTAATCTTTCTTTTGAATTCGCTTTGTAATTTAAAAGGGATTTTTGTCTGTTTATGGAATAATAGAAAGAGGTAAGAAAAGAAATAATTCTATTAGCATAGAAAATATGGAAAATTTATAAATTCCATCCTTCCTGACAAGAAATATGAAATGAAATTGTAATAAAAACTTAGGAAATGAATGCTATAATGGTTGTTGAGTGAAAAAATCTATTTTAATAGAAACTTGAAACTTAGGTGGTTTTATTTATGATTCAAATGAATAACGTCGTAAAGAAATATCCAAATGGTGTAGTTGCAGCAAATGGAATTTCTATAGATATACAAAAAGGTGAGTTTGTCTATGTAGTGGGCCCGAGTGGTGCTGGTAAATCTACATTTATAAAATTAATGTATCGTGAGGAAAAGCCTACGTCAGGTGAAGTTGTTATTGCAGGAATGGATTTGACGAAGCTTAAAAATCGACAAGTTCCGCTACTTAGACGTCAGTTAGGTGTAGTATTCCAAGATTTTAAATTACTACCAAGATTGAATGTATATGAAAATGTTGCATTTGCTCTTGAAGTTATAGAAGAAAACCCAAAAGATATCCGTAAACGCGTGATGGATGTTTTAGACTTAGTTGGTCTAAAGCATAAAGTTCGTATGTTCCCTAATGAGCTTTCAGGTGGAGAGCAACAGCGTGTGGCAATTGCTAGGTCAATTGTTAATATGCCTAAGGTTGTTATTGCGGACGAGCCTACAGGTAACCTGGATCCAGAGACTTCCTGGGAAATCATGAATATTTTTGAAGAAATTAATACACGTGGAACGACTATCGTGATGGCAACTCATAACCGTGAAATTGTAAACACAATTAGAAAACGTGTTATCGCTATCGAAGGCGGTTTAATTGTACGAGATGTATACGGAGGTGACTACGGCTATGAAAGCTAGAACAATCCGACGACATTTTCGTGAAAGTATAAAGTCGCTTGGTCGAAACGGTTGGATGACTTTTGCATCAATTAGTGCTGTAACTGTCACATTGCTTTTAGTAGGTGTCTTCACTATCATCATGATGAACTTAAACAAAGTGGCAGATGATATTGAAAATGATGTAGAAATTAAAGTGTTAATAGATATTATTTCAGACCCGACTGAGGCTCAGGCAGCTGAAGAACAACTGATGGAAGAAATTAGAGGTTTACCTGGAGTCGAAGAGGTCGTATATTCATCTAAGGAAGAGGAACTTAATTTATTAATAGCAGGTTATGGAGAAGAGCTTAGTCTATTTGAGCAAAGTAACCCACTAAACAATGTGCTTTATGTAAAAGCAACAGAGCCTCAACAGACAGCTAGTGTCGCAAAGGCAATTGAAAAATTTGAGCATACACAAGAAGTGAAGTATGGAGAAGGTAAGGTTGAAAAACTATTTAGCTTCTTAAATACAAGCCGAAACGTAGGTTTAATCTTAATAGTAGGCTTATTATTTACAGCGATATTCTTAATTTCCAACACAATTCGAATTACGATTATTGCGCGTAGAGATGAGATAGAAATTATGAAGCTAGTAGGAGCAACAAATTCTTTCGTGCGAATTCCATTTGTTTTAGAAGGAATGTGGCTTGGTGTTTTAGGTGCATTGATTCCGATTGCTGTTGTATCAATAGTTTACGTTAATATTTTCAACATCGTACAACCAAAGCTAGACGGTGAATTTTTACAGCTGCTTAGTGCAACTCCATTACTATATCAAGTAAATGGATTACTCCTAATAATGGGTGTGTTCATTGGGATATGGGGAAGCTTCATGTCAGTTAGAAAATTCCTGAAGGTATAATTCTGCCTGTCTTGCGAAAAAAGTAGAATAAAAAAGTAGAATCCTGTGTAAGAAAGTTGAAAGGGGTCTTAATCTGTGAAAATAAGTAAAAAACCATTCCAAATTTTTATGGCAACAACTGCCCTGGTACTTGCTCTTCAAGTACCAGTTACATATGCTGCAAGTCTATCAGATTTAAAAAATGAAAAATCTGAGGTAGAAGAGCAAAAAAATCATTTAAGCGATGAAATCCAAGAAAAGTCAGCTGAAATTAATACTATTAAATCTAAACAAGAGGTTCTTTTAAATCAAATTACCCAAATTACAGATAAAATAACAAATACAAACAATAATATTAATCAAGTTACACAAGAAATTTCTGTAACAACACAAGAAATTGAAACGTTAAAGGCTGATATTGTTGCGTTACAGGCTAAAATCGACCAACGTAATGAACTTCTTGCAGAGCGTGCTCGAGCACTTCAGGCAAATGGTTCTGTTAGTTTCCTAGACGTATTACTTGGCGCTAATAGTTTTGTAGATTTCATTGATCGTTATTCGGCTGTTAATACGTTAATGGATGCCGATCGTCAAATTATGAAAGAGCAAAAACAAGATCAGGACAAGCTAGAGGAGCAAAAGCTTACTTTAGAAAAAACGAAAAAAGAATTAGAAACAAAAAAAGCTGAGCTTGATAGTTTAAAAGCTTCTCTTAACTCTCAAAAGAAAGAGAAAGATAATTTAATCGTTCAATTAGAGGCTCAACAAAAACAGATTGCTAGTGAGAAAAAGGTATTAGAAGAGCAATATGAAGAAGCAGTAGAAATTAGCGATGAAATTAATGCTAAAATTGCTTCAGAACAAAAAAGATTACTAGAAATCGCTCGTCAACAAGAAGCTGCGAGAAAAGCGGCAGCTGCCAATAACTCAAAAAATAATGGTGGTGGCACTTCAGCACCAGCAGTTTCTGCAGGAAATTGGACAAAGCCAGCTAACGGTCGTTTCACAAGTCCATATGGTGCTCGTATCCATCCAATCTCTGGACAATATAAATTCCACTACGGAATCGATATTGCGAACAGCACAGGTACTCCAGTCGTATCAGCAGCAGATGGCGTAGTATCTTATGCAGGAAGTCTTTCTACTTTTGGTAATGTTGTAATGGTAACTCATTCAATCGATGGACAAATTTTCACTTCTGTTTATGCTCACTTAAATTCAATTCACGTAAGTGTTGGAACACAGGTATCAAAAGGTCAACAAATTGCAGGAATGGGGAACACAGGTGGTTCAACAGGAACTCACTTACACTTTGAAATTCATGTAGGTACATGGGTAAAACAAAGTGTTGGAAGTGTAAACCCACTAAACTATATTTCTTTATAGCAGTTACAAAGCAGGCTAATTCGTGTTTATCACAAATAGCCTGCTTTTATTATGCCTTAGGAATTTTTTATAATTCGACATCTATGGTATTCTTATAAAGATAATGAAAGAGGGAGCTCATGAAAACAAAGCTTTAGCTCTCTTCAATAAAGTAATTTTTCCTATCTTGGAGGGTGGAAAATGAAAAAGAAAGCAATTGGACTAGTTGTCGTAATGGCACTTGTTGCCATCATGCTGGGAACTTATATTAAAGATCAAATAGAAGCAAGTGAAGCTATTTCTGAACAAGCAGTTTCCTATGAAATGAACCTGGATCAAGAGGAAGGGTTAGCAAAAGGACAAATTGCCCCAGACTTTACTTTAAAAACTTTAGCAGGAGAGACTGTTACCCTGTCTGAACTAAAGGGGAAGAAGGTTGTTTTAAATTTTTGGGCAACCTGGTGCCCACCGTGTAAAAAAGAAATGCCTCATCTTCAAAAATATTATAAGGAAGATGCCAAAGACGATAATGCTGAAATTATTGCTGTAAACCTGACACATACAGAAAGATCCTTAAATGCGATTAAAACAGTACAGCAATTTGTTGATAGCTATAACCTGACGTTCCCCATTCCTTTAATGGAGGAGAAGGGGGTTGATAAGCTTTATCAAATTATCACTATTCCTTCTACCTTTATGATTGATTCAGAGGGACGTATCCAGTATCACATTGTTGGTCCACTTGATCAGGAGGCAATAGGAGAGTATGTAGAGAGCTTAGACTGAGCAAGAAGGAAATAAAATTCAAAAACTCTAATCGTATTTTTTCTATTAAGATAAGCAAAAATGCTTAATTTACTTAAAGAATAAGTTGCAAAATATAAAAATCGGCTTTTCCATGTGTTATCCCATTTCGTTTTTTCATAGAGTGTACGAGAGGGGGTAAACAATGAGGAAAAGTCGATTTTTTGTATTACTGGCTGTGCTTTGTATTATTATAGCTGGCTTTATATTCTGGCAGAGCTCGAAGGAAACTGAAATGGGAGGAGCTAATGTCAGTGATATCGCTGTTATTGACCAAGCCTATTCTCTAATTAAAGAAAACTCTGTATATGGAACTAAGGAATCTGCACTTATTGAAGGAGCAATTCGAGGAATGGCAGGAGCTCTTCAAGACCCGTATAGTACGTACTATACCGAGAAAGAGGCTGCCCTGCATAAGCAATCATTAGCAGGACAACGTGTTGGAATTGGTATTGAAATCACAGAAAAAGACGGTAAATTCATTGTTGTTTCACCTGTGAAATCATCTCCAGCAGAAAAAGCAGGAATTCGTCCTTTCGATGAAATTGTACAAGTTGATGAAGAACGCCTTGATGGGAAAACTCTTGGGGAATTGATGCAAATGATTCAAGGTGAGGCTGGCGAAAAAATTAGCCTTGTATTATATCGCCCAAGTACAGAGCGCCATATCAAAATCAGTGTAGAACGAGCTGAAATGAATAACAAAACTGTTGCATCAAAGGTGATGAAGGCTGAGGAAACCGACATTGGCTATGTATCAATCTCAATGTTTGGTGAAAAGACAGCTGAAGAATGGGTTGAGGCAACAAAGAAATTAATCAGTGAAGATGTAGAAGGAATTATAGTGGATCTCCGTGATAATCCAGGCGGATATTTACATAGCGTAGCAGCTGTTGTAAGTAGTATCGAAAAGGAGAATGACGTTTTTGCATATATGCAAAATGGTAAAGGGGCTATGGAGCCATTAAAAACTTCAAAGCTTGAAGTGGATGAATACTACTTAGAAAAGATGAAGAAGCTACCGGTTGTAGTTCTTCAAAATGAAGGTAGTGCATCGGCAAGTGAAGTAATGGCTGGAGCAGTTCAGAGCTGGGAGCGAGCATTGCTTGTAGGTTCTACTAGCTTTGGTAAA
The DNA here is from genome assembly GCF_003217295.1 of Ureibacillus chungkukjangi. Lineage (GTDB taxonomy): Bacteria > Bacillota > Bacilli > Bacillales_A > Planococcaceae > Ureibacillus > Ureibacillus chungkukjangi. Next base: position 207,429 of record NZ_QJTJ01000004.1, read on the forward strand.
GGAACTGTTCAAGAAACTTGGGGACTTGATAATGGTGGAGAATTAAAATTATCTACAAATAAATGGCTTACTCCTGAAAGACAATGGATTCATGGCAAAGGGATTGAGGCAGATATTGAAGTAGAACAGCATCCATTATTCTCCCTTGAAGTACTGCCATTATCAGGAGAATTTGCTGAAGGTGATTTTAAAGAAGAGGTTGCCTATACACAAAAGGTATTAAGTGGACTTGGTTATAATGTCGCAAGAACAGATGGTTTTTATGACGAAAATACGGCTGAGGCAGTTATGCTTTATCGTGAGCAAAATGATTTGAAAAAGGGACGTCATATGGATGATGATTTCTTTGCAAGTATTAGTGAGCAGGTAATTAAGTATAAGCAAAATGTGGAGAATGATGCTCAGCTAAACATGGGACTTAGTGTAATGATGAATCGCCTAAAAGGGGATATTTAACTTAGTCTAGTTAATTTGAGATAGATTTAAAATGCTTATTCGATTTATTGAAGACTAGCTTGTAGGAAAAATACAATTTTATGCCGAAATAGTTAGATTCTATCTACGCATTTCTGTGCTCGTTTGATACAATGACATTAGTTAGTAGTAAACGGGCGGTGGAAAAATGGTTACAGAAATATTAATAGAGATTGCTAGAGCATTTGGACGATTATTTATGAATCCAATCTTTTATCTAGCAATCATAATGGCTATCTATTTAGGCTATCGTCGAGTAAAAAGGGAAAGAAAATTTTTCCATATTCGTATTTTATGGGGATGGTCCGAAGCGATTGGCTTATTGAAGGAAGGCTTACTAATCGCATTATGTATTTCACTTCTTTCAATCGGTTTTGGACTAACATTACCAGTACAATTTTTATACGTCGCGACGATTATTAGTTTTCTAGCATTGATTATTTACATTTTTCATCTTCTGTCACCAATCATTATATTCACGGCAAGCTTAGTGACACTTTTCTTATTTAACTATTTTAATGTGTCGATTGATTTATTTGGTATAGAGATAAATGGTGTGAATATGAATGAGGATGTAGCTGTAACAGCAGCGGTTTTAGCTGGATTGTTATTAGTTGCTGAAGGAATGCTAATTCGTAAATATGGTGCGCAGTATGCATCACCAATTGTGGAAAATTCAAAAAGGGGCTTAAAAGCAGTCGCCTTTTTAAGCAAGAAGATTTGGGTGCTACCAATCTTTTTCGTAGTACCAGGGAATGTCATTGATGCATATCTCCCTTGGTGGCCACAGTTCTCAATAGGAGCAAATCAATTTTCTCTTGTTTTGTTCCCAATAATTATAGGCTTCCAGCAAATGACTCGACATACATTACCGGTATATTTGTACCCTAAACTTGGTCGTGCTGTTGTGATTTTAGGAGAGTTAGTGGTTATTGGTGGGCTTGTTGCTTATTTTGTTCCACTGGTAGGCTTTGCAATGCTACTGGTAGGGCTAGTTGCACGAATCGTTATATCCATCCGTTTTGCTATTCGTGAGCAAAAGGATGTCTATGCAGTTTCAGCAAAATCCAGTGGTGTCATGATTGCAGGAGTATTGCCAAATTCCCCTGCAGAAAAAATGGGCTTGGATGTTGGCGAAATCATCCGAAAAGTGAATGGCATGGAGGTTCATAGTGAACGACAATTATATGAAGCATTACAAATAAATGCTGCCCATTGTCGACTAGAGGTCCTCAACCATCAAAATGAAGTCCGACTTACCCAGCACGTAGTTTATAACGGCGACCACCATCGTATTGGCTTGCTGGTAGCGGAATAAGTAAGAGCGAGGACCTATAAATGGTCTTCGCTCTTTTTGATATTATTTGGCAGTACCTGTGGATTTACTAAAGCTGAATCTAAAAAAATATCTAACAATCTATAGAAAAAGGACACTTTACAAATAAAATGTCCTTTAGAAATTCTAGATCAATAATCTCAATATCGCCATTGTAACAACGCCAACTATCACTGTTTTCGATAAGCTTTTCGTCCAGATAGCAACAAATAATGTCGGGATAAAGGCCAGTAAGTTGAGCCAGTCGAAAGTCACGAATTTCTCTTCTGCTTCAAAAAGAGATTCCAGCACAAGTGCACTTAAAATACAGACTGGGATATAGGCTAGCCAACGTAGCACGACATCTGGTAATTGGATGTTACGTACTAATATAAAAGGAACTACCCGTGGAACCCAAGTGACAAGAGCACAGCCGAGCATTAACAAAAGAACAGGTAAGGAAATACTCATTTTTCAGTTGCCACCCCAATCGTAGCGACAATAATAGTAGCAATTAGTACGGCCAAGTGTCCTGGGACGAAATATAATAATGCATATAAAACAATGGCCATCAATGCAATCAATTTTAGATAATGCATTAGCTTGCTTTTCCCAATACCGTTTAAGTTAAGAACGAGTAAAGCTCCGAACATGGCGATTAAGGCAAAATCTAAGCCCCAGTTTTCTGCGTTGGGCAGCCATTTTCCAATCAGTCCTCCTATTGTACAAGAAGCAATCCACGTAATATAAGCTGTTAGATTTAAACCATCCATCCAATTGCCACCAAGCTGCTTTTCCTTCATAAGCTTTGTAACGGCAACGCCAAAGGTTTCATCGGTTAATAGTGTGCCAAATCCAATGTTACGTAGCGGTGAATACCGTGTTAAATGAGGAGCAACCGTTAAGGACATAAGCAAATGACGCAAATTTACAATAAAAGTCGTGATTATGATGACAGAAAACGGTGCACCTGCTACATATAATCCACAAAAAATAAATTGTGCAGATCCAGCATAAACAAGGACAGATAATAAAAATATCTCAAAAACTGAAAGATTCGAAGTAATAGCAATAACGCCAAAAGCCAAGCCGATACTTACATAGCCTAATAAGGTTGGGATACAGTCTTTAATCCCCTGAGAGAATGAATCACTTGTAAGTGCTGATTCATTATAATTTAAGTGGGTACTCAATTTGTCTGATTCCTTTCTGAACAAAATTTCGATAGTTATCTAATAAAATAGTAACATTAATAGACATATTCGTGTTAGGTAATCTAGTATTACAGTTAAATGGAACAATTTACAATTTAAATCGTTATTAATAGTCGAATTGGTAAATTTACTTTAAATATCCAACCATCTGTATTAAAATCATATAAAAAATAAGAGAATATCATTTTGAAAATTGAATAAATAGGGAATAGAGAGAATAATAGATTTAAAAATAACCTTAAATTAACGGTTTAACTTTGGATAATGTTGCAAAAGATAGTAACAATAATTCATAAAAATGGACTGTATGAACAATGTTAAATAAATTCGGTTTAGTCAGTAAATCATACCTTAAAAGTCGGGGTGGAACATGTGAACGATTTTTTTACAGTTGAAAATATTGAAAACCTGGCAGCACATTATCGGACACTTGGCCCGCTAATCGGTATTTTACTTCCTTTTATAGAAGCTTTTTTACCATTTCTTCCTTTAGTGGTTATTGTTGTAGCTAACGCTAGCTCCTATGGCTTATGGATAGGCTTTTTGTTGTCATGGATAGGAACGGTACTAGGCTCATATGTTGTTTTCCTACTTACACGGAGATTTGGAAAACATCCAAGGCTCAAGGTTTTTATTGAAAAAGAAAAGGTTCAAAAATTAATCAAATGGGTTGATATGAGAGGGCTAAGTCCATTATTTATCCTGCTTTGCTTCCCGTTCACTCCATCAGTTCTCGTCAATATCGTAGCAGGTCTTTCTAATATTAAGAAAAAATATTATTTAATCGTTGTCATGGCAGGTAAGTTCATCATGATTGCCAGCATGAGTGTATTGGGCTACGACTTAAAAGCTTTAATAACTGACCCTGTAAAGTTAATCATCGCAGGTGTAGGGATTTTCCTGCTCTGGATTGTTGGTAAAGGCATCGAAAAGCATTTAAACAAAAAAGTTGAGAAAGACCTAAAATCGGTTGCCAATAAAAAAAACATTAAAATGTCTGTCAAGAAGGAGCGGTTGTTATAAATCGCTCTTTTTTGATGGGTAAAACCTTTTTAAAAGCTACAAAAAGTAAAAAAATTTTATAATCGCATTGTTTTAAAAACGAACGTACATTCTGATATAATAGAAGATAATATATGGAACAGAAAGAAGGGAACGTCATGTCGTTACGAGTGATTAGTGGACGAGCTGGTACAGGGAAGTCTACATTCATACATCAGGAAATCGTAAAGGAGTTAAAGGAACAACCTTTAGGCTCCCAAATTTATTTAATCGTTCCTGACCAAATGTCTTACCAGGCAGAATACATGCTTACTAATCAGTATGATATAAAAGGGATTATTCGAGCACAGGTCATGACGTTTAAACGTTTAGCATGGCATATCCTGCAAGAAACTGGGGGCATTGCAAAAGAGCAAATCGATAAAATTGGTTATCGTATGCTCATCCGACGCTTGCTGGCAGAAAATAAAGAGCAGTTTTCGTTATTCCGTCAGGCAGCAGATAAGCGGGGTTTTACAAAAGAAATAGAGCAGCTTATTAAAGAGTTCAGTCAATACAACATTGATAGTCAGACATTGGCCGATACGATTACTCAGTTAGAGGAATCTTCAGCTCCTAATACACTCATCGCAAAGTCGAAGGATTTACAGCTAATTTTAACAAAGCTTGAAGAGGTACTAGGTGATAGCTTTATAGATAGTGAGGGATTTTACCCAATTCTGATTGAACAATTGCAGAATTCAGAGAGAATTAGAGAGGCACACATTTATATAGATGGTTTTACAGCCTTTACAGTTCGAGAGTTTGAAATCGTCAAACAGCTAATGTCTTTGGCTAAAAGGGTGACGGTTGTTTTACCTTTTGAGGATCCAAACGATAAGTATAATGACCAAGCTGTCTTTTATCGACCGGCTGTAATGTATGATAAATTGCTTCAGGAGGCATATAAATTTCAAATTGATGTCGAACCGCGAATTCATTTGGAAAATAGCTATCGCTATCAAAATCATGATCTGCAGCATGTTGAAAAACAATTCCATCAAGCAATTCCACAGCCGATTGAGGCAGAAGGATTTGTCCAAGTCATGGAAGGGGCAAATCGTAGAGCTGAAATCCATGCGATTGCCCGGGAAATATGTCGAATTGTCAAGGACGAGGGAATACGATATCGGGATATTGGGATTATGTATCGTCAAGCCGCTGTATATGACCCATTAATTCAAACGATTTTTGCTCAATATGATATCCCTCTTTTCACCAACGAAAAAAAGACGATGCTTCATCATCCATTAATTGAGTTTAGTCGGTCGATATTAGAAGTAATCTCTTCTAATTGGCAGTATGAGCCCGTTTTTAGAAGTGTAAAAACAGATTTATTCTTCCCATTAAAAAGTGATTTGAAGGAGATGCGTGAGAAGGCGGATCTATTCGAAAACTTCGTCATTGCACAGGGGATTTATGGCTATCGATGGTTCGAGGATTCAAGATGGTTTTATAAAAAATATCGTGGGCTAGAGTTTTATTCTAAAAAACAAACCGATGAAGAAATTCAAATGCAAAAGCTGATCGATGAAATAAAAGAAATCATCAAGGCACCACTTGAGAAGCTTCAAGAGCAGCTAAAGGAAGCTGAAACTGGTAGAGAAATCGCCATGGCCTTATATAATTGTATCGACGATTTAAAGGTTTATGAGAAGTTACAGGCCTTAAAAAATATAGAATTGGAGGAGCATGACCTCCATGGTGCAAGTGAGCATGACCAGGCCTGGAACCGCTGGATCAATGTATTAGAACAATTTGCTCTTTTATTTGGTGACCAAAAGCTGACGCTTGAAGAGGCTGCCCAAATATTGGATGAAGGGTTTGATACACTTCACTTTTCAAAAATTCCACCATCAGTTGATGAGGTAACGGTTTCTACAGTTGAATTCTCTCGCTTTGACAACAAGAAAGCAGTATTCGTCATTGGTGTGAATGATGGCGTCTATCCAATGCGCATGGACTATGAGGGATTAATAACCGATGTGGAGCGAGGTTGGTTTGCAGGAGCTGATATAGAGCTATCACCAACGTCAAAGCATCGTTTGCTACAGGAAGCATTTTTAATCTATCGTGCTTTTTCATCTCCTACAAATCGACTTTATGTAACCTTTGCAAGCTCAGACGAAGAAAGTAAAGCACTACTGCCTTCACTCTATGTCAATCGTTTGCATAAGCTCTTTGAGGTGGGTGGCGTAAAAACCTTGCCTCATACGCGAGTTCTTAATGATCCGATTGAGGAATTGGAGCCAACAAATACGCTTGCATATTTACAGCACCCAAGGACCTCTTTGGCTTATTTAATGATGCAATTACGTCAGGCCGAGTATACACAAGAGCTTGCACCTGAGTGGCTGGCTTTAAAGACATTTTATGAACAGGATGCTAATTGGAAGCATGTGCTACAAGCGGTGATGCGTCCGTTAAAAAAGAAAAAGAATACCGAAAACCTAACACCGGAAATTACAGAAAGCTTATATGGTACAGAGTTGACCTCCAGTGTATCTCGGGTTGAAAAGTTTTATCGCTGTCCTTTCTCTCATTTCACAACCTATGGCTTAAGACTGGAGGAACGAGCAGTTTATCGACTTGAAAATTTTGCGATGGGTGATTTATTCCATGAAGCCTTAAAATGGATCACACTTGAAACAGAGCGGTTAAACCTGCAGTGGAATCGATTATCGAAGTTACAGTGTAGTCAGCTTGCTCGCCAGGCAGTGGAGCATATCGTGCCTGTATTTTCTCATCAAATCTTATTAAGCAGTGCCCGTTATCGCTATATTCAAAGAAAGCTAATTCGAATCGTTGAACGGACAATGATGGCACTATCCCAGCATGCCAAAAATTCCTTCTTTAAACCAGTGGCAATCGAAGCCGCATTTGGACCGAATGAAAAGCTGCCACCGTTAGAAATAGATTTATCAGGTGGTAGAAAAATGCGCATCCAGGGTCGAATTGACCGAATTGATCGAGCGAAAATCGGGGACAAGTCCTATTTACGAGTTATTGATTACAAATCCTCTAGCCGTGACTTGGATTTAAATGAGGTATACCACGGGATTTCACTACAGCTTCTAACATATTTAGATGTAGCCGTTGAAAATTCTGAGCTATGGTTTGATGGAGACGTAGATCCTGCTGGAGTACTTTATGTGCATGTGCATAATCCAATTTTAAAAATGGAGCAGGAAGTCGATGAAATGACTCTCGAGCTCGAGCGCATGAAAAAATATCGTATGAAGGGGCTCCTAACAGAGAATGCAGAGTCATTAATCGCAATGGATGAGGAGCTAGAGCTTGGCGGTAGCTCAAATATCGTCCCTGTGTATTTAAAGAAGGACGGAACGACATCCTTATCTAAATCTCGTGTTGTGCAGCCAAGTGATATGGGGCAAATCCAGCAATATGTCAGACACAAGCATAAAGTGGCAGGGGACGGCATTTTAAGTGGTGAAACGGGAATCAAGCCTTATCGCTTAAAGGGTAGGACAGCCTGTGACTACTGTAGCTTTAAATCTGTTTGTCAATTCGACCCAACAGACCATGAGCAGCTCTATCACCAGCTACAGGCCGACAAAACGGATAATATTGTCTCGAAAATAAGAGAGGAGTTGAAAAACGATGGGTCTATCAATTCCTGAAAAAAAACTAGACGTAACATGGACTGACGAGCAGTGGAAGGCGATTTGGGCTACAGGTCAGGATACGCTAGTTTCAGCAGCAGCGGGCTCTGGTAAAACAGCAGTACTTATAAATCGAATGATAGAAAAGGTAATCTCAAACGAGAATCCCATAGATGTGGATGAACTCCTTGTTGTGACATTTACAAATGCCTCAGCAGCAGAAATGCGCCATCGTATGGCAGAGGCGTTAGAAAAAGAAATTGCCAAGGATCCTCGGAATCAGCATTTACGTCGCCAGCTAAGCTTAGTAAATAAAGCGCAAATTTCTACCTTGCATTCATTTTGCTTAGCTATAGTTCGCCAATATGCCTATCTAATCGAAATCGATCCTGGTTTTCGAATTGCTAACGAAGGAGAATCCGCATTATTACGCGATGACGTCTTAGCAGAAGTATTAGAAGAAGCCTATGATCAGGATGACGAAGCTAAGGTAAATGCAGTGTATCGATTGGTGGATAGCTTTACATCGGATCGTGATGACCAAGCCATTGAAACACTGATTAACAAGCTATATGAGACGTCAAGAGTCCATCCAGAGCCAACGAAATGGTTGCGTTCATTATCTGGACAATATGACTTGCCAGAAAATATCACTATTGATGAGCTTGCCTTTATAGAGCCATTGAAAAACTCCATAAGGTTCAGCTTAGAAGAAGCTCTTGCACACATCGAAGAAATGCGCCAGTATTCGTTAAAGCCAGATGGTCCAGCAGGCTATGGAGAAACGGCAATGCTAGATACAGCCATAATCGAGGAAGCAAAACGGATAATTACCCACCATACATGGCAAGAGGCATATGATTTTTTCAATACGTTAAAGTGGCCGGGCATAGCAAGAATACCAAAGGATAGCTGTGATCCTGACCTCAAGGCAATGGGACAGAAAAAACGAGATCAAGCCAAAAAGATTGTAAACCAGCTGAAGGAAGCGTTCTTCCTGAGAAAACCAGAGCGACTGTTACAGGAAATTCGTTTAATGGCTCCAATTATTGATACATTGGTCGAGTTAACGGAGAGCTTCAGTGATAAATTTAAAGCAGCCAAGCTACAAAGAGGCCTAGTGGATTTTTCTGATTTAGAGCATTATGCCCTGGAAATTCTTACGGTAGAAGAGAATGGGAAGCTCCAGCCATCCCCAGTTGCATTAGATTTTAAAGATAAGTTTAAAGAAGTGCTTGTCGATGAATATCAGGATACAAATATGCTTCAAGAGACGATTCTACAGCTGGTTAAAAGCGGTAGCGAATTCGATGGAAACTTATTTATGGTGGGCGACGTAAAACAGTCCATCTATCGATTCCGACTTGCTGAGCCAATGTTATTTTTAAATAAATATACGCAATTTGAGGAAGAACCAGTTTCGAATGGCTTGAAAATAGATTTGAATGCAAACTTCCGTAGTCGAAAAGAGGTATTGCACGGGACAAACTTTGTTTTTGAACAAATAATGGGTGAGACAGTTGGGGAAATCCACTACGATGAAAAGGCTGGACTTAAGCCAGGTGCTCCTTATAATGAAGTGGAAATGCCAATCGAACTGGCGATTATATATGAAGAAAATCCGGATGACTCATTGGAAGAAGCAGATGAAGACTTAGCCCCTGATATTGCCATGGAGGAAGAACTTCAGAAATCACAAGCAGAAGCGCGGTTTATTATTAAACGAATCCGCGAGCTAATCGATAGTGGTGCAACGGTTTATGATGCAAAACAAAAGGACCCTGAAAAACGTGTTCGCCCAATGCAGTATAGCGATATTGTGATATTAATGCGTTCAATGACTTGGTCCAATGATTTAGTCGAAGAGTTTAAATCAGCAGGCATTCCTTTATATGCTGAGTCCTCAAAGGGCTATTTCGAGGCACTAGAAGTTATGGTCATGCTAAATGTCTTACAGGTAGTCGATAATCCTTACCAAGACATTCCTTTAGCTTCTATTCTAAGAGCTCCATTTGTTGGCTGTACCGAAAATGAATTGGCTAAAATTCGTTTAGTTAATCGTAAAGCTCCTTATTACGATGCTGTGAAACAATTTGTTGAAGAAGAGCATACAGGTCTCGATACAAATACCGCTGAAAAATTACAACGTTTCTTAACTCAGCTTGAACATTGGAGAAATTTAGCACGCAGAGGCTCCTTATCTGATTTAATTTGGAAAATTTATATCGATACGAATTATTATGAAATGGTTGGTGCCATGACTAATGGGAAACAACGTCAGGCAAATTTAAGAACCTTGCACGACCGTGCCCTTATGTATGAGAAAACTTCCTTCCGAGGGCTGTTCCGTTTCTTACGCTTCATCGATCGTATGCGTTCTCGAGGCGATGATTTGGGAGTAGCCAAGTCCATTGGTGAGAAGGATGATGTAGTTCGACTCGTTACAATTCATTCCTCTAAAGGACTTGAGTATCCTGTTGTTTTTGTGGCTGGATTAGGACGCAGCTTTAATCAGATGGATTTTAATAATTCGTACCTATTTGATCAGCAATTTGGATTAGCTGTAAAGGCGATTGACCCAGATGATCGAATTATGTATACATCACTTCCATTTTTAGCGATGAAAGAGAAGAAGATTCTTGAGTTAAAAGCAGAGGAAATGCGTGTTTTATATGTAGCCATGACAAGAGCAAAGGAAAGATTGATTCTAGTAGGTACTGTGAAGGATTGGGAGAAGGTCAATGCCAAGTGGGCAGAGGTACAGCATCTGCCGACAGAGGTAATGCTGCCAGAATATTTACGTGCTCGAGCAAAAAATTACTTAGATTGGATCGGTCCTGCGGTAGCTAGACATGAATGCTTTATAGCTTTAAGTCAAGAAGAGTACAAGCCGGTAGAGAATTCTTCTAAATGGGTGGTCACTCCTATTTCAAATACTTCCTTTATGAGTGCATTGCATTTTGAGGCGGAAGGGAAATCGACTGAGGAGGCAGCTCAAGAGGTGGATCAAGCATTACTAGCTAAAATGCAGCTCCAATATAACACACCATATGCTCATGCTAGTGCAGTATCCAAAAAGTCTAAAACAAGTGTTTCAGAAATTAAACGAATTGAAAGTCTGCAACGCGAGGAAGAACCAGAGACACAAATTATGCATTTGAAATCAGTCACTGCGAAAAAAAGACCGCTATTTTTGCAGGAAAAGAAATTATCAGCAACTGAAATTGGTACGGTCGTTCACACAGTGATGCAGCATATACCTCAGGAAGGCTTCTCTACTATTGATGAAATAGTAGCGTACTTGAATGTATTAGTAAAAAGAAATTTACTGACGGAAGATGAAATTCAAGTGGTTGACCCCGAAAAGGTCTATCAATTCTTTTTAAGTAATATTGGTCAGCGTTTTACTCGTGCCAAGCAATTGCATCGAGAGGTTCCGTTTACTTTAAGTATTGAGGATGAGGAGGGAGACTCACAGATTATTCAGGGGATTATTGACTGTTTAATTGAAGATGAGGATGGTAAGTGGATTCTGCTTGATTATAAAACAGACAAAATTCTCCCACAGTTTTCAGAGGAGCCCTATTTAACAAATGAAATGAAAAAACGCTATGGTGTTCAGTTAAGGATTTACACAGAGGCAATTGAATCGATTTTACAGGTAAAGGTCGATGAAAAAATACTTTATTTATATAATGCAGAGGCAGAAATCAGACTAGATTAGCACTAAAGCATAAGAAGCCTATTAATTTTAAAAAAATTAATGGGCTTTTTTTCGAAAAAAGTGTTGGATAATCATGTAAAATAATAACAAGTTATTATTTTTGTCAAAGAAAAGGAGAACCATAGTGAATTTTCAACCAACAGCTTTAAATGAGAGAGTTGACTCTCTAGATATTTTACGAGGATTTAGTTTACTGGGAATTTTATTAGTAAACATGTTCGGATTTTATCTGCCACTGCCTCATATAGATTTAGGTAATTGGTTTACAGAAGCAAAGGATATTATTTGGCATCAAACCTTGGATATCTATGTACAAAGTAGCTTCTACCCATTATTTTCAATGTTATTTGGCTATGGGCTAGCCATGCAATTTATGAAGGCGGAAAAGACAGGTGCAAGCTTCTATAAATTTGCACCAAAACGATTAATTATTTTATTAATAATTGGTTTATTCCACGCCTTTTTCATCTGGTGGGGAGATATTTTAACAATGTATGCATTTTGTGGTTTTATTCTTCTTCTCTTCCTGCGCTTTGGAAGTGGCTGGCTGCTAACATTTGGGATAGTCATTAATGGAATCATGCAGGTATTCTTCATTGGCATGTTTTCGCTTCTTAGCGTGGCTAATTTAGAGGTTGAGGAGCCGGCTGTCGATATTACAATGATTAACAATGCCCTATCTGCCTATGGAATTGGTAGCTGGACAGATGCTTTTCTCCAGAGGCTGGATGATCTAGCGCTTCAAATGGGGTTAGTAATGTGGATTACCTCGTTGCTGACGATCTTACCGTATATGCTAATCGGTGCAGCCTTCGCAAAATGGCGCTTAATCGAAAGAGGAAAAGAGTTAAAAATTCTATGGATTAGCTTAACAGTTATATGTTTAGCGCTGGGACTTTTCATTAAGAGCACACCGTTTATTTATAACAGTACTTATCTATTAGACTATTTAAAAGTATATGTAGGGGGGCCGATTCTTTCTATTGGCTATATTGGCGTGGTAGTTTGTCTATGTATGATTCCAGTAATGCCAAAGCTGTTGAAGCCGTTAGCTAAAGCGGGCAGAATGTCACTAACGATTTACATTATGCAATCGATTATTTGCACATTAATCTTCTATAATTTTGGATTCGGGTTATATGGTGAAGTGGACGTTCAAATGGGAACTTATATAGCGATTGGTCTATTTGTCATTCAGGTCATTTTTGCAGAGCTTTGGTTTACTAAGTTTAAACAAGGCCCATTAGAGCTATTAGTAAAGAAATTAACTTATCGATAATCGTCGTAATTTAGAAAGATGGCAGAGTGGAATGTATTTGAAAATAGTAATTCTATTTCACTAAATTGCTAAAAATTTCTTGTCTGAAAAGTGAGCAATTTCAGAAAATTTGATGTATGATGAAACTAATCTAGCATTTATTCGATATATTCTAAATATCGGAGAATGTAAAGACTACAAAGGAAAAAAGAAGGAGCCTTTATTTATGAAGATTTTATCGTTCAAATTAAATGGAGAAGTGAAATTCGGTCCGAAAGTTAAAAAAGAGGAAGCGGTTTGGGATGTGCTAGCTATTCAAGAAGAGCTTAAAATTCTCCCTTCTTTTCCAAAACAAATTATTGATGGAATTACATTAGGTTTTGACTTTGTTGAACAAACTCGTAGATTAGTTGAAGCAGTAAAAAATACTGCAGAAGTTAATCAATATAAGCTAGCATTTTCTGAAATAGAGTGGCTATCACCTATTCCAAGAACACCAAAAAATATTTTATGTATCGGTAAAAATTATCAGGATCATGCTAAAGAAATGGGAGCCGATGCGGCACCTGTAGACTTGGTCGTATTCACAAAATCATCAACTTCGATTGCAGCTGATGAACAAGTTCTGCCAATCCATGAGGAAAAAACAAATTCTCTAGATTATGAAGGTGAGCTTGCTATCGTAATAGGAAAGAAAGGGAAGGATATCCCGAAAAAGCTTGCCTATGACTATATTTTTGGCTATACAATCGCCAATGATATTACAGCACGTGATCTTCAAGATCGTCATAAACAATTTTTCTTAGGCAAAAGCTTAGAAGGCTCTTGTCCAATAGGTCCATATATCGTTTCAAAAGACGAAATTACTGATCCGCAAAATTTAACGGTTGTAACGAAAGTAAACGGGGAAGTGCGACAAAACGGCTCTACAAAAGATATGGTATTCCCTATCGATGAGTTGGTAGCTACTCTTTCTCGCCATGTTACGCTTGAGCCAGGTGACATCATTCTAACAGGTACACCTGCTGGGGTAGGCAAAGGAATGAACCCTCCAACTTTCTTAAAGGCTGGAGATATAGTCAAGATTTCGATTCAGGGAATTGGAACTCTTTCCAATCGATTTGAATAGAAATTCTTAATTTGTCTAGTAAATTGCCCTTGAAATCTTAAAAAATAGTTTTAAATTTGTACATTAAAGTAAATAGAGCCTAATATATTTGAATACCCAAACATGCATATGGTAGGATATTGCTGACAAAGAAAAAAAGGTGGGAACAAGATGGACTTTTTAACAAACTCAACACACTTACACATTACCACTTGGGTAGTTGCTTTAATACTATTTTTCGTGGCAGCAGTAGCTTCAAAATCTAAAGGGATTCATATGGCGTTACGTTTGTTCTATATTCTAATCATCATTACTGGTGGGGCATTATTTATTGAAGCAATGGATTTTGGACAAGGCATGCTTTACGGGATTAAATTCCTATTAGGTATTTTAGTAATCGGTATGATGGAAATGGTTTTAGTACGTCAAGCTAAAAACAAACCAACAACAGTTTTCTGGATTATCTTTGCAATTTCTCTATTTGCAGTATTATATATGGGATTTGCATTACAAATGGGCTTCAATTTCTTAGCTTAATAATAAGCTCCAAAATCGCAGGGTACTTTTTGTACTTTGCGATTTTTTTTGATGAAATGTATTGGGGCTATTAAATGAAGAGAGAGTCGGTTTTGAGGTAATGTTGCATTGAAGGAGTAATGAAGAGAATCAAATGCATTGAAGTTAGCGAAAGTTTGCTACGGTTGGAGCAGGTGGTAGTGTTCAATTGTACGAATGAGCCGATAATTGCGACGGTACAAGCAGGTGGTGCTGTTGAACTGTAGCACAGTGGGGAAGAATGAGACGGTACAAGCGAGTGGTACAGTTGAACGGTAGTAAACAGAGGAATATTAAGACAATACAAGCGAATGAAGCCGCTGAACGGTAGCAAACAGAGGAACAATGCGACGATTCAAGCGAGTGGTATGGTTGAACGGTAGCAAAGCGGGGAACATTACGACAGTACAAGTAGGTGGCGCCGTTGAACGGTAGCAAAGCGGGGAACAATACGACGGTACAAGCGAGTGGTACAGTTGGACGGTAGTAAAGTGAGGAATAATACGACGGTACAAGTAGATGGTGCCGCAGAACGGTAGCAAAGCGGGGAACAATACGACGGTACAAGCGAGTGGTACTGTTGAACGGTAGCAAAGCGGGGAACAATAAGACGTTACAAGCAAGTGGCGCCGTTGAACGGTAGCAAAGCGGGGAACAATAAGACGGTACAAGCAGGTGGCGCCGCAGAACGGTAGCAAAGCGGGGAACAATAAGACGATTCAAGCAAGTGGTACTGTTGAACGGTAGCAACAGAGGAACAATGCGACGATTCAAGCAAGTGGTACCGTTGAACGGTAGCAAAGTGAGGAACAATGCGACGGTACAAGCGAGTGGTACTGTTGAACGGTAGCAAACAGAGGAACAATGCGACGATTCAAGCGAGTGGTACTGTTGAACGGTAGCAAAGCGGGGAACAATAAGACAGTTCATGCTAGTGAAAGCCCGCAATCGTAGCAAAACGAGAACCATTGCTTCCATCCAAGCAAGCGTCTCCCCCGCAATCGTAGTAAAACCAGAAACATTACAACCATCCAATCCCAATTCCCCCCACAACCGTAGCAAAAAGCCAAACTCTACACTTCCCCCAACTCCTATACCTACTCCAACCAAGCAAATCAATCCTCAAAATGCACTTCAACACAACACGCCCACCATCTCCAAATTTAAATACACAGTATTATACCCTCCAAGCTTACCGAAACTAAACTTCATACACCAAGGCAACACTGCATCCAAGTGACACGTTCACGTTTTTGTCGCATTTTCCAATGTAAATTGCTGATTTCCTAGTAAAAGATAGCAGAAGGTCTTTTCTTTTTGGTAAAATGGCGATGATATGTCTTTACTTCAGGGAGTTCTATAAGCATTGGATGAGGTTAGAGCCTGGCAATTACAAAAAGTAAAAGCAAGGCGGATTTGATAGGAGAGGGATAATTTTGAAATTCACAAAATGGATAAGCATCACAGTGGCGTCAGCAATTGTTGCTGCATCATTTTCTTTGCCAGCTGTTGCAGCCGCACAAGAAACAAAAACAATTGCAGATGAAACGATATATGATTTATTGGTAGACCGTTATTTTAACTCGACTGCCGAAAATGATTACAATACAGATCCTAAGGATATTACTCAATTTGCTGGTGGTGACTTTGGCGGGTTAATTGATAAATTTTCATTAATCACAGATATGGGCTATAGCATTGTGTCGTTGGGCTCTGTTTTCAAAACAGAAAAGTATGACGGGACAATGGTTACAAGCTATGAAGAAATTGAACCGCATTTTGGTACAGCAGACGAGCTGGCGAATGTTATTAATACATATGCTAAGAGCAATGTAAAGGTAATGGTGGATTTCCCGCTAACAAATGTCAGCGAGAATCATGAATGGGCTCAGGATCCAGCAAAAGCTGAGTGGATTACAGGCTCCTCTGACGCGAGAGTACAGTGGGATTTACAAAATGAAGAAGTACAGCAGGCCTTACTTAACTCGGTAGTAGACTTTGTTTCCTCTTATAAATTTGGTGGCATTCGCTTAACTAATCTTGGTAACGCTGATACGGAATTTATAAATGAATTAATTTCTGCTATTAAAGAAGTGAATGAGGATATTTACGTTATCTCTAATGAAGAAAGTGAGGCAACTTTTGATGCTAAATACTACTCAGAAACAACAGAAGCCTTCCGTAATGCTTACAAAAATGTAAACCAAGATTCATCTAATCTTTTAACTAATATTGAACCTTACGCGAACGGGGAAGAAGCACCTACGCAGCTAATGCTGGATAACGTCTTTACTGACCGCTTTACATTAACAGTAGAAGCTTACCCGCCAACTAGAACAAGACTAGGAATTGTCGCAACATTACTTTTACCGGGGGTACCTGTTACACAATATGGAACAGAGCTTATTATGAATGGTGAAGCTGGGGCAGAGGCACATCAGCTTTATAACTTCAAAACAGATGAAGAAATGATAGACTTTATCGGGAATGTCCAAACCTTACGTTCACAATCTGAAACTTTAAGAGATGGTGGATACAAATTACTGAAAAATGACAGTGGGTTTTTAGTGTTTGAGCGTTATTCTGATACAGAAAGATGGATTGTTGTCATAAATAACACGGGGCAAACAACTCGATTTGATATATCAGAAGAAGAAATTGGTACAGGTAAAGAGCTTCGTGCCATGCTGGACAATGATACAATTCGTATGAATAAAAATGGAACTTACCCTATTGTACTTGATCGAGAAATCGTTGAAATTTTCCAGGTTACGGAAGAAAAGGGTATAAATAAAGGCTATCTAGCAGCTCTAGCAGTGGTCTATTTATTATTTATCGCCTTTGTAATTGCGATTATTAAACGTGGTAAAAAAAGAAAATCCCAACAGCAATAGATAAAAAAGGTAAAATTACTCCGGTAATTTTACCTCAGACTGTAGACAAACTCGAAATTTCAAGTTTGCCTACAGTCTTTTTTCTTTTAAAATAAAAGTAATAGTTTCTGAAATAGAGTTAGTTGATTTCCGTTTCGGCGGACGCTTTCCGCGGGCGTGGCCCAATCCTCCTCGTCGCTTTGCTCCTGCGGGGTATCGGCCTTCACGCTTTTCCCGCAGGAGTCGCCGCCTACACTACAATCAACTCCTTTCTAAATAAATGTCTGAGGTGAATGGATATGATCTCGAAAAATCAAATAAATGAACGTGATCAAATTGAGATGATTACAATTGAACAACTTGTACCACCGAATCATCTTGTTAGAAAGCTTGAATCAGCTATTGATTTTTCCTTCATCTATCCACTAGTAGAACCACTGTATTCAACACTAGGTCGACCGAGTGTGGATCCAGTCGTATTAATTAAAATGACATTTGTTCAATATGTATTTGGAATTCGTTCAATGCGTCAAACTATAAAAGAGATCGAGACGAATATGGCATATCGATGGTTTTTAGGATTTGGATTCCATTCTGAAGTACCGCACTTTTCTACCTTCGGTAAAAATTATGAACGTCGTTTCCAAGATACGGATATCTTTGAACAGATCTTCTATCGAATTCTTAAAGAAATTGCAGATAAAGGATTACTAAGTGCCGACCATGTCTTCATCGATTCAACTCATGTTAAAGCCAGTGCGAATAAACGTAAATTCGAAAAGAAGATTGTACGCAAAGAGACTCGGGCATATGAAGCTAAACTTCAAGAAGAGTTGAATCAAGATCGGATTGATCATGGGAAGAAACCATTCCCGCCAGATAAATTTGAAAAAGAAGATATGAAGGAAATTAAAGAGAGTACGACAGATCCTGAAAGTGGCTACTATGTAAAAGATGAACGGACGAAGCAGTTTGCTTATTCATTCCATGCGGCAGCGGATAGGTATGGATTTATACTTGGATCGATTGTGACACCTGGGAATGTTCATGATAGTCATATGCTTCAGCCACTTGTTGAAAAGGTAATGGAAAAAGTGAAGAAGCCACTTGCGGTTGCGGCCGATGCTGCTTATAAAACACCTGCGATTACTAAGTTTTTATTTGAACATGATATTCAACCGGCACTTCCGTATACACGACCAAAAACGAAGGATGGATTTTTACGTAAACACGATTATGTATATGACGAGTACTATGATTGTTACCTTTGTCCGGAAGGGCAAATCCTAAAATATTCGACAACGACTAAAGATGGAAAACGCCAATACAAATCGAACCCTACTGAGTGTGCAAACTGTCCTTTGCTTGCTCGATGTACGAACAGTAAAGACCATCGAAAAATTATTGAGCGTCATATTTGGGCACATCATGTAGAGGAAGCGGATCATCTTCGTCATCAAAACGATATCAAACAAATATATGCAAGACGTAAAGAAACGATTGAACGTGTTTTTGCGGATGCGAAAGAAAAGCATGGTATGCGATGGACAACCCTACGTGGGATTAAAAAATTGTCCATGCAGGCGATGCTTACTTTTGCTGCCATGAATTTAAAGAAGCTTGCCAATTGGACATGGCAAGCTCCAGAAATGGTCTAAAATAGAATACTCGTAGAGTACTTTTGCTTAAAATAAGACTGTCAAATACCCGAAAAACGTTCAAAATTACAAAAGGCCTTCAGAATGTGACCATTCTGAAGGTCTTTTGTCGACAATCTGAGGTAAAATTACTCCGGTAATTTTACCTTTTTTGTGTGCCGGGCATGTCCGTCAACTAGGTGATGAAAGTTCACTGTGGGCGTTGAGATATGCGAACCACTAGCCAAACGCAAGGGTGTCC
>NZ_QJTJ01000005.1 GCF_003217295.1 Ureibacillus chungkukjangi
AACATTCGAATTCACGGAACACTAGGTTATTTATCGCCAGTGGAATTCAAGAACAGGTCCTTATAAAGATTGTCCAGTTTAGTGTTGACATTCCAATGAGAAACCATGTTGAGTTAGAGCCTAATACTGTAAGAAGAGAAGTAACTATATTGGAACTCACTTGATCTATACACTTTCGAAAATCTCTTCAACTAAATCAGAAAATGGAAGTTATTATTTAATTATAGTGGCTTATCTTAAATAAAATAGCGCTTATTTTTAATAATTAAATTTTTTACTTCTATTAGTAAACTATTTTATCTTTTATTGATGTCTTTATTTTTGCCTATGAATGCCTCACATATTCTTCATAAACTATAGTAGTAAATATAGTAAGGAGGAATAAATATGTCAACTTGTCAAAATCTTGCGGATATTATCGGTGGTGAAGTTATTCAATCTACTCTTGTTTGTGTAGTGATGCGTCTTCGAGATATTGGAGCAACCATTTTAGGTCGTCGCACTCTTTCTCCATTAGTACTACCATTTATGTTATCTTTTGAAAAAAATGGTCTTAACCTAGGAGAAACTGTGCTCCTTGAAAAAGAAGTTAATCCAATGCTCGATGCTTTACAAAAAAGAGGGCTTAAAGTAACTGCATTCCATAACCACTGGTTGTTTGAAGAACCAAGGTTAATGTATATGCATTGGGAGAATGCTGGAATGGATCCGGAAGAGTTCGCTAGAAGAAGTTTTGAGGCAGCAAAAGAAGCACGTCTTAGATTTGTTTGACATTTAAAAGTAATATTCGACAATCGGGTTCGATTTGTGGAGTACATAGATAGAATAATCAAACTTCTTTATTGTAAATAGTAATTCATTTTAGTACATTAAAACCTTAAAATCAAGTCGCAGAAAAATGATACAAAAATTAATATGGGCTTCAGGTTATAATATTATAGCCATTCGATTTGCTGTAGGTGTTCCTGTGCATAGATTGTTATTACTCCTGAAATTGGAGAGGCAATCATGTCACTAAGTACAATTATGGGTGTTGTATAAGCACAATTGTTTAAAGATCGATTAATTAGTGAAAGTAATTAATTCGCCTACATACTTTAGGTGGATTTTTTATTATT
This sequence comes from Ureibacillus chungkukjangi, assembly GCF_003217295.1. Taxonomy (GTDB): domain Bacteria; phylum Bacillota; class Bacilli; order Bacillales_A; family Planococcaceae; genus Ureibacillus; species Ureibacillus chungkukjangi. Next base: position 1,119 of record NZ_QJTJ01000005.1, read on the forward strand.
AAAGTATTATAAGAAGTATTAGAATTAAAGAATACACTATATAAAATGAAATGAATCTAAAAAGTTATTGAGGTGAGAGAGTTGTGTGTTAATAATGATTTTATTGAACAGTTTGCATATAAAATGTATGAGGAAATAAATAAAAGTTCATTGTTTAGAGTCGTTCGAGTAGAAGGAATAGAGGGGACATATTTAAATTCTGAAAGTTCAAAGAAACAATGGGATAGTAAGAATCTTATTACAAAGCTCGTGCTCAAAGATAAAAATAATAACTCTTTTGTTGTAAACCCAGATTCTATTGGTTTAAAATTTGCCACTGGAGAAATTAGTTATAAAGAATATAAAAGAATGCAAAAACTGGACGATTTTAAATGGATAAGTTTTTCGCTTTTAGGAATTAGTTTTTTATGTCTAATGATTTATTTTCTATTAAAATTTTTTAACTAAGAATAGCTATGAATAACTTAGATTTAGATAAAAAACAAAGCTAATCTACAATTTGATTAACTTTGTTTTTAATTTGTCATTTCAACTAAAGTAATCATTAAAAAAGTTTTTCTGCATAATTTTTGCAAATTTAAAGTTTATACTACGAGAAGTAGGATAAATTAAAATGAAGAAAATTTTAGGAGGACTATATAATGACAAGTAAAATTATGATAAGTATTATTTCATTGACTGCAGCTTTAGTGCTTTCCGCATGCTCAGGAGATAATAATGAAGAGGCAAATCAAAATGAAACAGCTCAAAAAGAAACAAATGAAATGTCCGGGCATGACATGGAGGGAATGGAAGAGACTGATGAATCTGAAGGAATGGAGGACATGGATCATTCCTCAATGAATCACTCAGGAGATGGTGAAATTCCAGAAGGATTAGAAGAATCAGCTGCTCCTGCATTTCCTGTTGGTAGTAAAGCGACAATTCAAGCAGATCATATGGAAGGCATGAATGGTGCTGAAGCTACAATCGTAGGCGCTTATGATACTACTGTTTATACTGTTTCCTACACTCCTACAAATGGTGGAGAGCCAGTAACAAATCATAAGTGGGTAATCCATGAAGAGTTAGAAGGAGCAGGAGATGAACCATTTAAACAAGGTGATGAAGTAACGATTAATGCAGATCACATGGAAGGGATGCAAGGAGCTACAGCAACAATTGATACTGCAGAAGAAACAACAGTCTATATAGTAGATTATACTTCTACAACAGGCGTTGAAGTAACAAATCATAAGTGGTTAACAGAAAGTGAACTTTCTGCTACTGAATAATTGTAATTAAAGTACACCTTGAACTTTCAAGGTGTACTTTATAATTTTAGGGTGTTAATTAACATTTTCTGTTGGGAGTGTTTCTTGAAGAATAGTTGAAATGGCTTTTGAAAGAACTGATAGAGTGCGATTGATTTCCTCTTCAGTATTATCAATGCCACCTAGCTCAATCAATACCATATTTTCTGCGAGATCTTGATTATAGACGCCATCAACATGATCTCCTTTTTTACTAATTACACCACGCGAAATACCAGGGATCAATTCATTTAATTGCGTTGACATCTTTTGAGCATAAGATTTATTCGCAAGGTAATTTGAATGTTCTTCGCCGACAACAAAGTATAGTTTTCCATAAGTCTCATTCTGGTAATTAAGGGTTGTAATTTCCCGGTTTGCAGAGTCCCTGTGCAAGTCTATTATTATGTCATATTTTTTGTTATTAATCTGAGATTCTAAGGCAGGTCTAACTATATTGTAAGCCTCAGAAAACTTTCGATTAGTTTTTGCCATTTCATCCATTGTATTGAATTCCAAAAAATCTGCAGTTATTGAATTAAGTGTAAAGTAATTTTTAATTGTCTCGTTAAATGACATAATATTAGATGTGGAATCATAAACAGCTGTTTTCCCATCTTTACTTTTAACTATCGGTTTAAAGGCTTCGTGTGAGTGAGTAAACAGTATTAATGCATTCCTTGGTACTATTTCTTTAGTATTATCTAAGGGGGTATCGCGGGTATCACTGTTAGTAGAATATACAAGCTGGTTACTTTCTATTTTTTCAGCAATAGCTAAGTCCTCTTGTTGTGTTGTGGGTACTAGTTCTTGTTCAGTACTTGTATTTGTACTTGCAAGGAGTGTAGCATTACTATCCAAAGTTGCAACAACTATTGGAGATATAAATAATAGTAATATAAATCCAAAGAATATTAGTATCCTATTTTGCACATCTTTTCACCTCACAACACTATATGTCAGAGGTGAAATTATTATTTAATAAAAAAATTAAAGTTTTAATATGAAATTTTAACTTTTAAATTTTATAAGGGGTTAGTTTTAGCCATGTTTTTTTAATAGCAAATAAAAGAGAACAATATATCAATCTTATTAATAAGGTAAGTCAATGAATTTATGAAAATGAGTTGGTGCTATGATGAAAATTTTAGGTCCAGCTGGGATGTTTTCGATTTTTGAGAAACGAAATTTAGGCTATAATAAGTAGTTAACAAAAAATAAATTTGTAATTGTTCGTACTTTTATAAATTTTTTACTACAAAAATAAGTTTTTATTATTCGCATTGGATACAAACGAAATGAGAGTCAGGAAAGGATAGAAGTAACTGAATGTCTCCAAGATTAAAACAGAATAAAAAGGCTAGTCCCAAAAAAAGAACTTTACTAGTACTTCTTTTAAATTTTGCATTAATATTATTTTTCCTTTGGTTTCTGAGTTTCCTATGGTTTATGTTTTTTAATGAACCTAATAAAAATGAAAACAGTGAAACTTTTGATAAAACTACTTTACCTGCTAAAAGAAATGTAGGCGATGGTTCGAGTAATTCAAAGAAACCTAATGATACATTTGGTGAAAATACAGAAATAGAAAAAGAAAATAACTTAGGTCCACCAGAGCGTGATGAATATCAACCTTCAATGAAGTCTCTTTTTGAGAAAAGAGAACTTAAATTTGAAAACATAGAAGCTATTTTCGAAAATATGAAATCACCCAAAAGACCTGAAATGCATTCTACTTTTGGAAAAGATGTAGTTTTCGTCTATCATACCCATAGTAGAGAATCTTTTTTGCCCTATCTTAAAAATACATTTAGACCAGAAGAAGCTTATCATTCAGTAGTAAACATTACTTTAGTTGGGAAAATGCTTGCTAGAGCTTTAGAAAGTAATGGTGTAGGGACAAAAGTTGATACATCAGATATAGTACAACTATTAGAGACAAATAATTTAGATTATGTTAGTTCATATGATTTATCAGGAGAAATAGTAAGTGCTGCACAAAGCGAAAATAAGGATTTGGCCTATTTTATTGATGTACATCGTGACTCTTTAAGAAAAGAAAATACTTCAATTGAAATAAACGGTTTAAAGTATGCTAGGTTACTTTTTGTGGTGGGTACTGGACATCCAGATTATGAGAAGAATCTTGCGTTTGCAAATGAATTACAAACAATGTTAGATACTTTATATCCAGGACTATCGAAAGGAATTTTACAAAAAAGTAGTAGTCAAGGAAATGGGGTCTATAATCAAGATCTTTCGCCAAATTCCATTATATTAGAAATTGGCGGTGTAGATAATACAGTTGAAGAACTTAACCGTTCTACTGAAGCTTTTGCTGAAGTGTTAAGTGAATTCTATTGGCATGGCGAAGAGTAATGGAAGGCCAAAATTTTTGCAAATATTAATTTTTGAAAGATGTCCGAAAAAGATGGGCATCTTTTTTTATAAGCTCTTTTAAAAGTAAATGTTGATAGGGATACCTGTTTATTAAACTAAGGGCTACAGTTTAAATAATTTTGGATTTTTCAAAGTAAGAACCGAATTATTAAAACCATCTACTAAATTCTGAATAATAGATGGTTTTGTGCAGTTTAATTTATTTCACAAGTTGGCAACATAAACTGCCTTTACCTTTTTCAAGAGCAGACTTTAAGCTACTTAAAACACCTGACCATGCCATTTGATGCCATTCAAATGCTTCTTTCCAAATATCATCTTCTTTGAATCCTGTATGTTCAATAGTAACTTTAGTAGTGTTGGTATCAACTGGTTCAAAACTAACATTTACAGTAGTTAATTCATTTTCATTATTCATTATAGATTCAAATTGATCTGGGCCTTTCCAAGTAAATCGTAATTCATTCTCGTCAACAAGTTTAACAATCTTGCAACCTTTGGTATTCATTCCAGTTTTATTCCCAGGAATAAAAATAAAGTTCATAAGCCCAACCTTCTATAGCTTCTACGACTGTTTCAGGTGGGAACCATTCTGAAACCCGTTCAGATATTGTCCAAGCGAACCAAACTAAATGCAAAGGGGCGTTAATTGTAACTTCATTACTAATGGTTCTATCATTTGTAGTGGTTCTTAAAACAAATCCTCCTTTTGTAAATAATTTCATTTGTAGAATAGCATTAATAGTAAGTTGAATAAAGAATTTTCTGATTTATCTATCGAAAAAGACTGTGAAGGTTAGTACTTAAAGTAACTGGTAATGTTAGTTGAATAAGTATTAAGGAAACCCAGTTTATTAGGGTTTCTTCTTGCTTTCTCGCCTTTATTAATATTAACGTTTAACAGAGTCTTTATTTAATTTTACGATAAAAAGCCATGGTGCTTTAAAAATGCATATTTTTTTCATATTTATTTGTTACATTACAAGTGTGATATATATAAGGGGGAGATAATATGAATTCAAAAGTTTTATTTACTTCATTATTACTTGGTATTGTAATCATTGGGGGATGTAGTGGAAATAATTTTGAATCCAATGGAAATGCGTCTATGGATCATTCGAATATGTCAGAAGAAGAAATGATGGATATGGAAGGAATGGAAATGGAGGGCGATCCAGAACCTGTTGAATTAAAAAATTCTACAGGAGAGAACGAACTTGTACTCCCACCATTACTTGAGCCTGAAAATGAAAAAGGAATTGTTTATAATATTACAGCTCAAAAAGGAACAACTGAAATCTTTGATGGTGTTCAAACTGCCACATATGGATACAATGGTTCTTTTTTAGGTCCAGTCATTCGACTAACTGAAGGTGATACAATAAAACTTCGCACAAACAATGCTTTGTCAGAAGCAACGACATTCCACTGGCATGGTTTAGATGTACAAGGAGCAGGAGATGGAGGACCTCATCAATTGTTACAACCAGGGGAAACTAAAGAGGTAGAGTTTACAGTAAATCAACAAGCCTCTACATTATGGTTCCACCCACATCCGGAGGGTGCTACAGCTGAGCAAGTGTACAATGGGTTAGCGGGGTTAATTTATGTGGAAGATGAAAATTCTAAAAATCTAGCTTTACCAAATGAATATGGAGTAAATGACTTTCCGTTAGTATTCCAAGACAGAGAATTTTCTAATGATAAACAATTAGATTACCAAGCTGTTTTAAATGAAGATGGGACTCTGGGTGATACGTTATTAATTAACGGAACACTTAATCCAAAACTGACAGTTAGAAAAGAAAAAATCCGACTACGCTTATTAAATGGATCTAATGCCAGAGAATATACATTTAAGTTAAATACAGGTGATAAGTTCCAACAAATTGGAACAGACGGTGGCCTATTAAATAAACCAACGAAACTTACTGAAATAATTTTAACAACTGGAGAACGAGCTGAGATTGTTGTTGATTTTTCAAAGTACAAACCATCAGAAGATATTGCAATAATCAATGAAAATGGTGCAGTTTTGTTACCCTTTAAAATAGATGAACAAAAGTCAAATTCGGTTGATCTACCAGAAACATTAAATAATTATGCAGTTACTGAAGAAGAGCGTAATTTACCTGTTACGAAAAAAATTGAACTTTTCGGAATGGGAGATATGGTAACTATTAACGGTAAAAAATTTGATATGAACCGAATTGACTTTACCCAACAACAAGGTGAAACAGAGATTTGGGAACTCTATAATAAACCAGATATGATGGGGGGAATGACGCATCCATTTCACATTCATGGAACTCAATTTAAAATTGTCTCAATTGATGGAAAAGAACCACCTGCAAGTCTCCAAGGGTGGAAAGATACTGTTGCCATTCAACCGAAGCAAACAATTAAACTAGCTGTGAAATTCAATAATAAAGGAGTATATATGTTCCACTGTCATATACTTGAACACGAAGAAAACGGGATGATGGGACAAGTTGAAGTGAAGTAGAGATAATTTATAAAGCATCTTAAAGATAAATTATGTTTTTTGTAGTTATATTAATATTTTCAATTACTAGCTGAAATTGTTTTGAACAAAATGAAAGAGGTTAGAAGTAGTTATAAAAAAGCAAACCACTAATTACTTAATAAACCTCTATAGAGTCATATTATCATGTATCTTAATAAATATGGGGGAGTTAGATTATATTGTAAGTTTACTTGGTAACGAGAGTGAAACAAGAAAAGAATATATACTTAATAATTTCTATATTCCAATAAATTTAATTGAATTTAAAATAGAAGAGAGAGATATCAAAAGTGCTTTTGAAATTGCAAGAGTCGATTTATTAATATTATTAATTCGATTGAGGAAATTGATATCAAAGTATTAAATAAAGATTCTTTGATATTCACGTTTAAAATATTGAAGATGGAATGAAAGTGGTATGTCGAATTTATTCAAATATTGAACAAAGAGATAAATTGCATATAATATCTAATTAAATTAGTAATAGTAAAAATGCTAATTAGGATTCTAGGAAATTAAAGATTAGAACAGCTTGTGGATACAAATATCTACAAGCTGTTTTTTATTTCACTTTATAAGTACTAAAAATTTCATTTGCAATTTTTATAATCATTGTAATTTCTTCTTCGTTTTTATTTTCAATAAGATTTAATAAAAGAGTTATTAATTCTTTTCTCTTAAAAAATTGATCATTAAGGTTTAAATTTTCGAAATTAAAGATGTTTGCGGGAACTTCATCAAGACCTGTTATTATTTTTTCTAATGTTTGTAGAGTGATATTTCTATCTCCTCTTTCAACATTTGCTATATATGGTGTTTGTAGACCACATTTTTCAGCAAGTTCATCTTGTGTCATTTTTTTTGATTTTCTAATCTCTTTTATATTCAACCCTACTAATTTAACTAAATTATCCACATAATCACCTCACTTTAAGATTATGTGAGGTAATCAAATGATTACAGATACATATATGATAACTTTTATTGAAAATTTAACTTATAAGTTATATAATTTCAAAGTGTCAAATTTTTAATAAGGAGAAATTATTTATATGAGTAATGACTTACTTTCAAATATAGCAATAGAAAACGTAATACAATCAAAGATGCGTGGTCGTGTAACATATCAAGGTTTTGTATCATCTCAAGTGGCAGTTAATTTTTCATATTCAAAACTATTTAATGATCCTTCAGGTAAAGGATATCAACGTCCTATAGATAAAAAACGTTGTAAGGATTTTGCTAATTATCTATCTAAAGGGGAAGAGGCTCTCTATACACCAATATTATTGAATGCAGCTGGGCATTGGGAATTCCATTCATACGATAATCTGCGTCCAAATTATGGGAGGCTAATTTGTAAAAAGAAAGCAACTTTAATGGATGGTCAACATAGACTAGGTGGAATTGAAGCGTATATAAAGGAAACTGATACAACCTTAAATGTTCCGTTTCTAGCATTTCATTTTTTAGATGAAGATGAAGAGATTAAATTATTCGATGTTATAAATACCAAAGCAAAAGGTATAGGTACTTCATTAAGCCGTTATCTCAATAGAGGAAATGATGAAATTAGTTGGATAGCAACAAATTTAATTCTTAAGCCGGAGAGTCCGTTCTTCAGTAAAGGAACACTAATAGGAAAAAGAACAAAAGAGAAAAATATTACTCTTCAAAACTTATATAATATTGTTAAATATTTAACTAAGAAGTCAGAATTAGAGGGATTATCTAAAGAAAAAAAACTTAATATCGCATTGTTTTATTTTAACTTAATCAAAGAATTATTTCCTGAAGAGTGGGAAGATAGCAAAGATTATAAAATCACACATATAACTTGCTTGTATGGCTTAGCAATAGCGGGAAATAAAATATTAAATGATAATTATTTAGCTAAACCACAACAAGTAGATTCAGTAAAAATAGCAAATATATTAGTAAATTTAAAAGAGATCGATTGGTCTTCAAATGGAGATTTAAAGTATATAAAAGGTTTACCTGGAGCAAATATGTTAGCAAGTGATATTTTAAATTGCTTAAGGAACTAAGTGATTGAAAAATCTCAAAATTTATCACAGTATTGATCCCTACTTTCAATAATATAGTAGGGATCTTATTTGTGTTTCAAAAACTTGTGTTTGCAGGAATTTATCTTATTCCACAATAGGCGTGTTTCTGTAACAAGGAACAGCGCTTATTTTTTCATTATAGGGCCATATTATTGAATATAAGCTTTTATGAAAGTTACCAAACGACACTTTTGGGGCATTTTAAAGGATTCTTATAGCCCTGTCTAGAAGTAGTATGTTATTAAAATGAAATTAAATTGGAGGTATTTTATATGAGACATTCTATATATTATATATTTCAATTTGTTTAATGCAATTATGTATATTAACAAACATAACTTTATTAGAAGGTGAATGGAATCACTATGTGGTTAAGTACTGGTAACTTTTCTTTGCATCTACAATTTTTGGATTAAGCCGAAAAAGATTACTCTAAGAAAACAATTGATTTTAAGTGATTTTATCTAAGGTAGTTTCCAAACAACGCTTTGGTACCTTTTGTAACGCAAAAAATAAGCAGGTTAGCTAGACTGAATATCATTTTGGAACTTCAAATTTTTAATTGAGTGGGGGATAAAAAATAAGGATAACAATACAGTATACGATATAAATTCGACTGATTACCAATAATGATTTTTATTTAATGATTACATGGTTAAATCACCCGAAGGTATTAGAGTTCTATGAAGAACAACCTTCAAATAGAGAGAGTGATAAATAAATGTGGTCCCAAAATTTAAGGAAAACACTATATTACACCTTTTTTTATAGAGTACAAAAATGAACCAATAGGTTATAAACAACAATATAAAATTCAAGAAACTTATTATATAGAATAATAAATCCATTTCTGTATAATAAGTATAATTATAATTTTCAATATTGTGAATAAGGATGTGGATTTTGCTTGGTAGAACAAAAGCATGGAAATGAGAAGAAAATTTATGTCGGTGAGGGAAATGTACCTCGAGAAAATAATAGACAATACATAAAACCCGTACAAAGTGCCAATGTACTTTTTAAATTTATGAAGGACATAGAATATTTAAAGACAATTTTATTACATAAAGCCATATTACCTCGATATTGTGAAGAAGATATTAATTACTTAAATATCAATGGGATAAATAAAATTGCTTTTCCTATGTCTTGTTTTTGTGATATTCATTTTAATAAATTGAAATTTCATGTTCATAAATATGGGGCGTATGGAATTGGTCTTAATAAAACATGGGGAATTGAACAAGGAATTCAACCTATTCATTATATAAATATGGATTCGAGATTACGCAAAGATTTTAGTGATGCGTTTAATATTGCATTAGAAAATACTTTTGAGAATAAAGAGTCTGTGAAATACCTTAAGAACTATGTTCTACATCATTTGTTATATATGAAACCAATAGATGGGCAGATGAAAATTGGAAAGGATGAAATTGAAGACCGCAATTTCCATGATGAGAAAGAATGGAGATTTATCCCCGACTTTAATAAGGTTGAAACCCAACTTCCGCAAATCGTGATTCCCCCTCATATAAATTATGGAAGCCTAAACAGTTATTCGGAAGGAATAATTAAAAAACCAGATTTATGGTTACATTACAAACTTGAAAATATAAAATATATCATAGTTAATTCAGAACAAGATAGAACAGAACTAATACGCTTTATCATCAGCAACAAAGTAGCCACTGACGAAGAACAGTATATATTATTTAGTAAAATTTTGGTTTTCAAAGAGTTAGGAGAGGATATTTAATATGTTTATTAATTTTGATAAGGTTTTTTTTAACGAAAATAATTCAAATCAGGTTCCTAAAGAAGTAATAGAAGCATTAACAGATAAATTGCCAAATGGATTTAAGTATGAAACTTTAGAGGGTGGAGCATTAGTTTTAAATCCAACAACTCAAGGAATAAAAATAGGTGGGCTTAAGATTGATTATACTGATCCTATATTTGAAGATTTTGTTCCTAAAGATAATGCAGAAGCTTTAGAGTATTTATACCGCGCCCAAAGAAATTTGCAAATAAAATTGAATGATGAAGATGGATTGTTTATTAATGATAAATTTTTCAGTATGAGTGATGTGATTAAATTACCATTAGTAGAAAGTATTAAAGGGGAACATCAAATTTCAATTATTCCGGAACCATTTCAACCGCCATTTGAATTAAAGTTAGAAACAGAGGACATAAATGAAAAATTTATGGTTCAACGTATGCCCTTAGCCGACATGAATAAATTAAAATTTGAAAGTATTGATGAAGGTAGCTTTAAAATTTCATATATTATAGATGAGAAAAAGAAGACATTTAATTTTAATTTTAAAATTCAGTTCGATAAGATAATAAGCACTTTGGATATGCTTAATGCTTTGAAATTATACTATGGATGTCTCACAAACAATTTTATAATAAATGGACATGAAATAAATAATAATAGATTTAATGAAGAAGAAGCCAAATCTGTATCAAAAAATATAGAAATATGGAAAAAAATTCTATCATTAGAAAGTAAATTAAATGTAAATTTTATTCCGGAAATTGGGCTGGACAAAGAGGATGTAATAATTATTGAGAAATTATATAGAAGTTTAATTGAAAATATGCCTTATAAAGAGTTTATAACACTTAATAATTTTTCAATGAACAGAGTTGGAAGCATTGAAAAATTACACGAGGTCTTGGGCAAAGAGGGAATAATGTTTAGTTTAACAAATGAGGTTGAAATTAATTTGCTAGGTATTCAATTGAAGCTTTATCAGCTGGCTTACTTATTTGATTTAATTGTGATTGATCTTGAAGAAGAGAATGATAATATAAAACTTATAACAGTTGCACCCAAAGGGAAGAAGACATACCAATCTGTGAAATTTTACTTAAATGAATCAGAAATAGAAATTTTTGATAAAGAGACAACGGAATTTCATTATGCCAAGGAAATTATGATATAAGTGGTTGGCATCAGATTTTTAAACGGTCTTCTTGTGTTATCGGGTATTATAATAAGGAGCCATATAATTTAAAAATTCCTAAAAATAAGCTATTGTTTTGAACAATCTTTAATTAAACAACAGGTTTTTATTTGCGATGAAATTAAGATTTAATTGTAATTTTTAATCAAACTTACTATAAAGCTACAACAATCAGACTTTCTAGATATTGCAAAAAACGCTGTAGGTGTATTATCTGAATTAAACGGGTATATACCGAAATTTATCTTGGTATATCTGAATTTCTTAATCTGTACCTCAAAGTCAATAACAAGGGCATTTCTTGAGATGAGCTTGAGCAATCGGGCGCTAAAATTTCTTAAAATATAATTCATCAGAAAAATAAAAAAGAAGCGTAATATACAAATTGTATATTACGCTTCAGACTGTAGACAAACTCGAAATTTCGAGTTTGCCTACAGTCTTTTTTCTTTTAAAATAGTATTAAGAGCTTTTGAAATATAGGTTGAGGTGAATGGATATGATGTCGAAAAATCAAATAAATGAACGTGATCAAATTGAGATGATTACAATTGAACAACTTGTACCACGGGATCATCTTGTCAGAAAGCTTGAATCAGCTATTGATTTTTCTTTCATTTATCCACTAGTAGAACCACTTTATTCAACACTAGGTCGGCCTAGTGTTGACCCTGTAGTATTAATTAAAATGACATTTGTGCAATATGTATTTGGGATTCGTTCAATGCGTCAAACAATAAAAGAAATTGAAACGAATATGGCATATCGATGGTTTATAGGGTTTGGTTTTCATTCTGAAGTACCTCACTTTTCTACCTTCGGTAAAAACTATGAACGTCGTTTCAAAGATACCGATATCTTTGAACAGATTTTCTATCGTATTCTTAAAGAAATCGCAGATAAGGGATTACTTAGTGCTGATCATGTTTTCATCGATTCAACTCATGTTAAAGCGAGTGCGAATAAACGTAAATTCGAAAAGAAGATTGTCCGTAAAGAGACTCGTGCATATGAAGCTAAACTTCAAGAAGAATTGAATCAAGATCGTATCGATCACGGGAAGAAGCCATTTCCACCTGATAAATTTGAAAAAGAAGAAGTGAAGGAAATTAAGCAAAGTACGACAGATCCTGAAAGTGGATACTATGTAAAAGATGAAAGAACGAAACAGTTTGCTTATTCATTTCATGCTGCAGCTGATCGGTATGGATTTATACTTGGATCGATTGTGACACCTGGGAATGTTCATGATAGTCATATTCTTCAGCCGCTTGTTGAAAAGATTATGGAAAAAGTGAAGAAGCCACTTGCTGTTGCTGCCGATGCTGCTTATAAAACTCCTGCGATAACTAAATTCTTATTTGACCAAGAGATTCAACCTGCACTCCCTTATACACGTCCAAAAACGAAGGATGGATTTTTACGGAAACACGATTATGTATATGACGAGTACTTTGATTGCTACCTTTGTCCGGAAGGGCAAGTTCTTAAATATTCGACTACCACTAAAGAAGGTAAACGCCAATACAAATCGAACCCTTCTCAATGTGCAACCTGTCCTTTGCTTACTCAATGTACGAATAGTAAAGATCACCGAAAAATCATCGAGCGTCATATTTGGGCAGAATATGTAGAGGAAGCGGATCATCTTCGTCATCATAACGAGATCAAACAAATATATTCGAGACGTAAAGAGACGATTGAACGTGTCTTTGCGGATGCGAAAGAAAAGCATGGTATGCGCTGGACAACCCTACGAGGGATTAAAAAATTGTCCATGCAAGCGATGCTTACTTTTGCTGCCATGAACCTAAAGAAGCTTGCCAATTGGACATGGCAAGCTCCAGAAATGGTCTAAATTATAATACTCGAAGAGTACTTTTGACTAAAATCAGACTATAAAATACCCAAAAGAATCTCAAAAAGACAAAAGGCCTTCAGAATGTGACCATTCTGAAGGCCTTTTGTCGACAATCTGAAGCGTAATATACAAATTGTATATTACGCTTTTTTCATAATTTAATTTGATTACAAGAAAAATTTTTATATGTTTCACTTTTAAATAAATCTCAAAAAAATTTAAAAAGTGTCTAATAAAACCATATAAAATATTATCAAGTAGATAACAATTAATGAATTTAAAGGTAATCTACTGTTTTATTTGTGTCTAAAAGGTTTATTATGTTAAATATAGCTATAGAGCCTAGTGTATCAATAAATGATAACGATTAGACATTTTTCCCACTAATCATAAATGATTGATATGAATAGCTTTTATGCTTCAGTTGAACAAGCACATAATCCTGATTTGAAGGGGAAAGCAATCGCGATAGCTGGTAATCCAAAGGAACGTCGGGGAATTATTGTTACGAGCTCATATGAAGCGCGGCACAAAGGTATTTATACGACCATGAATGTAGGAGAGGCCCTTCGCAAATGTCCAGAATTAATCTTATTACCTCCTGATTTTCAGAAATATCGTGTTGCCTCCAAGGCAATGTTTACAATCTTAAGGAGCTACACGCAATTAATAGAACCTGTTTCTATCGATGAAGGCTACTTAGATATTACTCAAATAGCATCTACAAGACATCCAATCGAGATAGCGAAAGAGATTCAAATGAGAATTTTTCATGAATTAGACCTTCCATGTTCGATAGGGATAGCACCGAACAAATTTCTTGCAAAAACTGCTTCAGATATGAAAAAACCAATGGGCATATCAATTCTAAGAAAACGTGATGTACCAGAAAAGCTTTGGCCATTACCTGTCATCGAGATGCATGGAGTAGGGGAAAGCACTGCAAAAAAGCTTGCTACACATAAGATTAATACAATTGGTGAACTAGCGAATATAGAAGAATATATAATTCGACAGGCTTTAGGGAAAAATGGGATTCGGTTAAGAATGCGTGCGAATGGTGAGGATTCTCGTGAAGTAGATCCTAATTCTATATATGAAACAAAAAGCGTTGGCAATTCTACCACGCTGCCAATAGATGAAACAGAGCTAGAAGAGTTGGAAAAGACATTTCTAAAATTAGCAGGAAAAGTTGCCGAACGATTGGATGCAAAAAAACTTAGTGGTTCAACAATAAGTATTCAAATACGAGATGCAGATTGGCACAACCATTCTAAGAGTAAAACATTCCAAAATCCGGTTTACAATAAGGATGTAATTTATGAAGAAGCTGTAAAACTATTTCATAAATCATGGGATGGGGCTCCAATTCGGCTATTGGGTATTACGGTTTCAAATGTGATGGACCGAAAACAATCCGTGGAGCAGCTATCAATTTTTAATTTTGAAGATTTCGCAAAACAAGAGCCGATTTATGAAGTGATCGATGAAATAGAGAAGAAATTTGGCAAAGGAGCCATACAAAGGGGAATTGAGATTTCCAAGTCAAGTTATGCGTCAAAAACAAGCTTTAGCAAAGATTTCCTGGAGGACTTAAAGGATAACTAAGTAAGGGCTATTAGGATCTATGAAGGAAAACTAAATTAAATTAAATAGAGTATTACGAACGGGAGAATTAAAATGCAGCTACAATTTTTAGGAACAGGTGCTGGAATGCCCTCAAAGGAAAGGAATACGAGTGCTCTTGCTCTAAAACTATTAGAAGAACGTGGAACGGTTTGGCTTTTTGATTGTGGGGAAGCAACTCAGCATCAAATTTTACATACGACAATAAGACCGCGTAAGGTGGAGAAAATTTTTATTACTCATCTTCATGGGGACCATATTTTTGGGTTACCAGGATTCCTTAGTTCAAGGTCCTTTTTGGGTGGGGAAGATATATTAACAATTTATGGGCCTAAAGGGTTAAAAGAGTGGGTTACGGCTAGTTTTAATGTTTCTAAGACACATTTAACCTATCCTATCGAATATGTCGAAGTCCAAGAAGGCGTAGTTTTTGAGGATGAGCAATTTATTGTTAATGCTCAGTTACTTGAACATGTAATTCCGTGTTATGGCTATCGAGTTGAGCAGAAACCATTACAAGGGGAGCTCTTAATTGAAAAAGCTAAAGAACTCGGTGTGCCCAAAGGTCCTTTGTTAGGGAAATTAAAAAATGGGGAAGATATAACGTTAGAAGACGGAAGGACTGTGTATAGTAGAGACGTAACAGCTCCGCCGAAAAAAGGGTATACAATTACCGTATTAGGGGATACGAAATACTGTGATTCAGCAATAAAATTAAGTGAAAATGCAAATGTTGTCGTACATGAAGCAACCTTTGATCATAAAACGGAGCATTTAGCAGCGAGCTATGGTCATTCTACAAATGTTGAAGCCGCACGCGTCGCAAAGGAAGCCAATGCTGGGTTTTTAATTTTAAATCATATAAGTTCGCGCTTCCTACCTCATGATCTTGAAGACTTACTATTAGAAGCAAAAGAAATTTTTCCAAATAGTTTTTTTGCTAATGATTTTTCACACTTCGAATGGAAAAATAGCGAATTATTAGAAGATAAATAAAGCATCTTAAGCAGGCTTGTTGTAAGCTTGCTTTTAATTTGTCGAAAAATACGATTATATTAAGAAAATAATAGATTATTCGAGCGAAATTTTATATGATAGTGCTTGGGGAGGGATTATGAATGAATCAACCAAAAATAAGTCCCGCAGTTCTGCGTTTACTTGTTATTTTTCCAAATGTTATAAGTTATATTTTATTGATTGGGGTCTTAATATATATCGCTACAAATTTTTCTGGTTTAAGAGCTGCTGAAGCACTTAACTTTTGGCTTATCTTAGTGGCAATACTTGGTCCAATGGCTGTATTTACAACATATTCTATCGTTAAGCGTATACGGGCTGGCGTATTATAATCGAAAATAATTAAAAACGCGTGTGCAAATTTCTACATTTGCACACGCGTTTTTATGTGAAAAAAAGAGATATTTGTAAAATGGTGAAATAAATTACTAGGAAAAAGTACACCTTTCGACAGATGAAAATAGTAAAAAACGACATTTCCTAGGAAATATTATGATTAAAAGTGGAATATTCAACAAAAATCTATTAGGAGTTGCCATTAGTAACATGATTGATGTTTAGTTAATTTGATAGTCTTCACAAAAAACAGTACTAATCTATTGTCCGTTCGCCAGTTCTCTTGATCTTGCTTCAGCGCTTTTTACACAAGCATAAATAGCTTCATTAAATCGATTACTTTCTAGTGCGTGAATTCCAGCTTCAGTGGTACCGCCTGGACTTGTTACTTTCCTTCGCAATACATTCGGTTCCTCATTCCCAGATTGAAGCATGGCAGCAGAGCCGGCAATTGTTTGTACCATTAACTCTCGCACAATTTCTTTAGTCAGTCCGAATTCAGCGCCAACAGCCTCCCAAGCCTCCATTAAGTAGTAGAGATAGGCAGGACCACTACCTGAAAGAGCGGTTACAGCATGCAATTTATCTTCTTCTACTTCAATCACAATGCCAATAGCTTTAAGTAATTGCAGGTAAAGGACTTTTTGATAATCATCTACCTGTGCATTGAATGCTATGCCGCTAGCAGACATTCCGATTGTTGCTGAAGTATTTGGCATTACACGAGCAATTGGTCGCTTTCCTATTCCTTCTTCAATAGTGTTAATTGGAATACCAGCCAAAACAGATAGAACAGCTGTATTTGGACTAATAAATGGTTGAATTCTTTCCATCGCATGAAAGATATCCTTTGGCTTTGTAGCTAAAATAATCAAATCCATTTCACTGATAAATGCATTATCTTCTAGGATATTTACGGAGTAACTCTCATTCAATTTGACTAGTCTTTCGTGATTCGAACGATTTGTTATATAAATGTTTTGGCTTGGTATTACCTTTTGTTCAACCCAACCATGGATTAATGCCTCTGCCATAGAACCAGCACCAACAAAAAGTATTTTTTGCATAAATTATCCCTCCATATAATGTATTTATCCCCCATAAACTTCCATTAGAACCGCTTAAGTAAAATCGATTAAATCTTATTCAAAGGACGAAAATGTATTTAAATAGCAATATAAAAAGCGTTCCCATCCTTATACTAAGGACGAAAACGCTTGAAAGCTTTTCAGCGGTACCACCTTTATTTGCCTAATTTAGGCACAACTCGAATCCTCCTTATCGCAGAGGGGACGGTCATGTTTACATGACAGCTCCGAAGTAGGTTCAATGAAAATAGTGGGTTATGCTACTTGCAGCAAATGTAGCACTCTCTAAAAACCTTAGATTCATTTACTTGTCTTCATCATCGCTTTAATATTTTTTGAATTATGAAAATTATATGCACACTTTTTAATTCTGTCAATTACATACGTGACGAAACACAAAAAAAGAGATAAAATGAATGAATAACAATTCATTATAGGAGTAAAATAGTTTCACTTTCAAGATGAGGGGGATTGTTCATGAATATACATAAGATTATCATACCTACACCATACCCAATAGGGGATGTTAATGCTTTTTTAGTAAAGGGAGATCAGCTTTCGCTTTTTGATGTTGGACCAAAAACAGAGGTAGCTTTAGATGCTTTAAATAAAGGAATCAATGAGGCAGGTTATAAGCTAGAGGATATTGAGCAGGTTGTGTTAACACATCATCATCCAGATCATGCCGGGTGGGTAGATGCATTTCCTAAAGCAGATATTTTAGGTCATGAATACAATGATCATTTCCTTCGCAGAGAACCAGAATTTATGTCTTATCGTACGAACTTTTATCGCAATCAGTTAAGCTTGCAAGCAGTTCCAGAAAAGTATCTTGAGAAAATTGTTGAATCCAAAGAAGCGCTTAAACTATATGGTTCAACGCCTTTAACTAAATTTATAGGTGATGGAGATGTGGTTCCAGGGCATCCAGGCTTGAGAGCAATTTATACACCTGGTCATGCACAAAGTCACCTTATTTTTCTTGATGAATCAACAAATGAGGTAATTGGTGGAGATCTTTTGTTAGATAAAGTTGCGGCCAATCCATTAGTAGAGCCCCCGACGGATCTTTCAAATCGTCGTCCTAAGGCATTAATCCAACAACAAGAATCCTTAAAGCTTTTACGTGAGTTAAACGTTTCCAAGGTATATGCAGGGCACGGAGAAGAGATAGTTGAAGTAAACGACTTAATCGACAAGCGTTTAGAGAAAGATCAACTGCGTTTAAAACAATTAATAAAACATGTTGTTAATACTCCTAAAACAGTTATTGAGCTAACGATGGACTTATATCCAGCACATTATAGGGCTGAATTAGGCTTAACATTGTCTAAAACCTTAGGCTATCTAGATTGTTTAGTTAGAGATGGGCTTGTGTCTGAAGAAATTGTAAATGATGTAATTGTCTATACACGTAACTAAAAAAATCCACAGCTAGAGTGAAATTCTCTGTCTGTGGATTTTTTCGTCGTTAAATATAGATACAACAAAATTAGTTAGCGTTTGATTGTGCTTCTAATGACATTGCAGGACCGAAGAATTCAAAATGAATATTTTCTCCTGAAATGCCAAGCTCTCGAGCAATGGAAATAACTGTCTCCATAAATGGAGCTGGCCCACAAATGTATACTTCTGTATACTCTTTAACAAATGGTGTTAAATCTTCTTTAGTTACATAGCCATTTTCATCTGAAAATAAAACACGATAAGAACCATTTAGATCATTTACCTTTTTCTCAATTTGCTCTCTAAATGCTACTGCTTTTTTATCACGTACACATTGAACAAATGCCACCTGTCTGCCAAGGTCCATTGTTTGCAGCATTGTATTTAAAGGTGTAACACCAATCCCGCCACTAACAAATAGAATCGGGTTGTTATTTTCCTCTAATGTGAATAACCCAGCAGGTGCACTTACCTGAATTGAATCGCCTTCTTTTACTTGTTCGTGAAGATAATTTGAAACAACACCTATTGGATTAACTGCATCTTCACGTTTCACTGTTATACGGAACTCATTTTTATTTGACGGCTGTGATAAAGTATAGTGACGATTTGAAGTGTATTCATCTCCTGGTACTTTCACACGAACTGTAATATATTGACCTGCTTTATATTCAGGTAATTTTACACCATCTTCAGGTACTAAATAAAATGACGAAACTAAATCATTCTCTTCAACTTTTTTTGCTACTTTGAACGATTTAAATAATCTCCAGCCGCCATTTTGCTCAGCTTCCTTGTATAGATCTTCTTCTATAGAAATAAATACATCTGCGATAACTCCATATGCTTCTGCCCATGCATTAATTATGTCATCAGTAGCTGCATCTCCAAGTACTTCTTTAATAGCAGCCAATAAGTTTTCACCAACGATAGGGTAGTGCTCAGGTAAAATTCCTAGGCCACGATGTTTGTGTGCAATCTGCATAACAGGTGGAATAATGGCCTGTAAATTATCGATATATTTTGCTGCAGCCAGAACTGTATTTGCTAATGCAGTTTGTTGGCGACCTCTTGCTTGGTTTGCGCGGTTAAAATAATTTAATAGTTCAGGATGTTTGTTTAACATATTACTGTAAAAGGTTTTTGTAATAGTAACTCCGTGTTGCTCTAATACTGGTACGGTTGATTTGATAATGTCGATTGTTTGCTGTGATAACATACGATCACGTCCTTTCAAGGTCATCTTACGCCTGGCAAATATTAAAAGCAATATCCTAAATGCATCTTTAACAAATCTGACACAAAGTAGTGCGGAGAATACATCTTTAACATTTTAGACAAATATATGTATTGAAAATACATGTTTAAATCAAAGTATTACAATTTATTTTTATAAAAATAAAGAAATCAAGTGATATAATAGTGATATAGAAAGAGTGGTGTTCTAAGATGCGCTTAACTTTATATACCGACTATTCCTTAAGAGTATTATTATATCTTGGTGTAAAAGGGAATGATCGTTTATCAACTATACAAGAAATTGCAGATAGCTATCATATATCAAAAAACCATCTTATGAAGGTTACCTATGACCTTGGACAGCTTGGTTTAATTGAAACAATCCGTGGTCGAGGCGGTGGAATTCGTTTAAATCTCCAGCCAGAGGAAATTAATATTGGACAAGTTGTAAGGCATACTGAGGAAGATTTTCATCTGGTTGAATGCTTTGATGAAGAAAATAACCTTTGTAAATTATCGCCTGCCTGTAAGCTTAAGTTTGCTCTTAATGAAGCTTTAAATGCTTATTTACAAGTATTAGATCAATATAGTTTAGCTGACTTTCTAATGTCGAAGGATGAAATGTTTAGATTGCTTGGAATTGAACAGTATTAGAAGGGTATAGATTAATTCTATACTCTTTTTTGCTTTTCGAGCATAAAGAGCCAGAAATAGTATCCACTAAAGTGAAAGGAGTATACATAATTTATGAATAAAAAGGCAATTTTTATAACAGGAGCAACAAGCGGAATCGGGAGAATTATTACAGAGCTTTGTATAGAGAAAGGTTATACCGTTTATGCAACAGGTAGAAATGAATCTTCGCTAGTAACCTTATCCAGAATGGGGGCTATCGTGTTCCAGGCAGATTTATCAGAGCTTGAAGATATCGATCGAGTTTGTGAGCAGCTTCCTTCTATAGATATAGCTATTATTAATGCAGGTGTCGGTATCTTTAATAATGCTTTTGATTTAGATGATGAAGATATCGAAAATATGATTAATGTTAACGTAAAAGCGCCCATTTATCTATCAAATCGATTGGCGAAGAAGATGATTATTCAGAAGTCCGGACATTTTATATTTATAGGCTCCCAGGCAGGAAAAGTTCCAACAAAAAAAGCGAGTGTTTACGCAGCATCAAAGCATGCAATAACGGGCTTTGCAAATGGCTTAAGAATGGAACTAGCTTCGTATAATATTCAAGTAACAGCCATCTATCCTGGCCCAATTGATACGCCATTTTTACAAAAAGCTGATACAACGAATAATTACAGAGAGACCATGAAGCCTTTTTTATTAAAGCCTGAGAAAGTGGCGTCAGAAGTATTAAAAGTAATTGAAAAAACCGTAAGAGAAGTGAATCTTCCAAGGATAATGTCTATCACAAGCAAGCTTTATGCTGTAGCACCTTCACTTGTTGAAAAGCTGGGAAGCGGTTTCTTTAATAAAAAATGATACATTAGTAAGTATTATTATACGCCTTTAACTTAGGCGTATTTTTATTTGTTTTAAAAATCTAATATTTTATAAAAATACACTTGAATTAATTTTTATTAAATGATAACATTCATGTATAAACAATTATTCGAATGTATAAAAATACATATTTGAAATTGGAGGAGCGGGAACATGGCAAATAAAAAAGTGATTTTAGCTTATTCAGGTGGACTTGACACATCAGTTGCAATCCCATGGTTAAAGGAACAAGGCTGGGACGTAATTGCAGTATGTCTAGATGTGGGTGAAGGTAAAGATCTTGAGTTTATCAAAAATAAAGCACTTCAAGTAGGGGCAATTGAATCTTACATGGTAGATGCAAAAGATGAATTCGCTGAAGAATATGCTCTTATCTCTTTACAGGGTCATACTTGGTACGAGCAAAAGTATCCATTAGTTTCTGCGCTTTCTCGTCCACTTATATCAAAAAAATTAGTTGAAATAGCTAACGAAACAAAAGCTGATGCTGTAGCTCATGGCTGTACTGGAAAAGGAAATGATCAGGTACGTTTTGAGATTTCTATTAAAGCACTAAATCCTAATCTTGAGGTTCTTGCACCAGTACGTGAATGGGGATGGAGCCGTGATGAAGAAATTGAATATGCAGAAAAGCACGGTGTACCAGTACCTGCAACGATTGACTCGCCATTCTCAATCGATCAAAACCTTTGGGGGCGTGCAAACGAAGCGGGAGTTATGGAGGATCCGTGGGTAGCTCCTCCAGAAGAGGCTTATGGATTAACAGTTTCTCTCGAAAATACGCCTGATACACCGGAATTCGTTGAGATTGAATTCGTTGAAGGAAAGCCGATTTCTTTAAATGGTGAGGAGATGAAGCTTGCCGATCTAATTCAAGAGTTAAACAAAGTAGCAGGTGCGCATGGAATCGGACGTATTGACCATGTAGAAAATCGCTTGGTGGGTATTAAATCGCGTGAGGTTTATGAAATTCCAGGTGCTAAAGTGCTTTTAACCGCTCACAAAGAATTAGAAGATATCACTTTAGTGAAAGAATTAGCTCATTTTAAACCAATTATTGAGCAAAAGCTTTCTGAAATCATTTATGAAGGTCTATGGTTTAACCCGATTCGCTTAGCTTTAGAGGGTTTCCTAAAAGAAACACAGAAATATGTGAACGGTACAGTTCGTGTGAAGCTATTTAAAGGTCATGCCATTGTTGAAGGTCGTAAATCGCCAAATTCTTTATATAGCGAAGAGCTTGCAACATACTCAAAGGCAGATCAATTCAATCATGCTTCAGCTGTAGGTTTTATTGAATTATGGGGGTTACCGACAGTAGTAGCTTCACAGGTTAATAAGAAAATAGAAGAAGTAGTTAATAACTAATATAATCGAAATCGATTCAAGCTCTCGAAGGCTACATGAGGGTATTGATAGAAGTAGGTGTAGGGGATGACAAAATTATGGGGAGGTCGCTTCCAAAAGTCCGCTGAAAGCTGGGTAGACGAATTTGGAGCTTCCATTGGCTTTGACCAACAGTTAGTTATGGAGGATATTGAAGGCAGTGTTGCACACGTAACAATGCTAGGTGCTCAAGGGATTTTAGACTCTAAGGATGTAGAGCAAATTCTGGGAGGTTTGGCTGAGTTAAAGCATTCAGCAGAGGCTGGAGAACTCGAGTTTAGTGTTGCAAACGAAGATATCCATTTAAATTTAGAAAAGCTATTAACGGATATAATCGGACCTGTTGGAGGAAAACTTCATACAGGCCGTAGCCGTAACGATCAGGTTGCGACAGATATGCATCTGTTTTTGAAAAAACGTGTTGTTGAGATTGTAGACTTAATCGAAGCTTTCCAAAATACGATTTTACAAAAGGCAGAGCAACACGTTGAAACAATTGCACCTGGTTATACACATTTACAGCGAGCACAGCCAATAAGCTTTGCACATCATTTGATGGCCTATTTCTGGATGCTCGAGCGTGATAAAGAACGCTTTAATGAGTCAATGAAGCGTATAGACATTTTACCATTGGGTGCAGGTGCTATGGCGGGAACTACTTTCCCAATTGATCGGGAAAAATCTGCAGAGCTACTTGGATTCAGTACTGTCTATGCAAATTCTATGGATGCGGTTAGTGATCGTGATTTTATAGTAGAGTTTCTTTCAAATTCATCACTGGTCATGACACATTTATCTCGTTTTGCTGAGGAAATTATTATTTGGTCAACGGATGAATTTAAATTTATCGAACTAGATGATGCATTTTCAACAGGCTCATCCATCATGCCACAAAAGAAAAATCCAGATATGGCAGAGCTTATTCGCGGCAAGACTGGTCGTGTATATGGAAATCTTATTGGATTGTTAACAGTATTAAAAGGAACACCTTTAACTTATAACAAAGATATGCAGGAAGACAAAGAGGGGATGTTTGATACAGTTCATACCATCCTTGGTGCATTGAAAATCTTTGAAGGTATGGTTCGTACAATGACTGTTAAAACTGAAAGGCTTCATCAAGCAGTGCATAGTGATTTTTCGAATGCTACTGAGCTTGCAGATTACCTTGCAACTAAGGGGATGCCATTCCGTGAAGCTCATGAAATTACAGGTAAACTTGTGTTCACTTGTATTCAAAGAGGGATATTCTTATTAGATTTACCTCTTGAGGATATGAAAAATGAAAGTGATTTAATCGATGCTGATGTTTATGACGTTTTAGCTCCTGAAGCTGCTGTTAGACGTCGTAACTCACTTGGGGGCACAGGCTTTGAACAAGTGCGCTTGCAGCTTGAGAAAGCAAAAGCTTGTCTTTAACTATTTGTTACAAACCTAAATTTTAGGATTTGTTATATAGGCCGCTATTAATGATGTACAGAGATGCACAATAGTTTGCCGACTTTTATCAACAAGCCAGAGGGTAACTTGATAAAAGAAAAACTTTATAAGCAGCCATTACTTTTTTAAGTACAGGTGACCATATAAAGTTACATAAACCGTTCTCGGGGTCGCGAGGCGGTTTTTTTGTTTTTGGTGAGAAAATTCTTGAAGTTTTTAATTATTGTTAAGAATTACCCAAGCATGATTATTTAAAAATGGACAATACTTATTTAGATTGCACATTAACTTATTAATTATGAATTGAATCTGTTGTTAATTAATACATAAGATAATTAAGAATATCCTCTTTAGATTAGAAAACACTAATCAAAAGGAGGATTGAGGTCAGTTGAAAACTAAAGTTGCTATTTCTGTGCTGTTGGTTTTAAGTACGATTGCGGTTGGAAAGATATTGACGGTACCTCCAGAGGATCAAACAACGAATGCTGAAGAAATTGCACCTGCTTATGCAAAATGGGGAAGGATGGCCATGCAAAATGTTATGGCCAAATATCCAACATCTGATGTAATCGATTATTTGCATATTGGACGAGAAGTAGGTAGTGTGACTTCAGTTGAAAAGTTCAAGCTTTGGTTAAAGGCAGAGGATAATAGTGAATTTGGAGTTTTCGTCGATATCACTTTTAATAACCAAACCGAAGAAGTTGTCGATATTAAATATACAGAAACAAAACAATAGTATGATGAAAAGAGGTGCGGTATTTTCGCACCTCTTTTATAATATATTTTGAACGTTTTTCATTATTTTGGACAGAGCATTTATAGATTTACTCGTATCAAATTCTACAATATCCAATGAATGGTTCGCATCTTGGACTACTTCAATTTTCAAGTTAGTTTCTTTCGTTAATCGATTAATATTCTCTGCATTATAATGAGGGTCCCTGTCACCTATGACTAATAGCCCTTTATGTTGGCTTATTAATACAGGATCAAATATCTTACCAAAATTTAAAAGTGGGGTGAATAAGATCATTTTAGAATTTAGATATTCTTCTCTTTTCATTAAAGAATTGGCAATAGGAATAGTTCCAAGAGATTTGCCCAAAAAAATAGTCTCTTTATAATCTCCATTAAAAAGAACAGTCGAAATAACTTGGTCAATATCCTCCAACATTATTTTAGACAATTCCTCAATTGATTTTTTCAATGTTTGTTCATCATAGGAATAATGAATATGTACGATATCGATATTATTCTCAATCATCTTCATTGTTGAATAATAAAACAATGGTTTGTCATAATTGTAACCAGAGCCAGAAAACATGAAGCATATCGTTTTAGAACCTAATTTGATATGGGTAAATTTAATTACTTTACCTTTGTGATATATTTCCCTGTTAGATACCTGCATCGTTTCCTCCTAAATTCGTTTATATTTATTTTAACATTTATTTCCAGTTATTTCACCTCAATTTTGAATACATAAGAGCTGTCACCACTTGTTCCCGAGTCATTTTTCTCCCATATTGCATAATAGTTTATGATGTATACCCCCTTCGTAGCAGGAGCTTTAAATTTATGATTTTTAGTTAGGGATATTTCTTCTATTTGATTAGATTCAACGTCACTGATTGTTAGAGTTTGCTCTGTCGGGCGGCGTTTTGTGAGTAGGGTAACCGTTGCCTTTTTTTTAATAGGCAAAGCCTTTTCATATTCAAGAATTTCTATCGGAGTAGGAAGGCTAAGGCATTCTGCTGATTCTTCATCTCGCCAACAGTAATCTCCTTGTTCCATATTGTAAACAGTGTCCTCGAGTTCAAGCTGAACTACTGGAGGTAGAAGCTTCTTAGAACCTTTTTTTACTTGTTCCTCACTACTATCATAAGAACATCCAGCAATTAAAAATAAAAGACTCACAACAGTTAATAATTTGTACAAACAGTAAGCTCCTTCCTATCTTTCACTAACCATTTACGTAAAAATCAGTCCATTTATGCTTTTAATGAAGATTTATTTTCAAAAATATTCGTTTTAGGGGCATTGGGAGTATTATTATTGATAGTAATAATAATAATAGAATCGATAAATAGAATTTTAATAATAAAACTACCAATCTTTTGGAAATTTGAGGTGATTCCATGGTTAATGGGAATTGGTTTCTGGATTTTCCTTATATTCCTTTTTCCAGCAAGAATAGGCACTTTAAACAGCGTTGTAGTTTAAAGTGCCTTAGTTTTATTCTCTTATTTGTCCATTCCCGTAAATAAAGTACTTTGTCGAGGTTAATGCCGGTAAGCCCATTGGACCTCGGGCATGTAGCTTTTGAGTACTAATTCCAATTTCTGCTCCATAGCCGTATTCAAAACCGTCTGTAAAGCGAGTAGAAGCATTATGATACACTGCAGCCGCATCGACACTAGCTAAGAATAGTTGGGCTGCGATTGGATCTTCTGTAACTATGGCTTCAGAATGATTAGTGCCAAATCGGTTTATATGTTCAATTGCTTCATAGACATTTTCAACAACCTTCACGCTTAGCGTTAAACTTAAAAACTCTGTAGCATAATCTTCTTCTGTGGCAAGTGAGATAGAAGGGAGCAATTCACAAACCTGTTCGTCTCCGATGAGATGGATATTGGTAGCTTGTAATTTCTCCAATAACAGTTTTCCATGCTTTGTAAACCAACTACTTTCAATAAGTAAGCTTTCTGCAGCATTACATACAGAAGGTCGCTGAGTTTTAGCATTTAAAATAATTTCTGTGGCCATTTGATAGTTTGCATTTCCATCAACATATACATGACAATTTCCAGCGCCTGTTTCTAATACAGGAACAGAGGCTTCATTTACAACTAGATCAATTAATGCTTTGCCACCACGAGGAATTAACACATCTAAGTATTCTTTTAGATGAAATAATTCCTTTGCGGTTTCATGGCTCGTATCCTCGATTAACTGAACAGATTCTTTAGGTAGGGCTGTGTGCTCTAATGCGCGGTGAACCGTTTCAATAAGTACTTGGTTTGAGAATTTAGCTGAAGAACTTCCGCGTAATATAACAGCATTTCCAGTTTTTAAACTAAGTGTTGCCGCATCAATTGTTACATTTGGCCGAGCTTCATAAATCATGCCAATAACACCGATTGGTACCCGACGTTTCTCAATAAGTAGCCCATTTTCTTTTGTTATGGTTTCAAGAAGTTCACCGACCGGGTCTTTTAAATTGATAAGCTGTTGGATTGCATCAGCCATTGCTTGAATACGTGCTTCATTTAACATGAGTCGATCAAGGGTAGATTCAGAGAGGCCTTTTTCTTTGCCAGCAAGTAAATCCTTTTTATTTTCTTCTATAATACTGTTTTGGTCGAGGAGTAATTGATATGCTATTTTTGCTAACGCATCATTTTTTTCAGTGGTAGTTTTTAAGTTCAGCAGATAGCTCGCTTGTTTTGCTTGTTTTCCTTTTGTTTTCACTTCACTTTTAGTTACAATATCCGTCATATATGAAACCTCCTTTAGATTCTGACCCATTTATCCCGATGGATGACTTCGATTGATGTAGAGGTTATTTCATTAGTCCGTTTACCTAGTGCACGACCAAGTTCATCACTGGAATAAAGCACCTCTCCACGTCCTAATAATTCTGTTTCACTATATACCTCTACTACATCGCCCTGCCTAAATACACCTTCTAGCTTATATATCCCGGCAGGCAGGAGACTTTTTCCTTTTAATAAAATGGCTTCTGCAGCGCCTTTATCTATAAACAACTTCCCGCAAACCTCTGTAAATGAAATCCATTGTTTAGGATTCGGTAGGGGAGTGTGCAAATCATTTCCAATATACGTACCGTCCCCGAGTCCATCAAGAATGTCAATTAACTTATTTTGTCCATTGCCATTGCCTATAAAAACTTTGACCCCTGATTGAAGGGCAGTACGAGCTGCTAATAATTTTGATTGCATTCCGCCAGTACCAACCTTAGAGCCACTACCAGTCGGGATTTTGAGTAAATCGTCTGAGATAGTAGATAAATAGTCTATTTGTTTAGCGTTAGGATTTTTTGGATTCTGGTCATAGAGGCCGTTAATATCCGTTAAGATAATGAGATAATCAGCGTGGATTAGTCCACTAACCAAAGCTGAGAGCATGTCGTTGTCACCGAATGTTAATTCTGAAACTGAAACTGTGTCATTCTCATTAATAATTGGAAGTATGTTTCGCTCCAGTAATTCAGTAAAGGTTGCATAAGCATTTCTATAGCGATCCTTTTTAGAAAAATCAGTACGTGTTAAAAGAATCTGAGCTGTGCTAATATGATGCTCACTAAAGAGCTCTGAGTAATATTGAATGAGTAAACTTTGACCAACTGCAGCAGCAGCCTGTTTACCTTTTAATGTAACAGGACGGGAAGGGTAACCTAATTTACGAAAGCCAGCTGCAACTGCTCCTGACGAAACAAGTAAAACATCATGACCATCTTGCTTTAATGCTACAAGTGCTGAAATATGATCTTGAAGCCTGATGTGGTCAATTTCTCCCTTGGCATTAGTGAGAGAGCTGCTCCCGATTTTAACGACAATACGTTTTTTTTTCACCTAATTTCCTCCTAGATACCTTTAACTTGATTTAAAAGAGAGGGAAAACCCTGCTTTGAGTAAAAATAAAAAGCCTTCTTCACCCTAAAAATTAGGGCGAAAAAGGCTTCTTTTCCGTGGTACCACCTAGTTTGGAATGCAAAAGCAATTCCCACTTATGCTCGATAACGCTTGAGTCTGCGTCTAGTTTTGCTAGAGGCTAGCGAAGTAGGTTCCGTAATCCTTTTTGTACGATGTCTCGCAGCCATGTACATCGCTCTCTTACCAACAGGGTTTTACGTACTATTCTTCGATAAGCTGATAGATATTGACTCTAATATGCAACAAACTTTTTAAATTGTCAATATATTTCGTGGAATATTCAGATTATTGTAAAATTGAAAAAGAGACATCAATTCATCGATGTCTCCGGAAATATTAAGCTATTAAAGTTAAATTTGTGTATGAAAGAATTGCTGGTATTTCGATTTTTTTTAATGCAGTAGTGGCTTCTTCTTTTGTGTCGAACTCAAAAATACGATAAGTTTTTTCCTCAAAAATTGTTACTACCCACATGTCGGGTCGCCTCCTAATGTTTTGAATTTATTTATCATAAAAGACCGCTGCAATTTTAAAAGTAATTCTTTATCAAAGGACTAAGGTTATTTGGTAAACGATAAAATGGCGGAGCCTTTTAATCCTATGAGGGCTTGACGTGCTTCCATTTTGTTTTCAAACTCGAACATACGATACGTATTTCTTTCAAATACAGTGATAACCCACATAACAGGATCTCCTCCATTTAATATTATTAATTGTTATATAACAATGCGTTTTGTATGGGTGATGATTGGTTGTTGTTATATATCAACTTAAATCTATTGTACCCCTAAAATAGTAAAAATAAAATAGCTAGTGAAACATTTCACATATTGTTCATATTGATGACGTTTTCATAAAAATTTCCAGCCTATCCAAACTAAATTCGGTTATATTTCATGAAATAAAACGATTAAATAGGAGTCATTTTTGTGTAAATAAAAGAGTGAGGAAATCAATTTTGATTGGAGAGGGGAGTGGTGGTAATATATAGGATTAATAATATTATTATGTTAACTAGATGGGGTGAGCTGGACTTGGGTTATTGGAATGAACAGCATGGAGCTGGCTTTTGACTTCGTGGTGCAGTTCATCCGCCATATGAACGGCATGGCGAAGCCTTTCTAACTTCGTGATGCAGTTCATCAGACATATATACTCCATCAAGCGACATTTCTAGCACCGTTCTGAAGTTCTCCCGCTATCATGAACTCCATCCATCCAGCCGTCTTTCTTGCCACAGCATGAAATTTATCCTCATCTCAAACCGCATCCCACCGTATTTCTAGCTCCTAAGCATAAAAAAAGAGCTAGTCTAAAAAGACCAACTCTCCTTCGAATTTTTATTTTATTTTCTCCCATTCTTCACGTAATAGTCCCATGCGAATGGAATCGTAATACTCGCCATTGTATAATCGAACCTTACGAATTCTTGCCTCTAGGGTCATGCCGAGTTTTTCACCAACTCGAATCATACGATCATTCCCAGACCAGGTTGTATAGCCAACTCTTATAAGTGGCATTGTAGAGAATAGATGATCAATCCACAACTTCATGGCTCGTGTACCAAGACCCTTGCCCCAGGAAGTGGGCTCATGAAAAACAATTCCCATCTCCAGCCACTTTGATGGCTCGTGCTCCCAATAATATGAAACAATCCCTCGTATTTCATTATGAACCTCAATTACCCAAAAATCTTTACTATCAACTAATGATGCTCCCGTAGGTAAAAAATCTTCTAAGGTCATGGCCGTATGTGGATAGTAGGGGGCGTCCCATTTTTTCCATTCTGGCTGCTCTTCTTTATAAATAAGCTCCCAAAGCCTATTTAGATCACTTGTCTTAACTGGTCGTATTGTTAATTCGTTATCTGTATACATAATTAGCCTCTTTTCAAAAATAATAGGTTGGTAGATTAGATTGAAAAGAGAGTACAAGACTTTTACTTTTCAATCACATTTTCATTTATAGTCATTTTCATCACACCTTTCGTTACATTACTATCATTATAAACTAGAATTATTTAAATTTTCTACATTTTTACAAAACATAACTATAAATAAGACTTATTCGTTTTATTTGCTTTTGAAATAAAAAGAGATTATATTATTGAGGGCTCAATGATTGATAGCTCAAATAATCAATAACTAACTTTGTAGTTTTTGACTGGAGGGAGAGGCTTGAACATTAAAATTTCAGAGCAGGAAGAGCTGTTATTTTTACTTAAAACACTTAGTAATCAGCTAGGACCTAAATTTGAGAGAAGTACAAACCTTAGCTTATCGCGCTTTGAGCTTTTGTATCAGCTTATTCAATATAGTGAAATTTCTCAATCCAATTTACAAAAAATTGTTAATATCGATCATGCCGCAATTACTCGTCATTTAAAGCAATTGGAGTCGGATGGCCTTGTATCTAGAAGACGTAATCCAGCTGATAATCGGGAAACGATTGTACAATTAACAGAAGAAGGCTACAAGCAAATCATGAGTTGTCAAAAGGATAAGTTAAGCTTTGCTAATCAAATGTTTCAACAATTCAGTGATGTAGAATTACAGAGTTTAATGGTTATGCTAAAACGTATCCAAGAAAATATAAAGTAAGCATTCAATCAAGGGTTTATCTTTTAGTATTGAAAGAAAAAATAATTATTTACGTTAGGAGCTTCTATAGATGAAAGATTATTTAGTAAGAGCAGTAGGTTATAATGGACAAATTCGTGCATTTGCAGCACGTACGACAGAAACAGTTGGAGAAGCACAAAGAAGGCACAGTACGTGGCCAGTTGTTTCAGCAGCACTTGGTCGCTCAATGACAGCAAGTGTGATGATGGGTGCGATGCTTAAAGGGGAAGACAAGATTACTGTAAAGGTAGAAGGAAACGGTCCAATTGGTGCAATGGTCCTTGATGCAGATGCAAAAGGAAATGTCCGCGGTTTTGTAACACATGGACAAGTTCACTTTGACCTAAATGAGCAAGGTAAATTAGACGTGCGTGCAGGTGTTGGCACAGAAGGATTTTTATCTGTTGTGAAGGATTTAGGAATGAAGGAAATGTTCTCAAGTCAGGTTCCGATTGTATCAGGGGAAATCGCTGAAGACTTTACTTATTACTTCGCTACAAGTGAACAGTTACCTTCATCAGTTGGTTTAGGGGTTCTAGTAAATCCTGATAACACAATTCTAGCCGCAGGGGGCTTCATCATTCAGTTAATGCCTGGCTGTGAAGAGGAAACAATTGCGGCATTAGAAAAGCATTTAGCTACAATTGAGCCTGTTTCAAAAATGATTGAAAAGGGATTGACACCAGAGGAAATTCTAGAAGCTGTTTTAGGTGAAGCAGGCAATGTACAAGTTTTAAGCCATATGCCAGTACAATTCGAATGTAATTGCTCAAAAGAACGATATAGTCGTGCAATCATCGGATTAGGTGTTCAAGAATTAGAAGAAATGATTAAAGAAGAAGGCAATATTGAAACACAATGCCACTTCTGTTTAGAAACATATGATTTCTCTGAGGCTGAATTACAAGCATTAGTAAATGAAATCAAAACCCAATTAAATTAATGGAAAAGCCTATTTTGAACGCTGAACGTTTTAAATAGGCTTTTATAATATTTAATTCTATTTATAATCTAACTCTTAAGTTAAATATATGCACAAATATAAAAACTACTGACAGTAGATGAGTAATTTAAGTAGTTTTTTGTTTGTATTAATTTAAATCATACTAAAGTTTAAGAAAATGATTAACTTTACTAACGTATTCATTGACAGGATAACTGAGATAAAGATCACTAGATAAACGGATTGGATCACCAAAAAAATATCTTTCATACTGTGTTTGTCTAGTTCCAAAAGCACTCATAGATAAGTCCCATGCTAATCGGAAAATTTTAACCCTATCATAAGCAGGTTTTGTTGCGGATTGAAGATATTGATCTAAATCTTTACGAATAGGAGAGTGAAAAGATTGTTCTGTAGGTAAGGTAATCATCCCACTAGCTCCGATTAATTGCATAATTTCAATAAAACGTGGATAAATTTTAGAAAATAGATTTCCAGCTACCTTTAAAGGAAGCACATCAGGTCTCATGTTGCCCCATTCATCTAAAGAAGCATGGTTCTCTGATTTTTCTAACAAGGCTCTTAAGGTTTCAAGACCGATAATGATTTCTGACATTTTTTCTTGAATATGTTGATATTCTCTAACATTAATAGTTTTTATTAGTAATTCTGTAAGTCCTAATATAAATTCGGTTTTCACGATTTGTCGAATTAAAACTTGATGTTTGGCAAATGCATGGAAGGAACATTTCTCTAAAAATTCTTCTGCTACATCTCCATTATTATAAAAAAATACTCTTTCCCAAGGAACTAAAACATTATCAAAAACAACAATTGAGTCCATTTCTTCGTAACTGGAACTTAAAGGATGGTCAAAATCTGACTCTCCCCCAATAAATGAATCTCTACAAATAAATTTTAACCCTTTTGTATTCGAGGGTATGGAGAAGGCAAATGCTTCTTCTTCATTAAAAATGAATTTTCCAATACTAAAAACCAATACTTCATCAGTTAGTCCTCCTTGAGTGGCAAGAAGGCGAGCCCCTTTAATAACAATTCCTTGCTCATTTTCCGCTATTACCCTCGCTGCAATTGGTGATTCGCCATTTTCAAGGTGAAGTTGAGAACGATTTACTTGTGGTGTAATAAAGGTATGTGTAAAAGTTAAATCTTTTTCTCTTGCAGTTTCATATAGTCTAATAAGATTTTCAGGAAAGCTTTTCTCTTTTCCCTTTAAGTAATCAGCAGAAGATGCAAAGCTCATTAACACCGTATTTAAATAGTCTGGACTTCGCCCCATAATACCGTGAGTATGTGTTGCCCAGTGCTCAATCATTTTTCTTCTTTTTAGTAAGTCCTCTTTAGTTTTCGGTGCTAGGAAGGAAAGACCAACAGCATCTCCTGATATAGGAGAGGGAAAGGTCAGTTCATCTTTAATTTTTGGATTATGCTGTAAATCATAAAGTGCTGCTTTTGATAGTATTAACCCTTTAAATAGGGGATGTTCTGAAAGTAGCCCGCTAATTCGTTTTCCATCAGCCCAAATTTCAGGGTTCAATTGGTTTATCCTATCAATATATTGTTGCCCACTAATAGCCCCCATATTTTACACTCCCTAAAATTAAATTCTAAGGTTAAGTATATTCAGTAGTTGTTGAACAATTTGGGTAATACAATTTATTTTATTTAAAAATTACTAATTTGTTCCTTTCCTGGTTAGTATAATTGGATTGGGACAAAAAATTTTAATGTTCTTTGGATAAGTCAAAACAATGTCTCTTATAAATTGAAATAATAAAATAGAAGTTCGGGATGCAACGGGAGCAAATATTACACCTGAAAATAGCAAAATTTTTATTATTGCGATTTATAAATAATTAAACGTTTGCTAACAACAAAATTACCTAAAAAAATCTTTTAAAAATATGATTAAATAAGAGCTTTGAACTAATTTATATAAAAATAAAAGTTTAGCATTTAGAGTGGTCTGTAAGTATCTTTTTTGAATATAATATGAAACAGTTAAATGGAAATAAAAACTCTATAACACAAAATACAATGTGACAAATACAAAATAACCTGGAAATTAAAAATGAACATCTGTATAATAAAACCATCACGTGATGGTTTGGAGGGAAGTAAATTGGGATCGAGAAACTGAAAATTGGCGAATTAGCTGAAACCACTGGAATCACAAAACGCACAATTGACTATTATACAAATCTTGGCTTACTCAAAGCTGAACGTTCTACTTCAAATTATCGTTTCTATACTTCTGAAGCAATCGAACGTATTAAAATAATCGAAGAGATGAAAGCACAAGGCATGTGCTTAAGTGATATAAAACTTTCCTTTGAAAATTTAAATGTGCAAAAAGAAGAAATTGATATACAAGATATTTGTAATCAAATGACTTCATTGAAAAATGAAATTTCAACACTTGTACAAAAAATGCAACAGCAGGAACAATCAAAAAATGAATCCATTAAAGATAAAGTTTCATCAGAAAGTGTTGCATTAATGCAATCCTTATTATTACTTATAACCTAGGAGGTGAAGTCTTACTTTTTTAAGTAAGACGATGATTGACCGCACTGAATTTAACAATATTTGCAATTTTATTAGCTTTAACTGCATTTTTCGTGGCAACTGAGTTTGCCATTGTAAAAGTAAGACATTCAAGGATCGACCAATTAGTTGCTGAAGAGAGAAAAGGTGCTTTAGCTGCCAAGCATGTAACTACCCACTTGGATGAGTATTTATCTGCCTGTCAATTAGGAATTACTGTAACGGCATTAGGTATTGGTATGGTAGGAGAATCAACCTTTGAGTTTATCTTAGAGCCATTGTTTGGAATGTTTGGGATTGCATCAGAGCATATTCATTATTTCACTATTGCTGCTGCTTTTGTAATCGCTACATTCTTACACGTAGTTGTTGGGGAATTAGCACCCAAAACAGCTGCTATTCAAAAAGCTGAAACAATTACTCTTTCATTTGCAAAGCCAATTATGATTTTCTATAAAATACTTTATCCTTTCATTTGGTTCTTAAATGGTGCAGCTCGTATTTTAGTTGGAATTTTCGGCATGAAGCCAGCTTCTGAGCATGAGCTTTCACATACCGAAGAAGAACTCCGTTTGTTAATGACAGAGAGCTTTAAAAATGGTGAAATCAATCAAAACGAATTAAACTATGTAAATAATGTTTTTGAATTTGATGCTCGTATTGCTCGTGAGATAATGGTTCCAAGAACTGATATTATTGCTTTCGATAAAAAGGCAACTTATGATGAGGTTTTAACGACTATTCAAGAAGAGCGTTATACTCGTTACCCTGTTTATGAAGAGGATCGAGATAATATTATTGGGTTCATTAATATTAAGGATTTTTTAACACAGGGAATGACCAATCGCATTACGGTAGAAAACTTTAATATCGAAAATTTCATTAATCCAGTGATTTATACAACTGAGGTTACACCGATTCAAGTACTTTTAACCAGGATGCAAAAAGAACGAACACATATCGCTATTTTGTTAGATGAATATGGAGGTACCTCTGGACTTGTTACAGTAGAGGATATATTAGAGGTATTAGTTGGTGAAATTCGAGATGAATTTGACGATGATGAGATTCCTGAAATTCGTAAGGTAAATGATGGTCATTTTATTGTCTATTCAAAAATACTATTAGAAGAAGTAGCACGATTCCTGAACATTGAAATGGATAATTCAGATGTCGATACACTCGGTGGGTGGTATTACTCGCAAGATATGGAGCTAAAGCAAGATTACATCATTGAACATGCTGGTTATACATTCTCTATACACGAGATAGATGGACTTCAGTTACGCTATATCGAAATTAAACAAAATTCAAACTTAACAGTATAAACCTTTATTCGACCTCTTTTGTCTTATTGAGACTAAAGAGGTTTTATCTTTAGGCTTTTTTATTATTATTTGGACGCGGATGGGACTGTGTATATTATCTAGAGGGGGAATATTTTGAAGAAGCTCTTTAATCTTTTGTTCCTATGTTTGCTGGGAACGATGCTTGTGGCATGCTCAAATGATGAAAATTTCTTGATAAGAATAGATGTCCAACGCGTAGCAAGTGATGATTCTTTAGAGGATGAGGATATGATTCTTGATCTTATTACGTTAGATTCTATTAAAAGTCTACTAGAAGAAGTTAAATGGGAGCCAGAAGAAGAACCAGAGGATGCTGGTTCTGAGGATTTAATTGCCACTTTGTTTTATGCAGATGAAAAGGATAAGCCAGACGAGCTTTATCTATATAGAATTTGGTATAACTTTGACGATACAATCACTATAATCAGTAACAATGAAGAAGAGGGCTACGGCAAATTGGATGAGGAATATGCAGACAAATTAAAAAGTCTATTGGAAAGTGAATTGTGAAGTTCACTTTAAAAGAGGTGTTTCCTAAATGGGACACCTCTTTTAATTTAGGTTGAATAATTCGTTACCTTTATTTGGTTCTTTAATGCAATTTATCCCCATCATTTTCATAAACTTATTTTGGCCATTTTAACCCACCTATTAGGTACTTTATGGATATGGACTAGCATATATTGGGGCAAATATAGTTGGAAAATTGAATTATAGATTTTCTAACTTATTATATAGGTAGGTGGCTGAATGAAAAAATTATCCATCAATGAAGGATTATTGTTAACGGATATGGAAATCCAATACAAAGGGAGAAATTTACATTTAACTCGTGTGTTGATTGATACTGGTTCATCGAGCTCTATAATTTCATCAGAGATAGCTGAAATGATTGGGATTTTTCCAGAAGCAGAGGATCCAATTTATCGAGTGTATGGAATTGGCGGCTCTGAAATTGTCTATTCTAAAATACTTGATTCCATTCATATCGGCCAAATGAAGGCAGAGCAAATTGAGATGGAAATTGGTGAGATGGATTATGATTTTCAGTTAGACGGGATAATAGGTTTAAATTTGCTAATGCGTATGAAAGCATTGATCAATATTGAAAAACTTTTAATACAAAGTGAGAGTTAGATTCTTCCTTACCAAATAAACCCTTGGAGTAGTGATGAAAATGTGGACTCAAAAAATTATTGAAACAAAAAGAGGATCATTTGAATACTTTGAAAAAGGTGAAGGGGAGCCTTTAGCTGTTACACATTTATATAGTGAATATAGCCAATTAGGTAATACCTTCGCGAATCCTTTCACTAAGCACTACAAAGTCTATTTAATCAATCTTCGCGGGGCAGGTAATTCAGCCGCTGCAGCTAGTGAGAATCAATTCAGTATGGGAGAAGCTGTACTAGATTTAGAGGCAATTAGAGAAGCGTTAAATTATGATGAGTGGGGTTTTGCAGGCCATTCTGCTGGAGGGATGCTTGCTTTAAAATATGTAATTAGCTTTCCACAAGCTTTAACTAAAATAATAGCTGGTGGGGCGGCAGCTAGTTACGAGTATGCGAATGACCCGGATAGTATTTATTGCTCTCTAAATCCTAATTTTACTCGTATTCTAGAAATTATGGATGCCCTAAATAACCCGAATACACCGATAGAGGAACGTCGGAAATTAGGCTATGAGTGGGCATTAATGTCTTATGTTAGTGAAGAAAAGCTACAGGAATCCTTAAAGGTTCCAAATAGTGGTAAAACGGTTGGTCCGCGTTTAGATTATTTTAGAAAGATTGAATACTCGAATTTTGACGTACGGGAGCAATTAAAATCCGTTTCAATACCAAGCTACATATATGCGGGGAAGTTTGATGCACAATGCCCTATGAAATTCGGTGAAGAGATTGCAAGTTTAATACCGAATGCACACTTTACTTTATTCGAGGAAAGCAATCACTCACCGTATTCTGAGGAAGAAGATAGGTTTGAGGAATTCGTAAACAGTACCATGACAGTAGCAAGTCCATCTTAGGATGGGCTTTCTTTTTTGACGTGATGAAAAAGGATTTTTAAAATAAGATGTCGAATAAAGTATTATTACTATCTATACACTAAAGGAGTGGCATTCACTATGGAATTTATTCGGATTACTAACATAAATGACCCTTTATTTGCAAAATTGCATACGCTTTTAGGAGAGATCTTCCCTCCAGAAGAAGTATTAGAATTTGACCTATGGAAGGAACCGTTAGAGGATCCAAGTATCCGTGTTTTTGTTGCGGTTCACGAAGGAGAAGTTGTGGGTGCTACAGAATACCGCTATTACCCAGGTTGGTCAATTGCCATGACTGATTTTACGATTATTGGTAAGCCTGGTCAATCTATCGGGCGTTTTTTAGCACAGGAGCGACAAAAGGATTTAAACCGATTAGCTGAGGAAAATGGCGAAGTTTTAAAGGGTGGATTTGCCGAAATTTATAATCCTTATATGATGAAGGAGGAATTTGATTTTGGTGGCGTGATGCCAATGAATCCTTATGTTCGTCGTGAGGTTTTATCGCATCTAGGCTACAAAAAAATCGATTTCTCATATGTTCACCCATCGTGGAAAAATGATGGAGAAGCTGTATCGGGATTAGATTTTTGCTTTATGCCAACAGATGGAGCTTTAAGTGAAATTCAAGCTTCATTAGTTATTGATTTTTTGAAAAATTACTACTCAGTTTTATCAAATAAACCAAAGCAATGGTTGGAGATGATTGAGAATTTAGAGGCACAAGAGACATTGAGGCTCTTACCTCTATAGGCTTTAACTTCTTATAAAGTTTAATAGTGCAGTGGGGAATTCTATGCATAATAGAAATCCCCCACTTTTTTTATGAAAAAATATTTTACTTTCCCCTGAAAATATAAAAGCCTCAATTCCCTTTTATGAAGCGGACAGAGCGATTTAGCAGCATACGAACAAAATTCCTTAATAATTTGTCAGAATTTATCGATATTTAAGACTAGTATGTTAATGAAAAAAGTGTAATATTAATCTATAGAAAGTTTATTAGAAAAATTTTTTAATTTTTAAGTTTAATGGGGGCTATAAACAATGTTTGACATCAAAACAGAACTAACAACAAATCCAAAAGAAAAACCAGCTCCGGAAGAGTTAGGTTTCGGTCATTTTTTCTCTGACCATATGTTTATCCTTGACTACACTGATGGAGTGGGGTGGCATGATCCTCGTATCGTACCCTATCAACCGATTTCTCTAGATCCTTCTGCAATGATTTTCCATTATGGTCAATCTGTTTTCGAGGGCTTAAAGGCTTATGTTACTGTGGATAATGACGCTTTATTATTCCGTGCAGACCAAAACTTTAAACGTTTAAATAGATCTAATGAACGTCTTTGTATACCAGCAATTGATGAAGAGCTAGCATTAGAGGGCTTAAAGCAATTAGTTACAGTAGATCGTGATTGGATTCCAAATAATCCAGGGACTTCACTGTATATTCGACCTTTCATTATTGCTACAGAACCAAACTTAGGTGTACATCCTTCTAAAAAATATCATTTTATAATTATAATGTCTCCATCTGGTTCATACTATAAGGAAGGTATTAATCCGGTGAAAATTTTGGTTGAAGAACAATTTGTCCGTGCCGTAAAGGGAGGAACTGGAGAGGCGAAAACTGGCGGAAACTATGCCAGCGCCTTAAAGGGACAAGAAATTGCGAGTCGTGAAGGTTATGCTCAAACTTTATGGTTAGACGGTAAGGAAAATAAATATATTGAAGAAGTTGGAAGTATGAATATCTTCTTTAAAATTAATGGTATTGTGATCACACCGGCTTTAAATGGCAGTATTTT
Organism: Ureibacillus chungkukjangi; assembly: GCF_003217295.1. Classification (GTDB taxonomy): domain Bacteria; phylum Bacillota; class Bacilli; order Bacillales_A; family Planococcaceae; genus Ureibacillus; species Ureibacillus chungkukjangi. The sequence goes on from NZ_QJTJ01000005.1 coordinate 41,369, forward strand.
GCCTGGCATAACTCGTGATTCCATGATTCAGGTGTTGAAATTCAAGGGTATTCCAGTTGAAGAAAGACAAATTTCGATCGATGAAGTGGTAGAAGCTCATCAAAATGGAACACTTGAAGAAGTGTTCGGTACTGGGACAGCTGCAGTAATTTCTCCAGTTGGAGAGTTAAAATATTTAGATGACAAAATGAGTATTAACAAAGGTGAAATCGGTGAAATTTCACAAATGCTTTATGACACATTAACAGGTCTTCAATACGGTTCCATTGACGATACCTTTGGGTGGACAATTAGATTATAGATATTTGCTAAAACGCGGTCAGCTCTTTTGCTGGTTGCGTTTTTTATTGTTGCTGAATACGTTTTTAACTTCTTTTTAAACAATTACAGAATATGAATTCTGACAACGGTCAAACTAACAAAGATTAAATTAGGAGAGGAGTGTTATACCATGAAGGAGCATAAGCAGCCACATGAGCAGTTAACAGTACAAGACAATCAACTAACTGCAACACAAGAAGTTCTATACCATGATGAATTTAAACGTGCAGATAGTGCAACAAAACGAGATAATCAAAATAAACAAAAAAAGAATATGTAACAAATCGCCCCAAGGCAGGTAGCTGCTTTGGGGTTTATAATTTCCCTTTACTTTTATACATATTAACCTTCACATACGAGACAGTAATAGATTGCAAGTAATAATGTCTAATAGAAATCCATATAATAGTATTAGCTTTTTAACATGAATTATTAGTTTGTAAAATTAGGCATAAATAGAAAAAATATTTCTAGGGGGAGTAGGAATGGATTTACAAAGCAAAATAGCTATCGTTACTGGTGGTGCATCTGGATTAGGTCTTGCTACAGTGCGCAATCTTCATCAAAAGGGTGTTAAGGTTACTATTTTTGATATTAATGAGGTAAGAGCGAAAGAAATTGTGGAAGAGCTAGGAGATAATGTTGCTTTCGCCTCTGTAAATGTAGCTGATGAGGCATCGGTAAAGGCTGGAATCGAGCAAACAGTGCAGCAATTTGGAGGTCTTCATATTTGTGTGAATTGCGCGGGGATTGCTCCTCCTGCTAAAACAATTGGTAAAAAAGGGATTCACTCATTAGAGCATTTTAAAAAAGTAATAGATATTAACTTAATCGGTACCTTTAATGTAATTCGATTAGCTGCTGAACAAATGGCAAAGAATGAGTCAATTACAGAAGATGGAGAAAGAGGAAGTATAGTGAATACAGCTTCCGTTGCTGCTTTTGATGGGCAAATGGGTCAAGCAGCATATGGTGCAAGTAAAGCTGGAGTAGCAGGAATGACTTTGCCAATAGCTAGAGATTTATCTGAATTTGGCATTCGCATCAATACTATTGCTCCTGGGCTTTTCCATACACCAATGGCGGCGGGTCTATCTGAAAAAATAGTAGAAAAATTAGGCAGTATGGTAGAGTTCCCCAAACGGCTTGGAAAAGCGGAGGAATATGCTGAGTTAGTTCAATTTTTATTAGAAAATAATTATATTAATGGGGAAGTGATTCGATTAGATGGCGGGATTCGAATGGCTCCACGTTGATTGAAAATTGGAGGGGTGTCACCAATATACAATATAAGGCAAGAACCAAAGGGGGATTTTTAGGGAAATGAGAGAGGTCGTAATTGTAGAGGGTGTCAGAACAGCTGTGGGTAGACGAAAGGGAGCGCTCTCGGGCATTCGTGCAGATGAGCTGGCTGCAGTGGTTCTAGATGAAGTCGTAAAACGTGCGGGTGTAAATAAAGGGGATGTCGAAGATGTAATTTTAGGCTGTGTGACTCAAATTGGGGAGCAAGGTTTAAATATTGCAAGAGCTTCTTTGTTAATAGCAGGCTTCCCAATACATGTACCTGGTGTAACGATTGATCGACAATGTGGTTCCAGTCAGCAAGCAGTACACTTCGCAGCACAGGCCATAGCGTCAGGGGATATGGAAATTGTAATAGCTGGTGGAGTTGAAAGTATGACACGTGTACCTATGTTTTCAAATAGCTTAGGTGTAGAACCAAGCTCAAAGCTAACTGACAAGTATTTGATTGTAAATCAAGGAATCTCATCAGAGTTGATGGTCAAAGATTATGGATTTAAGCGAGAACAGCTTGACGAATATTCTGCAAATAGTCATTTAAAAGCACTAGCTGCCATTAAAGAGGGAAGATTTGAGAAGGAAATAGTTCCTGTACAAATACAACAGGAGGACGGAACAACAAAGCATTTTTCAGTAGATGAAGGACCTCGTGAAGGTTCCACTGTTGAAGTACTTAGTCAGCTAAAAACAGTATTTTATGAAGATGGTGTCATTACTGCAGGTAATGCTAGCCAAATTAGTGATGGAGCATCAGCTGTTCTTTTAATGTCACGTGAAAAGGCGGACCAATTAGGAATTAAACCAAAGGCACGTATAATTGCTCGTAGTGTTGTTGGTTCTGATCCGACTTTAATGTTAACAGGTCCAGTTGAAGCCTCGAGAAGAGTTTTGGAAAAAGCGAATTTATCTATTAATGATATGGACACATATGAGATTAATGAAGCGTTTGCTCAAGTACCTCTAGCTTGGTTAGAGGAGTTAGAAGCTAATCCTGAAAAACTAAATCCAGACGGAGGGGCAATCGCACTTGGTCATCCATTAGGCGCAACTGGAACGAAACTTTTGGTTACTCTTATGAATCGACTAGAGCGTACAAACCAACGTTATGGTTTATTAGCAATTTGTGAGGGGATGGGGATGGCAAACGCAACCATTATCGAGAGGCTGACATAAAAATTCATATCCAATTGTAACTATTTCAATTCCATTAACTACCAATCTGGTACTTGATGTTCTATAATGAACTAACAAGTAAAAATGAAAGCGAGAACTATTAAATTGAGTAATCACGATAAATACCTACTGAAAAACTTTTCAATTGGGTTACCGAAAATCATGACTTATGAAAATGAAAAACAAGTAGAAACGGCCATTTGTAAGGAAGCAGTTATTGAAGCATTTCTAACAAAGAATGGTTTTGTTGGGGATGGTGTTGCGGATTTAAAGAACCATGGGGGACCTGACCGTGCTGTTTGTGTCTATCCATTTGAACATTACGCACTATGGGAAAAGGAATTTGGTATTACATTGCCAAAATCAACCTTTGGAGAGAATATTACAGTGACAAATATGCTTGAGGCAGATGTATGTATTGGAGATATATACAAGCTTGGAGATGCAGTAATTCAAATTACACAAGGTCGTGTTCCCTGCAGCACGATCAATAAAAGAGTCGGGCTTCCATTAATAATGAAAAGGATGGTGGAGACTGGTTTTACAGGGTACCTTTGTCGTGTATTAGAAGAAGGAAATGTGTGTGCGGATTCAAAAATTACCTTAATAGAAAAACATCCAAAAGCTATTTCAGTTCTTTTTGGCAACGAAGTTTATTTCAGAAGAGCAAAGGATGCTGAAGCTATGAAAACTCTTCTATCCGTGGAAGAGCTTGCAGGAGAATGGAAGGGGTATATGACGAATAGATTAGCAAAACTAGCCTCATCCTAAAAAAATGCGTACTCAGTTCAGCTAATTGAACTGAGTATTATAATGTGCTGATTAGTAAAAAAGTAATATTTTTACAAACTCCAATAAAAAATTCGGAAAATCTGTAACTTTCTTGTCGTTTTTATAGTCTATATTATGAGAGCAATTTACATAAAAATTTTGGACATATGAAAAGTTAGCTAAAACGTTTTGAGGTGATAAAATGGATAGGGATTTTATAATCCGAATTATTTCAGAAAATTTCAAGAATTTGAGAAGAGAAAGTCACTATACACAGGATAAGATGGCAGAAATAGTAGGGGTCTCCAAAAAAACAATCATCCAAATTGAAAAAGGAAGAGGGCTAGCAGATTGGACAACATGCATTGCAATTTGCGCTATATTCCGTGAAAGTGACATACTACATAAAATTTTCGGTGGGGATCCTTTAGAGGTAATTGAAATTACTGTTCAAGATGTGAATATCAGACCGCAGGAAAAAACGATGGGCGGACATATCATGTGGAAGAACATAACTGAATATAAAGGCTTTAAGCTTCAAAGAAATGTAATAAGTAAGCATTTTCGAATTTTAGATGAAGAAAATTATCGCTTAATCAGTACTTTTAATGAAGATGTGGCACATGAGATGTGGCAAGATATTCAAAAGACAATTTAATGATTAAGCTAATGCTTATAGATTGAAGAAGTTTTGCAAGATTGGTTACAAAACTTCTTTGTATATCTATTAAATCAAATCATCAGGGAATATTATAATATTTTATATAAATAATATTCATTTGTTGGTGCTCCATCAATCATTAGTGAGTGTACCTTTTCACCTTCTAATACAAAGCCCATTTTTCTATATAAATTAAAAGCTCTATCGTTTTCCTTGATCACTGTTAGTTCAAGACGAGTGATTCCGTTTTGTTTAGCCCAAATAAATAATTGCTCAAATAATGACTTTCCAATGCCTTTTCCTCGGAATTCTTCTAGTAAGCCAATAACGATATACGCCCGATGCTGTGTTCGCTTAAGGTTATTCCCAATAGCAGCGATAAACCCGGCAAGTTCTTCTTCAACTTCTGCTACTAACATAATCGAACGGTTATCTGCCAGGATTTTTTCTATGAATTTCTCTTGCTGTTCTAGAGTAATCTGTTTTTCACCTGGTTCATAAAGCATAAAACCAGACTCATCAATTTTCTTATTTAAATTAAGATAATTTTTTGTATCCTTTAATTCAATCGTACGTATTTTCATGGAAACTACCTCCCTTTATTTAGATAGTTTACCATATTTATCAAATGAGTCGCTGCTAAATTTTAATGTAGAATTCCTCACTAATATAGTCATACTAATTAGTAATTGATTTAAGGGAGAGAACTACTATGCGAATTGAATTAGGCTTCGGGTTGGACATTATAGGTGATATTCATGCTTGTTTTGAAGAGTTTATGACATTACTTGATAAATTAGGCTATCAAAAAAATAGAGAAGGTCTATATATACATCCAGAAGGACGGAAAATACTATCTTTGGGCGATGTTATGAGTAGAGGACCACAGTCAATTGAATGTATGCTGTTCTTCTTAAGACATGTGGAAGCAGGCCAAGCTTATATGATTGATAGTAATCATGGATGGAAGATTGCCCGCTGGTTAGAGGGAAGAAAGGTTCAATTGAAGCATGGTGATGAAAATGTTCAAAAGGAATTTAAGAATTATGAGTTAAAGCACGGTAAAAAAGAAACTTTAAATTTAAAGGCAAGGCTGAAAACATTACTTATGGATGCACCCTCTCACTATATCGTCTCTAATGAAGGTGAAGATCTAGTTGTTTGTGCACATGCAGGTATTAAAGATGAATATATAGGTAATGAAAATTCAAGAATAAAAGACTTTTGCCGCTATGGAGATGTAGCAGGGATGGATGAAAAGGGAAAGCCAATAAGAAGAGACTGGTTTAAAGAGCATAAAGGAGACCTACTAATTTTATGGGGACATGATCCAAAACCTGAGCCACTTTTAATTAACAATACTCTTAATATTGATCAAGGTGTTGTATTTGGAGGCAAGCTTACATGTTTTCGTTTCCCAGAAAGAGAGTTTGTGTTTGTAGAAGCATTGGAAAACTACTCAGGTAAAACTGGAGCAGATAATCCGATTGGAAAATAGCTTCTTTATGAAAATGTGGTCATTGTTGCATAGCACGATGACCCATTATGAACTAATAAAGGAAGGAAGAAATATTAAATTTCTTAAATTTGTAGATATTTAATGTAAAATTTTATAAAATATGTGTAACTTTTAATCTATAATTATGTCAGATTATTATGAAAAGTATATATGTGATACATAGAATAGGGGACTGGGTATGTTAAAGGATCTATCAAAAGAGCAGTATCAATTCATACTAAAAGAAATACAGCAGTTTTTTTTGAATGAAAGGCAAGAAGAGTTATCTGAATATGAAGTCGAAAAAATGCTTAAGTTTTTTAATGAAACAATATCACCGATTATTTTCAATACAATTATAAATGATGTATTTAATGCAATTGATAAACAATGCCAAAATTTAGAGGAAGAGCTATTAAAGCTAAAGCTACCCGGCTTGAGTAAATCATTAAACTAAATTAAAAATGTCCTACTAGTATGCAGCTTAACAACTAGTGGGACATTTTTAATTTAATAGTTTTTAGTCAAAGAAGAATGCTCCGACATAACCAAGCAGAAGAACAAACCCAAAAATTACGAAACTAACCAATGAATTAGTATGCAGCATTAATTGTGAGGCAAGCATTGGACCGAAGCTTGCACCAATAAAAAGTATAAAAGCATTAAAAAGAATGGCTGTTCCTCTTTGTGCGGCACTATTTTTATTTATCAGTGAAATATTTACTGGTACTAGTAATGCTATACAAGCAATGAAAAATAAGCTGAATAGTATAGACAAAATCGGATTAGGGCTAATCGCCATTAAGAATAATGAAAGCGAAGCCACTAACAAGCTGCACTTAACAGACTGTACTACACCAAATTTTCTCGTTATGTTATTAGCGAAAAGACTTGTTGTAACAGCAATTAGACCCGTTGCTCGTACAATAAGTATCTGTTCGTCAGTGAAGTATAAGGGTTTAGCTGCTAGGTATGTCCCCAAAATTGTATACATACCTATTAAAGAGAATAGCAGCATAAAAGATATAAGGAACGAAATACAAAGAGAACGATTTATAAATAAGTTTTTAATATTTATAAAGTTTGTTAAGATGCTATTTTCATGTTTAACTCTCGTGTCTTTGGGTAAGTAGACGATAGTAAGGATGGAGGTAACAATATAAAATAGCCCCAGTAGTAAAAATATGTAGTGCCAGCCAAAAGTCTCTTGGACAAGTGTGGAGAAAACCTGGGCGACTACACTAGCAATCAAAAAAGAAGAAGAAACAAAACCTAAAGCTTTAAGTCTTTTTTCAGCAGGTAAAACGTCTGCTATATAGACTAACGAAATGGGAACAAAAGCAGAAGCACCCATAGCTTGTAGGATACGAAGTATGAGAAGTAGCTCATAATTTTCGACAAATCCGCATAAAATGGTGATGATTGTAAGAAAGGTAATTCCATATACTAAAAACACCTTTCTACCAAATCGATCTGAAAGCGGTCCATAGATTAAGCTTGAAAAGGCATAGCAAAGGGAAAAGGCACTGCTTAACCAAATAGCTTTCGTTTCATTGATAGAAAACTCAGATATCCAGGTTGCTGTAAGAGGGATTGTAATATACATGGACATTAAGATAGTAAGTCCAGCAAAAGTTAATATAAATGTAATTAAAGGGTAGTTAACGGTTTTGAGATTATCATCATTCATAAAAAAACTCCTTTTAGAAAGAATTTAAACCCAGTTAGACAGATTAACTCTTGTCTAACTGGGCTCATAATCGGATAGATATTGTATTGTATTATTAATAAAAATTCCTCCTTAACCCTTAAGCTACTTTATGACTGTATATATTAAGCAATGCATCGAGTTCCTGACTACAGGTTACAGTTTCTGGATGTGTGAAACCTAAATTATTAGCTTTCTTATACATATCTTTTCTTTTCATCTCAATTAGTAGCTTTAAAATTTGTCTGTAAAATTTACTTCTCATTCAAGTAATCCCCCATGGTTTAGTATTATATTAATTGCTTAATATAATTTGTTAACTTTAGTAATTGTATATTACTTCTTTTGAAAATTATGTCGGTTCGTGGTTGATAAATGAAAATTCACATTTTTGTCACATTTAGCATTAATATTCTATAATCGTTTTCTTCAACTCTGATGTGTTTAAGCTTTTAATTCTGCGTAAATCTAGTAACCACCTGATAGATAGTGATGAATTAAATATTCAAGACTTGTTTTTTATGGAAGTAGAAAGTCAATTTATTTTGTCAAAAAGACTCTTTTTAAAGTCGACAAAAACTCGAAAAATGACGATTTTTTTAGAAAAGAATGGGTTGAAATTTGAAAAATAAGCGCGAGTTAAATAGTTTGAAAATTTAAAATTTTTAAAGCTGTTAATTATATTGATATACCTATTTTGTACGCAAAATTAAGCTTTTCATTTACTTTTTCCTATTGTTAGAAGAAATTAGTTTATATTTATTAAATAAATTTAAAGAGATTATAGAAAATGTATAAAATAGTATACAAAGACTGTACTAAAATATTTTAATTGATAGGAAATTAATTTACAATATTTTTCTTTTTTAATATACTTATGGAGATTTTAATGAGAGAAGGTTGAACTATAGTGCAAACAATTCGAGTAATTACACAAGAACAATTAGACCAAGCATTCGAAATTCGTAAAGAGGTATTTGTTATAGAGCAAGAAGTTCCTTTAGAGGATGAATTTGATCAATTTGATCAGCTAGATAGTAATTGTAAGCATATTCTTATAATGGATACAGACAAGTGTGTAGGAACAGCGAGGCTTAGAGAGGTAGACGGAACTGGAAAGCTCGAAAGAATCTGTGTTTTAGAGCCATTTCGTAAGCTGGGGCTTGGAAAAGTAATTGTTCGTGAATTAGAGGAAATTGCAAAAGAAAAAGGATTAAATAGAGTGAAATTACATGGACAAACACATGCAGAAGCTTTTTATAAAAATCTAGGTTATGAAACTTCATCGGACGTCTTTATGGAGGATGGTATCCCACATGTTCTAATGACTAAAAAGATATAATTCTTTTGACATTTGAAATAGCGGAGGATATATATGAAATCTTGGACGAAGGATATTGTGATTGAAGTTCCTATTGAACAGGTATGGAATTTGTTAAATGGAAGCTTAGAAGATATGCAAAAAATAATGCCTGCTGTTGTAGCGCATGAGCCTGTTAAATTGACAGATGAAAAAATAGGAAGTATTTACCTTCAGAGGTACCGTGAAGGTAATCGCGAACAAGAATATGAAGTACAAACATTAGATTATATTAATGACGATTTTTTTAAAAAACTAAAGGTTGGCTTTACTTTAGCCAAGTTGTTCAAAATTACAGCAGAATATGAGTTAAAGAGTATTGAAACCAACAAAACAAATTTTAGATATACAACGACAAATACCCCTTTAAAATGGTTTTTAAAGCCACTAGTGAAATTTGCTTCTGACAAGGTAGTCGTTCAATTTGTTGAACGTGTAAAAAAGGAAGCAGAGCAACAAGCATTACAATCAAGCGGACAGCTTTAAAAACTGTCCGCTCTTTTTCATTTTAGGAGCATTACCTTACCAATAGTTTCTCCAATTTCTCCGTTAAAACAAATATTTCCTCAATTCGTAAAAAGAATTTTAAAAGTTTAAATCTCATTTTAATAAAAAATAATAATTTTAAATTCATATGTTTGTTAGTTTTGGACAAACTAAAGGGTACAACAAGAGAGGTGTTGTTATGATTATTGAAAGGTCTTCAAATTGGCGAGAGGACTTTATTGAACGCTTTGAGCAAGATGGTCCATGGGATAGCTGGACACTTTATAACATGAGCTATGAGATAGAAAAGATGAACTTAATACCTGAATTTTCAGGCCTACAGGCACCAAAATTTTTAACAAATATACAATTGCTCCCACATCAGGTAGAGGCTGCGCAAACCGTAATTGAAAAAATGAATGGAAAAGCAATTTTGGCTGATGAAGTAGGGTTAGGTAAAACGATAGAAGCAGGGCTAATTATGAAGGAGTATATGATTCGCGGAATCGTAAAAAAAGTCCTCATATTAGTGCCGGCATCCTTACAAAATCAATGGGTAACAGAGTTAAATATACGATTTTTTATACCAGCCATAGCTTATAGAAAGAACACGCCTATTGAGAGCTACGATGTAGTTGTAATGAGTATGGATACGGCCAAAAAGAGCCCGCATCGAGAGAAAATCTATGAACAAGACTATGACATGATTATTATTGACGAGGCTCATAAACTGAAAAACCATAAAACACAAATTTATGAGTTCGTACAAAGCTTAAAAAAGAAGTTTTGCTTATTATTAACGGCTACACCGATACAAAACGATATATTTGAAATTTTTTATCTTGTGTCATTATTAAAGCCGGGCCACCTAGGTAATTACGAGACATTCCAGGCTTCATTTGCAGCTACTAAAAACTCCATTGATGGGGAAAGGTATTTAAAGGAACTCGTAAATCAAGTGATGGTAAGGAATCGAAGACAGGATACCGGCATTGAATGGACAACGCGTAAGGTTGAAACTATTCCGATTCAATACACTCCTGAAGAGAGAGAGGTGTATGACATGATTAGTGAATTGAAAAACGTGTCATCCGTCTTTTCTAGCTCCTTTACTATGGTAACTCTACTTAAGGAGATGTGTAGCAGTAAGGAAGCAACATTCTTAACGTTAAATAAAATGCTGCAAAAAAGTATCACAAAAGAAGAACATGATTATATAGAAGAAATACTAGCAAAGCTCATAAAGCTAGAAATCAATTCGAAGGCTGAAAAAGTCATTGAAATTATAGAAAAGGCAAATGATAAGGTGATTATTTTTACCGAGTACCGCGCTACACAGGCATACCTCCAATGGTATCTCTATACTAAAGGCATTACGAGTGTATTATTTAACGGGAAGTTTAGTAAAAGTAAAAGAGATTGGGTAAAGCAATTATTCCGTCAACGAGACCAAGTCCTAATTGCAACTGAATCTGGTGGTGAAGGGATCAACCTTCAATTTTGTCATCATGTTATCAATTATGACTTACCATGGAATCCTATGAAGCTTGAACAACGAATTGGACGTGTGCATCGTTTAGGACAAGAAGAAGATGTGCATGTATATAATTTAGCCATTGAAAATACCATTGAGCAAAAGATATTGGATTTACTAGAAAGTAAAATTGACGTCTTTGAGAAAGTTGTAGGAGAATTGGATGATATTTTAACTAGGAAAGCTTAATTTTTGTAAATTCGAAATGAAATAAAGTTGATAGTGTAATGAACAAAAGGAGGAAGCATAAGGATGTATGCAGAACAAGTTCATGACTATTTAAAAACGTTTTTTAAAGAAACCGATTGTGAGATTGTATCAGACGAGGGACATATGCTTTCAGTACAATTAACAATTGATATGGACAAAAGAATTATGAATCGTCCATTTTATTGGCAGTATATCGAAGCAACGAATAGTCCAGCAAATCCAGCTCGGTTGAATTTAATAACAGATCGTACAAAAATCCAAAATCAGTTTTTAGGAGAAATTATCCACTTTGGATCTGGTAGACTACATCAAATATTTAAATCCACGAAAGAATTAGGTTCCTTTGTACGTATGTATCAGCATGGAAATGAAGGAAGTAAAATGCTAACTCCATACTTCTGTGTTAATTACAAGGTATCCTATTATTGCGACCAAACTAAGGAAGTGCTTTACTCTTTAGGAATTAACTTAATCAATGGTGAAATAGAAGATAATTTCCATGAATTTGTTACTAAGCTTGCGCTTAAGCCAACTATTCCAGAAAAAAGTTTTTGTCTGCAATATATTATAAAACCCAAAAGAGCCCTTGAACGTCTGGATTCCATGATTCAAAATATTATTCAAAATGATGACCATTCATGGGCGGAAGAAGCAAAAAAACGATGGGATAAAGAGCTGGAGGTCCTCGACTATTTCTATGAGGGAGTAGAAGAAAAACCAGAAAGCTATGAAATCGAAAAAAAGGGACTAGAAGAAAGATTTAACCCCCGCATAAAAGTAGAAATCATTAATGGTGGTTTGTTTTTCTTACAATAAAGGGAAATTAAACTTCTTAAATGCTCAAGTATTTTTTGAGCATTTTATTATGTGAAAAAACGATATTTAATTGTGCTTAAAGTGAATAGAAATCAGTCTGAATGGGATAACTTGATAGAAAAGAGCATCTTAGAAGGAGAAAACTTATCATGCGTAAAAATTACATCTATGCCATATTATCTATTGCATTAGTTATAGGTATTGTCGGATATTTTGCAATTGATACGACAGAACAAGCGCCTGTTGAGGACAAAGAACAATTAACAGCAACTGGTGTCTATTGGTCGTATACAGGTGAAACAGGACCTGAACAATGGATGAATGTGAATTCAAATTATGAAGCATGTGGGAGAGGTGAGCTTCAATCTCCTATTAATATTGAAATAAAAGAAACTGCAGATCAACAAGAGGCTGTAAAATTAGCAGAACAAATTTCACTTAACTATGACCAGGCGATTTTTGCAGTAGAAAATAATGGTCATACAATTGAAGCTAATTCGACAACCCTTGAAAACTCGTTATTAATAAATGATAAAGAATACAAGCTTACAGGTATTCATTTCCATTCACCAAGTGAGCATCAGTTAAATGGACAATATTTTGATATGGAGGCTCATCTGTACCATGAGTCAGAGGAAGGAAAATTAGCTGTTATTGGATTATTCATTCAAAGTGGGGAAGAAAATCAAATATTAGCAGAAATGTGGGACGAAATACCAACAGACGGTAAAGAAGCAGCGAAAATATTAAAAAATCCTGTTGATTTACAGCTACTATTACCAGAACAGAAAAGTGTTTACCAATATGTTGGTTCTTTAACAGCTCCTCCTTGTACAGAAGGTGTAAATTGGTTTATTTTAGAGCAGCCTATAGAGATGTCAGACAAGCAAATCAACCGATTCAGCTCCATATTCCTACAAAACAACCGACCAATCCAAGAGTTAAATGGACGAGATGTTTATAAATTTAATCTAAACTAAATAAAAACGCGATTGGGCTAAAATTCCTAATCGCGTTTTTAAAATTATTTTTTGTTTTTGTCTTTATTAAATGTTTCGACATCGATTAAACGGGCACCAACCTTATGCAGGATATCTTCAATTTCCTTGATTGCTGCCTCGTGAGCATCTTTACCAAGAGTTAGAATGACTCTTCTTAAGTACCAATTATCATCATCAAGTGTAAAAACACTATGAACAGAAGTTTTTTTCTTTACAAGGGTTAGGACTTTTGCCAATATTCCTTCTGTATCGGGCAATGCAATGGTTAATGCGTAGCTTCCCGTTTTGTAGCCCCATGCCTCTTCAAGTAATTCAAATACCTTTGAATGTGTAAGAATACCTGTAAAATTTTCTTCCTCATCGACAACAGCAAGATAAGGAAGCCTTTTGATTGAAAAAAAGCTTTCAAAAAATGAGCTTTCTTCAGAGATTGTTCCATCCTGATCACGTGCCAGCTCAATGATCGGAATTTCTTCCTTTTCATGCTCTAGCATATGCTCAAGAATTGATACTTTATAAGCGTTTCCGATAAATTTTTGTCCGCTATTATCCAATATTGGAATACAGCGGTAACCTGATTCTTTGAGCTTTTTAAGTACCTGTGCTGTTGTTTCGGACTCTTTACACCAAACAACGTCATTTTTCTTCAATAATCTTTGTTTAATAATCATTTTGTTCGTCCCTTCTAATTACAAAACTCAATACAAGCAAGCAAGATAGAGATTTGGGCAAATGAGTTTCATTATATTTTATAATATGAATAGCCTTTTGGAGATATACATAAACAAGGTATAAATAAATAAGAATTGTAAAAGATAAATGGACACAATATTGAAGGTTGTGTACAAAAAAATATTTATAGGAGGGGAACATGGGAATAGTATATCGACTTGCATTAGTTCTTGTTATTGTAGGTGCAATCAATTGGGGGTTAATTGGGCTATTCCAGTTCGACCTTGTGGCAACACTTTTTGGTGGCCAGGACACGGCTTTATCAAGAATTGTTTATAGTTTAGTCGGATTAGCTGGATTACTGAGTATCCCATTACTATTTAAGGCATATGAAGAAGACGATGTAGAGCTTACAAATAATAACCATAGTAATGCCTACACTAATATGAATTATCAAACTGAGTTTGGTGAGGAAGCTGATTTAAATGAAGTGCAAAGAAACCGTACTACTGACGTAGATCAAGCTACACGTTTTCCTAAAGTTGAAAACAAACGAGCATTAGAGTTATATGAAAATGATGGTAAAGGGAAAGACAAAGGGGATAAGGATAGCATGGTTTAGGTCATTTATGAGTGGGTAATTAAACATTACCCGCTTTTTTTATTGGAAAATTTTAAGCGGTACTCTCATAGAAGAGAATACCGCTTTTGTTCTTACTCTGCAAAAAATTCGAATTTTTTAGGAAGGGTTATTCCTAATTCTTGAAGGTCTAACTTCGCCTGCTCTACACGTTCTTTTACTTTTATTTTCGATGCATTGTCAAGCTTCTCAAAGCTTTCATGCATTGGATGCTTAGGTATTTCAACACCCAACTCTGCTAGTTTTTTATGTGCTTCTTCTTTTGTAATTTTACCTAATTTTTTATCATTGAAGATTGCTTTTGCTTTTTTCTTAGTTGCTTCGTCTAGGTTTTCAAATACTTTGCATTTTTTATGCTCTGGTGGCTCTACTCCAAGCTCTGTCAGCTTTTTATGTGCTTCTTCTTTTGTAATTTTACCTGATTTTTTATCTTTAAAAATGGCTTTAACTATTTCTTTTGTTTCATCATCTAACTTTTCCATTTGTTCATGGAACTTATTTTGAGGAATTTCAATGCCCATCCCTTTTAAATCTGCCTTTAATGAGCTTAAGACTTCATCGACCTTTGCTTTTGTCTCATCATCTAATTGATCATACTCATCATGGAAATCGTGTGTATGAGCGTATGCAGGTGCAATCGTTGTACCAAATAAGCCTATAGAAATAACGGCAGTAAGGAAATAAATCCAAAGATTGTTTTGTTTTTTCAATGTACTCACTCCTAAGTGTTTTATTTATTTTAAATAGGTAGGGAAGTGAAAAGAATCTAAAATCTCACCACCTTGATATCTTCTCTATCTGTTTCAATTCCCAATATAAAAAGTGACAAAATGAGTCACTTATCACATTTCATATTTTGTGTCACCACAACTAGAATAATGTAACTAAATTGAAATTCTTTTTCCAAATAAGTTATAAAGTAATTCCAACTTTTGAATGGTAACCCATATTTTGGGTAATAATATTTATAATTGGAAGAAAGAGGTGTTATAATGAGTTATGCACATTTATTGCTTGTATGTTTGTTAATGATAGGATCTATTGCACTGGTTATGTATTATTTAGGAACCAAAATTTCATATAATTACATACTGTATAATGGCTCAGTCAGCATCGGATCTGGGGTGGTTTTCTTTGTATTTAAAATCCTACTAACAATGGGAAAAGTCGGTCCAATTGAACAAGTATTAGATGTCGTTATTACTTTATTGCTTCTAACAGTTTGGCTTGTAATCCTTATTGAAACTTTTACTGTAGAAGTAATGGAAAATGGTCGTGAAATAAAAGCAAGCATAATTTCAATGGTGAAGTGGATAAAAATGGTAGAAATAAAAACCTTGCCACAGCAAATTATTCAGAAAATAAATATAATTTCTGTAAAAACAAAAAACTACATGGTTAAAAATAAGCTGACTATAAAAATTCAAAAATTAATTGGCGAGCAGATTAAGCAAAGAGAATTAAATAAAAGGGTGTGATCAATATTGAAGAAGGCTGTTTTTTTAGATCGCGATGGTGTAATCAATGAGGTATTAACAAGCCGAGTAAAATTTGTAAACAAACCAAGGGATTTTTATTTTTTGCCTGGTGTGCCCGAAGCTGTAAAAAAGCTAAATGAATTTTTTGATTATGTATTTGTGGTAACTAATCAAGGTGGCGTCGGGTTAGGTTTTATGAAGGAAGCTCAACTTATTAAAATTCATGAACATATGATTAGTGAATTAAAGAAATCAGGTGCAATAGTACATGATGTAGCCTATTGTGCGCATAAACCAAAAGCGGGTTGTGAATGTAGAAAGCCTGGCAGTAAAATGATTATAGATTTGGGGAAAAGGTATGAAATCGACTTATCAAAATCATTTATGGTAGGGGACACCGATACAGACATCCAAGCAGGGAAAAAAGCTGGAACAAAAACAGTATTTTTAGGCGAAATCGATCCAATTGCAGATGCTATTTTTCCAGATTTAGCTACTGCTGCTGATTGGATAATAGAGAATTCCAGAAATTAAAAATAACCACTTTTGATGTAGCCAAAAGTGGTTATGAAATGCCTCTATTATTTTCTTTTCTTTTTATCAAGAGCACTAACTAGAGGGACCTTCTTAATAGCTTCTAATTCTATTTGTACATGGTATTTGTTTTCTTGGACTTCACTTACTTGTGTAACAATTCCTTTTCGACCCTTTAATTTAATTTCAGAGCCCTCTGTCGGAACCTCATTTAATAATTTACTTATAAATAGTGTGTTTCTTTCATAAAAATGAACTGCGTACATAATCTATCTCCCTTCAACTAAATATACTTACATTCTATGAAGCTAAATTAATTGTAGAAGGGAGAAATATGTAAATAGAGAAATTTTTCAACCCAGTATCTCTTTTTAGTAAATAAAAAACTAATTCGTAGGGAGTACACGAATTAGTCTTGTAATTAAGATTCTCATTCTATTTTGTAACAGTTTCTTTATAATACTTATTTAATGTCATCAGAGCACTACCAATTCTCTCGTCCTCAGGGATAATCATTCTTGTAACACCGCGCTCCTGTAGTGCCTTTCCAGTAACTTTTCCAACAGGTAGGGCTAGCACATGATTCTCGAAAGCGTGCAGAAGCTCGCCATCCTGGTTGTTTTCTACTGCATAATTAAATAAGAAACGAACCTGTTGAATACTTGTAAATCCTACTGCATCTACTTTGCTTGTAAGTATTTCATTCATTATTTGATCCAAAACCTCTTTTTGAGGTGGAATATGCTCATAAGGGATTATTTCTTTAAAATCAGCCTGCTGACCTTTTAACCAATTGATGAGCTCTACTGCAGGATCGCCATAAAGTTGTACAGCAACAGTTTTATCTTTTAAATCATGGTCGTGCATTTCACGGAGTAAGCCTGAAATACTACCATCATCATCTCTCACAATAGGAACCAATCCTCTCTTTTTCAAAGCGTTTGCTGATTTATAACCTCGTATAGCAATATTCATCTTTTCAAGAGCTGCTTGCAAAGCTGCTTCTAACCCCATTTCAGCAGCGACTTCAAATAATTTTTCAAAGCCGATACCTGTTGTGAAAATGGCCCATTCAAAGTGACCGTTTATAATTTCTTTTACTTCAGAGCCAATAAAACTTGAATCAAAAAATACAGTTCCCTGTGCAGGGCGATGGACAGCACTTCCACCAAGCTGTCTAATAATATTTATTTGTTCATCTATTTTTCTTGTCCCTAATAACGCGATGCACTTGTGATTTAATCCACTCATCCAACATTCTCCTCATTAATTAATAATTCTATCTTAACAAAAAAATGAAAAAAAAAGAGAGTGTGTTAGGGAATAATACATTAAAGTACGAAATTAAAGCGAATTTTTTAACAAAGTGTGGAGTGCTTCATATTATAAATCATTAAGAGTGGATACATGTGGTATGCAGGAAGCTATTTAGCTGTATTAAGCGTGGGTATATTAATAAGTCAAAGACAAAAGATTATGGCTTATTGTTCCTTAAGGGTCTCTTTTAGCTCAAGTTTTTCATATTTATATAAATAGAATGGTGATTTTCTCATTCTAACAGTATGAAATTTTCAGCATATACTATTTCCAAGGGTGATGGAGAATGATAAAAGTTGGATATGATGCGGGACATGGTTATAATACGCCTGGTAAACGTACGCCAGATGGGGAAAGAGAATGGTCTTTTAATGACAAAGTAGCTCGTGCCTTTGCTAATGAATTAGCCCTGTATAAAGGAGTTATGACAAGAAGATTCGACGACCCTACTGGTCAAAGAGACGTCCCTTTAAATGAGAGAACAAATGGGGCAAATAATTGGGCAGCCAATTATTATATTTCCTTTCACCATAATGCTCTTGGAGGGCGATGGGGAAATCATACAGGCATTGAAACCTTCGTTTATACAACTCCGCAGCCTCGCAGTGTTGAATTAGCCGAAGCGATTCATCCGGCTGTGGTTAAAGCTTATGGTCTTAGTGATCGAGGCATTAAACGAGGGAATCTTCACATAGTTCGCGAAACAGCAATGCCAGCAATCTTAATCGAGGGTGGCTTTATGGATAGTTTGGTTGATATAACTAAGCTTCGTAATGATACAGTTCTTGCCAATGCAGGAAGGGCTGTCGCTCAAAGCTTTGCGAGGTTTGCTGGGTTATCTAGAGTAACAAGTCCAGAGGAGGAGTTAACTATGGCACAGTACGAGGAATTAAAACGATTAATCGAAGCTCAGGCTAATAGAATACAGGTTTTAGAAGCAATGGCTGGAGTTAGAGAACGTGCAGTTGCACCTGATCATAGAGTGGCATGGGAATGGGCTATAGATCAAGGCTTAGTTAATGGCTCTAATCCGAATAGACCATTAACTCGTGAGCAATTTGCTACAATCGAATATAGAAAAGCAACTCAAGGAATGTAATAGATAAAAAGATACAAAGATCAGCGCAATTTGTGTTGGTCTTTTTTATTTGTGCATGTAATTTCGTTTAAAACACATAATTAATATATTCTTTTAAAATAGGTGGTTACATGAAAAGTAAAATAATTAGTTATTTATTCATATTTGTCATTCTATTGGCAGTTGCTGGCGTTTCGATTTCAATGACCCCAACTAAAAACTTAGATGAAGTAGATATACACACATCTAATAAGCCAGTCATCTTGCTCACAGTAGATTCTCTTATGAGTGAGCCACTACAGAAGATTATTGAGGAAGGTGATGCTCCAGCCTTATCTTTTTTAATGAATAATGGTCATTATCTATCGGATGTTATAAGCTCTTATCCAACGATGTCTGTGACAATTGATAGCACAATCCTAACAGGAACCTATGCAGATCAACATAATGTCCCAGGGTTAATTTGGTTCAACAATGAGGGAAATCAAATGATCAGCTATGGAAGTGGGATGCGGGAAATATGGCATAATGGTGTGAAAAACGTAGTCAGGGATAGTATTATCAATTTGAATAATGAACATTTGAACCCAAAAATTAAAACGATTTACGAAGAGCTTGCGGACTCAGATATAAAAGCTGCATCTATAAATGGTTTAATTTTTAGAGGAGATACAACCCACCATTTGAATGTTCCCAGAATGCTATCATTCGTGAACCTCCTTCCAAAGAATATTGAGGTAGATGGACCGCAGCTTTTTTCTCTAGGGGCTTTATCACAATATAATTCGGCTAATGATAAGCATAAATTTATATGGAACCGTATGGGTCTTAATAATAATTTTACCGTAAGCGAATTAAAGTATCTAATAGAACAAAATAAATTGCCTCCCTTTACTCTTGCATATCTACCAGATCTCGATATGAAGGTGCATAAAAATGGACCAGAAGAGCTAAAGGCAATAAAGGACGTAGATCTTTCCATTCAAGAGCTTCTAAATCAATTTCCATCATGGGAAGAGGCGGTTAAAGAAGTAGTATGGGTTGTAATGGGCGATAGTGCACAATCGCTTGTTGAGAAGGACAAGAAAGAGGGACTAATTGATTTAAACGAATTACTGAATGATTTTTCATTTTGGAATAAGAAAAATCCAGAAGGGCAGTTAGCTATCGCAATAAATGAACGTATGGCCTATATTAACCTAATAGATGAGAATATGGATATTGACTCAATAATCGAGATACTAAAAGAGGACAAGCGAATTGGCTTTATTTCATGGGCTGATAATAATGGCAATTATGTTGCTAGTCCTGAAAAGGAAACCGTTCTATCGTTTTCAACAAAGGGAGACCAAAAAGATTTATTTAATCAAAACTGGCATCTAGAAGGTGATCTATCAATTTTGGATATTTCAATTTCAGAGGATGAAACTATTCAATATAGTAGCTATCCAGATGCCCTAGCGAGACTAAATGGAGCGCTGCATTCCCATGAGGGGCGATTTATAATAGTAGATGCCAAGCCTTCCTATGAATTTATTGAAGAGCATAGTCGTGATCATGCAGGGGGAGGGGCACACGGCTCGCTTCATGAGGTTGACTCAATTGTACCCCTAATAATTGCCGGAAGTGATGTGAAACCGAAATACAATCGCCTAGTTGATTTTAAAAATTGGTTAATAGAAATTGTTGGTCCATCAATATAAGTTTGGTGGGCTTTTCTTTTTCATATTTTTAAATTTTTATAATTGAATAATTGTGGTAATGGATTTTCATACTACTCTTTGATGGATGAGAACAGATAAATTTTTATCCTGATTACTAAGGAGAATGGCTAGAAGCTTTTGTAGGACAAGTTTTCTAGTAAGAATAAAATTTGGAGGTATATGAAATTGACTAAAGAACCGATTACAGTGGCTGCGATTATAAACGGTGAGAAAATACACACAGAAAAGAAAATACAGCGAGAAAATCCAACCCATCCAAATGAAATTGTAGGTTACGCGCCAAATAATACAAGAGAAGAAACAATTCAAGCTATTGATGCAGCTTTTAATGCTTTTAAAACTTGGGCATGGACTGATGTGGATGATCGTATTAATAGAATGAGAACGGCTATTCAAAAAATCAAGGATGCAACTCCTGAAATTGCTGAATTATTATCCCGTGAGCACGGTAAAGCACTTTACGATTCTCAGGGTGAAATCGCCATTTCTCTTATGTGGATGGAGTTTGCCTGTGATCATGTTAAAAAAGTGACAGCACCGGAAACGATGGAGCATGAAAATGGCAAGACAATAATAACGCATGATCCAATCGGAGTAGTTTCTGCAATCACCCCCTGGAACTACCCACTATCCCTTTCTACTATCAAAATTGCACCTGCTTTGTTAACTGGGAATACGATGGTTTTAAAGCCAAGCCCATTAGCACCTTTAGCGGTAAGTCGAGTTACAGAAATTATTGCTGATGAGTTTCCTCCTGGTGTGTTAAATCTTGTAAATGGAGATGCCGAAGTTGGTGTGGAGTTAACTTCAAATGAAAAGGTAGCAAAAATCGCCTTTACAGGTGGAACAAAGACTGCTAAGCATATTATGAAAGCTGCATCTGATACTATTAAGAAAATGACATTAGAGCTTGGTGGTAATGATGCAGCAATCGTCTTAGAGGATTTTGATGTAAACGATGAACGCGCTTTAAGAAGAATGGTCATTTCAAACTTTTTAACAGCCGGACAAATTTGTATGATTGCTAAACGAGTATATGTTCATCGTTCGATTTATGATGCTTTTGTAGAGAAATATATCGAAGCAGCCAATAAGTGGATACGAGTAGGGGACCCGTTTAACCCGGATGTTACTGTTGGTCCTGTTAATAATAAGAACCAAGTAGACTATGTGAAGAGCCTAATTGAAGATGCAAAAAGCAAAGGGGCAAAGGTTATTCCATTAGGTACAATTTTAAATCCAGAATTGATGGAAAACGGTTACTTCCTGCAACCGACTCTAGTATTAGATGCGGACTATCAGGATCCAATTGTAGTGGAGGAGCAATTCGGCCCTACTGTACCAATCCTACCATTTGACGATGAAGAGCAAGTAATTGAACTGCACAACGAAAGCATTTATGGTTTAACGAGCTCTGTTTGGGGGGAACAGGAGCATGCGATTAGTGTAGCCCGCCGTATTGAAGCAGGAACAACAATGATTAACACAGCTGCTGTTCAAGGGCTAGATGTTCGTTTCCCATTTGGTGGAGTTAAACAGTCAGGGGTTGGACGTGAATATGGTGAAGATGGTATTAAATCCTACACTGAAACACACGTCATTAACTTACCAAACAACTTAGAATTGCCGTATATTCCAGAATAAACATATCAAAGCATCTGTAAATTTTTGTAGATGCCTTTTAATATTAAGCGGAAAAGGGTGAGGAGAAAGTACAAGGAACGCTTTGCTACATTGTGGAGCTTAGAGTTATGTTGGAATGTCGTAAACGAGTGCGGATTGCTACAGTGTGGAGTGAGAATTCAGTTATATCGTAGCAATGGTGAATGGATTGCTACAGTGTGGAGTGAAAATTGAGTTGTATCGTAGCAATCATGGATATATTGCTACCATCCGAAGTGAGAATTCAGTTATATCGTAGCAATCAGGAATGTTTTGCTACCATGCGGAGTGAGAATTGAGTTGTATCGTAGCAATCAGGCTAGCTTTGCTACCATGCGGAGTGAGAATTGAGTTGTATCGTAGCAATCATGGATATATTGCTACCATCCGAAGTGAGAATTCAGTTATATCGTAGCAATCAGTCAAGCTTTGCTACCGTGCGGAGCGAGAATCCAGTTGTATCGTAGCAATCAGGCAAGCTTTGCTACCATGCGGAGCGAGAATTCAGTTGTATCGTAGCAATCAGGAATGTTTTGCTACCATGTGGAGTGAAAATTTAGTTGTATCGTAGCAATCAAACAAGCTTTGCTACCATGCGGAGTGATATTCTACTCGAGTCGTCGCTATCTCATCACAAGCATTAATATCATCCCTTCAATTGAATATATATTCAGTATAAAATAGTATATTTCCCTTAAATTCACACAGAATAAGTAATAGTTATTAAAATTTTATTTGTTTTGTAGCTCACCTGTGTTTCGAAAGGAAGTTGGATTTTTGAACCTGTTTCGAGGCGATGCGCATAAAATTTATTGTCATCTAAAAAAGAATTCCGCTAGTATAGCTAGTTCAAAGTATTTAAAGGAAATGAAGGAAGTACGAGATTTTTATCAATCCATTACGAGTGACATATTAAAGCTAATATTTTATCGGCTGATTAAGGAGAAAAATGGGTCGGGCATGATCCCGGTATATGTTTCTTCGATTCCATTTTTATTTCTTATCTTTTCTAATAGCTTACAAAAACATTTATTTGCGCAGGGGAGCAAGTATTGGTTAATTTTTATTGTGATTTATCTTGGGGGGATTACCTTCAGTTTATTCTTGCATTTTCGAGAGAAGGCTTGGGCTGCATCTCATATTGAAATCATTCAGGATATATTAACCGAACGTAAAGATAATTAGAGCCTTTCTCTTAAAGAGAAAGGCTCCATTTTTTATTGAATCGCTTTTTGTAAAGTTGCAAAGTAGGGAGCTTGTCCGATGCGGAAGTAAGTGAGTAAATAGCCATCAAGAGCAATAACCTGTCCGTTTTGGAAGGCATTATAATCAATCGTAAATGGAATGATAAGTGAATGTTTAAAGAATTCCTTTTCACTTAAGTCTAATTGAGCAAATTCTTCACCTGCAAGAGATGGTGTTTCTTTTAATAAGCTATAGATTTCTTTTTGTACGTCACGAGAAACGCGCTCGTCCCACCAAAGCTTTCGAGGCTGGAATTGCTGTCTTGAAAGATAGTCAAGCTGCATCAGGCTTCGTACAATTTTCAAGTTAACATTAGGCTGAGTAGCTAAAAATTCCTCCAAACGTTTAAATAAATCCTCAAGCTGATGTCCGATTCGAGACCAGCCCTTATGCTCCCAGTAAGTTCCGAAGTTTTGGAAGAAATCAAATGGTGTTTCAAACACTTCCGTTACCAGATATTCAATCGTATTATCCATGCGATGGTCATTCCAATATTTCTCTAGTACATCTTCTGCGTGCTTGATGCGAATAATTTCATCAAATGTCAGGACATTGTTTGAAAAGATCTCGTATGGTGCCAAATCCACATATGTGTAGCCGTATTGCTCAGCCTGTACGCGAAGCCCTGTTCCGCGCAATAGCTTTAAGAAGCCAAGCTGAAGTTCCTCTGGGCGCATTGCAAACACATCATTAAAGGTTTGTCTGAAGCTATCATAATCTTCTTCTGGAAGACCAGCGATCAAATCAAGATGCTGATCGATTTTACCGCCTTCTTTTACCATTGTTACAGTACGTTTCAGCTTTTCGAAGTTTTGACGACGTTTTACTAATTCATTTGTTAAATCATTAGTAGATTGTACCCCGATTTCAAAGCGGAACAGGCCATGGGGAGCGTTGTCATTCAAGAATTGAATTACTTCTGGGCGCATAATATCAGCTGTAATCTCAAATTGGAACACAACACCTGGTTTATGCTCATCAATTAAAAATTGGAACATTTCCATTGCATAGCTACGGCTAATATTAAAAGTACGATCGACAAATTTAATCGTTTTTGCGCCATTGTCCATTAAATAACGAATTTCTTCTTTGATTTTATCTCGGTTAAAGTAACGAACGCCGACTTCGATAGAGGAAAGACAGAATTGACATGAAAATGGACACCCACGACTTGTTTCGATATATTGAATTCGCTTTCCTAAAGAGGCACGATCCTCCTCAAAACGATAAGGGCTTGGAAGCTCACGTAAATCGACCTTCTTTGGCTGAGCATGGATTTTCATCTTGCCATCCAGTAAATAACAAATCCCTGGTACATCTTCTAATGGTACCTCTCCATTAATATGCTGCAGTAATATTTTGAAGGAAAGCTCACCTTCACCCATTACAATATAATCTACTTCAGGAATTCTTCGTAACCAATCGTGAACATCATAAGAAACTTCAGGACCCCCTAAAATGATTTTCGTATTTGGCGAAACTGTTTTGAGCATTCGGATGACACCGATTGTTTCTTCAATGTTCCATATATAGCAACTGAATCCAACAACATCTGGTTTATGCTGATATAAATCAGAAACAATATTAAATGCGGGATCTTTAATTGTATATTCAATAATTTTTGGGTCAAATTCAGGCTGCGCAGAACCTTTTAAATAACGTAACGCCAAGTTCGTATGTATATATTTGGCGTTCAATGTTGTAAGAACTATCTTCATGAATGAATCTCCTTTTTTGACACTTATCAAGATATAACTATACGATTTTTAATGGGTAACGTCTAGGGATTATGTATTTTCAGGAGGGAAGGGGGAGTATCTCCAAAAAAATAATGCTGCATTTTATGAGCTATTTGCTTGAATAATTGATTAGTTGTAATACAATTGACTAGTCAACTATTGTTTGGTCATTGGTTAGGAGGGAAGTAATGCAACAATCATGCGAGGAGATAAAACATATTTTTTTAATGCTTAAAAATATTGATAGACAAGTCACCCAAAACTTTGAAAAGCGAACTGGGATTAGTTTGACTAGATATGAAATGTTGCACACATTACTAACTAAAGGACAGCTTTCTCAAATTGAGTTGCAGCAATTCTTAAAGATTGACCAAGCTGCAATTACGAGGCACTTAAAAATACTTGAAGAGAAGAGTTTTGTAATTCGTACTCGGAATAAGCAAAATAACCGTGAAGTGATAGTACAAATCACGGATACTGGTAAAAGTGTATTGGGGGACTGTGATTTAGATAGAAAGCAATTTTTTGATGAAATGTTTAACAATTTTACCGATCAAGACATAAAGCATCTTCAACTATTAGTTAGAAAACTTAAGGATAACACTGAACTAAAATTTATATAAAAGAACACTGAAAGAGGTTTGAAAAATGACAACTACACTAAAAACAATTGAACAATTAATGCATGAAAGAAACTCTGTTCGTAAATATAAAGAGGGTGTTGTTATTCCACATGAAAAACTACATACTCTATTACAAAATGCAATATCAGCGCCTTCATCGAGCAACATGCAACCTTGGCGATTTATAGTTATTGAAGATCAACAGGTAAAAAAAGAATTACGTGAAATCGCAAATAATCAGGAGCAAGTTGAGACTTCTTCAGCAATTATTGCAGTGCTGGGAGATCTTGAAATGTACAAAAAAGCAGAACAAATTTATGATGCAAATTTTGAGCATGGTTTTATGTCAAGAGAAATTGCGGATTTAATGATTAAAAATTCACTGGCGTTATATGGAGGCTTACCTGAAGAGGTATTATCAAGACTTATTCATTTTGATACTGGCCTGGTATCCATGCAAATTATGTTGTTAGCTAAAGATATGGGATATGATACAGTACCAATGGGTGGTTTTGACAAAGTTAAATTTGCAGAGAAGTTTAACTTACCTAAAAATGAAATTCCGATTTTGTTAATCGCAATTGGCGAGGCTGATGCTCCTGCATATGGGTCATCACGTTTACCTCTCGAACAAATAATAAGATACATATAGGAATCTCATCTATAAAATCTAATATTATTTATTACAGAGCCACAATCCATTACCAAATGGATTTGTGGCTTTTGTTATTCATTTATTTACTATTTAAAGGTTGAAAAGCAACAACTTACATATGACTCACGATATGTGTAGTTAATTATCAATTTTAAGTTTATGTTACATTACAATTTTTGGAATTCTTCTAAAAATGCTGAATATATATGAGGTAGAGAGGGGGATTTTCTATCACAAAGAAAATACTTTTGTTTTGTGACCCTGGAATTGACGATTCCTTGGCAATTATGTATGCAATACTTGATCCGGAAATTGAATTGGTTGGAATTGTTGCAAGTTATGGAAATGTCACAAAGGATCAAGCTACAGCGAATGCTGCCTATTTGCTAGAATTGGCGGGCAGAAGTGATATTCCTGTTATTCCGGGTGCATCGATGCCTGTTACAGAAGAAGAAACTGTATTTTACCCTGAAATTCATGGGCAAGAGGGTATAGGACCGATTCAACCACCTGAAAATTTTCAATATCGGATTTATCCATTTGATATGATTCGTCACATTATAGAAAAATATAAAGATGAAGTAATAATTGTCGATACCGGTCGTTCCACAACACTTGCTACTGCCTTTATTCTATTTCCGGAATATATAGAAATGGTAAATTCCTTTTATGTTATGGGTGGTGCATTTTTTGTGCCGGGGAATGCAACAGCACTCGCAGAAGCAAACTTTTACGGGGATCCTACTTCATCCAATTTTGTGTTGAAGTATGCTCATAATCTTACTATTACTCCTTTAAATGTAACGCAGCAAGCAGTACTTACAGAAGAAATGGTACGTGCCATTTCCAATAACGATAAAAATATGTATGCCAATTTATTAGAGCCTATATTCCAATATTATTTTGATTTTTATAAGAAATCTGTGCCAGGAATTCAAGGTGCTCCAATCCATGATTTACTAACTGTTATGGTTGTAAAGAATCCTAGTATTGTTGAGTACATATATTATGACGCAACAGTAATCGAAGCAACAGAGGCAAAGGGAATGTCTTATATCGATTATCGACCAACAGCGGAAAAAGGAAAGACTAGGATAGCAGTTAAGCTTCATTATGAGGCATTTATAGAAGAGCTGAGAAAGGTTATGGTGCAGGATTAATAGCCGCTTTTAAGCTTAGATTGAAAATAAGGAGCAAACCAGTTGACTTCAACTATGTTTGCTCCTTATTTGAAATAAGATTGTTCTGATCGAATAAACTTAAAAACACTTCTACAAGCTCTGGATCAAATTGCTTTCCTTTGTTTTTTCGTATTTCATTGATCGCATATTCCAAATCAAGCTCGTCTCTATATACACGTTTCGTAGTCATTGCATCAAAACTATCAGCTATAGCTACTATCCGAGCAAAAAGGGGGATTTGTTTGCCCTTTAATCCCATTGGATATCCATTTCCATCGTATCTTTCGTGATGGTATAAAACGATATCTAATACACCGTTTTTATGAAAATTAACTATATGCTTAATCATATTGTGTCCAAGTATTGGATGGTTTTTAATGATTTCATATTCTTCATCTGTCAATTTATCTTGCTTAGTCAATATATTTTCTGGTATTCCTATTTTTCCAATATCGTGAAGCAAGGCACCTTTACGAATAATCTCGCAACTCAAATTTGGCAAATTCAATTTCCTTGCGATTTGAACAGAGTATTTTGCAACGTTTTCAGAATGATGCAGAGTGTAGTGGTCTCTGGAATCTAATGCATTGGCGAGCGCGATTGTTAACTCTAAGTTATCCTCCTCCACCTTTTGTACATATTTCATTAAACCGGTTGATATGAGCATTATTATTAAATAGGTAAGAAAATGAATAAGAAAAACCCCAAAGGTAGATGTAGAATCTGTTATCAAAAAAAACCTGCAAGTTACTATGATAAATGTAAGCAATATTAAAAACCAAAGAGGCTTATCATAGAAGCCAATACCTAAAAATATCACAGAAAATATATATAATATGTAGAAATTACTTCCTCCATGAATAATAATGCTGTTTAAAATTACAGCAAGAGAAAATACAAAATAAAAACAATATCGAAAATAGAGAGGGTTATATAAATGACTACTAAAAAAATTTTTTTTACTCATAAATCCTCCATCAAAGCTATAACTTTAAACCAACCTAAGCTAATTATGTCCCAACTCATTTAATACTATGTACCAGGTACACAAACAATTTAGGAACAATTCTGAATATTCACATTTGTTTGTGTACCTGGCACACAAACAGCACACAAACATTTTTGACTAATTAGTGGATAAAATGTGACGAAATTGTTAATAAAATGTGGCTAAATTGTGAAGGAGGTTGTATACTATATATAAATAGTCCAAGAAGGAGTGATTTTCAATGTTCAATTTATACACAAAACTTTCTGGGATGCTTGTGGCTCTAGGTATAATTCTTGTTATTGCTAGCTTTTATATAAACTTCTCAATATGGTACGGAATTGAAATCGCAAAATGTGGTGGAGCATTATTTATCATGTTCTTATTTTTACAATTACTGTCTGAACATGAATCAGAAAAATCTAATCGAAGTATAGCTAAATAGAAGAAAAATTATCAAAAGAATCGCTATAAAAGCATACCGATATTAGGCATGGTCATTCAGAAATAAGAATGACTCATGCCTCTTTTCATTTTCAGCCAAATACCACCAAAAGATTTATTTCCAAATACTGGATAAATAGTATAATGAGGATATTAATAAAAAGGGGCTTACTATGTATAGGTTTATTTCACTATTATTGGCTTTTATTTTCGTCATTACAGGCTGCGAAAACAATTCTATATCTATGGTATCGGGGGAGACCGAGGAGCAAGAAGCACAGCTAGAATCTGAACAATCACCAAATCCACA
Organism: Ureibacillus chungkukjangi; assembly: GCF_003217295.1. Classification (GTDB taxonomy): domain Bacteria; phylum Bacillota; class Bacilli; order Bacillales_A; family Planococcaceae; genus Ureibacillus; species Ureibacillus chungkukjangi. The sequence goes on from NZ_QJTJ01000005.1 coordinate 70,500, forward strand.
AGAAACGGAAATTATTGAAGAACCACAAACACCTGTAAAGCTTTTCGAATTATCTGGAGCTGAGGATTTGGCATACAGCAATTTTCAAAAGAATTTTGACTTATCCCATTTAAAGCAGTTAGAGCCACTATCAATTGCAAAGATCTATGTTCAGGCTGGAATCGATGAAAAGTACAATCTGCAATATGCTCTATACACTGATAGAGAAGAGCTTATTTCATGGAGCAAAGAAGAAGATGAGGCCATTCCAAAAGCTGATAGAGGAACGAAGGAGCAGCAACTGAAAACCTTTAACAACATTGACAATGGAAATTTCATTCAAACGAGTGAGTACGAAGGCTATATCGAGTATAATCCAAATCCTAAAGAGGGAAATGGTAAATCAGGATTTCAATTAGTCATGAATAAAGATGGGATATGGCAAGTGAGCTTTATGCCAATACAATAAATGATACGAAAACAAAGAAAAAGCAAGAGCAGCCTGTTATGAGGTGCTCTTGCTTTTTTAATTACAGTATTACATATCCCAAAGAAGAATTAGCAGCGTACCAAATACGGTAACGAGTGCAATTACTACAGCATAAAGGATATTTGTATAGATGGCTTTTCCATCCTTAGACTCTCCAGCATGCATGAATACAACAATTTGTAGAAAGGCTTGGATAAAGGCCGTTGCTAATAAAATCGTCATACCAACTGTGAAGGTCATATCAGTAAAGTAAACTAATAATGCAATAGCAGTTAAGACTAATGATGCAACAAAGCCTATAACCTGTTTTGCAGGGAATAATTCTTTCATATTACATCATTCCTTTCAGATAGATGAAGCTGAAGATAAAGATCCAAACAACATCTAAGAAATGCCAGTAAAGAGAGAAAATAAATGATTTATTTGCTGTTTCTGGTGTTAAACCACGTTTTTTAACTTGAAGAATAATAAATGTTCCCCAGAATAAACCTAAAGTAACGTGAGCACCATGTGTTCCTAAAGTTGTTAAAAGTGCTGCAGTGAAGGCACTTGTTTGATAAGTTGCACCAATATGGTAGTAATGCATAAATTCATAAATCTCTACGCCCAAGAAGCAAAGACCAAGGAGTAGGGTAATTGTAAAGAATGTTAGCATTGCATTTTTGCGACCAAGTCTCATTGCATGAATACCAAGTCCGATTGTAAAACTACTTGTTAATAAAACAAGTGTTTCAATTAGAACAGGCGTGATTTCAAAAATTTCAGCAGGAGCTGGGCCAGAACCAGTACGGCCTTCAAGCGTGAAGTATGCTGTGAACAGGGTAGCAAACAGCATAATTTCAGCACCTAAGAAAATCCAGAATCCTAATATATTTAACTGATTTTGTTGAGTACTATACTCAAGAGGCTGCGAATTATCGATATGCATTATTTTGCACCTCCAAGTTTTTCTTCAGTTTCAATGATTTCCTTCACCGAAATATGGCGTCCATGATCTTTCTCGAAGGAACGCATTGCCATACAAATGAAGATACCGATAAGTGAAATCACTGCTGGAACCCATAATGCGAAGATGAATGAGAATCCGGCAACGAAGAAGATCATACCCATAACGAATGGAATTCCACTATTATTAGGCATATGAATTTCTTCTATTTCACCCTTAAACAATTCGTGACCATTTTTCTTTGAGTCCCAGAATGTTTCACTTGAACTGATTTGAGGTGTTCGAGCAAAGTTGTATTCTGGAACTGGAGTGTGAGTAGCCCATTCTAAAGAGCGAGCATCCCATGGGTCACTACCGATATCTCTTGACGAGTTTTTAAAGCTATAGTAAATGTTATACACTATTGTCACAAATCCGATTGCCATTAAAGCAGCACCAGCGAATGACAGCATATTTAATGCACCAAAGCCAGTTGCTTCAGAGTAAGTGTACATACGACGTGCTTGACCGTCTAAACCTGTGATATACATAGGGAAGAAGGCAAGTACGAAACCAACTGTTAATAACCAGAACGTAACTTTACCGATTTTTTCATTTAAAATGAATCCAAAGAATTTTGGCCAGTAGAAAGTTAAACCTGCTAGCATAGCGAATACTACACCAGGAATAATTGTATTATGGAAATGGGCTACTAAGAACATTGTATTATGATATTGATAGTCAGCCGCTGACATCGCTAGCATTACACCTGTAACCCCACCAATAGTAAATAATGGAATAAAGGCTACTGAGTATAGCATAGGGACTGTAAAGCGAATTTTCCCTTTCCACATTGTAAATAACCAGTTAAAGATTTTAACCCCTGTCGGAACAGCAATCGCCATTGTAGTAATAGAGAATATGCTGTTTGTTAATGCGCCTTGACCCATCGTGAAGAAATGGTGAGTCCAAACTAAGAACGACAGAAGTGAAATCAGTACCATTGACCAAACCATAGATGAATAGCCATATAGGTTACGTTTTGAGAAGGTTGAGATGATTTCACTGTAAAGACCAAATGCCGGTAAGATTAAGATATAAACCTCAGGATGTCCCCAAATCCAGAAGAAGTTGGCCCAAAGCATATCCATACCACCGTTATCTGTAGTAAAGAAATTTGTTGCAAATAAGCGATCTGTTGTCCCCATTAATAGTGCAACTGTTAATACAGGGAATGCGAAAACGATAATTACGTTAGCAATAAATGCCGACCAAGTAAACATTGGCATTTTCATTAGTGTCATACCAGGTGCACGCATTTTTAAAATCGTAGTACACATGTTAATACCAGTCATTAAAGACCCAATCCCTGAAATTTGGATCGCTAGCATATAATAATTCGTCCCTACAGATTCACTAAAATCGTTACCTGCAAGAGGGAAGTAGGAAGTCCAACCAGCGTCTGGTGAACCACCAATGACGAATGAGATATTAAATAACATTGCTCCGGCAAAGAATAACCAGAAGCTTAAAGCGTTTAAGCGTGGGAATGCAACATCTCGTGCACCGATTTGTAATGGTACGATTAGGTTCATAAATGCAAAGATAAATGGCATAGCCATAAAGATAATCATAACAACACCATGAGTTGTGAAAATTTCGTTATAGTGTTGTGCATCTAATAATTTCATATCCGGTGCAGACAGCTGAGCACGCATCATAATGGCATCAGCACCACCGCGGAATAACATAAGTAGGGCAGAGACTAAGTACATAATCCCGATTTTTTTATGGTCAACAGTTGTTAACCATTCGCGCCATAAATAGCCCCATTTTTTGAAATATGTTAAGCCTGCAAGAATACCAATACTAACTAAAGCAATGGCAACCATTGAGGCATAGATCGCTGGACTTGGATGAGGTATGGCAAATCGTTCTAAGAATTCCATCCTTTTTTCTCCTTTCAAGCTAAAATACTAGTCTTTGAAACTCATCTTTAGCTTTTCAAATTAATGACCGCTGTGGTCTGTTTCATCTTCAGTGTGATCTTCGTGATTTGTATGTTCATGACTTTCATTATTGTCTTCATCAGAAACTTCGTTATGTGCGTGTTCTGGAGCTGGACTAAATTCTAAATGAGTACCCGTAAAGGTCATTTGTCCAAGGTGACCTGGTTCTATTAATTTTTCAAATTCACTTTCAGTAATTGGTTTGGCAGTTTCGTGCACTTCCTTAACCCAATCATCGAAATCTGCTTGAGGCATTGCTGTTACGTTGAACGTATTTTCAGCGAAGCCTTTACCACTAAAGTTCGCATTTCGTCCCATAAATTCTCCAGCAGCATCTGCAGCTAAATGTAAAGTAGTTACCATGTCAGACATTGCATATTTCTGTCCACCAAGCTGTGGAATCCAGAAGCTTGTGATTGGACCGTGAGAATAAAGCTTGAATTCTAACGGACGATCTGTCGGAATATATAGGTAGTTTACTGTTTCAATACCTTCTTCTGGATAACTAAAGTGCCATTTCCAGTCAGAAGAGGAAGCATAGATTACTAAAGGTTCTTGATTTTCATAACCTTCTGGTGCTGATTCAACGATATAATTACTTTTTACAGAGACAAATGATAAATAAGCTACTATTAAAATTGGTACACCTACACAAACAATTTCAACCCATTTATTGCCGTGGATATGTGGTGGTTCGTAATCGTCAGGCAGTTTTGATTCACGATACTTAAATAGAATAAATGTTAAGATGACCATGACAACGATTACTATTACAGACATGATGCCGATTGATAACATAATATCATTCGCTTGTCTTTGGGCTTGTGGACCTTTTGGATCTAAAACTAAAAGTGGTTCACAACCAGCTAATATAAAGACAAATGCCATCATTGACGTTAATAATGTCCATTTTTTTCTCATAAAGATATTCACCTTCCCTTATTAGTCAAAAGAAAATCACCTGTTGACTTCCTCCAACACTATAACTCTATTTTAAGCATTGGAATAGTAAAAACATCGAGAAAAAAGGGAATTCACAAAAGGTTCACCATCTATTCAAAAGTTATTCACATAAAGTTCACGTTTTATCAATATGTAGTGATATTTGTAAGAAAATGGAATGAAAACGCGTTCATTTTCCTTTATTTGTATTAAATGAGGAGGTTTGAGTTGAATTAATTAAGGAGATATTATATCTAAATAAAAAGATCTCTATAAAAAGAGATCTTTTGGTAAGGGTTAATCGTTAATCTTATTATCTTGGTATTCAATTTTCTTTAAAGCTTTTTCAAAATTTTGCTCCTGTGAAATTTCTTCACGGTTATTGATTTTCTTTGGTTTTTTCATTTTTCTAAATGTATTACGTTGCCATTTTGACATTTCTTCACCTCCCCTATGTATTTTGCGCTTATTTCAAATTGTAATTCCTCAGCAAGTTAAACAATAAAAATGAATTTTGTTACAGATTTTCTTTAATTTTTAATTGATTAGCCCTTCCAATTCACTTTACACAGCATTAACTAGTAAAGAGAAGGAGGGCTGAGAATGGGTTTGGACTGGAATTCCAATAAAGATACAAATGATGATCGTGGGAACAATCGGATAGAAAGTGAAGTGATTTTTGAGAGGAATTCGCTCATCATCGGTCAAAATTTTTGTGTGAATGCCACGATAGGTGGAGAGCAAAAGCTGATTATAGAAGAAGATTCAATAACTGAAAATAATCAAGAGGATACAACCATTGATGATTCCTCTAATTTTTTTCCTGAAACTGACACGGTAGAGGAACCTCCAAAAAATCAAGATTACACACTCATATATGCAGCCCCAGCATCACCCATGCGTGCGCCACTTCTTATAACAGTAATAGCGCGTAATTTGTCTGACAATGATGTCTTAATAAGTATGGAAGATGATGATGAGGTGCTAGTCGAAGAAATTGTTCCTGCCAATTCAGAATTAGCATTAACTGCTCAAAATGCATTATTTATAAGAGCGCTAGCACTTGAAGAAAGTCATGTGCAATTTTTTATTAGTGTTTATCATCCAACAAATCCATATTAATCTAACAGTTTGTTTTATTTGATTTTTCATATTAGTCAGCTCACCAATAATCTCAGGACTTACATCTAAAAGCCGAGAATATATCTTCTACATATTTAGAAGGTTGCAAAAGAAAATTATCAGAATTCCTAATATAAACTTTTATAGGGCAAGTTAATATATAGTAAAAAGGTTGGTAAAAAATCCAACCTTTTAATTTTTCAATTGGAAAATATAAAAAAGGCAATCGCCCATGACGAATGCCTAAAGATAATTATTGATTAGTTACTTTCATAATTTCTACATAGAATTTAATCGCATTAATATAGTTTTCACTACTTATGTGTTCATTGGTGCCATGCATTCTGTTTAAATCTTCAGATGTAATTTGAACTGGCAAGAAGCGGTAGGTATTGTCAGAGATAATATCATAATGCTTAGCGTCTGAACCAGCGAACATTAAATATGGTGCAATGATGGCATCATTATAGACATTTCGTGCTGCTTGTTGAATTGCTTTAAATTGAGGACCGTCTGTTGATGATACACTAGAACTTTCTGAACCAGTGACTGTAACTGTAATCCCATCATCATCTATAGTTTTAACAATAAATTCTTTCACATCCTCTAACGAATCTCCTGGCATTAATCGTAAATTTATTATTGCGGTTGCTTCTTCAGGCAACGCATTATATTGTTCACCAGCATGGAAGATAGTAGGGGCGATGGTTGTACGAATTAGTGCTGCTGTAGCTGGCTCCTTAAGCAAAATCTGCTCAATTATGGACTTGAATATAATTTTATTTGAAAAGACATATTTCATGCCAAAGCTCATTTCTGGTGCAACAAATTCAAATAAGTCATTGCCGGGACCTCGTAATTTCCCTTCAAATTGAGTTTCTTCTAGTGCTGCAATAGCGCTTGCAATACGCCCGATATTTGTTCGATCTTTAGGCTGGGAGGAATGTCCACCACTACCTTTTATCGTCAATTCAGCAGTAGCAGAGCCTTTTTCAGATATTCCAACAACCCCAACTGGTTGGTCAACTCCCGGCACCATATTTTCAACTATAGCACCGCCTTCATCTAGAACAAAGTCAAATTGTATTCCTCGTTGTTTTAGACTATCTGCAATGGCTTTTGCTCCTAGCTCGCCACCGATTTCTTCATCAAACCCAAACATAAAATAGATATCTCTCGAAGGTGTAAAGCCTTCTTTAAGTAAGTATTCAGCGGCCTCTAATATTCCGATAACACCGATTTTATCATCTAACGTTCCACGCCCCCAGATTAACCCGTCTTGTACGGCTCCACTAAATGGGTCTTTTTCCCAATTACCTTCTGTTCCACTAAGGACTGGTACGACATCATAATGGCTGGTTAGACCAATGGGTTTAGTATTAGGGTTTGTGCCTTCCCATTTGTATACAAGAGCGTAATCATTGATGGTCTCTAACTCTAGATTTTCGTGAACGGTTGGATAACTATCCATTAAAAAAGAGATGAATTTGTCAAACTCCTGTAAATCAAATTTTTCACGTTCTTGATAGGAAATAGTTTTATACGTAAGCGCTTTCGAAAACTTCTCTATAGCTGCATTTTCATCAAGTTCCACGGAGCTAGGAACAATAGGTGGTTGTTTTGAGGCTGTTAAAAATGTATTCGTTAATGTAAAACCGATAAATACAACTAATAGTGCAAGCAGGATAAATAGAAATTTCTTAAATTTCATGACTAATTTCTCCATTCAAAAGTATTAAATTAATATTCTATTAATTATACGATTAATCCTGCAAATATATGAGATATGACCAAAAGATAAGTAATCATCAAAGAGGATACCTAGCTGACATTACCATCTTTGGTAGGAACTTTTTTATGATTAAATCCAGAAAAATAATAATTAGTTTCTTAATGAAAACGCTTTATTTTTTTCGCATAAGTGATTTGAAATTTACATACCGTGTTGTAACTGAGTATTCCGAAAAATTGTGAACATTGTTTAACAATTTTCTACTCAAATAATTTGACTTTAAGGAGATGGATTTGAATGGATTTTACATTAACAGATGAGCAAAAAATGATTCAAAAAACAGTTCGTGACTTTGTAAATAAAGAACTTAAACCATTAGAGCAAGAGGTATTAAAAAACGAAAGAGAAGGTAGACCTGGAATCTCACGTGAAAAGGTAAAGGAATTACGAGAAAAAGCAAAAGAGATTGGCTTCTGGGGCATCAATACACCTGAGGAATATGGTGGTGCGAATTTAGGTCCGATTATGTCGGTATTAATAGCTATGGAGTTAGGTAGAACTTTTGTGCCGTTTAACTTTGGTGGTACAGCTGACAACATTCTATATTTATGTAACGAAGAACAAAAAAAGAAATATTTATTACCTACCATCAATGGGGAAAGACGTTCATGCTTTGCATTAACTGAACCAGGTGCAGGATCTGATGCTAGAAGTATTACAATGCAGGCTGTAAAAGATGGGGATCATTGGGTTTTAAATGGAGAAAAGGTATTTATAACAAACGGAAATGAAGCAGATTTTGCGATGGTTTTTGCTGTTACTGATAAAGAAAAGGGTGCAAACGGCGGTGTAACTTGCTTCTTAGTTGATAGAGAAATGGGCTGGACATCTGAATATATTTATACAATGGGTGAATGGGGCCCAGCTACTCTTGTATTTGATAATGTACGTGTTCCAGAAGAAAATATTTTAGGCGAAATAGGGCAAGGGTTTAACCTGGGGATGCAATGGATTGGTCAAGGGCGATATATGATTCCAGCTGGGGCAATTGGTGCATCAGAGAGATTATTACAAATGGCCATCGATTATTCAAAAACTCGTGTTACTTTCGGGAAGCCGATTGCTGAACGTCAAGCAGTACAATGGATGATTGCAGATTCAGCTGTTGAAATTGAAGCAGCAAAATGGATTGTCTTTAGAGCTGCATGGATGGCTGAAAATGGAATGGATGCACGTCATCAGTCTTCAATGGCCAAATTAAATGGTGCAATTATGGCAAACGAGGTTGTCGATCGTGTTCTTCAAATTCATGGTGGAATGGGTTATACGAAGGAATTACCAATCGAACGTTGGTATAGAGAGCTTAGACTGTATCGAATCTTTGAAGGTACTGATGAAATTCAACGTCGAACAATTGCACGTAACCTATTAAAAGGGCATGCAAAAGTGGGAGAGTTATTATAAAAAAACAAGAATTGCAAAGAACTCGTTATCAACATACTATCTGGTCAGTTATTATACCCTAATAATACTAACCGGTTAGTTATACTAAGTATTCTTGAATGAATATACCGTAAGACAAAAAGTTCTTCCATATTTTTGAGTTATTTAGTGCTTGTATTAAGGGGCATGCACTAAATAAAAGTGACAAAAACGGAAGAATGCTTCATCTTCCGTTTCTGTTCTACCATAGTGAAAGAAGATGAGAAGTTATGATGGATAGGAAGGCATTCTTTTTACTAGGATTCATAATGTTTTTGACGATGACAGGTTATGGAATAGTGCTTCCTACTTTACCTTTTTTAGCAGATGATTTAAACCTAACTTCAGTCCAAATGTCATCATTGATCATTATCTGGGCTATTGCACAGCTGATAACTGCACCAATTTGGGGACGTTTGGCAGATAAGATAGGAAGAAAACCCGTATTAATAATGGGTGTTTTTGGCTTTGGAATCGCCTTTTTACTATTAATTTTTGCTCAAAATTATTGGCAATTGCTGTTAGTAAGGCTAATTGGTGCCGCGATTTCATCAGGTGCACACCCTGCCGCTTTTTCAATGGTGGCAGATCAAACTAAAAAAGAGTATAGGAATCAGGCTATTGCTAAAATGGGTGCTGTAAATGGGCTCGGTTTCCTTTGTGGTCCGGCTATTGGGGGACTCTTTTCTCCGCTTGGTGTAGTGGTACCATTTATGATTGCTGGAGTGTTGGCATTAATCACACTTCCATTTGCACATTTCTATATCCAAGATACAAAAATTAGTAATGATGAAAAGGAAAGCGACGGTGAGGATTCTACTTCAACAGAGGATATAACTTTTTGGCAATCGCTTTTAATGGTAACTAAAGCTGGATATTGGAATCACTATACGATTATTTTGGGTTTATCGATCGCTGCTTCTAGTTTCTTTGGTTTACTTGGGTATTTTATGATTGAACGCTTCGATGCTACTCCAATATTTGTAAGTTTAGCCTTTAGTGCGCAGGCAGGTACATCTGTTATCGTGCAATTCTTTCTACTTAAGAAATGCTACGATCTTTGGGATGAAGAAACCATTACAAAATTCGGCTTAGTCATTGCAACAATCGGTTATTGCTTTATCAGTTTTGCGCCATTTATATGGGTTGCCCTAATAGGGTGTATCTTCACCGGTTTTGGTCAGTCATTAGTTCGTCCAACAACAATCGCGTTGCTATCAAAACGAAATGAGATGGGGCAAGGCATTACGATGGGACTCCAACATTCTATGGATAGCTTAGGAAGAATATTAGGTCCGCTTTGGGGGGGATGGGTATTTGTATTCCTGGCATCAGCTCCATTTATAACTTCCGCAATTATTACAGCTCTTCTTCTTGGAATAACATTTCTTTCTGCTTCACAACGAAGAATTCATATTCCCTTACCATTTAAAAGACACTAGTAACTCATATTAGAGAATAGTTGGCTCCTTATAAATGAAAGTGTTTTATATATTTGAATATAAAATTTTACTATGAAAATAGTAAATAAATTTAGGAGGGTAACATGCTACTAACTGAATTATTAGGGGAAAATATTAAAAAGTTTGGTGAGTATAACCTTCTTTACTATAATGACAAATCTTACACAAATTGTGAGACAGAGATTATATGTAAAAAAGTCTCAAGTCTGATTCATTCACTTGGTGTGGAAAAAGGGGATCGAGTACTTATTTGCATGCCGAATTGTCCAGAGGTCATCTTTTCTTATCAGGGTGTATTAGGTGCAGGAGGCATCATCGTTCCAGTTATGTACCTCCTTCATGAAAATGAAATTAACTTTATACTGAAAAATTCTGAAGCAAAAGTGGTCATTACATCATCACTTCTCTTACAAAAAATTACGAATGCTGCAAATGGATTAAGTGAAAAACCTAAAGTTATTTGTATCGACCAACCAAATGAAAGTGATATGCAAAAAGGTACCGATATTATCGAATGGGATAAAGCACTGGTGAATATGCCTATCTATGAAAATGCTTCTTTAGATTTAAAAGAATCTGATGTAGCAGTTATCTTATATACATCTGGTACAACAGGAGTACCTAAGGGTGTTATGCTTACACATAAAAATCTATATGCCAATTCTATGTCAGGATTAGCTTTACGAGATGAAGAGGATACAAGAGGCACTACAATCGGTGTTCTTCCATTAGCACATATTTATGGGTTTGGAATTATGAACGGAATGTTCTTGCTTGGAAGCTCTGTTGTAATCTTCTCCAAATTTGAGGCAGAGGAAGTATTTAAAGTAATCGAAAAGTACAAGGTAAAATCCTTTGCGGCAGTTCCGGCTATGGTGCATGCAATGCTTTACCACCCCAATGCTGAGCAATATGACTTGTCTAGCTTAGAAACAGTAGGGTCTGGATCAGCTGCTTTAGCCATAAGTTTACGCCATAAATTTAAAGAAAGGTTTGGCGCAGAGGTAAGGGACGCTTATGGATTATCAGAGGCTTCGCCAGGAGTAGCATCTCAACGAAATGGGATGCCTATTAAAGAAGGCTCTGTGGGAGTTCCAATGCCAGGTGTACAAATAAAAATTGTCGACGAGCAAGGGCAAGAGCTACCAGTTGGTGAAGTGGGAGAATTATTGGTTTTAGGTGAAAATGTAACACCAGGTTATTTTAGAAATGAAGAAGCAACTAAAAAAGCGCTGCAAAACGGATGGCTTCATACAGGTGATATGGCAAAGGTTGATGATGAGGGCTATTTGTATATTGTCGATCGTAAAAAGGATTTAATTATTCGAGGTGGATTTAATGTATATCCGCGAGATTTAGAAGAATTATTAGTGAAGCACGACGCAGTGCTAGAAGCCGCAGTAATTGGTGTCCCTTCAGAGAGGATGGGAGAAGAAATCCTTGCCTGTATTGTGAAAAAACCTGGAGCGAATGTAAGTGAGGGTGAATTGATTGATTATTGCCAAAAAAACCTGGCAAAATATAAAACCCCACGCCATATTGAGTTTATCGAGGAGCTGCCAAGAAATGGAGTGGGTAAAATATTGAAAACAAAGCTAAGAGAGCATTTTGCTAGACTTACTTTAGATAACTAAAGCTATGAAACTAAAGATGAAAGGAGGAATTTTATTGGCCCAAAACGCGAATACACTCTTGAAAGTGGAAGACATGAAAACGGTATTTAAAACAAGAGAAGGACATCTAGAGGCAGTAGATGGGGTTTCCTTTAGTATTGCAAAGGGTGAGACTGTAGCCATTGTTGGCGAGTCAGGATCAGGTAAAAGTGTATCTGCTCTTTCCATATTAAGATTACTAGATAGTAATGGTGAAGTGATTTCAGGGAAAATATTATTCAATGATTTGAATTTGAAGGATTTGAGTAATGATGAGATCCGGAAAATTAGAGGAAACGAGATTGCTATGATTTTTCAGGATCCAATGACGTGCTTGGACCCAGTGTATACTATCGGAGATCAAATTATTGAGACCATCAAAATTCATGAAGACCTAAGTAGAACGGAATTGCGTCTAAGAGCTCTGGAATTATTGAAGCTAGTTGGGTTGCCTGATCCTGAAAGTAGAATCGATGCTTTTCCTCATCAATTATCCGGTGGACAGAGGCAACGGGTAATGATTGCTATTGCTCTTGCATGTAGACCAAATCTAATTATTGCAGATGAGCCAACTACCGCTCTAGATGTGACAGTCCAGGCACAAATCATGCAATTGTTAAAAGACTTACAAGATCAATTTGGAACAGCCATTATTCTAGTGACCCATGATTTAGGTGTTGTTGCAGAAATGGCTGATAAAGTAGTTGTTGTCTATGCAGGGCAGGTTGTCGAGCAATCAAATGTGAAGGATTTGTTTAACAAACCAGTGCATCCATATACAGAAGCACTATTAAAAAGTATTCCGAAAATAGATACAGATAAGAATCGGAGACTGCAAACGATAAAAGGGAATGTACCAAGCTTGAAGGATATGCCAACAGGCTGCCGTTTTCATCCTAGGTGTCCTCTTGCTACAGAAAAATGTAAAAATGAGGAGCCGCCATTATTCGATGTTGAGAATAATCGGGTAAGTAAGTGCTGGATTGCAGATCCTAATCTACAAGAAGCATGGGACATTCCAATTAGTACAGACCATAATGAGGCTGATTTTGCCATCAATGAGCATTTAGTTAGTAAAAATAACCTATTAGAAGTAATTAATTTGAAAAAATACTTCCCGATTACAAAAGGGGTTTTGTCTCGAACTATTGGTCACGTTAAGGCTGTTGATGGGGTATCGCTTGCTATAAATAAGGGAGAGGTACTGGGTTTAGTAGGCGAATCGGGTTGTGGTAAATCAACCGTAGGACGTTTAATAACAGGGCTTATAGATGCTACCGATGGTGATGTAAGCTTTGATGGAAAGCAATTAGCAAATGTAAATAGAAAAGATAAAAAAGGAATTAGGAAAAGAATACAGTTTGTTTTTCAGGATCCATATAGTTCCTTGAATCCGCGGATGACGATAATGGATATAATTGGTGAACCCTTGGAAGTTCATAATTTAGCAAAGGGTGCCAAGAAAAAAGAAAGAGTCGGAGAGTTACTTGAAATTGTAGGTTTATCCAAAAACGATATGTTTAAATTTCCTCATCAATTTTCTGGGGGACAAAGGCAAAGAATTGGGATTGCCAGAGCATTGGCAACTGAACCAGAGCTATTGATTTGCGATGAGGCAGTTTCAGCATTGGATGTCTCTGTTCAGGCACAAATACTCAACCTACTAAAAGATTTACAGCTTAAATTGGGATTATCCTATTTGTTTATCTCTCACGATTTAAATGTAGTTAAGTATATTTCGGATCGAATTGCGGTGATGTATTTGGGAGAGATTGTTGAGGTATCAGATTCGGAAGAGTTATTTAAGGAACCACTGCATCCATATGCAAAGGCCCTTATATCCGCAGTCCCAGTACCAAATCCTGATATAGAACCTGATAGAATCATTTTAAAAGGGGAAGTGCCAAGTCCCTCTAACCCTCCTGAAGGGTGCAAATTCCATACGAGATGCCCATATGCGATGGATATTTGCAAGAAACAAAAACCAGTAATGAAGGCTCAATCGGAAGGTCATATTGTTTCATGTCATCTCTATGGGGAGGAGCATAGGACATGATTGAATATATTGTCAGGCGCTTAATATTCGGAATATTCGTTCTATTTATTATGACTACTTTTATTTTTATCATCATGAGGGCAGTCCCTGGTGATGTTGTAACTCTCCAGTTAGCGAATTCAGGTGCTTCAGCAGAACAAATGGAGGCATTAAAGGTTGAAATGGGGCTAGATAAGAGTGTATTAGGACAGCTGGTTGACTGGGGAACAAATGCTATACAAGGCGATTTAGGAAAATCCCTTTGGTCAGGACATCAGGTGTCACAAATTATTCTAGAAAGACTTCCGGTCACTATTCAATTGGCGATTATGTCAATAATTTTAGCCATTATTATTGGAATACCGATAGGGGTAATATCAGCTGTAAAACAAAATACATTTATCGACCACTTTTTAAAAGTCATTTCTATAGGTGGTTTATCCATACCTAATTTTTGGTTGGGGCTAATATTGCTAACAGTATTATCCTTAGCTTTAAATTGGATACCACCACTAGGCTATCAATCATTTGCTGAAAATCCCATTGTAAATCTACAGCAAATGTTTTTACCGGCAATCTGTCTGGCGATTACACTCAGTGCAAGTATCGTCCGTATGACTAGGTCGGCCGTTCTTGAAGTATTGCATTCTGAATTTATAAGAACTGTGCGAGCAAAGGGTGCTAAAGAAGGGATTGTAATATTCAAGCACGCGCTTAGAAATTCTTTAGTTTCTGTTATTACACTAATCGGTTTACAGGTGGGTTATTTACTGGGTGGAACTGTCGTTCTTGAATCGATATTTGCACTTCCAGGTTTGGGCAGTCTAATTTTTGAATCGGTTTTGGTAAGAGATTATCCGATTGTTCAATCGACAGTGTTGGTGTTTGGTGCGATGTTTTTACTAGTGAATCTGATTGTAGATGTTATGTATGGATGGGTAGATCCACGAATTAGAGCTAAATAATATAGTCATTATTCTTGTTTCAAGAAAAGGAAGTGATTCACATGTCCCAAGTTCAATTAGACTCTGAGTTGCCGAAAGAGAGGATTTCAGCAGGCAAGAATTTGCATCTAAAAAAATTTAAAGAGGACTGCAAACGATTTATCTACACACAAAAAATCGGCTTTGTATCGCTCTTAATCATCCTAATAGTGGTCGCAGTTGCAATTATTGCTCCAATCATCGCACCCTTTGACCCAATAAGCCAGGATCGTGCAGCTTTTTTGGCAGCTCCAAGTGCTGATCATATTATGGGAACTGATGATTTAGGTCGAGATGTGTTTAGTCGCCTTGTTTATGGTTCTCGTATCTCCTTACTTGTTGGAATTGCAACAGTTGTCATTTCAATTTTTTTAGGAACAATGATAGGAATGATTTCAGGTTACTTCGGTGGAATTGTAGATATGATTATTCAACGGATAATGGATGCCATCATGTCAATTCCTGCATTGATTCTAGCTTTGTTTATCGCGGCGCTGCTTGGACCTGCTATACAAAATGTGATTATTGCACTGGTGATTATAGAAGTACCCCGATTTGCCAGGATTGTACGAGGGGAAATGCTGAGAATTCGAGAATCAAATTATGTTGAAGCTTCCCGTTCCGTAGGGGCAGGTTCGTTTAGAATCATCTTGAAGCATGGATTACCGAATATGATGGCACCTATTATTGTTATGGCAAGTCTTGCCTTTGGTCAAACGATTATAGCAGAGGCATCGCTTAGTTTTCTTGGAATAGGAACACCACCCCCCAATCCTTCTTGGGGACTAATGCTGAGTGATGCGAGCAGATATATGGAAAGTGCGCCATGGCTTGTACTTTTCCCAGGCTTAGCATTAAGTATCTTGGTATTGGCATTTAACTTATTTGGGGATGCACTTCGAGATTTCCTAGATCCAAAAATGTCTTAGCTCGTTAAAAAGAATTCCATGGGAGGAAATGATATGGAGAAAAGGTTGAAATCGATAGTAAGTTTATTGATTTTCGGGATATTGATAGTGGTCTTGAGTGCATGCTCCTCTAATAATTCAACTAATGAACCAGGTACTGATAATACTGAGGAAGCAGCATCCTCAGAGCCTAAAAGTGGTGGAACATATACAATATTATCTGCCGCGGATCCAGATATGCTAGATCCTCATCGTCAGTCATCCATCTACACTCATATGATGGCAGGTCTAGTTTATAACAAGCTAGTATCCTATGAAACAGGACCAGGTGTTGACTATACAGATTATAATGTTGTACCAGATTTAGCTGAGGATTGGACTATCTCTGAAGATGGAAAAGTTTATACTTTCTTCCTTCGCGAGGCGTACTGGCATGATAAGGAACCGGTAAATGGTAGACAGGTTACAGCAGAGGATGTTGTAGCCACAATGGAAAGAATTATTTCTCTACCTGGACATCAAGCGGCCCTGCTTTCGGAGGTAGAAAGTATTGTAGCTCAAGATCCTCAAACTGTAGTTTTCACTTTGAAACAACCATTTGCGCCTTTCTTAAACTTTATGGCTAACCATTTTATGTGGATATTACCGAAAGAGGCTATGGAGGGGAAAGTAGATTTAGCAACAGATGCAATTGGAACAGGTCCTTTTGTATTAGAAAAATGGGAGGATAATGTGCAAGCAACATATAAAAAAAATCCGAACTACTATGAGGAAGGTAAACCTTATCTTGATGAAGTAATTTATAAAGTGGTGCCAGATCAAGGATCTAGAATCGCAGCGTTTAGAACAGGGCAGGCAGATGGAATTGGTCAATTATCACCTGAACAGCTCACTCAGCTCCAGAAAACGAATCCAGATATCACTATTTTTGATGCATTATTCCCTACACAAGAACAGCTTTATATGAACATGGAGCGCAAGCCTTTTGACGATATACGAATTCGCAAAGCGATAAGCATGGCTGTCGACCGTCAATCTATGGTAAATGCAATCTATGGAGGCGGGGAAACGAGCGGACCTGTTAACCCTTCTTTAGGAGATTGGGCATTACCTTTGGAGGAACGTGAAGCCTTACAACCATACAATCCGGAAGAAGCGAAAAAGCTTTTAGCAGAAGCAGGATATCCAAATGGTTTTGATACAACAATGATTGTTACAAATGGTTACGGAGAACAATTAGTACGTGTTGCTCAATGGGTTGCAGAGGATTTAAGAAATATCGGAATAAATGTAGAAATCGAAATTGTCGAATATGCTGCCTACTTCTCAGAAAGATGGCCAAAAGTAGATTACGATATGGGGATAGGCTATCAAACCTACTTCCAAGAGCCAGACGAGTGGCTTCGAACACAGCTTCATACAAATGGTTCACGAAATTGGTACAACATAAGTGATCCAGAATTAGACAAAATGCTTGACGAGCAACGACTTATCTTAGATGTAAACGAAAGAAAAGAATATGTACATGAAATTCAGCGTTATGTATTAGAAAACTTGGTGAATCCAGTAACATTAACTACTTACTATACAACTACTCCAAGACATGCTTATGTAAAGGATCTATATCCACACGCTTCTTATGGGTATGGCTATTTGAAGGATGTTTGGATCGATAAATAGAATCTATTTATAAATTACTAGCTTTCATGAAAGGTATGTGAGAACACATTCTTATAAAAGAAGGATTGAGTACATTGCAAAGAGTAGAAAGATTGGAGTTAACAACCAACTTTCCAATTGGTCCAGTATATTCATATGTTGTTTTTGGAGAGAAATTAACCCTTATCGATGCAGGGCTAAAAAATAAGCAAGGCTGGGATGAGTTAAATAAGGGGCTCCATCTGTTAGGCTTAGGGCTAACAGATATCGAGCAAATTGTGATAACTCATCATCATAATGATCATACCGGCATGGTGGATTGGATTCTAGAAAAAAATCCATCAGTCTCTATCTACGCACATAAGGATACTGAAATGATTTTAAAAGATGAGAGCTATCTAGCATGGAGCTCGGAATTTTTTGAGAGACTATTCCTAGAATTTGGTTTAACAAAGGAATTGGCCATTAAATGGGCATATCGTAAGGGACACCGTGATTACTTCCAGCTTGCTACGGTTGATGAAGTGCTTCAAGATGGCGATTCTGTGCCAGGTTTGCCTGGTTGGAAAGTAATTGAAACACTAGGACATTCTCAGGATCATATTTCTCTTTATTGCGGAGATACTCAGCAGTTTATTTGTGGTGATAACATCATAAAAGGCGTACATGGCGGGATATTTTTAGATGCGCCTAAACAAGGAGAAGAGCGAGCTAAGCCCTTGCTGCAATACCTAAATAATTTGGAAATATGCAGAAAGCTTCCAGCAAAAGTAACTTATTCAGGACATGGCCCTATCATTGATAATTTAAATGGGGCAATTGATGGACACATCAATAATATTGAAAACCGAGCAAATCGTGTCATCAATACCTTGAAGAAATTAGATAATAGTGCAACAGGACTTGAAATCATCCAAGACATGTACCGAGGTAGATATGAAAAGGCTGTGATCACCTTTGTTTTTGAGATTGTTAGTGTTCTTGATATGCTCCAAGAGCGAAATATTGTATTTGCAGAAAAACTAAATGGTGTCTATCAGTACCGATTGATAAATGGAGATTAAATCTATTAAAAAGTCCTAAGTGAGAAGTGCTTCATTCAAGGAATAATTTTCAATTTGGATGCAGTCTACAAATACTCAATCTCATTTTGAAGAAAAAACGCTGCCCTCAGAATATTTCTATAAAACTATTAATAGAATATTAGGACATAATTTTAGTATATAAATAGGAGGAATTTAATTTGACACAGAGGTTTGATAATAGAGTTGCTTTTATTACAGGTGGTAGCCGTGGAATTGGCAAAGGAATTGCAGAGACTTTTGCTGAAGAAGGGGCTAAGATTGCCATTATTGATATCAATGAAGAAGCCTTACAGGAAGTTGAAGCAGAGTTTAAGGAAAAGGGCATCAACATTTTGGCAATTCAAGCAAATGTTGTGAAAGCAGCAGAAGTAGAAGCTGCAATGGAGCAGGTAGTGAAAGAGTTTGGTTCTATTGATATATTAGTCAACAATGCAGGAATCATCCGAGACAACTTACTTTTCAAAATGACAGATAGTGACTGGGATCAAGTAATTGATGTTCACTTGAAGGGTGCATTTAATACAACGCGTGCTGCACAAAAGTATATGGTGCAGCAAAAGTACGGGAGAATCATTAATATTTCTTCAACTTCAGCATTAGGAAATCCAGGGCAAGCCAATTACTCCGCTGTAAAAGCTGGTTTACAGGGGCTAACAAAAACGCTTGCCAAGGAGCTTGGAAAGTTTGGAATTACTTCAAACTCAGTTGCTCCAGGATTCATAGAAACTGATATGACAAAGGCAACAGCAGAAAGAATAGGTGTGTCCTTTGAAGATTTCTTAAAGGGAGTAGCGAGTAAAATACCAGTTGGGCGAGCTGGAAAACCAAGTGATATTGCCAATGCAGTAGCCTTCTTTGCAGACGAAAAATCTTCTTTTGTTAACGGTCAGGTAATCTATGTGGCAGGTGGGCCAACAAATTAATAAAAAGGAGTGTGACGCATGTATACAGATTATATCGGTCTAACTTCAACCAAGGTTAAGAATGTAGTTGAACGAGAGCTTGTTAGACGCTTTGCCGATTCGATTGGAGATAATCATCCAATTTATATAGATGAAGAAACGGGGAAACAATCTAGGTTTGGTACCAATATTGCACCTCCTACCTTCCCTCGAGTTTTAAGATCTGGGACAATTGATGGTCTAAAATTACCCTTGAATGGCCTGATTCACGGAGAGCAAATTTATCATTATGAAAGACCGCTATTGATAGGAGAAGAAGTCTACTGTTATTCAAAAATAGAAGATTACTATGAAAAAGAAGGTAGTACAGGGAAAATGGGCTTTCTAAAAATGAGAAGATATGGTGAGGATTCGAACGGACACTTAATCTTCACCGAGGAATCAATCACCATCATCACTGAAACCGTTAGGAGGTCATTGAACGTATGACAGTTTTAAAGGAAATCAGTATTGGTGAATCACTTGAAACAATCCTTAAACCTGTAAGTAGAATGGATTTAATCAAGTATTCAGGGTCTTCCGGAGATTTTAACCCAATCCATACAATAGACGAGGAAGCTAAGAAAGCGGGTTTGCCAGGGATAATTGCTCACGGTATGTGGACAATGGGGAATCTTTCAAAACTTTTTACTCCTTACTATGAAGACGGGTATATTACAGATTATAATATCCGCTTTTCTGGAATGGTGTTTTTAAATGATGTACTTACATTAAAGGCGGAATTAGTGGAGAAAATTGACCAATCACTACTCTTTGATGTAAAAGCCGTAAACCAGCATGAAAAAGATGTCGTTAAGGGAAAAATAAAATTTGAACTTTGCTAATGTTAGAGGGTTTGTCTCTATTAAAATAAACTAAAAGAGGCAGCCCTCCTTTTAATTCAAAGTAAATATATGAGAGGAAGGGTCTATGAAAAGAGACGCTGTAATTGTATCAGCAGTGCGTACTGCAATTGGGAAACAAGGTGGGACTTTGGCGAGTATTCCTGCCCACTATTATGGTGGGGAAGTCATTAAAGAAGCGGTTAAGCGTGCAAATATAAATCCTGAACTAATCGATGATGTTATTTTAGGAAATGTTCTTAGTGGTGGTGGCAATATTGCTAGATTGACAGCATTACAAGGTGGTCTATCTGTGAACATACCGGGGTTAACAATTGACCGACAATGCGGCTCTGGAATCAATGCTGTTGCGTTAGCTGCGCAAGCTATTGAATCTGGTGCGGGTGATATCTATGTTGCTGGTGGTATTGAAAGTATGAGTCGTGCACCCTATCAATATGAACGTCCTGAAAAAGCCTATAGCTCTATCCCTCCAAAACATCGAAAATCCCTGCTTGCACCTGAGGAAATCGGTAATCCTGCAATGGGAACTACTGCAGAAAATCTAGCGAAAAAATATGAGATAACTAGAAAAGAGCAGGATGAGTATTCATTAAGAAGTCAGCAAAGAATGGCAAGAGCCATCGAGGAAGGACGTTTTGATGAACAAATCGTGCCGATAAGTATTCCTGTACGTAAAGGAGAGCCTGTACTCTTCAACAAAGACGAACATCCACGTCCCAATTCAACTTTAGCTGCTTTAGCTAAATTACCTCCTGCCTTCGAAAGAGATGGTACGGTAACAGCAGGTAGCAGTTCAGGCCTAAATGATGCGGCATCAGCGCTAGTCGTCATGTCTCGTGAGAAAGCTGAAGAATTAGGAATTCAGCCACTTGCGACAATTAAAGGTGCAACAGTAGCAGGAGTTGACCCAAACATTATGGGAATTGGACCTGTGCCAGCAACGAAAAAATTAATGGAAAAGCTTGGTCTATCTTTAGCCGATATGGACATTGTTGAACTAAACGAGGCTTTCGCTGCTCAAGTGATTGCCTGTGACCGAGAATTAGAAATAGACCCAGAAAAGCTGAATGTAAATGGGGGAGCAATTGCTCATGGGCACCCATTAGGAGCAACAGGTGCAATTTTAATAACAAAGGCAGTTTATGAGTTAAAGCGATCTGCTGGTAAGTATGCCCTCATAACGGCATGTATTGGTGGAGGGCAAGGAATCTCTTTAGTAATTGAAAGGGAGCCAAACTAAAAATGTAACAAAATCTATTTTTTGAAGGGAACAATATTATGCGAGGAAGAATTATTAAAGAAAGTATAGACCTTTTTGATAAGAAGGGCTTCAGTAAAACTTCCATACAAGATATTGTTGATACGATAGGTGTAACAAAGGGGACCTTTTATTACTATTTTAAAAGTAAACAAGAGCTTTTAATGGATATTCATCAAAACTATATAAAAGAGCTTTTAAAGGAGCAGGAAGTAATTCTTAATGATGAATATATTAGCTGTAAAGAGAAGATGAATAGGCTAATTCATTTAATTATCAAAAATATAAAAGTGCATGGAAAGAGTGCAAGGGTTTTTAATAGAGAAGTTCGCCATTTAGATGAAACACAGGTGCTATTGGTCAATAAATATAGAAAAGACTTTCGCTTTAATCTGGAAAAGCTAATGGAAGAAGGTATTG
Source organism: Ureibacillus chungkukjangi (assembly GCF_003217295.1). Classification (GTDB taxonomy): domain Bacteria; phylum Bacillota; class Bacilli; order Bacillales_A; family Planococcaceae; genus Ureibacillus; species Ureibacillus chungkukjangi. Next base: position 92,451 of record NZ_QJTJ01000005.1, read on the forward strand.
AAAGGGGAGAATTCAGAAATCATTTAAGAAGTGATATCGTGATTTTTGGAATTCTTGGTATGGTTAACCGTTCTTACAATTGGTATAACCCGGACGGAAAGGTATCTGAAGAGGAGCTTGTATCAATATATATGGATTTAATCTTAAATGGAATAAAAGCAGATACAAATAGTCAATGATATAGTGGAACAAAAATAATTTAATCCCAAGAATCACAGTAGGAGAGCTATGAAAATTATACAAAAAAACCTTCACTTTTTAGAACCCTTTGAATCACTAGAAAAAGTACAACATATCATTGTTCACCATACTTCAAGAAAACATATGACAGCCGAGGAATGCCATGATTTTCACCAGAAAGAACGAGGCTGGAGTGGGATAGGCTATAATTATTTTATAGAAAAAGATGGATCCATTATTGAAGGTAGAGGACAACATGTAGGAGCTCATGCCTATGGACATAATCGCACCTCCATTGGAATTTGCATGACAGGAGATTTTGATAGTGAGTCACCAACAAACCAACAGTGGACATCCTTTCTATGGCTATGTGGTTATATGTTGAAATTATATAATTTAACCCCCTTACAAGTACTTGGCCATCGAGAGCTTGAAGGAGTGCAAAAAAGCTGTCCAGGTAAACTCATCAATATGGCTGAGGTTCGTAGTCAGGTAACAGAATACATTTAGATTTAGTCTCGTCAGTTGAAAAACTGTCGAGATTTTTTTGAATTGTTAAAAAATAGATGTTAATTTTAGTATCTCATTGTTATGATGAAATTAATGGGGATGTATCTCAAAAATTGTTCATGGGGGCGAGTTAATGTCGTTAGCAATAATTAAAAAACTATTCGAAAAAATTGAAAAAGATGGATGTGGAATCAACGGATATGAAAAGATTATTCAATTTGAATTTACTGATTTGAAGGAGTCTTACAATGTAAAGTTTCTTGGAGAACGTGCTGAACTGATTGATATAAGCGAAACTCCTTCGGCTACAGTTCAGATTACAAGTGAAAATTTTGAAAAACTAACAAACGGCCAGTTGAATCCAAATACAGCCTTTCTATTCGGTAAAATAAAAGTATTTGGTGATATGAGTCAATTACTTAAGCTTAGTAAGATTCTTGAATACTATAGCTAATTATAATGGAGTTATAGCTTGTACTTAAGCTTTAACTCTTTTTTTGTTGAAATAAAAGGAATTATTGCGAATTATATAGAATTATGTAATATGCAAAAAATATAGAGGAGATGATGTTTTGAAAAAACGAAATCTAGTTGCCTTTATTTTATTTTTTCTCCTAATGTTAGTTGGTTATTTTTATTCAAACCATCCGATAATAGAAAAAGGAGCTTTAATTGATCATTTTAATATTGAATATTTCAATTAATTTTATTTTTACATACATTAAGTAAAAATGCGTTGAAACATTTAATGGATACTTTTAATGAATACTTTTAATGAATAATAAAACTGAAATCACACATAATAACTCCAAATCAAATTGGAGGTTATTTCATTGAAAAAACTTTGGTACGTACCATTCTTATTAATGCTCTCTTTATCTTTAGTCGGCTGTAATACTGACAATGCAACAGATACTGAGACAAGTGATAATGTTAATGAAACAACGGAAATTATTGAGGAGGATTTAGAAGAGGTTCAGGAGAAATCCCTTCGAGAAAATAATGATGCAAATATGGATACAGAATTAGAAAATGAACCAGAAGACACGAATACAGGTGGAAATTCTGAGCAGCACCCTCCTGTAAGTAACGATGTTGGTGGTCAAGGTGTGGAAGACGAAGGTCAAAATACCGATGCAAATACAGTAGCTGACTAAATAAAGAATAGAATCAATAAAAAAATCGGTCCTCTTAATGGGGGCCGATTTTTTTTATTAATAAAAGTTGGATAATTAATAAAAATTTTGGATTTAAAAGTATTAAAAAGTAAATTTGATACAAAATACTGGTGAACTATATTATTTTTATTACTTATTAAAAGTAAATAGAATGGTTTATTAATTTCAAAGTTAAATTAGGAGGTTGCTTTATGGCAGAACAAGATAAAAAGGATCCACTACTAGAGAAACGTACATCCAGACGTTCATTTCTTAAAAATTCTGGTTTAACAGTCGGAGGATTAATTGTCGGTGGTGCAGTTGGAACATTAATTGGTAAAGAAACAAATGAAACAACGACAACGGAAGATCCAAAACAAACACCATCCCCACAAGGGACAGGGAATGCAAATGCCAATGCTGCATTAATGTTCTTTACACCTAATCAATTCGATATAACAAATGCAGCCGTTGAAAGAATCTACCCTGCCGATGATAACGGACCAGGTGCAGAAGAACTATTAGTAGCTTATTTTATAGACCATCAATTAGCTAGCGGCTGGGGAACAAACGCAAAGGAATATATGTCAGGTCCATTCTATCCAGGCGAAGAAACTCAAGGTTATCAAAGTAGTTTAAATCGTCAAGAAATCTTTACTATAGGCCTAGAAACAATTGAAAAACATAGTGCTGAGAAATATAAAAAATCCTTCCTTGAATTATCAGGAGAAGAGCAAGATGCAGTTCTAACAGATTTCCAAGATGGAAATGTTGAGATGAAAGGAGTTTCTTCAAATTACTTCTTCAATTTACTTCGTTCTACAACAATTGAGGGAGTATATGCTGACCCGTTGTATGGAGGGAATGCAAGTATGGCTGGCTGGGAAATGAAGAAATACCCAGGGCACCAAATGAGTTACTTTAACATGATCGAGCAAGACGAGTTTGAGGAAATTGCGCCAAAATCTTTATCCTCACAACACAATCATTAATCTTAAATTTTAAATTAATTAACAAATTACAGGAGTGATAGAGAATGGCTACGACATTACCTAAAACGGATGTTGTGTTAATAGGCGTTGGTTGGACAGGCGGAATTTTAGCAGCTGAGCTTACAAAAAAAGGGTATCAGGTAGTTGGTCTTGAACGTGGAAAAGGCCGTAAGACATCCGATTTTTTAATGGTTCATGATGAACTTCGTTATGCACTACGTTACGATTTAATGCAGGATTTATCCAAAGAAACGGTTACATTTAGAAATAACGAAAAAATGCGAGCTCTTCCAATGCGTCAATACGGTTCTTTCTTATTAGGAACGGATGTGGGTGGCTCTGGAGTCCACTGGAACGGTCAAACATGGAGATTCCTTCCATATGATTTCCAAATTCGAACAATGACCGAAGAACGCTATGGAAAAAATAAAATTCCAGCTGATATGACTCTTCAAGACTGGGGAATTACTTACGATGAGATTGAACCATATTTTGACCAATTTGAGCAAATGGCAGGTATATCAGGTGAAGAAAATCCCCATGGTGGACCTCGTTCAAATCCATATCCAACGGGTCCAATGAAACAAACGCCAGCAATGAATTTATTTAAAGAAGCTTGCGAGAATCTAGGTTACAAACCATTTATACAACCATCTGCAAATTTATCCGAAGCGTATACAAATCCTGATGGTATTTCTCGTGCAGCATGTCAATATTGTGGTTTTTGTGAGAGATTTGGTTGTGAATACGGGGCTAAAGCTGATCCAACTGTGACAGTTCTACCAGTAGCAGAAAGTACAGGAAAGTTCGATCTACGCACACATGCAAATGTAGTTGAAATTCTGCATGAAGGAAATCGAGCAACCGGGGTACGATTTGTTGACACACAATCAGGTGAAGAGTTTATTCAGCCTGCTGAAGTTGTAGCTGTAACAAGTTATGTGTTAAATAATGTTCGTTTATTATTGCAATCAGGGATAGGGAAGCCATATGACCCTAAAACAGGAACTGGTGTAATAGGTAAAAACTATGCATATCAAAATATGTGTGCTTCTACTACAGGCTTCTTTGAAGAACGCGAATTTAACGTTTACGCTGGTGCAGGTTCACTAGGTATGACTCTTGATGAATTTAATGGAGATAATTTTGACCATTCTGATTTAAATTTCCTCCATGGTGCCAATATTTTCTTAGGACAACTTGGAAAGCGCCCAATTCAAAATAATGCTGTAAAACCTGATACACCAAGTTGGGGAGCGAAATTCAAAGAAGAATCAGTTAAATATTATAACCGTTCTATATCATTTAACGCACAAGGTGCTTCTATGCCATTCCGTTATCATTATTTAGATTTAGACCCAACCTATAAGGATGCATATGGAAATCCATTACTACGAATGACGTATGACTTTAAAGAGCAAGATAACGAGATGTCCAAATTTATGGCATCAAAAACTGAAGAAATCATGAAGGAAATGGGTGCATCTGAAATAATTGTAGCGAAAGAAAAAGGTCCATATAATATCGTTCCTTATCAATCTACACATAATACTGGTGGCGTAATTATGGGAGATAACCCAGACACAAGTGCTTTAAATAGTTATTTACAAATGTGGGATTATGAAAATGTTTTCGTTCCAGGTGCAAGTGCATTCCCGCATAACTCAGGCTATAACCCAACTGGCACAGTAGGAGCCTTATCCTACCGTTGTGCAGAAGGTATTGATTTATATCTAAAGAATGGTGGTTCTTTAGTATAATTACACAAAAAGAGAATGTAATCTCGAAAGAAGACATTCTCTTTTTTTACATAGTTATATAATTTTAACCTTTATCCATTTTCGTACACTGTTGATAAACCAAATTTCAGAACAATTTTCTAAATCAGTTAGCTTCAGAACTTTTTCTTCGATTTCACCCTCGCTCAGCAATTTTTCACGGAAGGTCCCAGCTAAAAGTCCGCTATGAATCGGTGGGGTATAAAGAATTCCCTCCATGTTCACGACAATATTTCCGTTTGTAAATTCAGTAATTTCATGATCTTCGTTCCAAAGTAAAACATCATATACATCAGTTTGTTGGAGTTGTGTATATATATCGCGATTGGTTGTTTTATGATATAAAAACAATTCTTTTTTATTGATAGGGTATGCTGCTAATTTGACAGTCTTTTCAACGGCTCTTTCAACTAAAGGGTGTGCTTCAATATTCAGCTGCCCGGATTTTGTCATGAGCAATCGAAGTTTAAACTCCCCAACTGGATACTCTTTTGCAACATCTTTGAGAGCAGATCTGACTTCCTGCCGATTAAACGGAAATTTAAAGTATTTCGATGATTCCTGAATACGATCAAGATGTTCTTCAAGTAAAAACAATTCTCCATTAACTAGTAGAATGCTTTCAAGCAAATCAAAAATAGGCTTCTTTTGTTCAAGTAGGCTAGCTTTTGTTAAAACCTCCTCATATTCACCAGAAGCTGTCGAATCCCATGTAATACCGCCTCCTACACCATAGGTAGCTTGTTCAGTATTTTGGTTGAGAACTACTGTACGAATTGGTACATTAAAAATTGCTTCCTTCTTTGGTGTGATATAACCAATAGCCCCACAATAGACATCTCGTGCAGCTATTTCAAGCTTCGAGATAATATCCATCGTACTAATTTTTGGAGCACCAGTAATTGAACCACATGGGAAAAGGGCCTTAAACAAGTCGAAATAGGTAGTATTAGGTCTTACCTTTGCAGTAATTGTAGAGGTCATTTGGTGAACAGTAGGGTAATGTTCAATTTCAAAAAGTTTTGGTACCTGGACAGTCCCTTGCTGTGCAATGACACTTAAGTCATTTCGCAGTAAATCCACAATCATTACATTTTCAGCTCGATTTTTTTCTGACTCATAAAGCCATTTTGCATTCTCTTCATCCTCTGCTACTGTTCTGCCTCTAGCGATCGTTCCTTTCATCGGTCGAGTAGTAATATGATGATCCTTCAAATGAAAGAAAAGCTCAGGTGAGGCAGACAAAATACTAAATTCTCCTGTATTGATATATGCACAATAATTAGAAGATTGAGCTTGTTTTAATTTAGTGAAAAAGGCGATGTCGTCCCCTTTAAATTGTGACTGCAGTCGAATTGTATAATTAGTTTGATAGGTATCACCATTTTCGATAGAGGACTTAATGGATTCGATTGAAGCATTATAATTCTCTCTTGAAACATCTGGTGACCATTTTGAATTTTCATAGCTTCCATTACTAGTAATACCTTCTTCAATGGGTTCTGAAAAGATTCCGAACCAGAGTAAAGGCATATTCGGATTTTCACTTACCTGAAAGGCAGAGTCAAATGCAGGAGCACTTTCATAAGAAACATATCCAGCCGCATAAAAGCCTTGCTCCACGGCTTCTTGGATTTGCTCAAAGCATGGAAAAATATCCTCTATTTTATTTGCCACAATCGTTTTAATCGGATTTATAAAGGTTACTGGCTTGACTTCACCAGTGGAAGTTGCAAATTCAAATGATAAAAGTGGTTGTTTATTATTCGTTTTCATTATGTAATCCTTTGTGTTTTAGTAAAGAAATTTTGAATCATTTTAAGTCCATTTTCTGTAAGTATTGCTTCGGGATGGAATTGTACACCTTCAACATGGAAATGCTTGTGTCGAATGGCCATGATTTCTCCGCCTTCTGTTTTAGCACTGATTTCAATCATGCTTGGTAAGGTTGCCTCATCTACTATTAATGAATGATATCTTGTAACAGGTGCAGGGGAGGGGATATCATTAAAAATCTGTTTTCCATCGTGAATGATTATATCCACTTTTCCGTGCATAGGCTGGTTAGCTTTATGTACTTTTCCTCCAAATGCCTGTGCAATTATTTGATGCCCTAGACAAACTCCTAATATAGGTATTTCTTGATGAAGCTCTTTCACAATTTCCAAGCAAATACCAGCAGTATCTGGGTTTCCAGGACCAGGCGAGAGAAGGATAGAATTAGGCTGCATTTTTCTAATGTCATCCAACGTAAGCTCATCATTTCGAACAACTACGACTTCCTCACCAATGGATTGAATATATTGGACTAAATTATAAGTAAATGAATCATAATTATCGATGACTAGTATCAATTTAATAGTCTTCCTTTCAAGGTGAGTAATATGAGACCTATTATAGAAGAATTGGACAAGAAATGCGAAGAATTTGAAAATTATTAAGTGCAGAGGGAATAATAAAAACAAGAAAATCCCTCGATGTAAAAATCGAGGGATTAGTTAGGGTTATTTATTGTCATCTAAGAATTTCTCAACTTTTTTCATAATTGAGCTATTCTTAATTTTGTTCAAAAGTGGGTTTTTCTCCATCCCATATTCCTCATTTGACTTAGTCGAGTTTTGATGAGAATTATTTGATTTGTAGGCACTGCTTTTACTTTGTAAATTACGGTCATCAAAGTTTGAGTATTCGTCAAAATCCTTCTTTTCGCTCATTATCTCATCTCCTTTCAACCTTAATATGCGAAATTTTGTGTAAATTATGTAAACAAAACGCCAAACTGTTGCTCATTATTTGAAAATGATAGATAATAAAAAAATTAATGATAAGTAGGAGTGTACATAAGATGCAAGTAGAGCAAGTTAAGAGAGAGAACAAACAATTAGGTTCAAGAGCAGAGAATAGAGCGAGGCTATTAGTTAAATGCCCTGACAAACCAGGTATTGTTTCAGTCCTATCAAGTTTTTTGTGGAAACATAAAGCCAATATTATTGAATCCAGTCAATATTCAAGTGATCCAGAAAACGGAACTTTTTTTATTCGAATAGAATATACTTGTGACAAGCTGCTGTCTAAGGTTCAAGAGATGGAGCAGGAATTTAAGCAAATTGCTGACAATTATGAGATGACCTATCATTTTCATTATTTAAGTAACCGTCAACGATCAGCTATATACGTTTCAAAGGAATTACACTGCTTATTAGAATTACTTTGGGAATGGCAAAACGGAGATTTAGAAACGGATATTGCAGTTGTTATAAGTAATCATGAGGATGCACGTCAGATTGTCGAGTCTTACGGAATCTCATTTCATTACTTACCGGCAAATAAGGATATTCGCAAAGAAGTAGAGGCAAAACAAATTTCCCTAATGGAAGAATATAATGTAGATTTACTAATTTTAGCTCGTTATATGCAGATTCTAACGCCGGAATTTGTAAATCATTTTGAAAATAGAATTATTAATATTCACCATTCCTTCCTACCAGCGTTTATAGGTGCTAACCCTTATGACCGTGCCTATAAAAGAGGGGTGAAGCTGATTGGTGCTACTTCACATTATGTAACAAACGATTTAGATGAGGGACCAATCATTGAACAGGATGTGGAACGTGTGGACCACCGAGATGATGTTGCAACTCTAAAGAAAATCGGTCGTAAAATTGAGCGTCGTGTATTAGCTAAAGCAGTGAAATGGCATTTAGAAAATCGAATCATTGTAGAAGGAAATAAAACAATCGTATTCCATTAAAATATAACGACCATTCAAAAAGCTGGAAATCTGTATCGTAGGATTTCCAGCTTTTTTATAATTTGAAATAAAATCAAGCTATTCTATTGTAGGATTTTTCACTTTTTCTAGCTCATGTAGCTTTTCATAAATTCGTCTTTTTCGATACAACATTTTACCTGCTTCAGAGACATCGTCCATCATGCCTTTGTTGATGATTGCACCAAAAACCATGCCGGCAATTGGGACCATTTGAAATAGCTTTTTCCAACCGAAGTTATCGCGGTATGTGAAGAATACCTCCTGCCAACCCTTTAGCTGACTTATCATGCTCTCTGCAGTATCTTTTTTCTTATTCAGCATGGAAAGCTCGTTTAAGATTGCTTCTTTTCCTACAATGTCTGCTGAAGCGAACTGCAAGCATTTTACTATGAAAACCCGTTCTTGTTTCTCATTTGGGTTATAGCCATGAATAATCGCAATCTCCTGTAGGGTTTTTAAAGCCATTCCTAAAATAACAGGAATATCAATTACTAGTGTGAAAACGCCCCCAAAACCAGTGGATGCCCCTTGCACTGTGGCTAATTTACTTCGTTCACTTTGTAATTTTTCGCTTAATTGAATCATATCCTCAATAGGCATTTTTCCAATATCCTCGAAGGTATCAATGGAATATGAAGTGTTTTTTTGAATTTTTTTCAGCATTAGCTTTTCACTTATTAAATATTTGCCGCCTGTATGAATATAGCTTCCTAATTCATTAACCAAAATCCCAATTTTCGCTTGTATAAATTTAGGTGTGAGCTTATCGATTACTTTAAAGGGAAGTCGACCAATCTTCTCCCAAAAAAATAACCCTTTTTGGTCATCCTCCCATTTTTCGATTTCCACTAAATAATGTTCCAATTGTTCTTTTGATTCCAATATCATTGCTCCTATCTATATTTTACGTAGGGTATAGTTTCTTTACGTTAGTAGGTGACAGAATGTTTCATTTTTTAGTATGTACATTTTTGTCAAAGTCTTTCTTAAACTAAATTAATTTGAAATGAATGACATATAAAATTAAATCGTATATATAACTGATATGTATTTAAAATTCTAGAGGAAATGGTAACAATAGGGGAGGGATGAAATGGAAGATGGTACTCAAACTGAGCTTAAGCAAATCCATGAGCATTTTAGAGACTCATTATTAATCGATAAATTTGACCCACAGCTTGAATTTTGGCAAAAAAGAAGGTTAGAGAAGACCCAAAGTGAAACGAGTGAAGATTCAATTGTATGGAATGTTTTTCGTTCATTTAACCAGATTGATCGGAAGCTTTGGATTGAACAGTTATTTTATAAAGCATTTCAAAAAGAGTTTTCTCATTCAACTGAACAGATAGAAATTAAACTTTGGAAAAAAATCCGCCAGCCCCAAAGTCTTGCTGTTAGTGAAGGGAAAACTGATATTGATATCATCATCGAGTCGGATACGTTTGTATGGTTTATAGAGGCAAAATACAAGTCGGATATTAGCCTAGGTCATAATGATAATGCGAAAAGAGATGAGCTAATAAGGATGATTGATGGTGGTACGAATTATGCAAAAAAGAGAGACTTTTACTTTTCACTATTGATATTAGATAAATATAATAGTCCAATGGGATTTAGAATGGTAAATGAATACAAAGACTCGACTGAAAAGGTCATAGGCTTACTGCCACATCGTCAAGAGCTTCCAATGCTAAAAGGTGTAAGTGTCTTTTATTGGAAGGATATTCAAACCTTATTTAAAACTGTGTATTTATATAGTAAGAACAAATATGAAAGATATATAGCTGATCAGGCAAGCTATTGGTTATACGATAAAATCAGAGAAGATAATTAGTTATATTGAAATAGGGATTTTTCTGCCGACATATTAATAAAATTGTCGGTTTTTTTGTTTTGGTTTTATTCTACATAAAGTAGCTTAAAATTATGGTTAAATTTATCATTTTTAGGCCATTCTGTAGGTAAAACATTTAGATTAAAGGTTGTGAGGGAATTGAATATTCTCGTATTTGGAGCCAATGGTCCATTAGGAAGACAATTAATTCAATACATACTTAACAATGCAAAACACACGGCTATTGCTTTACTAGAAAATAGAGCTCAGTCGGCTTATTTTACTGAAAAAGGTATTGAGAATTATTTATATAGCACAGGTGATTCTCTAGAAGTCATTCTGTCGACAGCTCCTAATGTTGATGCCATCGTAATTGCTGAGCACATTATGGATGATCTCGTGTCAGAAACGATAGTCGAAATTGATGAAACCATTAAATTATTAGAAGCACTGAAGAATACTCCTCTCAAACGAATGGTTCATATTAGTTCATTTGAAACTCGTAAAGAAGAATGGATTCATTTACCTGTATACTTTCGACCGATAATGATTAAGAATTATTATGTTGATCAGTGGTTAAGGCAGTCATCACTTGATTATACAATTATCCATCCTGGAAATTTAAATGATAAAAAAGGGACAGGATTTGTAAAAGTGGATGATAGAGATATTAGTATTGGTGATATTTCTCGTGAGGATGTTGCGAAAATAGTCCTTGCATGCTTAGAGAATCAGTCAACCATTCGAAAGGAATTCAAGGTAGTATCAGGAAAACAACCTATTGAGGACGCCATAAATATGGTAATTTAATATTTGGATTTTTAAAGTCTTTAAATTAAAGATTCCGTGATTTACTAGCCTTTGTGGATAGAATGCTATTTATTTCACCTTTTATAAACTAAAAATTTATTATATAATAGTAGATATTTTAATCTAAGAAAAAATGTATTATAATGTTATACGGTTATAATTAATACAGAGAAGGTGGGTTCTTAGGTTTACGCCTAGAAAGAATCACCTACATCTTTGCAAATATAGGGGAGATAAGGAAGGTAATTATGAGTACTAGATATGAAAAAACAGACGTTATCTTAATTGGTGCTGGCGTAATGAGTGCGACTTTAGGGACAATGCTTAAAGAATTAGCACCTGATTGGGAAATTAAGGTTTTTGAATCACTTGACAAACCAGGTGAGGAAAGTTCTAACGAATGGAATAATGCTGGTACAGGGCACGCTGCACTTTGTGAGCTAAACTACACACCACAAAAACCAGATGGTACAGTTGAAATAATAAAAGCAATTGATGTAAATGAACAGTTCCAGCTTTCAAGACAATTCTGGTCATACCTTGTAAAGAGTAACTTAATCAGTAATCCAGAAGATTTCATTAAAGCAATCCCACATATGAGCTTAGTTATGGGAGAAGATGATGTAAACTTCTTAAGAAAACGTTTTGAAGCGCTTTCAGCTAGTCCATTATTTAAAGGTATGGAATACACTGAGGACGCAGCAAAACTAAAAGAGTGGATGCCACTAGTAATGGATGGACGTGAAGGAAACGAACCTCTTGCGGCTACTAAAATCGACAGTGGTACTGATGTAAACTTTGGTGCTTTAACACGTATGCTTTTCGAACACTTAGTGAAACAAAACGTTGAAGTTAACTACAAGCATTCAGTTGCTGATATTAAACGTTCAAACGATGGCATGTGGGAAGTAAAAGTGCATGACTTAGATGGCTGTAAAATGGAGTACCATAAAGCAAAATTTGTCTTTATCGGTGCTGGTGGCGCAAGTCTTCCATTATTACAAGCAACTGGTATTCCTGAATCAAAACATATCGGTGGTTTCCCTGTAAGTGGTTTATTCATGGTATGTAATAATCAAGAAATCGTAGAACAACATCATGGTAAGGTTTATGGAAAAGCTAAAGTTGGTGCACCACCGATGTCTGTACCTCACTTAGATACACGCTTTATCGATGGTAAGAAATCATTATTATTTGGACCATTTGCAGGTTTCTCACCTAAATTCCTAAAAACTGGTTCTAATATGGATTTAGTTGCTTCAGTTAAACCTAATAATCTGTTAACAATGTTATCTGCTGGTGTTAAGGAAATGTCATTGACTAAGTACTTAATTCAACAAGTAATGTTATCAAACGAACAACGCTTAGAAGAGCTACAAGAATTTGTTCCAAACGCTAAACTAGAAGATTGGGAAATTATCGTAGCTGGACAACGTGTTCAGGTTATTAAAGATACAGATGCTGGAAAAGGAACACTTCAATTTGGTACTGAAGTAGTAACTGCTGCTGATGGTTCAGTAGCTGCATTACTTGGAGCATCTCCAGGTGCATCTACAGCTGTAAAAGTAATGTTAGACGTTATGAACAAATGCTTCCCAGATCGCATCAAAGAATGGGAGCCAAAAATTAAAGAAATGATTCCGTCATACGGTCTAAATTTATCAGATAACGAAAAATTATTTGATGAAATCTCTACTTCAACTTCAGAAGTTCTTGGACTAAATGAAAAAGAAGTAGTTCACAACTAATTTTCGATAGATATAGAACCATCAATCTGTGAATAATATTGCAGATTGATGGTTTTTTTTAGGTCTAAACAAAACAATTGAATTGATTTTAATATATAAGTAAATTATTATATAAGAGGTTAATTATATATTGTTTATAACTTGATATATTTACGGTTTAGGAGGAATTCTGCATTGTTTACAGCTGTTTTAGCAACACTTATTTTTTTAGTTACACTTATTTTCGTTATTTGGCAACCCAGAGGACTTAATATTGGTTGGACTGCGTGTGCAGGAGCAATTGTTGCACTGGTCGCAGGTGTTGTAGATTTTGGTGATGTGGGGGAAGTAGTAGGAATCACATGGAACGCTACAATCACATTCGTAGCCATTATCCTTATTTCATTGATTTTAGATGAAATCGGGTTATTTGAATGGGCGGCATTACATATGGTTAGAGCTGCAAAGGGCAATGGCATTAAAATGTTTGTATATGTCAGTATTTTAGGGGCAATTGTGGCTGCATTATTTGCAAATGATGGAGCGGCATTAATCTTAACACCAATAGTATTGGCGATGGTTCGTAATTTGAACTTCCAGGAAAAAATGATTTTCCCATTTATTATGGCAAGTGGGTTTATCGCAGATACTACATCTTTACCGTTTGTAGTTAGTAATTTAGTAAACATCGTATCTGCAGATTTCTTTAATATTGGATTTTTAGAATATGCAGCAAGAATGCTTCTACCAAATCTCTTTTCACTCGTAGCAACTATTACAGTGCTTTTAATTTACTTCAGAAAAAGTATTCCAAAAAATTATGAGCTTTCTAAATTAAGACAGCCTAAAGAAGCTATTAAGGATTTAAAAATGTTTCAGCTATCTTGGTATGTCATGGCATTGTTATTAATAGGTTACTTTTCGAGCGAGTTTATGGGAATCCCAGTTTCCTTTGTAGCGGGAATCATTGCAATATTCTTCTTATTGATGGCTAGAAAAAGCAAAGCTGTAAATACAGCAGAAGTTGTAAAGGGTGCACCATGGAATGTTGTATTTTTCTCAATAGGAATGTATGTAGTTGTGTATGGTCTTGGCAATGCTTGGTTAACACATTCCTTAGCAGGAGTTATAGAATATTTTGCTGAACAAGGATTGTTTGTAGCAACGCTTGCAATGGGCTTTATAGCTGCAATTCTTTCCTCTGTCATGAATAATATGCCAACTGTTATGATTGACGCACTAGCAATTGCTGAAACGAACACAACTGGAATTGTAAGAGAAGCTCTAATTTACGCCAATGTTATCGGCTCTGACTTAGGACCAAAAATTACACCGATAGGTTCTTTAGCTACACTTGTGTGGTTACATGTTCTTTCACAAAAGGGTGTTAAAATTTCATGGGGTACTTATTTTAAAACGGGAATCATTCTTACAATACCAATTCTATTTATCACATTAGTTGGTCTGTATATAACGCTAATTCTATTCTAAAAGGAGCTTTTATCATGTCGAAAAAAACACTATATTTCTTATGTACAGGGAACTCTTGCAGAAGCCAAATGGCAGAAGGCTGGGCAAAAAAGTTACTACCAGCTGACGAGTGGGAAGTGAAAAGTGCTGGAATTGAGGCACATGGAGTAAATCCAAATGCAGTGAAAGCAATGAGAGAAATAGAAGTAGATATTTCTTCACAGACTTCAGATATTATTGACCTAGCAACATTAAATAACGCAGATTTAGTAGTTACCTTATGTGGGGATGCCAACGATAAATGTCCGGTTACACCACCTCATGTAAAACGTGAGCATTGGGGATTTGACGACCCTGCAAAAGCACAAGGCTCAGAAGAAGAAAAATGGGCTTTCTTTGAGCGAGTTCGTGATGAAATAGGCGAGAGAATCGAACGTTTTTCAAAAACAGGAAAATGATTTATATGTAGTTAAAGAATATAAAACGGGGTGAACGTATGGACCTTCAATTACTGGAAAAACAACTTAAGGCAGTATCAGATACCAATCGTTTAACTCTTCTAAGCTGCTTAAAATCTGGAGAGGTTTGTGTATGCGATTTTGTAGATGTGTTAGGAATTTCTCAGCCAGCAGTCAGTCAGCACCTAAAGAAATTAGAGGAAGCCGGCATTATTACTGCACGCAAGCTTGGAACCTGGAAGCATTATAGAATTGTTGAAAATCCATCTCCAATTATCAAAACTGTATTAGATCAATTAGAAGAACGCGAACTATGTAATTGTAGACCAAGTTCTTCGTGTTAGGTAAATATATAATTATAGCCGATTTTGTATCGACAAGAGTTGATACAAAATCGGCTTTTTTAATTGTAGGGGAGAGTTAATTGCTTTTATGTGTTATTTTGGGATTTAATTGCTTAAACTAGCCACTTTTTGTCGAATTCCAGCCACTTTCTTCAATAATCTAGCTACTTCAAAAAATCTATACCTGCTAACACATTTTTAAGCTTCTTCCTCAAAATATATCTTATAATATTTACGATTCGTCGCCTCGTCGTAGCCAATTTCGATTAACTCATCAACCTGTTCGATGTTTTGGACATTTACTTGGATTTCGATATTGGAATCTAGCTTGATTTTACGTTTATAAGTTTTTTCAGCCTTTTCAATAGCAAATTCAGAGATTACCGTTTCATATGGCTTTACCGAATTGACGATGATATCCTTTTGTGTTGAGTCAGCCTTTTTGAAAACCGAATCTATATAATTGTCGACGTGGAATTCTTCTTCGTTTCTAAAATAATCGAGAGTTTTATTTAATAGGCCTAGTTTTTCAGTGTTTGTAAAGCTTTCTTCCTTTAAAATATACTTCTTGCACTCTGTCAAAGCTAAATTAGTTTTATGATAATCCTCATCTGCTACTTTAATCTTTAAGAAGCGTTCTTGCCAGTAGACAACATCTTCTTTTCTTTTTGTTTTAATAAATACAGCTGGCTTCTCGTCAGGGCCCATGTCAACTATGACAGCTACATTATTAATTTTCTTTACGTTAATCCCATCAATACCATTAACAACCATTTTATTTTCATCGTTTTTAACGTCTAAAAAGATTTCCTTTTCATCGATTTTAACAATCGATAGGGCGTTTTTTGTTTCGTTGTTCCAAATGCAATTGTTGAACAAGCCGATAAACAATTCACCGTTTTTAATATTTGGATGCTGGGATGCACTATGTAAATGCTTTGCGATATTATTAGATTGTTCTAGGAAGCTAGTATTATCATTAAATATCTTTTTTGCGTAAGTATAGATTTCGTTTAAATTGACATCTGTTTCATGGAAAAATTCGTATTGCTGGTCTAAGTCGATTTTGTTAAATGCTAGTTGTGTAAAGGCTGCTTCCAGCAAGACTTCTGGCTGGGGAAAGGCTTCTTCACCCAAAATTAATGTATCACTTACATAATGTAGGATGTACTGCGTTAACTTACTTTCACTTACTTCTAACACTCTTATTCACCTTCTAAATTAAAATCTCTAGAGAATATACCATAACATATACCTTTAATATTTTCATAGCTTTTCATAAAGCTAATAATTGCCAACGATAAATCAGCATTTTAAACTATACGTTCATTTTAAAATACTATATAATTATTTATAGAATACAAGTGATTCAAAATAAAAAACCGTTTTCCGTTAGGTGTTTGGCTACACTTAACATAGGAAAACGGTTTTTTATTTTTTACGCTAGAGATAAACGATAGATTAAAAATCTTTCGTAAGTGTTTTTGCCATAAAGCTTTGGAAGCGGCACTTCTTTTATCAATTCAAATGAGGTATGCTGCTCTAAATAATATCTGTAATCATCAGAAGCATAATAAAAGATTAAATCAATTTCTCGTTTATTGATCTCAACCGATAATAAAATATTGTTTAAGACCTTCATAAAAATTTGTACAGAGAAGGGATTAAAGAAATAAAATCGATTATCGGCATTTTGGATTTTATAATCTTCTGCTAAGCAATTGTGGAATTGAATTGTTTCTGGATTCCTATTTGTTATTTTTAAGTAGCTATCTCGATTTTTTATAGCTTCATCAAGAAAGGCTTTGTTCATTTCAATTCCTACTATAGGAACTTTGAATTTGTAATTTAGATAAATGTTCAACCGTCCTTTGCCACAGCCAAAATCAACAATATAATCACTTGACTGAACCTCATAGTGCTTAAATAGCTCATCTAAAGCAGCATAAGGAGTAGGCTCATAAGGATGGTAGTGGAGTGAATGATTGACCTCTCCTTTAGTTCCTTTAGTATTTATATTTAATAATTTTTCATAATAGTCTTCCTTCACAGCTGTATATCTCCAATCAGTGCCTCTATTATTAACTAATAACCTAAAATTTCTTCTGCTAAAAGTTTATAGGATTCCATACGTTCATTTGGGGAGTGAGTGATTGTAAGAATCATAAATTCCTCAACATTATATTTAGCTTGTAATTCAGCTAAATTATTTTTAACCTCTTGTGGGTTACCAATAATCATTTTTTGCTTTACAGTGTTAAAATGGTCTTTTTCTTTATCGGTTAATTCGATTGCCTTTGCTTCTTCAATGGAAGGAACTCTTTGACCTTTTCCTCGGTTCTGAAGTATTTGCCAAATAATTGAGCTCCAGGCGATTTCCTCAGCTCTTTCACCAGTAGCTGCACATATTACAGGGACTGTTAGTAAAACTTTAGGAGCCTCTCCAAATTGATTGGACTTAAAGGTTTTACAATACTCTTCAATTATCAAATTAGCATCTACATCACTCATAAATTGTCCAAAGGCATAGGGTAAGCCATTTTTAGCAGCGAGTTGAGCACTTTTTGCACTAGTCCCCAGCATCCAAGGGATAGGTGTTTTTTGTGGGACAGGAGAAGCTTTAATTTTAGAGAATTGATGATCTTCAGGAAAGTCGTTCTTGAGAAAATGCAGTAATTCATCAACTAGGTCTGCCATCTTAAATACCTGCTGCAAAAAGTTATCCGACAAAGCATTTGTTGCTTCAGCAGAGCCACCTGGTGAACGTCCAATTCCTATATCAACTCGATCTGGAAAAAGGGTAGCTAACATATTATAAGTTTCAGCAATCTTATAGGGTTTGTAATGGGGGAGTAAAACAGCACCACAACCTATACGAATATTTTTCGTTTTTCCTCCTATTAAGCCTAGCATTACTTCAGGGGCTGAGCATGCCAATCCTGGTAAATCGTGATGCTCGGCAATCCAGTATCTTGTATAGCCAAATTTGTCGCAAGCTTCGGCAAGCTTGAGTGATTCAGTTAATGCATCACCTGCAGTTTGGTTAGAAGAGATTGGGGACTGATCTAATATACTTAGCTTCATGTGAGTGCACCTCTTTCTTATTCCTTCACTTCTAGTAAAGACACATGATAATCTCCAACCTGCCCGTTTTCATAAAGATTTGTAATAGAAGTTGAGTATTCTTGAATTGCTCCTTTAAATGATAAGCCCTTTTCAGGAACACTAATATTAAAGATTCCTTCATATAAAAGGGTTGAGATGTCATGATAATCCTCACTTGTCACTTTAAAATCGATAATTATTTTATGTAAACCAGATATAGTTACTTCTTCATATTTCTCTATTCCGATAACCGTATCATTTAATGTAATTTTATTAACCAAAAAAATGCCTCCTTTAGAAAATAATATAGAGAATCATATCACTGTATGAAATGGTAGAGCAAATTAAAGGGATTGTTAGAAACTAGACTTCTGTCATAAAAATTAGAGATAAATGTCCTTATTGTAAACATTCAATATCAAATCTATAGCATTTGCCATATCCCGGTTAAATTACTCTAATAGCCTAGTGATTTACCTTACTATCCTTTGCTATTCAAAAAATAGGCTATTAAAAACTTTATAGAAAATTTTAATAATGATGATATTCAACTATACCAACTATTTAAATATCCATATTCTATTAATGTCAAGTTGATAATAGGTTACAGCTTGAATCTACCAGGAAAGGAGGAGACATAAATGGGACGTTGGAATTGTACAAAGTGTAATCAAAAAAATTCAAAGAGAAAAATGAATTGTAAGCACTGCTATACTCCTTGTGGATCAATGGAGGAGGAAAGTGTGATGGCTATGGAAACTGAATCTGTGATGGTAATGGAATCAGTAATGGCTATGGACAATAGACAGGTAAGGTATATGAGAGATAACAATAGTGAGGATGCTTTAGTTGACCAAGGGTATGATCAAATCTTTTTAATGGAACAAGAATCAGATGAATTAATTTGGATTAAAGATTCTTGCAATGTTAATGTAAGCACTACTGATACTCAGGGTGCTGTTTCTCTTCAAGTAGGATTACAGCTTGCTATTGCCTTAGTAATTAGCATTTCTCTTGGAGATTCAGAACAAGGCCGTGCAGTAGCTCAAGAAATCTTCCAAAAATTTGATGACGAGCAATCAAACAAACAAAGAATTTATATTGAAAACAGTAAAGATGTTGATATTCACACAACAGATACTGATTTATCACTGAACATTCAGGCTTTATTAGATGTACTACTTACATTAGTAGTGAGAATTGATGTACTTTAATTTCATATAAAAAGGAGGGGAATATAATGGCAGAAACTAAGTGGAGAGCTTTAGACCATTGTGACGACCACAAAAATGATGCAGATGTTGATCAAGAGAATACACAAAAACAAATAACAAAGCAAGAATCCAACGAATGGATTATTGTTAGGGATTCTGAAGGTGTTGAAGTAACAACTACAGATACGCAAGTTGCTTTAAATCTACAACTAGGTATTCAAGCAGCGATCGTCGCAGTTATCAGTATAACTATTGGTGATAACGATCAAGGGAATAACGTGGCTCAAGACTTAAAACAGTTTATGAAAACTAAACAGAGTAATAGGCAAAAAACAATTATTGAAGGCAGCAAACACGTCAAGGTAAAAACAACTGATACTGACATAGCTGTAAATATTCAAGCACTACTTCAAATCCTAGTTGCTATTGTAGCTAGATTAGATGTGTTATAGGAATTGAATATAATATTGTAGTTCTTTGAAACATTTTAAAAAAAGTATTCCACGCAACGTTAATGAAACCCATATGTTGCGTGGAATATTCTTTTACAGAACAATTTGTTTAATGTCATCATTCATTTCGAATTATTTATTAGGTGGTAAATTATTAGTTTTTTGTGTATAAGAATACAAAAATCCATCCGTTTCTATCTGGTTTGCATATACTGATAAAAAACGGGAAATTCGAAAAGGAGTGATCATATGAGTGAAAATCCAAAGGCTATCCCGAATAAGGTTGTTGACTTACTTGTAAGTGAAGTATTACGAAAAAACAACGTTAATATTGATAGTGCCAAGTCTAACTTAAATGACGAACAAAAAAAAGCAATTAAAGACTTAGTAGAGGAATTAAAAACGCAAGTAGACTCATTTGTAAATCAATCACCAGATAAAAAGGAATAAGGACTACTAAAACGCCTCGAGAATGAGGCGTTTTTTTTTTAGGAGTTCATCAAATAGAATAGTTTTCCTTCTATTATAAATACCTACAGGTTGAAATTATCTAAGTATGGGTCATAATATCAGTAAGTAGGATATTTTAGGAGGGTTTCCATGAAAATTACAATTGAATGGACATATAAAACAAAGAATGGTATTGAAACAGTATTCCGCTCCGATGAAATGCCGCCTGCCCATGCATTAAGTATTGGGGAAGATTTAGAGAAAACGGGAAGAGCAAAAAAGTTACAGTTTATAGACCAAAATGATAGTACATGGTTGGCGAAAGAACTCAAAAAATACATTAAAGAAATTGATACAGAACCACATAATGTTCGAGTATATTTTGATGGTGGCTATGATATTCAAACGAAAAATGCCGGATTAGGGATTGCTATATATTATGAACAAAATGGAAAATCGTATAGGTTAAGGCGCAATGCACCGGCTTCGGGGTTAAATTCTAATAATGAAGCAGAATACGCTGCACTCCATTTAGCTATTGTCGAGTTGGATTTGTTAGATGTACATCATCAAACTGTTCAATTTTTGGGAGATTCACAAGTTGTAATTAATCAGATGAACGGCGAGTGGCCAGCATACGAGAAAGATTTATCAAGCTGGGCAGATCGAATTGATGAAAAGCTAAATGAGCTCGGTATTACTCCAGAATTTGAGCTAGTGCCAAGAAAATTAAACTCTGAAGCAGATAGACTAGCTACTCAAAGCTTACAAGGAGTGGGTATTACAGGACAAATAGAGCTCCAATAACCACCGTGATTATAAGATAATATTATTATGTAAACTTCAGACGTTTTCCTATTTTTCTCCTCCTTTAGGTCTAATTTTACTTCTATTAGCATAAATAAAATGGGTGAGAGAATCTATTATTTTTTTATTTTATGAGAATAGGGGGAGATGAAATGGAAGAAGCAGTTGTTAAAAGAATTGGAATAAGTAACTTAGTTAGTAAGGTTATGTCAGCAGAAGAAGCTGCTGCCTTTATTCAAAATGGTGCAATTGTTGGGATGAGCGGCTTTACACGAGCAGGGGATGCAAAGGTAGTTCCTTTAGCTTTAGCAGAACGTGCAAAAAATGAAAAGTTAAAAATTGATGTCTATACTGGTGCTTCTCTAGGTCCAGAAGTGGACCAAATTCTAGCACAGGCAGGAGGCATTCGAAAACGTGGCCCTTACCAAGGAGATTCTGTCATTCGAAATTTAGTTAATACTGGTGAAGTATTATATGTAGATGCTCATCTTTCACATAATGCAGAGCTAGTACGTCAAGGGATTATTGGTCCAATTGATTTTGCCATTATTGAAGCTACTGCAATTACAAGTGAAGGCTACCTGGTGCCAACCACATCAGTTGGAAACTCGCCAATTTTTGTAGAGCATGCGAAAAATATTATTGTGGAGTTAAATTTAGCTCATTCGGATTCATTGGTTGGGGTACATGATATATATGTTCCACAAATGCAAGGTGATAGAAAACCAATTCCAATTTTAAGCCCTACAGACCGAATTGGGGATATTGGCATTAAGTTTGATTCGGACAAAATAAAAGCCATTGTAATTTCTAATGAGCAGGATGCACCATCCCTAATTGTAGAGCCAGACGATGAAACGCAAGAGATGGCAAACCATCTGCTAGATTTCCTAAGAAGTGAAATCAAAGCCGGTCGTCTTACAAACAAATTAGCGCCATTGCAATCAGGGGTTGGTTCTGTTGCTAACGCTGTATTAGAAGGATTTAAAGATTCTGAATTTGAAGATTTAGTAATTTTCTCTGAAGTGTTGCAGGATGCAGTATTTAACTTAATAGATGCAGGTAAGGTTTCCTTTGCATCATGTACCTCTATAACGATATCCGAGGAACTGCAGAAAAAAGTCTATGGTAATATTAAAAATTATTCTGATAAGATTATCCTTCGGCCACAGGAAATTTCAAATCATCCAGAAGTCATCCGTCGTTTAGGATTAATCGCAATAAATGCTGCTTTAGAAGCTGATATTTATGGAAACGTAAACTCAACTCATGTTGGTGGAACTAAAATGATGAATGGTATTGGTGGATCTGGTGACTTTACCCGTAATTCTAGATTAAGTATTTTTGTTACGAAGTCCTATGCAAAGGGCGGGAAGCTGTCTTCAATCGTACCGATGGTTGCCCATCACGATCATACTGAGCATGATGTGCATGTTATAGTAACAGAACAGGGTGTTGCGGATTTACGCGGCTTGGCACCTAAAGAACGCGTTCCTTTAATTATTGAAAACTGTGTCCATCCAGATTTTAAACAACAGCTTTGGGATTATTATAACGAAGCAGTAGCTTTAACAGGTAATGCCCAAACACCACACAACCTAGAAAAAGCGCTTTCTTGGCACGTAAATGCAGCGAAAACAGGAACGATGAAGCTATAAGAATTATAAATCATAAACCCCTTTTTATTAATAAAAATTTAATAGAGGGGGTTTTTTATATCTAAATTTCAATTAAATGCATCTCCTTCATTAATATATGTATAAATAACTCAATCCCTAGGTAAGTATTCTAGATAAAATTCTATTTATTTAATCTACCATCAATTATTTGCTACAATCATGATATCGAACAACAGCTAGAAAGTGGGATTACATGTATAAAACTATTGGTGTACTTGCTCATGTGGATGCTGGAAAAACAACTTTTTCAGAGCAGCTGCTATATCATACAGAAAGCATTAAAGAAAGAGGCCGAGTGGATCATAAGGATGCATATTTAGATAATCATTCCATTGAACGCCAGCGTGGCATTACGATTTTCGCTGAACAGGGAAGGATTCACTACAAAGGCGATACATATACCTTGATCGATACACCTGGACATGTCGATTTTTCACCAGAAATGGAGAGAGCGATTAGTGTCATGGATTACGCTATATTAATCATTAGTGCTGTAGATGGAATAGAAGGGCACACTGAAACAGTATGGAATCTTTTGAGACAATATCATGTCCCTACCTTTATCTTTATTAATAAAATTGACCGTGAAGGTGCAGACATTGATGGTGTCATGGCGTCAATTCAAAAGGAATTATCAGAGGATGCCGTTTTACTTCAAGAGAAAATCACACTAGAGAATATGCCTGAATCTATTATTGAATGGATAGCAGAAAGAGATGAAGATTTATTAGAGCAATATATGGAGGGAGCGCTAGATGTCTCTGCATATTTCTCAGCATTCCTTTCAATGCTAAAAAAAGAACAAGCCTTTGTGTGTATGACAGGTTCTGCTCTTAAAGATATAGGAATAATGGAATTTTTTGAACAGCTGTCAATTCTAACTACAACTAATTTTGACAATAGCAAAACGTTCAAAGGACAAGTATTTAAAATTAGACATGATGAAAAAAATCAACGAATTACTTTCATTAAAGCTTTGCAGGGGACATTAAAGGTACGTGAAGAGTTTACATTTGGTGAGGAAACAGAAAAAGTGACTGAAATTAGATTGTATAACGGAACGCGTTATGAATCGGTACAAGAAGTAGAAGCCGGTGAACTCTTTGCGGTTAAGGGATTTACGAACCCTCAAATTGGAGACATAATCGGCTGTGAAAATTCTCCTCAAGGGGAGTTTGAGCTTGTGCCAACACTTCAAGCTAAGGTTGTATACAATTGCTCAGAGCATATCAAAGAGATTCTTCGCTATTTCCGTATATTAGAGGCAGAAGAACCTACTTTAAAGGTCGTATGGAATGAGAAGTTCCAAGAAATTAACGTACATGTAATGGGGATTATTCAATTAGAGGTACTTCTTGAAGTGACGAAAGAGCGTTTTGGAATTGATGTCCGTTTTGAAGAGCCCAAAATTTTATATATGGAAACAATTCAAAGTAGCTGTGTTGGTTATGGTCACTTTGAGCCGTTGAAGCATTATGCAGAAGTGCATTTGAAAATGGAGCCAGCTCCAAGAGGATCGGGAATTCAATTTAAAAATGAATGCCATGCAGATAATTTGTCTTTCGGGCATCAACGATTAATTGAAAAGCATTTATTTGAACAAGATCACCATGGTTTACTTACAGGGTATCCAATCACGGATATTTCCATTACCTTATTAACTGGCAGAGCACATAACAAGCATACAGAAGGTGGCGACTTTAGAGAAGCAACTTTCCGTGCACTGCGCCAAGGACTTGAACAAGCAGAGAATGTAGTATTAGAACCTTATTACCGTTATAAAATAAAAGCTTCCACAGAATTTATGGGGCGCATACTGACTGATATTCAACAAGCAAGCGGCACGTTTGAAACACCTACTATGACTGAAGAACAAGTTACTATCATTGGTAAAGCACCTGTATCGACTTTTATGAATTACAGTACAACTTTTGCAGCATATACGAATGGGAAAGGCGTATTATCACTTCAGTTTAACGGATTTGAAATATGTCATAACCAGGATGAAGTCATCGAAAAAATTGGCTATGAAAAAAACGCAGATCCCGAATATTCCTCCTCAAGTATTTTTTGCGCGAAAGGGAAGGGTTATTCTGTTCCATGGTATGAAGCTAAAGAAGCTATGCACTGTATTAAATGATGATACGTTGATTATTTTATCCAAAAGCTACAGTATTATTTAAATGAAGTATAAATGGAACAAAGAAAAACAAACTAATTTTGTAATTTAAAATTAGGAGGTTATTTCTATGAAACAAAACCCACAATCTGTCCCAGGAAGACCTAAAAAATTTGTTAGTAAAGAAGAAATGATTAACAATACAAAAGACAATATGCGCGAAGCAGAAATTAGCATGGAATTTGCTGGTGAAGAAGAGCTAGAGAACCTACAGGAAAAGAATGAACGTAGAAAGCATCAAATACAAAGAATGAAAAATGAACCACTAACTTAAAATTTCTAAGAGCAGTGTTAAATCACAATTAACGCTGCTTTTTAGTATTTAATTGATATAATTTCAATATCGACTAATTTGTTAAATATCAAAACTATGTTAAAATGGAATTAATTAGGAATGACTTTCGAGCTTTTCTATAGTTTTATTTTAATTAGCAATTTATTTCAATACACAAAAAACATTATAATTTAATTATTTTAGATAAAAAATAAAAAGTGGAATGTAAGTAAGTCACTATTTATGTTAAAATAATTGAATGGCATAACCACATTGTTTGGGTTGTTTTAATTGCTAATTGAATATAAGATATACTTTCATGGTCCTGTTATTTTCTTTGAAATAAGGACTCATCAGGAAGAGAAAGTTTTATTGGAGGCTTATGATGAACTATAAAATTATTAACAAACCAGTATTTGAACAAGCACAGGTTCGTTCAGTATCAGATGTTGAATTCACTGAAGAACAACAACAAGAAGGCATGAAATTAGCTGTATCTAAAGTAGACCCGACTCTTGCCCTTTATTTAATCGACTCTGAAGGGAAAAAGAAATTCGAAGTTCGTTGGGATGACTCTTCTGAACTGTTTAACGGCTGGTATTCTGCTTGGGATAACTTCACTTGGTGCTTAGGAATCGTAGAACCACCAAAAGAACAATCAAATTAATACTCGTATAAATGTAAAAGCTCCTACTTTCCAAAGTGGGGGCTTTTAATATGCTTTTTAATCTACCTCCTCTTGGTGTTTTCTATATAAAATTTCTCGTGCGTTTAATTTCTTATTAGAAAAGATTTGGAGTGTTCAAGGTTGGTTCTTATTTCGAAATAATAATTTTAAATTACCTATTAATTTTCTCTATAGGTGTTCGATAATACAAAGGTAGAAGTTTAGGTTTATTTATCTATAAAATTCAGATTATATGTTAATTAAATTTACCGATTCACATGTAATAGGTAGAAAAGAATGATGTTTTTTTGATTAATTAGTCAATTTAATGATGTGAATACTAAGGTTCTTAAAAGAGTTAGATTAAATTTTAAAACATGCTTTTAAGATACATCTTTTAGTAGTAAGATAGATTTTATTATTGAAGAAATAGAAGGTGTGAAAAAATGAAATTCAAAAATTCGTTAACATTCCAGCTTGGCATCATTATTGCAGGCATTCTCGTTGTAATGATTTTTATTACATCAGTTGCTACATACAAAACTGCTTACGATAAACTATACGATGCAGCAGGTGTGGAAGCATATGGCTGTGCAAATATCACGACGGGTCTTATTAATCCAGCGGAGCTAGTAAAAGCAATTTCTGGCGATGCTGCTGCAGAGACTAACATTAGTGAACAACTTAATTGGACAACAGCTCATAAAGAAATTTTTGAAAATCAATATATTATTGATTTAAATGGAAATTTAATAGCACTAGATGATAATTTAAGAGAACAAGGGTTTAAACCTGGCGATTCCTTCGAATATGACAAGAAAGCTGTTGAAATGCTTTTAGAAATGGGGCATCCTACATATTCTGACCCCTATAAATTTGCGGGTATTGAACGACTTACTGGTTATGCACCAATCTATGAAGATCATGATCCTTCAAAGGAAATTATCGCCATTAGTGCGATTGATTTTAATGCGGAAATTGTAACAGAACGTACATGGGGAGTTGTGAGTGGAGGAATTCTCTTAAGTCTAATTCCAATGCTTCTTGCAACAGTTGTAACCGCATTTTTAATTCGCCGTAAAACAAGACCAATTTCTCTATTAATCGCTCAGGCAAAAGAAATTACAGATGGCAACTTAACTGTTGAACCGACAACGGTTAAAAGTAAGGATGAGATTGGTGATTTAGCGAATACACTCAATGCAATGACTTCTAAGCTACAAGAAATGATTGCTACGATGAGCTCCACTTCTCATCAAATCACTGGAAATGCCAATGAAACTGCAAGCTCATTAACTGAAATTAATGATTCAATGCAGGTAGTAACGTCCAATATTGATGAAGTGTCGAGTGCAATGACGGATGGTATGCATCATGCGGATAATGCTTCCCATTCCTTAACTAGACTAGCTGAAGACCTACAAAGCATGAAGAGTAAAGCTGATAGTACAGTAGAAAACTCAAACAAAACAATGAAAATTGCAGCACAAGGTGAAGACCGCGCGAAGGAAATTCGTCTAGATATGGAAAAAATCCGCAACGGTTCTCAAGATGTTAGTAGTACAATTCAGCAGCTTGTTGAATCGGCGGAAAAAATTCAACATATTACAACAACGATTTCTGGAATCGCATCACAAACGAACTTACTTGCTTTAAATGCTTCAATTGAGGCAGCAAGAGCTGGTGAGCACGGGAAGGGATTTGCGGTAGTTGCCGAGGAAGTTCGTAAACTAGCAGAACAATCTAATACAGAAGTAAATGAAGTCGAGAAGCTAGTAAAAGATATTATGGTACGTATTGGCAATGTATTAGTTTCTTCTCAGGAAAACGAAAAATATATTGAAAAAGGTAGCCAGACTGTTCAATTAACAACAAATGCCTTACACAATATTTATACGGCCGTTTCTGAAACAGTTGAAGAGATTACTACAATATCTCGATTATTATCAACTGAAACTGCTAAGTCAGATGATATTGTTACAAGAATTCAAGAGTTAGCTCATTCAATTCATGAGATTGAAAATACGATGAATAATATTGCAGCAGCTTCTGAAGAAACATCTGCTAGCATTCAAGAAATATCGAATCGTTCTAATGAATCAACACATATGGCCGAAGAACTAGAGCGCTTTGTAAAAACTTTTAAAGTGAAATAGAAAAAATTAAGAAGTTTTCCAAAATTAGTAGTAGAATAATAGAATCAAGCATAAATAAAAGTGTACCGTCATGTAAATGATGCGTACACTTCTTTTAATATGAAAAAATACTAAGTCTTTTTACAAAAAAAATATAATGTAAAGCTAGTTTTTCAAATGGAAATTCTAGAAGATAATTAGAAGTATTAGGGGTGAAGCTATTTGATAAAATATCAAACTAATAATGTAACAGTTTTTCAAAGCGTACTATATAAAACCACATCCCTTGTTATTCGAACAGAAGATTGCATACTAGTAGTCGATCCAAATTTACTTCCAGATGAAGTGGTTGAAATTCGGCAGCATGTAGATAAATTCAAGGAAGATAAGCAAATTTATTTAATTTTTACTCATTCTGACTGGGATCATATTGTTGGTTACGGAGCTTTTGACGATGCAATCGTAATTGCTAGTGAAGAGTTTAATAAGAGAGAAGATAAAAATGAAATTGTAAATCAAATTTTTCAATTTGATGACCAATATTATTTAGATCGCAGTTATCCTTTACAATTTCCTTCTGTAGATATCCCAGTATTGGAGGATGGCCAAGAGCTCGTAATTAAAAATACGAAGCTTACTTTTTATAAAGCGGAAGGTCATACAAATGACGGAATTTTCGTAGTGGTAGAACCGTTAGGAGTCTGGATTGCAGGAGATTATTTATCGGACGTAGAATTTCCATTTATTTATGATAATAGTGAGAAATATGAACAAACGATTGGAAAAACGGATAAGATACTAAGCTCGCATAATATCAAACTGCTAGTTCCTGGTCATGGAACGGCTACTGATATAATGGAAGAAATCATCTTTAGAAAAGTACTTTCATACCGCTATATCCAAGAGCTTCGAAATACTATTAGTAACAATCTAGACCATGAGTTTTTAATTCACGGCTATAAATATAAGGAAGATCAGATAAAAAGTCATAACGATAATGTTGCATTAATTAAACAAGAGCTTCAACTAAAAGCAAAACAAACACATAAAGGATAGATGGATTTCTTTCTTTTGTACCCTCCCAGGCGAATGCCGCATAAACTATAGAGGTGTAAAAAGGGGGGTGTCCATTAAGTGGGAATTTACATCAACAAAGAGCACCCAGGAGTGTTTAGAAATACCCAACCAATTCCAGAACCAAATCAGGTTGAATTCCGGCGCGACTATTTGTCAGAGTTACTCGAGCAACAAATAGTTGAAAATCGAAAATTACAACATAGTTTTGTTCATATGCAGCTTTCACAAAATGATTGGAATCAACATCAGTCTATCCAATATAAGAAATTAGATAAACGAGTGAATGAGATTAAGGAGCATCAAGAGTATCAAGAAGCAATGGATCATCAAGTAATTGATTGGTTAGAAAAATTAGAAGACCAAAACAGCATCATGCAGCAAACCATTAATTACGACCAACGCATTCATAATGAGTTACTTCAGCAAGTAAACCAAATTGATCAAAATATTAAAAATGAAGTACTTCAGCAGGTAGCACAGATTGATCAACGAATTGAAAATGAGGTGCTTCAGCAGGTAAATCAGATTGATCAACGAATTGAAAATGAGGTACTTCAGCAGGTAGCACAGATTGATCAACGAATTGAAAATGAAGTGCTTCAGCAAGTAAGCCAAATTGATCAACGTATCCAAAATGACTTGCTCGAGGAAGTAAATAAAATAAGTCAATCTCAAAAGGAAATGGTTCAACAACTCAATGGTGTTGGTGATGAACATAAAGAAGTTGTGAAAATGATAGCAGATTTTACTGCGCTAAATGAAGCTTTAATTTTCCGAATAGAACAGGTTGTAGCTGCAAATGAAAAAATCGAACTTCACTTGGTAGATCAAAATGAGTTTAATCAGCAAATCGTAGCTCAAATGTCAAATATCGAAGAGACTCAAAAAGATGTATTAAACCGTGTCGATAATCATGAAGGTCTATTGGAGAAAATGCTACGACAGGTTGATCATCTACGAGCGGTTCTGTTTGAACGTACTAATTCCTTAGAAGAAAGAGTAGAAAAGGTTTTTCAAAGCTCCGCTGCCTATTTTCAAAAAATCAAAAACTAAACATAATTGAAACCACGAATGCTATCTTAAGCAGTCGTGGTTTTTATTTGAGCATATATAAATCGCGTAAACGCTCATAAATCCTCCTTATTCATATGAACCACCATTAAAAGAAAATATTTCACATAGATTGAATTATTTCCTTTAATTTGATACAGTATAAACAATATGGAATAATCTATGATGTGACCAAGTAGATAAGAAATGTGAGACAGAAAATATAGTAATTGCTGAGAGCTATATCACCGCTTCTTGTTGAAACCTATCACGGAGGTGCAAGCCAAACTTGCCGAGTCGTTTTCGTTACAAACGCTAGAGGGTAGTTGCGTGAAATGTCGCTAGCTAAGACTAAAAGCTTTGCAATTATCAAACTAAGGTGGTACCACGTCTATTTTGCACAAAGACGTCCTTGTCATAAGGACGCTTTGTGCTTTTTATTTGCTTAGAGCTAGGTATAATTACCTTAAGTCTATATACTATGAAGGTTTAACAATAGTAAATAAAACCAAAGCTTAGATAACTACCATAATTTGTGGCGAAATCACTGATAGCAAACATCAAAATTGTTTTTAGTGGATATGAAACTTTAAAGCTTTCATATCTGCACAGCACAAAACTAGGACAAATCGCACCTTAAAGGTATGTGAATTGCCAAGTTTTAATTTTAGGAGGAAAAAAGATGTCACAACAAACAAATGATTTTTCGAAATGGTACATTGACACAATTCAAAAAGCAGATTTAATGGATTACACACCAGTACGTGGGTGTATCGCCTTTAAACCAGATGGATATGAGATTTGGGAGCATATTCAAGGTGAAATGGATCGTCGTTTTAAAGAAACAGGTCACCGAAATGCTTATTTCCCAATGTTGATTCCAGAATCTTTCTTCCAAAAAGAAAAAGATCATATCGAAGGATTTTCACCAGAACTTCCTTGGGTTACAGAAGCAGCAGGGGAGCAATTAGAAGAGCGTTTAGCACTTCGCCCAACTTCTGAAACAATGATCGGTCACTTATATTCAGATTGGATTAAAAGCTACCGCGATCTACCAGTATTAATCAACCAATGGGCAAACGTATTCCGTTGGGAGAAGAAAACACTTCCGTTCATCCGTACTTCCGAGTTTTTATGGCAAGAAGGACATACTGCTCATATTGATGAGGAGGATGCACGTAAAGAAACAATGCAAATGTTAAATATCTATAAAGAAGTAGTAGAAAACTTCTTGGCTATTCCGGTATATGATGGTCAAAAAACTCCTTCAGAACGTTTTGCTGGTGCGGTTGATACGTATTCAATCGAAGCGATGATGAAGGATGGAAAAGCTGTTCAAGCTGGTACCTCTCACTATCTAGGTACAAAATTTGCTGAAGCCTTCGATATTAAATTCTTGAGCAAAGAAAACAAGCATGAATATGTTCATACAACTTCTTGGGGTACATCTACTCGTTTAATTGGTTCTGTAATCATGGTTCATGGGGACGAGCAAGGTCTTGTTTTACCTCCAACTATTGCACCAACTCAAGTAGTGTTAATTCCAGTAGGTCCATGGAAAAAGAACCCTGCAATTATAGAAAAGTTAGATGAAATTTATGCTAGCCTAAAAGCAAAAGGTATCCGTGTTCGTCTTGATGATTCAGATCAATCACCTGGCTACAAATTCAATGAATGGGAACTAAAAGGTGTACCAGTTCGCATTGAACTTGGACCTCGTGATTTAGAAAACAACCAAGTGTTATTAAAAGCCCGTGACGAAGCTGACAAACAATCAGTAGAATTAGGCTCTGTTGTAGAAAAAATCGAAAATGAATTAAAGGTAATGCAAACGCGTCTTTTCGAAAAAGCAAAAGCATTCCGTGATGCAAACTCTCATACACATATCGATTCTTTAGATCAATTAAAACAACACTTAGCTGATTCTGAGAAAAACGATACACTTCCAGGTTGGATTCTTGCTGGTTGGTGTGGAGATGATGCTTGTGAGTCAAATGTTAAAGATGAAACAAAATTCACAACACGTAATATTCCATTTAACCCTCCAACGGAAAAACATACATGCGTTAACTGTGGTAAAGACGCGAAACATACTGTTTGGTTTGGCCGCTCTTACTAAGGAATCTAGAAAACACTACTCAATTGGGTAGTGTTTTCTTCATATGCAAAAAAATATCCACCTATAATAGGCGGATATCTGAATTCATACTATAAGCTTTTTTCTTTTAACAAAGGGAATAAATTAGAGACATGATTAATGATTCTAATCTTTCTTGTGTCATTCATATCAACTCCCTTAAGATATATTTGAATTCTAGTTGCAGGAAAATTGAAAAGAATTACCAATAGTATGAATTACACTTATCAGTTTGCTTCGTGTTAGTAAATTGATACATTTGAAAATAAAAAACGTCCCATAAAAGGACGCTTTTTTTAAGTATATGAATTACATCGATGGTGCTCATAATCCTCAAGCTGTGCACTTACACGTTCTACTTGTATTGTGGCATGCTCAATATGGAACTCATCATGTAATATTTTAAGAGCATCCTTTATTACTTTATCATGCTCATTTCGAACAATTTCTAAGTGGCAGCTAACCGTTGGAAAGTCAGATGTAATACTCCATACATGAAAATCATGTATTCCTACAACACCTTGAATATTAAGCAGAGCATCTCGAATTTTTTTGACATCCATGTTCATCGGAATACCCTCCATTAAAATATGGAAGGAGATTGTTGTAATTTCTATACCGTTTCTTAAAATAATAATAGAAATAAGCAAGCTTGCTAGAGGATCTGCAATGGACCAGCCAAATAACAGGATAAGAATAGAAGCGATAATCGCACCAACTGAACCTAATAAATCCCCAATGACATGCATAAAAGCAGCTCGTAAGTTAATATTTTCGCTAGTATCGCCTCTAGTTAAAATAAAAGCAACAATAATATTAACAATCGCTCCGGTAATTGCTACAGCAAGCATACCAAGACTCGAAATCTCCTCAGGATTAGCAAACCTTTTAAAAGCTTCATAGATGATAACTAATGCAATACCAATTAGAAGAAGGCCGTTAAATAAAGCGGCTAAAATTTCTAATCTTTTATAGCCAAAGGTCATATTGCTATTCACAGCTTTTTCTCCCAATTTAAATGCAAGCAAGCCTATACCTAAAGATAATGCATCACTCAGCATATGGCCGGCATCTGAAAGAAGGGTTAAACTATTGGTTAATAGACCCCCTACAAAAACAACTACTACAAAGGATGCAATGATGAAAAAGCTTATAAGTAATGCTTTTTTATTTTTTGTATGATGATGATGGGTATGAGAATGAGAATGAGCCATAATTGTCCTCCATTATAGTTTATCGAAGAGAGGAAAGTAGCTAATGCTAGAATGAATTCATCCGCTCTTAAGAAACCTATTATTTTTGTTATTTATAAAAGGTATTCGGTTTATAAACTCTGTATGACTATTAATATAGAAAATGTGGTTAAAAAGATTTATTAAAACTCCATTCTAATAGATTGCTTCAGGATTAAACATTTGAGAGGGCTAGTTTTGTTTATAGGACATGTTCAATCGAACTCTATCATTTACTTAAATAAAAAAAGACCCAAAACTAATTGGGCCTTCTTCATAATTTAATTAAATTAATGATTTTTGTTTTGGAATGCGATCATAAAATCAGCTAAAGCCTTGCATGTTTCATAAGGCACAGCATTATAAGTTGAAGCTCGGCAACCACCTACTGAACGGTGACCATTTAATCCAACAAAGCCTGCTTCTTTTGCTTCTGCAAGGAATTGCTTTTCAAGCTCCTCATCTGCAACACGGAATGTAATGTTCATAAGTGAGCGTGACTCGTTGCTTGCATGACCAGTGTAGAAGCCATTGCTATTATCGATTACATCATAAATTAACTTCGCTTTTTCTTCATTATTTTTTTCGATGGCTTGTAATCCACCTTTTTCTTCCACCCATTTTAAAACCTCACCTAACATATAAATACCAAATGTTGGCGGCGTGTTATATAAAGAATTTGAATCTGCATGAGTAGAATATTTAAGTATTGTTGGAATGTCTGTTTTCGCATTTTCAAGTAAATCTTTTCGAATAATGACAATCGTTACACCAGAAGGTCCAAGATTCTTTTGTGCACCTGCATATATTATGCCGAAGCTGCTTACATCTATTGGTTTAGATAAAATATCACTCGACATATCTGCGACTAGTGGAACATTACCTGTTAGAGGGAAATCTTTCCACTGAGTACCAAATATAGTGTTATTCGAAGTTAAGTGTACATAAGCATCTGTATCACTAAATTGAATGTCATCCAATGCTGGGATATTGCGATAAGCATTGCCTTTAGTACTCGCAGCTTCTTTTGTAATTCCCAAAAGCTTTGCTTCCTTCCACGCTTTCTCAGACCAAGAGCCAGTTAAGATATAGCTAGCAGTTTGTCCTTCTTTTAAGAGGTTCATAGGCACCATTGTAAACTGAAGACTACCGCCACCCTGTAAGAAAAGGACCTCATAGTTATCTGGAATCGAATACAAGGATTTCAAACGTGCAATAGCATCATTATGTACAGCTTCATAATCCTTGCTTCTATGACTCATTTCCATAATTGACATGCCTGAGTTATTAAAATTTACTAGTTCTTTCTGTGCTTTTTCTAAAACTTCAAGTGGTAGAGCAGATGGACCCGCATTAAAATTGAAGGCACGCTTTGTTGTAATCAAATTGAACACTCCCTAGAAAATAATAAATTGATATATTGATTATATACCTTTTTTTGACTAATGGATTTGATTTTTTATAAAATGATGAATTTTTCGACATTTTAATTTTACTTGTGTTTATATCTAGTAAATTTGTTCATCAGTTTGGAAGGCTAACTTCTAATTTCCAGGTATATAAGTATCTAGTTTTACAAAGGAACGAAATAAATTCAAAAGCCATTTAAGATAGATTTATAACTTTTATGTTACAAATTACAAAATTATAGACATTTGTCCTGGCTTGACGGGTTGGTCATGGCATTTATTAATATAAGAAAATCTCATAAATTTTCTAGCTTGAAATGAAAATTCATTATTTTCAACAGAAACTAAACAGTTGTCCATATCCTATTTTTTATCGGCACATAAGATATAAATAGTTGAGCTGAAAGGAGGTTAAAACATGGGATACTCTAACGTAGGTGGAGCAGGCAGCTATTGCGGCGGTGGATCTGGAGCTGGTACTGGCGGATTCGGAAGCGGATTTGCATTATTAGTGGTACTATTCATCCTTTTAATTATCGTTGGTGCTTCATTTTTCAATGGTAGTGGTGGCTACTAATTATTAATGGAAATAAAGCAGGAAGTGGATTCTCATCTGTAGAATCCACTTTTTTCTTATAATTTTAATTTATTCCCTAAAAACTCAGCATTTGTCCCTGTCATAAAAAAGCCAATTACATAAATTGTAGGTATATCGAACAAAGGGGGAGAAAATGTATGCATTGCAACGGCGGTTTTTCTAAAAATAATAGCGAGTTCGTGTTAATCGTTGTGTTATTCATCCTTTTAATTATTGTTGGTGCTTACTACTTCGGCAACTAATCAAAGTAGGTGCCAAAAAATACGGATTTTAAAAAGAAATCCGTTATGTTGTAGGCAAAGTTGTTTTTAACGACTTTGTCTACTTTTTTTGTACGGTTTTATTCGTAGTAAGTCCACTGCTGGTTTCCTAATAAAGTTCTTTTTTAAAGTTCTTTGAATCCATTGTTTTGGATTAATTTGACACCATTCAGCAATTCTATTTGTCGTTAGTTTTTCATTAGGAAACAGACGTCTAAACTGTTTTACATTCCTTATAATTGCTTTTTCCACTAGCTCTTGGTAGCCACAATCCAAACATTGACATTTCAAATGAGTAATCTTAAAAAAAAATGAAGCACATTTCGCACAATTCAACCCTTTTTGTAAATTTTTATAATCATATACGGGTAGGTGTTGATAAGGATTCTCCTTTATATGTAGAGAAGCCAACATTTCACCAATTTTCTCATGATCTTCAGTCAACTTGGCTTGTTGAATATTAAGTTTTTTATAAAACGCTGAATTTGATTAGGGAAGAGAAAGGGCTTATCCATAGGGGCTTTATACATAAAAAATTCGGGATTTATGAAAATAACAGAAGCTTTAATGGGAATTGTATAATTCAATTTTTGTAGCAATTGACGAAGTAAGGATTCAGTTCTGGATAACTGAACAAAAGGCGCCATGCATTTCATAAAGCGGATGAACCCACAAGCTAGCTAAGAAACCTACAACTTGATGCATCCCAAACCCTCCACCTCAAAATGCAAGGCACCATTCACCAGGATTTTTAAGCCTAAAGCTTTAAAATCCATTTTTTTGTTCACATAGATTGGTCAGTAGCATAAGTTCAACTAGAGGTATCAATAATACTTTGTCTTAAAATCCAAAATTTGCCACACTATAACTTGAGTTCAGTTACAATGGAATAGCAATGAAAAATAAATAAAGGGGTACTTGAATGGAAAAAGAAACGGATAAGCGAATCGAGAGGTTAGAGGGAGAAGTTCGAGCGCTACGTCTAGAGCTAGATGAACTTAAAAGAGGGGGAAATGGTTTTAAAGAGGAAGTCATCAATACTCCTGATACTCCAAAACAAAACCCGCCGGAGGAAGAAGAAAATCATTTAATCAAATTAAATAAAGCAGCCTCCAAAAAAAACAAAAACCAAATTAATAAAAAAGATGTACCGCAACAAGTGCAATCTTCAAATCTAAAAAAACCTACACCACCTCCATCGAAGAAACAACGGAGCTTAGAAGAAATGATTCTATGGCTATTGCCGAAAATTTTTATGGTTATTTTGGTGCTGGGAGTATTATGGGGACTTAAAGTAATTAGTGACTTTGAATTACTGTCAAATGGATTGAAAATAGTGCTGGCATATTGTTTGTCTATTGGCTTGATCATAATCGGATTCATTTTGGATTTAAGAAAGCCGGATTCTTCCCAGATATTTACCGTCGTGCTGTATGGTGGAGGTTTTATCATCGGGATCTTAACCACTGCTGCTGGGGCCATACTGTATGACGTTTTAGGGTTGTATTTCGCTCTATTGTTAGCACTGGTTTATATTGGCTACGGGGTGACCATCTGCTATGTTAAGAAAAATCAAGTGCTTTCGATTTTCGTTATTTTTACATCCTTACTATTACCATACCTACTAGAATATATGGATTTCAATGGAATGATGATTTTACTTTATGTTCTAATAGTTTACGGCTTCATGCAATTCGTTGTTGTTAAATATAATCAATCGATTACTATGTATACGTCTTTTATCTTCTCTATGCTTGCTGTCCATATTATATGGGGCTTAAATGATGACAGTGCAGGCATGTACGTAATTAGCCTCATCCTTTTGAACATGATTTTGCTTCTTGTCTGGTGGGAATTATATAAACCTTTTAGCAAATGGAGAGCGATTCATGAAGGCTTCTTATTTAGTCTTAATGGGTTTACAATACTTTTGATTAATTTCATCGCGGATAATGCCACATTCCCATTACTGTTTTTAACGGCCATTTACTTTACCGTAGCTCTATTTGCTAATAAGCGGAATGAGTCGCGGATTGTTGATATTGCAGGAACTCTTTCCTTATTAAAAATCTTTAATATCATTATGGTGATTAATGCGATAGACCATTTAGAAATTGTACTTTTACCACTTAGTGCATTTTTGGGTTTAATGATTGGGCTAAAGCTTAATGCGAATCTCATGAAAATTTTGTATAGTATCTTATTTACTTTTTTTGTGATAGTCCATTTGATAGTAGATGATATTACGCCATTTTGGACAATGGAGCATTTAAATTACCTACTGATTTTCATTTACTTAATAGTTTTGTTCCTTTATTTAAAACGACTAACTATCTTGGAGTTTAATGAAGAAGGTAAAGCGAAATTAAATTTTTCAATTGATATATATCCGATTTTCATAGCACTATACTTCTTTATATACATGTATAATTTCGACACTACCTATATAGCTTATAATAATGCATATATCACAGCCATTGTACTGGCTGTTGTTATGCTTGCTTCATTATTTATTTCCGAAAAGCTTATTGGTAGAGTGCTTAAATATATTTTGATTTTCGCATTTCTAATAACCTCCATTAATCACATACCAACACATTTTGTAGAGGGAGTCGATATATGGTTAAATCTTTTAGTTCGTGTTGTATATGCATTAATCGTGATAGCGATTATTGTTGATATTTATATGAAGGGATATTTATATAAAACTTGGATTTCCCATTTGAAAATAGATATAGATGGTCTTTTAACGGTAGCTATGGTAGGAGCATTGCTGCTTTTATATTCTCTATTAAGTCAGCTGCAATTCGATAGTACTGTAAATTATTATCTCGTAGTCACAGGAAAAACAGTATTACTCTTTGTAACTGCAACGATGTCTCTGTGGATGAGTTCAACTAAGGAATTACGTAAAGTAAAAGCTTTGGGGTACACGCTTCTTGCCATTGCCATTTTAAAGCTTGTATTCTCAGATCTTGATTCTTTAAATCTAGTAATTAGAGCATTTTTATTTATGGTTATTGGCGGTATTGGGTTATTCCTATCAAGTAAATTAATATCTAAAAACACGAAAAATGAATGAAAGGTTCGAAAATTCACACAACATAGTCAATTTCTTATATAATTTAACTAGTATAGAAATTTAAAGGAGCTTTTGTATATGGATTTAGGACTAAGAGATAAGGTTGCGGTAATAACAGGAGCGAGCAAAGGAATTGGCTTATTTACAGCTTTACAGCTAGTAAAAGAAGGAGCTAAAGTTGCTATTGCAGCTCGAGGCGAAGAGTCGCTAAAAGAAGCGCAGGCATTTATCAAGGAGCAAACTGGCGAAGAGGTTTTGACTGTATCGGCAGATGTTTCTTCAGAAGCAGATTGTAAGAGTTTGATAGAAGAAGTAGTTGCTCATTTTGGTCAGTTAAATATAGTTATCAACAATGCGGGCACATCCTCCGCAAATTCGTTTGAGGACGTTGATACAGACTTATGGCATTCTGATTTAAATTTAAAGTTATTTGGAGCAATTCACTGCTCCAAATACGCTTTACCTTATCTAAAGGAACAAAACGGTGGTTCAATTATTAATTTAACTGCGGTTTTAGCAAAAACTCCGCCGGCAAATAGCTTACCTACAACTGTTAGTCGTTCAGCTGGCCTTGCATTAACAAAGGCGATGAGTAAAGATTTAGGAAAATATAATATCCGTGTAAACTCTGTTTGTATCGGCTTAATAAGAAGTCAGCAAATTGAAGACAAATGGCACAATGAAATGCCTAATGCTACTTGGGACGAGTATTCTAAGGAAGTGGGGAAAACCATTCCTTTAGGACGTATAGGTAATACTGAGGAGGCGGCAAAAGTTATTGCATTTTTAGCTTCAGATGCTGCTTCGTATGTTTCGGGCACTGCTGTTAATATTGATGGTGGTTCTGGTGCAGCCTTATAGTTGAAACTTTAATAATCCTGCTATTCATAAAAGCAGGATTATTAGTTACATAGCTGAATGTTGACGAATTTATTTAATTGAAACTTTTTCAATTCTATTTCGTATGTTTTTTATAAGCATTATTTGTACATCATTAATGTTAACTGTGTTTTATGTCTTTTATAGATATAACAATAAATGGAACGGGGGATTTCAATGTCAGAACTTAAAAACCCATTATTTGACGATTTGAACTCAAAAACAAATGTAGAAAATAATAGCCTTGCTGAAATACCACAGCAGCAGCTTGTGAGTAAGGAAGAATTATCTCAAATTAAAAAACGTCAGCTTGCTTTAAAGGAAGAGCCTCAAGTTCAGGCTCTAGCTGAGAAAATCGATGCTAAAAATCAAATTGCTGTATTGGAATTCGGTAAAGAAACCGCAACGGCAATCTCTAAGTTCTCAGATAAAATGCTTGCTTCTATTAAAACAAGTAAGCTTGAAAAATCCAGTGAGCTTATTAATAATTTAAATAAAATCATGGATCGTTTTGACCCTCAGGATTTTAAGGAAGAGAAAAAGGGTGGCTTTTTAAAACGTTTATTTAACAAAGGTAAAGAGCAGCTAGAAAAAATCCTGTCGAAATATGACACGATGAATAAAGAAATTGATGTTATATACAATGAAATCCAAAAATATGAGCTTGAGATGAAGCGAAATACAGTTGAGCTTGAGCAAATGTATGACCAAAATCTTAATTATTTCCAAAGTTTAAGCGAACACGTTGCAGCCATCGAAGTGAAACTGCAACAGCTTCAGCCGCTCATTCCATCACTTGAACAACGTGCAAATGAAGGCGATCAGCAAGCAATCATGGAGTTGGAAACGCTAAAAAGAAATATGGAACTCTTAGAGCAGCGCAGGTACGATTTAGAGATGGCACAGCAGGTATCCTTCCAGGCGGCACCTCAAATTCGTATGATCCAACAAGGAAACAATCATTTAATCGGGAAAATTAACTCTGCATTTGTAACGACAATTCCAATTTTTAAACAAGGATTAATACATGCAGTAACAATTCAGCGTCAAAAATTAGTGGCGGACTCTATGAATGAGCTTGATAAGCGTACAAACGAGATGCTTATTCGTAATGCGGAAAACATTCGTCAAAACAGTGTTGAAATTGCTAGATCTGCTGGTAATCCAAGTATTAAAATCGAAACAATTGAAACAACTTGGCAGACAATTATGTCTGGTATTGAAGAAACAAAACAAATTCAAGCTGAAACAGTTCGTAACCGTGAAGAGGGAAGAAAACGTATTGAACAATTACAGCTCGAGTATGAGAAACTAAAACGTATGTAATGAAAAATAGATTACCGTTCACATTTCAGTGAAGGTAATCTATTTTTTTCTTAGAATTCAAGTAAATAACAACACCCCGACCTATATTGGTCGAGGTGTGTATTTCTAGGTCCTTCTAAAACTAGATATTAGAAAAATCTTCTTCTCGGAACTGGGAAGCCTGTAAAACCAGTATTACCCATATTGCCCATAGTACCCATTGTTCCAGTAGTACCCATGTTACCCATGTTACCCATAGTACCTGTTGTACCCATGTTGCCAGTAGTACCAACTGTGTTCGTAGTTCCTAAATTACCTGCATTGAAAGGTGGAAAGAATTGCTGAGTTTCAGAAAACTCATTTACAGTTGATTGTGTTCGTGGGAAGAAATGCTGATTGTGCGTGTTGTGTCTGTTAACAGTTGTCGTATGAACTGGATGGTAATGTGGTACAACTGTGTTGAAAACGTTTGTTCTTACCACTTGTTGAGTTGGTGACACTCGTGCTGGTGCAACTTGTGTTGGAAACACATTTGGAGGACAGCAAATTGGATTATTACAACGACCTCCACAAGAATGACGATGATTCATGACCTTTTCCCTCCTCTTTTTAAATATTTAGTGCATTACTAATCTATTCAAAAGAGAGAAAGTGAACTAGATAAATTACCTATTAACGAAGAAGAAGTTGAGAAATTGATTTATCATTCTATAAATACAGTAATAATTTTCTTTTTGAGACTACATTACTTGTACAAGAACCTAAATTGAAAAACTACATATTATAATTGAGGATGAAGGCAGATTTAAGTCATATATATTGTTCGCAGTGTTTATTGCTACTTTGTATTCTGCTAGATTATAGGGGTTTGCTTTTTATTAATAATTCAACAAAGGAGAACGTACAGATGAGTTCATCAATTGATTTTTCTTCACCATCGATTCAATTTTCGTTTGACATAAACAAAAGCCAGCTATTTAAAAAGGATCAACATAATTTTATAAATGTTTTGGGTGTGAATGAATTAAACTCATTAAAAAATCTTTCAATGTTAGACACTTTTTTAAGTAAAGGAAATATTGTTGAGCCTCATTACCACCAAAATGCAGCAGAATTAGTATATTGTATTTCTGGTTGTGCCACAGTCTCTATCTTTAACCCATTTTTAAAGCAATTAATGCAATTTACAATTTACCCTGGCCAAGTAACAAATGTACCGCAAGGCTGGTGGCATTTTATTGAAGCACAGTCTGATCATACGCATTTTTTGGCTATTTTTGATTCGAATACCCCTGAAGTGATATTGGGGTCTGATCTTTTGAAATTTACTCCACCAAGTATCATGGCAAAAACATATTGTATAGATGAACAACAGTGGAAACAAGCAGTTGCACCAGTTAAGCCAGCAACGTTTATAGGATCATATAAGGATTGCCATCAAAATTACCACTATCAACAACCACATCAAACCCATACAACTCATTATTCAATGCCTATTAATCATCCACAAAAGAACTATCCGTTTTATTCATAGTAAAAAGGGCATGGGCGATCCATGTCTTTTATTTTTGTTTAAGAAATAATGGTTTAAGGGAAAGTTATCAGTAGAAGGTTTCATTTTTGGAAAATAAATTTGATAATTCCTATTATTTTACTTATAATTAATGCAAAGTAAATTGATAGGAATTGATTTTAAGTTTAAGGAGTGTGATTATAATGATGAATTTATTGGAGAATACAAGAAGATATTTGAAAATTGTCAACAAGCTTAGTCCCATACATACAAATACACCTGTTGAAGTTAGAAGATCCCGGGCAAAGACTAAGAAAACAAGGCTATGGAAAAAAGTATCGCTAGAAAAAATTGAAGATTTACAAATTGTTGTTCGGGATGGAGAACATATTCCATTAAGAATTTATAGTCCAGTTGGCAATGGACCGTTTCCAATCATTATTTATTATCATGGTGGAGGATGGGTTATAAACGATATTGAAACCTGTGATGCAACCTGCCAGCAGCTTTCAGCAGATACTAAATCAATTG
The DNA here is from genome assembly GCF_003217295.1 of Ureibacillus chungkukjangi. GTDB lineage: Bacteria > Bacillota > Bacilli > Bacillales_A > Planococcaceae > Ureibacillus > Ureibacillus chungkukjangi. Next base: position 135,518 of record NZ_QJTJ01000005.1, read on the forward strand.
TCGTTTCAGTTGGTTATCGATTGGCACCAGAAAATCCTTTTCCAATTCCAGTAAACGATGCATACGATGCTTTTCTATGGACAGCAGGTAATTCATCAGCACTAAATGGGATAGCAAATGAAATAAATGTGATGGGTGATAGTGCTGGAGCCAATCTAGCGACAGTTGTGACAATTATAAACAAAGAACTTGAAGGACCTGTAGCAATAAAATCACAGGTTTTACTTTATCCAGTAACTGACCTGTCATTTTCAACTGATTCGTATCACCTATATGCAGAAGGCTACGGGTTGCAGAAAAAGGATATGGAATGGTTTGCAAAATATTATTTGCAACAGCAAGAAGACAAAACCCATCCTTATGTAGCGCCGTTAAAGTCAGATAATCTAAAAGATTTACCTCCAGCCTTTATCATCGTTGCAGAAAATGATGTATTAAGAGATGAAGGAATAGCTTATGCACAAAAACTTAAAGATTTTGATAATCGTGCTCATTTACACATCGCAAAAGGTTTAGTACATAGCTATTTTACAAAAAATGATTATTTCAGTAAGGAAATTGAGGAAACAATGGAGAAGATAAAAGGATTTCTGGGAAGGTAAATTTGTTATATAGAAGAGAAGCAGATTCGCTTCTCTTTTTTTATGATAAAATCTGACAGTGCAAAATTAAATTTACATTTACTCCCATATTGACAACTGTATCGATTGCTGATATATTAACTATATCAACAGCCGATATATCGTTCGACAATATATAAGAAAGGAATTACAAAATGACACAAGAGCATCCTCCATTAACGGAAGGGGTTTATTATATTTTACTTTCCTTGTATGAGCCTAGACATGGCTATGGAATTATACAGCTTACAGAGGAACTGACAGCGGGGCGTGTGAAATTAGGGGCAGGTACGATTTATGGAGCGATAAAAACTTTGTTAGATCGCGGCTGGATTCAAACCTTTGAGGATGATGGACGTAAAAAAGAGTACATCATTACAGAGGAAGGAAAAAAAGTAATTGAATTAGAAATTTTAAGATTAAGGGAACTTTTTGAGAATGGTGTCCGTATAACAGGAGATGGCAAATTTTGAGAGAACGCAAATTGAAAATTCGTTTTTTTATTGATTACGAAAAAGAGGAAAAATGGGTAAATCTTATGGCTGTAAAGGGGTGGAATTTATACTCCTTTGGATTAGGCTATTATACTTTTGAAAAGGGCGATCCTGGTCAGTATATTTATAGGAATGAAATGATTCATAATCTGGGTGTGAAGGATGAGCGTGATGAGTACATAAATTTTTTGCAATCATCTGGAGTTGAACTCGTAAAGGTTTTCTTTAATTGGGCATATTTTCGGAAAAAAGCTTCGGAAGGTCCTTTCGAGCTATATAGTGACATCACTTCAAAGCTAGCTTATCAAAAACGAATCTGCAAGCTATTTTTAATTGCCTTTTTTATCAATGTAGTCGCTGGAATTAGCAATTTAATTCTTGAAGAAAAATTCAATCACTACACAGGGTTAGTGAATATTGGACTTGCCGTCATCTTATTAATCCCCTTGCTTAAAGTTCTAAGAAAGCAAAGAAATTTAAAACAACAGTTAACAATTTTTAATGATTAGGAAGGAGCTAGAAAATGACTTTAACTCTAGAGCATGTTGTGAAAAAGTATAAGGATTTCACAGCGGTAAATGGCCTGAATTTCACCATCGGAAGAGGTGAAATCTTTGGTCTTATTGGTCAAAATGGTGCTGGTAAAACTACTACGTTCCGAATGATTCTAGATTTACAGGATCAGACTTCAGGTACAATTACTTGGGATGGAACACCTATCAAAAAAATAAACCGTGATTATTTGGGCTATCTACCTGAGGAACGAGGTATTTTTCCTCAAATGAAGGTGGAGGAGCAATTACTTTTCTTTGGTGAATTGCGTGGTATGAAGCGTGATGAACTTAAAAAAGAAATTGATTTTTGGATTGCCCGTTTTGATTTAGAAGAAAAACGTCACGAAAAGGCAGAAACGTTATCAAAAGGAAATCAACAAAAAGTTCAATTGATAGCTAGTTTTATTCATAAACCTCAATTTTTAATTTTAGATGAACCGTTCAGTGGATTAGATCCGGTAAATAGAGACTTACTAAAAAATGCTATTCTATTATTAAAAGATAAAGGTGTCACAATTCTTTTTTCTAGTCACCAAATGGATAATGTTGAGGAATTATGTGATCATCTATGTCTACTTAAACGTGGTGTCTCTCTTTTCTCAGGAAGTCTGTTAGATTTAAAGAAGCAGTATGGAAAGACAAAATTAACGCTTCGCACAAATGTGCCGTTAAATGAATTAGAAAAATTGGCCGGTGTTAAAGGGGTTAAGGTTGATCGAGATGAGTATGTTTTAACCTTAGTTGACGAAACCTTTGCTGAATCTATCTTTGAGGTTGTCTCAAATGGACAATATATCGAAAAGTTTAGTCTTGATTATTTATCATTAGATGAGATTTTCAAAGATAAGGTAGGTGGTAATGTTGAGTAAATTAGGTATTTTGATAAAACAGCTATACAAACAAAAGGTTCGTGCAAAGTCATTTATGCTAATGACACTTTTATATGTTGCAATTATTGGTGTCATTATGTTCTGGTCAGATATTAAAGGAATCTTTGTAAATGAGGAAGCACTAGAAGTAGCATTGATAAATGAAACACCAGTTGAATTGGAATCGATCTTTTTAACTAATGAGGACATTGCATTCAGCTTCCCAGCAGATTCCAAGGAAAGCGTCTATAATCAATTGAAAGAGGAAAAATATGATGCTGTAGTAGTGGTTACAGAAGAAAACGAAACATTAACTGCTGATATCGCAACATATTCTCCTCTAAAGTTAAATGACCAATCAACTATTTCTTCTTTTGTTCAATATGCAGGGAAGATATACGGTATTCAGCAACTAAATCTAACAGCTAGTGAAGCTGACAAAATCTTAAATTCAGAAGCAATCATTACGACGACAAATTTAAATGAGGCTGTGGCTGACGGTAAAAGCGAAGACCAAAAGCAATCAGGAATTTGGGCTTCCTACTTTGTGGGGATTGTAATTTACTTCTTTATAATGGCATTCTTATCTATGATTACAACAGATGTGGCATCTGAAAAAGGTTCACGAGCTCTTGAAATGCTTTTAGTAAGTGTGAAGCCAAGCACGCATTTCCAATCCAAAATTATTGGGATTACATTGCTAGCCTTAACTCAGTTTACCATCATTTTTGGTTTCCTATTTGTCTTACTTCGCTTCTCAGATGGTGGAGAGAAATGGGATATGATTCAAACTATTTTAAATGAATTATCTTATAGCTACGTATTTTACGTTCTAGCCTTTTTATTCTTGACGATTATTTTATTCTTAATCATTGGTGCTTTATTTGGGTCACTTGTATCGAAGGTAGAAGAAGCCTCACAAGTAATGACTCCAGCAATCATGACGGCATTAGTCGGCTTTTACGTTATGATTTCAGGTGTAGCAAACCCAGATACGTTACTAATTAAAGTATTCTCGTATATTCCTTTAACTTCTGGAATGGTTATGCCAATGCGAATAGGCGCAACGGATATCTCTACAATAGAGCCGATTATTTCACTAGTACTATTAATCATCACAGTTATAGTATTTTATATAATCAGTTTATCGTTCTATAAACGTAGCGTATTAACTTATAGCTCTGGTGGAGTAATTCAAAAAATAAAAACAGTACTAAAAGTTACGACATAATTAAGTAAAACCATTTTATAAATTGCTTTAGACTAGACTGCAGTCGAATTCGAATTTTTCGGGTTTGAGCTGCAGTCTATTTTTATTTCTTCCTACTTTTGAATGAAAATGCTTCGAAATCTGAATTATTTTTAAAAATGCTCTTCACGTCTAATTTAATATTTGCTAAAATAGGTTGGGTTTGATAAGGACTGAATTTTTGAAAAATTAAGTACCTTTAAAGACAGAAGAAGGTGAATGAATGAAAGTATTTTTAAAATTGATTTGGTTTTTTAAGCTGAGGAAAAAGGAGTATTTAATCGGTCTGTCTATGCTTGGACTTGTGGCGATATTAAATCTTATTCCTCCAAAAGTAATTGGTTATGTCATTGATGAAATTGGAAATGGTGAGCTAACAACTCAATCTCTTGCAAAATGGGTCGGAATTATTATAGTTGTTGCTATTCTTATCTACATCATGCGTTATTATTGGCGACGTATGATATTTGGGTCTTCCACATATTTAGCCAAATTACTGCGTGAGAAGTTATTTCATCATTTTACAAAGATGAGTCCGTCCTTTTACCAGCAGCGACGAGTTGGAGATTTAATGGCTCATGCAACAAATGACATTTCTGCCGTTCAGCAAACAGCTGGAGGTGGCGTTTTAACTCTTTTCGACTCAGTTACTACAGGTGGATTTGTTATTTTAGCAATGGCTATAACTATTGATTGGCGTTTAACTTTAATTGCCTTAATCCCTATGCCATTGATGGCAATCTCAACGAGTTATTACGGAAAGCTTCTGCATTCTAGATTTAGAGAAGCTCAAGCCGCGTTCTCAGACTTAAATGACAAAACACAGGAGAGCATTTCTGGTATTAAGGTTATCAAAACCTTCGGACAGCAAGATGAGGATACAGCTGATTTCACTCGATTATCTAATGATGTTGTGGATAAAAATATGAAGGTTGCAAAAATCGATTCGTTGTTTGATCCAACAATCAGCTTAGTAATAGGCTTTAGCTTTATGCTGAGTCTAGGCTTTGGTGCGAAGTTTATATATGAAGGGTCTATGTCAATCGGTGATTTGGTTGCCTTTAATACTTACTTAGGACTGCTTGTATGGCCAATGTTAGCATTTGGTATGCTGTTTAACATCATGGAGCGCGGCTCTGCCTCATATGACCGAATTGAGCAGCTACTAGAAGTACCGGTAGAAATTGATGACAAAGAAAATGCATTGGATAGTAAACCAAATGGGGATATCGGATTTAAAATTGATGATTTCAAATTCCCTGGAGACCAAGCAAGTGCATTACACAGTGTACATTTTACCTTGAAGCGTGGGGAAACGTTAGGAATTGTAGGGAAAACCGGTTCAGGAAAGACAACGATCTTAAAGCTATTATTACGTGAATTCGAGGGCTATAATGGGGAAATTAGATTTGGAAACCACACCATTGATGATTATAAAAAGCAAAGGTTAAGAGAGGCAATTGGGTATGTACCTCAAGATCATTTTTTATTTTCAACGACAGTTTTTGAAAACATCGCATTTAACAACCCTCAAGAAAATCGAGAAGAGGTTGAGCAGATCGCGAAAATTGCCCATATACATGATGACATTTTACGATTTACAAATGGTTATGAAACAATTGTTGGTGAGCGGGGGGTTTCTTTATCAGGTGGACAAAAACAAAGGATTTCCATTGCACGTGCATTGATGATGAAACCGGAGCTTCTTATTTTAGATGATTCGTTATCGGCTGTTGATGCAAAAACGGAAGAAGCGATTCTTAAGTCTCTTAAGGAAGCACGAGAGGATTCGACAACAATTATTACATCTCACCGTTTAAGTGCAATTGAGCATGCCCATTTAATTATTGTAATGGATGATGGAACAATCGTAGAGCAAGGAACTCATGAGGAATTGATGGCATTACAGGGGAAATATTTCGAAATGTATCAATTGCAGCAGCTTGAAAGATTAGTAGAAAAGGGAGGAGAAGAAATTGAATAATAAGTCCGCCTTTTCTAGTAAAGAACAAACACAAATACTGTTCAGACTGTTATCTTATTTAAAACCCCATAAGAAAGCGGTTTTGCTAGCTTTATTTTTACTTATGCTAACGGTAATTGGAGATGTAACCGGCCCATATCTTATTAAGATATTTCTTGATGATCATGTAGCTACAAATAATTTTGAATTTGAGGCTATTATCTTATTAGCGGTTTCATATTTTATAATCCAAATACTGAATGTCATAATCTCTTATTTTCAGCTTGTAAAATTCCAAGAGATTGCGTTGAAAATCATTCAGCAACTACGTATAGATGTTTTTTCTAAAATCCATCAGCTTGGTATGCGTTATTTTGACGAAACTCCTGCAGGGTCAATTGTATCAAGAGCGACAAATGATACAGAGGCTATAAAGGAGCTATTCGTCTCGGTATTAAGCTCTTTTATACAAGCAGCATTTCTAATTGTAGGGGTATATATCGCTATGTTTTTATTAAATCCGATGCTAGCTTTGTATGCTCTCGTATTACTTCCGTTAATCTTTTTGGTTATCTACTTGTATAGAAAGTTTAGCTCAGTGGTATTTCTGACCATGCGTGAAAAGCTAAGCCAGTTAAATGCAAAATTAGCCGAAAGTTTATCGGGTATGGGAATTATCCAGACATTCCGTCAGGAACAGAGAATATCAGAGGACTTCGACAAAATAAATGATGAGCATTATGCTGCGATGATGAATAATATCAAACTAAATAGTCTTCTACTTAGACCTGTTATTGATTTAATATTCTTCACTGCTATTGTTCTGATCTTGACTTATTTTGGGATGGCTTCCTTTAACACGGCGATAGAGGTGGGAGTAGTCTATGTTTTCATTACGTATATTAACCGATTCTTTGAACCGATTAATAATGTAATGGAGCGTTTAGCATTCTATCAACAAGCTATTGTTGCAGCCTCACGAGTTTTCGCATTGCTTGATAATGAAGATATCGAGCCAAAACAAGAAGAAAGAGAACAAGTTATCTCGAGTGGATTAATTGAGTTTAAAAATGTTACTTTTAGCTACGATGGTAAAGCAAATGTTTTGAAAAACATCTCATTTACTGTGAAACCAGGAGAAACTGTGGCTTTAGTTGGCCATACTGGTAGTGGAAAAAGTTCAATTATTAATCTATTAATGCGTTTTTATGAGTTTGGTGATGGGGATATCTTAATAGATGGAAAATCTATTAAGAGCTATCGTAAAAAGGAGCTGAGAAACAAGCTCGGACTTGTACTTCAAGATCCATTCCTTTTTTATGGGACAATCGAAAGTAATATACGATTGTTTAACTCAAGCTTAACAAAAGAGCAGGTTATTGCTGCAGCGGAATTTGTGCAGGCTGATAAATTTATAGAGCAATTACCAAGTAAATATGACCAACGCGTATCCGAGCGAGGATCTACATTCTCAAGCGGACAAAGACAGCTAGTTGCATTCGCTCGTACAATTGCAACGAATCCTAAAATTTTAGTATTAGATGAAGCAACTGCATCGATTGATACTGAAACAGAGGTTGCGATTCAATCCTCTTTAGAAAAAATGAGAAAAGGGCGTACTACCATTGCTATTGCCCACCGTCTGTCGACAATTCAGGATGCGGAACTAATTTTAGTTTTACACCAAGGAGAAATTGTTGAAAGGGGAACTCACCAAGAGCTTCTTGCGCAAAATGGGTTATACCATAAAATGTATTTATTACAAAATGGGATAGTCGAATAATTTTCTTGAAGGGGTGTTGCTTTGAAGGTAACACTCTTTTCATTTATGTGTGTGTTAAATTAAACGATGAAAATACCATTTACTTCAAATTTCACGAGTACTATAATTGGCTTAGCTTAAAAAAGCAAAAAAATTAAGAAGGTGTCTAAATGAATATAGATCGTAAGGGGATTCTTTATGCAGTTGCTGCATATGGTATATGGGGTATTTTTCCGCTCTACTGGAAGCTACTGGCACATGTAGACAGTTTGGAAGTATTAGTTTCCAGAGTTATTTGGTCCTTTGTGTTTACGTATGTCTTTATAATTCTGATTAAACAAAGACAGTTATTATTAGAGGATTTAAAGTCACTTTGGAAAAATAAAAAATTATTCCTTTCCTTACTAGGTGCATCCTTTGTTATATCCTGCAATTGGTTTCTATATATATTTGCAGTAAATAATAATCACGTGGTTGATGCTAGTCTAGGCTATTATATTAATCCTTTAATAACGGTTGTGTTTGGTATGATTTTCTTTAAGGAGAAGCTTTCTAAATTACAAATAAGTGCCGTTATCGTAGCGTTTCTCGGTGTAGTATCGCTTACTATAGGTTATGGAGAGGTTCCTTGGATCGCATTGTTAATCGCATTTAGTTTTGCTAGCTACAGTGCTCTAAAAAAACAAATCACATTAAATGCAACTCGAGGCTTAGTACTTGAGACAATGCTTATGCTTCCCGTGGCAATAGTTTACTATATTTATATTATGTCTACTAATAAAATGTCCTTTCTACAAATTAATTGGGAGACGGATTTTATATTAGTCCTAGGAGGGATTGTGACAGCTTTTCCGTTAGTCTTATTTGCCAATGGAGCAAAATTACTCCCACAGTATGTAATCGGTTTTATTCAATATATGACGCCGACAATTGTTCTTATATTAGGTATTGTTTTATATCATGAACCATTTACAAAAACAGAATTAATATCATTCTCTTTTATATGGTTATCAATCATAATTTTTACTTTCTCAACGATATATGAATCAAAAAAAAGAATTCAAATTAAGCGAGAAACCGCTAATGTAGATATATAATAATTATTGAATTATTAGAATTTTGTATTGCTTTTTAAATGAATATGATATGATTTTATGTAATAAGTATTAACATCTATCATTTTCACATTTCTTACACATTTTAGACAAAAAATCTTCATACCCATTTCAAAGCATTTTCAGAGAAATTTTGATACTATGAAGACATTAATTGTAAGGAGAGTACACAATGAATACAGATGTAAATATCTTTTTGGCGTTTGGTGCGGGTTTTTTGAGCTTTATCTCACCCTGTACATTACCGCTCTATCCGGCTTTCTTATCCTATATAACAGGTATGAGCTATGATGAACTAAAAAATGAAAAGGGTATGTTGCAAAAACGTGCAATTTTACATACATTATTCTTTTTAATTGGATTTTCAATAATCTTTATTGCTATAGGATTCAGTGCTTCCTTAGCAAAAGAATTCTTCTTGAACTATCAGGTTTTAATGAGACAAATTGGGGCAATTCTCATTGTTGTGTTTGGCTTAATGATTGTAGGGTTACTTCAATTTGATTTTTTAATGAAGGACCGCAAATTTCAGTTTAAAAACAGACCATCAGGTTACTTTGGGTCATTATTAATCGGGTTAGCGTTTGCAGCGGGCTGGACTCCTTGTACAGGTCCAATACTCGCATCAATCATTGCGTTAGCTACTGCAAATCCAGAATCGGGTATTGGATATATGCTCGCTTATTACTTTGGTTTTGCTATTCCATTCTTTGTTTTATCGTTCTTTATCTCAAAACTTGGGTGGATTCGAAATCATAGTCAAAAAATCGTTAAAGTCGGCGGTTATATTATGATTGCTGTCGGGATTTTACTATTTTTTAATGGATTAGATTATATTATTCGCGTTCTATCTCCAATTTTTGGTGGATTTACTGGCTTCTAATCAAAATTATTTTACTTTTCCATTACTAATTAAAACAAAATAATAGATTGATTTATTAAAGAAGGGGAATGAAGGATGCCAACAGTATTAATAGTTGATGACGCACTTTTTATGAGAGTTGCTGTCGGTAATATGTTTAAAGAGTGGGACTTTGTAGTCGTAGGAGAGGCTGCTAATGGTAGAGAAGCGGTCGAACTATATGAAAAATATAAGCCAGATCTTGTTACGATGGATATAACAATGCCCGTAATGTCTGGATTGGATGCAGTTAAAGAAATTATCCCTGCACATCCAGATGCAAATATTATTATGATGACAGCTCTTGGGCAGCAAAGAATCATTGTAGAAGCTATAGAAGCTGGTGCAAAAGACTTTATCACAAAACCTTTCGAAAAAAATCAATTAAAAACGGTTGTCGATAATATTTTAGGCTATGACGAGCCTTAGTGTGAAAGTGTGAAAACCTGCTATAACTAATTAGCAGGTTTTTTTACGGAATTTGTTCTTTTGAGATGAAAATTCTAATTATGCTTTGTGTGGAAAAATATCTATAAATAAGGTATTATCAATACGATATTTATCTTGCCAACTATGATAGGATATAAAATAGAAATAAAGGTAATGATAATACTATTAGAGAGAGATTTACAGAGGAGGGAAGAGTTATGTTAGCAAATATACCTTCTCAATATTTCATTATTGGATCAACAGTTATGGCATTTTTAATGGGTCTATTTGTGATGTTTGTTCGTATTCGCTCCCAAAAGAAACCTGTTAACGCAAAAAAAATATTAATTCCTCCGATTGCCATGTCTTCAGGCGGGTTAATGTTTATTTTTGAAGAATTTCGCATTACACCTATTCAAATATTAGAAGCAGTTGCTGTAGGTGTTGTTTTTTCTACTGTTTTAATTGCAACCTCAAAATTTGAAGTGCGAAATGCAGAAGTTTTTATGAAACGATCAAAAGCATTTTTCTTTATATTAGCCGGTTTATTGATTCTTCGAGTTCTTATGAAAATATACTTATCAGATTCGTTTGATGTCGGTGAGCTAGCAGCAATGTTTTGGATTTTAGCCTTTTCTATGCTTTGGCCATGGAGAATTGCCATGTTATTCCGATATAAGAAAATTGAAAAAACGATAATAGCAGCGTAAAAAAACGGGACCTTCTTATTATAAGAGGGTCCCGTTTTAAAATTATGTAGTCTATATTACTCAAAATAATGTTCGTAGGGAGTAATGTCAATATTTAACTCATCTAGTTTTTTTCTTAAAAACTTATGGTCTCGCTTTGGAGTCGCAATAATATAGCCTCGGATTAATAAGTCATGAGTAATTGATTTAGCTTTTTCCTTTAAAGCAATTTCACCAATTTTGCCTGCAATTTTCTCCTTAGCAACCTGACGAAATAAATCAGGTACCGGACTTACTAGCTCATTTAGCAATTCCTTAGCGTCTTCTCCCCATAAATGATTGGTTTTATCTAGATAATAATTTTGCCAGTCTAAATCTGACCTGCCATCCTTTTTTGGCAACGCTTTTAAAAATTTGCGGAACATAAAGAATCCGCCTATTCCCATTAAGGTAATTAAGACGAAAACCCAAAATACAATAAACCACAAAAACCAACCTTCCAAATTCAAACCGTTCACCTCTTTTACTTCACTATTTCTTATTATAAAAGGAACTAGAAAAGTTTTCACTTTAAATGTCTCTTTTTTTGAAGAAAAAAGATATTTAATAAGTGAAAGGAGGTGATAGAAATGGCAGCATACAATTTTGAAAACGCAACTTTAAGACTTTCTTATGTAACTGGTGTTGATGAAAATGGAAAGGCAATCATTACTTCAAAGACGTACAGAAATTTACAAGAAAACGTTGAAGCAGCTGATGTTTTAGTAGTAGCGCAAGCTCTTTCTAGTCTTTCAAGCTATGATTTTTACTTAGCGAAAAAGATTTTAACAGAAGCGGTTGAAATGTAAAAATGACAAAAGGAAAAGGTGGCGAATTAGATGACACAGGTTTTAGAATTGAAATTTGATACGGCTAATGGCAAATCTATGACATTAACAGTTGATAACCCGAAGGAAAATTTAACGGGGGATGAAGTAGAAAATGCGATGCAAGAAATTATCAGCTCCAATATTTTTCACAATAATGGCGCTAGCTTAGTCGCTATTAACCAGGCACGCATAGTAGAAAGAACTGTATCTGAATTCGAATTTACTGAAGGGAATTAACTAGTTTGAATTTGCCGACAAAATCCATATTATGATTTTGTCGGCTTTTTTTTAAAGGAGGGAATGTTGATGGAGGAATGGGTTCGATTAATTCAAGAAATAGGTTTTCCAATAGTGGTTTCATTTTATTTGTTAAACCGTATTGAAACTAAGCTTGAAGCAATTCACACTGCACTCGTCACAATAAATCACCAATAATCAAATTAAACTATAGAGAATTAGAGTAAAACTTCACAAATTTGTTCGAAATGTGTGTAATTGATTGGTTGTACGATTTATAGTATTTCGATAAGATGGAGAAGGAAAGAGGAGTTGAATACTATTGAGAAAGAAATTAGCGGGTCTTATCGGAATACTTATTCTTTCAGTTGTCTTAAATGCATGCAGCAATTATAAATTTAAAGCAGACACAGAATATGTAATTGATGATTTTAATGTAACCAATCATAAAGGTGAAGAAGTATCCCTTGAAAGCTTGAAAGGGAAGCCGTGGTTAGCGATGTTTATCTTTACAAATTGTACGTCTATCTGTCAGCCGATGACATTTAATATGACAGAGATTCAAACAGAACTACAAGAACGTGGAGTAGAAGACTATAATATTGTAGGGTTTTCAGTAGATCCAGCAAACGACACTCCAGAAGTACTTTCTGAGTACTTAAGCCATTTTACTGTACCGGATGAATCGAAATGGAATTTATTAACTGGATATGACCAAACATGGATTGAGCAATTCTCTGTCAATTCTTTTAAATCCTTAGTTAAAATGCCAAAAGAAGGCGATCAGGTTTTACATGGTTCTAGCTTTTACTTAGTTGATGAAAAAGGGATTGCTGTAAAAAACTACCCGGGTACTGAAGAAGTCCCATATGATACGATTGCTATCGATATTGAAACTTTAATTGAAGAACGTTTAGGTAAATAATATTATTGAAATGGAGCTAGACTTTTAATAGTCTGGCTTTTTTTGCTCTTTTTTTAGAATAATTTAATGAAGATAACAGAAAATAAACAAGTCAAAATTTGATTGGAGGTAAAAAAATGAAAACTGTAAAAGAATTAATGTCTACTAATATCAAAGTGTGTGCACCACATGATTCAGTAACTGCAGCTGCGAAAATTATGCGTGATATTGAATGCGGATCTGTACCGGTTTGTGAAAACAAAAAGGTAGTAGGAATAATTACTGACCGAGATATCGTTATCAATGTAGTAGCAGATGGAAAAGATACAAACACTGTACATTGCCATGACTGCATGACAAGTGATGTTGTAACTTGTACGACAGATACTGATGTACATGAATGTGCACAAATGATGGCACAGCATCAGGTTCGCCGTCTTCCAGTTGTGGAAAATGGAGATATTGTCGGCATTATCGCTATTGGTGATTTAGCGAAAGAAAATATCTTTGCAAATGAGGCAGGAGATGCCCTTAGCGACATCTCAGAGCATTCTCGTTTAGACCATTAAGCACAATAAGTATGTCTATAAGTATCGCAGATTTGAAAATACATCAGGATAGTCTTCGTGCTTTCTGAAGGCAAATTTAAAATTAAAAGCGTGGTGCCCAGTTAGTGAGCACCACGCTTTAGTTTAATTAAAATTCTTTTCTTAACTGCTCGAACACCTGTTTTAGGTCAGCGATAATGTCTTCTGCTTCTTCCACACCAACAGAGAAGCGTAACAGACGATCATCTACACCTCGTGCCACTCGTTCTTCATACGGGATATCAGCATGTGTTTGTGTTGCAGGGTAGGTGATAAAGCTTTCAACACCGCCAAGACTTTCGGCAAAAGTGATTAATTGAATTTTTTGTAAGAATGGGTTCACCATTTCAGCATCCTTTACACGGAATGAAAGCATGCCGCCTTTGCCTGTATACAGCACATCGGTAACAAGTGGTTCTGTCTTTAAATAAGCAGCAACCTTTTTACCGTTAGCATCATGCTGCTTTAAACGCAGATGCATCGTTTTTAGTCCGCGGATGACTAACCAGCTATCCATTGGAGATAGTACCAATCCCATACCATTATGAGCAAAACCTAACTTCTCGCATAATTCTTGTCCTTTAGCAACAACTAATCCTGCTAAAACATCGTTATGACCAGCAATATATTTTGTTGCGCTATGTAACACAATATCTGCACCATGCTCGATAGGGCGCTGGAAATATGGAGTATAGAAAGTGTTGTCTACGATGAATAATAAATTATGCTTTTTACTGATGCTTGCAAATTTATCTAAATCAAATTCTATCATTAAAGGGTTTGTTGGAGTCTCTAAGAAAATTGCCTTTGTATTTTCATTAATAAGTCCTTCAACCTCTTCAATTGATGCAAAATAGACTGGGTTAATATTATAGGTTTCACCAAAGGTTTTTAATAATCGATAAGTACCACCGTAAATATCATCTGGAACGATGATTTCATCGCCTGGTTTGAATAGAGATAAGATTAGCTGGACTGCAGCCATTCCAGAGCTACATGCAAAACCTGCATCTGCATTTTCTAAATCGGCAATCCCTTTTTCGAGAATTTCTCGTGTTGGATTTTTTGTACGTGTATAGTCGTATCCTGTGGATTGACCAATTCCAGCATGCTTATAGGCTGTTGACATGTAAATCGGAGGATTAACGGCTCCTGTTTTAGGATCACTTAAGTTACCTAATTGAACTAGTTTTGTCTCAATTGAACGTTTTGTCACTTTGCTCACTCTTTCTTTTTGAAGATACATTCTACCAAATATTAAGATAAATCAATTTTTTTGATTATTATTCAATTTATCATGTTAAAGTGGCGAAAACAACACTATCAAGCTAGAAATAATTATATATACGGATAAATTCAATAATTTATAACAAAAAAGGTCAATAACCAGTAATAGTTAAACACCTTTTTATATTATGCTTGTTCTTTTTTTAGTAAGTCTCTAATCTCTTTTAATAGCTCTTCCTTAGCATCAAGCACAGGCGCTGCTTTTTCTTCGACAACCTCTTCTTTCTTTTTGCGGTTTATTTTATTAATGAAGCGTAGAGCCATAAAAATAGAAAAGGCGATGATTAAAAAGTCGATAATAGATTGTATAAACACACCTAATTTAATTTGTGCTTGACCTGGACCGAACATAAAGCTCTGTGTTAGATCTACTCCTCCGGTTAACATGCCGACAAGAGGCATAATAATATTCTCAACTAATGAAGTTACGATTTTGCCGAAAGCACCGCCAATAACGACCCCAATAGCTAAATCGAGTATATTTCCCTTCATGGCAAATTCTTTAAATTCTTTCCACATACATTTGCATCTCCTTGCATTTTCATATTTATTTAGTATAAAATGGTACTTCTTAATAATCTATTATTCTTTTGAAGAATTTATCGAAATATGTCTAAAGTAGTAAGTGGTTGAAGACAAATTTAAAGTGGATGTGGCCAAAGTGGTGAAAAATAATTACAAGAAGAAAAAGAAAAAATTAAAAAAGCCAATCCTAACACCAGGTGTGAAAATTTTCCTGATCGTTTTATTACTCCCCATCTCTATAACGGTTTATTCACTAGTCGTATTTGCTTGGGGTGGCATAAGCAATCTTCCTTTTATTCAAAACTTTTCACAAAGTGAAGTAGAAAAAATACAATCAGAATTCGATCTTCAAATCCCCGAAGAATATATTCCAATTTATATATCAGCAGCCAATACCTACAGTGTTCCTTGGACACTTTTAGCTGCACATCATCGTGTAGAAACTCGTTTTTCTACAATGAAATCGCTTGTTTCTCCAGTTGGGGCTGAAGGGCATATGCAGTTTATGCCATGTACTTTTGTTGGCTGGAGCCATCCGACCTGTTCTAATTTGGGTGAAGGAGATATACCAGAAAGTGAAAAAACGAATCCACAAACAATCAAAAAATATGGTGGCTATGGAGTAGATGCAAATGGTGATGGAGTAGCAGATCCATTTGACATTGAAGATGCAATTTATAGTGCGGCAAATTATCTCTCACGTGCAGGGGCATCTGAAGGGGAACTTAAAAAGGCAATTTTCAATTATAATCATAGTGATAAATACGTTGAGGATATTCTATTTTATTATCACCAATATGAAGAGGTTAGCGATGATCTTGTTCAGACTGTTTTTTATAGCAAATAAAGAAATCAACTGCAAAAGCGCAGTTGATTTCTTTATTAATTATTTAATTATGTTGCTTTTCTCATTGAACGCATAATCAAGCTTACGATAAAGATTAGTACGATTGCTCCGATTAAGGCAGGGAATACATAGAAGTCAGATACTTGCCAGCCCCAGTTACCTAATACGGCACTACCTATCCAAGAACCAACGATACCTGCAATAATATTACCAATAACTCCACCAGGAACATCTCTACCGATAATTACTCCTGCTAACCAACCTAATACTCCGCCAATAATTAAAAACCAAATGAAACTCATCATATGATTGTCAACTCCTTTTTCTTTATTAAAAGCGTGTACTAACTTATATCCTGAAAACTGCACTTCTAAACTTACTTTTCGAAAACGGACAGTCATTACACCTTTTCACTAAATAATATGCGCATTTTTTACTAAATGAATGCATTCAGATGTAATAAATGCATGAGATCATTTATTAATGTATTAAGAACGAATTCACAATTTGTTCAAAATATTTTGATTTTTTTAAACTTTGGGAGTATAATTTCTTCAAGCAGTACAAAAAATCTTATATAATGGGGTGTTTTAAATGAATATGAAAGTTATGAAAAAATTAAATCGCCAAGGATTTGTAATTGCCTTTCTTCACGCCGTCATATTGTTGAACCTCTCATTGGATATCTTTTACCTGAAATAATTATAAATTCCTCAGTCTAGCTATTTTTTAGCTAGACTTTTATTATTTTTAAATAAAATTCTTTTAAAAACTTCTTACATATTTATGATATTTCTAATACATATATCGAAATTTTTTTTGATTTGCAACTTTGAAAATTGTAATAAATTACTTGGTTAATAATAGAAAAATTAAAATTGTCAAATTTTCGAAAAAGTTTACTGAAACAGAAATTCTAAGTAATAGTAAGCATGTAAACGATTTCATATTTTAAAGTTTTTAGAATTGTCTAAATAATTCTAAATATTCTATTGACTGTAATGGCTTTTATGTACTATGATAGCAACAATTTAAGAAGTTCGTAATTTTAAAACGAACACAATCATGTGACTTAAGGGGAAGCTGATTGTAAATAATTAATTCTATCTATCTTTTGATAAAGTAATAGATATTCTGAGGGGCGTTTTAAATATGAGAAGTGACATGATTAAAGTAGGAGTTGATCGTGCTCCTCACCGTAGTCTTTTATATGCGACTGGAAAGGTGAAAGCAAAAGATCTTGGAAAACCATTTATCGGTGTATGTAATTCCTATATCGATATCATTCCAGGGCACGTTCACCTACGTGGATTTGCTGATGTGGTAAAGGAAGCTATTATAGAAGCAGGTGGGATACCGTTCGAATTTAATACTATCGGAGTCGATGACGGCATTGCCATGGGGCATATTGGTATGCGATATTCCTTACCAAGCCGTGAGTTAATTGCAGACTCTGCTGAAACGGTTATTAACGCACACTGGTTTGATGGTGTGTTTTACATACCAAACTGTGACAAAATTACACCAGGTATGTTAATGGCAGCTGTACGTACGAACGTACCATCAATTTTCGTATCAGGCGGACCAATGGAAGCAGGTACATCTGCTTCTGGTAAACAATTATCATTAACCTCTGTATTTGAGGGTGTTGGTGCGCATAAATCTGGTACGATGACTGCTGAAGAGCTATTAGATATTGAAAATAATGCTTGTCCTACATGTGGTTCATGTTCAGGGATGTTTACAGCAAACTCCATGAACTGTTTAATGGAGATGCTAGGTGTTGCTCTACCAGGAAACGGAACAATCGTTGCAACTAGTGAACAACGCTATGAACTCATTCGTGAAGCAGCTAAACAATTAGTTAGAATGGTAAAAGAGGATATTAAACCTCGAGATATTATTACGAAAGAAGCAATTGATGATGCCTTTGCTTTAGATATGGCAATGGGTGGGTCAACAAACACGGTACTTCATACATTAGCAATTGCTAACGAAGCAGAAATTGATTATAACCTTGAGGAGATTAATAAAGTAGCTGCTCGAGTTCCATATCTAGCAAAAATTATGCCAGCCTCTGATATCTCGATGGATGATATTAATAAGGCAGGCGGTGTTAGCTCGATCATCAATGAGCTAACTAAAATACCTGGTGCAATCCATCCGGATCGAATTACGGTTGCTGGACAGACAATGCGTGAGCTAGTAAAAGATCATGTCATTACAAATGATCAAGTAATTCGAACAAAAGATAATCCATTTAGTCCTGTAGGTGGTTTATCTGTTCTATACGGAAATATAGCTCCAGAGGGGTCTGTTATAAAAGTGGGTGCAGTTGACCCTTCAATACAAACCTTTGTAGGCGATGCAATTGTTTTTGATTCACAAGATGAAGCCCAAATGGCGATTGATAATGGCACAGTAAAAGCTGGCCATGTGGTAGTTATACGATACGAAGGTCCAAAGGGTGGACCAGGAATGCCTGAGATGCTAGCACCAACCTCTGCTATAATGGGGCGCGGATTAGGGACAAAGGTTGCCTTAATAACGGATGGTCGTTTTAGTGGGGCATCCCGTGGTATTTCAATTGGTCATATATCTCCAGAGGCTGCTGAAGGTGGTCCAATCGCACTTATAGAAAATGGCGATAAAATAATAATTGACTTACCAAATAGAACTATTAATTTGGATGTAGCAGATGAAGTGTTATCTGAGCGTCGTCAAAGCTTAAAACCATTTGAACCGAAAATTAAAAAAGGTTGGCTTGCGAGATATTCAAAACTTGTAACAAATGCTTCTAAAGGCGGCGTTATGAAAATATAATGCACACGTAGCAAATGTTTTAATGTACTAGTCAAACAAACTAAAACTAAAAATGTTGTAAGTGAATAGATAAATTCGATGATGAGGTAAAAGGATATAGAGCCTTGTATCTACCAGAGAGTCGGTATTGCTGGAAGCCGACGATACAACTATATCCGACATCCCCTCGGAGTGAGCTATTAAACGCTTTAAAGCCATTAGATAGCTCCGGGCATATTTCGAAATGCTCGTTATTAATGAATAGTGTACCTAATCTTGTTGCACAAAAGTGGTTTCTTACTATATAGTAGCCACTTTAGTAGATTGGTAATTCCCACTATTCGCGAGGTAGCTTATTTAGCTATGAACAAGGGTGGTACCATGAAAGTCTTTTTCATCCCTACGTAAAGGTTTTCTTTGCGTTGGAGAAAAAAGGCTTTTTTATTTTTTAAAATTAAGGGAGGAGTTAACAAATGGCTGCTAACGTATCCACAACGGATGAACAAAAAGATGCAATCGCAACAACTCAATTACAAACAGAAGTAACAAATAAACCAAGAAACGGTGCAGATGTTTTAATACAAGCTTTACATGACCAAAAGGTTGACATTGTTTTTGGCTACCCTGGAGGAGCTGTTCTACATGTATATGATGCATTGTATAGAAATCCGATTCGCCATATTTTAACCAGACATGAACAAGGAGCAATTCATGCAGCGGAAGGATATGCACGTGTATTAAATAAACCTGGTGTAGTAATAGCAACGAGTGGTCCGGGTGCAACTAACCTGGTAACTGGGATTGCAGATGCGATGATTGATTCAATACCATTAGTTGTTTTCACTGGTCAGGTAGCAACTAATGTAATAGGCTCAGATGCTTTCCAGGAAGCTGACATCATGGGCATTACAACACCTATTACTAAGCATAATTATCAGGTTCAGGATGTAAATGACATTCCACGTATTGTAAAAGAAGCATTCCATATTGCAAATACTGGTCGTAAAGGTCCTGTGTTAATCGACTTCCCTAAAAATATATCTGCTTCTGTTTTTGATGAAGCATTAGCTGAGTCTAGTAGAGAAGAAGAGTTGTATTTACCAGGCTACCAACCGAATACAAAACCTAATTTCTTGCAGATCCAAAAAGCAATTCAAGCGATAGGTGAGGCTAAGCAGCCATTAATTTTAGCTGATGCGGGAGTTTTATTTGCTGATGCACGCCAAGAATTATCTGAATTTGCCGAAAAATATAAATTACCAGTTATTAATACCTTACTTGGTTTAGGAAGCATTCACGGTCAGCACGAACTAAACTTTGGTATGGCTGGTATGCATGGTGCGGGTGTAGCAAATGATGCAATCCAAAAAGCGGATTTACTTATTAATATTGGTGCTCGCTTTGATGATCGTCTAACAGGGGATACAAAGCTGTTTGCACCAAATGCAACTATCATTCATATTGATATCGATCCAGCAGAAATTGGAAAGAATATTCCAACTGCTATTCCGATTGTAGCAGATGCTAAGGAAGCTCTTACCGCTTTACTAAAGAAAGATTTTGAAGGGCCGGATACAACAGACTGGTTAGCATACTTATACGAAAAACAACATGATACACCATATTGGTATGTAGAAGATGAAAAGGAAATTTTACCACAGCAAATTATTGAGATGGTTCACACAATTACAAATGGAGATGCAGTAGTGACAACGGATGTAGGTCAGCATCAAATGTGGGCTGCACAATACTACAAACTAAATCATGATCATCAATGGGTGACTTCGGGCGGCCTTGGAACAATGGGCTTTGGCTTCCCAGCTGCTATTGGTGCACAATTTGCTAAACCAGATAAGAAGGTAATTACGTTTTGTGGGGATGCTGGTTTCCAAATGACATTACAAGAACTAGCCTTATTAAATGAGTTCAATCTACCTGTAAAGGTTGTTATCGTAAACAATGGGGCACTTGGTATGGTACGACAATGGCAGGAGTTATTCTACGATGGTCGCTATTCACAAAGTCTAATGCCAGTTCAACCGGATTTCGTGAAGCTAGCAGAAGCATATGGAGTAAAAGGATATCGCATTAACACGCTTGATGAAGCACACACAATTTTAGAAGAAGCATTAAATTCTGATGAGCCTGTAGTAATTGATGCAAGAGTTAAGCAATTAGAAAACGTATATCCAATGGTTCCTGCAGGAAAATCCTTGGATGATATTGTAGGGGTGAAGAAATTTTGAAGCGAGTAATAACAGTAACTGTACTTAACCAAAGTGGTGTTTTAAATCGGGTCACGGGTTTACTAATGAAACGTCAATTTAATATCGAATCTATTACAGTAGGTCACACAGAGCAAGCGAATGTCTCCAAAATGACATTTGTTGTACATGTGGCCGATGAAACAAAGCTTGAGCAATTAGTTAAGCAATTATCAAAGCAAATTGATGTTTTGAAGGTAAATGACATTACAGAAAAATCAATAGTTTTAAGAGAATTAGCTCTTATTAAAGTAGTTTCGCCAGCTAATCTCAGACATGAAATGAACTCGATTGTTGAACCTTTTAGACCTCAAATAATTGATACGTCTAAAAATGTTGTCACATATCAAGTGGTTGGTCAACCTGACAAAATCGATGCTTTTATCGAGCTGATTCGACCATATGGCATTAAAGAGTTAACGCGAACAGGTGTGACAGCATCTGTTCGTGAATCCCAGCCTATTGAAACACCGCAACTTTCTATTCTTAAGTAAGGTTACTTACAAGATAGTTGGTATATAAATCGATGATGCGTTTAAACGTGTTGTCTAGTATTAAAAAAATAGAAACCCATATTAGGAGGAAAAGAAAATGACAAAAATGTACTATCAAAACGAAATCAATGAGGCTCCATTAAAAGGAAAGAAAATCGCAATCATCGGCTACGGCTCTCAAGGTCATGCCCATGCACAAAACCTGAAGGATTCTGGATTCGATGTAGTAGTAGGGGTACGTCCTGGTAAATCCTTCGACCAAGCGCGTGAAGATGGATTAGAGGTTAAAACTGTTGCTGAAGCAGCAGCTGAAGCTGATATCATTCAAATCCTTCTTCCAGATGAGCGACAAAAACAAGTTTATGAGGCTGAAATTGCACCATACTTAGAACCAGGTAAAGCATTAATGTTCGCACATGGCTTTAATATTAACTTTGGTCAAATTGTGCCACCAGCTGACATTGACGTATTCTTAGTAGCACCAAAAGGTCCGGGTCACTTAGTACGTCGTACATTTGTTCAAGGTGCAGGTGTTCCGGCATTATTTGCAATCTATCAAAATGCTACTGGTGAAGCACGTGAACTAGCTTTAGCTTATGGTAAGGGTGTTGGTGCTGCTCGTGCTGGTATGTTAGAAACGACATTTAAAGAAGAAACTGAAACGGATCTTTTCGGTGAGCAAGCTGTACTTTGTGGAGGAACAACCGAATTAATCAAAGCTGGCTTCGAAACTCTGGTTGAGGCTGGATATCAGCCTGAGTTAGCTTATTTTGAAACTTTACATGAATTAAAGTTAATCGTTGACCTTATCTATGAAGGTGGTATGGAAACAATGCGTTATTCAGTTTCAGATACTGCTGAATGGGGAGATTATGTAACTGGACCTCGTATCATTGATGGGTCAGTAAAAGCTCGCATGAAGGAAGTATTAACTGATATCCAAGACGGTACTTTTGCGAAAGACTGGATTAAAGAAAACGAAACTGGCCGCCCTCGCTACAATGCATACAAAAAAGCTGGTGCAGAACACCAAATTGAAGAGGTTGGCTCTAAATTACGTGAAATGATGCCATTTATTAATGAAGGCAAGAAACAAGTGGTGATTAAGTAGTGCGCAAAATTGACATTTTCGATACAACACTTCGTGATGGAGAACAGTCCGCAGGTATTAATTTGAATACTGCAGAAAAAATCGAAATCGCTAAGCAGCTAGAACGTCTAGGAGTAAGCATTATTGAAGCAGGTTTTCCTGCTTCAAGTCCTGGCGATTTCGAGGCAGTAAACAAAATTGCAAGAACTGTTAAGAATTCAATTGTTACTGGTCTTGCTCGCTGTGTAAAAAGTGATATTGATACAACGTGGGAAGCTATTAAGGTTGCTGAACAGCCGCATATTCATGTTTTTCTAGCAACAAGTCCCATTCATATGGAATACAAATTAAAGAAGTCGCCAGATCAAGTTCTTGAACAAGCGGTAGAAACAGTTAAATATGCGAAAAAATTCTTCCCACTTGTTCAATGGTCTGCTGAAGATGGTTTCCGCTCAGACCGTGACTTCTTAGCTCGAATTATTGAAAAGGTAATCGAGGCTGGAGCTACGACTATTAATGTTCCAGATACAGTAGGCTATGCATCACCACAAGAGTATGGAGAGCTTTTCAAATTCTTGCGTGAAAACGTCCGCGGGGCTGATAATGTGAAATTTTCGGCTCATTGCCATGATGACCTTGGTATGGCTGTAGCTAACTCGATTGCAGCAATTCAAAATGGTGCTGACCAGGTGGAATGTACCATCAATGGTATTGGTGAACGTGCAGGTAATGCCTCACTTGAAGAGATCGGTGTTGCAATGCATATTCGAAACGACCTTTACCAGGTTGAAACAGGCTTGAACTTAAAGGAAATTAAACGAACTTCTCAATTGGTTAGTCGTTTAACTGGAGTTGTTATTCAGCCAAATAAAGCAGTAGTTGGTAAAAATGCCTTTGCACATGAATCAGGAATTCACCAGGATGGTGTATTGAAAAATAAAGAAACCTACGAGATCATCTCGCCAGAATTAGTTGGTGAGGGAGAGGTTCCTTTAGTTTTAGGTAAGCACTCTGGACGTGCTGCATTCCGTGATCGTGCGGAAAAAATGGGCTTTGACTTGTCAGATGATAAATTAAATAAAGCTTTCCAGGAGTTTAAAAAACTGGCTGACCGAAAAAAAGTAATTACAGAAGAAGACTTAATGACGCTCCTAACAGAACAGCAAGTATTAATAGAGGATGTTCCGTTATTTGAATTGAAATCAGTTCAGGTTTCTTATGGAACTGAAAACATTCCAACAGCTACTGCATCTGTCGTTACACCAGAAGGAGAGGTAAAAACTCTAGCTGCTACAGGGTCAGGTTCTGTGGAAGCGATATTTAATACACTGGAGCAATTAGTGAATGCTACGGTAAATATACTTGACTTCCGTGTGAAATCGGTAGGAAAAGGTAGAGATGCTTTAGGAGATGCACTTGTAAATTTACGATATAACGGCTATACATCAACTGGGCGCGATGCTTCTCAGGATGTTCTTGAAGCAACAGCAAAAGCCTATTTAAATGCTATTAATCGTCATTTAATCCAAGATAGTATTCGCAGCAAGGAAACTGCTGAGGTTTAAATTGTTCTATTACTAGATAACTGAACTTTCGATAAGATTATAGAGGCTTAATGTAATAGCATTTTCTTTTTTGTAATTCAAATCAACAAGAAAAAGCCATCAAAGACAAACTTTGATGGCATTTCTTTAAACGTACGCTTTAGCGTAAAACAGTATAGAAAGGTGTTTTTGCAGGTGGAAAAGAAAATTACAGTACTTCCTGGGGATGGCATTGGACCAGAAGTGGTTGCAGCGGCAATTAGAGTTTTACAAGTTATCGCAAAACGTTACAAGCATGATTTCCAGTTAGGATATGCTGCAATTGGTGGAGCGGCAATTGATCAGTTCCAGGACCCACTTCCTATTGAAACGATTGAGATGTGTAGGGAAAGTGATGCAGTTTTATTAGGCGCAGTTGGAGGACCCAAATGGGATAACAACCCTGCTGAGCTACGTCCAGAAAAAGGTTTGCTTCGAATTCGTAAAACCTTTGACTTATTTGCCAATCTCCGACCAGTTAAAGCATTCCCAAGCCTACTTGATGCCTCTCCGTTAAAACGCGAAGTAGCAGAAAATGTTGATTTGATGATTGTACGTGAACTAACAGGTGGAATCTATTTCGGAGAAAAGAATCGTTCAGAAGTAGAAGCAAGCGATTTAAATATCTATACTCGTGAAGAGATTGAACGCATCGTTGACAATGCTTTTATACTTGCAAAACTTCGTAAAGGCAAGCTTTGCTCTGTTGACAAAGCAAACGTGCTAGAGACGTCAAGACTATGGCGTCAAATTGTCGAGGAGAAGAAGGTGCAATATCCTGAGGTTATTGTAGAACATAATTTAGTAGACTCTGTTGCCATGAAGCTAATTACAAATCCAGCACACTATGATGTAGTAGTAACAGATAATATGTTTGGAGATATTTTAAGTGATGAGGCCTCTGTCATTACGGGTTCTCTTGGGGTATTACCATCAGCTTCTATACGTAGTGATAATTTCGGTTTATATGAGCCAGTTCATGGTTCTGCTCCTGAAATAGCAGGTGAAGGCATTGCAAATCCAGCGGCAACAATTCTTTCGGTTGCCATGATGCTTCGTTATTCCTTCAATCTTCAAGAGGAAGCCGCAGAAATTGAACGCGCAGTTAGTAGTGTATTTAACGATGGCTACTTCACGGCAGATTTAGTGAAGGATCAAAGTCGTGCGCTAACAACTGATGAATGGACAGATAAAGTTATCGCTGAGATCGATACTAGTTTTGTTGCAGATAGTATTATGGAATCATATATTTAAGGATTGGTGAAGATAATGGCAAAAAATATTGTAGAAAAAATTTGGGATTCACACGTTGTATATCAAGAGGCTGGAAAACCGGATTTACTTTATATCGATCTTCATTTAATTCATGAAGTCACATCTCCACAGGCGTTTGAAGGCTTACGTTTAGCTGGACGCAAAGTTCGTCGTCCTGATCTTTGTTTTGCAACAATGGATCATAATGTGCCTACAAAAAACCTGCCGACAATTAACGATCCGATTGCAAAAAAACAAATTATGACCCTAGCAGATAATGCCAAAGAATTTGGTATTCAGCTTGCTGATATTGGTCATCCAGATCAAGGTATTGTTCACGTAATTGGCCCTGAGCTAGGCTTGACACAGCCAGGAAAAACAATTGTTTGTGGAGACTCCCATACATCAACCCATGGTGCTTTTGGAGCGCTAGCATTTGGTATTGGAACTTCAGAGGTTGAGCACGTGTTATCTACTCAAACATTATGGCAATCCAAGCCACCGACAATGGAAATACGTGTAAATGGACAGTTAGGTATCGGTGTTGCAGCAAAAGACATAATCCTAGCAATTATTGCAAAATGGGGCATTGGGGTAGGTACAGGTCATATCGTTGAATATACAGGCGAGGCTATCCGTAACCTTTCGATGGAAGAACGTATGACGATTTGTAATATGTCTATTGAAGCTGGTGCAAAAGCTGGACTTATTTCTCCAGACCAAACAACAGTAGAATTCCTTCGTGAACGCCGTTTTGCTCCAAGTGCAGAAAGCTTTGATGAAGCAGCTAATTATTGGTTAAGCTTAGCTTCAGATACTGATTGTACTTATGATGTTGTTTTGGAAATTAATGCAGAAGAAATCGAGCCATTCGTAACATGGGGTACAAATCCTTCAATGGGAACAGGTGTATCCAAAACAGTACCCACATCTGCTGATTATACTTCGGAATCTGACAAATCCGCACTAAACAAAGCTCTTACTTATATGGGATTAGAAGAAGGTCAACCAATCTCCTCAATTGAAATACAGCATGTATTTATTGGCTCCTGTACAAATTCTCGTCTATCTGATTTACGTACAGCAGCAAATATCATAGAAGGTAAAAAAGTAGCCCCTGGTGTGAACGCTATTGTGGTACCGGGCTCTTATTCTACAAAAGCAGCTGCAGAAAAAGAGGGCTTACACAAAATCTTCCTCGACGCTGGCTTTGAATGGCGTGAATCAGGTTGCTCAGCCTGTTTAGGTATGAATGAGGATATCATTCCTTTTGGGGAACGCTGTGCTTCCACATCTAATCGTAACTTCGAGGGACGTCAAGGTGCAGGAGCTCGTACACATTTAGTTAGTCCTGCAATGGCAGCAGCTGCAGCAATTGAAGGTCACTTTGTTGACGTACGCAAATATGTAACGCAAGTAGTATAAGAGGTTAGGAGTGGGGAATATGGAACCTATTAATATCGTAAATAGTATCATTACACCGTTAGATCGAAAAAATGTCGATACAGACCAAATTATTTCAAAGGAATTTTTAAAACGAATTGAACGAACTGGCTTCGGGCGTTTTTTATTCCATCATTGGCGTTTTGATGCACAAGGAAATGAAAATTCAGATTTCGTTTTAAATAAACCTGAATATCAAGGCTCACAAATACTGGTTGCACAAGATAACTTTGGTTGTGGATCATCTCGTGAGCATGCACCGTGGGCAATTTTAGACTATGGATTCCGTGTAGTAATTGCACCAAGCTTTGCAGACATTTTCCATAACAACTGTTTCAAAAATGGCATTCTTCCTATTAGATTGACAGAAATAGAATGTGATGAAATTTTAGCCAAAGGTTTGGCAAGCCCTTATTCAGTAGAGGTTAATTTAGAGGCTCAGACGGTTGTGGGTTCAGATGGTAAGGTTTATAGCTTTAACATCGATCCTTACTACAAGCAAATGCTGCTAAATGGCTGGGATGAGATTTCATTAACATTCCAATATGAAGATTACATCAAAGCCTATGAAGACAAAAGAGTAGCTTTCTAAACATATAAAAGTCGATTCATTCTTTTTAGAGTGAATCGACTTTTTATATTAGTGGGGAAGGTTTAGCTATAGTCATTTAACGTATTTTAAGCCAATCTGGAATAGTGAAGTTGCTTGAAAGGAAGCAAAGTGGACCGGGTTAAGCCGATTCGGAGTCGCTACCTGGTTGAAAGGTGGCAAAGCGAATGGGATTAACCCAATCTAGAGCGGGTAGGAGTTTCAAAGGTAGCAAAACGGCTCGCATTACCCCAATCTGGAGTTGGTAGGAGTTTGAAAGGTAGCAAAACGGCTCGCATTACCCCAATCTGGAGTTGGTAGGAGTTTGAAAGGGAGCAAAGCGAACGAGATTACCCCAATCCGAAGTTGGTAGGAGCTTGAAAGCGAGCAAAGCGATCCGCATTACCCCAATCCAGAGCAGACAACTGTTCAACTGTAGCAAAGCCGCTCCCCGCCTATTCCCCCCACCCAAACACTCCACTTTCTAAAACCGGAGTGTTGTTGGATTGGATAGCTGTTTTTGTTTTTCGATATGATCGCGATATTCATTCATTAATTGCTTTTTTGCCAGCATCTCTAAATTTTTATCTGACGCAGGTTTTTCATAATTTTTATCTTCCTCTATTTCAGGATATGCCATTTTAATCAATGAATAAGGGAGTAAAGTTAATGTAATAATCACGAGTAAAATACTGCACGAAAGCAATATAATTTGTGCCGGGACAATATCATAAAGGATTCCGAAAACTAATGACCCAAGAGGCATTAAGCCCATAGCCATCATTTCAATAATTCCAAAGATTCTTCCTCGATAGTTTTCATCCACTTCCTTCTGTAGCATGACTCCAATTGGTGTATTCGTTAGAACGCTAAAGCAGCCGAAAAAGAACATATTAGCTAGAAAATAGACAAATAGCAATGTGCCTGAAAAGTTGAAAATAAGTGGGATGGACAATGTTCCTACAAGAACCGATAACCCTAAAATAGTACGTTTTGAAAATTGCAGGGGATACTTCACGTTTGACCTGCTCGCAAAGTAAATTGACATAAGCAGCATTCCAATCGCTGCAGCTGCTTCAACAAAGCCGATCAAAGAATACTCCATCTTCAATACTTCTACTAGTATGAAATTGCTTCCAACACTAACCGATGTGAAAAATAAATTTATCCAAAGAATAACGATAAGTAGACGTGAGATAACAGGCTTTGTTTTTAAATAAATGATTCCTTCCTTGAAGCTTTGTAGCATAGACTCTTCTTTTTTCGTGCTTTCATTTTTACTAGAATATAATTTGAAGTTCATCGTTGATTCCAATAGAAATGCAAGGGAATAGGAAATGATATTTATGAATAAAAACATTTCCATTGATACAAATCCAAACAGCATCCCTCCAACAATTGGTCCTCCAATGCCAGAAATGGACATGGACATTTGGTTAAAGGACATTGCTTTTTGAAGTCTTTCTTGATCGACTAAATTAGCGATTGATGCAGAGAAAGCAATCGATGAGAAAGTGCTGCTAATTGTATAGAAAACAGTTGTGATGTATATTGCAGTTATTGATAAATCAAATAACAGTGTATATGTGAGTAACCCGGTGATAGATAAAATTGAACCACCTTGACCTACGAGTACCACCAGCTTTTTAGGAAGACGGTCGACAAGGATCCCCGCAATCGGTGAAAGTAGAACACGCGGAATAATTGAAAAAATTAAATTTGCTGCAAAGCTCAGGGCAGACCCTGTTATTGATAAGATAAACATGCTCATTCCAAATCCATATACAGTGGAACCTAGTGAAGAAATCATTTTACTTATTAAGAAAGTATATAAATGATAGGTAGCCCGCCTTTGCTTTAATGCCTCTGACATAAAACCATCCCCTTTTAACGAATGTTTAATTTTATTAAACTCATAATATTCCACTCTTTGGAAAAAGGCAACACAAAAGTTTAATTTAATTTAACTTATTTGTAAAAAACAGAAATTTAGGTTACTATTTGTTTAACGAAACTTAAAACAGGCTGATTATTCTGATTTTTGTTGTGAAAAGGCGGGATAGTTATATGAATTCACTTGGGGAACGAATTAAACAATTAAGGAAACAAAAGAAGATGACATTAGCAGAGCTTGCTGGGGATCGTTTGACTAAAGGGATGCTCAGCTTGATAGAAAATGGCAAGGCACAGCCGTCTATGGAGAGTTTAAGATATATAGCCGAAAGAGTTGGAGTGGAGGTTTCTGCCTTACTTGATGATGGCAATATTGAAGAACTCCGAGAGCTACTTTTAGAAATCGAAACATTATTTAAATCTGTCTATTATCTACATCAAATAAAAGAAAACGAGAAGGTTGACGCTATTTACAAAAAGCTTTCTGCAAAAAAATCTGATTTGACAGGGAAGACATACGAAGAGATAAGATTGTTGGATTTCTATATTCGTTTGTCTGCTTTTTTAAATTATGAACAAGAAGAAGTAACAATGTTTGATGTGATTACTTATTATGAAAAAATTCATGCTTATAGTCGAATTATAGATTGCTATAGTTTTTTAGCAGGAGATGCCTTTCAGCAAAATGACTATAATATTGCGCTCGAATTCGTACTGGAGGCTGAACAAAGAATTGAGCCGTATAAACATTTAATCGATCATATTGCTTTGTTGGATCTGCATTATTTGTTAACGGTTCTTTATGCAGCGATTGATAATACAGCAAAAACACAGGAGCATCTTAACCTGGCATTAGAAATTGCCCATAAAAATAGAATATATTATCGATTAGATGATTTTTATCGATTTACTTTCATCCAGGCAATAGGTCAAGCAGATGAGGTAAAAAGTAAATATTACTTAACAAAATTAACGCAACATGCAGAATTTACCGAAGATAAAGTGGCTATCAGCGGTCTGGCATTTGCCTATGGGCATTATACGAACCTAATTGAAAAAGATTATAAAAAAGTGCCGAGCTTTAGCAAATATATAATAACGAAAAGATATGGTCCAGACGATGTTGAGGATGCACCGATTTTATATCAGATGGAAGAGACTTATTCATATTGGGCAATTGGCAACTACCAAAAAGCTTTAGAAACAAGTCAGTCAATTACTATTCCAGATTATATACATCATCCTGTTGATTTATCTATAATGTATCGCTGCTTTGCTGTACGTGCCCTTTGCTTCTATGAGCTTGGCGATAAGGAAGCTGCAAAGAGTGAAATCCTATTTGCCTATCATGGTGTAGCAGAATTTCCAAACTCGATATACAAAAAATTTATTCAAGAGGCTTATGAAAAAATACGATATGGTAAAAGGGGTAAGTAGGGAAAGACTTATTGTGGCGAATATATGATAGAGGGCAGAAGATAATTTGCAGTAACCACTATAGTAACTAAAGTTGCATGAACAAGAAAATGAAAAGGGTATCCAGATTTACTATACTGGACCCCCTTTTTTTATTGGCCGAGTTGTTTTTATTTAACTGAGCCACTTATAAACTCTGAATCCTTATAATACATATTTTTCACTAATACATTTGGTCCTAAGCATTTAACTGCAGGACAATGACAATTTAGTGATTTCGCTAAATCTGTTGCTAACCATTTGTCGAAAACATCTGGTAGTGAATCTTTTTGGATGTTACCAAGTGCGGGTGTATCACCAAAGTCTGTTACGATGACATCCCCATTAAAAATATTAACGTTCAGCCTTGAACGACCATCAGGATCATTTCGTAATGTGACATTTTTTGCGTTTTGTAAACGCGTTAATAATGCTTGATCTTCTTCACTTGGGCTACATGGGTAGAAGGGAAGTGTTCCAAACAGCATCCAAGTATTCTTATCGCGAATGTCTAGTAAATGATTAATTGCAGCTCGAGTTTCCTCCAAAGATAGGGAAGTAAGACTTGATGCAAAATCAGATGGATACATAGGATGCACTTCATGACGAGCACATTTCATTTCATGAACGATTTGGTGATGGATATGTTCGATATAAGGAATCGTTTTCTTATTCAACATCGTTTCAGCAGATACCATAACCCCTTGCTCTGAAAGCATACGAGAGTTTTCTATCATACGATCGAAAAGGGCAGCTCTTTGGTCGAATGTAGGCTTTCGTTCCATCATAGCAAAACCTGTTTCTACGAATTCTTCAATCGTTCCCCAGTTATGTGAAATGTGAAGTACATCAAGATAAGGTGCTATTTCAAAGTATCGTTCCCCGTCAACTGTTAAATTTGAATTCATTTGCGTTCGAACGCCACGTTCATGGGCATATTGCAAAATAGGTTTTACATAGTTTGCAACCGACTTTTTACTAAGCATCGGTTCGCCACCCGTGATACTTAATGTTCTTAAATTTGGAATTTCGTCTAATCGTTTTAAAATTAGCTCTATTGGAAGTGCAGTTGGATCTTTGGTTTGCAGTGTATACCCTACCGCACAATGTGCACATCTCATATTACATAAAGTTGTTGTTGTAAATTCAATATTTGAAAGTGTTAATTTCCCGAATTGCTCTACATCTAAATAAGCTTCCCAAGGATCGAACTTAGTCGTAATCTTTTCTAATGTTTTCATAGTTATTGATCTTCCTTTCCAAAACTACATTTTCTCATAACTCAGACCATTAGAAAACTAATTTCGCTATATTTAGAAGATTTAACTGTTAACGGGGATAATAGGTATTCTTTTCTAGCAGGAAAATTCAAGTATCTAATTGCTTTATAAAGCTATGATTTTCACTGTAATAGACATCTCCGTATATATTTTCAACTATAGTTTTACTAATTTCGATGTTAGAAAAATTAACTGCCTGCACATTAAAGCGAGATTTATTGTTTCTGATTACGCTATCTGAAACATAAACGGATGATTGATTTTGTGCAAAAATGTCGGAGAGTGTACCATCAGTTACCTGCACGCTCTTTAATTCAACAGTTGATTCAAAATCTATCCATAGCTGATGCTGGGCATGCTTTGAGATAAAACAATCCGTAAGAAATACTTCACTATGGTTTTGAATATAGAGGGCATTACGATTTCCATCAAATAATTCACTGTTTTTTAAAATGACCGAGCTATCATTTACCACCATTTGAGAAAGCTCATGATTGAAAATTTGACTATCAAATAAATACAAGCTTGAATTTCGTAATACTTTAACACCGTAGGACTTTCCGTTATAAATCTGACAGTTTTCAAATCGAGCATTGGATAGGTCGCAAATTTCGATTTGTACATTCAGGCTATCGTAAAATTGACAATCTATTGCAGTCAGTTCACATTCATTTACAATAAATAAGCTTTTTCCGTTAAAAAGCTTGCTTTGAATAATGTAGATTTCAACATTTGATTTACAAGCGATATGAGGCATCTCATTATCATAAAACTTACACATATCTACCTCTACCTTTGACTCGGACATTGCTAATATGCCATTTCCGACATTTTGGGTTAAAGTCGACTTGAAAATCGATAGCTCTGATTTAAATAAAGTGATTGCTGAATTTGCATTATGAGTAACTTCACATTCAACAATCGAACAATTACTATTGTCTTCAATACAAATCCCAACATGATAGCCGCCTGAAACCTCGCATTTTTTCATGGAACAAATCGATTTGTTTGCAATAGTTACTTGAGAGGAGCGATGTCCTTTTATCATGGTTTCGAAAACATTAACAATAGAGTTATCGCAAATTTGAATACCGATATTTTCTCCATTATGAATTTTACAAAACTCAATATTCATCTTTGAATCCTTTGTAACAACGACATTGGATTTCTTATTTTGAGCAATTTCACAATGGAAGGTTTGGGCTTCTGAATTTTGTGTAATCGATATTCCTGCATCCTTACCTTGTTGAATGGAACAGTATCGAGCTGTTAAAAGAGCTCTTTGTACGCAAATTTGTGTTTGAGTATTGTATTGAAGGACGGTAGATTGAATCGAAGCATCTCCTTCATGATAGATATGGATCCCCATACCATCGCCATGTTCAATTACGCTTTCGTGATCGATAAAGCGTGAATCCTCTACAACAATTTGCGCACTTGTATGATGATGGAAATGAACATTTCGCGATTGTACAAAGGAGCCATTTCTAATACATAATCCATGCTTTGCATAAGAGAACTCGCATTTTTCGATATAGACTTGAGATGATTCGGCTAGAATTTGAGTTTTACCGTTATGGTCAAAATTACAATTTTCGAAAATCACCTTACTATTATTAATGATGGAGAGTGCCATATCCCTTGCATGCTCAAAATTGCAATGATAGGCGTTGAGTTTTCCACCATCCACCGTTACATGAATATCATTTTTTCCGCCCTTGAAATGACAATTTTGAAGAACAGCTTCACCTTCAATATACATTTGTGCAGTAGGGGAAATCGTTAAGTTTTGCAATGTGACAGATACATTTTTTGGAATAATGATTAGTCCCTCTATAATCGTTTCATCATGTATATCTCCAGCAAGAACCATGTTTTTATCTAAATGAATCGATTCTTTATATAGCTTTGGTTTTAGTTGTATAAAGTTTCCTGCTTTTGAATGCTGTATAATCTTTTGAATTGTTTTTGCTTTAGTAAAAAGTCTTGAAAATAATCGATAAATAGTCACTAATGGGTACCTCCTCCATTTGAAAATCAATACTTCTATTCTCAGTAAAAAAGCGAAATCTTAATCGTATTTTTACAAATCTTTGAAAAAAATGGATAATATTTTTTCTGAAATCCTAATTTTCTTTTTTTGCTAAATGCCAAATAGAGGGTTACAATTAACTTTATTTGATTTTTTAGGAGGATATTTTGTTGAAAGCTACATTAACGAAGCTACTAAATATGAACGAGCTTGAAAGACAAGCATATATGAATGAAAATGCTGATCAACTGATTGCGGAAATGATCAAACATATTGGTTATCCAGAAGATGAAATGCGTGATAAATTAAATTACCGTTTATTCGTCGAGCTACTAGCTAGTCAATTATATTCACATGAACAAATGGCTCATATAGCATCATTACTAAAAGGGGAAGACTATCTATTTCTTTCCATCGGTGAACGTGATACTGATACTGTATTCACGCGTTCTTTTTCAGCCCTTTGGTTAAGTAACCTTCTCAATGTAGATAGACAGCTTCGATTTTTAAACGAAGAGGATGCTACATGCATTTTAGAGACAAGCTCACATTATTTAGGTAGGGAAAACGATGTGCGCGGTTTTGTTGGTGAAAAAGGTTGGGCACACAGTATTGCGCACGGAGCTGACCTGTCGAGTGCAATTATCTCGCATCCTTCTTTTAATGTTCGATTTGCTCCTGTAATTTTACAGGGAATAAAGAAAAGCTTTTGGAATGGAACCGTATTTGTTGATGACGAAGAAGAACGTCTAGTAACTGTTTTCGAAAATTTAATAGCAAAAGATTTCCCGGAAGAAGTTCTAATTGAATGGATTGAACAGGTATTTGATAAACTGCAGTTCTATTTAATGGAAGTTGGATATACACCAGAGTATTTTGCAGCAAGAACAAATACTCTTCATTTTATGAAAACTTTATACTTCACATTAAAGTTTTCTAAAAAATCACCAGAAATTATGGGGATAGTTTCACTATTTATAGCTAAATGGATGAAACAATAGATGAGTAGGGTGAAGAAAGCGGCAGGTGATAGTGTGAGAGGGAGATTCACTCGTGTATTAATTTTCACAGTTATCGTTATAGGCTTAGCTGTAGGCTATAATTTCGTTTCAGTTCACTTTTCAGGAGATGGAAAATCTTCTCCAGAAGAAGCACTACCTCAAGATAGTAATTATGAATGGATTGAAGGACCACGAAGTGAGAAGGAGGTAAGATATTTCTTCTTATATAATAGTGGGAATTTTGGGACGCAAGTAGTAACTAAAAATTTTAAAGGCTGGAGTTTAGGAAGTCGTACCTCATCACCATTACCAAAGGTATTAGACGAAAATAAAATAGCTACCGCTTATTCTGATAGTGAAGTATTATTTGGACTTATAAAGCCGGGTGGAGAAGTAGAAGTTACAGTTAATGGAAAGGGAACAAAACGAATACCATTAACTTCCTTATCAAAAGAAGTATTAGATAGATTAAATGTGGCAGGATATGAAATCTGGTACATAGATTTGTCAGAATTAACTGATTCCAAAAAATTTTTAATAAAGGTATTAGATGAAAATAATTCTTTACTTAATGAGTTATCAATCTGATACTAATTGTCCATAATTGATAAGGACGAATAGCAAGAAATCTTGAATAGATGGTTTTTTATTTTAGAAAAGTAAGCTATAATACTATTTGCATAGTAAATGGCTAGGTCATAAAAATAACTTATCACAAAAGATAATTTTAATGTAATTTACTTATGTATATAAATCGTTTATGATGATTTATGGAGAAAAGCTTTGCAAGCCTTTCAATATTAAATAGGGGGAGTACAATAATGGCAATTAACTTACACAATAGCCGTTCTTCATTTGAAGTGAATGGTAAAACATACAACTTTTACCGTCTTGCTGCAATTGAAGAAGCTGGCGTAGCAAACGTATCACGCCTACCTTACTCAATTAAAGTATTATTAGAATCAGTATTACGTCAATTTGATGACTATGTTATTAAAGAAGAGCACGTAAACAACTTAGCGAAATTTGGTGCTGGTGCTGACGCAGAAGGTGAAGTACCTTTCAAACCATCACGTGTAGTATTACAAGACTTCACAGGTGTGCCAGTAGTAGTAGACTTAGCTTCTTTACGTTCAGCTATGAAAGAATTAGGTGGAAATCCTGATAAAATCAACCCAGCAATTCCAGTTGACCTTGTAATTGACCACTCAGTACAGGTTGACAAATACGGTAATGCAGCTGCATTACAAGCTAACATGGACCTTGAGTTCGAGCGTAACGCAGAACGTTACAACTTCTTAAAATGGGCTCAAACTGCTTACGATAACTTCCGTGCTGTTCCTCCAGCAACTGGTATCGTACACCAAGTTAACTTAGAATATTTAGCGCCAGTAGTTCACGTTAAAGAAAACGTTGATGGCACTTTTGAAACATTCCCAGACTCAGTAGTAGGTACTGACTCACATACAACAATGATTAACGGTATCGGTGTACTTGGATGGGGTGTAGGTGGTATCGAAGCTGAAGCAGGTATGCTTGGTCAAGCGTCATACTTCCCAATTCCAGAAGTAATCGGTGTTAAATTAACTGGTGATCTTCCAAACGGTGCAACTGCGATGGACTTATCATTAAAAGTAACTCAAGTATTACGTCAACGCGGCGTAGTAGGTAAATTCGTTGAGTTCTTCGGTCCTGGTGTGTCTAAATTACCATTAGCTGACCGTGCAACAATTTCAAACATGGCTCCTGAATATGGTGCAACATGTGGTTACTTCGCTATTGACGAAGAATCTTTAAACTATATGCGTTTAACTGGTCGTGACGAAGAGCACATCGCAGTAGTTGAAGCTTACTTAAAAGCTAACAACTTATTCTTCGATCCATCATTAGAGCCTGTTTACACTGATGTATTAGAAATTAAATTAGAGGACATCCAACCAAACCTTTCTGGTCCAAAACGTCCACAAGATTTAATTCCTCTTACAG
Source organism: Ureibacillus chungkukjangi (assembly GCF_003217295.1). Taxonomy (GTDB): domain Bacteria; phylum Bacillota; class Bacilli; order Bacillales_A; family Planococcaceae; genus Ureibacillus; species Ureibacillus chungkukjangi. Next base: position 172,585 of record NZ_QJTJ01000005.1, read on the forward strand.
ATATGAAAGCTCGCTACCATGAAGCAGTAACTGCTCCAATGGGCGTACAAGGCTTTGGTTTAACAGAAGATGAATTCGATAAAAAAGCTACAGTTAAATTTGCAGATGGCGATGTGGAAATGCCAACAGGTGCAGTAGCTATTGCTGCAATCACTTCTTGTACAAACACATCTAACCCATATGTTCTTTTAGCAGCTGGTTTAGTTGCGAAAAAAGCAGTTGAAAAAGGTATCCAACCACCATCATGGGTTAAAACTTCTTTAGCACCAGGTTCTAAAGTAGTAACTGGTTACTTAGAAGAGTCAGGTTTACAATCTTACCTTGACCAAATTGGCTTCAACACTGTAGGTTATGGTTGTACAACATGTATCGGTAACTCTGGTCCATTACTTCCAGAAATCGAAGATGCTATTAAAGAAAAAGACTTATTTGTAACTTCAGTACTTTCTGGTAACCGTAACTTCGAAGGTCGTGTACATCCACTTGTAAAAGCTAACTACTTAGCATCACCACCACTTGTTGTTGCTTATGCATTAGCTGGTACAGTTGATATCGACCTACAAAAAGATGCAATCGGTACTGACAAAGATGGTAACGAAGTATTCTTCGCGGACATCTGGCCTTCAACTGAAGAAGTAAATACTGTATTAAACAAAGTTGTAACTCGTGAATTATTCCAAAAAGAATATGAAACAGTATTCACAGCTAACGAAAAATGGAATGCAATTGAAACATCAACTGAGTCTTTATACACATTTGATGACAAATCAACTTACATTCAAAACCCACCATTCTTCACTGGTCTTTCTAAAGAGCCAGGCGCAATCCAAACTCTTGCAGGATTACGCGTAATCGCTAAATTTGGTGACTCTATTACTACTGACCATATTTCACCAGCAGGTGCGATTGGTAAAGATACACCAGCAGGTAAATACTTACAAGAAAATGGTGTAGCTATTCGTGATTTTAACTCTTATGGTTCTCGTCGTGGTAACCACGAAGTTATGATGCGCGGTACATTCGCTAACATCCGTATCCGTAACCAAGTTGCTCCTGGTACAGAAGGTGGATTCACTACTTACTGGCCAACAGGTGAAGTTGAGTACATTTACGATGCAGCTATGAAATATCAAGAACAAGGTACTGGCTTAGTAGTATTAGCTGGTAACGACTATGGTATGGGATCTTCTCGTGACTGGGCTGCAAAAGGTACATTCTTATTAGGAATTAAAACAGTTATCGCACAAAGCTACGAGCGTATTCACCGTTCAAACCTTGTAATGATGGGTGTATTACCACTTCAATACTTACCAGGTGAAAGTGCTGATACATTAGGATTAACTGGTAAAGAAGAAATCTCAGTAAACCTTACTGATAATGTAAAACCACGTGATATCTTAACTGTAACTGCTAAAGCTGAAGACGGTACTGTTAAAGAGTTCAAAGCTCTTGCTCGTTTCGACTCAGAAGTAGAAGTAGACTACTACCGTCATGGTGGTATCCTACAAATGGTACTTCGTCAAAAAGCTGCTGAATAATTATTTGTAAATAAATAACCGATAAGTTCATTTGAACTTATCGGTTTTTTTGTGTCTATTGGTCCTAGGTTAATTTTGCTAGTATTTTCTATTTTTAGGCTAGAACCGACTTCATTTTCAATAATTTTATAAATTCTTACATCAATTTACAGAAAATTAATAGATTTTTAGATTCAGATAGTTTAAACTATAATAAAATTATATCATTTCATAATTTTAAAAAAATATATTTTGTTGGAGGTTTTATTTAAATGAAATTTTCGAAAAGTAGCAAAATCTTTATCGCTTCAGCAACAACTGCAGCATTAGCTTCATCTGTTGTGATGGTTACACCATTACAAACTCAAGCTGCAGGTCCATTTACGGATGTAACATCTTCTGACTCCCACTATGAATCTATTTTAAAGTTAGCAGACTTAGGTATTATTAACGGCTATCCAGATGGTACATACAAATCACGAAGCCATGTTACTCGTGGACAAGTTGCAACAATTTTAGCTAATATTCTTAATTTAAAAACAGAAAACCCTAAAGATCCTGGGTTTACAGATGTTTCTAAATCACACGATCATTATGCTGCTATTGCTGCTTTAAAAGAAGCAAAATATATTAATGGTTATGAAGATAATACTTTTAAACCTAACGAAAAAATTTCGCGTGCGCATTTAGCAGTAATGATTGCATCTGCTCTAAAACTAGTTCCAAAAAATAGTGAAGCACTACCATTTAAAGATGTAACGTTATATGAAGAACAAATTAAAGCTTTATATGACTTTGGTATCACTGTCGGTACTACGGATACAACTTTCGATCCTGGTAACAATGTAACTCGTGGACAAGCTGCTTCATTCCTTTACCGTGCATTAGAAGTATATGATTCAACATTTAATTTATCAATTATGCATAGTAACGATACACATAGTGCTGTTGAAAAGGCGCCTAAGCGTGCAACAGCTGTTAAGGAATTCCGTACTAAAAATCCAGATGCATTATTACTGGATGCAGGAGATGCAAATACAGGAACTCTTTACTACAATGAACTTAAAGGTCAAGCAGATATCGCATTCATGAACTACATGAAATACGATGCAATGACATTTGGTAACCATGAGTTTGATGCTGGTTCTACACCTGAAGGACATCAAGCATTAGTAGACTTCATCAAAATAGCTGATTTCCCATTTGTTAGCTCAAACGTTGATTTCTCTGCAGATGCGAAATTCACTGGATTGTTCTCAGACTTAATCTCTAGTGAGCCTGAAAACGGTAAGATTTATAACGGTATTATTAAAGAAATAAACGGTGAGAAGGTAGGAATCTTTGGCTTAACGACTGCCGAAACTGCTGATATTTCTTCACCTGGAAGTATTGCTTTCAAAAACTACATTGAAGAAGCTGAAAAAGCTGTTAAAGCCTTCGAAGATAAAGGCGTAGATAAAATTATTGCGCTATCTCACTTAGGTTTTGATGATAATCCAGCAATTGATAACGATATTATCTTAGCTCAATCTGTTAATGGAATTGACGTAATTATCGGTGGTCACTCTCATACAGAATTGAAAGCGCCATATGTTGTAAATGCTAATACAACAGGTGTTGCTAAAGATACTACATTAATCGTTCAAGCTAAAAATGCAAGTGACTTCTTAGGAACACTTGATGTAACATTTAATGACAAAGGTGTCGTTGTAGCATATAAAGGTGGATTACTTGATTTAGGTAAATATGCTGATGATCAAGGTGCACTTGAACTGTTAAAGCCTTATAAGGAGCAAGTTACTAAGGTTGGGGGAGCTGAAATCAAAGCAACAGCATCTGAAGCTTTAGTAAGCCCTCGTATAACTGATGAAGGTAATACTGAACAACTAAGTGTTCGCAAAAATGAAACGGCTTTAGGTAACTTAATTACTGATGGAATGGTTACAAAAGCTCAGCAATTTACTGACAAAGAAGTAATCATGGCCGTGCAAAATGGTGGAGGTATCCGTGCTTCAATCGATGCTGGCGCTATCACAGTTGAGGAAGTTATCAAAGTACTTCCATTCATGAACACACTAGCGATTATGGATGTTACTGGAACTGAGTTAAAAGAGACGTTTGAAACAAGTGTTGGTGTATATCCAAACGAAAACGGTGGATTCTTACACGTATCTAAGGGAGTAAAAGTTCAATTTGACTCTTCTAAGCCCGCTGGAGAACGTGTTGTAAGTATTTCTTACACTGATGCATCTGGTAAAGAAGTACTGGTAGAAGATGCTAAAACGTATACAATCGCAACTAACGCATTCACTGGTAAAGGTGGAGACGGATTTAAAGCTCTTGAAAAAGCTTATGGAGAAGGGCGTATGACTGACTTAGGTCTTTCTGACTGGGAAAACTTCAAAGAGCATTTAGAATCAATCGGTACAATCACACCTACAGTTGAAGGGCGTATTGTAGACGTAGCAAAATAATTGGACGTAAAGGATCCGATATACAACTAGCTTAGTTGTATATTGGGTCTTTTTCATTGAGAATAACTCTATTTATAATAATCTTGTAAAAATTTATAAGTTTTAGTTGAAATAATTACTTACAATTAATAAAATAGTAATTATCATATAGGCTTAGTCTAAATACTTACAGGAGGAATTATGGATAATAATAGATATAGTATTTTAGCGAAGTTTCGTGAGGGGCATTATTTTTACTTAAACTTCAATAATCCTAGAATCTTAGATTGTTTAGAACAAGTTCCTCCACCACAGGGCCTATTAGCGCTTGCGCAGTGGCCAATCTATAAGCATGCAGAGATTGAGTTTTTTGTTGAACTGATCAATGGTAATATCAAATATTATCATTTGAAGGACCGACGTACAAAGGTTATGAAAACAATAAACCTCGACAAATCAGAATTATAAATTTAAACATAAAGAGAGGTACCACACTAGCTGTGATACCTCTTTTTTTACCATTCAATATTGGCAATAATTCCTGCATCATCATGAAGTTCAAGCATAATTCTAGCCGAAATGGAATCTCGATTTAATTTCTCATCAAGATAAAGTCGTATCGCAGTGATAAAGTTTACTGTGTTATAAAAGTCCATTTGACCATTCAAATAAGCTTCTGCAGTAAAACCTGCCATATCATCATACATTAACTCCACTTCAACATCGGTTGGCTGAACTTTTTTAAATTTTGCATGGAAATAACACAGTGCATTGATAACCTCTTGTTCAGATAATGTTATTTTTTCCAACTGTCCGTTACCTCTTTATTATTTTTACGTTTCATCATTTGATAAATTTTCATACAAATGAATACGATTAAAATAATGGCAGCTGCATTGATGGCAAAGCCTAAAATATTCCCGATAAGTCCCATATCAGAGAAAAGACTACCGAAGAGTAATCCAGCTAGACCCCCGATAAATAGGCCTTTCATCAGACCACCACTAGAAAATCCACCTTTAGATTGTGTAGCAGTTGATTTGTTATTTGTTGTTGTATTTGATTTATTAACAGTTGAATTTGTACCAGAATCATTATTTTGAACATTATTATTTGTTCCTGGGTTAGTGTTATAGCTTTTTTTACCTGATTTGTACGACTTTGCTTCGGCCGTTTCTACATGGTCTAAAAAAGGGATAACTGTACCAACACTTGAGAACGCTAAAGTGATGGCAATAAAAATTGCAGAAAGCTTTTTCATTTACTATATTTCCTCCATCCTTATAAACACAAATTCTGATTGTGCTTTTACTCTACAATTATATCAAAATATAAATAATATAAAAAATATTTGACATCGAATAGTAATCCGAGAAGTTTATTCGATATATTTTGAATCATCTGTACTTATTCTATACAAGGTCAATTATTCTAATATAGACCAACTAATAGTAATTCTTCCATTTTTGTAGATGAAAAAGTATGATAGAAAAGTAAATATATCTAGCATCAAATTATTGAAAGGAATGAATACATTGAAGGATGCACGTTTTAAAATTGCAAATCGAGAAGCCTTAATAGGCGTAGCTCTTGTTATCATAAATTTTGCTATTTGGTTTGGATTTGCTTACGGATTAGGTGAAGGCGACCCGAAAGAATATGATTTCATTTGGGGATTCCCGGCATGGTTTTTTTATAGCTGTATTGCCGGTACGATTTTTATGATTATTTTAATTTGGATAGCGATCAAAGTCCTTTTCAAGGACGTCTCATTCCATGACGAGGAGGATAAAGCATGATTCATTGGCAAGTTATAATTCCTCTTTTTGTCTTTTTAATCATTATTTTTGCAATAGGCTTTTGGGCAAACAAACAGGTGCGTAATTCAAGCTCGTTTCTACAGGAATACTTCTTAGGTGGCCGTGAAATGGGTGGCTTCCTGCTTGCTATGACAATGATGGCAACTTACGGAAGTGCATCAAGCTTTATAGGAGGTCCTGGTGTTTCCTATAATTTAGGGCTTGGGTGGGTGCTACTAGCCATGGCACAACTTCCAGCAGGTTACTTTGTACTAATGATTCTTGGTAAGAAATTCGCTATAATCTCACGTCGTTATGAAGCAATTACGCTTATCGACTTCTTAAAAAAACGCTATGACAGTAATATAGTGGTGTTTATTTCCGCCATCAGTATTATTGTGTTCCTATTTGCTTCGATGACCGCACAATGGGTTGGGGGAGCAAGGCTTATTGAGTCGCTAACAGGTTTAAATTACACGGTGGCTTTACTAATTTTTGCTGTAACTGTACTTGTTTATGTGGTTATTGGCGGCTTTAGAGCAGTCGCTTTAACAGATGCCTTACAAGGGACAATCATGATTATCGGAACAATCGTATTATTAATTGGAACAATTCTTGCAGGTGGGGGAATTGATAATATTATGGGCTCTCTTTTAAAAGAAAACCCTCAGATGCTATCACCTTTTGGTTCAGATGGCTCTCTTACACCTTTGTATGTATCTACCTTCTGGATTTTGATAGGGCTAGGTGTTATCGGTTTACCTCAAATTGCAGTTCGAGCTATGAGCTATAAGGATTCAAAAAGCTTACACCGAGCAATTCTTATTGGCACATTTGGTATAGGGACAATCATGTTTGGCATGCACTTAATTGGAGTACTGGCTCGTCCGGTAACACCGGGTATAGAAATTGCAGACAAAGTCATGCCGACACTGACTTTAGAGGTTCTACCACCTGTTCTTGCTGGGATAGTTCTAGCCGCTCCAATGGCAGCCATAATGTCAACGGTAAACGCTTTACTTATGCTTGTAAGTTCTACTGTCGTAAAAGACGTCTATCTTAATTTCATCAACCCTCAGGCGACAGACAAGCAAATTAAAAATAGAAGCTTTTGGGTTACAACAATTATTGGACTTGCAGTAGTGTTATTTTCATTGAATCCACCAGAGTTATTAATCATGCTCAATCTATTTGCCTTTGGTGGTTTAGAATCGGCATTTTTATGGGCAGTAGTATTTGGTCTTTATTGGAGCAAAGCGAATAAGTACGGTGCAATCTCATCGATGGTTGTCGGTTTAGTAATGTACATCGCCATTTATCGATTGGCTCCAAACGTTTTTGGGATGCACACAGTAACGCTTCCAATTATTGCATCCTTAATCACATTTGTTTTAGTGAGTTTAGGCACACAATCTAAATCTAGCTATAATCCAACTAAATTTTGATATAAATTAAATATTTTGTTTTCTTCTAAGGTATGTTAAGGTCTTAGTAATACAGATAGGACTTTCTTAGATGAAATGATCCGTAATGAATGATGGAGAAAGGGGTCGTTTCAAAAATGGCAAAGGATATTAAAGCTCAATATAATGGAATCATTTTACTGACAGGCTACTTACAGAGAGTGTTTGTTGCAGAAACGATATTAGAACGTGTAGGAGAACCATATAATCAAGAACGCTATGACATAGCCAAAGCTCTACTTGATGACGCCTACACAATCCTCCCAGTAGTGGAAGAAACAAAAACTGTATCTCAAGACCAAAAAAAGAAACTAGAGATAATTGCGAAGCACACAGGGGAGTTAATGAAAACATATTTCAAGCAAATGCCATTAACCTTTAACGAAAAACTAGCAATTGTGGGCTCATCTCTATATGCAGAGCAGCACGTTAATGCTGGGATTGTTAGACTTGGAGAACTATTTAACATTCAGGTAAATAAAGATTTCCACCAACGTGTTAAGTTTTATGAACAAAGAACGAAAATGATTGACTATCTTGTTTTTACGTTAAATCAAAAAGAAGAGTTAGAGGAACAATTCACCAAACCGATCGATCCATGGTTTGCGGATGTAATAAGAAATAAGGATTTAATTTTAGAGGACTTTAAACAAGTAGGGCAACTTTTAGAATTTTAAATAAAAAAGCTGATTGAAGGAGGTAGTAATAACTCCCAATCAGCTTTTTTTTATTCGAAAAATACTTTATCGACGTTATATTTAGCACGAAGGCTGTTAATCGCATATGTTTCGTAAATTTCACGTTCCATTGCATCATCAATTTCATAAACTTCAATTTTATAAATTTCGTTTCGATGGTTTTTCATTGGTGAAACGGTATCTTCGAAGTGTTTTTTGATGCGTTGACGAATTTTACGAGCCTTGCCTACAAATAGTACTTCATTTGCTTTGTTATAGAATAGGAAAAATCCACCTTTGTCACGAGTGATTTTATGGAAATCAATAAAACCATGGTAAGGTGTAATCGGAACATCTCCATCCTTTAACACTTGTTCACGCTGATAGATGATAACATCTGGTTTTGGTAATTCAATTTTAATCAAAATAGTTCACGTCCTTATTATGAATAGATTTCCATGCTACCACAAATACCAATGAATTGCTATAAAGGAAACAATAATCAATCGTTTTTACTCTCTATTTATTATTGACAACAAATAGAGCGGTTATAAATGAAAAATAGAGCTCCTACAGAAAGATGAGCAATCGACACTCAAAATTTTTTTGTAATGATTGTAATCTGGTTTTTCAGGGTAAGTAATTATTAAGGTAAACCTGGAGCTGGAAGGAATGAAGAAATTTTGAATACAAAATTAATCAGAACAACAACCAAAGAAGTACTACAAAAGAAAATTGCTGAGGAAAAATCAAAAGGTGCCATGATTTTAAAACAGGGCTACGAAAAGTGGCATAGATTACCTTATTTTCTTCGAGTTGTGAGATAAGGTAAAACGGTCGCGATTGTGTTTATATACGCAGTCGCTTCACCATTCTTCTTCACTTGTATTAGTTATTTTTAATCATTTAGGGTACGCAGTATTGTGTATCCTATTTTTGTTATACATAAGGATTGTGATGTTCATATTCATATTAAAAAGTAATGTACTTAAAAGTATAGTTGGTTTAAATTGAGACAAGCTCTAATTGAAACTTCGTATTCCTGTTCAAAGTATCTCTCTTCTTTTTATGACTTCTCTACTCAAAAGAACCTCTAATGGACTTCACTTTTATAAAATCGTTAATTTGATAATTTCCATGCCGGAATCAAAGAATGGAATTTAAAAATGAAGCTCATGAAAACGTGAATTATTGTATAAATAGCGAGTGTTATAAAGTAAGTTATAAGCCAGGTAAGAAGAGGTTCATCCAATAATAAGTAGAGCAATACCATTCCTACTGGGAAGGGTACTAGAATAATCAACCACATCGGGGCTCTTAGCGACTCGGTAATTGCGCCTAATGAGACTACAGAAATACCAATTATAAGTGCCAGAAAAACGGATAGGCCATTGCTGATTAGAAAGCTTCCAATGAAGTAAGATAGGGCAGTTAATAATATTGCCAAAAGAAAATCAAAATAATACCTCATCTGTACACACCTTTCTATTAAATGTTTTTGCACTATATATTTTATCATTATATTGATTGTAATAGGTATATGATTTGTGAATTTTCAGTCATTACACTACTTTCTTTGTTTATAAAAAACGCGCTGAATATGTTCTTAGCATGTTTATAATCCAACTTCATCAGGTTAATATACTACTATTCAAAAATTATTAAGTTATAATAAATACGAGGTGAGAGAAATGTTTGTTAGTGAAAAACAAATTGAGATTCGGTATGCAGAAACAGATCAGATGGGCGTAGTGTACCATTCGAATTACCTGGTGTGGATGGAGATTGGTCGAACACAGCTAGTGAAGGATGCTGGGTTTAACTATGCGGGGCTAGAGGAGCAAGGCTATATTTCACCAGTATTAGATTTGTCTATTCAATATAAAAAGGCCATGCGTTATGGGCAGGTGGCTACCGTGAAAACATGGGTAGAATCCCATACGAAATTAAAAACAGTTTACGGCTACGAAATTTTGCACGAGGATGGTTCCGTTGCAGCCACAGCAACTTCATTACATACTTTAGTTAAAAAAGATAACTTCCGCCCATATCCATTAGGCAAAGTAGATCCGGAATGGGATGCAAAATATCTAGAAATCGCACACAATAACGCATAAAAATTTTTCGCAAGGCTAGCATTTATTGCTAGTCTTTTTTATATGTGTTGGTCGGCTAGTTTTCATACATTGAAGTCGATGAACTGCATCGCGAGAGCATATTCGCTTGTGGATGCATTTCATGAGGTGGATGAACTGCATGGTGAGAGCAAATTGGATTAAGGATGCACTTCATAAGGTGGATGAACTGCATCGCGAGAGCAAATTGGATTAAGGATGCACTTCATAAGGTGGATGAACTGCATAACGAGAGTAAATTCGATACGGGATGCACTTCATAACAAGAATGAACTACATGGCGCATACAAATTCGCATCAAGATGCACTTCATAACAAAAATGAACTGTACCAAACGAGCAAATTCACACCAAGCTGCACTTCACAACATTAATAAACGCCAGCCCCCAGAAAACTCACTCCAAAATCTACTTCATATCCAGAATGCACCCCATTCCACCAGCAATCTCCACGCTATTGCCGCCTCATAACGCCACGCCATTCCCCAAACAGTTTTAACAACTTTCAAACATTTCGTGTCAAGCTACCAAGACGGAAAGAATCTTGTTATAATTAAGTTTATCTGTAAAATTCGAATCGAAAGGGAGGGGTGTAGTCATGGTGCAAAAAATGGAGACAATTGAGACGGTAAAATGCTTTATCGTCCTAACGAATACTGCTCGAGATGCCATTAAACAACACTTTCAGGATGAGCACTCCTTCTTTAAGCTACAAAACCCATTTGATATATATATAGAGAAGCAATCTGTCGAAGAGACTTCCTTATCCTTAACCCTTTACTTTGATAACCAACGAAATGAAAAGCTTAAAAAGAAATTTGACGAGCGGGTTGTCATTATGGACTGCGCTTTTGACCTTAAGAACGGTTTAGTTGCTAAAAGCTTCCGAACACGAGGGAAAAACACACCTGTTGCAACCAATCGCCGCCAACGAATGAAGATTCGACTTGTGCCATCGCGCATCAATGGCCATACATATCCAAAAGAATTTATTTCGACAATTGCGGAATTACCAGTTGCAAAGGAACGTTTTGACTTTATCAACAAACGTATTTCCAGCTGGGAGGGGTATTTAAAGGTTCAATACAAAAATGCTTCGATTGATGATATTGATGCGACCTTTAGCTCGATCCAATATAGCTCCGACTATTCCAAGGTCACTTTACGCTGCAACGGAATTGAAGAAAAGGAATGGAAGCAGTTAAAGGGTTTAAGTGCTTATGTTAAAGGCTTCCAGCGAGAAATTGGGGAGGTTGTTAAGGCTCATAAACAGGACCGAACAGTTGAAATTGAGCTAAATCCCAAAGTAGCAAAGCTTGCACGCTCTAATGACTTTGATTTCGCAACTGAACATATCACCTTTAGTAATGCTTCCACTAAATCACAGCTAAATCGTCTATTAAAGGGCTTTGAACGACTAAAAGAAGGCTTAGCGGCAAACCCGAATCTTGAAAATATTCTATTTGAGGATACGCCAAAGATCAGTGAACGAAAAACTGATGTAGAGATTGAATTCCACAACAATTTAAATGAATATCAAAGGGCTGCGGTTGCTGGTGCTATTTCAGCAGAAGATCTTTATGTTATACAGGGTCCCCCTGGTACAGGGAAAACTACTGTAATTTCAGAGATTTGCTATCAAAATGCCAAAGCGGGACTCAAAACTTTAATTGCGTCTCAATCGAACTTGGCCGTTGATAATGCATTAAGCCGTTTATTGAACAATAAAGATATTCGAATTCTTCGTTATGGACGTACTGAGAGTATCGAAGAAGAGGGTAAAAAATTCATAGAGGAAAATGTTTCAGAGTACTGGAAAAAGCAGACCTATGAAGCAATCACAAAGGAAATCGAGGGGCATAAATCAAAGGAACAGCAGTTAAAGGATGGAATCTCGAATGCTGAAACAGATATTGCTGACTTAAAAGAAATAGAAATTAAATTGCTAGAGGAAATCAAACTAAAAGAAGCTGCTAAGGAAAAATTAGCGGTCATCTCTGAAGAAATCACTCAGCTAAAAAAACAAATCATTCCACTAAAAAAAGAGCGTGAAAAAACGGAAGAAACGCTAGAAAAGCTTATAGAGTCACGCACTAAAATCTCTACACGAATTAATGAAATGAAGGAAAGCCTAAAAGCTATCGGTTCTGCTTCGACAATCGATGAACAGGTTCAAAAAGCAAAATCCAACATTCAAAAAAGTAATCGAATGCTGGAATATACTCAAGTAAAATCAGAGCTTGAAAAAATCGAAGCCCATTTAGAAGAAGCTAGAAAACAAAGTAAAAGCTTTGAAGACAGATCTAGCTCAATGGATTCAACAATTCAAGAGGTACAGGCCTTAAAAAAAGTACAAGATGTCGAGTCGTTTATAGAGAAGCATGAAATTCGTAGGGGATATGTCTTAAATCGCCTATTTTCTGACATGGAGAAAATTCATGAGCAGCTACTTGGCTACAAATCACTGAATGAAATATCAAGCCGCTTAGAAAAAGCCATTGATTTTAGCCAAACAACGCTCGCTATTCATGTACAAATGCCCGAGTTGCCGACAACTCATCATTATTCGCTCCAAGAGATTGATGAATTTTTAACAAAGTTAAGTCGTGCGTTTGCACAAAAGAAGATTAATAAAGACAATGGAGTACGTTCCATCCAAGGACTTTTCCTAAGAAAGCTTGCTATAAATCAAATCGCTCTTCGTTATCGTGCTTTAATCGATGAATCACTATTGGTATTCAACAAAATAAAAGAAGACATAGTGGATCAAATGATGCAGCAGGGCGGAATTGATGAGGGCTCGATGCTTTCATTAAAAACGAAGGAAGAAAATCTACTAGCTAGAAAATCTCAATATAAGGCTCAGCTACAAGCATTTGATTTTACAAAACAAGAACTTGAGTCCATTCCATCTGCTGCTGAGATACAAACTGTGCGTGAAGTTCTGGAAAAAGAAATAATAGAGCTTGAGCAAAACAAAGAAAAAATCGATGGTCTTAAAACTCAACTGTCGAAAAAGCAAGAAGAGCTACAAAGTGTGCAAGAACAAATTACAAATGGTGAAGCAGTTTTAAAGGAGTATATCGCCCAATTAAAGGAATACAATGCAAAAGGTATTCAGCTTGAAAAAGAAAGTGAGCTACTAGAAAAAATCACTAAGCAAAATCCAGAGCTTGAATTGGAAAAAACCAAGGAAAAATCCGAAGAAACAAAGCAACAAGTCCAAAAATTGCATAAAAAAATCGAAATGCTGCCAGTAGCACAGAACATGCAGCTTCAATGGAAGGCACTGCTTGAACAGGCAACAGAGCATGACTTGGACGAGATTCGTAAGCTTTATGTAAAACATGCAAATGTTATTGGGACAACCTGTGTCGCTTCAGCAAATAAAGAGTTTATGGAGAACTATCCGATATTCGATGTGGTTATTATCGATGAGGTATCAAAAGCAACGCCTCCTGAGCTTTTACTACCAATGCTTAAAGGAAAAAAAGTTGTACTTGTTGGGGACCATCATCAGCTTCCTCCATTAATAGGTGATGATACCTTCGAAGAAACACTGGAAACGGTTATTAAGGAAAGCGATACCTTTGAGGAGAAACGCGAATTAGAAAAGCTTCTTGAGGAATCTCTATTTGAACGCTTATACAAAAATCTTCCAGCTTCTAATAAGAAAATGCTGGCGATTCAATACCGTATGCATGAAAACATCATGAAAACAATTTCCCCATTCTATGAATATGAAAATGATTCATTACAATGTGGTCTTCCTGATTCAGATGCTTTACGCGATCACAAATTACAGAGTTCATTCATTAATCGAAATGAACACCTGCTATGGGTGGACATCCCGAACAAACAGGAATTCTTTGAGGAGCGCATGAAGGGTGGCTCTAGTTTACTAAATGAGTCCGAAATCAATGTTATTCGAAATATGTTACTTGATTTAAATGAGGCTACGGCAAAAGCTAAAGCTGAAGGACTAATCCTACAAGACGAATTAAAATCTGTTGGAGTGATTAGCTTCTATGCAGCACAGGTCAAACGCATTAACCGACTTATTGAACAGGAGCTAAGTCTGCCGCATCTACATATCCGAACTGGTTCAGTCGATAAATTCCAGGGGATGGAGATGGACGTGATATTGGTAAGCATGGTCCGGAATAATGACAACAAACACGGGGATATTGGGTTTGCCAAGGATTATCGTCGCTTAAACGTTGCCTTATCTCGTGCAAGAGAATTATTGGTATTAATCGGTAGTACAGAAATGTTCGTCAACCGTCCGAAAAAAGAAGAAACTCGTAAAATGTATAAAACGTTGTTAAATACAGTGAAATCTCAAGAGGGTTATCGAAATACAATTGAAAGCTTTATTTCATAAGGAGGAGCTATGGAAATACAATCCTTGCAACAATCACTTGAGTCAGAGCTTACAAAAAATTCAAAAGCATCCATCCTCCAAGCTGACACTTGGTGTGTTCCTGTTCATACTTTAAATGTTACGTATAAGCCCGTTGTTCGTACAAAAATGGATATTCTTATGAAGATGCTGTTTCTATCATTGAAGGATACTCAATTTGAAAGTGCCGAGCAAATCAGTGAAATTCTCCTTGTAGAGCAGCTTTTTGTAGAAGATTTATTATCTAAAATGCAAAAAACAGGATTGATTGCAAAAGTTGAATCCTTTTATCAGCTAACGGAGAAAGGGCAGAAGCAATTTGCCAATGGCGTCTTTGAAGAAGAACAGGATGAAACCGCAACGGAGCTTTTATACAGCCCGACACATAATAGTTTTTTAAATGGCGATCTTGAGGAGGTGCTTGAATTTGAGGACTTTCCGGAGCAAATTTTCCGATATCAGATTCAGCAAAATGAGCCTACATTAGAAGATAAATTAGTGATTCAAGAGCTACAAGCCATCAATGAAGATAATGATGACACTGAGGAAAACAAGCTCTTCATCACTTCGATTGATTCAGTCGAGGATGTTCAGGTAAATGACGTACCCTGTATCGAATTTTTGCTGTATGAGGTAGAGAAGGATTTGTTTACTTCACGTGTTTGGAATACATTATTGGATAAATGGGACGAGCAACTGGAGCAGCTCATTGGGGAAAATGAAAAATCAACCTGGCGTGATAAATTAGCTCAGAAATAGCAAGTGATTTCGATTATATATTTTAAATTCAAATTAATAGAAATATCGAATATTGCAAATATTTATAATCCATGTTAGTATTAGTTTAATTTCATCTATCTTATCAAGAGAAGCAGAGGGAAATGGCCCGATGAAGCTTCAGCAACCTCTAACATCGTTAGAAAGGTGCTAATTCCAGCAAGGCATATTTGTCTTGGGAGATAAGAGTGCGCGTATCGATTATACCCTCTCATTCTCACGCTGGAATGAGAGGTTTTTTATTGTCCAAAATAGAGTGAATTTGGCATGTAAAGAAATGGGGGAATATTAATGCCTATCAATATACAAAAGAATTTACCTGTAGGAGAAATATTACGTAAAGAGAAAATCTTCGTAATGGAAGAAGACCGTGCAAGCACGCAACAAATTCGACCTTTAAATATTTTGGTGTGTAACTTAATGCCTGAAAAAGAGAAAACGGAGCTACAGTTATTACGCTTATTAGGGAATACGCCATTACAAACCAATGTAACCTTTTTAAACACCGCTACATATGCATCAAGAAATGTATCAAAATCACATTTAGATACATTTTACAAGACATTTCATGAAATCAAGCATCGCCGTTTCGATGGAATGATTATTACAGGTGCTCCAGTGGAACGCATGGATTTTGAAGATGTAAGCTATTGGGAAGAGATTTCTGAAATTATGGACTGGGCTAAGCTGAATGTCACTTCATGTATGTATATTTGTTGGGGAGCACAGGCCGCTCTTTATAAACATTTCAATATTGGAAAGTTTGAGCTGCCAAAGAAATGCTCAGGTGTATACTCTCATGTTATTACGGATTTAACGGTAGACTTAGTGCGCGGATTTAGCGATGAGTATGTAGCACCACATTCACGTCACACTTCTGTTTCCTTAGAGGAAGTTCAAAATCATCCGGATTTACGATTACTAAGCTATTCTGAGGAAGCCGGTCCATTTATTGTCCAGTCCAAGGATACGAAGCATATTATGATTACTGGACATTTAGAGTATGACGCAACAACTTTGGCAGATGAATATATTCGAGACGTGGAAAAAGGCGACCCAGTAGATATCCCGGTCAACTACTTCCCGGATAATGATCCAAAGAAATCGCCTAAAAACACTTGGCGTGCCCATTCCTACCTGCTGTTCTACAATTGGTTAAACTACTACGTATACCAAGAAACACCATTCGAATGGCATTATATTGAGGATACAATTGAATTCCATATTTAATTTAGGGGAGCCATGTGAAAAGACACATGGCTTTTTAATTTGTAAATTTATATAAGCTGATAGACAGTTTAATCAAGTAAATGAAGAAAAGTGTCTTTCATAACAAAGCTGAAAGACACTTTTATTAAGTAAACAAAGACTAGTGTCTTTCATAAGCATGATGAAATACAGTTTTATCGAGTGAACAAGGATTAGTGTCTTTCATAAGCAAGATGAAAGACAGTTTTATTAAGTAAACAATGATAGTGGCTTTCATAAGCAAGATGAAAGACAGTTTTATCAAGTAAACGAATAATAGTGTCTTTCATAACGAAAATGAAATAAAGTTTTATCAAGTAATCGAAGGCTAGTGTCCTTCATAACCAAGACCAACATGAAAGACACTTCTTCAAGTCATCCAATCAATTTACTCTTATTTGACTGGAAACTCACAAATTTTTGGGTATTTCTTTATTAAGGATGAATAGCAAGTGTGATTAAAGAAAAAATACAATTGGAAGGAGGCAATATAAGATATGTCTGAACAGATGAATTATGGTGAAGATTACAAATATATTCCGATGACCTCGGTATCGAGTGGAAAGGGACAGGAAGTAAGACCGGATATATATTCCTTTACAACGCAGGTAGTTAATTTATGTATGATTGGTGAACCAAGCTCTCCGACAGGGTGGACATTGGTCGACGCAGGGATGCCAAAGTCTGTGAATACCATTATAAAAGAAGCTGAAAAACGTTTTGGCCCGGATGCACGTCCAAATGGTATTCTCTTAACTCACGGACATTTTGACCATGTTGGTGCAATAATCGAGTTGATTGAGCATTGGGGTGTGCCAGTCTATGCTCATGAATTAGAAATCCCTTATTTAACAGGACAGAAGAGTTATCCGGATGCGGACCCTACTGTTGAAGGTGGGCTTGTAGCAAGAATTTCTCCCTATTTTCCAAATGAGCCTATCAATTTAGGGCAGCATGTAAAACCTCTACCAAACGATGGTTCTGTGCCAATATTAAAGGAATGGCAATTGATACACACACCTGGGCATTCTCCTGGACACGTTTCATTTTTTAGAGAATCTGATGGAGCGTTAATTGCTGGGGATGCTTTTGTGACGGTAAAACAGGAATCCCTTTTTAAAGTACTTGTACAAGACCAGGAAATTAGTGGTCCACCTCGTTACTTTACAACGGATTGGAAGCAAGCCTGGTATTCCGTGAAAAAACTTAAGGACCTAAAGCCGAATGTTGCAATCACAGGACATGGTTTACCGATGGAGGGGCAGCAATTAGAAGATAATTTAGCTTTATTAGTAAATGATTTTGACAAAATTGCGATACCAAAGCACGGAAGGTATGTAGATGGCACTGAAAACTAATTTACTAAAAAGGATGTGAAAAACATCCTTTTTTCTATTTACTCGCCAAAATTTATCCCCCCTAATCTACGAATAACACCACTCCCTGGGTAATAGAATGATTTAAAAATACCCACACTCATCAAAAGTAATTTTATACCAATTTAATTCGTTTTTTTATTTCAAAATATCAATTACTTATACCTTTATCTTCTATGACTATCAAAGGGAGGGAGCCTCAACACAATTTAGCATTAAAAATAGATTTGAAAAGGAGTGAAGCAATGACAAATGAAGCGATTATAAAGTCTGCTACAAGAAAAAGAAATTTAAGAATCCTGCCATTTATCTTAATCTTGTATATCGTAGCTTATCTTGACCGTGTCAATATGGGCTATGCAGCACTTGAGATGAATGCAGAGATGGCTTTAACGGCGGAAGTGTTCGGTCTGCTTTCGGGAATATTCTTTATTGGCTACTTTTTCTTTGAAGTACCGAGTAACATGATTATGCATAAAGTCGGTGCACGTATCTGGATTGCCCGAATTATGCTGACATGGGGTATCGTTGTTGTTTTAACAGGATTTGTTGAGAGTGCGACACATTTATATATTTTAAGATTTCTATTAGGTGTGGCGGAAGCTGGTTTCTTCCCTGGAATTATACTTTACCTTACGTATTGGTTTTTAGAACGAGAACGCTCTAAAGCGACGGCAATCTTGATATTAGCATTGCCAATTGGCGGTTTAATTGGGGCACCACTTTCAACATGGATTATTGATACGATCTCATGGGCGAATATGTCAGGCTGGCGTTGGATGTTTATATTAGAAGGGATTCCTGCCTTAATTCTTGGGATTATCGTGCTATTTTACTTAACTAATCGTCCAAAAGATGCAAAATGGCTAACAGAAGAAGAGAAAAATTGGCTAGAAAAAGAATTAGAGGCTGAAAGAATTGCAAGCAGCAAGATTAATAAATCTACAAAACTATCAATGTTAAAAGACTTAACTGTATGGAAGCTATCTGCATTTTACTTTGCGGGTTATACGGGAATTTATGGGCTATCCTTCTGGGTTCCAACAATCATTAAATCATTATCAGAGGCAAATACTACGAATCTAGAAATCGGCTGGCTAGCAATGATTCCTAATATTGTGGCTATCCCAGCAGCTCTATTTGTTGGATGGAATGCCGATCGAACGGGTAGCCACAAAAAGCATTTATTAATCTGCCTAGTGATTGCATTAGTTGGATTTATCGGCTGTGCAAGCGTTTCATCGGTAGCGCCAATGGTTATCGTTTTATCCATTGCATCCTTTGGTCTTTATGGATTTGCAGGCTGCTTCTTCGCTTACTTAACATTCTTCTTTACAGAGTCTACAGCACCGGTGGGTATTGCATTAGTAAACTCCTTCGCTGCACTTGGAGGCTTTGTAGGACCGACGATTTTAGGTATGTTCACGTTAACTTCAGGAATGTTCTTGCTTGCAGGGATTATTGGTGTAGGACTATTAATCTTACTTACCATGAAACGGGAAAGTCCTTTATCCACTTAATGATTTGATAAGCAAATAAAAATGGGTAATCCGAATTTGTGGATTACCCATTTTTTATATTGAAGCATTAGTTCATTCAAACGTTAAATTGATAGGCTCCTCAGGTAATAGCTCATGGCCTGAATGAGTTGTAGTAGGTGTTTTTTCATCAACTACAGTAAATTGGAAATTATCTGCCCAAACTTTTCCTTTTCCAATTAAAAGAACTCCAAAATGAATGGACGTACTTTCTTCAGGTACATCTAGAACAATGGTATAGTGATTCCAATCAGAGGTCCCTGTTATAGACCGATTATGCATATTGTCAAAGGCAATTGAATCACCTGAACTGTTATCAATTCTCATCCAAGCACTTGCCTTTGTGACATCATCTGTCTTTAGAAAGCAGGATAGTTTGAGCCGTTTTCCCTGGTATTGTTTTGCTTGGAAGCCCTGCATCATTGTTGCAAATTGCTGATCGTTTACTTTTTTTATGGAATAAAGAACTCCTGATTTTGCGCCAGTGTGAAAGATGACAGGATCTACAGCCATTTCATAAGCCTCTGGATTACTTCCACTTAATGACCAGCCTTTTACATCTTCTTTTATACTCATTTCTTTTTCCTCCTTCATCATCTGAATTTCTCTCATTAGCTTTCGGAATTGTCCTGGTGGCAGTGAATAGACCTCTTTAAATGCTCTTGAAAAAGCTTCCTGTGATTGAAATTGCAAGGAGAATGCGATTGAGATAATCGATTCATTTGTTTTTATAAGAAGGGTAGCTGCTTTAGCTAAACGGCGCACTCGAACATATTCTCCAACGGTTAAACCCGTTTCCTTCTTAAAAATCCTTAATAAATGAAATTTTGAATACCCAACTGCTTTAGGGAGTCCATGTAAATTATCTAGTAAATGATTTTCAATAAATGAAATAGCCTGCTGAGTTAAATTGCTATAGTTCAACTACATCACCTCACTTCTGTATTAACTATAACTGATATTGAAATTAAATATTTGATTGAGATTGCTAAATTTTCCAATTATCAATTGTTTAATGTATCACTTTTTGATATATTATAATTAGATATATCAAAAAGTGATATAGTAGGTGGTGATTTTTTGAAGTCATTAGAACAACTAACAGATTCGGTATTTTACATCATGGCAGCACTTACTGAACCGAGGCACGGCTACGCAATCATGAATTTAATCGAGGACACAACTAAGGGGAGCTTTGTGATAGGACCTGCCTCTCTTTATACAATTATAAAAAAATTATTAAAAGAAGAACTAATCGTTTTGCATGATGACTCGGATTCAAGAAGGAAGGTATATGTCCTTACAGCTAAGGGCAGAGAAGTGTTAACGGAAGATATTAAGCGAAGAAAAGTAATGATTGAGCTTGCGGAAAAAGGACTAGAGGGGGACAAAACAATATGAAAAAAACAAAGTATATAATGTCTTGGGGTTTAGCCTTTGCAGAAAAGCAGGATTTAGAAAAGCTAAGCAAAAAAGCGAAACAAGGCTGGCGATTAAAAAGCCTTGCATTTGCAGGGTTTCGTTTAGAAAAAGGAGCACCTGAGCACGTTCAATATAGCGTGGATTATCGCTTATTAAAAGAAGGTGAAAAAGAGGAGTATTTAGAATTATTTTCACAAGCTGGCTGGGAGCATGTTTGTTCAAGCTATGATATCCATATTTTCAAGGCACCATATGGTACTACTCCTATTTACAGCGATACAGAATCAGCAGTCGATAAATTAGACCGACTTTTAAAGCCGGTTTCTTTAATTGGAAAGTTTATCCTTCCATTAACTATGATCTCTTATCTTTTAATGAATTTCTTAACAGGTCCAATTGAGCAATTTAGTAAAATCATCTTCTTAATATCAATGGTTTTTGCAGTGCCAACACTTATGATGGTTGTTGCGTTAATGCTGCGTAAAAAGAAATTAACGATAACAAAAAGCTACTAAAAAGAAATGTGGGCTATCCAGCTTAAGGATAACCCACATTTTTTATAGCAAGAACATCGCAACAATAGTCGTAACGACTAGACCGATTACTACAGGAATTAAATTTCGTCTAGCTAATTCGAATGGGCTGACATTACAAATGGCAGCAGCTGGAATCAATGCCCAAGGAACTAATGTACCTCCACCAACCCAGATTGCTGCAATCTGACCAAGTGCTGTAAGAGTTGCCGTACCTTCTCCAATTGCTGTACCAAACAGGTTAGCTATAGATCCAGCTAACGTAATTCCAGAAAAACCAGATCCATCTAATCCAGTAATTGCACCAACTGTTGTTAGAGTCATCGCAGCAACTTCACCTGTTAAAGGCACAATAGCAGCAAGTGCAACACCGAGGTCATTTACAATTCCTTGAGAGCCATTTGGTAAATATTCGCCAAGTACCGCTATAAAGCCCGAATCTCCTAAATAGAAGAAAGCCGCAATCGGGATTACAGGTCCAAATACTTTAAACCCAAATTGGAAGCCTTCGATTAAATAACTTGTCGTTTTCTCCAGTCCATCATTTTTATGAGCAAAGATAGCAAGCAGGATGAGAATAAAGACAGTCGTTCCACCAACTAGGGCAGTAGCATCTCCACCGGAAAGGTTAAAGACGGCCATTCCCACAACATCTAGCACAAATGCAACAGGTATAAGCACAGCAAAGAACTTACGTTGTCCTAAGCTTAATAATTTTGTATTAACAACCTCGTCTTTTTTCTCTTTATCAAATGTACCAAGCATTTCCATTTTTCCACGTTTCATATCACGTCTCAACATGAAAAAGGCAACAACCGTTGTAACAACACCCATTACAATAACAAGGGGAATGCTTGCAGTAATTACGTCAGATACAGGTATCCCAGCAGCATCTGCTGTTAACTTAGGAGCACCTTGGATAATGAAGTCAGAAGAAAGTGCAATTCCATGACCAAACAAGTTCATCGCCATAGCGACCCCCAGTGCCGGGAGCCCTGCACGAATCGCTACAGGAAGCAGAACTGCACCAAGTAAAGCAACTGCAGGAGATGGCCAGAAGAACCAAGAGATTATCATCATTAAAATCCCAATTGTCCAATAGGCAAGAGTTGGGTTTTTAATGATTTTAGTGAAAGGAGACACCATCACTTCATTGATTCCAGTCTTCATGAGAACCCTGCTCATGGCAACGATAATGGAGATAATGAGAATAGTAGATAATAGTTCATTGATGGCGTATATAAAGCTGTTAAATACCCCACTAATTGAAGCGGTAAAATCTCCCGTAGCCACAATAGCGATAACGAAAATCCCGATAATACAAATTAAAGACGTATCACGACGTCTGACCATAAACCCAATGATTAACACAATAAACGTCACATATATCCAATGTAACGCCGACAAATCAACACCCATAATTCATCCCCTCTGTTCGTTTACCCATAGAATATGAGGCGTATGACTAGATGGTGAGGAGGGGGATTAAGATAAATAAATTTTAAAATCAATAAAATATGTTATTAATTACCATCACTTCAAAGCAAATGTTAGGGTGAGAGTTAAAGGGCATTGTAATTCCATATTCGGAAGGAAAACGAGATATAAAAAGGGAACTATTTGATATACCAGATTAAATAAAGGAGAGAAGAGTATGAGTAAATCATATATTGAACAAGTACATTATATTAGAATTCCTGTAAAAGATTTAGAAATGTCTGCACAATGGTATAGAGATGTACTAGGGCTCCAGTTACTAAACAATACTGGGGAACTTGCAATTTTAAAAGTAAATGAAGGACCTTTTTTAATTATCCTAGTTCCTACCGAAGATGAAACATTTGCACATTTTACAATTGATAATAAACAAGAGTTTAGCATTGGCTTTACAAGTCCAGAATTATCTAAATTTCATCAACACTTAATTGATAATCAAGTTAAAGTCGAGGATATAAAAGAAGATAATGGTCATGCCTTTTTCCACTTTTATGACCCAAATGGTAATAGACTTCAAGTACACTGGTAAGCTTATAATAAATAAATTATCGTATTTCATTAACGGGTGCTTTAGAAATAAGAATGGGAACGTCCAAATCAGACGATCCCATTTTTTTTGCTAAAAAACAAGAATACTATTTAACAAAGCCTTGTATTAAAAAGTTTAAGTGGGAAAGTATTACTATATTGTTTGAACGAGTTTTACGAGTGGTAACCATTGACTTTTGTTGGAAAATTGGTTGACTGTCAACTGTTGCACGCCCTTAAAATATATCTAATCCAATATATGTTTCAAATTTTTTTGATATCTTTTTTATTATTAAAGATTATTTTAAAGATTATTTAATTTAAAATTCTGTATAATTTTTTCATTAAGCTTTCTGAGAGGGTGGTGTTGTTTAGTGCAAAATAGAAGTACAGAGTTTTGAAAAGGAAAAGTACATAACGTTGCAACTCAAGTTTCAACAAAAAAAGGCTTGCCAGCCTCACA